>CP070636.1:1675928-1680094 GCA_020356305.1 Candidatus Bathyarchaeota archaeon | reverse complement strand
CAGCTAGTTTTTCAGCGGTTTTAGGAGATTGCATTCCAATAGACAAAACTATCATGTCAAATTCTTCGATTTTCGGCTCTTCATTTTCCACAAAATGCACGTAGAGGTTGTTCGTTAATGGGTCTTCTGCAACGCTTGCCACTCTTGATCTTACGAACCTTATGGCGTATTCTCCTTTAGCACGGTTATAGTAGGCGTCAAACTCCTTTCCATAGGAGCGTATGTCCATGTAAAATATTGTGCAGTCCAACTTCGTTGGTACGTGTTCTTTAGCTATAATTGCTTCTTTCATGCCATACATGCAACATGCGGCAGAACAGTAGTTATTTCCAAGCTGGGCATCCCTTGAACCAACACATTGAATAAAGGCTATTTTTCTTGGAATTTCGCCATTTGAAGGTTTCAAAACAAGTCCACCGTATGGCCCTGAAGCGCTTAGAATACGTTCAAATTCTATGCTTGTAACAACGTTTGGAAATCGTCCATAGCCATATTCGTTCTTCAGTTTTGCGTTAAATGGTTCGAGTCCAGGTGCAAGAATAATAGAACCTACCTTCAAAGTTGCTTCGCTATCTTGTTGATCGTATTCGATTGCCTCTGCTTTGCAGATTTCTCGGCATGTTCCACATCCTACACATTTTTCACGATCTATTATGAACTTTAATGGAACTGCCTGTGGATAGTCAACGTAGATGGCATTTCTATTACTTAATCCTTCGTTAAACGTATCTACGGCTTCTATCGGACATTTTTGGGCGCATAACCCACATCCATTGCATTTCTCTTCGTTTATGTAACGGCTTCTCTTTCGAATTTTTACCTCGAAGTTTCCAGCTTCACCGTTTAAGCCTATGACTTCTCCATTTGTTATCAAAGTTATGTTCGGATGTCTTCCAGTTGCGACAAGTTTGGGTGCCAAAATGCACATTGCACAGTCATTTGTTGGAAAAGTCTTGTCAAGTTGCGCCATCACGCCGCCTATACTTGGTGACTGGTCAATTAGGTGAACCTTGAAACCTGAGTCTGCAAGGTCTAGGGCTGCTTGGATTCCGGCGATTCCGCCGCCGACGACGAGCACTGCTCCCACTTTTTCCGTCACGTTTTCACCTCTTTATTTGTTCACGTGTCCTCTCTGTCGCTTTCCTCATAGCTTGACCCACTTGTGCATTGTGTCAACCTTCAGATGAGTCAAGTACCCCACCAAACCGTAGAATGGAACAGAAAGAATCTCAGTTAATTCTCCAATTGAGATTGAAAAGTCTCCGAATGCAAAAAAGCTCAATAGAAGAAGAAAAGCTACGTATATTGCTAGTGATTTGAAGTTATGGAAGGTATCGGTTATCTTCTGTCTTAACCGTATCCCACAGAAAAAAGCCCCGATAAATAATGGAGCAAACAAAAGGAGAGCATACTTGACATCCCATGATAAATCTTCATCTGTACCTCTGCTTGCATGCCATGCACCACCGTAACTCTTCCTTCTTCTATAGATAGAAGGTATGTCTGGAAGGAAATTGCTGTAGAAGAAAATCAATATACCACATAACATAGAGTCGAGAGCGTTTTCTCCAAAGAAATAGAAATCCACACAAACATACATGAGGCTTGCTGGCAAGATCACCCATTTGAACACTTTGATCAAAGACTTAATATGCTCTGAAGTTTCACGCTTCATATACCAAAGGTTGAGACTTGACCCGGCCCTTTGATTTATGCTCTTGAAGTAGCGCAAAACAGAGACATAGAGAGCACGATACATTAAATACGATGTTGTTTTGAAAAACCTTTTCACTTTGGATCGTTTCGGTTCTTTGCTCCCGTCTTTATGCTTCACGATGCAATCTCTTCGGACAACGATTACAGTTTCTTCATTCTTCTCTTTCTTTTGCTCGTCCATTTTCATACCTACAGCGCAGTGTATAGCGGGATCGTTCGTTCGATCCTGTCAATTGTGACCAAGCCTCTACGTCTCATAACCACTATGTGGCGCAACACATTTTTCGGGTCTAAGCCCAAATGTTTAGCCAACCCTTCAACAGACATTGGTCTGTCCTTCACTAGAAGATGGATTCTGTTTCGTACATACTCCGCATCAATACTTTCGTCCATCACTTTGTCAAACTCCTCCTGTTCCACCTTCTCATTGTATACGTTTCCTTCTTCGATCAGTTTCTTCTCTCTGCCCACCAGCGTTCGCAATCTACAGTCTCCCGCCACCGCCTTGGCTGCTTTTATGTCCGCCAATATGTTTTCGTCTGGTTTTTTTCCAGCCAAGGGAGACAATCCTAACCCTGTAACTTGATTTCTAAAATTGTCGATGATCGTTCCGAAGCGTTTAACTTCGGATGTGTAAGCCCACTCTAGTCGAAGGCGCTCTGGTTCAAGGCCAGTTAGCGATATGAGCTTTTTCAGCATCACAATTTTTCGTTCTGCTTGAAGGTTTCCTTCAATGTAGTGGCAATCCGGTGGGTGACAACCGATTACTAGAACCCCGTCTGCACCTTTGGCAAAGATTTCCACTACGATAGCTGGATCGATTCTCCCAGCACACATTACTCGTACGATGCGTATTTTGGGGTAACCATGTACTCTGCCAGTGCTTGCAATGTCCACTTCCGCAGGCAAACTCCAGTTACACACAAAACCAATGATTTTGGGTCTAAAAATTATGTGTACTCTCTCCCTAAAGCGGCTACAACAGTAGTCACAATTTGAGCATCGGGATACTGCCGCATAGTAATCGCCCGTTCGGGGCAACTTGCGCTACAAGTGCCACAGCCCTTACAAAGGGCATCGTCTACTTGTGCAACGCCTTTTTCGTTCTTTCCTAACGCGTTAAAGGGACAAACTGCCACACAGAGGTTGCAGCCCGTGCATAAAGTCTCGTCAACTACCGCCTTGTCGGCGTCACATAGCTCTTCGCTTCCGAGACATTCAGCGCATGGACCACATTCAAGACACCTTCGAGCTTCAGACGTAGCAAGCTCTTTAATCTTCACCAAAAGTTCATCGGCTTTTTCAAAGCTTACTTTCTGTCTCCCTATGTCTATGTGTGGGAGGATGTACCTCTCAGTTTTTTTCGCTATCTTTTCCCAGTCTTTAACCCACGTTGTCTCCTCAATTTGCTCTTCTCTTCCAATCCTCAAATCCTCGCCGTTCAAAAGACGATCAATCGACACCGCCACTCGTTTGCCTGCACCTATGGCCTCGACAATACTTGCGGGACCGCTAGCTATGTCGCCTCCCGCAAAAACGCTGGGAATCTTGGTCTCCAGCGTTAACGGATCAACCGATATTGCACGCCTACGCTCATCCAAAAGGATGGAAGATAGACATGAAGTTTCCGGCAGTTGGCCGATTGCCGCAATTACTGTATCCACATAATATGTGTGCTCAGACCCTTGCACGGGTACTGGACGTCTTCTGCCACTTGCGTCGGGCTCTCCCAGTTCCATCCTTAAACATTCTATGAGTTTGACTCTTCCTGTTTCACCGATGATTTGTTTGGGTGCAACTAGAAAATGGAACTTAACTCCTTCTTCTTTGGCGGCCTCTATTTCGTGGGGACGCGCTGGCATTTCCTTCCGCGAGCGACGGTAGAGAATCTTGACTTCTTTTGCCCCAAGTCTTAGCGACGTGCAAGCGGCATCAATGGCGCTGTTGCCTCCTCCAATAACTGCAACTTTTTCGCCTACATCAATAGTTTTTCCTAGGGACACATGCCTTAGAAACTCAACCGCGTGAAAAACGCCCTCTAAATCCTCGCCCGGTATACCTAGTTTTCTGCTCAGTTGCGCTCCGTGCGCTATAAATATAGCCTTGTAGCCCTCATTTCGCAGAGTGTCAAGCTGTACGTCTTTGCCAAATTCTACCCCTGTCTTAATTTCCACACCTAGATCTTGGATGTAAGCTATTTCATTGGCAACAACATATTTCTGTAGACGATAATCAGGGATACCGTATCGCATCATGCCGCCAGGTTCGGGCATACGCTCAAAGACTGTGACTGGATAACCGAGTTTCGCGAGTTCGTGTGCAGCGGTCAGTCCTGCTGGTCCCGCGCCAACTATCGCCACTTTTTCGCTGTGCGTTTTTGGTATGGCATCTGGTTTGATTCGCCCTTGTTCGCGTTCAATGTCTGCGGCAAGCCGTTTCAAATAACGAAT
>CP070636.1:1673188-1675828 GCA_020356305.1 Candidatus Bathyarchaeota archaeon | reverse complement strand
CTCGCTGGGAGAAGACGCCGTACCGCCTCAATAACCTTGTCGGGGTCTTCAGTTGCATGGGCGAAGGCCCGTAAGTCAACGTACGCTATGGGGGTCTGACACAAAGGCTTGCCACCCAATCGTTTCACGCTTCTTCCTGTCTAAAGCTTCTTAGAGGTGCGTGGCCGACGGCTTCTTCTAACTAGGCTTCGCAAATGTCGTTTAAGCATTTTCACGTTTTCTTCATGCTTCGTTCTTCTTCTTAGATCGATCGGTATGCCGAACTTAAGCGCCCGTTTAGGGTCAACTCCCGCATCTCTCAGCTCACCTCTGCTGAAGCCTTTGCCTTTCCTCGGTTCCCCACCCTTTTTTCGAACTGTCGACTTAATTTTCATCATCGCTCAACTGGATTTATGAGCTGCTCGGCATAAAATATTAGCGTTAATCCGTAGCAAGAAAAACCTCTTGCTGCTATTTTTCTCTTCGTTTGCGAACTGCTCTGCGACTTGGTCGAACCTTTTCGGCTCCACGCCCCTTGTGACGAAGCCCTCGAACTTCTTTGCCGGCGCCAGTTAGCCCACGGAAAACTCGCCTTTGGTTAGCCTTCTCGCAGATCCACTTGATGTCTTTGTCAGACTGAACGACTGGATGGTTTGGGTCCACCATGATGACCTCAAACCATTTGAAGCGACCGTCCTCCCAAACCCAGTAAGAATTCAAAATCTCCAGGTTGGGAAATTTTCTCGCCGCTCTCTCTTCAGCAATCAACCTCAAACTCTTCGCAAGCTTGAGCTTGGTGACGCCCATTCGCTTGGGTCTTCGACCAGCCTTGGGTCGAGTTCTCTTGAAGCCACCACGCCGGATGCGAACCCTCGTGATAACAAAACCTTGCTTGGCTTTGTATCCGAGCTTTCTCGCTCGGTCGATACGTGTCGGTCTCTCAATTCTGAAGACTGTAGGTTGCCTTCGCCACTCTATAAGTCTCTGCCACATCAGCTCCTTCACAAAGGAAGCTTCCGGCCTTTTCCAAGCCCTAGAAATATACTTGTAGGCCATTTGCCAAATTTTCCTCCGACTTGCGGTTCAACCTCTTGGTTACATCCCATGCGGTTTGCATGATTAGTGGCAGAATTAATGCTGATCCCCCTTTTTTATGATTCGGTTTTAAGAGTGCTCTTAACGTTCTCGTCTGCCTTCATTTGTCCGTCAGAGCTGCTTTTTTGACGAGGAGACATCCACTGTGGTCCTCCCAAACTCTCTCCGTTTGAAGCAGTTGTATTCTCCTTCTGAAGAATGGCGCGTCGAGAACCATCGTTTCGTATTCTCCTCCTTCCCCTACTAGAGACACCTTATATCTTTCGTTAAGTTCAACAAGATCTTTCAGAGTTGCTAGGTTGATTTTTCTTCCAAGCCAACTCTGATCGAAGCCAAGGGCGTAAACGCCAACAATAACAGTGTCAAAGCCAAGTTCAATAATCTCCTTCACAATTTCTAGCGGATTCTTCTGCCAGAGGGGCACAATGGACTGCATGTTCAGCTCTTGGCATATTCTGTCAATTCTTTTCTTCTGATATTGCGAAGATACCGCTCCTGAGATCACTCCTTCTATGTCGAGAGTTGCGAGCAAGCGCTTGAGGTCTTCCAGTTCTGTTTCTTTGATCCCAGAGGTTTCAGCCTTAACCAATGGGAACTCAGCTGCTTCGGCGAATATGTCGGCAACACGGATGTTGGGATAATGGAACATCCAGCTGTCTTCTCGTTGCGGGAGCATGGTCACCAGATATCTCACCTCGTAACCCAGTTTTAGTGCATAATGCAGAGCTAAGGCAGAATCTTTCCCGCCGGTGACCAAAGCCCCAACACGCATGTGCGCTACACAACCAATCAAGTACTGCTAACGCTTGTTTACCATATTAATCATAAGCATTTCTGCATCTGTTTTTCTCTACAACCTTGTCTTTGGCCTTAGATCTTGCCGATTGTTTCATCTATCCGAAGCGTGAAAGATAAAATTGCGTAGCCAAAGCTTATTTTGGCTATTACAATTGAGTTTGTACTCAGATGATGATTATGCGAGCTTGGGAAGCGGCTAAGAATGCGTTGGAATGTGTTTTAGAGGTTATTCCTGGAGAACGAGTTGTCATATTTTGTGATGATGAGAAAGCTGAGGTGGGTAGGGCTTTTGCTGATGGAGCCTTAGCCTCTGGGCTTTGGACGAGGCTTGTGACTCTGGAAACCAGCGGAGAGTTCAGAAAAGAAATTCCTAGGCATCTTCTTGAGTTTTTGACCGATAAGAAGCCTAACTTGTACATCAACCTTTTGCGTGGAATCAGTGAGGAGACACCGTTTAGGATTAGCCTTATTCACATGGAGACCAGGGATAAGCTGTCTCGTTTGGGGCACTGTCCTGGAGTCACTTTGGAGATGCTTACCACTGGGGCATTAGCGTTGACTCCAGAGGAGCATAGAAGGATGCAGAATTTTGCTCAAAGTCTAATTAGGAAGCTAAGTCAAACCGTCACTGTTGAAGTTACGTCCCCTTCTGGCACCAAGCTTTTGTTTAGCACGGATGGAAGACCATTCTTTACCGACACTATTATTGACTGGAAAGAGATGAAGTGGATGAACTTACCAACCGGGGAGGTCATAGTTGCACCTGTT
>CP070636.1:1663426-1673088 GCA_020356305.1 Candidatus Bathyarchaeota archaeon | reverse complement strand
ATGGTTTCTATTAATATTCGATAAGCCCTCTTTTGGCGCTTCAACGGGGCATTATAATGGAAACCGGCTGACAGCTGGAGATTGTTAGTTTGTCATCCGACTATTTCCGCTTGGGTTCCTATAGCCTGTCCTGGCAAGCCTCGTCTGAACCGAGCTCTGACCAGCCCTTTTCTTCCGTGCAAAGCCACGATTTTTCCCTTAATCTTGCGCTCTCCGATGGGCCAAGCAACCTTTCGACCTATGAGCTGGGCTGCTTCGCCACAGGATTTAACGTTGGAGAACTGGAGGATGTATTCTTTTGGGCTCTGGGTTTTTGGACCAGTTCGGTAGCATAGAATGAGACACTTAAGTATCTGCGACAAGTCGTCTCCCTCAAACTAGACTAATTGACCAAGCAATTCAATTTATCTGTTCCCTGAATGAATGCAGCAGACGCTACGACGCTAAGGCTGAGACAGCACACCAACGATAGACTTCTTTAAGACTTTCATGGCCGGATACAGACTAGACAAGCAGAGCAAGCACAGAACCAAAAGCAGCCCTCCTGCAACGGAAACGAGAGTGAAATAAGAAATGATCGCCTCAGGGATCAGGAAAACAAAGGTGAAAAAGAGCCCAACAAAAATCCCTATGGCCCCGCTAATCAACGTAATAACAAGGGCTTCTGAAAGAACTATTCGCACAATCACTTTTGGCTTGGCCCCCAAGGCTCTCATGATTCCAAACTCCTTCTGTTGACCTGTAATGGAAAGCATCATGTAACTGAGAAGACAGAGAGTAGCGGTTGCTAAAGAGAAGAGAGGCAAAAACATAACAAAGGACCACGTGTGGCCAAGAAAATCCATATGTTTCGCCAAAATCTCGTTGAGTTCAAGAGGTTCCAGCATCGATCCTGAGATCTGTTTTTCTATCTCAGCGAGAACCTGCAAGCGTCTCAACGGATCGATCTTCAGAAAGAGAAGGTTATAGTTGGGTTGATCATCCAATAGCGTGGATAGGGCGTTTAAAGGAACGTACACCACGTTTCCGTTGTTAAGAGGATCTAGGCACACGCCGGCTACCTGAAAGTTTTTCCCGCGCACTCTCAGACCTTGCTTCTGAGGGTCAGCAAACATTTCAAACGCCAGAGAGTCGCCAATAACCGCAGAATAAGCGTCAGTTTCGTTCAGGACTCTCCCAAAAACCAACCAATCATTAATGATACGCCCAGGCTGAACGCCCATGACAAGAGCTGAGTCAGAGCGATGATCACCCACCAGAACATACTGACTCGGCTCTTCAGGATCGATAATAACTCCTTGAACCTCGTACACGGCTTCTTCAAAAACTAAACGTGGATCAACCCTTAGAATTCCAGAGATATTGCTAACCTTGGAAACCAAAGATTCAGGGATACAGTATCTATGATCAAAGCAGTCGATTGGCTCAATTTCCTTAGTTTCAAAAAACTTTGAAAGAAGGTTTACATAATGTCTGGCAAGGTCCGAATGACCTACAATGACGACGTCTCTACCAACTGCTCGCTCCACATAGCCCTGAGTAGTCTGCCTAGCGATTATCCCACCCGCAATTGATACGGTTGTCAAGGTCAAGACAGCGGCGAGACAAAAAATTGCGCGGCGCGTTGCGGATTTTCTTCGAGTTAAAGCACGATACGCCAACCTAAAAGAAAGACTTGGTTTTACAAACGCAGGTTTTCCAAGCTCTCTCGGAGCTGTTCCAAAGGAATACAAAGGAGACAGCGCCTCAGCAGGCCTCACCCGTATCGCTTTGATTATGGGTTGAATTCCCAGAATGTGAGAGGCAATGACAAATATGAAAAAGATCAGAATGATCAACCACAAGTCCAGAGGTCTCTGCAATATAGAAAAGCCTAGAGCGTTCAGCAGATTGACGCAGGCGAAATGTGTTAGCACTCCGACAATAAGTCCAACAACACAACTTATGAAGACAACGATGGAAAGTTCGGTGAGGAAATAACCGAAAGCTACGTTTGCTAAACAACCCGTTGCCTTCATTATCCCAACGTCTCGTACTCGCTGGGACATGGCTAAATAGACGAAGAACGAGGTTACCAATGCTCCAACCAAGACATTGAGGAGAGTGACAATGAAAATGAAACGCGAAAATACATTTGAGAATCCCATGGTAAGTTTGCCCCCTGTGACAAGAGCGAACTCGAAGCCAACGTTTTCTCCGAATAGAATCAAAAATACTGCGGTAGCGATACAGATGGTTAACCCAACCATGGTTAAACCTGTTTGAAACTTTCTGCGCATTAAGTCCTTCACGGGAAAACCTAATTCACTCATCCATGGTAACGATCCTGCCATCTCTTAGATGTAGTATTCTGTTAGCCAATTCCGTTATTCTGTCATCGTGCGTTGTAACAATAACGGTTTTTTCCTCTGCCTTCAGTTTCTGGAGGATCGAAACAATTTCAAGACCTGTTTCTAAGTCCAGGTTTCCAGTCGGTTCATCAACAAGGATAAGGGGAGGATTGTTAGCTAGGGCCCTAGCAAAGGCAACGCGCTGCTGCTCGCCCCCGCTGAGCTGGGCAGGAAAGTGGTTAGCTCTGTGGGAGAGACCAACTAATCTTAGCAGATTTTCTGACCGTTTCTCAAAACGCTCCTCTGACCATCCAGCTAATTCCATTGGAAACGCCACGTTTTCAAGAGCCGTAAGTGTGGAAACGAGATTGTAAGATTGAAAGACGAATCCCACATAAGTGGAACGGAACGTTGCAAGAAAATCTTCATCATAGGTGCTCAAGTCATGACCAAAAACAATTATTTCTCCGCTGGTCGGTTGATCAAGACCACCAATGAGGTTCAGAAGTGTTGTCTTGCCAGCTCCTGAGGGACCATATATCGAGACGAAATCGCCCTTCGATATTTCAAGATTTAAGCTTGTTAACGCAGAGATTGTAAGGTCACCGATCTGATATTCTTTGCACAAAGAAGACGCAGAAACCACTCTTTCTTTGATCTTTCTCACCTACGTGGCCCGCACTACATAACTCTGGGAATACCAATGATAAATTTAACTGACTTCATAAAAAAGATCTAGGCTATGGGAACAGACTTGATCCTTAGCGTCGGTTTGGTCTTCAGCGTCTTCAACATACATTATCATAAACATATCAACCTTAACGTTTGGCGGAGACGAAAGTATTATAAATTATTTTTGTAAATACCATGTTTTTCGGAGGATGATGGCTTCTCTTGTGGTATAGGTGAATGACATGGTGACGATGGAAGAGGTAGCTGAGTATGCGTTCATGGCTTTCGTGGCGATAGCTGTCCTAGCCGGGTTGGCTTTAGGTTACATGGCTTACGATGCTGATGAAACGTATCCTGATGGTTTCGCTGAGGAAGGAGTTGCGGACGCGAGGGGTTACGTGACCTTGATCATGCTGGTCCTTGGCATAGTAGTGGGGCTGGTGAGCATAACTGCGAAGGAGGTGCAGTCATTCTTGATGGCTGCAATCGCCTTGATGGTGGCGAGGATCGGGATTGGCACAACAGCTGACGTGTGGGCTCCCCTCGGCGAAGTTCACATGCTGCTGCCGTACTGGGCAACCGAAATATTGAATTACATAGTAGCCTTTGCAGCTCCAGCAGCCGTCTTGATCGCAGTAAGATCAGTGTGGACTCTAGCAAGGAAAAAATAGTCTCCCTCTTTTTTTATCACATAGCTGTCTTCTCTGCGAAGAGCTGTTCTTGCCAGAAAACTTTATCTATTCAAAATTGAGAAGAGAAACCTCTGTTGAGGGAATGCAAATGAGTGCTGTGTATGAGAAGGAGAAAAAGAAACTCCTTGAGAGAACGAAGCGTTCTGAGGAAATCTCCAAGCTGAGTGCGGAAGTGACCCCTTTTGGCGTTCATAGCAACTATCGAGCTATGGATCCTTATCCTATATATTTTACCAAAGGAAAGGGAAGCAAACTATGGGATGCCGACGGCAACGAGTACGTTGACTTTCACATGGCCTTTGGCGTTTTGGTCGCCGGCCATTCTCACCCACTCCTAGTGGAAGCAATGAAAGACAGAATTGCGAACGGCACAATTTTGGGCTTCGAATTCGAAGATTCCTATAAACTTGCAAAACTCATATGCGAACGTTTCAGAGTTGACAAGGTAAAGTTTTCTTCCACTGGAGGAGAGTCCACAAATTATGCGGTTAGATTCGCAAGGGCCTATACCGAACGAAAAAAAATACTAAAGTTTGAAGGATGCTACCACGGTTTCCCAGACAGTTTCATGGTAAATGTGAAACCCACAGTGGCTAAGGCAGGGCACCCTAGATTTCCAAATCAGGTTCCCGCGTCTAAAGGAATCCTAGAAGAAGCGGTCAAACAGACCTTGATAGCGCCTTTCAACGATTTGGAAGCTGTGGAAACAATCATGAATAAACATGGAAACGAAGTGGCAGCCATCATTCTCGAACCTATACCGATGAACATGGGCTGCATTCTTCCCAAACCCGGATTCCTAGAAGGACTGAGGAAAATAGCTGATGAATATAATTCAATTCTCATTTTTGACGAGGTGAAAACAAGTGGAAAATTCTACAGAGGAGCCGCTGACTACTTCAAAGTCAAGCCAGACCTTGTGACCATGGCCAAAGCCATTGCAGGGGGCTATCCCTTATCTGTCGTGGCTGGAAAAAAGGACATAATGAACTCTGTCGTGCCAGGTGTCATCTCCCACGCAGGCACTTTCAATTCCAACTCACTCGTCATAACCGCAGGGTTGATAACTCTTTCAAAGATATTGACAGAAAAAGCCATGAGCAAAGCTACAAAACTTTCCGAGATGCTGGCCAAAGGATACGAAGACACTATAGATGACGCCAAAATCCACGCGCTAGTCAAGTGGGCGGGAACAAGCGGCACAGTTCACTTCTCGAAGGCCAAGAAAATTGAAAACTGGAGAGAATTCGTCAACACAATTGACATTTCTAGATGGTTCCTCTACACGGTAATCATGCTAAACAGAGGAATCGTACCTAGCGCTTTAGGCCCAGATGAACAATGGACCATTTCTGTTCAGCACACAAAGGACGACATAGAGAAACACTTGGAGGTCTTCAAAGAAATCGCGGGACACGTAAAAGAACTCGACCTTGAAATGCCAATGGTTGAAGCAATCTAATTTGAGCGAGTACTTCTGGAGAGCAACCTCAAAACAGTTTTCCTTTTTTTCCAAAGCATGCTGCTGGAATGGCCTAGCGCAGACTCCCTTGATCAAATGATGTGTGATTCCGTCTTCTCGTTTACCTGAATGCCTCTCTTTAAGAGTTCATTAAAGAACTCTATAGAGTTTAGGCTTGCCTCCGGCGGGAACACTCCTTTTCTTTCCACTTTTCCTCTTGCGATCATCTGTGCTCCAATTGAAAGAGGTATCCCAACATTTTTGCCGTATGCAGACTTCCCTCCCCACTCATCCATTGGCGGATGGCTGTTTTTAAGAGTGATTTTCGCGGGTTTTCCACCTTTCTGCCCAGTTACCTCTACAATCAAGCCGTAAGCCCACACGGGATTTCTCTTGGCTTCTGGGTTTTGAAGAAGGAAACTAAACATGAAGTCTACGGGTCTCACTTTTTTTCCGTCTACATCAACTGGCTGTTTTTGGTAAAAATTGTATTTCACCATTAATTTGGTCAGCTCCATGGTTGATGGTGGGAAGCACCCCCTCACTTCCACTTTCTTCAGCTCTGGAAACGTTCTAGGCAACGTTTGGGTTTCCGGGTGAGGGATATAAACGACCTCTTGTTTGCCGATCTGTTCATGAAATTCCACAATTTTCGCGCCTTCGAAGGGGCTAATCCTCACGAAATTTCCGTTTTCATAGTAGACTCTTTCTTCCACGGCCGGATCGAACTCCCAAAAGGTGGTGTGTAAGAGACCAGGCGCAATGGCGGTAGATCTGAAAGCGGCAAATGAAATCTGTACCTCCTCTGCACGATCAAGTTTGTCTATTCCATACTTAGCCATCAGGTTTGTTGTGCCGGGTGTGGCTCCGCATCCAGCAATATACGTGATCCCTACGTTCTTTGCCTCTTGGTCGAGGGCAAATTGATCCTCTTCGGCTGATAGGTCAATGCCGTTTACTCCAGCTTTTATGCAAGCTTTTGTTACGTTGAAGTCGTACTGGAAGGGCAAGGCGCAAGCAACAACGTCGAAGCCCTTCATCGCACTGGCAAGTTCGTTAACTCTGTTTGCGTCAACTTTGACAACTGAAAGCCTCTTGTCGCCTAGTTTAGTGATGAACTCCTTTGTCCTCTCAATAGCTAGGTCTCCTATGACAATCTCTGAAAAATCGCTCGTATTCACTAGGTCCTTTGTAGTCTCTGAACCCATCGCCCCGGTTCCACCGAGAACTAGTATCCGCATTCTTAATAACCTCAGCTATGTTGATCTTAAGGATGAGCCCTATAAATGCGTCGCTTCAAAGTGCATGAGCATAGAAGAACTAAATTAGGTGCCTTTCAACTCTTTCATGCGCTGATATACCTTTTTCGGTTAATTTCGTGAGAAAGGCCTTCCGTTCTTTTTGTTTCAATTCCTCAGGGGGGATTACACCCACAGTTTTGATTTTGCGATTGCCGACCATTTCAGCGAAGACTGCAGCGGGAACGGCAGTCACATAGGATGTATGAGTTGCTCCAGGTATCCTTTGGTGCGTTTCGTGTATACTTGGGAAAGGTACGTACAGGGTGCAAACCGTTTTTGCACCTTTTTCCTCCCCTCTAGCTTCCACCAGAACGCATCCACTGCTTTCAACAATCACTCCTGCCTCGATTTTGCGTGCCATCTCATCCATCGGAAGAGTATGTGGAGTCAGAGCGAACAAAACTTTTCGAGGAATCACTTTGATGCCGTTAACCTCTACGGGTTTTTCACTTACTAGGCCTAGTTGAACTACAGCCTCGGTTACTGGGTCGTAGGGATACTTGAAGTCTAAAAATTTCATACCCTTTCCTATAAACCGTGGGAGAGTATGAACCTCTTCATGAGCGTGCCAGACAACAGTTTGCGGACCATAAGGATCAGGAAACTCGTATATCTCCTTCCCACTAAAAGGAGGGACCTTTTTAAATTCTCCATTTTCGAAGACAATCGGTTCTTCAGCCATGTCCATCCACATCGTCTCTGGAGACCATCTTGAGATGACTTCTTTAGCCCTAAATCTAGCATAGAATCGAATGATGACTCTGTCCACCCGGTCAAGTTGTTCAGTTGCGTTTTTTGCAAGCACGTTTGTAATTCCCGGAGATATTCCTGTGTTTATTAATGCAGTCAACCCGATGTCTTTCCATTTGTCACTGAGCGCTAGCTCTCTTGGAATATTTTCGTAAGGAGGACCGGAAGCAAGGTCTATATAATGAGCCCCAGCCTGCAAGGCTTCATCCATTATTCTTAAGTTAAATATTGGCAGAGTTGAATTAACCACAACGTCTACTCCTCTCAAAGATTTTCGCAGTTCATCGGATTTGCTTACGTCAACGCGTTGTGCGGAGGCTTTCTCGCTATCTACCCAGTCCACCAGCCGTACAGCGTTCTCCAGCTTTCTTCCAGCACAAACTACTTCGGATACCTCAGGGTTTCTAGACAAATCAGTGCATATTACTGACCCTTGAACCCCATACCCTCCCAGAACCAGCACTTTCATACCCATGACTAAACAAAATATCGAGTTTAAGTTTTATGGCGATCCGGTGTTTAGACTATTCATCTTTTCAAAGATAGCGTGCGCCAGAACCCAAACTGCTAGAAAGACTCCTCAAAAGTTCTGAAGCGGTCGCACGGTGTTAATGGCGATATTGCATGATTCACTAGTGGCGCAAGGGGGATTGAAAAGACGGGCAAAAAGAGATCTGCTGATTTTTTGGATGGGACATTCCTCTCGAAAAAATAGAAGAGATACTAATCCCTTGTCTACATGGCTCAGAGACAACTCTCTCGAAAAAATAGAAGAGATACTAATCCCTTGTCTACATGGCTCAGAGACAACTGCAGCCTAGCGGTCGATGGAAATAGAATAACAACTGAAAGCCTCAAAGCCCAGAGTTTCGTTGATGCTTTTGTATCCACCAAGTCGTAGCGAGTTGCCATTTTGTTCTCAGTGCAACCGAGATGGAGAAAATGAGAGAGGTACCCAGAGATTACCACCCTCGTCTTTGCTGGTGATATCGTCGTTTATCATATCAAAAAAGAGATTGTCTCAAGCTTTCTTGATGGATGTATATACATCGTAACCAAATTATGTAGGCAAAAGCCCGCGTTTCCAATAGTCGCTAGCATATGGAAGACCATTTTAGGTGATGTCAGTTAGCCTTGCATTACATGAGCACTGTGTATCACTCAAGTTATTTTCCGTTCTGGCGCCTCATGAAAACACTCTTTTCCTTAATGCTAACGGATACAACAGCGTATGCGCGCGCGGTCTTAGGTTGATTTCTACCATAGCTTTTCAGGACCCTTTTCTTTCTTTTACGCTACCGTAGTATATGATACATTAGTACGGGTCCTGAAAGAAGATCATAATATCTGAAAGGAACATGTATTAAACGTTAGACAGTAACGTTTAATAATTAATGTTGAACTTAACATAGTTTGAACATGTCAGAGGGGTGTTTTAACACGAAAATGGCAATCTCAAAGGGTGAACTGCATGGTTAGCAAGGGAGGCTACAAACGCCGTAGCATGTATGGCACGGTTCCCGTCAGCTTCCAATATATACAGCAGTTAGTCGAGAAGGTAGACAAGACTAAATACAATTCAGACCTCAAGCTCCGGAACAAGGCCCTAATAGTCCTACTTTACTACAGTGCGCGCAGAATCAGCGAGATAGTCGGCAGGACCCTTGAACTGAAGAATGGGGCAGTGGACAAGTGGCAGGGGGTAACCGTCAAAGACTTCCGTTTCGACACAAGGAACGGAAGGGACATTATGGTAATGCGCGTGAGAATTCTCAAAAAGGGCAAAGCGAAAGCGGGTAGCATACGCAACGTGTACCGCGAAGTCATCATGCGCTGCGACTGGCCTTTGATGGACCTATTTCTGGACTGGCTTGGCATGTGCGAAGAAGAAGGTCTAGACACGAAATTGTTCGACATAAACAGGACACGGGCCTACCAGATCCTCAAGGAGCTGGACAAACGTGTTGTCGGCAACCACTGGCTACGACACCAAAGACTGAGCCATATGGCTGAACACCTAAACCCCTTCGAGTTGAACGAGCGTATAGGCTTCTGGGAGCGTCTGGACCCCGCGATAAGCTACGTCCACGGAAGGATAGCAACCTACCTGGACGCAGGCGACAAAGCCGTACAGTAAGTTTGCACACTTTCAGCATTCACAATAGGCTACTTTTTCCAGAATGGTATAGGTAAATTGCTCTAAAATATGCGGTTAGAAGTATACCTATATCGTTGGGACAAGGGTTCTTGTCTAAACTTTTTGGGAAAAGTCTAAACACTTTCACCCAACCCAGTACAACCGCCATAACGGATACAGAAGCATACACGAAAAGTACCGTCTGCACGCAGATACGAGAGCCGTATTCAACTCGTGGAGTATGCGATAGCCAAGCTAATGAAGAAAGCCAGTTAACACGCGAAACAGTTGACGTACGCATAATGTTTTAGTGCAAGT
>CP070636.1:1651990-1663326 GCA_020356305.1 Candidatus Bathyarchaeota archaeon | reverse complement strand
TCATCTTCTCTGGAACCAGCGAAAACAAGGTGAGTGTGGGGGTCTACAAAACCGGGCATAACAACTTTTTCACTAGCATCTATTGTTTCTTCGCCTTCAAATTTCGGTCTGAGTACTGACGTTTTCCCCACGCAGACGATTTTCCCTTCATTAATAGCTACGCTTCCGTCTCTGATAATTTCCAGGTTTTTCATCTGTTCGCCTAGAAGGGGCTTTTGACTTCCTCCTCGAAGAGTGATGACTTCGCTCGCGTTTTCAATCAGAAGATCTACGGTTTTCTTACTCACTTTCCTCTCGCCTTTTTTCCATAGACTTTTGTATAGCTACTTCGAGAATTTTATTCTCGTTAAAATCGTCTATCTTCAAGTAGTATGCGACCGTATCTGTTATGGCTTGCAATGGGAGTAGTCCGCAGAATTCCGATGCAACAATTGGGACATTGTATCTTTCTGCTTCAATTTTGATTAGCTCGAAGACCCGATAGAGGGGTATTTTCTCAAAATCGCTTATGCTCATCCCAATTTGAGTGATGGCCTTCTCAGGTATCTTGGCGGCCATAGCCTTCACGAAGGCTGGTCCTCCTTTCTTGGCATGCAAAGCCTTGGCGATTTTCTTGGCTATTCTCATGTCTGGAGTTCCCAAGTTGACGTTGAAGCCTACAATGACCTTGCGGGCTCCGGTTATTGTTGCGCCTGCTGTTGGATGGGGGAGCGCTGGTCCGAAGTCGGGTTTTCGCTCCTGTTTTTTGAGCATCTTTTCAAGTTTTTCGTATTCGCCTCGCCTTAGCCAATCCAAATCACTTCTCTCTAGGCTGGTGGCAGCCTCTCCGTAAAGATATATGGGAACGTTGCACCTTTCAGCAAGGGTTTTTCCAAACTTTTTTGCTACGTCGATGCAGTCTTTCATACTAACGTTTTTTATAGGAATGAAAGGGACAACATCTACAGCTCCTATGCGAGGATGCTGCCCTTTCTGTTTATTCATGTCTATTAGCTCTATCGCCTTTATCGCCGAATTAAGTGCCGACGCATAAACAGCGTTTCTACTCCCAATATAGGTGACCACCAATCTATTGTAGTAGCCATCGTAGGTGTGATCAAGAAGATAGGCCCCCTTGACCTTTGTTATCTCGTTCAGAATTGACTCTACAACCTTGGGGTTGGAGGTGCTGAAGTTTGGCACGCATTCTATTATCTCTCTCACGGTGCATCCTCCATTTCTAGAAATTATACATAATCAGAGAAGCCTTAAGTCCTTCCGTCACATGAATGAAAGATTTCGTCTATCTGATCAATACGTGCAAATTAATTTTCTGGCATCATACAGGGTCTAGCTAATATTTTCCCAAGGTGCCTCTTTTTCGTACGTAAACATCAGTCGCATAGAAGATTATGACGCCGAAGAATATCCAAGCTAGATCCAGCGCCAAGAGGTGCAAAAACACGTTTCCTATGACTTTAGGAGTATAGTTTTCAATCAGGAAACTGCGTATCCCAATCAGTGCTGGGGCCGTTGGAAACATTTTGCTCATTTGCTGAGCTACGTTAGGAAGTACTGTTAGGGGATAGGCTACTGGAGATAGGATCATCAAAACGCTGTATAAGCCTTCTGAAATTATCCAGCCTTCTTTTAGAATCAATGCAAGCGACGAGACGAATATTCCAAACCCACAAAGCGCCAACATCATGAGGGCAAATATGACTAGCGCCGGCAGTATGCCGTCAATTTTTAATAGCAAGCCGAAGACTGCGTATATAACCGAGAATTCAAAAAACACGGCGATCCCTTCATGCACCACACTGTGCAAAGCCATACCAAGAACGAAGCTAATTCGGCTGGTTGGAGTGACATATATGGATTCCAACGTTCCATACCACTGTTCTTTCCGGATGCTGAACCCCATCGCCCAAACAGATGTTCCTATGAAACCCATGATTATGTAACCAGTGAAAATGTAGGTGACGATATCATCTGTCCCGACGAGATTCATCAAACTATCGCTGTATCTTCCTCCTACCAGGACTAGACCGTAAATAATGAAGGGCAACAAGAAGATTATTGGTTCGATGCATTGTCTAACGAAGCTAATGGGATATGTGAGTTCTATTTTCCACTCTTTCATGTTATTTTCCCAAATTGCCCTAATTTCAGCTTTCAAGTTGGCCAGCGTAAAACCATGAGGAATCAAAGTTCTCCGCGAATCATGAACGTTCTTATCTTTCATCTTCGAGTCATCACACCTTCAATAGTGACTTATCGTTCCAGAAGATTTGGTTCTCCTCTCCATCCAATTGAACAAATAGAACCCTAGAAAAATTGCTGCCACGTCGACTAATAGAAGCAGAAATATTTCTTGATAGATGGCTGGAACATTTTGTTTTAGAAGCATAAGGCTTCGAACAGCAACTAACGCGTAGGTCAAAGGAAGAAATTTGCCTAGGACTTGTGCCCAAAAAGGCAGGCTCTGAAGCGGATAACGCACGGGGGTGAACACATAGAAAACATATTCTAACGTATGTGCCAGATCATGAGCCTGCTTGAACTGCAGAGATACTGCCGCCAGCATTAACGATATTCCATAAAGCCCTAGTACTAGAAGAAAAATGATCAGAACTATCGGCATGATTGTATATACTGTTACTTCAATGCCAAAGACTAAGATGCCGACGACGAATTGTATTGCTGCGTACATTGTACTGTTGATGCTCTCACTCATGGCTTTGCCGATAAGTATGAAAGCTTTGTTGCATGGGGACGAAAGCAGATAATCCAACGTTCCTCTATATGCTTCTCTTCTTATGCTCTCTCCCACGCCATATAGGGAAGTAAGCACGTACCCGTTAAGGATCGCACCAATCACTATGAACGGGATGTAATCCGAAGTCCCCGCAAACTGCTCAAAGCTTGCACTCTGTAGACCTCCAACGAAAGCTTGACCTTGAAATATGAAGGGGATGAACCAGAAGAACGGAAAAATCGTCCAGAAAACGAAAATTACTGGGTATGCCATCAAGAATCTAATGTTCTTGACAACTTCACTCCAGATAATTGAAAGATTTGCCTTAAAAGAATCTGCTTCTAAAGGATGCATTTTCATTGATCTCTGCTTTCTCCTTCTGTGAGTTTCGCTCCAGTCAACTTGATGAACACATCTTCGAGAGTAGGCACACTGATGTTGAGGCTGGTTATTTGTGAGTTCTTCTTGCGAAGTGCGTCAACCACTGTGCCAATTCGCTTTTCTGCGTTTCCTCCGATGAGTTTGATTCTCGATGGGGTGCCTTTTTCTTTTTCTCCCCGAACAATAGTCACGATCTCAACGTCTGGACAAAGAGTTCTTAGGTATTCTTCAGCATTTTGAGGCGGATTATAGCATATTACCTCTACTAATTCAGTTTCTTTGACCATAGCTTTGAGCTCGTCTGAAGTGCCTACTGCGATAATCTTTCCTTCGTTAACGATTGCTATCCGATCACACAATTCATCAGCCTCTTCCATGTAGTGCGTAGCTAAAAGCACTGTTTTTCCCTCTTTTTTGCTTAGTTCTCGAATTTGGTTGCGGATTTGCCGTGAGAATGTTGGATCTAATCCAAGTGTGGGCTCGTCTAGCAGGAGAACTGGAGGATCATGAAGCAACGCACGGGCTATGGCAACCTTCTGCCTCATTCCAGTGCTGTAGTCTTCAAGCCTCTCGTCAGCACGATCCAGAAGATTCATTGCTTCAAGCAGTTCGTCGACTCTTTTCTTTATTCTCTTTCGAGGCATCTTGTACAAAGAGGCAAAGTACATCAGGTTGTCCCTGGCTGTGAGTTTCCAGTAGAGAGTACGTTCTCCACCGATGACCATGCCTAAGCTGGCTCTGACCAATGTTGTCTGTTTTCTAATGTCAAAGCCGTTTATTATTGCAGTGCCCTCGTCTGGAATCAGTATAGTGGATAGACACTTGACTAAGGTTGTTTTTCCCGCACCGTTGGGACCGAGTAAACCAAAGAGTTCTCCAGTACGAATTCTCAAGTTGACATGATCTAGCGCTACTGTGACCTCTTTCTCCGATTTTTCTTTCTGGTTCCCTTTCTTTAGGAAACCAAAGATGCCTTTGTGCTTCTTTTTCCTAAATGATTTAGCAAGATCGACAGTTTTTATGCTGTAGACGTCATTGTTCTCGTCGTGGACCAATATCTGCTCCTCATTTGTCTCAAGGAAACTCTTCTATTAGTTTATAACCTTTTAAGAGATCAAGCATGGTTGATATCCAATTGTGGCCGTGTGCGCGCATAAGAGAAATGAGGGAAACCCTAGCACAAGAACCCACTGGCGCATTTTTCATATTCTTGGAACTTCTTTCCCGTGCGCGCGCCCAGAATGTTTGGAGCCTAGGCCCTTTCTGAGCAAGCTCAGCGAAATGGGAATGGGCACATTTCAAGAGATAACTGAAGAACAAGTTGCCTGATAGATCCGAGGAAAGTTTGGTGTGAGCTGGTGCCCGTGTGAAGAACAACAAAGAATATATCTTGACGTTGTGCGTGTATTGCTCATCTCTGACCAGACGGGAGAACCAACAACAATGGTTAGAAGAATTCTAATTGCTCTTGGGGGCAACGCCATAAAACAAGCAGACGAGAGAGGAAGCTCAGACGAACAGTTCAAGAATTGTTATATGACTTGCAGACTTTTGGCACAAATAGTCAAAACGATGGAAAAAGACGACAGACTAGTAATAACTCATGGCAATGGCCCACAGATCGGCAACCTTATGGTACAGCAAGAAGAAAGCAAACATCTTGTGCCAGCTCAAACCATGGACATTGTCGGAGCCATGACGCAAGGGCAGATTGGATATATGCTCCAGCAAACATTAATGAACTGTCTGAAAGATGAAGGAATGGAGACGCCGGTCTTGGCAGTAGTAAACCAAGTACGGGTAGACAAGGGCGATCCAGAATTCTTTGGTGATGCCGCCTCAAAACCTGTAGGCGATTTTTTCACAGAGGAAGAAGCTTCGAGGATCAAGAGAGAACATCCAGAGTACATAATCAAGAAGGTTAAACCTCTAGAAGAAAAAGCTTGGAGAAGAGTAGTTCCTTCTCCATATCCAGTGGCTAATGTTGAAGGAGCGGCTATAAGAAAACTGGTTGACACAGGTTTCATAGTCATCGCTTCTGGAGGCGGAGGCATACCGGTGGTATTGGACGCGCATGGGCGTTGCAAGGGTGTTGAGGCGGTGATAGACAAAGATCTGGCTGGCGAAAGACTGGCTGAAGTTGTTAACGCGAACGTGTTCATCATTCTGACAGATGTAGAGAAAGTGAAGCTAAACTTCGGCGAGCCTAACGAACAAAATATTAACAAGATGACCATCAATGAAGCGAAAAAGTACTTGGAAGAGGGGCACTTTCTTCCAGGAAGTATGGAACCAAAAGTCAAGGCGTGTATACGATTCCTCGAATCGAATGGGGAAAAGGCGATAATCACCTCACTGGACAATGTTGTCAAGGCACTTGAAGGAAAAACAGGCACTCTCATCTATCAAAACTAGCGCTCATGTGTGTGCAGTCAGCTGCTCATTTATTTGTGCGCGCAAGTTAAGCGAGCTAATCAACCATATATATGTAGGAAGGTTACCTACACTTACTACTGTTTGAAGGTGATGATTACATGGAAAAAAAGAAAGCGAAAAAGCTGAAGCCGCCAACTGATGAAGAATTTAATAGAGCTTTGGCAAAGCGAATGTTTGGAAAGCACGCAGACAAGATGCTGAAGTATGCACCTTGGAGTTTCCTCCTTATAAAGAAAATGTGGAAAAAAGGCGAGGAACCATGGGAAAGCTAGCCGAGGCCATGGGCAAACTGGACAAGAAGTCAGTAATTGAAATCGTGCGCCAAGAGTTGAATAGTGGGAAGGACCCGCTAGAAATTATAGAGGAACTTCGAAAAGGAATGGAAATTGTGGGAGAAGGATTCGAAAAGCTGGAACGCTTTCTAATGGATCTGATCTGGGCATCGGAGATTTTCAAAGACGCAGCAGCTCTAATAATGCCCAAGATCAAAGAGAAAATGAAAAATGTCCCTGTTAAGGGAAAGGTCGTGATTGGAACAGTTAAGGGCGACATCCACGATATCGGCAAGAACCTAGTCATGGCGTTGCTGGAGTGTGCTGGCTTTAAGGTTCTGGACTTAGGAGTTGACATAGCTCCTGAGGTCTTTGTGGAAAAAATAAAAGCATACAAGCCTCAGATTGTAGGAATGTCAGGGTTGCTCACGGCTTCCATAGATGTTATGCAGGAAACCATTCAAGCAATAGAAAAAGAAGGCCTAAGAAAGGGACTGAAAATAATAGTCGGCGGAGGAGTCGTCGGAGACAAGTGGACGAAAGGCAAAGTCAATGCTGACGCAACAGTGACCAGCGCCGTTGAAGGTGTGAAACTAGCAGAAGAATATGTGGGAGCAAAGTGACTTGAGAGTTTGCGCGCACGCCAGAAAACGTAAAGGAAATCATAGACTCCGCCAAGGAATACGTCAAATACAAGTAGATTCGGACACGCCGATCGTTCAGACGAATCTTAGATGATGAAATGACGATGGTCTCTTAACGTGTTTTTGCTTGATGACGATGCTCCAACTGCTTGAAAATATCTTCTAACCTCAAGTTTTTCAGGGCGAAGAGCACTAGGATGAAAAAGAGGATGTCCGTAGCCTCATGCACAATCTCTTCAGGTCGGTTCGCCTTCACTGCGAGAACAAGCTCAGTGGTTTCTTCACCTATCTTTTGCAGAATTGCATCCTCCCCGTTCTTGTGCAACCTAGAGACATACGACCCTTCCGTAGGATTTTTGATTCTATCAACAATAACCTCATAGATTCTTTCGATAATCTTCGCGTCGACTGTCGACTCTTTTTCAGCCACCATTGGGTTGTGGAAGCAGGTTTCTTGCCCCGTGTGACAGCAAACCCCGATCTGTTGGACCTTGAACAGAATTGCGTCGTTGTCGCAGTCGAGGATAGCGTTCTGTAGCAGAGAGTGATGCCCAGACTCTTCTCCTTTGAGCCATATCCTCTGCTTCGTCCGACTCCAATAGTGCATCCTGCCGTTCGTCAGAGTTAGCTTCAAGGCTTGCTTGTTCATGAAAGCCTGTGTCAGCACTCGGTCGTTGGAAGTGTCTTGAACAACTACTGGAACAAGCCCGTTCATCTTTTCAAAGTTCACCTTTTCCAAGAACTCTTCGGCTTCAGCTTCACTCATTTGCAGAACCAAACTCTAAACCTCCCGTCACCCGAGACGCACGTGAACTCCCTTCTCAGCAAGGTATCTCTTAACCTCTCCAACAGAGTACTGCGACCGATGAAAGATAGATGCAGCCAAAGCAGCGTCAGCTTTGCCCTCAGTTAAAACTTCGAAGATTTGCTCTAGGTTTCCAGCTCCTCCGCTAGCGATCACGGGCAGATTTGTTTTCTCCCTCATGGTTCTTGTCAGCGGAACGTCATAGCCATCTTGTGTTCCGTCACAGTCCATGCTTGTCGGCAAGAGCTCGCCTGCTCCAAGTTCCTTCACCCTCATCGCCCATAACATAGCGTCTAATCCCGTGGGTTTTCTTCCCCCTTCAACGTAAGCTTCCCACCAGCATCGACCTTGAGGAGTATCCACGACAATTTTATCTGAATCAGAAGTTTTCACGTGAACTCTTTTGGCGTCGATCGCAATCACGATGCGCTGGTTTCCAAAGGTTTCGGCAGCCTGTTTGATGAGCGTTGGGTCCCTCACTGCTGCAGTGTTTATGGAAACCTTGCTCACGCCAGCGTTGAACAGGTTCTGGATGTCTGTGAGATTTCTGATGCCTCCGCCCACTGTGAATGGGATCGACACCATATCGGCAGTTCTCTTTGCAGCCTTTAACATGGTGCCCCTCTTTTCGTGGGAAGCGGTGATGTCGAGAAAAACGAGTTCGTCGGCCCCCTGTTCCTCGTATATCGCAGCAAGCTTCGCTGGGTCTCCCTCTACCTTAAGGTCCTTGAACCTCACTCCTTTGACAACTTTCCCATCTTTAACGTCGAGGCAAGGAACTATCCTCTTAGCCAACATTTTTCACAGCCTCCATAGCTTGTTCCAAAGTAAACTTTTCTTCATAAAGTGCGGTGCCCACTATAGCTCCTTTCACACCAGTTCGAGCTACGTGCACCAAGTCCTCTAGACTTCCTATGCCGCCAGAGGCAACGACTGGGATCTTAACAGCACCCACAATTCTCCGAATCTGGTCAACAGGTGGTCCTTTCAAAGTTCCATCCACACTCACTGCTGTAAAGATTATCGTTCCAGTTCCCATGAGCTCAACAGAACGAACTAGCTCCAAGTAATCGACTTCTGATTTGGCTGTCCAGCCGTGAAACGTCACTTCACCTTTTCTTGTTGTGTCTACAGCGGCGGCGACTCGCTCCGACCCAAACCGTTCAACCGCCTCTGCTAGCAATGCTGAGTTAGAGATGCAGGCTGTTCCAAAGATCACTCTGGAAGCTCCCAACCTCACCAGTTTCTCAGCTTTCTCGAGAGTTCTAATTCCGCCGCCGACCTGTGTCTTCACTGAAACTTTTCCAATGATCTTTCCGATGGCCTCGATGTTCTGTCCCGTGCCGATGGCGGCGTCGAGGTCTACTAGGTGGATAAGGTGAGCCCCTTGATCTGCCCATCGATTAGCTGCCTCTGTAGGGTTGTCGAAGTAAACTTTCATTTTGTTTGGATCGCCTGTGACGAGGCGAACACATTTTCCCTGCATTAGGTCAACAGCTGGTATGACAAGCACTTTGTTACAGCACTCCTTTTGCGCTGGGGACTTTGCCGGCTATTCTTGACTCTTTTGTCACAGCTTTCTTCAGCGCGACTGCCAAGGCCTTTATTGCAGCCTCAATCTTGTGGTGCTCGTTGGTGCCATAGAGAACAGCTAGGTGCAGGCTCAACGTGGAGGCTTGAGCAAAGGAAGCGAGAAAGTGCCTAATGTCCTCGGTTTTCAAGTCTTCGATTTTGGCGCGACTAAGTTTGAGGTCCAAGTTGGAGTAAGGTCTTCCACCTAGGTCTACCACAGCCCGTGCTAGAGAGTCGTCCATCGGAACAAAAGCCGAGCCAAACCTTCTGATGCCTTTCTTGTCCGCTAAAGCTTGATTCAGCGACTTTCCAATTGCTAGAGCGACGTCTTCGCACACATGGTGCTTCAACTCTCCCTCGGCCCTCACTGTTAGATCGAAGAGGGAGTGCTTCGCGAGGGTTGTAAGGAGGTGGTCCAGAAATTTGATGCCAGTTTTGACGTTTCCTTTTCCCTTTCCGTCAACGTTCAACTCTACAACTATTTTGACCTCAGTTGTCTTTCTCTCCACTCTCGTTTCTCTCATTTCAAATTTCTCCCCCTAGAATAGCGTACAGATATGGAATGTCGTTTACATCCGTCATAGTAGCATCAGCCTCGTGATTCATAAACTGGAAAAGAAGTCGGTCTGGATACCTTGACGAAGAGAGAACGCCCAGAAATAACAGGTTAGATAAGCCCTTCAAACGAGCGTTCTTCACCAAAAGCGCGTCTGCGATCGTATCTCCTATGTATGCAACTTTGTCAACATTCCCTGCACTTTTCTCAACCATTTCAACAAGAACTTTTGGGTTTGGCTTGCCAAGCTGTTCATTTTCTGATTTGATTAGGTCTTCGAGAAAAATGAGTTCATTCTCGTCAAAGTACTGTGGGAGGCTATTCTTCTTTAGAAGATACATCGCCTGACTTCGAGGTTTTTCGGAGTATATCGCTAGTTTTCCAAATCCGGAGTGAAGCTTGCGAAGCGTCTCTACTGTTGGTATAAATTCCTCCTTATCCAAGAAGCACTCTTTGAAGTTGAAAAAGGGCGAGATGCTGTGAAACTTTTTGAACAGCGCTCCACCTAAATACGACTCTTCGAACAAACGCTTCACCAAGTCAGGTTTCTCAACAATGTATGGAACCATTTCTTTGACCAGTCGCATTTGTGAGCGTTCAGCGCGTGGAAGGGCGCCTGTAAGAACAGCTTCAAACGGTTGATTCTTTGTCCTAACTTGTGCCAACAGTGATTCAATGCCCAATATGCAATCTTTTTTCATGCCAGCGAGTTCTGTTGCGTTTACTCCGTGGCGCCTACAGTAGCCTCCTACTCTGCGGAGTGTTTGGACGAAACTGTTCACATCTGAGAATTGTATGTCGCTGTATTGCTTTAGGAAACCGTCTAGAACACGTTTCTGTCGAAGTTTTCCGATTAATATGGTCAGGTAGTAAATGACGATGGCGTGTGTCAAGGTCCAGTCGTTGTTGTAGAGCCCTGTATCTTTGAAATCTTGGATGTCCCTGAAAGTGACGAGTTCCCGCCTCTTCCCTTCCAGTCCAAGAATTTCAAGGAAGTAGTAGTCCACAACCTTTCGAATGTTCTCGTAGTAAGATTGCACAACGTAGACTAGAACCCCATCAAAGTCGAAAATGATTCTTGCAAGATTATGGATGTCCTTCGCTGATTCCTCTTTGACGAATATCTTCCTTTCCTCATTCAAGCATTGGTAAGACATTGATTATTCCTCCAAGACGACTTTCAGAGCTGAAACGAAGGCTTTGTTCATGTCGTGTGTTCCGATGCTTACTCGTATGCAGTTCTCCAAGAGCGGAGCGGATCCTTTGTCCTTTACGAAAACGTTCCTGCTTCTCAATTCTTCCTTTACGGCGGAGGAGCATAGCCCTTTCTTTGTTACTCTGAACAAAATGAAGCTTGCGTCGGATGCATAGGGAACCACACCCTCGATCTTGGCCAAAGCGTTTGTCAACCATTCGCGTTCTCTGATGATGTATTCAATCTGTTGCTTAAAGTAGTCCCAGTTTTGCAGAGCTAGTGTGATGAGTCGTTGAGCGATGATGTCGACGTTGAAGGGTGGGGTTACTCGTTTAATGTGCTCTATTACCGAGCTGTTGGAAACAGCGAATCCTAGGCGAATGGCAGCTAGGCCGAAAGCTTTGGAGAAAGTTCTCAAGACAATGAGATTGTCGGTGTCTCTCGTCCAATTGATAACCGAATACTTGGCGAAGTCAACATAGGCTTCATCTACAACAACGAGACCGTTGAACTCGCGCGCCACTTTTTCGAGGCTGCTTCTTGCAAATTGGTTGCCGGTGGGATTATTTGGAGAGCAAACAATGAGTAGCGAAGGCTCTCTGCCACTGTTCTCGAGTATCGTGTCAACATCCAATCTAAAGTCGGGTCTAAGCAAGGCCGTAACTTTGTTTCCTCCATAGAGTTGTGTGAAATAGGTGTAGAGGGGAAAGGTAGGCTCCACGACAATGACCTTGGTTT
>CP070636.1:1646177-1651890 GCA_020356305.1 Candidatus Bathyarchaeota archaeon | reverse complement strand
CATGCAATGCCAGCGGACTGGAAGAGGGCCTTTGAAGCCGGTGTTTTCACCGAATTCATGGAACAGAGAGCCCCAGGACACGCTATTATGGATGACAAAACATACCGTATGGGATTCACTGACTTCAAGAAGAAGATACGAGAGCGGCGTAGAAAGCTAGATTTTGTAGATGACCCCGAAGCTTATGACAAAAATGAAGAGCTCCTGGCCATGGAAATATGCTGCGACTCCATCATGGATTTTGCACTAAGGCACACCGAACTGGCAAAGGAAATCGCCAAAAAGGAGGCTGATGCCCAGAGGAGAAGAGAACTTGAGAAAATCGCGGAGAATTGCAGCAGGGTTCCAGCTCACGCTCCCAAGACCTTCTGGGAGGCACTGCAAATGTATTGGTTCGTTCATCTTTGTGTTACATTGGAGACTAACACGTGGGATTCCTTCAACCCGGGAAGGCTGGACATCAACTTATACCCATTCTACAAGAGTGACATTGATGAAGAAAGATTGACGAGAGAGGAAGCAAAGGAACTACTGAAATGCTTCTGGATAAAATTCAACAATCAACCAGCGCCGCCAAAGGTGGATGTAACAATGGAACAGAGCGCCACCTACCAAGACTTTGCCACACTCAACTTAGGAGGAGTTGACAAATACGGCAACGATGCCGTGAACGAGCTTTCTTATTTGGCATTGGAAGTTGAGAACGAGCTTCGAGTGATGCAGCCAAACACCTGCGTTCAAATAAGCAGCACAAACCCCGACAAATTCCTAGAAAAGGCTTTGGAAATCATTAGAACTGGCCACCCGAAACCTTCGATCTTCAACACCGATATCATAATACAAGAACAGCTGCGCCAAGGCAAGAGCATCGAAGAAGCACGGTTAGGGGGCCCCAGTGGGTGCGTGACCATCAGTGCTTTTGGAAAAGAAACTACTGTTCTAACAGGCTACTTGAATTGGGTGAAAATCTTTGAAATCGCATTGAATAGAGGTACTGATCCCGAAACCCGAGAGAAAATCGGCGTAGAAACTGGAGATCCCACTGATTTCCAGTCCTTAGACGAGCTTTTAGAGGCATACAATAAACAGATGAAGTATTTTGTGGATCTCAAAATAACGGGCAACAACATAATAGAAAGAATTTTCGCAAGATATATGCCCGTACCATTCCAATCAATCCTCATTGACGATTGCATGGAGACGGGGAAGGATTATCACAACGGGGGCGCGAGATACAACACAAGTTACATACAAGGAACAGGACTTGGCACTCTAACTGACTGTCTCGCCTCAATCAGGTATCATGTCTTTGATAAAGAATCCCTCAATCTCGAAGAGCTTTTGAAGGCATGTAGACACAACTTCAGAAACAAGTATGAGATAGTACGCCAGCTACTACTAAACAAATCCCCGAAATACGGCAACGACGACGACCGTGCTGATAGTATTGCGAGAAAGTTGGTTGACAGCTACTTCAAGATCTTGGATGGACGGCCCAACACGAGAGAGGGCCAATATAGGATAAACTTGCTCCCTACAACGGTTCACATTTACTTCGGGAAATCATGTGGCGCCACACCTAACGGTAGGAAGGCTGGTGAACCTCTATCTGAAGGCGTCTCACCAAGTCAGGGCGCAGATACGCATGGTCCCACCGCTGTCATCAAATCGGTATCTAAATGGGATCATACGAAAACAGGAGGGACTCTCCTAAATATGAAATTCTCTCCACAAGCTCTAAAAACTGAGGACGATGTGAAAAAAGTGGTTCACCTTGTACGAACCTTTTTCAAACTGGGTGGTCACCATATCCAGTTCAATATTATCGGCACGGATACGCTACGTGATGCGCAAGATCACCCGCAAAACTACAGAAATCTCTTGGTGCGTGTTGCCGGCTATAGCGACTATTTTGTGGGTCTAAGCAAAGAACTTCAAGATGAAATAATATCAAGAACAGAACACGGATCGTAATATCCATTGGCTGCTGCTGGATTGATCTTTGATATCAAAAGGTATGCCATCCATGATGGCCCGGGCATACGTACCACAGTATTCTTCAAAGGATGCTCTCTCTCCTGTCAGTGGTGCCATAACCCTGAAGGTCGGCTTTCAGATGCGGAACTCATGCTTTGGCCAAGTAGATGTATAGGATGTCAGATGTGCATTTCAGCTTGCCCTAGCTCTGCGATTTCGATCTTGCACAATTCGATAACTACAGACCGTGACAAGTGCAAAGTATGCGGTGTTTGCGCGGAAAGATGCCCTGCAAATGCAAGAGAGATTGTAGGTCAAATGGTTTCAGTAAAAGGGTTGATGCTGGAAGTCGAAAGAGACATGCCATTTTACGAAAGGTCGGGTGGTGGCATAACTGTGTCTGGAGGCGAACCCCTTGTTCAACCTGTTTTCTTACACGCTTTCCTAAGGACATGCAAGGAGAAGGGCATTCATACCGCACTAGATACCAGTGGTTATGCAGAACGAGATGTTTTGACGAACATAAGCAAAAATGTCGATTTGCTTCTTTACGATTTAAAAATAATGAACAATGACAAACACAAGCGGTATACCGGAGTTGGCAACAAACAGATTCTAGAGAATCTGGAAGCGCTCGACACACTTGGCAATACCATAATCATACGTTTTCCTCTAATTCCCCACATCAATAACGACAACGAAAATATCCGCGCCATGTGCAAATTAGTCTCCAGACTAAGAAGCGTGAAAGGAATTGATGTGCTTCCATACCATAAGCTTGGAGTCGAAAAAGCCAGAAGGTTGGGCAAGGGAGCAAAGGTGTTCGAGAAACCGTCAGATGAAGTGTTGAGCCAAAGTTTGAAATCAATAAAAGGTTATGGACTTGAAGTTAAAATAGGTGGATGAATCCGCGCGCGCATTTGGGTTGGTTGGATGGATTGAAATTTGACCCAACGAAGCAACCCAGAAAGTTAAAATTCATTCGCAGCTAGAAAGAAAAATGAGATGGAAGAAATGCCTTCAAAGTATAGTCGCAATCAAAAAGGGGCAGTTGTGACTGTGACCTTTGCAGCGGTTTGGGCTCTCTTGTCCATGATAATAGCTATCGACATGGGATTGCAGTCAACCTTTGCCTTGGAAATATTTGCAGTAATGACCCTTATCGCTTGGATTCTTGTGCCGCTTTATGTCAAGAGGATGAAGGCAGCCTACGTTTTAGGCGTAATTCTGCTTGTGCTTGGTTTGGGCGGGCTATTTGCGAGTCCAGGCGACCCCCCATGGTACACTTTCACGGTGCCAATTAGCATAGTCAAAGAGCTTTCTTTCGTGGTCGATTCGCTCGTTGGAATTTACTTCAGCATCAAATCTCTTGGAGAAACTCGGCGAAATGCATGCATGCATTCCAATTCTGAGTACATCCAGTTCCAAAAAATGGACAAGCGCACGCATTTCACTTGCATCTATCATAAACGACAGTTTGGTTGAATGGGTCTATGACGGCTTCAAACCAGTGTCCGAGGTCCTGAATGGAATATCCCCAAGTGAGCTCTATTGTCCAAATTCCCTTTTCATCTTCCTTCGCTGACCTAAAATGATGTGTCCCGTGCCCTATGGTGACGTTAAATACTCTAGTGGCAACTTTTACTGCTTCGTCTCGATTCATGCCGTCCGCAAGATTAACATCTAGAGTCACAATAAAGGTCTCGTTATGGAAGCGAAGGGAACAAGTCCAATCAATGCGCGCGCATAACGCCTCTATCTTTTCAATTTCTAGACGAAACCACAAATCGTCTGGAACACGCTTGTAACGCACAACACCCGTGATCCCTACATTTACGTCGTTTATCTCCTCTACCACAAAATTGCCAACATCTTTTCTGAACTCGTAGCGAACATAAGGCTGCATCTCAGACTCGTTGAACAATCCTTCTGCCGGCACTAAAGGAACGCGTGGAGATATGTCTGGGTCGCTACCTAAGTCATACAAGTAATATCCATATCCCGACATAACTAAGTTACTTAAAATGCATCCTCGGACGTATACCCGATAGTCGTAAAAGCTTTCTGGGTCTTCACAGATTTCTTGAACAGAAGTCATCCATGTGCATGCAGACGTCCAACTTTCCAAGTGAGTTACATTTGCCTCCAGAGCTGAAATCTGACCCTGTAGATCAGTGATCTGGTCATTTAGCCCAGAAACATTGCCCTGCAACCCGGAGATTTGCGGCTGATAGACACCAAAGCCTACCACATAACCCACCACCAGCCCGGCAACTAAGAACACAATTGTAATCCCGTAAGTTCGTTTCATCACAACCTCTTTGACTCTACTCGTCATATAATCCTCCCACATTTAAAGTTGAACGCTTACCTATAATACTAACTCTTAGAACAAATCACCCTTTGTCCCTTTTCTGTCTCCGATTCCAGGTATGCATGCATACATACTTTCTTAAAAATCTACCTCTCAAAAAAGCCTAAAATAAGCTTATTTTAGGAATAGGGGAAACAGAAAAGCAGATTTCTCTTATTGGGGAATAAGATACGAGTTAAAAACTCATTCAACTGCTTTCTGTTCCCCTATACACCTCAGAATGTAGTTAGAATTAAGCTTTATCCCATGCGCGCGCCATGAAAAGACAGAAATAGTTTGTGTGGGTAGTGGTAAAGTTGAATGAAAGAGGTGATTTGGGATTGGGTAGAACTGTGGAGGCTGATGTGGCGAGGAAAGGTGAAGAGTATTCGGGTTCTCCTGCTCCATTCGCACTTTTCTTGGTGTTGTTTCTGACATTTCTGGTGTTGACCATTCTTGCTTTTCCCCATCCAGAGGCGAAGCCACAGGAATACGTGTTGTCTTTTTTGTTTGGCATCGTTGCCTTCGTTTCAGTGGTGTTTTTGCCGTTTACTGTGGCGATTAACAAGGAGTGGGAGGAAGCGATCGTCATGCGTTTCGGGAAGTTACAGAGGGTTGCGGGGCCTGGTTTTTTCTTTAAGTGGCCATTTGCGGAGAGTTTTCTGAAGCAGGATAAGCGAATTATTACTTTGGATATTTCGCGACAGGAAGTTATGACTAAGGATAACATCAGTGTGAGTGTTGACGCGGTTGTGTTCATGAAAGTGGTGAATACCAAGGATAGCCTTGTTAACATTCAGAATGTGTGGAACAGCGTGATGAAGTATGCACAGACGACGATGCGGGATGTGGTTGGAGATGTAGAGTTAGATGAGTTATTGGTACGGCGGGATGAGATTGCGGATAAGATTGCGAAGATTGTGGAGAAGGGAACAAAGGATTGGGGTGTAGATATTATTTCAGTGAATTTACAGACTATGGAGTTGCCTGAGGATATGAAGCGGGTGATTGCGCGGCAGGCTGAGGCCGAGCGGGAGAAGCGGGCGGTGATTATTAAGAGTGAGGGTGAGTTGACGGCAGCCAAAAACTTGCAGAAGGCGGTGAGCAAGATGGGCAATCGGGCGATGTATTTGCGTACATTGTCGAGTTTGGAAGATATTAGTTTTGACCAGAGTAACACGATTGTGTTTGCGATTCCTATGGATACTGTGAAAGGGGAAATTGTGGGATTGTCGACGTTTACTGGGGCAAACAAGGCGGCGAAGACGGCACAGCAAAGGAAAGGGAAGGCCAAACAATAGTCAAGTAATGAAACAAACGCGCGCTCAAACGTACGACTCAACAAATTGATCTGTATTTTGGGAGAAACATCAGAGTTAGATA
>CP070636.1:1642583-1646077 GCA_020356305.1 Candidatus Bathyarchaeota archaeon | reverse complement strand
CCTTTGCATCCAATGGGGCAAACCGTCCAGTCGTGTGTTAAGTGTTCTCTCTAATACCTTCATTAAAATATACCTTCATAGTCAGAAACTCGCAAAAAGTGGGTATGCTTGATTTGGGTTCATGAGAGCTACAAAGTGCTTTTTGTCTCGTCTGAAGCACATATTGTGCGTATGCACACTTATCACAGCTTTTCATTTTGATGCTTGCAGGCTTTAATCGCAAGCTTGTCACACTTTTGTCGCAACTTTTTGTGACGAAACATGGATTTCTCATAGGTGTTTGAATGCGAGTGCCAAGCGCATATTCAATCCTATTTGTTTCAAAAATCGATGAGATGCAGTTTGCCTCTTGATCTTGAGTAAGTTTTCTAAATCCCTTAGAGAGTCGATATCCATAGCTACTCTCTGAGATCGGTAGACTTTGGCGGGAATTCCCTTGTGAGCTGCTTCGGCAAAATGTCTCCTAAAACTATCTGATCCAAAATACGTTGGCATCAGGTTCGGCGGCTTTTGTAGGAGAGCGTTGGTTCCGCCGCTCTGAGAAGGAGCAAGGACTATGGAGATTTCTTCAGACCCCTGTTGAATTATTTGGTTCACATCCTCTGGTGTTAATAGTGGAATGTCCGCGGGAAGAACTAGAACCGCTTCTGCGTCATTCCGGATACACCAGTGTGTGGCCTGCTTAACTGCCTGGTTTAGTCCTTGCTTTTTTTCTGGAAGATAGGTAACTCCAAAATTATCTGTTAGCTCTTGAACGGTTAAATCAGAGGTTACGACAACGGTTTGGTAGGCCTTCGAGGATTGTACTGCCTTTAGAACATCTTCGAGCATCGTTAAGGTCAAGGTTTTGCGTTCTTGTGGCTCAAGAACGATCGAGAGCCTCGTCTTTGATTCTAGAAGCGTTTTCATCGGAATGATCACAAAAACCGGCATAGGAATCTATCCACCTGCACACGCACTCACCAGGGTGCAATTCTGCCACTATGTTTTCTGGTTCAACATGTAAACTGTGAGGTTTTCGCTATTTGATTCAACACCACTTCAGCCAGCTGAACCTTGTCTCGCAAGCTCTTCATAACAGTGTTGGTTACGACTACGTGGAGTCCTAGAGTCTCGATCCGTGATTTTTGTGTTTTGTCTATGAGGTCTATAACGAAGGTGTCAAGGAAATCTTTGTATAAGGTGGCAACTCCGTAAGCGGAAACTTCTAACCCTAAACCCTGCATCAACTTGTCGGCAGGTCCCTTGATTGGGGCGCCGCCGACTATCGGGCTTATTGCAATCACCTGTGCTTTGGTCTCCTTCAGTACATCTCTAACCCCCTCGAGGGAAAGAATGGTGCCTATGCTTACAATTGGGTTGCTAGAAGCGACGATAACAGCTTCAGAATTTAGAATCGAACTAAGGACACCTGGAGCTGGAGGAGCCCTCTCAGCCCCTTCAAGCTCAACGTCGAGCACTTTGTCTTGGGCACCTCGCTTAACGAGGTACTCTTGGAAATGCATTCTTTCCTTGTCCGTCGTAATCATTGTTTGAAGTTTTTCATCGGTCATTGGAAGGATCTTCACTCTCAGTTCTAGAGCCTGACAGAGTCTGCTGGTAACTTGGGAGAGTTTAAGACCGCTTTTTAAAAGGTAGGTTCTATGGATATGAGTGGCTAGATCCTTGTCACCTAGCTTGAACCATGTTTCGTGCCCGTAATCTCGGAGCATTTTCAGGCAATGGAAGGTGTCATCTCTAATGCCCCACCCCTTTTCCTCATTAACAATTCCGGCCAACGTGTACATAACTATATCAAGATCCGGAGAGATGTGCAAACCGCAAAGCTCGATATCATCACCTGTGTTGACGATCACTGTTAGTTTTTCCTCCGGGACTAATCTGATCAGTCCTTGAAGAAATCTTGCGGCTCCAACACCTCCCGCGAGGGCTGTGATCATCCACTACACCCTTAATACTTTTTGAATACCACTTTCTCCAAAGGTTTCCTTGGAGGAGCCTTCGGCTCTTCAGCTGGATACCCCAGCGTGACTAACGCTTGAGGTGTGATTTGTTCAGGGATATCTAACGTCTCTCTAACCGTTTCCGGACAAAATAATGGAGCACAGAACCAGCAAGTGCCTAGGCCTTCTGCGTCGGCTGCCAAAAGCAAGTTTTGAATCCCAGCTGCTACGCTCTGAATAGCCATCACATATTCGGCCATCTGCCTCCGTTTATCCAGATACATGTCCATATCCTCCATAGTTAAACATACAATAATAAGGGTTGGTGGATGTGTAAACTGTTCAATCGAAGCTCTAATGAGGCGGTTACGATCATTCAACGGAACGCTATCCTCATCCATATTCTTATCCCACTCCTTCGCCATAGCTTCTGCGAGTTTCAGTTTGACGGCGGGATCCTTGATCACGACAAAACGCCAAGGTTGCGCATTATGCGCTGACGGAGCCCATCTGGCTGCGTCTAGAACTCGCCAAAGAACGTCGTCAGCAACATCTTTTGACAAATACCTATGTACGCTGCGTCGAATCCTAACGGTTTTGTAGACAACAGAGAACATCGTATGACCCCCATTTGTCTCTTCTAGTAATTAGAAGGTGAAATTATACCTTTAAACCAAACGAAATCAAAACCCTGAAAACTCATCAATGTTCATGTTTGTGCTAACAGGAGTAGCGGGCTGAAGATCTACACGTTGAGTAAAGGACTATTCACGTATTTTGCGCGCGCCTCTCTTATTTGGTTTTGTCCTAGAACCCTTCTGACAATGCTGGTTGAGACAAATATGCGCGCATGCGAGTAATCTATTCTTGAGCTTTTTTTCTCAGGAGAGTCTTCCCATAGTTGTAACCCTTTTCAAAAGCCGCTGAGTTCATTTTTTCGCTTCCCCCAGGAACATTTTCAAGTACGGATTGTTTGAGTGTTTCAGCGCTCATCAAGCGGGTTGTAGAGGCAAAAGCACCCAACATAACAACATTCGCAACTATTGTTTTCCCAAGTTCTTCAGCGATCCTCGTTGCAGGCACGCGGAAAACTCGAGCATGCAAGTGAGCCTTCTGCTTTTGCACTAAGTCAGGGTCCAGAAGAATTGTTCCGCCCTTCTTCACTGTGTCCTCGTATGTGTTGTAGGCTTGCTGCGACATGGCGATCAAGACGTCTGCTTCAAGGACCTTTGGGAAATCGATTTCTTCGTCGGAAATCACAACTTCGGATCTGCATGCACCACCCCTCGACTCGGGACCGTAGGACTGAGTTTGAACCGCGTTCTTGCCACCATGGATGCAAGCGGCCATCGCTAGCATCAATCCAGCGCGTACTATGCCTTGTCCGCCGAAGCCTGCCACTCGGATTTCAAGCCGCATCCTATTTTCTCTTCCTCATTTTCTTTTGAACTTGATTCCTCATCTTACGGAGTAGCCTTCCATAAGAGGGCTTCTCAATGTCCACAAACTCGCCTACAATGATTCTTTCCGGGGTTATTTCAGCCTTTGCCG
>CP070636.1:1639817-1642483 GCA_020356305.1 Candidatus Bathyarchaeota archaeon | reverse complement strand
TTTAACTATTACGGGAGCCAGAAGAATGTTTGAAGGCGCAAAAGCTCCAAGGCTGTGGATCAAGGTTGCAGCAGAAGCTGAACCGTTTGTCAGAAGGGGCAAGAGCGTCTTCGCAAAGCACGTGATGGACGCTGACAAAGATATTCGCCCTCAAGAGGAAGTGATCGTTACAAACCAAGACAACAAAGTCATAGCAGTGGGAAGAGCATTGCTAACTGGAAAAGAGATGAAGGCGTTCAAAAGAGGCGTGGCCGTGCGAATACGGCACGGTTTGGCAGAAGAAGTTAAGAAGGAAACACCGAGAGTATAGTAGACGAGGAGAACCACGTTGAGAAGAAAAGTGAGCCCTCGAGAAGCAAAACGAATGATGCAACGCATGGGACTCAGCATGGAAGGAATATCTGACGTCGAAGAGGTAATCATCCGAAGCAGCAGAAAAGAAATAATCGTGGAGAATCCGGAGGTCACTGTACTTGACCTTCATGGTCAGAAAATCTTTCAGGTAACAGGACAAGTTGTCGAGAAAAAAATTGAAAAAAAGACAGAAATTCCAGATGAAGACGTTAAACTCGTTGCAGACCAGACAGGCAGAAGCATGGAAGATGCGCGACAAGCCCTTGAAGAGACAGATGGAGACCTTGCAAAAGCTATACTTCTCCTTCAAGCAAAAAGCTAAGCGAATTCTTGCAACGGCGTTTCTACGCGTAGAATTGATTCAGCGTCAGAACTGTTTGAGCACATCCTGTTTTTCCATGATGTAGCCACAGTAATGGCACTTCAGGCGAAGCGGTTCCTGACGTTCCACATAAAATGTGGGCTGTATCGGCTCAGTACTGTTCGACACGCAAGCGGGGTTTGCACATTTGACTATACCACGTATAACAGAAGGTAACTTAACCCGTTGTTTTTCCACAACCTTATAATCCCGAATTATGTTGATGGCAGCGCGGGGAGCCAACAAAGCTATTTTATCCACCTCTTTTGAATCGAGTTCTCTTCCCTCCACCTTTACCATGTCTTTCACTTCAAGTTTTTTGCTCGGAACGTTCATTGCTACAGTCACAATGCCTCCCGTGCGACCGGTGATTCCAAGAATCTTTACTACGTCAAGAGCGTGGCCAGATGTGATGTGATCAATCACTGTACCGTCTTTAATCTTTGACACCCGAAGGGTCTTCTCAGCCATCTCAACGGTCCCCCGAACCAGTATTTAGAGGCTTGCAAAGAGTATTTATGACTTGCCAAAATTGTTCTCCCTGCGCGAGCGGCAACCTGGATAGTTCGGTTCTCATCTAAAGAGCTACTGAATCTGGTAATCTCGAAAACTGGCGTATGGAGAACTTGAGATGCCATTCGCGCGCGGACGAAAAAAGTTATTTAGCCTCCATGAAAGTTTCTTTGGTGCCAAGGTTGAAATTTAAGGGAAGAGACATAATCTCCATAAAAGATTTCACTCGTGAGGAAATCGATTATATCTTGAAAATGGCCGCTGCTATGGAGTCAATTGGGCAAAGCGGTTCTGACATGCTTCAAAGAAAGATACTTGCCACCCTGTTTTACGAGCCTAGCACGCGAACTCGACTGAGCTTCGAGGCGGCTATGCACAAGATTGGAGGGTCCACAATAGGGTTTGCACAGGCGGAGATAGCCTCAGTGAAAAAGGGCGAAAACCTCGCCGACACTGTCAGAGTTGTGGAAAGTTATGTGGATGTCATTGTTTTGCGACATCCTTTGGAAGGAGCTGCTCGACTCGCCGCCGAATTCGCAGCGGTTCCGATCATTAACGGTGGGTCGGGCGCCGAAGAACATCCGACACAGGCGCTCTTAGATTTGTACACCATTGTGAAGGAAAAGGGACGAATTGACCGGCTGAATATCGCTTTGATGGGTGACCTGCGTTACGGACGCACAGTTCATTCCCTCGCGTACGCGCTTTCGCTCTATAATGTGAGATTGCACTTGGTCTCACCTGAATCTCTGCGGATGCGGAAGGAGGTTTTGGAAGTCATCAAGAAAAGAATAGAGGTTACGCAGCCAACTGCAATTGAGAAGATTCTACCGGAACTGGACATACTCTATGTGACAAGGATTCAGAAGGAACGTTTTCCAGACTTAGCTGAGTACGCGAAGGTTAAGGGCGTCTACAAAATTGACCTTGAGACGCTGAAAAACGCTAAGAAAGACATGACTATCTTGCACCCGCTTCCGAGGGTTGGAGAAATCGCCGCCGAAGTGGACGAAACACCTCACGCTCGATATTTTCAGCAAGTTTGGAATGGCGTAGTCACCAGGATGGCACTTCTAGGACTCGTCCTGGGCGAAATAGAATAACTCTGTCTACGACGCAATCCTATACCTATCAAATAGCTCTTTCTTTTTCGCTTCATTCCATCCGCTGACTGCTTGATAGTAGCCTGTTACTCGCGACCACCATTCTACATCAGGAGAACTGCAATTGGGACATTGTTTATTGACGCCGCCTGTTACTCTTCCGCAGCTGTTGCAGATCGTTAGGTCCTTTGTGTACGCAAAGTAGCCTACGTTGGTTTTGGTGGCGATTCGTCGAGTTAGTTTATAGAGCGCCTCCGGGTCCGGAGATTTTTGTCCAAGCCACACGTGAAACATGTTTCCTCCGCTTAGGAGTGAGAAGAACTTCTGCTCTATGT
>CP070636.1:1635363-1639717 GCA_020356305.1 Candidatus Bathyarchaeota archaeon | reverse complement strand
TGTGCAAACACTCAGAGAAGAAACATTTTGCCCAGAAAAGGAAGCAGCACGCCACGGATAAAAACGGCAATAGAAAGTCGCCGCCAATCACCGACGTTGAAAGAGCGGCCATAACATTCATGACGGTCAACGCTGCGATGAGCGTGAATTTGAGCAAAGCTACTCCATCCCAAGAGAACCTTGCTAAAGGGTTAGACGACGTCAGTCTTCGCCAAGTCCCGCAATCGCTCCACACCATTGATCTCCTTGACAAACTGAACAACACTGCTTGGAAGAAGTTCTTCCCAATTTTTCCCATTCAACATTCTTTTTCGTATCTCGGTAGCTGAATAGAGCTCTCGCCTGTGAAAAGGCACTGGTTTAACTTGGTAGCCGGCTTCGATGAAAAGTCGAGAGGTAAGGGGGTCATTTGTGTAAACGACACTGAACTTTGGGATATAACCCACAACCTGAGAGACCCAAGTCATGTGTACATGTACATCTGGCACGGGAATAATCCAGAATCGTGACGGTGAGATTCCTTCTTCTTTCAGTGCTCCACGGAACATGGCGATGCGTTCGCCTGCAGTAAATGGGTTGTCTAGCCTGTGGCTGTACTGGGAGCTACCTACCACGATCACCAGTTCATCAAGCTTTTCCAGAACACCTTTAACGGCAGTTAGGTGCCCCATGTGAAAGGGCTGAAACCTTCCTACGAAAACTCCACGCTTCTCCATGGCCTGTTTCTCCTCCAAAGACTTAATGTGCATATCGTGTTCGAAGACTTATCTTTATCCTTATTCAGTCTTTCCCGAGGCGTTTCGCAGGGAAAAAGAACAAGAATTCATGCATGCATGCTTTTTCGGGCGGTAACAACTTCTCTAGTGAGGGAAGGTAATTATTTAAATTTTTCAACAATGCTAGAATGCCCGCCTGCAGAAGTTTAGTGCACAGGAGGCGATCAAAATTGACGTGTTTTCAACGGTCTTTTTCGAAGGATTCCAGAGGTTTCTGTCACTGTGCCTCAAAACATACGGTGCTCTATTTGGTAAATGCCTATAAAGGTTAAATTTAATAGTGTCTCAACACACTAGTCCATGGAACTGGAGGAAAGAACTTGCACGAACAAGCACAACGGCAGTATCTGTATGTTCCAGGAGCTACTACGGTAGGCGTAGTCTGCTCTGACGGGGTAATCCTAGCCTCTGAGAAAAGGGTCTCTTACGGCTCTTTTGTTATGAGCAGAGTTGGGAAGAAAGTTTTCAAGATAACCAAAAGAATCGGTGCAGCGTGCGCGGGTTTGGTCTCTGACATGCAGATTCTGATTCGAGAGGTGGAGGCTTACTCCAAACTTTTCAGACTGGACGCTGGAAGACCCATGCCTGTCAAGTCTGCAGCCAAAGTTATGTCTAATCTCCTTTTCAGCCGGAGGCTTGTTCCATTGATAACCCAGACGATTGTGGGCGGGATGGACGAGGATGGAGCCTCGATTTATGTGTTAGATATATTGGGATCAGTTATACCTGACAAGTACGCCGCGGTTGGCTCCGGAGCCGAGATTGCTGTTGGAGTTCTAGAAGAAGGATACAAAGAAAACATGAGCATTGAAAATGCGAAGGATCTCGTTGTGCGAGCTGTGAAGGCAGCGGTGAGCCGAGACATCATGAGCGGCGAGGGCATCGACTTTCTCCTAATAACCAACAAGGGAATCCAAGAAGAATCCATAAAATTCTAGACGGATTCCATAACAGCAGCCATTTTCGTTCACTCAGGACTTCTCTCGTGCGTCTTGATGTCGTTGGAAGATTTGTTCTTGCTCACATGTTTGTGGACGGTACAGCGGATGCAAGATGCAGGATGTTATGCCTTCTAAGAGTATTTGCTGATTCCACACTGGCGGTTTTGCGTCTTTGGTGATGGGCATCCACATTAGGTATATTCTGAAGAATTGTCCTTTGTGTTTTGTCTTGTGTACTACTTCAATTGAGTCTAAGGGTTTGAAGCCTAGTTGTTCCATTTCCGACTTCTTGAACCATGGGCTCCAATGACCTTCCAGGGCTATAGTTGCGAATCCAGCTGTGTTTTTTTCGCTTCTTATCATGTCGTCTAAGAGCTGTTTTCCGAAATTGTGTCCTCTTGCTTTTTTCAAAACCCAAATGCAATTCATTACGATTATTTTGTCGCCCACTATTGGGTAATAGGACATTTTTGCAGGCGAATACTCTATTTGGCCAACAATGTTGCCTTTGAAAATCAACAGCTTCTTGTGAAAACCTTTGGGGATAGCTTTTTTCAGGTATTCTGTTCTTTTTTTGTATTGCCTGAATGGACCTGCCAAACACCTGTGAAGATATTTCTGATGTTTGTCAATGCCGGTGATATCGATGATTTTGCTCTGAGGCTCAAGTCTCATCTTGGTCGCACTTAGCTTGAATGCACACGCAGAAAAAATTTGCGCTCTATCGAGAATGGAGAAGTCGCTGCGGAAGTGTATCCATAGCACACAGAGAAGTCGCCATCTATGGCTTTTGGACAAGGTGTTCCTCTGAAATCCAAGTTCAAACAATCTTTCCACTGGCCCGCGCGAAAAAATACTAAACCGTCAATTAGAAGCACTAGTTGACGACCTGAACAGATTATGCTCAAAGAGGAGAGACACGTGTCATTCCACTTAACCCCTGAAGAGGGGAAGTTCCTCGTAGCCCTTGCCCGAAAAGCAGTTGAACAACACCTCAAAAGCGGAACGATAATAGATGTACCCGGTGACGTACCACAGAAACTCATGGAGCGTTGCGGAGTTTTCGTCACCTTGAAAGGAGTTGAACATGAAAGGAAAGAGTTGAGAGGCTGCATTGGTTTCCCCTACCCAACCACCCCCTTAACACGAGCCGTCATAGAATCTGCTATCAACTCTGCAACGCGCGATCCCCGTTTCCGCCCAGTCTCCTCACAAGAGCTTGATCACATAGTCTTTGAGGTGAGTGTGCTGACTCCTCCTGAACCTGTGGAAGTAGAAAAACCCAAAGACTATCCCTCAAAGATCAAGGTTGGACAAGACGGGTTGATAGTTGAGAAAGGATACTACAAGGGTCTCCTTTTGCCTCAAGTTCCACTAGAATGGAGATGGGACGAGGAGGAGTTCCTTTGCCAGTGCTGCATAAAAGCCGGTTTGCCCCCCGACTGTTGGCTGCTCACAGGAACAAACATCTTCAAGTTCAGCTGCATCCTAGCTCAGGAAATCACACCCAAAGGCAAGATCGTTATGGAAGACTTGAGAAAACGGTGATTCTTTCTCATGCGCGCACGCAGGCAGAGATAGAGAATCAGTTGAACAGGTTCCCATCTTGGAAATTGAAATGGATGTAGACCAACGTTTGTGTTTAGCCACTCACGGCTTAGGCGTTATTTCCAAAACTCTGAAGCCTCTAGCCCGAGGGTTTAGCATCTCTGAAATCTGAACCCTTTCAAAAATCTTCTTGTCATCTTCGGCATAGCCTACAATGTCATGTTCCGCTGGAACCAAAGATCGTAATTCAACTTTATTTCCAGCAACCTTGACACTGCACTTCGCTGGCAACCCAAGTCTCAGCACGCTCTTTTCTTTTGCCGCTTTCTCAACGCAATACAAGACCGCGTAGGCGCCAGAAGTCAATTCAGCGATCCTGATTGGAATGCTCTCCTTGCCTATGGCTAGAACATCGATGCCGTAGACCCTTTTTATGTCAGAAGCAATCTTTCTGATTTTGGGCAAAATCTTTGCGATTTGACTTCGCCCTCTGCTGGAAACTCTCATTTTGGAAAGCTGAATCAGAGAGAGGGCTTCCAAGCTTAAAGCACCCAGAGACATATCTAAATGAACCTCATCAGCTTTGACCTCCTTCAGAAGGCGTTGACAGAGTTCAAGTTCGTGAACAACCAGAAAATGACCTTTTTCCACTTTAGCAAAAATAGGCCCCGCCAAACAAGAAGTGATGTTCCTATAGGGAGGTTCAACTAACACAGCGGCTGCTGCTACAATAAGGAGAGGTCTGAAACTGTCATCTAAGATGGCTGCACTCGAGTCAGCTGCAACCACTTTCAAGGAGTTTCACCAGTTTCACATCGCTTTGAAAACATTTATTCTTTCACCATTCGAGAACGCCTCGTCACAAATACTGTTGTGCGAAGTGCATTTCAGTCTCGTCTCTATATGAGCCTCCCCCGTTCCTCAACAAAAATGCTAGCTTCAGCCCAGACCGCCTCTGCTTTCGCTCTGCCCCTAGGTGTCAATCCGTAGAGGTAACCATGTCTCCCAGGACTTTTTTCGAGGGCTACATGGATTAAATCATGCTTCAACATCGTTTTCAGCGATCGCCAGAAGCTCCGTCTAACTGTA
>CP070636.1:1632289-1635263 GCA_020356305.1 Candidatus Bathyarchaeota archaeon | reverse complement strand
CTCATGAACGTTATCAGTATCATTCAGAGGGTCCACCTGAAAAAGCGTGGAGAAATGAAGGCTTTTAGACGAATGACCTCGGTCGAAGAAATTGCCGACTACGAGAAATACAATACAATGTTTGAGTGGAAACCAGCTGATGACACGTTTGATTTCTCATTGCATGGAAGTGCACTGTTTGCTAAACTATCGAAAAATCTTGGCGTCAGTCAACAGGACCTAATTGAAGAAATGGAACGCCGCAAAAACGTGTTAGGTTGGATGCGAAAACGCAGTATACGAAGTTACAATGACGTCGCAAGGATCATAACCGAGTATTATTCCAGACCAGACGAATTCTACAGAAGGAGGGTGGAGCCAGTTGCCGCTAGTGACCACTCTTGAGGCCTGGTCCTATCGCCTCTTTGGAAACATCGCGCTCAAGTTCATGAAGAGCGTCTTTGAATTCAAAAACTACCTTCGAAAAGCAGGAATGAAAATCTATCCGCAGACTTATGTTTCCTTAATGATTTTCATAGCTTTTCTAACCACGCCAGTCACTATCGTGGCGCTTGTTCTGCTCTATTTTTTCAAATTCATTCCTCTAGTTCTTCTGGTTCCCACGCCATTCTACATCATGGTGGCATTTATCATCACACCGATTATGAAGGCTGGTGAGAGAGCCGGCGCCCTAGAGAGAGAAATGCCCTTCGTGGCGGCCTACGTTACCGTGATGGCCACAGGTGGCACATCACCGTACACGAGCATCAAGAGGCTTTCTAATGTGGAATTGATGCCTGCAATGCGCAAAGAAGCAGGAGAGGTAATTAGAGACGTAGAAGTCTTCGGTATGGACCCACTGTCCGCCTTGGAAAAAACGGCTAAAACGCATCCTTTAGACATTTATCGAGATTTCTTTTCAGGGTATTCCTCAACAGTCATAATTGGCGGCGACATCACGCATTTTCTAGAAACGAAAACCCAAGAAATCTTCAAGGAACGAGCTACAAGAGTTAAGGCTGCCGCTGAACGTCTCGGCATGCTTTTGGAATCATTCAGTATTGTAATGGTCCTTATGTCTCTCTGTTTCTACATTTTGTTCAGCGTTGAATCGATTTACAGCACTGGCGTCTCAATCTACTCTGGCATAATCTTGTACACGTATATTTTTGCGCCTATGCTTTCCATCGTCTTCATCTACCTTGCTCATGGCATGCAACCTAAAACCCCCATCACACTTTGGAAACCGTACAAAGCCTTCGCCATTTGCTTAATGGTTGGTCTTGCAGTCTTCTTTTTGCTCACTGGCTTCATGGGCATGGTTCAAATTCCGCTGTTCTCTGCAATTCAAAGCGTAGTTGATCTACCTACGGCATTCGCGATCCTACTGATTATCTCCACAGCACTCCCAGCTGTCATTCACATGAAAGAAATCAAGAAAAAGGTGGGTGTCGAGAAGGGAATAGCAAACTTTCTGCGGGATTTAACTGAAGTCCGAAAAACTGGATTATCTCCGGAAAGATGCATCGAAAGCCTTTCAAAGCGCAACTACGGTGAATTCAGCAAAAACCTGAAGCATATCGCCTCTGAGCTTTCTTGGGGCGTTCCGTTGAGGCGAGTTTTCACAGATTTCCTGAAACAGACCAAGAGTTGGTTGTCGCAGATCGTCATGTTCCTGCTTGTGGAAACAATTGACGTGGGAGGCGGAACCATCTCAACGATTGAGGCCCTCGCGAAATTCAACCGTATGACCCAGGATGTAGAGAGAGAGAAGAGGGCGAGTACTCGACCCTACATAATAGTGCCTTATTTCGCTGCGATTTTGCTTATGTCAACTACGCTTATGATGCTGGTGCTTGTTTCCAAGACGGTGAGCATGAGCGTGTCAGGAGGTCAGACCACCGATCTGGGATCTGTCACTCTCCTTTTCGTTGTGTCAGTTATATTCCACGTATACATGATTGGACTGGTAGCGGGTAAGATAGCTGAAGAATCCATAGCAGCCGGATTCAAGCACTCTGCCCTACTCGTCTTAATCAGCTTGCTTGCAGCCGTTCTTGTTCCACAGCTTGTGAGCATATGAAGAGACTGTCAATACCCCTCTTACGCCAAAACAAGGCCGTTTCAACCGCCATCTCAGCCGTGGTAATCACTGCCGTTACAGTCGGCCTCGTCATGGTCGTCGCCTTCTACGCTTACCAAGTTTTGGAGCAACGGAGAGGAGCGGCCGAGTTTGATGTTGCCAAGAAGGCGATCCTAACCTTTGACGACGCCTTACAAGATGTCGTCTGGAAGATCAATGCATCTCGGATGGTCAGGTTCAAAGTTGACTACGGTGCTTTAGAACTGATACCGAATGCCAAGACCTTTAACGTGACCGCAACGATAGGTGAATTCGGGGAAAATCATCCTCTAGCGTCTGTTTCAACTGGCCTTATGAGATACTCAATAGACACTAGATACGTGACCTTTGGCGAAAACTATACAGCGTATGCTTTAGGAGATAATAATTCAATAGTTACTGGCAGCATCGAAAGCCTTGGCAGGGCACTGATTGAACAAGGGCCAGGTTCGGTTAACGTTACATTGAGTTATAGGGCACGGGCCATAAGAACAGCAGTTATTGAAGTCAACGGTACAGACGTGAACTATGTGTCCATTTGGCTAGTCAAAGTTGCGCCGTTCCCAGAGTATCTGACAACTCATATTCACACTTTTGACCTTAGGGCTAAGTGTATTGATGTCGAAACAAATACTTTCGGTTCCTACGATGTGGCAGGTGCAGATCACTGCACAATTACCGTCAAGTCAGAAGGTGAATCAAGCTCAGCACAAATTGGGTTAGAAGCTGGAAAGGTCGTCTTTAGCGTAGTCATTGCTAGGGTAAAGGTTAGCGTATGAGAAGGAAGAAAAATTGCCTGCTTATACAATGAGCCATGTCATCTGCACCTCAGCGCTAATCGCCTTGGTTTTCGTAATGCAGTTCTCCTTCATG
>CP070636.1:1627529-1632189 GCA_020356305.1 Candidatus Bathyarchaeota archaeon | reverse complement strand
GTCATCTTTTGAAGTTTTTCCGCTTCGATTAGGGTTAACCATCCTACATCTGGCAGATTGATTTCACTCTCATCCGCAACGAGCAGTATGTTTGTTACATGGTCACGAGCCCACATTAGGTGGGCGAAATAGGTGTAGTCATCGATTTCGTGATTGATATCCGTTATGAGGTTGACTACAGATCGTCGCTTGAGGGCCCGTGCGACCTCAATTGCCGTTCTCCTGAGATTTGACCCCTCGCCAGTGCGATAGGAAAGACAGAGCATTCTCAAGACGCGGTAGGCTTGCTCACCGCTTCTGGCGGGTGGGAGAAAAAGCTCAACACCCTCTCTGAAACAGGCAAGACCTACGTAGTCGTTTCTCCGTTGAGCCAAGTCGGCTATTATGAGGGCAACTCTCACAGCGGTGGGAACTTTTTTCCGATACTCTATGCTCCCACTCTGATCCATGACTAAAAGGACGTCTAGGTTTCTTTCCTCTCTGAATTGCCTCAGGAAAAGCTGTCTTTCTCCAGTTGGTTTCAGCGGGGTTCTCGCTGTGACGTTCCAGTCTATTCTCCGGTAGTCGTCCCCGAACATGTATTCCCTTACGCTTTCGTACTCTATGCCCAAACCGACATACCGGCTTGGATGCTCTCCAGCAAGCATACTTTTTACCTTGCTCTTCACGTCAAGGAGAATCTTCTTCTTATCCCTGCAGATCTCAAGCAACACCTGTTCTGAGGCTTTTTCAAACAGCCTTAGTCACCGTTTTCTTTGTTGTTTTGAGGACCTCGCCGATGACCTCTTCTGGTTGAACGTTCTCGATGACTTTTTCAGCTCGCAAGATTATTCTATGATTAAGCACAGCGTTGGCCACGGCATCTATGTCTTCCACTTGAACCACGTTCCTGCCGAACAAGGCCGCGTAGCTTTTTGCTGACTTCATGAGGAAAATTCCCGCTCTGGGGCTTCCACCCCAGCTCACTTCCTCCCGCACCCGCGTGTACCTCACTATTTCGGCCACATATTGTTTAATCAGCGGAGGAACACTCACAGCCTTAGCTACGAGACCTTGCATGTCGCAAACGCGTTTAGGATCTTTAATCATAACCTCAAAATCTTCCACGGGCTCTGTGATTCGGGTTTCGTGTAAGTCCAGAATGCTGATCTCATCTTCCAAAGTTGTTGGGTATCCCATCTTGACCTTCATTACGAAGCGGTCAAGCTGTGCTTCAGGCAAAGGATACGTGCCCTCCTGCTCTATGGGGTTTTGAGTTGCCATAACAAAAAAAGGCTCGTCAAGAGCGTGTGTTAGCCCCCCGATTGTCACTTCTCTCTCCTGCATTGCTTGTAGAAGAGCAGATTGAGTTCGCGGCACAGCCCTATTTATTTCGTCAACCAGCAGAAAATTCGAGAAAACAGGCCCGAAGTGGGGGTGGAACTTCCCTGTCTTTGGATCATAAATCAGAGTGCCGATGACGTCGGCAGGCATGAGATCTGGAGTACACTGAACCCTCTGATACCCTTTACCTTCATACAGGTTGAAAGCTTTCGCCAGCGCCTTGGCTATTGTCGTCTTAGCAATGCCGGGAACCCCTTCTAGGAGAATGTGGCCCTTGGCCAAGAGTCCAGCCAAGACAAGCCGTATGGCCTCTTCATACCCTATCACTGTGTGACTGAACTCGTTCATCAACTCCTCGCAGAAGACACAAATCTCTTTGAGGTCTTTCACTTCTGTCACCTGAAGAGGTAACCCTTCGATTGAAGGTCAAGCAACGTTAACCCTAGGACAACAACGTCTCCTATCTTGCGAATCGCCTCCCACGGCACGTCCATCAGAAACTCCTTCACGACCCTGGAGACAATGGATTCTGAAGGCAACGTCAGCGTAAGATCGGCCTTCTTTTTGAAGTCCTCTAACTCTTGCCGGGTGACCACATCCTTCGCGAAGTATGTCCGTATCAGCTTTGCAACATGGGGCTTCCCCCAAAGGTCAAGGTATTTATTCAGAACTTTCAGGTCTACGCCATCTGTTGTGCTGGGTGAATATACTCTTATCCCTGGGCCGTCGCGGTATAGGACAACAGAGTCGACGTAACCTAGAGCAGCTCCGTCGGAATCTAGCACCAACTTATCTTTTATTGCTTCAGTGTTCCGGTACGGAACCTTCTGTTGGATCGGTATTTTTCTAAACTTGGCCTCTCTGGCATCATTCAAGAGAACAAGCTTGACTACCTTTTCGTCTTTTTCTGTTCTGATCACTGAAATCTTTATCGCCTTTACTTCCTTCACGTTTATTTCTCCTTTCGGCTCCCTTCGTTCAGTCTCAACTTTCCTGCGCGGTATCGGAATTCCCAATCTCTTGGCGTATTCCTTGTAGTGTTTGTTGGCTAAGCGTTCTTGGGACTTCAGCCCAAGCTCCTTCCTTATGTTGCCCACTAAGATCATCATGGGTTGGAGACCTTGAATTTTTGCACCAAAGGACACCCGGACATTTTTCAGAAGCTCCAATTTGAGGGTATCAATGTCAACCATTGTTTTCATGTCGGGTTTGCTTTCGTACACCACCAGAGTGATCTCTTTTTCGCCAACATCAATCTTTTCGATCTTTCCGTATATATATCCTTCAGAGTCGATCACCGTTGCATCGAGCAGCTCATCTTCCCGGTATGCTCTATCCAAACTTGACCACGCAATATTAATTACCCTTAACTGCAGTAAAAACTTTTAGTGATTTCATGCAAGAAAACGATAAGGGTGAACTCATAAAGATAATTGGACTCGGCGGATCCCTAATCCTCCTAGGAAGCATTGTTGGCAGCATTATTGGAGTATATGCAATGATTAACCCATCGGTTTTCTCCAGAATTGTGGACATCAGCCAATTTGAAGTAGAAGGTTTTTTCCTAAGCGTAAATCTGCCAAGCTTTGTCGTAGTAGTTGCTCTAGGCTACATATTTGCCACAACGTTGAGCCTAAACGGCGAAAATGCCTGGCGCACACCATATCTTGCCATTCTCAGCCTCATCGCTCTAGTCTTGTCCGCCCTTTCTATCTTTAACTTCATCTCCCTAATCGGGAGTTTCCTCGCATTGATTTCTACGATTCTTGCACACACGAGGCCAACGTTCAAGGCTATATCAAGAAGGGAAGCCAGCTTTTTCGTAGAGATTGGAGCCATGCTGATTGCCTCCTTCTCAATCCTTTTTCTGTTGATGTGGATGGTCTCCCAATTATTCCAAACCTACTTGATGAGAGCTTGGGAATTCGGCGCTCTTTATCCACCCTCGCTTCTGATTCTGGCAACAATCTCGTTCCTCATGTTTTTCGTGACCTATTTCCTAGGCTTATATGGCAACCACACAGGTGCTTGTGGCGCCCTCAACCTGATAATGATAATAGCGATCTCCGCAATCGCCATCAGAAGCCAGTACATCTACGTAAACCTTTCCGGATATCTGGGTATCTTCATGCTAATCGCCGGGATCATCTCAACCCTTTTCGGAACTCTAATCTACATCAATCTGTTCTTCTCTAGAATTGCACCCCTCGAAGTCCCAAAGCAGACCTTCCCATATCACGGAAGGTATTGCGCATACTGTGGAACACCCATCTCAGGCCTACATGAAAACCTATGCTCTCGTTGTGGAAGAAAATTAACTTGGAAACTTGGAGCACCTTTTTGCCCTTACTGCGGACGCGTGGTTCAAAAGGACGCTCACGTCTGCCCGCACTGCCAACGAGCACTAGGCTAAAACACAACATGCCCTCAGGAATAGGCAACCCAAAACGTGCATGCAACGAAATCTCCCAAAAATTTAATCTAGCCTTTATACCGCATGTGAGTTATGTCGCATGCTACGCTCGTACTTTTGAACGGCAAAGTATACACTCTAAACTACAGAAAACCAACAGCCCAAGCAGTTGCAGTTTCCAATGAAAAAATAGTTTACGTGGGCGAAAACAGTGAGACATCAAAGTTTGCTGGATCGAAAACCAAAGTAGTTGACTAAGATGGAAGAACGGTTTTGCCTGGCTTCACTGACTGCCATGTTCACGTAGCCAGCTTCGGACGAAGCCTCTCCGCGCTTAACTTGAGAAATGTAACTTCAATAACTCAGCTCAAAGAAATGGTAACTGAAAGATCCCAACAGCATTCTCGGGCCACATGGATTCTCGGTTACGGATGGGACCAAGAAAAATTCGCGGAAAAACGCTTGCCTACGCGCTGGGATCTAGATGAAGCTGCAGCAGACAACCCGGTTATCCTCTTCAGAGTCTGCACCCACATCTGCGTGGCAAACAGTAAGGCTCTGGAAGAAGCAGAAATAGAAAAGTACACAATTGCTCCATTTGGCGGAAGAATTGACAAAGACCCCTCAACAGGCGAACTGACTGGAATACTGCGGGAAAAAGCCTTGAAGCTGATTTCCAAGGCGTTACCAAAAGAGAGTGTAGAAGAAATTTTCCAAACATGCTTGATGGCTTGTCGGGGAGCAGTTGAATCTGGTTTAACGGGTGTGCACTGGATTGTCGAATCGCCTATTGAGATGCTTGCAATACGGAAGATGCGCAAGGAAGGGAAGCTGCCATTGCGGGTTTATCTTCTTGTTCCAATAGAATTTATGGAAGATCTTGAAGGTTTAGGCATAGGGCAAGGCTTCGGAGATTCCATGGTC
>CP070636.1:1615277-1627429 GCA_020356305.1 Candidatus Bathyarchaeota archaeon | reverse complement strand
ACCGCTGCAAGGTCGACTGCTGCCAGCGATGCTCATCGCCACGCCGCAGCTAATCAGGGCTTCCAAGAGAACCCGTACACCATCTTCCAACCCGGGCTGAATTATATCGGCATGTTCAGCAACCAGCCTCGCGCTCATCAGAGACAAACTTGCCGCATACTCCCCGTAATACTCGTTTCTTGTTTTGTGAGCTAGCTCCCAATCACGAACCGCCGTAAACTTGGCCACAACATCTCCACATCCACTAGCCGCAAATCGATGAGACGCCTGAGCAATAACGCTGGTGTCCGCAAGGATGGCCATTGGGGACTGCGCCATCTTGGAGTAGGGTTTGTTCAGTCCCCTAAGAGAGACAACGCAACTTGCAATTCCATCGTGAGACGCTGTTGTTGGTATGCTTATGAAAGGAACCCCTTGACTCGCAGAACCAAGCTTTGCAACATCGATCTTGGTCCCACCTCCGGTTCCGAGTACCACCTGCGGTTTCGATTCGATTATCTTTTCCTCGACTGTCCTAACATCCTTTAGGGTAAATGAGGGAACAACGAATTGGTCAACATCGATTCCTGCGTCATCGAGAAGGTCAGTGATCCTCTGGCCCGCAACATGAAGCGTGTGACAGCCTGTCACCACAAGTGCAGACTTGGAAAAGCCGAGCCTTCTACAAACATCGCCGATGAGCCCTAGGATTTCGTTTCCCACAATGACTTCTCTTGGGAGTTGCATGCGGTGTAGCTTCAATCACGATCACGTTTCAAGTTGACCTTTACTACTCTGTTCAAAACCTTTTTAAATCCGTCGGTTACGGCTCTACAAGTCAATTTGCTGTGACCTGATGTTGTTAGCTTGTTTTCTAGAACAGAATCACACATAAAACTTATTACAGACATCTTCATTTCTACATTCCGCTAGCTTCTCCCGGGAAGTTATTGTTAGTGCATCAGATTTTCGGGAGATAACGGAAGATGCGTGAAATGTTTGATCAGTCAGCTTTGAAAGGGACAACAACGATTGGAGTAGTTTGCAAAGACGGAATTATTGTAGCCTCGGATACTCGTGTTACGATGGGAACTTTTGTAGCCCACAAAAAAGGGAAAAAAGTGTACAAGATCGATGATCATTTGGCCATGACCATTTCGGGGAGCGTTGCAGACGCGCAACGAACAGTGGACATACTGAAAGCGAATGCACAACTTTACAGACTTAACGCCAAACGCCCAATGCCAATAGGCTCCGCGGCCCGACTTATCGCAAACCTCTTTTTCTCATCTCGGTTGGCGCCGATGATCGCTCAGGTCCTCGTAGGAGGTGTTGACACGACAGGACCTCATGTGTTTTCTCTTGACCCGTTTGGCAGTCTGACAGAAGAGAAATGTGTAGCCACAGGTTCAGGTTCCCCTATAGCCTACGGAGTGTTAGAAGACAAATACATAGAAGGCATGACAATCAAAGACCTCTTGTCTGTGGTTGTGCGCGCAGTAGATGCCGCTATGAAAAGGGACTCAGCCAGTGGAGACAGCTATGACGTCGCCGTTATAGATGGAAAAGGATACCGTGAATTAGACAACGATGAAAAAAAGAGTATCTTGGGAGGCTCGTGAGGAGCGAGTACAAAGCGTGAAAGTTCCCGACAAAACAAAGGTGGATATTAGTCAGACAATATTCCAACATATCCCAAAAGAAGCGGAGATAACCCGAATCGAATTCGAAGGTCCAGCCCTAGCGATCTACACAAAAAAGCCAGAGGTTATTGTTGAACAGAGTTATATAATTTCAGACATCGTGAGCCGGATTAGAAAAAGGATTGTTGTACGTTCTGATCCTTCCGTGAGATTGCCAGAGAAAGAGGCTGAAAGGATCATACGCGAGATTGTTCCCAAAGAGGCGGAGATCACTGGCGTCAGTTTTGACCCTAGCTTGGGCGAGGTTACTGCCGAAGCGAAGAAGCCTGGATTGGTTATCGGCAAAAACGGAGTAATCTTGCAGGAAATCATAAGACAGACACGATGGAGACCTCGAATCTTAAGGAGTCCTCCAATACCGTCAAAAATCATGGCGCACATGCGACATTTTCTTCACACTGAAAGTAAGGAACGAGACAGAATACTCCGCACAGTAGGTGAGAAAATATTCAGGCCAATGGTCTACGGAGTTGGAGATATTCAAATCACTGCCCTTGGAGGTTTCCAAGAGGTAGGGAGATCGGCTATCCTCGTACAAACAAGGGAAAGCCAAGTCTTGCTGGACTGTGGCATCAACCCTGGCTCTGCAAGCCCTCTTGATGCCTTCCCTCGACTCGATGCGCCCCAGTTCATCCTAGACTCTCTAGATGCCGTAATCATAAGTCACTCGCATCTGGACCACTGTGGTTTTCTTCCGTTCTTGTTTAAGTATGGCTATGACGGCCCCGTCTATTGCTCAGCCCCCACCTCAAACCTCATGACCTTGCTTCAGCTGGATTATCTTGACGTGCTAAGCAAGCAAGGTGGCATGCCGCCCTATGATCAGAAAGATGTGCGAGAAACTGTCTTGCACACAATTCCATTGCGACACGGCGCTGTGACTGACATAGCACCAGATGTCCGTCTGACGCTGCATAACGCAGGACATATTCTTGGCTCATCAGTGACACACTTGCATATCGGAGAGGGACTACACAACATTGTCTACACAGGCGATTACAAGTATGCAAAAACTATGCTTCTTGAGCCTGCTACCACAGAATTCCCAAGAGTCGAGACTATAGTAACCGAGAGCACGTATGGAGCCCCACAAGATGTGATGCCGCCTAGGATAGAAGCGGAAGAAAAACTTGCATCCATGATAAACAAAACTCTTAATCAAGGAGGCAAGGTGTTGATTCCGGTTCCAGCTGTTGGCAGAGCTCAAGAAATAATGTTGGTTATTGACGGGTATATGCAGCAGGGCTTGTTGAAGGAGGCACCCGTGTTCATTGAGGGAATGATTTCCGAGGCGACTGCCATCCATACAGCATATCCAGAGTATTTGGCTAGAGAAGTTCGGAACAGGATTCTTCATGAGGGAGCTAACCCGTTTCAATCAGATTATTTCACCATTGTGGAGCATCCCAGCGCAAGGGAAGAAATCCTTGAGGGAAAGGAAAGCATTATCATGGCTACTTCGGGAATGTTAGAAGGCGGACCTGCGATTGACTACTTTAGGTATCTGGCTCCAGACGAAAAAAACAAGGTGATCTTCGTCAGCTATCAGATTCAGGGGACCCTTGGGTGCAGAGTGCAGAAGGGCTTAAGGGAAACACCAATGATAAACAGTGAAGGAAAAATCGGGATTGTTAAGGTCAACCTGAATGTTGAATCCATTGAGGGTTTTTCCGGACATTCGGACAGGAGACAAATTGTCCACTATATACGTCGAGTCACACAAAAGCCCGAGAGAGTGATTGTGTGTCACGGAGAAAGGTCGAAGTGTCTAAACATGGCTAATATCTTTGAGAGAAAGTATAAGGTCAGAACATCTGTACCTGACACTCTAGAAACAGTCAGGCTGCGGTAGGCATTTCCTGCCCGGAAGTTGCTGTTTTTTCCCGCCAGATTCGGATGAAGGAAGGAGTAATAACCACACGCTCCTCACCTAAACGAGCGATGTCCCCACCCACCAGTGCCGTGAACTCGTACAACTCGCTTACTGCCGTTTTCACATCTTCAATACTCTTCCTCGCCAGAGGACCGACTCTCAAGATGAGTATGTTCCCAGATTTCACTTCGCGTTTGATCACATCCACGTCCTCAAGATCGCGTAAAGGTAGAGCTTTCAAATAAGCCTTAGTTGGAGGAGTAGCGGAGGGCACGGCTTCTTCAGTCTTCTCCGTCGTTTCGCCCTTCTTTATTTTGCCGATGACTTTTCCAAATTTCTTCCCTAAGCTTGGCAATCTTCACTCCCCAATAAAGTAGCTACCCAGAAACTTTAAGCTTTGTGTACCAGAGATATTTCTACATAACATAGAACCTTTCCAAGATTTTCTAGAAAATAGCAGTGATGAAAGGTATGGCGTGATCAAACTAGTTTTTTCATAACTATGTTGTGTCTTGAGTTTAGATGAAAATGTTTAAAGTGTCTGAAAAATGTTCAAGCAGTATTCATTGGCGCTTCCAATCAGTGGCACATGTTCCTTTTAAGGGTCCAGCCAAAATGTCACGTTGATAATTAAGGCTAGGTTGATTTACGAGCGCACATTAGAGAGTGCGGGAAAAATTTTTTCCGTTCTTAACCAGAATTATTGAAGTCGGGGTGAGATTTATGAGGGAACCTCAATGGTCTCAAAGGCTTCAGCTTAACCTTTTCAACAACGATCAACTCTACGAGATTCATTTGGCTACGGTAGATGTACTCGAACGGATCGGTGTAGGCGTCTATGAGGACAAGGCACTTAGACTGATGGATGAGGCTGGAGCAATTGTTGACTATGGCAAGAAAGTTGTGAAGATTCCTCAACATTTGCTGAAGGAGTTAATAAAGAAAGCTCCCGAAGTTGTTACCTTGAATGCCAGAAATGCCAAGCACACAATCAAGCTTAAACCATACGGAAAAACCTACTTCAACAACTCCAGTTATGGAATAAGAGTGCACGATTTGGATACAGGGATGCAGAGGGATTCAAGAAGTGAAGATATCGCCAAATTTGCGAGGCTAACGGACGCGTTAGAAAATGTTCATGTGTTTCTTCCTACAGTCACTGCACATGACATCCCAGAACACGTAAGGGCTCTCCACGAACTCGCAGTAGCATTGGACAATACTGAGAAACACGTGTCACACGCAACTTATGGTGCTGATACAATCAGAAATTACATTCAGATAGGATCAGCGGTGGCGGGAGGCGAAGAAGAGCTCAGGAAGAAGCCAATAGTCTCTGCTAGCACATGTCCAATAAGTCCTCTGCAACACTCTAAGGAAGACACGGAGACCCTCATCGAATTCGCCAAATTTGGCTTACCCTTCTTCATATTGGGTATGGCGATGGGAGGAGGAACAGCGCCGCTCACAATCGCAGGGGAGCTGGTTGTGATCAACGCCGAAGTCCTCAGCGGAATAGCTCTAGTTCAGCTTGTAAATCCTGGAACACCTGTGCTCTACGGCAGTGTATCATCAACAATTGATATGAAAACGGGCAAATTGGCATTGGGTGCTCCGGAAAGACCGCTGATCAACTCTGGATGCGCCCAACTGGCAAGATACTATAAGATTCCATCTTGGATAGGAGCTTGTTCAACCGATGCTAAGATTCCCGGGGCTCAAGCAATGTTTGAAAAAGTCATGACTACCATTGTCCCCATGTTAGCGGGTGCAAGCCTCATCTACGGTCCCGCCATACTGGATTCAGGTAAGACATATAGTTTTGAGCAGTTAGTTCTAGACAATGAGATTATTGGCGCGCTCTATCGAATTATGGATGGCGTCAACGTAAACGCGGACTCTCTGGCCCTTGAAGTCATAGAGGAGGTTGGAATAGGAGGCCATTATTTGGCTCAAAAACATACGAGCAACCACGTGTTGAGTGATCAGTGGAGACCCATTCTGTTAGATAGAGGAAGCAGAGAAGAATGGATCAAAGCGGGCCGCAAGGACATATGCGAACTGGCAAGAGAAAGAGCCAAAGAAATCTTGGCTTCCCATGAGGTTGAGCCCTTGGAAAAAGATGTCAGAAAAGAAATGTGGAAAATAGTGAAAAAAGCGAGAAGAGAACTGGGAGAGTAACCAATAAAGGATGCTTACCTATGAGTGAATATGCTTCCAGGCTAGATATGCCCAAGAAAACATACTTCGGCGTTGGAGCCGTGAATAAGGCAAGAGAAGCAGTCAAAGCCTTCAATGCTTCCCATGTGTTAATCGTCACTGACAAGGGAGTGGCCAAAGTTGGTTTAGTGGCTCCTCTCATAGAAAAGCTCAGATCAAAGGTGACGAAAACTTCGATTTTTGATGAGACAGAGCCTGAACCCACAGTTGAATCAATTGAAAAAGCTTTAGAGACTCTGGAAAAAGCTGAGGATGTTGACCTTCTGATCGCTGTGGGCGGTGGCAGCGTCATGGACACTGCAAAATGCGCGAATATTGTATCCATGAATGGAGCGCCTATACTAGACTATGAAGACGGTATAGAAAATCCTAGACCAATCCGAAAACTTCTCCCCCTAATTGCTATACCGACAACAGCGGGCACAGGAAGCGAGGCTTCGCAGTGGGCAGTATTCATAGATACAAAAAGAAAGTTGAAGACCGGTGCTGCGGATCCAAAATTGATTGCAGACGTTGCCATACTGGATCCAAACATGACTAGGACCATGCCACCGACTCTGACAGCAGCTACGGGAATGGATGCATTCACTCACGCGATAGAAGCCTACGTTTCCATATACGCGAACCCGCTGACTGATGCTTTCTCGGTTCAAGCGATAAAGCTCATTGCCGAAAACCTCAGAACCGCTGTGAAAGATGGTGAAAACATTGAAGCAAGGACGAACATGATCCTAGCAAGTTTCATGGCTGGATCAGCCTTCTCAAACTCATCCCTAGGAATTGTGCACACAATGGCAGAGGCAATGGGAGGATTTTACAGGATACCCCATGGCATCACAAACGCATTGATGTTGCCTCAAGTCATGGAATTCAACTTGAATGCCAATCGGGAGAAATTTGCGAAAATAGCAGAGCTCATGGGAGAAGACGTGAAGAACTTGAATGTGAATCAAGCCTCAAAAAAGTCGGTGTCGGCTGCAAAAGAGTTGTCGAAGAATGTCGGATTGCCTCAAGCCCTGAGAGAAGTGGGTGTACAAAGGAAAGACATACCCGCGCTAATGGAAATAGCATGCAAGTGGGCAAACAAGTCTGGAAACCCTAGAGAGGTTTCAGAAGAGCAGTTGAGAGCGTTGTATGAAAAAGCCTATTGAACGAGTTGTCTGGGACTCAGGCACAATAGAAAAGCTGCAATGTAAACCGCTAGTTTAATGTTAAGTTTTATATGGAAGATGGGCTAGCTGATTAAAATAAATAGGAGGTTGATGAATTGACAAGGTACAAACCTGTTCATCCTAGGCACACATGGGAGATCGTCAAAGAGGACATAGAAGGTTTCGAAAGAGATATGAAGCAAATCTGCGACATTGCCATCAAGAAAGGCGCAAGCCTTGCCAAACTCATTGAAGCATCAAAAATAGCTGTTGACGAAAGAGTGACACTGAAATGCACGATTCCTCCCTGCGAAATGTATGGGCAGTGTCACATGTGTCCACCGTTCTCTCCCATCGCTGAAGAAACGAGGAAAATCGTCTCGAAATATGAACGTGCACTTCTTTTAGAGGTAACAACGACCCTACCAAAAGAATACTGGGATCATATTCAACGGGAAGGCGTACCCTTATGGAAATGGTGCCTAGAGCCAAAGACCGTCGAATGGGAACACAAAATCCAATATCCCCTATGGCTGAAATTACACGACATCGTGATGGAAGCTGAGCGTCAGGCACACAATAGAGGCTATTTCTTCGCAACAGGATACGTAGCTTCAACCTGTTATTTATGTTGGGACCCAGCCAATCCTTATGGGTGTGACACAAAGTCGCCCTGCAAGCACCCATATGCGGCTAGGCCTTCAGTGGAAGCGAGTGGGATAGACATATACACAACTTATAGAAACATCGGACTGGAACTCAAAATGGCTTCCCCCGAAAAACTCACCTGGAGCGGTCTTGTCCTGATTGTTTAGGACTCCAGATGGCTTGGGAAAAGACTGAAACAACAGGGTTTCCTTAGATCTCCTTCAGTATCTTCCAAAGCCTGTCACCCACATAATGGATGTTCTTCACAACTTTTCCATGTTTGACTTTTCCCATGGTATGTGAATCGAGTAAGGCAACACCTATCGCCAACGGCTTACCGTGACGCTCATCGGCGATGAGAAGAAGATCGTCGGTGTTGAAATTCCCATCAATCCTAACAATTCCCGGAGCCATCAAATCGGCGCCACTGCAAATGTGGGGAACGGCGCCCATGTCAACAATGATTTTAGGAAGAAGAAGAAAAACTCCATCTGAGATCAACGTTGGTAAGAAGATGCCCTCAGATCTCGCAAACAACGGGCTCCCGTCAACGATGAAAAGCCTAGCCGTTGGAGTCTCAGTCACCTCGATGCGTGGCTTAAACCCAACCAGCTTTTCAGGATCCACCTTTAACCTTTGAGAAAGTTCAATGAGAAGCTTCCTAGCGTCCTTTTCCCTTAAGAAATGTCGCCTAGCAGCCGTTTTCAGACACCGCCGAGATTGTTGTTTGATGGATAACCTTAAATTATGGACATAGGCACCTATAAAAGCGCATAGAGGAGAAGGCGAGCGAGAGGACAAAGCATGAGCGAGATGACTACTCAAATTCTGGAGGAGAGTCTTGGAAAAGTCGTTCTTGTTCGACTCAGAGGTGGAAAGAGTCTGAGAGGAAAACTGAAGGGGTTTGATCAACATCTTAATCTGGTGCTTGAAGAGACAGAGGACACAACAGATCCGGAGAACGTGAAAAAACTGGGAGTAATCATCGTTCGAGGAGACAACGTAATTCTGATTTCTCCACCCCCAAGGTGAAGTTCCTTTGGGAAAAACAAGTAAGGGAACTTCCTCTTTTGGAAGGCGCATGGGAAAAACCCTTCACCTCCGATGCAGACGATGTGGCAGAAGAGGATACAACGTCAAGAAAAAACGGTGCGCGGCCTGCGGCTATGGAGAGTCTGCTAAGATCAAGCGATACTCATGGCAGACTAAGAACCTGATGAGGGAAAGACTCCGCTAGTTCGGGTTGTTGCATTTCTCACTTTGTTAACGATTTTCTGGCAACTCTGCTAGAAGGAATATAGGTGGTCTCCGAGCATGCATGCATATAAATTCAGAATATTGACTGGAAATCAAGCACATGCGCTCGCAACGGAAATGAGTGCCAAAAAATAACACCTTTGACAAGGTACTTAGGTCGCCTATGGGATAGCTTTGTTGATACCCTCTAGAGCATGCATATCTTACCCATGTTTTCCTTGTATCTCTAATTGAAATTATGGATGGAAGCACGCATGCTCTCTCTCCCCCGAAAGAACGTGGAAAGAAGCTTGGTTTAAGGTATTCTAGTCAAAAAAAACCGTGGAAGAAGAAACGTGGAAAGAAAACTTAGTTGCGCGTGCATCTTGGAGGTATACTATTCCGCTATTTCTTCTAGGATTCTTCCCTTCGTTTCCGTTCCAAGAACTGCGACGGACAAGGCGGCTGCCCCATGAGCCAAGGCGAAGACCGCGAATGGCAACCAGAGCCCCGCAGACACTAAGAGTAAAGGCGTAATCGTGGGAGCAAATATTCCTGCAAACCGTCCAAGGCTCGCTGCCACCCCTGAGCCTGAACCCCTCATTCTTGTCGGATAGAGCTCCGGAGTGTACGTGTAGAGGCCAGCCCAGGCGCCTAGGTTGAAGAAGGAGATCACTGAACTCCAGACTAGAATGGAGCTGACATCTCCAGAGAATCCGAGCAGATAGCTTCCCACTCCGGCCAAGGCTAGGTAACCTATCAAAACGGGTTTCCTGCCAAAACGATCAAGAAGGAAGGTGGCGCTATAGTAACCCGGTATCTGAAACAACGTCACAACCATTACGAACCATATGGCTCTGACCTCTGGAAATCCTAGCTCCGTCGCATATATTGAAGGAAGCCAAATGAATATCCCATGATACGTGTAGACCAAGACGATCCATAGAATCCAGAGTACAGCTGTCCTTTTCCAGTAGGATGAAGACCACATTTCTCTCAAAGCCGACTTGACCAACAATCTGCCCCCATGTTTTTTGTGTAGGCCCACTTCTGATTTCTTGCTGGTGACAGCAACGGATGTAAGCCCACGCTTTCTCAGAATTTCAGCGGCCTCTCTACGCTGTCTCTTCTCCTCCAAGTAGCGAATCGATTCTGGAATGACCCAGAAAATCGATGGGACAAGAATGAGAGAAACGAGGGCTACGAGAAAGACTATGCGCCATCCAAACGGTTCAACCAGCAACCAGCCGGAAAACAGACCAAGCAGAACTCCGTAGACCCAAGATGTCTCAGTGATTCCTAAGAATCTTCCTCTGTACTTCGCAGGGGTGTATTCAGATACATATACGCCGGGCTGTGGCAGAGCTCCTCCCAAACCTATTCCAGCCAAAAAACGTAAGACAGCCATAGAAGACACATCCCATGCCACAGCGCAAAGAGCTGTGAAGATAGAGGATAGGACAATAGTGAAGAGAAGCGTCTTCTTGCGTCCAACAAGGTCTGCGAGGAAGCCGCAGCCTATGGCACCAAAAAACATGCCAACGTATCCAGCACTCGCCAACATTCCCTTCGTTACGGGACTAAGCCCCCATTCCTTTCCTATGGGAGTCAACAGAACTGATATCAGCATGACGCCCATGCCGGTGAGAGCATATGCCAGAGAGCATATGATCAAGAGGCCATAGTGGAATCTCGAGACCGGCGCAGTGTCCAACAGCTTGACTAGCGATTCATTTTCCATACGTCCAGCATCCCTTGCAAGCTTCGATTCAATCTCAGTCGTTTTGCGAAGATTCCGTGGCTTTTTCCTTTTAAGCTTTTCTTGCTTTTGCTTTCTAAAGATTTTTGCCACCATCAATGTCGCTTCGAGTAACGCATTCAATGCACGCGCTTTCTCAAAGAGATGATGTTTGGAATATATATGCAAGCATGCAGAGGGGAGTTTGCGGGGAATGTCTCTACTGCGTGCGGAGAAGAAGGCGTGAACATCTTTCTAATCTGAATGAAACCAGCTACCCTAATTTTTGAATCTTTTCTGTCCAATCTTAGCCCTGCTAGCCAACTCCTACATCTACGTAGAATAAGATTAAAATAACCGAACGAACTGTCTTTGTAATCGAATTTCACCAAAAATTGAGCGGAAAATTTAGAGTAAATATATGGAGGAAAAAGAGTGAGTAAAACAGCTAAACCTCACCTCAATCTCGTTGTTGTTGGACACGTAGACCACGGAAAATCAACCACTGTAGGTCATCTATTCTACCTATCGGGAACAATAGAACAACGAGTTGCCAAAGTCTATGAAGAAGAAGCAAAACAACTGGGCAAAGAAACCTTCAAGTACGCGTGGGTTCTGGACAAACTTAAAGAAGAGCGAGAGCGAGGGCTCACTATTGACCTAGCTTTCCTGAAATTTGAGACGCCTAAGTTCTTCTTCACTGTTATTGACGCGCCGGGACACCGAGACTTTGTCAAGAATATGGTCACTGGAGCGAGTCAAGCCGATGCCGCTATCCTTTTCGTCTCCGCGAAGCGGGGAGAGTTTGAAGCAGGCATTGGACCAGGTGGGCAAACCCGAGAACACGCCTTCCTCGCCTACACGCTAGGTGTAAACCAAATGGTTGTTGCCGTCAACAAAATGGACGATCAATCCGTCAATTGGAAGCAAGAGCGATACGAAGAAATCAAAAACGAGATTTCACGAATGCTCAAAATGGTCGGATATAAGGTTGAGAAGGTTCCGTTCGTGCCCACCTCTGGATGGACAGGCGACAACCTCGTCAAGTCAAGCGAAAAAATGCCATGGTACAAGGGACCAAGCCTCTATGAAGCCCTAGATGTCTTCGAGACGCCACCCAAACCCATCGAAAAACCACTGCGTCTTCCAATACAAGATGTCTATACAATCACCGGAGTTGGAACTGTGCCGGTTGGAAGGGTGGAAACTGGCGTTTTGAAAGAAGGTGAGACCCTTGTGTTCATGCCCGCAAACGTTGAAGCAGAAGTAAAATCTATCGAGACTCACCATGTTAAGATTCCAAAGGCAGAACCCGGAGATAACATCGGTTTCAACGTTCGAGGCATAGCGAGAGGTGACGTACGAAGAGGAGACGTGGCAGGGCGCCCCGACAACCCACCAACCGTCGCCAAAGAATTCATCGGACAAATCATCGTGATATATCACCCAACCGCCATTGCTGCCGGCTACACCCCAGTTGTCCATGCCCACACCGGCCAAGTTGCATGTAGATTTTCAGAGCTGATCAAGAAACTAGATCCACGAACTGGACAGACTGTGGAAGAAAAACCCGCGTTTCTGAAAACTGGAGACGGGGCAATCGT
>CP070636.1:1602880-1615177 GCA_020356305.1 Candidatus Bathyarchaeota archaeon | reverse complement strand
GAGCAGACGCTTTTGGTGTCGGAACATCGGTCAGCAACGCTCCTACCATCGACTTTGCATTGGATATCATAGAACTTGAGGGAAAATTAGTGGCCAAACGGGGCAAGCTGGGTGGCAAGAAGCAGGTCTGGCGGTGCCCGCAATGTATGGCTGACAATGTTCTGCCTTTCAATTCTCCTCAGCCAAGCTGTCCAAAATGTGGAGGCAAAACTCAGCCTATGCTGAAGCCCCTCTTGAAGAATGGGAAGATCGTTGCTAGGCTTCCTAAACCCCTTCAAATCCGTCAGTACGCTCTGAAACAGCTGGAGAAACTTTCCGCTGACGCTTTCACAAAAGATTGCAGTTGCGTGTGAGATGAAATTTTCATTCATAAATCCTAGTCCAGCTCCGGACACGCCGGATATGGTTGTGACCGCGTGGCCACCTTTAGGCATCCTTTACTGTGCAGGTGTTTTGATGGGCGAAGGAATAGAGGTGTCCATACTCGATCAGGCGGTCAAAGTTTTCTCCACGAGGCAGACTGTAAACTGGGTGAAAAAGGAAAACCCACACATTCTGGGCTTTTCGGTTCTGAATAGCTCAATGGAAGAGGCGGTTAAGATTGCAAGACAGGCAAAGATGGAGAATCCGAACCTTACAATAGTGTTTGGAAATTACCATGCAACCTTCAACGCTGAAAGGATTCTTAACAAATATCCTTTCGTAGACATGATCGTCCGAGGTGAGGGGGAGTACACCTGCCTTGAGTTGGGAAAGTGCTTGGAAAAGGGCGGTGCACTACGAAAGGTTGCAGGGATAACGTTTAGGAAAAACGGAATTGTTGTGTCTTCGCCAGACCGACCATTGATAAAAGATGTTGACAGTCTTCCCTTTCCAGATCGCGACCTGATAGATGCTCAATACAGCTCGACTATTTACGGGGTGAAGGTCGCCACCAAGAAGTTCTCCACAATAGTTTCGTCGCGTGGTTGCCCATTCAGGTGTACCTTTTGCGGATGTAGAAAGTTTGCTCAAGGAGTCTGGAGGCCCAGATCGGTTGAGAACATCATGGCAGAACTGGAGTCTCTGTTGAGCGAAGGCTACGAACAGTTTCTCTTTGTAGACGACAACTTCACGTTGAACCAGAAAAGAGTAGCAGAATTCTGCCAAAAGGTGAAGAAGGAAGGAATTGACATCGAGTGGTTCTGCGATTCGCGAGTGGACAACTGTAGATACGATGTATTTAGGCAAATGGTGAAGGTGGGATGCAAAATCCTGTACTTCGGCATGGAAAGCGCCAACCAAAGAATTCTGAACTACTACAAGAAAGGGATAACCCCAAACGATTCTAGAAGTGCGGTTGAAAAGGCGAGAAAAGCAGGCATCGACGTTATTGTAGGCTCTTTTATACTAGGAGCTCCAGACGAAACCAGAAGAGAAATCCAGAACACTCTTAAGTTTGCGCACGAACTCAACATCGATGTCCCTCAACTGAACATTCTTGGAGCCTTCACGGGAACCGATCTCTGGAGAGACTTGGTGACCAAAGGATTCATCGACGAAGACCAGCTTTGGGAAACCGGAGCCTATGTTCCAAGAGTTTCACCTCAATCGGTGCCTTTTGAAGAGATCCGGCATATGATTTATGATTATTTTCGAGCTTTTTATCTACGCCCTAAACTGTTGCTAACAGAAATCTTGAGGACAATGAAAAGTTCCTACAGATTTGCAGGGCTCATCAACAACGCGGCTAGGCTCAACCGTATAATAAATACTGTGAAGCAAGGAGTTCTGCTCGATTAAGAATAGAACGTGCATGCATAGACTGCTGTACATTCAAGATTCTATTACTCTCAATTCGGGTGGGTGGAATTCAAACACTCTCTCATCCTTGGCTCCAGCATTCATAGAAAATCTTAAGTTCTCTTAAACGGACACGTTTTGAGAAGGTGAATAAAAAATGGTTCTTGCTTATGTGTTAATTACAATACAGTCGGGCTCAGAGAAGGAAGTGTTGAAGAAGGTTTCCAGCTTCGAAGAAACTAAGCAGGTAGATATGGTATACGGAGAATACGACGCCATAGTGAAGGTGCAGGTTGAGGAGATGTCAGAGTTAGAAAAGTTCTTGTCAGACAAACTCAGAGCATTGCCCAACATCTTCCTAACAACAACCATGATTGTGGCCAAACGATACAAAGGAAAATAACAGTTACTTAGGCTGTGTACGCGCAGCGGAAAGGCAGTATTGGTTAATTTGCTAGGTGAGTCCTTTCTTAGCCTCCGCCTACAGGAGGGATGATTGCAACTCTGTCTCCCTCTTTCAACCTAGTTTTGAAACCTTGCATCGTTGTTACGCTTCTACCGTTCACTAGAAACTGGAGATAGCTTCTCGTATTCCCAGTCTCATCGTAAACGTAGTTGATGAAGCGGCCGCCGTATCGTTTTGAAAGCTCTTCTAGGAGTCCTTTGACAGTGAGGTTTTTTGCGGATTTGATTTCTTCTTCTCTCTTCCCTGTTATTTCTCGCAGAGTCGTGAAAAACTTCACGGTCACCTTCATGTTGTGTTTTCCTCACGGTTAACTGACCTGTTGATTGTCTCTTCCATAGTGTGACCGTGGCAATACACGAGAGCCTTCTTGATTCCTTTGACTTTCATGGCGGATTTCTTTATGTCTGTAGCGAATTTGAACGCTATTGGACAAAATGGACTTGTCGGCACAAAGTCTATCTTCACAACTCCGGGTTCCTGTTCTTTCACGTTGGTGACTAGTTTCATCTCGCCGAAAGTTAACCCTGTTTCAGGGTCAATTAACTTCTCCACCTCGGCTCGCACCTTTTTTTCTTGATCGGTCAAGTCTATCAACTCATCACAAATCTCTTTTGCTGAGGCGCCGAAAGACATAGAGAGTCACTCATCCTAATAAATGGTAGGTTGCCTATGAAACATTTAAACGGTTAAACTGCCTAGAATCAGATTGGTAGAAAGCTGAGTGAGACATCTGCTATGAGCATGGACTACAAAGAAATGTTGAAACGCGCACGCGCCCAGCTTCCCCCCGAAGTATTCGAGCATAAACGATTTGAAATTCCTCGGCCTCGTGGCTCCACAATTGGAATGCGAACAATACTACATAACCACAAGGAAATCTGTGATGCGCTTAATCGGGATCCGCGTCACGTGTTGAAGTTCTTCTCAAAGGAGATGGCGACTGCTGGAACACTAGATGGGACACGAGCGATCTTTCAGGGAAAGTTTCGTCGCGACACCCTTGATAGGTTGATCAAGAGATATGTTGATGCGTATGTTCTGTGTCCTGTCTGTAGACGCCCTGACACAAAAATTGTAAAAGAGAGGCGTTTATCATTCTTAATATGTGAGGCGTGTGGAGCGCGATCATCCGTAAGATCTACGTAAAAGTGCTGAACATTGGAAGTCTATGTGAACATGCGAAAATGGGGCCACTACGTTCTTCTTGCAACTTGTGACGCTGAATTATTAGGAAAGGTTCTACGAGAAGGCAAGATCGTTTTTGAGATTCGAGAAGACTTCTACAAGGGAACAAAAGTGAGTGTGGACGAGGCTATAGACCTTATGAAGCACTCCACAGTGGTGAACATGGTTGGGAAATGCATCGTAGAAAAAGCTCTGGAGAACGGAATGGTTCATCCTGAAGCGATTCTAGAAATATCAGGGGTCCCCCATGCTCAGATAATGAAACTCTAGGGCAAACGAGCATGAGAAAAGAAGACTTTTTCATTTTATTACTCATCCGTTAGCTAATATTGCAAAAATCATGCAATCCCAGCGAAAAGTCGAATTGTTGATTAGAACTCTGAATCTAGACTTAGCAAATCTTAAGAATGACTTGAAAATGAAAACAAATAGGGATAACCGTGAGAAAAATAGCTGGTCTGTTCAAAGAGCTTGCCTCAGATGAGGACGTGGTTTTTCAGACAAAGAATACGACGCCTACAATATTTTTGAAGGGCGCTCAGGTAAAGAAGTGGCGTGGACTTGAATCAACAGAAGTTCCTGTTGCATACTCTATGGTGAACCTGTATCTTACAAACAAGAGGCTGATGTTCTTAATCCACTCTGAGGTTGAAGCGCCAGTTCTTGGAGAAAAGAAAGGTTCAAGGCTTCCCGAGATTGCTGGCACATGGTTTGAGATACCCGTTCCAACAATTGACAATGTAGAAATTGTCCATAAAGACATTCGCAAGGACGAGGAGATAAAGAAGCTTGTTTCATCGTTGTCCAAGAAAGACACTGTGGAGCTGGTTCAATTGATCTACAATAAACAGAAGACAACGGGCAGGATGAAAGACCGAATAGACACTGTTTCCAAGAAGATAGGCCTTAAGAAAATTGTGAGCGCATATGATAAACTCTACGTAATGGAGAAAGAACTCTACACTAGCTTGGTGAAGCAACTCAAACTGGAAGCAGAGAAAGAAAGAATAGAAAAATTGAAGAGAAGATTGAAGCAAGCTCGGAAGAAAGAAAGGAAACTCAGACGTACGTGAGATAAGACAGCAAACTTGTTCTTTTTTGTTGTTCTTATATGGTGCGCGCAGAGTTATAGGCGAGGCTATACATGCGATAGGTTTTCATAGTAAAACGATAGTTTCCTTTTCCATAATAGGTATGCCAATCTGAGTTGCCAAAGTTGAGTCAAGTTAGTAGGGCAAAATCTCTCTCGAAAGTGTTGAATCCGGTCTTTGAAGCGGGAGAAGCCGACGCCGCAGTTGCATTGCTTTTGAAATCTACAGATCAAGTCCTCAAGGTCTTTCTTGTAAAAAGAGTAGAGACCCCTACTGATCCTTGGTCAGGTCAGATGTCGCTTCCTGGAGGAAAACGTGATGCCAAAGACGAAAATCTAAAGCAGACTGTTGTGAGAGAAACCCTGGAAGAAACCAACATAAATCTCCTTTACCGCTGTCACTTTCTCGGATTGATGAAACCTCTAAGATCAACACTGAGGCCCGAAATGAAGATTCTTCCTTTCGTCGTCCTTCTAGACCATGAACCCGCAATCAAGTTGAATGAGGAGTTGAAATGGTTCGTTTGGATTCCGTTAGAAGAGCTGGCCCAAAAAGAAAGTACAGTAAAATTTGACTTCGGAGAGTTTCCTGCGTACCATGTTGGGAATAGCGTCATTTGGGGATTGACCTACAGAATCCTCAAGAAGTTATTCAAGATCCTCGGCTACCCCAATTAGGCTTTTCCAAGTCACTCCAACAAACATTGTAATCGACTTGCAGGTTGAACCCGCGCCAAGCCTCAGCAAAAAAACCCAATATTATGGGCAGTGCTATTCTGCATCACCAGTAGTTTGTTGAGCGGCCATACTTATTTAAGGATCCTTACCTCTCTCAGTAAAGCAAGGTATCCTCGAGGCGCAATCTTGGGCAAAAAGAAAATCCTAAGCGAAGAGGAAATCGCAGATATGGTGCTCCCGACGGCGAACGACGTGTTGGGCGTAGCTATGCGATTGTTGGGCTTCGACAGAGTTCTGGTGAAGTGTCAAGATGGTCATGAGCGCCTCTGCCGGATTCGAGGCAAGATGAAGCGTAGAGTGTGGATAAGGCAGGGAGACATTGTTTTGGTTTCTCCATGGGATTTCCAGTCTGACAAACGGGGCGATGTCATATGGCGTTACAAAAGGAATCAGGTTGAGTGGCTGAGAAGAAAAGGATATTTGACTTTACAAGCTTAGAGTACTCTTGCGACTTCTTCATGTGGTACTTATCTTCACTATTTTAGGAATCTGTCCAGCCTTTCCAACGAGTCCTCTGTACAGGATTAATACTCCTCTAACTTCTTTTATGGAGATAGCTTTGGCGATTCCGCGCTCAATTGCTTCGTGCCAGTCTTCACCTTTCACGAGGTTTCCAACTGCTGTAGCAGCAGCGTCAGCTACTCCGGCGTCCACGGCAAAAATCGTCGCTGCCTCTGCCTCACCGAAGCTTAAAGCATGGCTGTACAAGCCTGAGCTTGTGGCAATACCTATCGGGAACTCTTCTAATCTAAAACCAATGCGTTTTGACAACGGTGAGTCGCCCGCTGCGAGGGCAACGTTTATTGGTGTGTTGGATTGGGCGAAGATTTCCCCCCCGTTTTCAACAATAGCTACCTTGGCTCCGCTTGAAACCATGCCCTGAACAGCGAGATCCGCCAATGCTCCCGCAACGGCAGCCATAGGTCCAACACCTGCCTGCTTAGCTGCTCTCGCCATCAACCTGACTATTACGGGACCTCCATTTACGTTGACGGGTCTGAGAGAGTGAAGGAACTTTGGATGGTCTCGAATGTACCTTTCCAAAAGCCTCCTGTGACGCATGATCAACGATATCGCGATTTCAATAGCGGCTTCGCTGTCCGACTTTATTGTACACCTTGTCTCTTTATAATGAAAAACTCGTTCGTGTGACATTTGGCCTCGGTTCCCTTGTCAAGGCTGCTATCTCGTCAGTCTTATGGCTCTCGCCGGGCAAGCGTCAGCACACCAGCCGCAAGCGGCACCGATGCATTGTCCGGCGTCAAAGGCTATCGAGAAGTCTTCGTTCATGGTGATTGTATTTACTGGGCAGAGGGAGAGACATGCGCCGCAGTGGAAGCACTCTTCGCTGTCAACTTCGATCAGCTTGCGGATGTTGACAGCTACTCCTCTGTCACGGAAAGCCTTAACGATCTTGTCGAGGTGAGCGGAAGGTATCTCTGCGAGTATTTCTCCTCCCAACTGATTGATATGAGCACTTAGTATGTTTACTGGAACTCCTTGCTCGAGGATTACTTCTGCGGTTATGGGTTTGCCAACCTCTTTCTCTGAGAACCTGAGCAGGAGTCTAACCAAGTTTTTTCCTCCCAACTAGGTTAGATATGTCTTCCGAGGTGATTATTCCAAGAACCGTTTTGTGTGGGTTAATCACTGGAAGGGCGGATATGTTATATTGTGCCATTTTTCTAGATGCTGCTTCTATTGGCTCGTCTGGTGTGGTTGTCACTACTTTTTTTACGATTATGTCTGTTAGCGTTTCTTTTCCTTCGGCTACTGCTTTGGTGATGTCCCACGAAGTCACTATGCCCCTTAGTTTTTCTTGGTCGTCGACTACAACTATGTGGTTTATTGTACGATTTATGATCCGCTGGGCAACTGTCTCTATTTTTTCTTCTTCCTTGCAGGTGACGGCTGGATGTATTAGGTTTTCAACGAAGGCTATCTGCTTTGTTTGTTTCATCGGTTTGAATATGGTGTCGGTTGGAAGGCGCTCTACGGGGGCGGATAGGTAGAAAGTGGCGTTCTCTATCCATGTTTTGAGTGTTTCCGCAATTGTTCTTGCTTTTTTGAGGCTTGAGAGCGGACTGACTCTGACTTTTCTGTCCTTGATTGTTATGCTGCCTGATTTGAGTTCTTTGTAACTTACTTTCCCGAGTTTTGGTCGTGTCCTTCTGGGGACGCCGTAGTCAACTATGTCTGTGAGGATTTCCTCATCGGTTACAGCGACTTTTTTGGATATTCCTTCATTTAGTATAGGAATGGGTATGCCTATGCCAACGTAGAGTGTTGTGCCGTACTTTGTGAAAGCTGCTCCTTGAATGAAATCCGGGTTCATTTTTTTGCAGTTTCCCCTGACCATGAGGGTGCCGAAGCGGTTTCTGGGATCGTGTTGGGTTCCTTCTCCTATCACATAGCCTTGAGTGCCTCCTAGGAAGATTCGCGTTCCAATGCCGATGGTTTCGTAGTCGGGGTCGTTCATTAATGGGTTCAGGGATCCCGATCCTGAGAAAGTCGCGTTTTTGAAGTTGGGGAGTAGTTTGCCCATGTAGGTGTAGAGGATTTCATTGCGGCTATTTGTGGCGCAGTTGTAGCGTTGGTAGCAGTTTCTGAAGTTTAATAGATAGAATTGATTCAGGTCATGTTTTGTTAGTGTTGTTTCAAGTTTTGTTCGGGGGTAGCAGTCTGTTCCATATGCTGTGGCTCTCAGTTCTACTTCTTTTCCTTGAATCAAGTCTTCTATCACGTGGCCTCCGCCGTATTCAAAAGGGTTTGTCTCTGACATAATAGTTGCACCTAGGTATAGGTCCACAGCTGCACCTGGGTGACAAGCCTCAACATCATTTATCCACGCTTTGGTGATTTTTATTGGAGGGTCGGAGTGTCCCAGATTTATGATGGCTCCTGATGAGCACATGGCTCCAAAGGTTCCCGTTGTGACGACGTCTATTTCCTTGTATGCAATTTCCGGACCGCTTTTTTCTATTAGCTTCTTCATTTGTTCAACTGTTAAGACTTGGATGTCTCCGTTTCTGATTTTCTTGTTAAGATCAGATATCGTTCGTCTGTTTTTCTTTCTAGCAGTCTTTTGGTTGAGTTTCATTCATCCTCCTAGATGATTGGGTGTTTATGTAGCGAACTTGATTCCAATATTAATTGTTTTCTGAAACTTTTAGTCTGAAAGGAATATTTAGCTTCTTAGTCTGCATCCCGGCAGACTGGATTGGAGATGCCCTCCGCAAAGTGTCCTTTTTTTGGCGAGTATGCATGCAGCTTAACGTCATAAAGCATTTGATTTCCTTATAGAACCGCTTTTAAAGGCGTTCAAACACCTTGCCTGTAGGACAAACTCATGGGTAACGATAGACGCCTGCGTGAAGACGAAAAAAGGAAACGATTGGAGCACAAAATTCGCATAGTGGAAAAAAGGGACAAGATGTTAATCAAAGACTTCTCAACGGAACGAGCCGTGATGGAAGAGGTCTTCGATCGCTCCACGCTAATGACCATCTATGACTTCATGAACAAAGGAATCATCGACGAGATTTCCGGCGTGGTAAAGGCTGGGAAAGAAGCTAGGATTTACTCAGGAAAAAACCGGGATGGAAGAGAACTCGCAATCAAAATCTATCTAACAGCGTCAGCCGAGTTTAAGAGAGGCATGTTACCCTACATCAGAGGTGACCCAAGATTTGCCCATGTGCGGGGAGGCACACGGTCCCTCATCTACGCTTGGGCTCAAAAGGAATTCAAAAACCTTCAGCGTGCACACGAAGCAGGAGTTAGAGTTCCAGAACCCTTTGCAGTCAACAAGAACGTTCTCGTAATGGAATTCATCGGAGAAAACGGAGTCAGCGCGCCGCTCATGAAAGAAACAACGATCAAAAACCCCGAACGAATCTATCGACGTCTATTGGCCCACGTTAAAAAGCTGTATAGAAAGGCTAGACTGGTACATGCAGATCTCAGTGAATATAACATCATGATTTGGAAGAAGAAACCTGTAATCTTCGACGTTTCGCAGGCCGTGACCCTTGAACATCCTATGGCAGATCAGTTCCTTCGAAGAGACCTCGAAAACTTACATAATTACTTCAGAAGGTTGGGCGCCGACATTTTATCAGTAGAGGATATGCAGAGGAGAGTTACAGATGGCAAAACCTAGCACATTCGTAAAGGTTCCGAAAGAACGTGTCGGAGCCCTCATAGGCCCAAATGGGCTCGTAAAAGAAAAAGTTGAGAAAGAACTTTCAGTGCAGCTTCAAATAGATAGTCAAACTGGAAACGTTACAATAACCATGAGCCCCACAGCAACAGATCCCTCCACCCTGTTCAGAGCGAAGGAGGTTATCACCGCCATAGGAAGAGGGTTCTCACCTGAACGCGCCTTCAGACTCCTCCATGATGACGACACCATTCTAGTAATCATTGACCTGCGAGATATCGTAGGGAGGTCACAGTCAGACATAAAACGGCTGAAAGGCAGAATCATCGGGAAGGAAGGCAAAACTAGAAGAATTATAGAGGAACTCACTAATGCCAACGTTTCCGTGCACGGACATACAATTTCGATTATCGGAGACATGGATCAAGCTGAAGTGGCGAGGGAGGCGATCAAAATGCTCATTGGAGGAAGCCAGCACAGAACCGCATATCGTTTTCTCCACAGGAAAAGAAGAGAATTGAAGAAGAAGCAGATGGAACTCTGGAAACCCAGAGAACCCCTCTAGAGGCTTCTCCGCTGGAATTCGCTTTGCATCAATAGACTCAACTTTGAACCAGAAGTCATATGAAATTGAAAACGAACTTGTTAATCCGTGTCCATCATGATGGCACATTTTAACGAATTCTCCGCTGAATATGCCCAAAAAATGACGGAAAAAGAAAAACGAGACGTTTTCATTATTATACACCGCAGGGAAGGCGGTAGTCATGGTAACATTTGAGCAGATCAGCCCCGCAGACTTTTTCTATCGCAATCGAGACATAGCTGGCTTCACAAATCCAGCTAGAGCTATTTTTTCCTCTGTGCGGGAACTCGTCGAAAACTCTCTCGACGCCTCCGACCAGTCTCGGGTTCCTTCTAACATCTATGTTCGATTGTCTCACGACGGTGAAGAAAGCTCAGAAGAAGCGGAAGTCTACAGGTTAAGAGTGGAAGACAATGGATCCGGAATCCCTGCCCGTCACATACCTTCAGCGTTCGGACAGGTACTGTTCGGTTCAAAGTATAAGCTAAAGCAGGCTCGAGGCACCTTTGGACTCGGAGGAACCATGGCCATCCTCTACGGGCAAATCACCACACACAAACCGGTAAATATCGCCTCCAGTACAGGGACTTCAAGAATCTACAGGTATAAGATGATAATAGACATTCAGAAAAACCGACCAATTATTTTAGATCGCAAAATTCAAGTGAACAAAGGCAGGTGGCGTGGAACCATGGTGGAGTTTCATCTGGAGGGAGACTTTTCCAGAGCCATGCCCAAGATACTGGAATACTTGAAACAAACAGCGGTGGTGACTCCCTATGCAAACCTCACTTTCGTCGACCCAAAAGGACGCCTCTACAAATTCAACCGATCCACGTCTAAGATGCCACGTCCACCAAAGGAAACACTTCCCCATCCCCATGGAGTTGACGTGGAAACCGTTCGACGCCTAATACAAATCACCAAGTGCCGCAACATGATAGACTTCATGAAGACACATTTTCACAGAATCGGTGAAAGGATTTCTCAAAAGTTTCTGAAATTCGCCAAGATAGATGAAAAGAAGAATCCGCGAAAGTTAGAACCTGATGAAATTGTGAAACTCGTACGGATGATGAAGAAATTCGATGGCTTTCGTGCTCCAGATGCGAGCTGTCTGTCCCCTCTAGGAGATGACTTGTTAAAGGCTGGTATCCTGAAAGAGCTGATGCCAGAGTTCATAGCGGTTTGCCAACGCAAGCCATCCACCTACTCTGGACACCCGTTTGTTGTAGAGACGGCAATAGCATACGGCGGCAAAGTGCCAAAGAAAGACGACATCGTGCTATATCGATTTGCCAACAGAATTCCGTTGCTTTATGATGAAGCCAGTGATGTCTCATGGAGGATCGTAAAATCCATTAATTGGCGGAAGTACAAAGTCAAACCCGACATGCCAGTCGCCATTCTGGTTCATTTATGCAGCACAAAGGTCCCCTACAAAACCGTGGGCAAAGAATTCATCGCGGACAGGCCTGAAGTGAAAAACGAAGTTTTGAATGGAGTCCGCCAAGTGGCCCGTCAGCTACAACGCTTTCTGTCCAAACAAGAATATAGAGAAAAAGAAAGAAGGCGGTTAGCCACTTTTTCAAGATATTTGCCAAAAATCGCCAAGTTCTCAACAGAACTTTCTGGCAAAGAAAAGGAGCCAGATATTAGAAAATTACTATGGAGTGTAAGGAAATTTGAAGAAGAAAAAAACCAAAAGCTCAGCAGCTGAGAGAAAAAAAGAGGTTTTAGCAAACCTGACCGACTTTGGAGGCACCCTCTACAGTCAGATGGAAAAAGGAGACTTCCCATGGATCAAGATGCCAAGCCGATCCATTGACAACATCTTCTACAGCCCAGAGTTTCGGCAGTACATTCTAGGCAAGAAAGCCGTGCGCAGAAGCGCCCGAAACATCCGTCACATCCGACCCTTCACCCAACTGGTGTGGACAGCTTATTTCGCCCATGAACTCGTCCGCCAACGGAAGACGTCTACTCTTCGTGACGTGTACTACTCGGCACAAGCCTACGACGTACCCTTCAAAGATCAACCGGAATCCAACAGCATAATAACTGACCTTGAAACGGTAGCCGAGTACTCAAGAGAGGACTTTCACGTGTTTCCCGAAGAACGATCAGCCGTCTTCGGCGACCTAACCATTGAGTACACGGTTCCAGGATACGAAGGCAAACGATACAACCTGATGTCTCACCCAGACGGAGTCATGATAGGCCCAGCGCTCACCTCCGCTGAGCTCGTCAAAACGACTGCAGACAAGCTGATAGCCATTGAAAAAGGC
>CP070636.1:1597725-1602780 GCA_020356305.1 Candidatus Bathyarchaeota archaeon | reverse complement strand
TGGACCCAAATGGGCGCCCACCCCCGTTATCGAGTCTGAAGGCATGCCAAGAGACGCTGTGAAAAACACTCTTGTAGTTCCATTCAACGACGCGGAGGCTATGGAGACCCTGTTTCGAAGACATGAAGGTGAAATCGCAGCGGTGATAATGGAGCCTATAATGCTGAATTCGGGCGTGGTTCTTCCCAAACGCGGCTACCTCGAGCGTGTCCGCAAACTAACCGAAGAGTACAACATCGTGCTCATCTTCGATGAGGTGAAAACGGGTTGCAGAGTTGCTCCCGGCGGAGCCAGCGAACTTCTCAATATAAAACCAGACCTGATAACTCTTGCCAAAGCTATTGGAGGAGGACTTCCATTAGCAGCGTTCGGAGGGAAAAAGGAGATTATGGAGCTGATGGGCCTTAATGGGCGAACGTGGGCGGCCGGTTCGTACTGCGCGAATCCCCTCTCCGTCTCTGCAGGGCTAGCGTGCTTGACAAAGGTCATGACGAACAAGGCGCATAGATACATAACTGATCGAGGCAACGACCTGTTGAAAGGCGTAAAAGACATGGTGGAAGATGTCGGCGTCACGGCACAGGTAAAGGGCGTGGGCCCCGTTGGATACATATTCTTTACGGACGTCGAACCTGTAGACTACAGAACCGCAGCAACTACCGACGCTGAAAAGGCATGGGAATTCTGGTTCAATATGTTGAACAAGGATGTTATTCCATGGTCACCTAGTCTTTTGGACGAGTGGTACGTGTCTGTTGCACACACAAAAGGCGACATTGCAAAAACCATAGAAACATCGGGAGAAGCACTCCGCACAGTTAAACGAATATTGGGGACTTAAGCCCCAGACTGCACGCATAAACACAGGGCACACAAACAAAGAACGTTTACACGCGTTTGCAAGGCGCGCACGGACCAGATACCCATGCTAGATTGCAGAATCCAATCTGAAGACGTTAAGTTTTTTAGGTCTTAGGCGCATTTAAAGGAATCTGCGTGTAAGAGAATGACGGTTCCGGAAGAAATCTTGCACAAGCATCGTCGAGCAGGTGCAATCGCTGCTGAGGTCCGAGAGGAGCTTAAGAGAACTCTTCGCGAAGGCATGCCCATCATTGATGTCTGCGAAAAAGTTGAGACGATGATTCGGAGCAAGGGTGGAGCCCCCGCTTTCCCCTGCAACGTATCGATCAACGAGATAGCTGCGCATTATACTTCGCCTCCAAACGACGAGCGAACTATTGCAGAAAACTCCCTTGTCAAGGTGGACATCGGTGTTCATGTAGATGGCTATATTGCGGATACTGCGGTAACCGTCTGCTTCAATCCAGAGTACGAGAATCTCGTGCGTACAGCCGAGGTGGCCCTTGAAACCGCCGTTGAAATACTTCATCCCGACTTGTCTATGTCACGGTTCGGCTCGACGATTCAGAAAACAATAAGGACACGCGGGTATAAACCCGTCTCCAACCTTACTGGACACATGATTGGACGATATCTAATTCACGCAGGAAAGTCCTTGCCCAACGTATCTCATTTTTCCACTGCAAGGGTAAAGGAGGGAGAGGTTTACGGGGTGGAGCCCTTCACCACCCTTCCCAAGGCGGTTGGCAAGGTTAAGAGCGGCTCCGAAGCGCACATATTTCGACTTTCCAAGCACAAGTCTCTGAAGAACCCTTACTCCAAGCAACTCTTGAACCATATCAGGGAGAACTGTAGAACCCTTCCTTTCACAGAACGGTGGCTGACCGGATGCGTTCCCCGTGACGAATACAAGGCTGCTTTTTCCGAGCTTCTGTCGTCAAAAAGTTTGATTGCCTATCCCGTGTTTATAGAGGCAAGCGGAGAACCCGTGGCGCAGGCAGAACACACGATTCTGGTGGTGGCGGACGGGTGTGTCGTGCTAACTTAGTTTCTGTTTCCCCTTTTTCTCTTCCTTGGCTTCACGGTACACTGAATTGATAATCATCTTTTCGTTGCACTTGGGGCATTCTCCGGCTTCTCTAAGGATGTAGTCGCCCCGCTGAAAGTCTCGGATGTTCTTAAACCCGCATTTTTGGCACAGGATGGTTGTGGCAACACGTTGTGCATGGATGGGTAGTTTAAGGGTCCTTCTTCTTGTTTGAATCAGCATGTATGTGAGGAAGGTGAGCCCCATAATTCCTATCAGAGCAAAGTAGCTTCCCGTAGTGAGCTCTTGATTTGCGAATGCAAAGATAGCTTGGTAGAAAGCCGCGATTGAGAGACCAAGGGCCACCAGAATTATTATGAACATAATGGTGGAGAACCTGCGTGTCGGAGGCCGTTTTTCGCTCATTTTTTCCACCTATTGTCCAATTCCGATGGTGTTACCCACGCCAGCGATTATTATGGAGTCTCCTTTTTTCGTTCTTTCCAAGATTAACCGCCTAATTCGGTCAATCACAGGCTCCGCGGCGTCGAACACTTCTTTTCGCAGGGATGAAACCGCGTCTCCTATGTCCTCTTTTATGAGGACTACATTCACGGGAACTTTGTATTTGAGCACGGTCTCTTCCACCTTGTACTTTTCAACTTGGGGGCCGCCGATAGCCACACCCACGCCTTCAGCTACCTCTCCAGGTTTCTCTCCTTCAAGCTTTTGAGCAGCGTCAACAATTATAGCGGTGGCGATTTTTCCTTTGTTTTTCTCGATTATCTGTTTGATTGCTTCGCCAGGTTTGCCGACGTTTCCACCGGGTCCCTCGGCCTTCAACACATAGGCTGTTCGCCCCTCCAGGGATACCTTGGCCATAACGGTGTCCTTCGCGATTTTTCGGGTCTTATGGCCGTGAATAAGTTTGGCGGCCACCAGTGCGCCGGCTCCGTCGCCGATGGGCTGGCCGAGTTTAAAGGCTTGTAAAGCATCGGCGAAGGCTTCCGCCTCTCGCATGATCAGAGGCAAAAGCATCTGGAGCTGCATAATGATGTAGAGACTTTTGGTCTTCTTGCCGAGCACGTAAAAATGTCGTATGACCTTCTAGATGATTTTTAGAGCAAGAGCCGCTTCGAGCATGTTTTCCATGTTGTTTCTCTGAGCTTTTTCCACGCCAGGGACCATGAGGCTCACTTCGTCCTCAAAACGCAGGTCTCGAACGTCAAGGATGTGCTCCAGCCTCCATATCACGCCGGAGGGGTCCAGATTCACGGGTGGTATGGCAACGTACTCTAAGAAACGGTCAACTCGTGATGTTGGATCTGCCTCGGATCCTCCAAGTTCCTTCAAAGTCGATATAGATGTTTTTCTTCCCTCGTCCCTCATAAACTTGAGGCGGAAGAGGGAGCTCTCCACCTCTCTCAACATCAAAGTCAGCTGAATGCGTTGCCCGTAAATGAAGGTAGCTATGATTAAAACAAGCCACGCAACCTGCAAAATCCAGCCGAAAATGTCGCCTTGTCCAGTTGGAAACTGTGAAACCTGTGGAATCACCGAGGGCTCACCTTGGCAAAAACTACACATTGATAGTTATAAACTTTGAGGATTTCCCGTCCATAAGCCTGACGAGAAACCGGAATGATGGGGCTGCCAGCTTTCCCGGCTTCACGTGGCCGAAGACCACACTAACACCGGAAACGGAACGCAGTTTAACTTCCGAGTTGCCGACAAGAGACGAAATCTCTTGTTTTCGGAACGGGATCGGGTGGGTCCCGCGCCCTATGGCCGGCAACCCCAAATACTCTGAAACCCCACGCTTCATTAAGCTTTCGCTCCAGTCTTGGGCGAGAAAGCTATATATTTTGAACCAATGAAGTTTTCAGCGGTGGGGCCGTAGTCTAGCTACGACTCGCCAAACGACGAGCCGCTGGAAAGGGATGACGACGGGCTCCAGAAAACAGATGCACGGGTTTGCGGACCAGAACGCTGGGATGAAGAGCTTCTGGAGCGAAGAGAGAAACCCGTAGGAGCGGAGATGACCGCTCCGGGTAGAGGTCGTCGGTTCAAATCCGGCCGGCCCCACCATAAGACCACCCCAAAAAAATCAACGATTGCGGTTCAAATTCTGTTGGACGCGCCAACATACACAAATCTAGTCTAGTAGCCTATTACTGACTAAACGAAGTGGGCACACAAAAATATATGTGCTAAACTAACTCAGTCTCTTCGTTGATAATAGTTATCTGATTTCTGTCCATTGTAACAGAATAACTATAGCCTAATAGTCTATTGTAAGAAGCAACGAGATATTGCCGGTAGCCCCAGTTCTCTTGGCCTCTGACATCTAAGTCAGGGTCTATTGAAGAAGAATTAAATCCTTGTGCTTCCGCAACCGGCACTAAAACATCTTTGCTTCCAATGTAATCCAATGCTATTGGGTCGGTACTTGCAAGAATTGTATCAGCAAGTACTGCTTGGTCATAAGGTGTTTGTGGGCCATCCCAAGGTTCAGGATTTACGTATATTGCGTCGATTATGTTAAGATCGGGGTATGCGAGGTGCAGAATGGCGCCCATGGCCCCATATTTGAGGTAATAATGAGTGTTACTTACAGGTTGAGAAACAACACCCATGTAGTGTTTTACAACCGAGGTTACTCCATAACTGGAGTGGGTTTTGAGCACTGGAATATTAATAATCTTCAACCTGTTTCTATCATATGAACTTCCGTTCCAAATTCCTCTGTTCAAAGAAATGTACGTTCCATATTTTGTCTGGAATTTCGGATACGAGCAGGGGTTACCTTCGTAGTACGGCGACGTATCAACATAACCGCTGTCATAATCTCCTACGTCATATTCTTGGACGACACGACTAATGTCTTCCCATTCAAATGTTGACACTTTGTATCCCAAACCAGCAAAATAGTCAGCTACCTCTAGCATTGATTGATTATGGTAGTATGAATTAGATTTAGTCCAATTAAGAGAACCTTTCCCTTGTCCATTGTCAGCAATCACTATCTCTCCGTCCCAAGATTGTGGGTGTTCTACGATTTTTTGGATAAGAGCTTTAGCCAAATCTGTGTTTGTTCCTCCTCTTTGCGGCCACTGACAGTTTACTTTGATAATAACAGCGTCACTAGGCTGAACTAACTGATAGAT
>CP070636.1:1589871-1597625 GCA_020356305.1 Candidatus Bathyarchaeota archaeon | reverse complement strand
ACTATGAATTCTGGGACCAAATAACTTGCGTTATATACAGCTGAGTATGCAACCGGGGACCATCCTGGCCAAGCAAAGGCCGCAAAGAAAACGATGCCAGAGATGAAGTGAAACACAAATCTGCCTGTCATGCCAACGGTCACTCCGACAAGCGGGCGAGTCTTAAACGCACCTGCTAAGCCTAGCGCCCCAAAAGCTAGAGGATAGTCAAGTAAGATTTGCGTAGGATAATACACTCCGCCGCTTAATGCTATATGCACTAAACCATAAACAGTGCACGCTTCAACACCCCAACGCGGACCTCTTCTCAGAGAAAACCAAAACAGGGGCACCATGCTCGCAACTGTTATCGAACCGCCTTCAGGAAGATGGAGAAAAGGAAGATAAGTGCGACTTGTATAGTACAGAGCACTCGAAAGTGCAATCAAAGTTGTTGCTTCTGCAATTATCTTGGTTTCAGAGATAGTTACGCCCACTATTCTCCCTCCGCCAGTATTATCTGGATCAGGTTCAAAGGGTCGACGACTAACCAGTCGTCCTCTCAGCCAGGTTGACCTAGCTCCCCTTAACTCTGTACGAGAGAGAACATCCTAATATTTAAGTTTGGTTGTCGAACAAGTCTAATCTCAAAGTTGATTTCTGATTCAAATTTTCAATAAGAATTTGCACTTGAATAGATTTATTAATGCACACATTCTAGTAGGTTGTCAGAAGGCGTTGATTATGAAAATTTAAAAAATAATGGTTAAAGACGTTATTACCCTTGAGGCAGATGCGTCTGCTTACGACGCTGTAAAACTCATGAATAAGAACCGAATAGGTTGTTTGGTGGTCGTTTACGAGGACAAGATTGCTGGAGTCCTAACTGAAAGAGATATGCTTGAAAGAGTCCTCGAAAAATGCAGGGATCCAAAGGAAACCAAGGTTTCTGATATAATGACAAAACAGGTCATAGTTGGAAAGTCAGACATGGAACTTGTCGAAGCTACGAGACTTATGTTTGAAAACAAGGTGAAAAAACTGCCTATAGTTGAAGGAAACAAATTAGCAGGTCTGGTTACCTTGACTGACATAGCTCGCGCCACAAGCGTTGATGAAAAAACGATAGAACTGATCGAAAAACTGTCACATATGCACTTGATCTAAAAACCTTACGCCATCTTATACTACGTCAAATCGTCTAGCCCAATAGAAGCCCAACGAAAAGACAACAAACATTTTCATGAAGTCAGCATACCCCCGAAGCATCAACCATTTTCTGTTTAGAATCGTGTTCCATCATGAATCTCAGTTTTATGAAACTCCATCTGGAATAGAAAGAAATCTTGCAGGATTTCTCCCCTTAAACCACTTGGAGCCGAAACGAAGAGTGACCTCCTAAATAAGTGATACACAAAAAATATATCAACCAACGTTCCAACCCTATGCTCTCTGGGAGGAAGATAGGTTGGATATCGAAATTAAGTTTGAAAATGTTGCTGTTGAACTTCTGCGACAGGCAGTTACAAAACTCCCGCGAGAAGTGAAAGAAGCACTGCAGCGTGCGCATCGTGAAGAGGAAAGCGAAGTAGGAAAGACTCAGCTCAAAGCCATACTGAACAACGTTGAGTTGGCTGAAAAAACTGGCACCCCGATGTGCCAAGACACTGGGATAATAATCTTCTACGTGAAAGCAGGTGCCCAAGCAAAAGGCTTAGACAAAATTGAGCACGCCCTCATCAAAGCCACAAAAAGAGCCACCAACGAGGTGCCTCTACGTCCAAACTCTGTCGGCATCTTCACACGAAAAAATACAGGTGACAACACAGGTAGATACATCCCATACGTAAACTGGAACGTCACACAAGGGGAGACAATCGAACTCACTGTCTTCCCAAAGGGAGGCGGTTCCGAAAACGTCTGCGCACTGGGCATGATAAGGCCCGGCGAGGGGTTGAACGGGCTGAAAAAGTTTGTCCTCGACACCGTGTTGAATGCAGGCGCTAAACCTTGCCCTCCAAACATCTTGGGCGTCGGAGTAGGTGGAGGAGCAGACATCGCCATGAAAATTGCAAAGGCGGCTTTGTTGAGACCCATAGATCAGCCGAATGCTGATCCGGAGATAGCAAAACTTGAAAGAGAATTGTATGCGGCAGCAAACATGACAGGAATCGGACCAATGGGACTCGGCGGCAGATTCACGGTGCTGGGTGTGAATGTTGATCACGCTAATAGACATCCTGCGTCCTATCCGGTGGCAGTTGCGGTTCAATGCTGGGCTGCAAGGAGAGCTTCGGCTCGAATTAGTTTCGACGGAACTGTGGAATACTTAACCCATAAGGTGGTGTGAAAGAGATGGCAGTTTACACACTGAAAACCCCGATTTCAGAGGATGCCGTGCGGAAGTTGAAGGTTAACGATGTCATCTACGTGACGGGGACAATGGTTACGGCGCGTGACTCAGCCCACAAAAGAGCGCTGGAATACTTCAAAGAAAGAAAGAAGATGCCCATTGATCTTGAGGGATTGGTGGTGTTCCACTGCGGACCAATCGTGAAAAAGGAGGATGACACGTGGACAGTGGTTGCAGCTGGCCCTACAACAAGCACTCGAATGGACCTTTTCGAAGACAAGTTCATTGAATCTTTCAAGGTTCGAGTAGTTATCGGTAAAGGCGGTATGGGTCGAAGAACCACTGAATGCATGAAAAAACATGGAGCGGTCTATGGAGCCTTCACGGGAGGAGCAGCTGTCCTTGCTGCGAAAGCGATAAAGAAAGTGAAAAGTGTGGAGTGGCTTGACCTTGGAATGCCAGAAGCACTGTGGATATTAAATGTTGAAAATTTCGGTCCCTTGATTGTTGCCATCGACACGCATGGAAACAACGTGTTTGCGGATGTTCAAAAGCAAGTTGAAGAGAACAAGCAGAAGATTTATGAAAGGCTGAGTGCATAATTGCAGTTTCAATCTGAATGGAAGGAAGATGAACGAGTTGTCCTACGAAACAATTGACACTGAAGTCCTAGTAATAGGAGCTGGAGGTGCTGGAAGCAGAGCTGCGATAGAGGCATCCAAACATAACGTTGACGTTACCCTCCTCAGCAAGGAACTGCTCGGCAAGGCTCACAACGCAGCTTTATGACTGCGTGAGCACACTTGCATGGCTGAGGGAGGAGTCAACGCCGCCCTTGGAAACGTGGACCCAGAAGATAGTTGGGAGTCTCATTTCAGAGACACGGTTAAAGGAGGAGCGTGGATTAATAACCAGAAACTCGTCGAAGTCCTGACGAGAGAGGCTCCTGACCGTATCCTTGATCTGGAAGAATATGGTGCGCTGTTTGATCGAACATCTGAAGGAAAGATCGTGCAGCGACCCTTCGGGAAACAGAGCTACCGAAGGACCTGCTACGCGTCTGACAGAACCGGACACGAGTTCATGGCGACCCTAGTGGAGGAAGTTAGGCGTCGAGACATAAACGTGATGGAAGAGATATTTGTCACGAATCTTTTGAAAGCACACGACACAGTTGCAGGCGCATTTGGTATTAAATACCAAACAGGCGACTTTATTGTTTTCCGAGCTAAAGCAACCGTGCTGGCAGCTGGAGGCACAGGGCGAATCTACAGAATAACCTCAAATGCGGCTCAGGACACTGGCGACGGATACGCCATGGGCTACCGTGCCGGAGCCAGCCTCATAGACATGGAGATGTTCCAGTTTCACCCGACAGGGATGGTCTTTCCCGAATCCGCTAAAGGAAGACTGGTAACTGAGGGCGTGAGAGGGGAGGGCGGAATACTCACCAACATAGAAAATGAACGTTTCATGAAGAGGTACGATCCGCGCCTTGAATTAGCGGGAAGAGATGTAGTCGCACGAGCCAACGCTACAGAAATTCTTGAAGGAAGAGGAACACCCCACGGAGGAGTCTACCTCAGCATATCCCATGTCGACGCTCACATAATCGAAGACCGTCTTAAAACGATGTTGAGACAGTTCTTGGACACAGGTGTAGACATACGAAAAGAACCCATGGAGGTTGCTCCGACAGCTCATCATCTTATGGGAGGACTCATGATCAACGAAGAAGCAGCAACCGATCTCCGAGGACTATGGGCCGCTGGAGAGGTCACCGGAGGAATTCAGGGAGGGAATCGTCTTGGAGGAAACGCGCTAGCCGACACTCAGGTCTTTGGACAGATAGCTGGACAAAACGCTGCAAAGCATGCTCGGAAGACAAACAAGGTGTCCATGGATTCAGCGCAGGTGAAGAACGAAGTCAAACACGCACAGAGTTTCTTGGGAAGAAGGGAAGGAATACGACCCGTAAAAGTAAGGACAAAACTTGCTAACCTGATGTGGGACAAGGTCGGCATCTTCAGAACAGGAACGGAACTCAATGAAGCTGTCTCAGAAATCGAAAGAATGCAGAGGGAGGAGATACCTCAACTCTACGCTACAGGTCAAGGAACAAGATACAATCTCGAGTGGATCAAAGCCTTTGAGGTGGAAAACATGGTTCTCACGGCTGAAATGATGGCAAAGGCAGCGCTTATGAGAGAGGAGACAAGAGGCGCCCACTATCGAAAGGATTTCCCGAAGACCGATAATACGAACTGGTTCGCAGACATTGTGATAAAGCAGGAAAACGGAAAGATGGCATTCGAGAAGATTCCAGTGGTTCTGACCTTGCTAAAACCGGAGGCATGAAGATGGCTGAAAAGGTCAAAATAAGGGTTTTCCGATACGATCCGGACGTCGACAAGGAACCCCACTATGAAACCTACGAGGTTCCCTACACCGAAGGATGGATGGTGCTAGATGCACTAAACTACATTTACGAGAACATCGACGGCACCCTAGCCTATCGCTGGGCATGTAGAGCAGGACAATGCGGATCTTGCACGATTATCATAGACGGAAAGCCTAAGATAGCATGTCGAACAGCGCTGGAAAAAGAAAGAGGCATCACGATTACGCCCCTTCTGCAATTTCCTATTGTAAAAGACTTGGTTGTAGACTTGGAAAGAGGCTTGCGACGAATTGAGCGAATGCGTCCATATGTGGAGAGAGTCGAAAAAGCGCCTAGACCGGAAATAATGACCGCAGAGGCTATTGAACCGATAAAGGAACTTCGAGAGTGCATTGAATGTTGGTCATGCATAGCGGCATGCCCAGCAGTCGCAGAAGCTTGGCAAGAATTCTCAGGTCCCATGTATCATGCTAAATTCGCGCGACTTCAACTCGATGAAAGAGACGTTGAAGACCGCGTGAAAATGGCATTCATTGAAGGCCTCTACAAATGCACCACTTGCAAAGCGTGCGTGGAAGCTTGTCCCAAAGAAATCGAGATTCCTGAAAAAGCCATCGAAAAGATGAGGGCCATCGCTGCCAAGACAGGGCTAGGTCCATTGCCGGGCCATAAAGAGTATACAAGTAGAGCGATCAAATTTGGCAGAACTGTTGAAAAGATGGGGACTTCACTGCTGGAAATGATTGAGACGGGCTACGCTGCAAGAGTGAAGAATCCGAAGGACACTGTGGGATATTTTCCAGGCTGTCTGACCGACTATCGGCTTCAAGAAGTCGGCAAAGCCATCATTCAGATTCTAACCAAGAATAACGTTGAAGTCATTGTACCTTCTGAATTCACCTGTTGTGGTTCTCCCCTTCTGAGAGCGGGCTTGGTTGATGAAGCAAAGGAAAACCTTGTTCCCAAAAACATAAAAATCCTGGAAGGACTTGGCGTCAATACGATTGTCACAGGCTGTCCAGGATGTGCCATGACAATAAAACTGAACTATCCTGACTTGATCGGAAGAGAACTCGGATTTGAAACGATGCATGTCGCTCAGTATTTGGCTAGAAAAGTGGACCTAAACACAAAAGACATGGTACCAGTCAAAGTCAAAGCTACAATTCACAATCCTTGCCACTTGAACAGAGGTCTAAATGCACCCGACGATCTGAGTCTCGTCATGAAGAAGATGCCTGGCGTTGACCTAGTCGAGATGGAAGAATCTGACAGATGCTGCGGCGCCGGAGGCGGAGTACGTGCCGGTGAACGCTCCATATCTATGATGATGGCTCGACGAAAAGGAGAACTCGTAATAAATTCTGGTGCCGAAGCATGCGTCACTCAATGTCCTTTCTGCTACATCCAAATACGAGAAATACTAAAACAACTGGGCTACGAGAAAATCAAAGTCTACGACTTGGCGGATCTGTTGCTAATGTCCTACAGAATTTCCCGACCTTAATCTTGCAACTCTTAATGGCTTGATGTTAATTGTCGAAGCGCCTACTAATGGATACGAGATAATAGCCTAAACAAAACACGCGAGAAAATTGCGCAGAAACCTTACGGTTGAGATCTAGAGGGCGCCGAAACCTAATATCTACGCCGTCTCTGCTGCCTTCTTTTTGCCCAACAATCTCTGCAATATACGGGTCTGCTGGGATCGGGTTCAAATGGAACTTCACATTCTTGACCACAATCAGCACAGACTGCCTTATGCATCTCTCGACTCTGTCTATACGACACTCAAGTTGCACCTCCTGTCATGGGTTCAACCAAGAACTAGAATTCCTTCGTGAATTCTAATTCTTGCGTATTTCTTCAGTTAACGATTGACCTTATAAGTTTATTGTAGATGAGGACCTGCTTGCGCGCACCAATCTGCACTCATAGAAAAAGGCAAGACTTTTCCAAGGGAGTGTTCAACGAAAATTGATTTGGGGCACTTTTTTGGGGTTTGAAGAGGCTTGCTGAAAAGAGAAAGGAGTTTCTTACGTTCTGTTAAGAAATGATACCCCTCCAAGCCTTTCCAAAGCGAGCCCCGAATCAATGATAGTTCACGAGCCCTAGGAGTCGTCATCCTCTCTTATGTTGTGGAACATTTTTATGAATTACTAGTATATAAGATTTAATCATATTTGCTTACTATTGCAACGTTTTTTGTCAGCTTTCTTTGAAAAAACCAAATAGACCATTGGGAGGTTTGAAGCTAGATTTCCAATACAAGTCTGTTTCTGCAGTAAGATTGCAAGATAGAGAAGAATCTTTGTTTTCACGCTTGAAATACTGTCAAGAAGGGTTAGAGCCTTTGGCAAAGCTTAATATATTGCTTCTTTGCAATTTGGCTGGCTGCCTACTTTTTATGGCTTTTTCAAGCGAGGCTACAGGGCTTTGAACGCCTCAAACCATCGAGTGTAAGATCCTACCATGTCTAGCGAAACGCTGGGCTTTCTTTCTCCCAGTATCTGTTCAAAGTCTTTTGTGGATATGGGCCTCGGTTGAGCTTGTTTATTGTTTGCCTGGCCTGATTCGAAGAGTTCGCCGATGACCTTTAGGTGCGCAGACTGACATATGTCGCGTATGTCGCTTCCAGAGAATCCTTCAGATAATCGGGCTAGCTTGTGGAGATCCGTGTCTGGCGCCATCCTTAAGTTGCTGGTGTAAAGCTTGAACATGTCAAGGCGAGCCAGGTGGTCAGGCAAGGGAACCAAGATTCGTTTCTGAAATCTCCTTATGAATGGCCAGTCTAGATCCCATGGCTTGTTGCTGGCTCCAATAACATACACGTGGATTTTCTTTCCCTTATCTATCACGCCGTCCATTTCTTTGAGAAACTGGTTGCGCACCCTGACTTCGCCGCCCACTTCGCTTGAGTGCATGCCTCTCAGCGAATCGAGTTCATCGATGAAGACGATGACTGGGCGTCCGTTGTTGACTGATTTTCTGGCTGAGGTGAAGAGTCTGGCAACGTTTTGT
>CP070636.1:1586413-1589771 GCA_020356305.1 Candidatus Bathyarchaeota archaeon | reverse complement strand
GTCTGAGTGGAGAGATAGAAGAGATAGCTTATGATATCCTTCAAGTAGCAAAAGAGCTCAAATTAACTTATGGTAGGGCAGCCAAAGGTATCGCCGCTGCGGCTTGTTACATCGCTTCCAAAATCTCAAGGGATTATAGAACTCAGAGGGAAGTAGCAGAAGTCGCGCGGATCACAGAGGTCACCCTAAGAAACAGGTACAAAGAGTTCATGAGGAGAGCTTGGATTGTCGTCACCATATAGCATTGCTAATAACTCACGTACGCTACAGAGGTTTCGCGTCATTCTTAGTCATGGTTCTTGTAATGATTAGTCTTACAGAGCCAAGTATTCTGGTGTTCGCTTATGGCGACAAAAAAATGGGGGTTTGCGGGAGACATCTCCACTGTAGGTGGGGTTCAAATCTCTCCAGTCCTGTTATCTCAGAGTATCCGCACGGTCTACGTATACTAAGACTCATAGTTCGGAAATGTCATCTGGGAGATGATCGATTCCACTGAATTCTTTCACTTCAATTGATTTGATTCTCTTCTTCAGTTCCGGTTTGATGTGGGTGTAAGTCATCTCGTTTTTTCCGCCGATACTCTCACAGTCGTCTTCTACCATGATATCAGGCGTGAACTTCTCGACAATGTTTTTGTATTCTTCGTCTTCTTGCCTGAAAAGCAGTTGTCCTTCTGGGAAATTGTGTTTCTTGAGAACATCCTTTATGTCTTCAACTTCCGTAGGTTCTGTTCGAGAAGTCAGATACAAGACATTTAATCCTTGGTTCTTCCATGTTCGCAGCTTTTCAGCCGCGTTGCCAATGGGAACATAGGTCTTCCATCGATGAAGTGAAGCATCCTTTCCTTCACTTACCTGCTTCACAATCTCTTCTCTTGTATGACCTCTCCCATTTCTGTGCATAATCAATGTTCCTTCAGTAAATATGAGAAGTCTCATATTGCTATCAAAAGACCTTTGATAATAAAAAATGTTGAGTATGAATTAACAAGATCAAATGGGGAAAAAGGGGGAAGTTTGCGGGGGATATCTCCACTTGCTTGCGAAATAACTCTTAATGAAAAGTCCTGCCGTTTTTCCCCTTCAACTCACGCAGACGATTTAATTCGAATTTTCTAATCGATATAAATATTTAAATTAAGGTTTTGAGGTGTATGTTCAAACGCGTGATATGGTGGTTTGATGTAGATGATGGAACCGCTCATCTTTTTGGCGCTCGGTTTATTAGGGCTTTGGCTGGGCTCCCAATTAGCCGTAAGGGGTTTCGAGAACGTGGCTCGCCGCTTTGGGATCTCGCACCTGTTCATAGGGTTAACGGTTGTGGCTATAGGAACCTCTTTGCCGGAAATAGCTGTTAGCGTGATAGGAGCCGTAGACATACTTATGGGTGCCGAAATGTCCGCTATTTCTGGCATCGTGGTTGGCAACAAAATCGGCTCCTACATCAATCAAGTCACTATAATTATGGGCATCGTGGGGCTTGTTGGATTGATGTCCATAACCCGACGGGAGCTGAAGAGAGAGGGAACTATGCTAATTCTGTCCTTGATTCTATTTTCTTTAGTCTCGTTGGACTTGAAAATAACGCCTCTAGAAGGAGTCGTTGTCACACTCGCTTATCTACTATACTTCATTTACCTCGTCAAGCAGGAAGCACACTCCATATCAACCTCTAAAGTAGAGGAAGGAACACCGAAAAGGCACCCCTTCAAGGATATCCTGATAATCTTGATCGGGATGGGGGTTCTCTTTTGCGCTGGAGAAGTCGTTGTGAGAAGCAGTGTCCAACTGGCTGAACTGTGGCATGTCCACACTTCTGTTACGGGTCTGCTGATAGTTGGCTTAGGCACAGGCTTGCCAGAACTGACTGTCGACATAACCGCCCTACGAAGGGGCGCAGCAGGCATAGCAGTGGGCGACATGATTGGAAGCAACATCTGCGACATCCTCCTCTCATTGGGTGCTGGTGCTATAATCTCAGGGTTTACAGTTGATCCCATATTGTTACAATTTGACACACCATTCATGTTCCTAATCGCCTTTCTTGTGCTAGGTCTATTTTTGAGAAACATGAGACTTGAAAGAAAAGAGGCGCTGGTGCTTATACTCGTCTACGTGTCTTACGTCGGGCTTAAACTTACGTTCTTCACAGGAGGTTAGTGGAGTCCATGAAAAAGGACAACGGAGGAAAACAAGGTATGTCTAAACTCCTCCAAATGGCTGTTTGCATCGTAGAAGACCCCGACAAGATCCGACTACTCGCCGACTTCACGCGAGCGGAAATTCTACAGTTGCTGTGCGAGCATCCCATGACAGAGGCTCAGCTTTCCGATGAACTCGGTCTGACAAGGGCAGCGGTCGGCTACCACCTCAACCTGTTGATGAAGGCCCAACTCATCTACTTGGAAAGGGTTGAACCCGAGGAACACGGTATCCTGCAGAAGTTCTACAGCCCTGTAGCGGCCTTCTTCATAATGGACTACGATTGCCTACCAAAAGATGCCAAGAGGTACTTCATACAAACCCAGATAATACATCTAAGAGGAATCTTCACCGCTTCTCAGTTGCATCACCATTTCTCCAGCGTATCACCCGAGACCCTCGAAAAACTGGCTGTCGCGATGCTAAAACAACTCGAAAAGGCCGGTCGAAAACACACAAAAGAGGGTCCAGTAAAGAATGCCGAAACCCTGAAAGTAAAGATATACGCCGAAGCTCTTGAGAACCTTATGAAACAAGACGAATGGCACGCCCTATTCAAAGAGTCCAAGGAACTTAGATTATAATGGTTAAAAGAAAAGTTCATGCCGCGCAGGCTAAGTATATGAATACAGAATTTCACGCTGTGAAAGCTGAAGAGGCTATACAAGCCCTAGAGTCTACTTTGCGCGGCTTGCGAATGCTTTTTTTGCCATACCTGCCGTATACTTGTATGTTGACCAGACTCCTATGTAATTGACATAATCATCAATCCGCATAGTTCTTCATTCTGGTCTTGCAGAAAAATGGGGAGTTTGCGGGAGACATCACCACGACATTGTCTAAAGCTTTTTCAGCTCTAAGGCTTGTCAAGAGAGTACAGTTTTAGAAAAAGGAGGGAAGGTTAAGGCTTAGCGCACATCTGCCAACTCAGGCTTCTTCAATTGTTTGTTGCTGCAAGGCTACGGAAGCGTTGAGCTTGGGTACCATATGTAGCCCCAGTCGTTGTAGACTACTTCAACATCTCGTCCGTCGATGAGCCCGGCTGGATTTGCCATGTCGGCTAAAAATAGCCACTTGGGCATTCCATCCTGCGTACCCATAGCATACAATGGAGCCCACAGGTCTAGCACGTCAGCGATTCCGTCGAAGTTGTT
>CP070636.1:1582780-1586313 GCA_020356305.1 Candidatus Bathyarchaeota archaeon | reverse complement strand
TGAGGCAGATAGAGGTCGCTGAAACCCATCTGGAAGGGGTGGAAGCGGATATTCGAAGGGTTGAGGCTCGATATAGACGCAAAGAGATTTCTGCAGAAGCTTATCGCCGGCTCCTTCAAGGTTATAGGCGACGAAGAGACGGGGCGAAGACAACTATTGATTCGGCGCTTCTGAGACTTCGAGAAGAAATCCGTTAGCACAACAGCGGATTTGTAGAGGAACATGTTTGTAAGCCCGCGAATACGAACTTGTACCTCTACGAATCCGTTTTTATACTGGTGCAGAATGCGCACCCAAAAACGTTTTTATTCTGGATAGTTCACTTGATAAGAATTCAAAAAGATGGTGACCCAACATGGTTGAGATCAAAATCGACGATGAAAAGTGCGATGGATGTGGAACATGCGTGGACAGCTGCCCTGTAGAAGTGCTTGAAATTAGAGACGACAAATCAGTTGTTGTAAATCTTGACGAATGCCTTGTTTGCCGAGCGTGTGAAGTACAGTGTCCCAACAACGCCATCGAGATCATTGAATAACCCGCTTCTTGTTTCACATTTGATACAAAAGAAAAGAACCTGTGTTCACAGGTTCCAAAAAAAGGATTGAGTACGTTCAACCTCTCTTATGGTTCTCTCAACCTGCCTGCGTATCTTATCAGCTGCAACGGAACGTTTATCTTGAATAGTGTATGAAATGCCAGCCATCTTCCCAATAGCTCCAGCTGCCATTTTTCCAAGAAAACTAAGGCTGTAACCACCCTCTAGAACTGCCACAGTCTTTCCCATACAGAACTTGGACGCCAAGTTCAACATCTTCTCAAAAATAGTGAGATAAGTTGAGGAGGAGAGGGAGAGGTTTGCAACCGGATCCGTATGGTGCCCGTCAAAGCCCGCGGAAAGGAACACGAACTGCGGTTTGTATTGCCGGACGATTGGAACCACGATGTGGTTAAAGGCTTTGAGATAGGATTGATCGTCAGTTCCATAGGGAAGCGGAATGTTCACGGTGTATCCTTTTCCCTTTCCCTTGCCAATTTCGTCTACGAAGCCTGTTCCTGGAAAACTGGTGGGATCTTGATGCAGGCTCATAAAGAGAACCTTATCGGTTTCATAGAAGATTTCCTGAGTTGCATTTCCGTGATGGGCGTCTACATCGAGAATAAGAAGGCGCTTAAGATTAGAATCGCGAAGAAGACGTAAAGCAGCTACGGCAACATTGTTGAAGATGCAGAAACCCATAGCATAATTGTGGCCGGCATGATGACCAGGAGGACGAACCAGAGCAAAGGCGTTCTCTGACTCCCCGGCCATGACAAGGTCAACCGCCTTGATCGCTCCCCCAACCGCATAAACAGCTGTTTCATAACTTTCTGGACAGACTTCAGTGTCACCAAGATCAAGGAGGTCACCACCAGACAAGCAGTACCGCTCAACAAGCCGAATGTAGTCGGTCTCGTGAACGAGCTCCAAGTCACCGATGCTGGCAGGCTCAGCCTCAACAAGCGAGCATCTTCCCGACTCGAAGAAACCGCTCTCTTTCAACTCTTTCATGATTACTCTCAGGCGATTAGGCGATTCTGGATGGTCAAATCCCGGCTTGTGATCTAGATACTTCGGAGTGAATATGATGACTGTCTTCTTCATTTTCACACACTCACGTTTGGATACACTTTTCGGAAAATCTCCCTAACGTACTCCTGCAGGTTTAAACCTTCCTGTCTCGCTAATTTTCGAAGAACCTTGTCCACACCAGTTGCGTATTGGATAGCCCTTTTTGGTTTCTTCGCAATGAAAAGGGGCATGCCAAGGTCTTGAGCTACTCGTCGCAATATCCTTTTTCGCAAGTTGTCTTCTGCCGACTCGATCTTGAGGCTCACAGGCAGACACGTCGAAAAACGCACTACTTTTTCATCTATAAATGGTAGCCGGAGCTCCACTTGGTGGAAAGTGCACACCTTGTTGTCTCTCTGAAGATTCATACGATGAGTCATTGATATGTCACCGTGCATGGCTTCTTGAACTCTCGCGGCACCAAATCGCGCATAGATTCTGAGATACCTTTGATACCCTCCAAAGAGTTCATCGCCTCCTTGACCAGTTAAGATAACCTTGCATCCCAGTTTTGACGCAGCTTCAGCTGCCCAATAGAGCGGGAGGGCGATGCTGGCCTTTACTGGATCAGGTTCCTCGATTAGCCACAAGACTTTGGCGAGAGCATCCTTAACATCTTCAATTGTGTATGTTTGGAGGTGAAGAGGAAGCTTCAATTCCTCGGCTGCGGCTCTTACGTGTCGAATCTCCGGTTGATCCTTCAACCCTACGGAGACGAGGTCAACATCTGCTTTGCAGGCCTTGGCCAACGCGGCAATGACACTGCTGTCCAATCCGCCCGAGAAAGCTACCGACAGCTTTTTGCCATCAGCTATCCTTTCCCTGATGGATTCCAACAAAACATGTTGGAGATGTTTGGCTGCCATCTCCAATTTCATGGATTCGATTGGAGGCTGAACCACAGTTTTTATTGGTTGAAAGGTGAAGCCATGGGCATTGATCACCGCTAAGTTTCCTGGAGGAAACGACTTCGCGTTTTCTATCCCGAGCGCCCACAGTGCTTTTTTCTCAGATGCTGTAGCAAAAGTCGTTTTGCTCGCGCCAAAGTAGAGGGGGGTTGCTCCTAAACAATCTCGACCAACAATAATGTTATCAGCTTGCGCTATGGCAAATACGTATGGTCCGTCAAATCTTTTGATGATGCTCTTGGCTTTTTTCTGGGGATCACTTTTGAGTTCCTTTAGAACATGGTCAACCTCGGACATGTCGGGAGATGGGAACATTCGACCTTCGAATACAAGTGCAAAGTCGTCGCCTAGGACAGGTTGCGGATGATCTCTTACGACGACTTGAGATAGATTGTGACCTAGGGCAATATTTGATTGAACCTGCTCAGCACATAGTTCTTCAATTGTTTTACTTGTTCTCACGGTGTTTGGTGTGGCGACGCCATGAGCATGGTTTCCTCGGTGGATTAACTCTTTGAGCATAGCGACTACTTTGGGCACGGCATTTTCTTCTTTTCTATCTATGGCGGTTGCCATTGCACCCATGCTTTCACATTCTCTCCATTAGAAACGATTTGGCAAAGGTTTGTTAAGATGAGGGCTAGTTGTTTTAATGTTTCTTTTAATGGAGTTCACATGAGACGCGCTTTGAGAATTCCTTGCATGAGTTTACGTACCATTTTAGGGTTGTGAGTCTGGTTGATGCACGCAGAATTCTAGGCTGTGAGGAGGTTCTTTTTCGCTATTATCTTTTCTATGTCTTTTTTGGCGCCTAGTTTTTGGAATATTTCTAGTGCTTGGTTGAGGAGATTGTGGGCTTTTTCTCTGTCGCCTTCTGGGTTTCTTTCTAGGTACACCCGAGCGTAGTCACAGAGGATCATTTTGGCGAACCAGTAGACGTTCCATCGCCTTGAGTTTAGAGCCTCGTGCTGTTGAAGGCTCTTTTCAAAATGCTCGATAGATTCTTTCCATTT
>CP070636.1:1575936-1582680 GCA_020356305.1 Candidatus Bathyarchaeota archaeon | reverse complement strand
CAAACTTCAGAATTTCTAATAAAATAGTTTTCTACCTTTATTGTTCGCTATAGGTTCTACAAGCTTCCTTGCTATACAACAGGTATAGGGATGGATGAGACTCCGAATGATTGGAATTCTCTCGTTTTAGCGTCCAAAAGGCTCGCCCTTTCGCAGCTAGCCCGCGGCGACATTTCCTCTGGCTTAGGTTCCCTAGAAAACGCTGAAAGCGCGGCACTAGAGCAGGTGCTACTTGACTTTGAGGCATGGGAACAGGCCAAGGCTTATCTCCGTCAATTCAATGTTGATGAAGAGACGTTGGGGTTCGATGCCATCAATGAGGTTGGTCCAGGAGGCAACTTCTTGGGAATTAGGCATACTCTAGAACACTTCCCACAAGAAATTTGGCTCAAAAAAGAGGCTTCAATTCTGCCCTCGACGGATGGTTCCATCGTCGAAAGAACAAAGGAAAGGGTCAGACAAATCCTTTCATCCCATATGCCAACTCAACTCGATGAGGAAGTGACGAAAGACATAAACAATATTCTCCGGGACTGTAAGAAAGACATGTTGTGAGGTTTAATATGTTCACCTGTGGACATTTCTCCCCATTTTCTCAGAAAATCCTTCTTTTGCTTGGTGCTCCATTTCATATTGTTGCGCGCGTTGAACCCGCGTGTGCATGATTCTTCTACAGTGTATTTTACTTTCAGCTCAATGCTTTGGTCATTTTGCGATAGGCTTTGGCCATCTCAGTTTTCTTCGCTGGATTCGTTTCTCTGTCAATCCGGTGTCTTATTGCACGCAATTCATTTTTCAGATTCCTAATCAGTTCCCTTTCCAAGTTTATGGTTCACCTCCCCAAGATGGGACTCACGTGCCACTTTACTGAGCTGAGATTTCGATTTCATCAAATTTAACTTCTATGAAACGGGAGTCTGTATTAGGCGTAACCATGCCATTTGATGACCTTGGAACGCGCGGAGATATTGTCAAATCAGTATGCTTCTAGTTTTTCCCGTCGTTCTTTCTCAGTCACTATCCATGTCTTGTGCTGTTCTATTTTGTTTGTACAACAAAATTTTTATGTCTCTTTTTCAGGCATAACGTTTCATTTGGGGTATGATGCGTTTGGAGTTCTTTTGATGCCGAGTAGGTTTGGAGCAAAGCTGGGGTTATCCAGTAGTTTTCTGATTAGAAGTGAGATAGATATTATGGCAAGTATTTTGAATGAGGCACATAAAGGAGCAAGAAAGACGCGCATCATGTATAGATGTAATCTCAGCTACAAGCAACTTCAAACATACTTGAAGCTTCTTGTGGGGTTGGACATGCTAATTTTTGTCTCAAAAAAAGGAAACAACACAACAGGTTTTTTCAAGACTTCAGGGAAGGGCGTTGAATTTCTTGACGCTTACCGTAAGCTCAAGGTCCTTATGACTTGAAATCCATGTGTGCGCGCGCGGGGGACGTCTTTCTAACGGCACAGTGCAACGATTGTATGACTCGGCTCTTGGTTTACGGGGCTTCTCCGCGAGATGAGAAATCAATTCGCGGAACTCTATAGCATGAAGACCTTTGTCAATTGTCTTGCGAGCGCTTGTAGGTCCGCGCGTCGTAAATCAAACCCGGAAACATTATGCACGAGAGGAACTAAACGCGCGAGAGCGAAAATTCGATCAGAACATTGGTATTATCTTTCAATCACAACTAGGTCATTCGGAATTTTACCTAGAATTCTCGCCTGTTCCTCCGTAAAGATCAACGTGTTGATTTGATATGATACTCCAGCTTTGTGTGGAAGATAGAAATTGCTCTCGTAGTTGACAACTGTTCCTGAGACAAACAGCTGGTCTCCTGCAGCAAGATCCAGGTCAAAAACAAACTCGCCCACCCAATCAGGAGGGAACGCTATTCCAAGTTCGTAGCCGCCGACCCACCATCTGTCCTGCAATATCCCAGCCTCTTGATAGTATGCCTTCATTGTGTGGTTTAATTCAGAGACTGGCAAATTTGGTCTGATCAAATCGCCGAGTACTTCAAACGCTCTTGCTGATAATTCAACAACTTTTGCTACGTCAGGATTTGGCTTTCCCATTGAAAGGCTTCGAGCTATATCACCATGGTATCGATTATAAACGCCGCAGATGTCAACGTTGACAATCTCTCCTTTCTGAATCTTCTTTCGGCTTGCTAGCGCGTGCAGACAGGCACTTTTAGGCCCAGACGTAACGAGAACAGGAATTCCCGGATTCTCGCCTCCCGCCTTTGCCATTGCGTGGACTATTTCACCGTAAACTTGGAGTTCAGTCATCCCTGGTCTTATTGATTCAATCGCCGCTTTCATGCCAATTTCTGCGATTTGCATCGCTTTCTCTACATATGCGATCTCTTGAGGCGACTTGACGGCACGCGCCTCCTTTACAATATCCGTTCCGTCAACCACTCTGCAGCCTTCTTTTTCCAACGCTGACTGAACTGATTCACTAACCGCTCGAGTTGGTCGATAACTTCGCATTTCTAGGCCGACGGTTCCGGGAAGCCATCCTTCCTTCTTCAGTTCTTGCACTATCCAAGAAAGCATCCCAGTAGTTTCCGCCGTCTCTCGATATATTCTAATGTCGGGAGATACGGTAGTATAACGGCATAAGATCTCTTCCTCTTCAGTGTCGAAGTGTATGAAGTCGTCACGATTCACATGAATGGCAATTCCGCTGGCGGGTGGCCATATCTCGGGGCTTTGGGACTGATACCATTCCGCTTGATATCCGCTCATGTAAAAGAGGCTCTCTGGAGCTGACAAAAAGAGAAGATCGATCTTCTCTCGGGCCATTATCTCACGAACTCGACCTAGCCGCTTTCGATACTCGTTTTGAGAGAAAGGAACCTCTTTTCGCGGCGAACAATGTTTGAGAATCATTTCCTTAGAGCTATTCTTACCCGTCATCTTTTCCCTCCTAGAAACATTTTGTCTCTCAACTTGTTGCAAAACCTGATTCTCTGCAACTAGAGTCCTTTTCGCATAAAAACATTATTCATATGTCGCAGGCGAATCACGTACTTTTGAACGATCTCATTGTGCACGCATTATGGTCCTCAAACCCACATACTCACAAAACAACGGAAACACCGATACTTTACGTGGTGGGTGTGCCGAATGTGGAAGGCCTCCTCTCCAGGTTTCAGATTTTCACTACACTTATCGCATTTCAATCCTTGTTTAGGTCTGCGGCCACTTTTGCGAACCTTGATTTTGCGCCAAGGCATAAATTCTTCTCTCAGGATGTTTATCGTGTACACAAATATTTAAAGTTGTGTTGCTGTTGTGTCACAGTCACACGTGCTTGAAAACACGCAAACTTCCATGTAACTACCAAAATATGCTCTAAATCATTCGTCTTATAAGGTCGTTTATAGCCTCTCCCCTATATCCTGTTACGCCACCAGTAATGTAGCTTTTTTTTACTTGTCCCTTGAACCCCTTTTTTGGCGGGTGAAGGCGAAACATGGGCTTTATGTTTGGAAGGTTGCTGTATTCAACCGTTGTTTTTTGTATGGCTTCAGCCAAGTCGCCTAGAGATTTGTAGCCTGCCTTTTTGATGTATTCGTCGCTCAGTTTTTTGTTACCAATAACTCTGCCTCTTTCCTTGAGTAGGAGTGTCACAGTCTCTTTCGAAATCTCCCCCCACGTGATGTGGTCTTTCGCCTTACGCAGCATGCCGAGGTAGGATGGGCGATTGTCGATAAGGGTGGCGTGGCAGTTGCGGGTGAGGTGAAGCATCTGCAATGTTTCCTCTACTTCTTGAAAAACGTCGCTCATTCCGCGAACTCGAATTATGGCCAAGCATTTTCGTCTTTCTTTCATCTATTTTACCCACTCTGCCGGCGTGATGAGGTCATAAGTTTTTCGAAGAGCTTGAAAGACAGCGCAGGCGAAGGAAGGAACAGTCCTAGTAGAACCATAGCTTCTTGTCCAACAATCTTTGACGCCGGCGAGTCCCAAGATGACTTTACCCACTTCATTCGCGACAACACCTAGGCCGCGGGGACCTGGAATGAGTGCGATTTCCACTCCGCCGCACTTCCCGCGAATCTCAAAGGGAAGAGAATGTGGCCTACCACAAGCGCACTGCCAGCTTCCACAACCTCGTCGAACAAGCGTTATTTTGAGACGTGCGTCCATAGCGGCCTTTTCAATGGCGGTACGCACTTGTCGTGCGCTTCTTGAGCCCAGGCCTATATATCCGTCACGGTTTCCAACAGCCACGGTGGCTTTGAACTGAGATTTTTCACCTGCGTCCGTCTGTTTTTGCACAAGGTTTATGTTGACAACTTCTTCTTGGAGGTCTGGGATGAGTACGTCTACTATTTGGGGTTCTCGTATTTTCAGTCCTTCTGTGAAGACTTCTTCCATGGAGGAGATGCTACCTTCTAGGATCATTTTCCCGAGTTTTGTGCGAGGTTTCCATTCTTCTTCGAGGGTTGTCATTTTTTCTCCTCCTTAGATGAAGAGGATATTTTCTCTCTTACTGTGGAGAAGTGTTCAGGGAGCTGTTCAGCACGGAGGCTTCTAGATAGGTACTCAGCGAACCGTTTTTCATAGGCTTCTGGATCTAATGACAACTGTTTTGCGTATTCGGCAATGTGTTGTCCTTGGATTCTTGTTTCGTCAGGTAAAATGTTTTCTTTGTGTGGGATTGCGACGCCTGCGTCGAGGATGCCTTTCAGAGCGGCGAAGACCCGTGCGCCTTTTGAGACTGACTGTAGACCCATGTCCAGAACCGCGCTTTTCACATTGTGCACTGTCGCTCTGAGGCCACATAGAAGTCCGGTCAAGTAGGCGGCTGGAAGGTTTCCGCATCCTCCTTTCCATCCGTAGTTTTTTGTTAGTTCTTGCGAGTGGGCTGAAACGACTACCTCGTCTCCGGTTGTTTTGGCTTTGATGAATTGAATCAATGTATGTTTTTGGGTCCCTCTTACTACTAGCCTGAGTCGTCTTGATAGGATGAGGGCTTTTCTTTTTTGATAATTGGTTTTTCCTTGTCTTCGTCTTCGGAAAGGAACGCGGTACGTGGGACCTTTCGCCATGGTTTAATTTCCTTCTTTTGGTCTTCCTAGGTTGTCTGTTTTTCACTTGTGTGGATGCAGTTGAACTTATAAAGTTTCTTTCTCTTTCTGTGCGTCCCTGTGTGTCTTCGGTCCTGCCAACGATTGCCAAAAATTTGTATGCATCTAATTCTTAATACCCCCTCTCCCCTACCCGTTTTTTTTCGATACGCATACGCACGGGATAATGAACGAAGAAAAAACTCTATTGCTCTGCGTGCTGAGACGAGATTTCCAAAGGAGAGTACACGTAGTATGACGATCTTTGTTGGGGATGCTGGAAAGACCAGATTACGGAAGAATGCGGATTCGAAGTGGACATAATCCTGACGACATAAGAACTAGTTTGGAAACGTGAACACAAAACTTGTCAAATATGGAAACTGTTGAAAAGAAATTGCGCGTGTGGAGCTCCATTCTGCGAAGAATGTGCAATCGTCGGAATACTTTCTACACGCGTCGAACTCTGGGAACCTGAAATATATTTAGAGAAAATGGACGAAGATCATCTAAAAACGAGTGACGGCAGCTTATCTTTTTCTTCCTAGGCCACGAGTTTCTACGTAGCGCTCTAATTCGGCTGTCGATTCAAACACTCCGCTGCCCGCCATGGCATAGAGTCGACGATAGACACTTTCTGTGATAACACGATTTGCCTTCATGTCACGCAGTTTCTTCCGCAAAGCCCTGATTCTAATCATCCAGGCTTGCTTTTTAGAAATCCTCGTTCTATCAGATCCACTCTTTCGCCCCGGTCCCCTACTTAACCCTCTTCTCCTCTTCTCATGCAAAGCCTTTGCTCGACTGCGACTCACACCCTGCTTGGGACGGCTCTGAATTGCACCTTCATGAATCAACTTTCGAATCTCTTCTCTAGTAATCGCCGCCTCAACATCGTCGATTCGCTCAGGGTCAATCCAAACCCGACCTTCGCCAACCTTCAAAAGCTCGGCGGCCAAGCGACGTTGACTCCTAAGACTCACCTTTCCTCTTCACTCTCCTCGGCGGATTCCGCCTCCTCCTCTTCTTCTGCACGTTCCTCCTCCTCGAGTTCCTCCTCAACCGCTTCTTCAGTCACTCTCGGATTGAGAACGTGGATCCCTAACTCGTCAGCCCTAGCCAAAATCTCAACTCTCTTCCTAGCTCCAACTGTGTGACCAATTCTAACAGCTTGTGTCTCGGGGTCAATCCCACTGACGTCGTCTACGTTTCGAATGAGAACCTCAACGTATCCGGAGGGATGAAGTCTCCTCGTCTCCTTGGGACCTCGATAGCCAATCGCTGGGGACTTAGGCCAACCTTTCACTTTCTTGCGCATTTTGCTGTCCAAGCCGCGGGGTTTTCTCCAGCTCTCATCTACTCGTTTGTACCGCCAACTCTCCTGTCGCCTGAAGTGGGGTTTCCTGCTTTTGACGCGCTTCCGCTCGGCAAGAGCTCGTTCTCTGGCAGACTTCGCTGGCTCTTCCTCTTTCTTCACGCTTCCATCCCTTCGTACTGCTCATAGACATAGATGCCGTCGAGAAATACCCGTGGATCCTTGTTTTTTACCTTCGTTGCGCTCTCAATGTTTGCGGCTGTTTGACCGACGTCTTCGATGTTGATTCCTTGGATAATCACGTCTTCACCCTTTACCACAATCTTGCTGTCACCCATTATCTT
>CP070636.1:1572145-1575836 GCA_020356305.1 Candidatus Bathyarchaeota archaeon | reverse complement strand
GTATAGTTTTCCTGGCGTTGGGACAGTTTGCGAAAAGGATAGGAGACATGATTATAGATGGATTGACACGGTAGGCGCGCAAAAGGTTCCAAATCGGTTGAAGCCCCGAGCGGATGTATTATCGTTTTCTGCGCATGTGTCTTGTCTACGATTGTTTTCGTTTTGCCAGAAGAATTGCCAGGGCAACCGTTACCCCTATCACGGCTGCTGCCGTTGCACCTATGATCCATACAGGAAACGCTTCAGTTGGCAAAACTTGCATGGTTACTGAGCAAGTGTCAATGTTGTCTGCTTCATCCTTGACCGATAGAGTGACTATGTACGTTCCAGAAGTATCATACGTATGGTTTGTCGTGACACCTGTTCCAGTTCCTCCATCTCCGAAATCCCATTCATAGCTGACTATGTTGACGTTGTCGCTGGATCCACTGGCATCAAAAGTCACCGTTTCGCCCACATCCACCGTTTGATCTGCACCGGCGTTGGCTACGGGCCTTGTTGTATCCGCTAGAAGGGTGATAGTGTCTTGATAGGATGCGGAAACCAATCCAGCACCGTCTCTGAACTGAGCATAGACGATTTTTGTTCCGTTACCTAACGTGAGAGTCCACGTCTTGGAAGAGGAGTATGCTTCCCACGATGTCCAAGCAATGTTATCATGACTGAAGCGCATATGAGCTACCCCGGAAGTCACATCAGTCGCTGACAGTGTTAACATCACTGAAGCTGTGACGGTGTAATTTGCGTCGTTGTTGAGTTTGATGTCACCATAAGGAATGGTTGTGTCGATTTTCACTGTTTCGGTCCTTATTGTTTCCATGTTGCCCGCCGTGTCTGCCGATCTATAAGAGATGATTGTAATCCCTTCCTTTTTGATTTCAAATGGCGTCGTATATGTGGTCCAAGTGTCGTTGTCAAGGCGGTATTCAGTTTTATTAACCTCTACATCATCGCTTGCGGATAGAGTTACTGTAACGTCTGACGTAAACCAATCATTGTTCCCCAAAACGCCACCGAGACTGATCGTGGTTAGAGGAGGAGTTGTGTCCACAAGTGTGTAAAGATACACGTTCATGTGAGTTTCGTCGGTTGTGACAGTGTAGCCTCCTCTAATGATTTCATTTTTCGTGAGGTTCAGCCAGACGCCAAACGCCTCGCCCGACACGCCGCTTCTGTCATCGCTACCCGGGTCTAATGTATGGGTGTTCGTGTGTCCAATTGAGTTTGCGGCCTGTACAAGTACGTATTTTGCGGCCCAGTAGTCGAGGGCAGCCGGGTCGGTGCTTGCCATGAGCACGTTTACCCTTGTGGCTCGATCGTAAGGTGTGCTTGGTCCGGCCAAACTAGAAGGCGGCGGGTTGGCGTTTATCCAGATTGCATCAATAATGTTCAATGTTGGAAGTCCAGTTTCAACCATCAGTGTTCCCATTCCACCTGTTGCAACAGTTGAGTGGCCATTGGCTAATCCTTCTTGACCTTCTCCTTGCGATTGCACGCCCATATAGTGTTTCAAAGACGCTGTAACTCCATAACCACTATGTGATTTTAGAACAGGCATGTTGATTACCTTCAATCTTTTTTCGTATCCTGTTCCGTTCCATACGCCATACTTGAAGCTGATGTACGTTCCAAACTGCGTTCTAAACTTGGGATAAGAAACATAGATTTCGGTCTCTGGGTCAGCTGTGTCGTAGAGTATATATCCGTCAGTCATGTCTCCGTCAGAGTACTCGTGCACCCGCGTGCCTCTGATAGGTATCCAAGAGTAGGTTGAAACATGGTGGCTGGACAGGAACATGTTGACTACGTCTTGCGTTGACTGAGAGCTGTCTTCGGCGTTGCTCTCCGGCCAGTCCATGCTTCCTTGCCACTGCCCATTGTCTGCCACCACGATTTCGCCGGCGAAACCGTCAGGATGGTCAACTATGGCTTGTATAAGCTCTTTCAAAACGTCTGTGTTGGTGCCTCCGCGGTGGGGCCACTCTTCATTGATTTTTATCAAAACCACATCGTTATCTCCAATCAGGCCCTGAGGTCCCTGATTCACTCCGCTTTTCCAAGACCTGTAAAAGAGCAGGTCTTTCGAACCCATGAGATCCAAAAGTTCACTGATGTGCGCATGTTCACGACCGTTCGCAACGTAGATGTCGGACGCTGGAAAGACCGTTGCATTCCTCGGTTCGAGCGCCAGTTCAATTTCCTGACTAGGATCGACTGCTCCAGCCACTTGCAGACTATCCCAAAACTGTTGACTGCTTATCACCACACTTGCCACAATGACGAGCAACGCTAAGGTCTTCCATTTTCTCGACAAGGACGTTCGTGTCTTTGTCAAGACTGCAGCTAGCGAGAAGGGGACAACGCCAAGCAACATTGAACTGTTCGCCAAAGCTACTCGCTGGCAAGGATAGACTATTCTCGATGGCTTTGAGCCTGTTCGAAGAATAAACCATAAAAGACTTGCCAAACCATAAAAAAGCAAACTTCTACTCTTATGCGCGTTTTTGCTTGTCATTTTTTTGCAATGATTTTTCATTCTGCTCTAAACTTCTATGCATGAATCAACTAGAAGAATTGCGGGCGCTAATTAACGTTATGTTTGAGCACGCAAGTCCATACCCAAAAAGCTCTCATGGACACGACATGCGTATAGTGGTGACCCACGGGACTATTTTGTTGCGCTATATCTCCTTGTTAAAAAAATTGAAATAGAACATGAGTGCGAAAGTTCTATCGAAGGTGACGAAAATCGCTTTTGCGCGTATGGTGATTAAAATCTTGCTGTTTCCGCTAGTGATTTTGTGTGGTTTTGTTGGTTGGGCTTTGATCTGGTTAAGCAAATCTTTAGATCTTGAGAAGAAAAAGTGTGATAACCAGGAATAAAGAACTTGTAAGGAGGCAAAGAATGATAAAGAGCTTTCTGGAGCGGATGGTCTCCCGAGGATTGCTTATCGGTGGTCTATTAGCTTTTTTCATGTTGACCCAACTGTCCTTCGTTAAGGCAGTCAACATCACGGGTTTCTACAAGAACGGCGATGTCTGGGTCGTCGAAGGCATCATCGCTATTAACCCACAGGAAACCCCAACGAAAATAGAGTACAACCATGAGCCAGACGGTTTCCTGTCTTGGTGGGAGCAACACATCAATGATGTCTTGGTCTCCCAGAGAATCCATGCAGTGCGAGTTCGGAACCTCCGGCTCTGGTTCATCAGCGTTTCGCAGACAAAAGATGTCATTGGATTCAAGGCCGAACTCATGTTGAGAGCGAGAAATCCAGCAGTTTCGGGTGTGCACACGTACGGTTGGATTATGTTTATTCTAGGCACTTAATGAAACGGTATCCAACTCTGTTTCTTCGCGCGCGGCTGCGCATTCGTCTATGATTTCGCGATTTGATGATTAGAAGGTTCTTCTTTCTCTCCGCTAGTATTTGGAGAGCCCATCAAACCCAGCTTTTCTTCTCTGTGCTATGCTGGCACTCTGTCCATCGTGTTTCATTGCAGATATGCAGGCGGCTTCGAGAATCAAGAAAAAAGATGGGTTTGCCAGATGCAACTCATAAAATTTGGAAGATGGAATGGACGCGTAAGGTTAAATTACCTGAAGTCATCTCAAATGTACCCGTGAACTTCAAAACGGTGCTGGGTGCAATTGCTGTTGTCATTCTTTTCTTCTTCGGTATTATATTCG
>CP070636.1:1564948-1572045 GCA_020356305.1 Candidatus Bathyarchaeota archaeon | reverse complement strand
CTGTCCAACACTGAAAAGAATCGTGTCAGATTCAGAGATTCCCGAAAACGTGAACAGCGTCTATGAGATCGTCATAAAAGGCTTAAACTCCAAAGCCGTGGAAAAGGCTATGGCTGAAGGGATAAAAGCAGCGGTGAAGACTCCGGAGGTTGTCAAGATCTCGGCGGGAAACTACGGCGGCAAACTCGGTCCTTTTCAAGCCTATCTAAAAGAAGTGTTACTGCTACAATAGTTTTAGAACAGAAAAAGCCTTTATCCCACGTATTAGCCATTTATTTTCACGGAAATAACAGCTGGTATATCTGTGCGGTTGATCATTGCCATCACTGGAGCCAGCGGAGCAGTCTATGGCCAACGTTTGCTTGAGAAGCTACAAGAGAAAAACGTTGAAACCCACCTAATAATTAGCAAAGCTGCAGAAAAAGTGATCAAGCACGAGCTTGAAATGACAAAAGAAGACATTGAAAAGCTGGCCGATCATAGCTACGATATGGATGACTGGAACTCTCCCAGTGTAAGTGGGTCATTCAAGACAGATGGCATGATCATTATTCCATGCAGCATGAAAACGTTGGCAGGCATCGCGTGTGGATACTCAGACAACCTGGTTTTGAGAGCCGCAGACGTGACGCTGAAGGAAAAACGACTATTGATCCTAGTTCCACGTGAAACCCCATTGAACGTTGTCCACCTTCGTAACATGCTTGCGTTAGCAGAACAAGGCGTTGCAATTGTCCCGGCTATGCCTGCTTACTACCACAAACCTAAGGACATTGACGGTGTAGTGGACTTTGTCGTTGGTAGAATCTTGGATCTTTTGGACTTGAAGCATGCACTTTACAAAAGGTGGCGGGAAGCCTAGTTAAGTTTGATGTATTCCCTGCCCTTTCCCTCAGGCGAACCCACTAGAACGCGATGGTATTCTCGACCAGTCTTGGTGTCGAGAACCCGCTCGAGTTTTCCCCGAGCCTCGATGGCTTCTCCAACCTCGGCTAAGTTGTCGTACAAGCTCTCGTAGGAGATCACTTCTTCGATATCAGATACTAATGGACCTTCCACAACTTCTACATCTCGAATTGAGTATACCGCCGGAAGAAACATAGGGTCAGCGCTTTCGCAAACAACAGCTCGAACAATTATAGTTTCCACGGGATAGTGAGTTTTGTCGCCGTACTTTTCTGAAAGCTCTTGTTCCAGCCTCACAGGGTGAAGAGAAAAACGCGTGTTCTCAAATAACCCAATGTTCCACTTTCTTTCGTAGATTTGCAAAGCTTCATCAACTGTTAGCGGGTAGTTCCGAGCTTTGGCTTCGCACCAAGCCGTGAGGATACCACCCTCAAAGCGTTGGATCGCAGGGTTCGACAAAATATTTTCTGTCGTCAAAGCATTCTTGACCGTCAAGCTGTTTTTCAAACCGTAAATCGTTACGTCGAGGTCTGAAAATTCTGGGTGATGAATATCAAGCAGTATGGAACCAGTCACTCCGAACGAGCCGACGGAAATCTTGCTTGTCTCCGCCAAAAAAGATGTAAACCTGATCAGCTTTTTTTGCAAAGGGTCTGGGTGGTGGGTTCTGACCAGTTGAGCCAACTTTTCCTCAGGCTTAAAATGTTTGGCTATATGCGCGTGACGAACCCCTGTCATTCTGATGTTGTAGACGGGCGAGTCAAACAGGTAATGAGGATATTCTCTTTCTAGGAGACTGAAAGTTTCGAGCAGGCTGGGAATCGTGTACGTTTTCATAACTCGTCTAAACCTTTTCTTCCCCTTCCCCCAGCCGCCGAACTCAGCGGGAACATATTTGAGGTAAGAGATTACGCGATCGGAGGGATGAAATGGACCAACAACACAGAAGAAAAAGCCCTCTCTGGTCTGAAGAAAGTCCCGGTCCCTAAATCCGCGCATAGCCTTAACCTTTTTCACTTCGATGCATAATTTCTACCGCACGGTAAAAAGGTTGATCCTGAGATGGAGACTTGGGCATCTAGAGACGGAGACGCGATTGTTACAAGGGACAATTTCGTCTTTTACGTGTTTGGGTATGAACACCCTGAAGGACGAGTTTTCTCTTTCTTAAAATATGTCCCATCAGACTTGAGACCCTACTTTCAAGTGCGTTTTCTCAAAAGACACTGGAAACTGAAAGATGTGGAGCTTCTGCGTCCAGAGAAGTTATACACACCGCAAAGCTTTCACAGATTCCTAGAAACATTTCGAAAACATCTGCCTCTCTACGTCTATTCGTGCCCTTTGAGAGGAAAAGAGCTTCTCAGCGTTCCTTTGGGACTGATAAGAAAGGTTTATGTGCCAAGCGAATGTCTGCAAACACTTCTTCGAAAAAAAAGGAAAGATCGATTGGAAAAGCTAGCGCTGAAGCTAGCTGCTTTCCTCTCAGAAGAATCTGGCGTGCCGCTTGAAGATTTTGGAATTCATGGATCAATCGCGTTAGGAATGCACGATGCGAAATCTGACATCGACTTATCGGTCTATGGGTCTCACAACTTTCGAAATCTGGAAAAAACGATTGAAACGCTTGTAGATGATGGAGCACTGACCTACATTTGCAGCAACAGGCTTGATGAAGTGAGGAAACACCGAGGGCAATACAAAGGTTACAGATTTGCGTACAATGCAGTCCGAAAAGTTGAAGAAATGGTGGCCAGGTATGGTGGAAACAGGTATTCGCCGGTTAGACTGATCACGTTCAGTTGCGAAGTAGTCAACGACAATGAATCTATGTTCCGACCCGCAACCTACCAGATTAAAGATTACCAACCGCTCACACCACCCTCCCAGCTTCCAGAAGAGGAAAAACCAACAAAGATTGTGTCGATGATAGGTTGCTACAGAAATGTTGTCAAGCGCGGCGAAAGAGCGAAGGTTTCGGGGATGCTCGAAAGAATAGAGAATATTGAAACTGGGGAGATTGGTTATCAGATTGTAGTCGGTACAGGAACTTGTGAGGACGAGTATATTTGGCGCTTTGATGCCGGATAATCGAGGGGCAAAACTTAGATTGTAACGAGCTATTTTGGATAAGACTAATGGAGAGACAATGCTTGATGAAACTGAAAGGAAATGTTGCTCTGATTACAGGAGGAACCCGAGGAATCGGCTACGCAACAGCCTTGTTGTTTCTAAAAGAAGGAGCAAAAGTCACAATCACAGGGAGATCTGAAAAACATGGGAAAGAAGCGATTGACAAGCTCAAGAATGAGGGATTCAAGGATGTGGTTTTCATTCAGGGTGATGTCTCCAATTCAGCTGACGCCAAGAGAATGATTCAGGCCACGGTTAACCGCTTGGGGCAGCTAGACATCCTATTCAATAACGCAGGAATCTGGATCGAGGGAACAGCGGAAACGATGTCAGAGAGCAATTGGGACAACGTTATAGATGTGAACCTCAAAGGAAGCTTTCTATGCTCTAAATACGCTTTGCCTTATCTGAAGGAGACCAAAGGGGTTATTGTGAACACTGCTTCTTGCGATGGATTAGTAGCTGAACCGAAATGCGTAGCGTACTGCGCCTCCAAGGGAGGTATTGTCTTGCTAACTAAGGCCATGGCTCTTGACCACGCAAAAGAAGGGATTCGGGTGAACTGTGTCTGCCCAGGAGCTATCATGACACCCATGCTCAAACAAGGCCTGCCTCGAAGCAGGCCGAAAAGAGAGAAGTATTTCAAAGAAACTGCAGAGGCACATCCGATGGGAAGAATAGGAGAGCCAGAAGAGGTCGCCAAGGCTGTGCTCTTCCTAGCATCTGACGACTCTTCATTCATAACTGGAGTAGCAATCTCCGTTGACGGCGGATTTGTCGCCCAGTGATCTTTAATACATGAATTGTTTACAATCCGTTTGCTGGTAGCAGGTTTGATGACGCCTCCAAAAGAGATCTCAGGACGCCTCAAAAACATCCGTATCAGAATGAAAAACACAGAAATCGATGTTCTAGTAATCTACTCAGCGCCCAGCAGCATACGTTTCGGTCAAAGAGGACATGTAATGTACATTTCGGGTTATGAGTCATATTTCGGTGACGCTATGGTAATTTTGCCTTGCGACGAGAATCTGAGCCCTCTTTTAGAGAAAGGCGCGGCCGACTATTTTCCTCCCGAATGTACTTGGATAGAAAACGTGAGGCCAGCATGCATGCGATCAGTTTCGAGTTACCACAACGGGCTGCGAAAGATTAAACGATATTCCAACAGAGATCATTGCGAGTTAACAAGACGGAGAGATCTGAATTGAAGAGAGCCTCGATACTTTTCAGTCCTAAGAAAATCGGCACTATGAATGTACAGAACCGGTTAGTTCGGTCTGCCACCTACGAGGGAATTGCAGATGATAGGGGTTTGGTAGACAATCGCTATGTCGCTCTCTATGAACAACTTGCCAGAGGCGGTGCTGGAATGATTATTGCAGGCTTCGCTTTCACAAAGGAAAATGGGATTGCCGCAAAAAATCAGACGGGTATCCACACCGACAATTGTGTCCCTATGCTCAAAAAGTCTGCAGAGGCGGTTCATCGCATTGACGAAAACGTGAAATTTGTCTTGCAGATCGCTCACTGCGGCAGACAGGTAGAAGCCAACATCGTGAAGGAAAAGAAATTTCAGCCCATTGCTCCTTCCCCCATAGCCGATGCGTCTATTGGAATCATTCCTAAAGAAATGACAATCGAGGACATCAAAGATGTTATTAAATCTTTCATATTGTCAGCTGAAAGAGCAAAGACAGCCGGCTTCGACGGTGTTCAGCTGCATGGGGCTCACGGCTACTTACTGTCTGAGTTTCTCTCTCCTTACATTAATAGGCGAACCGACGATTACGGAGGAAACATCGAGAACAGAGTTAGAATAATTGTTGAGATTTTCGAAGGCATAAAAGAGCTGTGCGGAGAAGACTGGCCGGTTCTAATTAAGTTGCAGGTCGACGACTTTGTGAAGAAGGAACCCTCGTTAAAGCCTCCTCAATCCATAGAAATCGCCAGAAGAATTGCTAAGGCTGGCTTCGATGCCATTGAGATATCAGGAGGCATCTACGAGTCTGACGAGAAATTAGATCCTTGGTACTTGACGATGAAAACAACTGATGAGGAAGCCTACTTTCTTCCCTATGCCAAAAAGATTAAGAGGGTTATCCATGAAACTCCGTTAATCTTAGTTGGAGGCATACGCTCCTTTGAGGTCGCTGAGAGAGTTGTGAATAGCAGATATGCCGACTTCATATCCATGTCAAGACCATTCATAATGGAACCGAATCTCCCCCACAAATGGCTCATGAACATCTCCGACAAATCAACTTGTACCTCATGCAATCGCTGTGAAACAGAAATGAATGACAAAGGCCTCCGATGTTTGCTTCTTAAAGACAAAGACTAGTTAGAAAACGTTCAATATTCAATTACGCGCGCGCAACTAGGCAGCGCCTTTTACAGATTATGAATGCGCTTCTTGCAGACTGAAACACGCTAAGTCTTCAATGCACAATCCAGTCAAAGGGTTGAAAGAAGATGAGGAGGAGTCCAAAATGAAAAGTGAGCCGAAAATTAAGCCCAAAGTGGTTGCAATGAGTGCTTGGAAATCTGGCCCAGACAACCTAGTACCTGGCTGTACTATTACTTCCATAGCCAGCGCAGAAGCGGGTGCAGTAGGATTGTACTTTATGCCTCCGGGAAAGCAGACAACTGTTTTCTCCCTTGAGCACGCAGATGACGGTACCTCAGATGAATATTATGGTCCATGCCATGAGTACTATTACGTTCTCGTTGGAGAGTTTACAATGTACTGGGGTAAAGACACGTCAAAAGTGAGAGCAGGCGCTGCAAACAAATTGATTCTAAAGGCTGGAGAACTGGGCCACTGGACTACCGGGTGGAAATATTCAGTGAAAAACACCGGAAACGTGCCTGGAACTTTTTTCTGGGGCCTAAGCAGCCCGCCGAAGGGTACAAAAACTAGAGAAACCGCAGAGCCACCTCAAGAACTTTGATGAAGAAGGTTTAACAAGCCTCAATTCATGCCGACGGGGCGCGCGTTCACAGCATCAATTCTTGTCCGCGCGGACAGATTTACAGTTGATCGTAAAAGCTTGGCTTCTTCATATTTGCGCGCTCGCATCTTCATATTTAGAAAAAAGGGAATGGGTGAGTGTTCAGCGTTTGGTTCTTCTTGCGCGCATCCATGCTTCGGCTTTAAGGCATTGGGTTCTTAGCTGATTAGCTCGATATTCTCTGGTTGCTTCGTATTCTACAGAGCTTTCTATTTGCCCAGAGCCCACAATGAAAGTTTTGGTTGTTTGAAGGACCGCGTTAATCTTACTAAATGTCAAGTGAGTGGCAAGTAGCCTCGTCAACCTATCCCTAAATCTTAGTGCCTCCATTTTTTGTCTACACCTCCCTTGGCGTTTCTGATTACTCTTTAAAGGGTGGAAAAATACCTGACTATTTTTCCAGAAGAAATAGGGGAGAAAACGAATACACTTGTCTGAAAAACGTTGTTCAAGCGTTTTCCTGGAAATAAAAGCAAAAACAAAGCTTTGAAATGACAGAAAGACGATTTTCCCACTTTATTTGCTGAAGTGTATTCGAAATAGCCTTCCTTATTTTTCCTTAGTCTTCATAATATGCTGATCAACATGGCGTTTTATTGTTTCTTTTTCATAAAAAACGCGTGTTTTAGTTATTCTTCCTCCACGTCCGCGTTCTCCCAGAAATATTCTTGTATCAACTAGTCCGCGTCTCTCCAGTTCGGAGATAGCATGCCCTCGACGTTTACCAGTGCCGTACATGCTCGATTTTGGAACTTTCGCATTTTCCATAATTTGAACGAAAGTTCTCCAGCCTGATTTTTCAAGTGTCAGTCGTCTTTTCATGTAGTCTTCAACGAATGCTTTTGTAAGATAGTTAAAGACCTTTCGGGCATTTTCCGTCTTGAATTGGAAACCAGCTGGCGGAAGTATCGTCACATTGGCTGCGTCGCATTTGAATCTCTTAAATTTTCCGAGTTCATCGACATACATAACTTCTGGGCACAGTTGGAAAATGCCGGTACGCGTAGCTTGTGCTGAGAATTGGATGGATTCAACTTCTTGAGG
>CP070636.1:1558428-1564848 GCA_020356305.1 Candidatus Bathyarchaeota archaeon | reverse complement strand
TTGACAGAAATCTCGTCATATACTCGCATGCGCGCGCGCAAGGACCGTGCCATAGAAGACCGTTATGTCATTTGCCCCAATGAGGTGATTATGCTAGAAAAACGAATACACCAAGTCGGACATAGAAGGTGAAAAAATGATCGGGGGAGATTTCATAGCCCTTGTAATTGCGGGGCTTGCATGCGGATTTGTTGATTCTAGTTTAGGAATGGGTTACGGGGTCACATCGGCTAGTGTTCTCGTGTCCTTCGGCATTGCTCCAGCAGTCGCGAGTGCCTCCGTTCATACAGCAGAAGCCTTCGTAGACGGGATATCGGCAGGCTTTCACCTCAAATTTGGCAACGTGAGAAAGGACCTCCTTTTGCCGCTGCTCATATGCGGAACAATCGGAGCCATTTTGGGAGCGGCGGGATTATCGTTCCTTGCCCTCGCAGCGGCAAAACCCATTGTTGCTTCACTTCTCTTGGCTATGGGATTGGTGGTTCTGATTAAATTTCTTTTCAGATGGAAAAAAGGCGGAAAGTCGCTATCCTCACCAAATCCAGGAAAGGTAAACTATTCGAGGAAAAAAATTGCTGCTCTTGGTTTTGTCGCCGGGATCATAGACGCGTCGGGGGGTGGTGGATGGGGGCCAATCCTCACGCCAGCTTTCGTAGCGACGGGTTCGAATCCCAAAAAGGCCGTAGGAACCGTGGAGTTTACTGAGCCGATAATCTCTTTTGCCACGTTTATAACCTTTGGTCTCATCATAGGGTTTGAGAGTTTTCTGTGGAACATTGTCCTTCCCATACTGATCGGAGGAATTATCCTCACTCCAATAGCCGCTTACGTGTGCTCAAAAACCCCTCGAAGACTGTTAGGAATACTCGTCGGGTTGTGGGTTGTGGCTCTAAACATTCGAACGCTACTTATGGCGCTCCTATGAACATGAAGGAAGGTTGAATACAACAGCGTTAATTGCGCATGCATGCAACACTGTCATTTTGACCAACGCATCAGATGATGGATAGCTACTTTTTAAGAATTTTCTAGAAAGGGCGCCCGCAATAGAAAACTAGAAATTGTTTCAATCCTAAAAACTGAAACATACTGTTGGGCTAAACATGTTAACGAAATCCAGCGTTCTGAAGTTGATAAAGGAGGAAGAGGTCCTCGAAGTTCTAGGGGAGCTGATTCGCAAGCCGAGTCAGAATCCGCCTGGCAACGAGATGGTGATGGCCGAATACATCTATAAGACGATGAGGAAATGGGGGTTTCATCCGCAATACGTGTGTAAACCCAAACCAGAGCGACCTTCTGTTGGGGTTGTGTATAAGGGGTCACAAGGTGCGCCTCGGCTTGTCTTGAATGGACATATGGATGTAGTGCCTGAAGGTGACTTAAACGGTTGGAGCGTGCCTTGTTTTGAGGGTTTTGTGAAGGATGGTAGAATCTATGGTAGAGGTGCGTGTGACATGAAGGGTGGTATTGCAGCAGCGATGATTGCAGCCAAAGCCATCAAAGAGAGCGCTGTCAAACTGAGGGGAGATTTGGTTCTACAGTTTGCAATGGGCGAAGAGACTGGCGAGGCTGGCACGAACTCTCTGTTGGAGGAAGGGTTCGGTGGCGATTGGGGAATCGTCCTTGAGCCTACAGATCTGAAGGTCATGACAGCCGAGAAGGGTTTAGCATGGTATCACTTCAAAGTCAAGGGAAAACCAACTCATGGGAGCAGACCGCATCAGGGAGTCAACGCCATATACAAGGCCGCACGGCTCATCTCAGCCATACAGGAATACCACAACGAGATTGGAACGAGAACTCATCCTCTCTGCGGGAAGGATGTTTGCTCCGTAACCATGATAAGCGGTGGCACAAAGGAGAACATCATCCCAGAGTCTTGTATGCTTGCCATAGACAGGAGGATAATTCCCGGAGAAACGGTTAAACAGGTGGATGAGGAGATCGAGGCAATCGTTCGGAGGCTTAAGAAGGAAGACCCTGAATTCAAGTGCGAGTTCGAGAGAGTAATGCTCTACGAGTCCGCTGAAATTCCTGTGGATCATGAGATCGCAGAAGTTGTCAGAAAGAACGTGAAGCAAGTTACAGGAGTGACTCCTGCGCCAGCTGGTTTATTGGCCTCCACCGACCAACGAAACTTCGTCAACGACGCTGGAATACCCGCGATCTCGTGGGGACCTGGATGGGGCAAGTCCCATGAGTTGGACGAGTATGTGGAGATCAGTCAAGTAGTGGATTGTGTCAAGATATTGGTGTTGACTATTCTTGACCTGCTCCAATAGTGTGCTTTTGCAGTGAACAAAAAAGGGAAGTCAGGAGTATGGGTATTCCTTGAATTTAACTTGCCTTTTCCACAATCAAGAGAAAGTCCACGTTGGCGCCCATTCCCCCTGGGGTAAACTTGGGAGTAACGTTCGGAATTATTGCTATGACCTCGCCCTCCAAGTTGTTCAAGAACTGTTCTAACTTGGTCTGGTCTGATGCCATTTTGATGTCGAATCGGTGGACTCTGTATCTTGCTTTCATTCTTTCACCTTCACATGACTTAGAATAGGTCAGCCTAAAACAATTTTCCTCCTTATTGTTCTATAGTTTAGAACAGCGTGCCCATATAGAATTCAAATATTGGAGAGTCACCTCAATGCGCTAGTAGGCAACCATCTCAAACTCTCCGCGTACGATTCTGGATGCCGAGCTTACCAATTGAATGACCCGTTCGTATAATGGTTCAATTTCAGGGTCCGCATTGACCTTCTTCATAACCTCCTTCCAATGCTCAAAACTCTGGTATCGGTCAAGGCCGATCCATATTTCCTCATCCCCTGTTGTGGGTAACACTTTCCATAACCCTGTTAAACCGTACTTCGATCTTTTTTTGTGCAGTCTGAAGACTTCTTCCCCATAGCCACCATGCTTGCGATAGATCTCCCGCGCTTTGTGCATGATATTAAGGAATTCTCTTCGATGTACCTTTCGCAGACGATATATGTAGAGTTGAAGATACTTCATTTTGCTTCGCCTTATTTTGCTGCTCTGTACGCTTGAGGCATATAGTTTCTCTTGTAGTGTTCTGGGTCTTGGACGACCTCGAGTTCGTTGTTGTCGGGGTCAAGGAAGTCAGCAACTAAGCCACCCCATGGCATCTTGGTGGGTTTAAGCGTGAATCTGACGCCATGCTTTTTCAGTCTTTCATAAAGTGCATAAATGTCGTCTGTATCGAAGACTATTCCCGTTCGCCTTTTTCTCTTAGACCTCTTGCCAGTTGCATGCATACCAATCTTAGCTAGTGGTTCACTCGGGCCAGCTTCTACATGGTTGAACGTTCTAGCGTCCAGAGCTAATGGTAAACCAAGGATTTCACAGTAGAATCGCAAGGCTCTATCCATATCGGACACGCGAATCATATTCAACCAAAGACGAGTTATTCTACCAGGCTTTTCCTTCATACCTAGACCTTCGCTAAACCAGATTGCAAACAGATAATTATTGGAAGACCAATTTAGCATTTGGCACCTAGGTGCGCACGCCACCAATCGTTAGCGTTTATGCTACATTCTTGAGCATTTCATATGCTCGTTCTTCTATATCGGCTATTTCTGTGAGAATATCGGCTACTTCCTGTTTATGCTGTTTTAACGCTGCTTCACAGAGTTTCATGATTTTCTTTCCAGACTGTCTAAATAACGTCGATGCTTCCGTCCAATTTCGTATCTTGTATTTCTTTCCCAACGTATCAAGCACATCTGCTTGCCAAACCCGCATCCCGTGGCTGTTTTCAAATGTTTCAGGCAACAAAGGCGGTGCTGTCGCGTAGGTAACCATATGCTCAAAACACTTCTGGTTGTCCCATTCAGAGATTTCATCGGCCAATTTTCGCATGGCAGGAACACCAAAAAGTCTTACCGGAGGATTCAGAAACCGCTCAGCTTTATAGGCGAAACCTCTCTTTGCAACTTCCAGCTCTGACGGCAACTTTTCAGGAATGATGAACGCCCGTATCGTGTTTCTCTTACTCATTCCAGGCACTTTGACGTCCAGAGATTTCTCAAACTCGTCATATGGAATTTTTTGAACGTCCTTGTGGCTGCAATCATGCACAAAAACAAGCTGTTCCTCGTCATCATAGCCCACGACAAGAACGTAGTGAATGGGAACATGATGCCTCTTATACAGGCTTGAGTAATAATGAAGGTAATACATGTCAAGGGCACCAGCCATAACTGGCCGGCCTTCGTCAACATAATTTCTAAGGCATGAAAAGGTGAACTTGAAACTTCTTCCCTCAATCATGGTCTCTTCAAATCCAATAATGTTTGCCAAATCTTTCATCAAATACTTTGGATTTGCACCCCAATACACCATACACGGTGGGTCTGCCCTTTTGAAGCGAAGATAGGCAAAACCAGCCATGCCGCCCTCTAGTGAGAGGAGAAAATCAGGATAATCTGCTCCTTTCCACGCCAAAAGATCTTCTAGCCCATTAACATAACAGGTGGATTCGCATACTCTGTGAGGCAATGTATGCAGCTTTTTCATGTGTTTCATCTCTTGCGCACTTTCTTTCACCCATATAAGCCAGCAAAAATATTAATCCTCCTGGGGCGGAGATATTCCCTGTGCGTGAGATATTTCTTGTCTAAACTAACAGCTTATGTTGTTCAAGAAGTGGTTTGATTTGAGCAAGTCTCAGAAAAAGATTGTAGGTCACGCGCGAGAGAGAATCTCGAGTGTTTTTTTATATGCGAACGTAAGTTAAACGAAATTTGCGCACATGCAGGTACGCTGCCTCTACGTACTCGCTGAATAACAAATCATCCTTATCTGGGAAATATTTGAAATCGTGTCCCACCTCTTCATATATGTGCTTCATTATTTGTATCTCAAGAATCTTGGCTCCGCCTCCAAGAATATTTTCCAAAGCATTGGCAAACTCTTGAATCTTGTTGGGAATATCGTGCTTCTTGATTGCAAAATTCTTTTCCAGACAAAAATAAATCGCTTGTTTTGAAGAATCTCCAAGCGAAGACAGCGCCTCATCTACTGCCTCCAGCAAAAGCTTCTCGAAATCACGATTGCGCGCGGGTGGTGATTCTAAGGTGAATAGTTTCATCAACTTCATCTCTTTATGTAGTTTTGTAGAACTGTTTTAGTGTTCTACTCGCATACACCTCATAGCATATTGTATCGTATGATTCAATATATTCCTTGTTTCGAATATCGATATATTCCGAAATCCGATATATCTACTCGAAGAGACACGTCGACGCCAGCCTTTATTCATTGTTTGCAGATGCGTTGGGGAAATGGAGAGCTGAAATGTGCGTGCGTGCCCGTAAAGGTAATAGCATCTTGGCGACACAGTGTGGGATAATGAGGAGTAATTTTGATGAAGAGACGTGGTCAAATCAAAAGAATAGCACACGTTACCGTGGGAGTGTCAGATCTTAAGAGATCCGTGTCTTTCTTTCAAAACGTCATTGGCCTTGAGAAAATAGGCGAATGGCCTACCTATGCAATTTTTGACATCGGGAGAGTAACGTTTGGGCTGGAGCCGAAAGCAAAAACAGAGATTTGTCTGCTTGTCGACGACGTTGACGAAGCCTATCGAGATCTTAAGGATAAAGGAGCCAATTGTGCCACTGCGCCGAAGGACCAGCCTTGGGGTGTTCGAGACGCAACTTTCGTGGACTCTGACGAAAACACCTTCGTCATCGAGTCGCTCCAATGCAAAGTCTGCGGCAAGATCTGTCAAAACTATCGCGAACTTCTTGAAGAACACTTGAGAAAACATAAGCCGGAAAAGTAGCAAACCAGAATCTGCACGTGCGCGTCTTCGCAAAAGAAAATAACTTACGAAAAAAGCTTACTAAAAACCGAAAAGGCTAGCTAAAAACCCGCTTTTATGAGGTTTCGTGGTTTCATAAACTCTCGGAGCAAGACTGTTGCGTAAGAGCCTCGTTGCAGGGTGAATCCTAGTGTTGTCTTTTTCTTTCGAGAACTCTCTGAGTCTCCGGATGGTTTTTCCGCAGAAAAGTCTGTCATGGAGGCTAGAATTGCTCGAAGTCCTCCAGGTGCACTTGTTTCCGGCATAGATGAGACGTAGAAATCCCTGGGAGACAGATTCTCTGTTTCAAGGATTTCTCTCTCGATTTCACCTTCTATTCCATCGGAAGGCTGTTGCTTGTAGCCTATGAGTGGAATGGCAACTTGCATTGCCCCTTCTTTCAATGCCTTCTTGATGCGCGAAAGAGATTGAGCGGTGGCTTGATCGAATTTTCTTGTTGGAAGTCCATGGTTGTCCAAGTGCACTAGGTAGTCTCCGATGTAAGGCTCGTTGAGGCCGAACCCTAGTTTCATTCGTTTGCTGTTGAACTTGTTGAAGAGGATAGATTGATCCGCTTGGATGAAGAGTCTACATAG
>CP070636.1:1553308-1558328 GCA_020356305.1 Candidatus Bathyarchaeota archaeon | reverse complement strand
GAATACAACATAGAAGCCGTAAACAAGGCGATCGCAGACCCTTTATGGGAGTTTTTAGACAGAGGCGGCAAAAGATGGAGACCCAGTCTTTTCCTTTTGGTTTGTCAGGCCCTTGGTACTGATCCAGACAGAGTCTCAGATTTTGCTATAATTCCGGAGGTCATTCACAACGGAACCCTAATGATTGATGACGTCGAGGATGCATCAGAAATTAGAAGGGGAAAACCATGCACCTACAAATTGTTTGGACTGGACATCGCTATCAACACTGGAAACGTAATGTATTACCTACCATTGCTTGCTTTAAGCAAAAACAAAAACAAAATTTCAGCAGAGCAAGAAAACAAAATCTACGAAATTTACGTACAAGAGATGATCCGCTTAAGTTTTGGACAGGCAACAGACATCGCGTGGCATAAAGGACTAGCAGAGGCGAATGACATGCAGTATCTTCAGATGTGCGCCCATAAAACTGGAACCTTAGCTAGGATGTCAGCGAAAATGGCCGCGGTGTTAGCCGGCGCCAGCGACACCACCGTTGAGAGGATGGGAAGGTTTGCAGAAACAATTGCAGTAGCTTTCCAGATACAAGACGACGTTTTAGACTTGGTTGGCGAGGAGTTCGCGGAAAAAAAGGGGGGGCGGGGCCAAGATATTACTGAGGGAAAACGAAGCCTAATGGTGATTCACACCCTTGAGAAAGCTCAGGAAGCCGACAAAAAGAGGTTGTTGGAAATTTTGGGCATGCACACGACCGATCAAAAACTGAGAGATGAAGCAATTGTCATAATCAAGAAGTATGGCTCCATAAAATATGCCAAGTGGTTCGCGAGAAGCTTAATAGAAAAAAGTTGGAAAGAGATCGATGAGCTCTTAAAGCCCTCAGACGCAAAAAAGAAACTAAAGGCATTTGCCCGTTACCTTGTGGAAAGAGATATCTAGCTACACTTAGAAATCAAGTGGCCGGCCTTGACCTCAAACGAAACGAGGGAAGTTGTTCATAAGATCGCACTTCTCAATGCGCTTCAGTATGGAGGAGAGGCTCGGGTCCAATCGGTTCTAGGTAAATTGCTGGCAGAACGCCCACACCTCAAAGGAAAGATAAAAGAAATCGCTTCCATGGTCGAACAGGTTGTGCAAGAGGTCAACAAACTTTCTTTGGAAAAACAAAAGCGAATTGTGGAAAAAAGATGGCCTAAGGCTCTGGTCAAAGAGAAGATTGAGGAGAAGAAAAAGCTTCCTCCGTTGCCGAACGTTGAAAAGTATGAGAGAGTTATAACCCGTTTTTCTCCAAACCCTGACTGTGCATTGCATTTAGGATCAGCCAGAGCCATCGTCCTCTGTTACGAGTACGCCAAAATGTATGACGGCCTCTTCTATCTCCGATTTGAGGACACCGATCCAAGGCTGAAAAAGTCGGCTTTGCCATTCTACGACTTCATACGAGAGGACCTCACTTGGCTTGGGTGTAATTGGGATAGAGAGGTCATTCAGAGCGACCGACTCTCGATCTATTACGAACACGTTGAGAAGCTTCTCAAGAAGGAACATGCCTACGTTTGCATCTGCCCACGTGAGGAGTTTCGGGATAAAGTGAAAGCCAATGAGCCTTGCCCTTGTCGACATCTTGCACCGGAAGAGCAGATTGCTCGGTGGAGGCGCATGTTGAACGGTACATATAGGGAAGGTGGGGCAGTGGTGAGGGTCAAAACTGATCTGAACCACCCCAACCCTGCAGTTCGAGATTGGCCCGCTTTCAGAATCATCGATCCGGAGAGGCATCCCCATCCGAGGGTGGGAAGCAAGTATAGGGTTTGGCCTCTCTACAACTTTGCCTGCGGGGTTGACGATCATTTGATGGGTGTAACGCATATTATACGGGGAAAGGAGCACCTGACTAATCAGACACGACAAGAATACATGTACCGGCACTTTGGATGGCGTTATCCGGAGGCCATTCACTACGGCAGACTCAAAATAACCCGAGCTCTGCTCAGCAAGTCAAAGATTCTTGAAGGATTTAGAAGCGGTCTATTCAGGCAGTGGGACGACCCTAGGCTTGCCACCCTAGCCGCTCTAAGGAGGAGAGGAATAAAGCCGGAGGCCATAAGACGCCTCATAATTGATGTTGGTCCGAAGACAGCTGACGTCATGTTGAGTTGGGAGAACCTTTACGCTCACAACCGAAAAATCATTGATCCTGTAGCGACTCGATACTTCTTCGTGCACAACCCGAGAAAACTTACGGTGAAAAACGTTCCACACGCGTTCACTGCTCAGATCCCCCTGCATCCGGACTGGCCTGAAAAGGGCTTTCGCCGCTTTAAGATAAGGCCAGAAGATGGTGAAGCGCTCTTTTGGGTTTCCGACAACGACCAAGATATTCTAGGAGAAGGCAAAACAGTTCGGTTCATGGGACTCTTTAACCTTAAGATCGAAGGCATTGAAAAACAATTAATCGAGACCGTGTTTCACAGTGAGGCTTACGAGGAAGCGAAGAAACTCAGCGCTCCCCTGATCCATTGGATTCCTGCAGACACGGGCATTCCATGTGAAGTAGTTATGCCTGACGCGTCTGTGGCAAATGGCATCGCTGAAGACGCTTGCAAAAAGCTGCGTCCCAATGAAGTTGTTCAATTCGAACGCTTTGGTTTCGTGCGAATTGACAGCTTGGAGAAGAAATTAACCGCTTGTTTCACCCACCGATAGATTTACGATACGAACCACGCTCTTGCGCGCGCATTTTCTCTGCTTCAGCGACGTATATATGTACGTCGCAAGGCAATCGACTTCAACGTAAATCAAGACGCGCACACATCAAACAGACATAGATAGCCCACTGAAAAGCAGACAAAACCACCATCCCCGAAATTCTGGCAACCCTAGAAAAAAAAACTAGATATACCCATCTCCTGAAATGCGCACGTACTGCACAAGCGCACAAGAAGAGTTTTATTGAGGCTTTTCAACTAGAAGTGTTTCGAACGGAGGCGTTTCAACAGCGCGCGCGCAGATTATGAGAGAGAACCAAAAGAATAGGCCATCCATGTGACAAAATTCGAAACATTCTTAAGAGTGGGACGTTGATAAAAACTCCAGCACATTAAAGGGGTGAGGCACACGTCGAAACCATTCTACGTAAAATTTGAAGTCCCAAAGGAAGTTGCAGACGCCGCCTATGAAGCCCTGCAAATAGCTAACCAGACAGGCAACGTCCGCAAAGGCACCAACGAAACAACAAAAGCCATAGAAAGAGCACTAGCGAAACTCGTAGTCATAGCCGAAGACGTAGACCCTCCTGAAGTCGTAGCGCACTTACCACTCATATGCGAAGAACGCAAAATTCCCTACGTATTCGTTCCAAGGAAGGAAAAACTCGGAACCTCCTCTGGAATAGATGTACCAGCAGCCGCAGCTTGCATAACCGAGGCTGGCGACGCCTCAGCACTACTGAAAGAAATTTTAAGTCGAGTTGAAGAGCTGAAGAAGAGAGGCCATAGCGAATGAGCCGGAAGCAAGAACCAGAGGAAGAGCTAACGACCGCCGAGGTCATCCAAGTGATCGGACGAACAGGGATCACCGGTGAGATCACGCAGGTTAGGGTTCGAGTGCTCGAAGGAAGAGACAAAGGACGCATCATCACCAGAAACGTGAAGGGTCCAATACGGACCAACGACGTACTGATGCTCAGAGAAACGGAACGAGAAGCTAAGAAAATCAGGTGAAACCCGGAGGTTTTCGCCGGTGCCAAGGCCTCGACACTGTTCATTCTGCGGAAACGAATTCCCCTCAGGCACTGGCATCATGTACATCAGAAATGACGGAACCATTCTGTGGTTTTGCTCCAGCAAGTGTAGAAAGAGCTCTGTCAAGCTGAAGAGAGACTCTCGTAAGCTTCCGTGGACAAAATATTATGGAAAGGAGGAAAAAGGGAAGGCTTGATTGAACAAACACTTGTCTTCATTAAGCCTGAAGCCGTTGTCAGAGGATTGATTGGTGAAATCACTAGTAGAATCGAGCGAAGAGGACTTACAATAGCTGCCATGAAACTCCTCCAACCAACCCGAGTACAAGCCGAGAGTATTTATGAAGTGCATAAGGGAAAAACCTTTTACGAGCCCCTAGTTGAACATATCGCCTCTGGCCCTATTCTCGCAATGGTCGTTGAGGGACCTAACGTTGTCTCCTTCGTTCGCAACATGATCGGGAGCACAGACCCTCTGGAAGCCCGACCTGGAACCATCCGTGGAGACTTTGCACTTGATGTTCAAAAGAACATCATTCACGCTTCGGACAGTCTCGAAAACGCTGGAAGAGAGATTCCTGTCTTTTTCAAACCTGACGAAATTCTCGATTATCGAAAACGTTAGGTGAATTGCTCCGCAACCTTTCTCCAGATTTCTTCGTTATCTATACACCCTATGTCTGGCTTGCTCAAATTTCCGTGGAAGTAGCCGTACGATCTGGCTCTGCATCCACCGCATATGTATTTGTCTTTGCAGTTTCCACAGCCGATTATCTTGCCGTTTATTCGATAATTTTCCAACTTTTCTCTCGTTCTCAGTTCCCATAGAATTTCGTTCTTATCCCAGATAGGCTCGAAATCGTCCTTCAAAATGTTTCCGAGCACAGTGTGTTGGTTGGTGGGAAAGAAAACGCACGGTTTAATGTCCCCATTTGGTTCTAAGCCTACGTAAAGTCTTCCGGCCCCGCATCCTCCCAAGAAGTTTGCAAGGTTTTCAACCCCTTTTTTGGCGGCGTAGTGAGCAGATACCGTGAAACCGTATCCCTTTTCTTCTGAGAGCTTTTTCACCACGCTTGCGAATTGGGGACACGTACTGAAAAATCTGTCCACTTTTATCTCGGTTTTCCCCGTTTTCTGCTTGTCCTCCTTTGCTCTCAAGTATAAATAAACGATTTTCTTCCCCATCGTTTCTAAGAGGGAAAATCTTTCTCGGGGACTTAGATCAAGTTCTGTGTGTTTCTTTGCTCTTCCGGTTGGGACGTAGTTGAAGTGCAT
>CP070636.1:1550318-1553208 GCA_020356305.1 Candidatus Bathyarchaeota archaeon | reverse complement strand
TATCGCTGGTAGACATCGAGATAAGGCTGAAGAGGCAGCTACTGTTATCAATAGAGAGAAAGCCGCTGGTTTTCAGTTGGACGCGAATGATTATCACGGACTTGTCGATACTATGAAAGAGTTCGACCTTGTGATAGGAACTCTGCCTGGCGACGTTGGCTATCGATCGGTTAAGGCTGCTGTTGAAGCAGGGGTTGACATGGTTGATGTCTCTTACATGCCAGAAAATCCTCTAACGTTGAATGAGGATGCCATCAAAGCTAATGTGACAATCGTGCCTGACTGTGGAGTAGCCCCTGGACTAAGCAATATGCTTGTAGGTCGGGCCGTCAGCAAACTCGACCAGATTGAGAATATTCATATAATGGTCGGTGGCCTCCCAGAAGAGCCAGTTCCACCTCTAGGTTATATAATAACGTGGTCTATTGAGGGCCTCATAGACGAGTACACAAGAATGGCAAAAATAGTTGAGAATGGCAAAGTGGTGGAAGTCGATGCGTTGACAGGACTGGAAGAGGTTGAATTTCCAGACGTTGGCAAACTTGAAGGATTCTATACAGATGGACTTAGAACGTTACTTCACACGATAAAAGGCGTCAGAAATATGTGTGAGAAAACGCTCAGGTATCCAGGACATGTTGAAAAGATAATGCTTCTGAAGACTCTAGGCTTTTTTGACGACCATCCAATAGAGGTTGAGAATGCCCGCTTGCCACCGCGAAAAATTACCATCAAACTTTTAGAGGAGAAACTCCAAAGGCCCAAGATTAAGGACATATTGGCAATGAAGGTTGAGGTAAGCGGAACAGTGGGAGGATCAAGAAAACGCTACGTTTACCACCTTTTAGACCGTTATGATCAAAAAAGCGGAGTAACAGCTATGGCGAGGACCACAGCATACCCGGCCTCTATCTTAGCCCAGTTAATAGCCCAAAAAGCCATAGAAGAGAAAGGTGTTATCCCTCTAGAAAAGCTCTGCATTAAAGAGAAAATTTCCAATAAAATTCTAGCTGAACTGGAGAAACGACAAGTTAAAATCGTGGAAAGCTTGCACTAGGTGAAGCACGAGCTTTTGTGTTTTAGCCTGCAGGTTTAATAAGGTCTAATTGTATCCTTTTTGTCCATGAATTTCACATCACTTGTTGCGTCGTTTGTACTAGTAGCGGTTGCTGAGTTAGGTGACAAGACGCAGATTGCAGTCATAACCTTGTCCTCTCGCTTCAAGGCTTTCTCGGTCTTTTCTGGCGCCATGTTAGCTTTCTTGTTAACCACTGGAATCGCTGTGGCAATCGGCGATGCGTTGACGCTCGTGTTGCCCATATTTTGGATACGTGTCATCGCCGCGGCCATCCTTCTGATCTTCGGAGTTTACACGATTATCTCAAGAAAGGAGGAAGCAGAAGTCAAAACAAAGGAGGTTCGCAACGCGGTTTTCTATTCTTTTTCCTTGGTAACATTGATGGAGTTGGGCGACAAGACACAGTTTGCTGTGATAGCTCTTTCTGCGGAGTATGACTTCCCCTTGTTGGTCTATGTCGGTGTGATGATGGCGTTCGCTATAATTACTGGGCTTGGTGCAACAATTGGCGCAACACTAACGAGGTTTGTTTCATTGAAATATATTCAACTAGGAGGTGGACTTATCTTCATACTTTTTGGCATTGTATTCTTGATCAACGCCCTTTTAGGATTCACCTCATTTGTGTGACTTGCCTACAATACGTAAAGCTTAAAAATCTTGAGTTATGGGAGAGAAGGTTGTTGGTGGTCTAGATGGAAATACTGTTTGATGAATTTGTGAAACTTGACATAAGGGTTGGCAAAGTTGCTGACGCTGAACATATTGCTGGATCAAGGAACCTAATCAAAATGACGGTTGATTTTGGCTCTGAAAAGAGAAGATCTGTGGCGGGACTGTTACAATACTACAAACCAGAAGACCTCGTGGACAAGAAATACGCCTTCGTCTTAAATCTTCAAAGAAGGAAATTTATGGGTGTGGAATCCCAGTGCATGATACTTGCGGCTGAAGACAACAAGGGAAATGTCATTCTGATAAAGCCCGAAAAGGATATCGAAATAGGCAGTAGAATCAGGTGAAGTTGTATGCCCCACATTATTGAAGTCACAGTAAAGGGTCAGAATGGAAAATGTGCTTTCGGACATAAAGTGGGCGATAAGATAGTTTTTGATGGCAAATCGGTGAAAGGTGACATCTGCTACAGCGCCTTGATGGTTCTGCTTCCCAAAGTTTACGCTATGCGCTATGGTTCAGAGTTTCCATGGTCCGAAGATAAAGACTCAATCTTCAATGCTTGCCCAGACGCCGATAATCCCGTTGTGTTTGAAATTCGACGGATCAGAGAACAGTAGCTTTTAGTGAACGGAACAATTCTGATAGCGAGGGGCTATCCAAATACTAATGAACTTCTGGAGAAGGAAAGGTTTTTCGTTAAGGAATTAGAGGTGTCAGAGTTTCGCAAGGGAGAAGTTGCTCTGATACGCCTTTCAATAGCATGGTAATCATTGCGCGCGTACCTTCACCTGCGACGTTCTGGGAACATGTATGAACTATGTTACACACGAGTTTGCGTGCATGTCTACCTGCGTTCCGGAAGTTTCGAGTATGTTCCTTCTGGGGTTCTATAAACTGCTAACCTTCCAATTGTTTCCCACTTGTCTCCGTCTCTACGTCTGAGTTGCACAACGATAACTTCAGCTTCGGGATCGGTTTTCCCAAGCCAGACGGTGATGCCCAGAAAATCTCGTTCATCAAGGCGTGTGTAAAAGCGTGCTTTTGGCTGAGAGGTTGAGCTCAACTTTATCACTGCAATTCTTTAGTTAGCCCACGCTTTTATTTTTAAAGTTTATATTGACGGGACAGAGCACT
>CP070636.1:1547015-1550218 GCA_020356305.1 Candidatus Bathyarchaeota archaeon | reverse complement strand
TTTTCTTGAGTCCTGACGCCTCCTAGACGTGTTTGGAGCTTAGCAAACTGAATTCTAACTTTAATAATTTTCTGAAATTTTTATTCCAAAAAGAATATAAGATTAACACGCGAAACTTCAGGGCATGTTGCCTTCCCTTGAAGAAGTTGCTAAGAAGAGAAGAATGCTGGATTTGACTCAGAAACAACTGGCAGAGATGGCTGGTGTAAGTCAGTCCTTAATTGCAAAATTGGAATCCAAGAAGATTGATCCTTCTTACACTAAGGTTAGGGCAATATTCGACGTGCTAGAGCGTTTGGAGACAAAAACGGAAGTTCGTGTTGGAGAGGTGCTTCACAACGAAGTTGTTGCTGTTCAAAAGGACGAACCAGTGTCTAAAGCCGTGCGCCTGATGACGGATCAAGGTTATTCTCAACTTCCAGTTTTCGATGGAAAACACGCTGTGGGAAGCATTTCGGAAAAAACGATATTGGGGCAAGATTCGGCTGGCAAAGATTTGGCTCAGGTATCCAAACTACCTGTTGGGGACATTATGGAAGAAGCATTTCCGCAGGTTGGAGAAGACGCTCCGTTACCGTTGATTTCAAGTCTTCTGCAGATCTATCCAGCGGTCTTGATAACTAAGAAGGGAAAGGTTATTGGCATCGCGACGAAGGCAGATTTGCTTAAGATGTTGCTGTAGCGCGCTCTTAGGCTATCTAATTGCTCTTGAATATTCGTTGAGGTTTTTAGTCGATGTAGTTCACTTTGGACTAGAGATCTTTGAAAGACGCTCATGCGCGTAAATCAATAACTTAGTAGATCAATGTCTTCGCGCGATTGGCATGGGTTACTCTTCTTCCCATTTGGTGATCCATGCGCCTACGAGAAGACAGATTACGCCAAGGACTGCGACCATTATCGTGTTTATGATGGCACGGTGGGGTTCACCCATGATCATAGTGTCTCTCAGTCCATTGTTGACGTAGGTAAGGGGCAAGACAGTGGCGATTGACCTCAGAAATTCCGGCATCTGCTCTAACTGAAAGAAGCTTCCGGACAGAAACATCATCGGAAAGGTTATGGCGTTCGCGGCAGCACCTGCAGTCTCCGGGTCCTTCACAAACCGTGACAGAATCATGCCCATTCCAGAGAAAAGCATGGACGTCGTAGCCACAAGAATTAGAGACATAGGATCTGGAATTATCTTAACATCGAAAAGGGCTATTCCAAGCACAAGAATTACGCCCATTCCAATGAAGGAAACAAAAATTAGGTAAAGAGTTCTTGAAAGTATCCACTCGATTCTGCGGAGAGGCGTCGTTGCGAGTTTGCGGAAGATCCCAGTCTCGCGGTATCGAGAACTTATCTCCACCGCGGAAAAGATGCTCGTCGTCATGGCCGACATAGCTATCATGCCAGGAAGAAAGAAATCCATGAAACTAAATCTCTTCGGAGCTACAGTTTTACTCTGAACGACTATGTAATCGGCACCACCCGATAGCATCTTGTTCATTTCGTTTATCACGCTGTTCAATATGCCCATGACCACCGCGGCGGAAGACTGTGACTGGTCATAAATGAACTCGATTGTAGCATTTGTTGCACCACCAGATCCTATGGCAATACCCAAATCATTTTCGAATCCTCCCAGAATCACGAGCATGTGACTGAGCTTATGGTCAAGTGCATACCTAGTTGCGTTGACTGTTAAATCCAAAATGTGCAGATTGAAAGCATCTGTGAGGTTTAAAGCCTCAATGAAATTCCTTGAAGCCAATGTTGGCTCTCCGGCAATAATATCTTGATTTTGAACGTAAAGGCTGTACTTTGAGTCCATTTCACTAAATATAGCTCCGAAGAGGAGGATCAAAATGCACGGAAAAGCGAGAGTCCAGAAAACTGCAGCCTTGCTTCTGAAAAACATTTTGAAGCTGGCTTTCAGGTCTATGAGAACTCGATTCATAGCGTCTCCGCCTCCTTCAACGTTTCCCCAGTCAGATTTAGAAACACATCTTCTAGAGAAGACCTTCTCAGCTGCAATTCTCCGAAGACGATCTGCTTGAGGGTGAGAGCCTTCACGATTTCTGACACGTCGGAGCTGTGGTTTAGAGTAACCTTGACATCGCCAGCGTCACTGTCAAAGTTGGCCTCCAGCCCCAACGTTTCTATGAGGAGAACTGCTGCTTTGTCTGTGTTCTTCAAGATCAGAAGATTGCGTTGACCGTATCGTGTTATTAGTTCTTCCGGTGTTCCTGTGGCAACTATCTTACCCTTGTGGATTATCGTCACGGTGTCAGATAGGACTTCAGCTTCTTCCATGTAGTGGGTAGTTAGGAAGACGGTTTTGCCCCGCTTCTTTAACCCTCGGATTACGTTCCAAACCTCATGCCTAGCCTTTGGGTCCAATCCACCTGTGGGTTCATCCAAGAACACGATTTCAGGATCGTTTACTAAAGCCATAGCAACCCCGAGTCTCTGTTTCAATCCTCCAGAAAGTTTCTTATACTGCTCATTTCTCTTGTCTTCGAGGTCTACGAGCTTGATCAGCCTGTTAATGTCGACCGAGCTTCCAAACATACCCGCAAAATATTGGAGGTTTTCCCTGACTGTGAGGCTGTCGAAGGTGTTAAACTCCTGAGGCAAGACGCCTATCTTCTTCTTGATTTCATCCTGATCTTTTGAAATGTCAAAGCTTAGCACGTAGGCACGGCCACTTGTTGGTTTACGTAGGCATTCCAGGACTTCAACGGTTGTGGTTTTTCCAGCGCCGTTTGGACCTAGAAAGGAGAAGATTTCGCCCTTATTAATAGTGAACGAGATTGAATCAACTGCCGTGAGGTCACCGTATTTTTTGACGAGGGAGTCCACTTCTATTGCAAGGTGGTTTTTGTCCAATAGCGTTCACCTTCCTCCCTAAAATGGGATAGTATTCTTAAGCCTTGCGTTGCAACTGCAGGATATATAGAAAAATGCGCGCGCATCAACCACTATTAAATCTCCAATTTTTTCCGTCAAATCGGCTGCTTCAATGGCGTATTGTGTTTGTTTCATATAGTCTTCTCTATCTAGAGAATTCTGGTTTGTTGTCTTATTTCCTTGTGAGTCATATTAATGTGATGCACTGAGACCGTGCAGGTTTTTTCACCAAGACTTCCACGCTAAGCTATCCATGTATTCATTTAGGGAACGAACAGTAAGCTTGTTGCTGTCGCGTTGCTCCA
>CP070636.1:1544172-1546915 GCA_020356305.1 Candidatus Bathyarchaeota archaeon | reverse complement strand
TAGCTTGCGCCCTCCAATCAATCAAAGAAGGCGTCGCCAGAGTCAAATTGAGCAGACAGGAACTATGGGACCGAGCAGTTTCTATAATCAAAAACGTCAGAGAATCCACCAGCTTACTGATGAAAGAAGGACTCATCCCACCTCCCCCAGAAGAAGTCTAAGAAGACACTGAAAACGATTAAACAAACCTAACCTACGCCTTCAACGAAGGTTCAGGCATTCTGACGACCCGCAAACCTTTTTTTCCGAGGGTTATCTGATCGCTGAACAGGCTTCTGAATGCAGAAGCAACCTTGACGTCATGCGCTCTAGAGTCGAACAGAAACAGAGATGTCCCGTTTTCTAGAGCCAACAATTCAAGGGCGTAACGCAAGAAGCCATAAGTCTTCTCAAAACCAATAAACAGGATTAGACTAGACAAATTATCAAAAACTACATTCGAATTCCTCTCAGGATATGCCTTCAACACTTTGTTCAACGCGTCAAGCAATAGGGAAGAATTGTTCGCGGGCAGAAGAATCTTATTTTTTGAGGCATCTGCTCGAGGAGTTGAGACTCGCTGAGTTAGAATCAAAAATTTCACGTCGCTCCTATCGTTCAAAGCGGAATGGATAGCGCTACCTTTACTCGTAAACACCGCCACAGACTCGGCGTTTGCCAAGGCTTCATCAACAAAATCTTCGATGACTCTCTCATAGTCGGACGCGGGGTCAAATTCAAGGAGAATATTTTTTGCAACTACCTGTCCATGAGTTAGCCCCAACGCCTTCGAGAATACTTCCCTATTCTTGATCAAACCAGTTGGACGAGGTGCATAAGCAGTTGTGTACAGTCTCTCGAACAAGCTTTCTAGGGGGGTTGTCTTCCTGAAGGCGTAAGCTATGATTCCAAAAAAAGCAAGGTTAAACAAATGGCTGATCTCAACTATCTGAACGTTGAGAGCTGGTAACAAACCGTGGAAGATGATTAATGTCAATCCAATTCCTATCCAGCCCACTCCAAACCAGTTTAACACGCCAGCTAGTTCCGTTTGTTTATACTTACGACCAGCCTGTAGGAAAAGCATGCAAGGATACGCTATGAATGCGAGTAGAACGATTGCTAAGCCAACTAGGTACCACGATTCATAGACCGTGTCATAGACTATTTCTCCCCATACATTCTGCATTTGTTGAACTTTCCAAGGACTAAGAACCCAGGTTAACAACAGAAGAAGAATCACGTATCCCTTGTAGACAATTGAAACAAGATACAACTTGTTTGATAGAAACGTCTTCCAAGACGATTTCGGTTGTTCCTTCCTACAAAGCGCTAATGCAAGTTGTTCGACTGTGATCGTGACGATCAGCGCGGATGACATTGCGATTTTTGTGTTGAAATTGGCTGCGGATTCTGTGTTGAGCAGATGGTTTTTGAGGCAATCTGAGAAGACGATCGTCCAATATGACAGAAACGTGGCTACGAATAATGTCTGTATCGATTTGAAGTAGGACACCGCTTGACGGAGGATGAAAACTATCATGGCTGCTAAACCAGATAGGAAAACTACGTAAAGGATCAGTGCGATCATAGAATTCTTCCTTTTACGATTTCACGCGGCAGATGGTACGACTTAGCCTCTCTATCTGTCTACGATCAAACGAATTCATGAATGTTATGAAGGGAAAATATGAATCATGACTCTCTGAGAGGTCGAAATAGCATATTTAGTGATAATTTAGGAAATCTTTGAATCAAGTCTTAGGCTAGGTGCATGCATGCACGCGTGCTGGAAGAATTGAATAGGGAAAAACCTAAGGTTCCTAATTTTCCTAATAGTTAAATTTATTTATTGTATACGAAAAGAAGAGAGAAACAGGCTTCTTTCTAACTGTTATGTTTGAAATGATGTTGAAAATAAAGATATTACGAGATACCTTCAGAAAAAACTTTACGAAAGTTCTTTTAAACTATGGGGCATCACATGCGCGCGGCTGATGTCTTGTTCTGAGATCATCCCTCAGAAGCTCTATTGACTGCGACCTTGTATTGTTTGTTAACGTGTTTGCATGCGTTGTTGGTTGGAGGTTTGTAGAAGCACATTTTTTCTGGCACTTCTTTGGAGTATCTCACGCAACCCCAGCATTGACTGAACACCCTGACGCCGTTTTTCCCCCTGTGGGCTTTACATAGCTCGTATGCTTTTTCTACGGACAGTGAAATATCGGAAGCCATACTAAACCCTCTATGTTGGTTGAATATTTTGGTTTCGCTTCAAGTTCTAAAGAGCGGGTAGTGCGCGCATTCATAAGGTAATATTATCTGGAATAAACTGTCTAAGTCGTTCTAAAGACCTCATCTTATCTTTGTTCCCTAACCGCGCTTCTTGAATTGCTTGTTTGAGGATTTGGATTGACTTGTCCATAGCTTTGCGGTTCACTGGGTAGGGCACCCCGTCTTTTCCTCCATAAGCGAAGGAGTATTTCACTGGGTCCTTCCAACTGGGCGGTTTGCCGTAGATAATTTCTGAAACAAGAGCAAGCCCCCTAACGGTAGCAGGACCGATTCCTTTGATGCCTAACAACTCTTCGTAGTTCTTAGGCTGAAACTCGTAGGCTTCGTGCAGTGCATTCCAGTTAACCCTTCGAGGCATAGACAAGACATCGACAGTGTAATCTTCATCTACAGCCTCTGGCAACCATTTCAACAGAGACTTCTGCCAAACCGGTCTACCCGACTCCAAAAGACGCTTAACTTTTCTAGT
>CP070636.1:1538832-1544072 GCA_020356305.1 Candidatus Bathyarchaeota archaeon | reverse complement strand
GTAGGGGGGAGGGGGTAGGTGAAATTTAAACGTGAAAAATTTCAGCAATGCTCGTGAGTCTAAGGAAAAACATCTATTGTTTGCACCCTCAGATTGCCCGGTTTTTCAAAAACGCAAGTACATTTTGCTACGTATACAATTTACTTCGCAACAGTTTATCAGCGCTCCACCATATATAAATCATAGTTTTTCCGCCAAATACTCAACCACAGATTCGAAGATTAATCTTCCATCTCCATGTTTTGACGGCCTTTCCAACCTCGTCCAGTCTGGCAACTGCCAATTGTAGTAGGCTCTTTCTGGATGGGGCATTAATCCGAAAACTGTTCCAGCTGGATTGCAGATGCCAGCAATATCGTGAAAGGATCCATTGGGATTTATTGGATACCGCCCCTCAGCGAATTCGCCTTTTTCGTCGCAGTATCTAAAGACAAGCTGGTCGTTGTTGTAGAGTCTCTCTAAGCAACGCCTATCCTTCTCTTTTGGGAATACGAATCTTCCCTCAGCGTGGGCCACAGGTATTCTCAACACCTTTCTCTTCGGGATTTTCTGAGTGAAAATGCATTTTCCAGAGTTTTCGTGTTTGATGTAAACCCAGTTGCAGTAGTATCCTATTGGGATGTTGGTGGCCAAGGCGGCCTCTGGAAACTCAGTTATTCCTTCGAATCCTGACAACAGTCCACTCTCAACCAAAACCTGAAAACCGTTGCAAATCCCTAAGACTGGCCTCTCGTCCTCCACGAACTTTTTTAGGTCGTTGCCAAGTTTAGCCAAAGCTTCTTTTGCCCAGATGGCCCCAGCCCTTACATAGTCTCCGTGGGAAAAGCCGCCTGGAAACACGATGGTGTTGTAGTCCAGCAGATTCCCCTTTTTGATTATCTCATTGTAGTGCACGACTTCCGCCTTAACTCCCAGATCGTCGAATGCTCTTTTGGTTTCTGCGTCACAGTTGGTTCCGGCAACCCTCATTATGCAAACGTTAATTTTCTCTCTTTCCATAGTCATTTCCTAAAGGTTCTCTTCCAAGCGTCTCTCAACTCGCTTAGGCTGGCTTTGACTATTCGTTTGCCGTCTAAACCGTAAACATAGAGACGTTCGTCTTTCTCAATTTGGCCAACCGCTGAACAAACAGTTCTTCCCATTAGCGCCTCAAAATCTTCTGTGGGTTTCTCCGGAACTTCCACCAAGAATCTGCTGTTGGATTCCGAGAAGAGGACATGGTCGTTTCTTCTCATGTTTCTAGCTCTCGGAACGCTTTTTAAGTTCAATCTTATTCCGTGCCCCCCACTAAAAGCCATCTCAGCTGCCGCCACCGCCAAGCCTCCTTCAGAAAGGTCATGACAAGATTTGACACATCCAGAATCAATCGCCTCAACGATCGAGTCCATGACTCTCCTAGCCTGAACCGCCCTAACCCTTGGAACAGTTTTCCCTGCAAAACCTTTCAGCTTATAATATTCGGAGCCGCCTAGTTCAGGATAAGTTTGACCAACTAGATAGATCAGATTTCCCGGTCTTTTTGCATCCGTGGAAACCGTTCTTCTCACGTCCGGAATTATTCCTATTGCGGTGATTAGGAGAGTTGGGGTGACTGAAATTGAAAGGTCTGGTCCAACCCGCAACTCGTTGTAAAGGCTGTCCTTTCCTGAGATGAAGGGTGTCCCAAACGCCTTCGCGAAGTCATAGCAGGCTTGACAGGCCCTAACCAGCGAGCCCATTCTATCCGGTCTTTCCGGGCTACCCCAAGTGAAGTTGTCCAGCAACGCGATTCTCCGCCCCCCTACTGAAACGTTGTTCCTGATTGCTTCGTCTATGGCGGAGGCTGCCATCCAGTACGGATCAATCTTTCCGTAGTTGGGGTTCATTCCACACGAGACAACGATTCCCTTCCAAGAGTTTGACAGAGGTTTTATGACCGCAGCGTCGTTGGGGCCACTATACTTTCCGTGCAAAGGTCTTAACACGATGTTTCCTTTAACCTCGTGGTCGTAGGTTCTTAAAACTGGCTCCTTGCTCGCAACGTTTGGGGCGGACAGAATTTTCAACAGGTCTTTCGTTAGGTCGCTTGGCTCAGCAAAACTTGGCTCAACGCCATTTGGCTTTTTCCATCTCGCAGTCCTTCTGGCTTTCGGTGGGGCGAACAAAAAATGTAAATCCAAGTCGGCAACTTTCTGTCCACGATAATGAACCCCAAGTATTCTGCCTTCCGTGAATCTTCCAACAGGAGTTGCCTCTGTGCCCTCGCTATCAAAGATATTCAAGACTTTCTGAAGGTTTTTCTCCCTGACAGACAACAGCATTCTCTCTTGTGATTCCGAAATGTAAATCTCCCATGGGGCCATAGCAGGATATTTGAGGGGAACCTTTTCGAGTTCAACGTGAATTCCGCACCCTGATCTGTGTGCCATCTCGCCTGTGGCGCAGGATAGCCCCCCGCCTCCTAGATCGGTTATGGCGGAGCCTAGTTCGTTGTCTCGTACCTCAAGTATTGCGCGCTTGAGTTTTTCTTCCTCTATGGGATTCCCGATTTGAGCCGCTGGCCTCGAGACCTCCTCAGACCCTTCGTTTAACTCGGCTGACGCGAAGGTTACTCCGTGGATTCCGTCTCGACCTGTTTTTCCACCAGCCAAGACAGCGATGTCTCCGGGCCTTGTGTCTCTTACAAACTTGTTAGTCGGGAGAATTCCTATACAGCCGCAGTAGACTACAACGTTGCCCACGTAGCTCTCGTCAAAGTATATCGCGCCGTTGACCGTGGGTACTCCCATGTTGTTTCCGTAGTGGCCTATGCCGGCGACAACTCCCTTAAAGAGATATTTTGGATGTTTTGTTCCTGGAGGAACCTTATCAAAGTCGTAGTCTAGGGGTCCGAATCCGAGAACATCCGTGCAGGCTATGGGATCAGCCCAAACCCCCAGTATATCTCTGATAACTCCGCCTACGCCGGTGGCAGCTCCCCCGAAGGGGTCTATGGCTGATGGGTGGTTGTGGGTTTCCACTTTTGCAGCGATTGCGTAGCCGCTTTCAAAGTCAACTATGCCCGCGTTGTCTTCAAAGACAGAGATGTACCAAGGCAAGTTGAGTTCCTTCGTAGCATTTGCGATGTACATTTTAAACATGTTGGCTACGATCAGTTTTCCTTTCGGCGTGACGATGTCGCCCTTGAAAGTTTTGTGGTAACAGTGCTCTGACCAGGTTTGGCCTATGGTTTGAAGTTCAACGTCGGTTGGGTTTCTTTCTACGTTTAAAAAATGTCTTTTTACACTCTTCATTTCATCTAGAGTTAAGCCGATCCCTAGCTCGTTGCTGATTTGCACCAGCTCTTTCTCATTCGCGTCCAACACGTTTACGTCGGAAAGTTCGAAGGGCAGGTTTCTCCTGATGTAAAGCCGGGTGGTCATTTTGACTCCTCTATGTCGAAACGATAGTTGTCTTTCGTCGGATTTGCAAGCAGCTTCCTACACATCTCATCAACATGTTTCTTAGCCTCTTTCAGAGAGTTTGCCTGAAGATAAACTCGATAAACTTTACTAACGTTAACTGTTTCTACAGGGTACCTCAACTCTTTCAGGGATTCCGCTGTAGCTTCTCCCTCGGGATCGGAATGCCCCGGTTTGAGAGAAACCTCAATTCTAACCCGATACCTCATATCATATCACTAAACATTTAAAAATTTAAGTCTTATTCACACGAATTTAAACAAAAATTTTAAAATCTCATTGATTCATTTTTCTTTGGTATGAAACACGACACCATTCTTGTCCTTGACTTTGGCGGGCAGTACTGCCACCTCATAGGTAGAAGAGTCAGGGAACATCACGTGTATTCTGAAGTGATCCAGTACGACATAACCGTTAGAGAAGTCGAGGCTCTGAAAGACCGGTTCAGCGTTAAAGGACTAATCTTATCAGGGGGTCCTCTAAGCGTTTACGAAGAGAACGCTCCCAAATGCGATCCGAGAATTCTGGATTTGAACGTGCCAGTCCTGGGCTTATGCTACGGTCATCAGCTCATCGCTTATTTCTCTGGAGGAAAAGTGGAACCGGCAAGGAAGAGGGAGTACGGAGTGACTTATGCGTTGGTTGATAAGCCTTTAGACGTGCTGAAGGACTTAGACAAGAAAGAAAGAGTCTGGATGAGCCACGGCGATACCGTTTACGCTCTTCCTAACGAATACGAGGTTCTTGCCCACACCGAAAACTGCCCAGTTGCTGCTTTCAGACATAAAGAAAAGCCAGTATATGGATTGCAGTGGCATCCCGAGGTTGTTCACACAAGAAACGGAATGAAAATGCTTGGAAATTTCATCTTTGAAGTCTGCGGGTGTGAAGCAAACTGGAGAATGGAGGATCTCATAGAGAAGGCAGTAAAAGAAGTGAAGCAGACGGTCGGCGACAGAAAAGCCATAATTGCCTTAAGCGGCGGAATCGATTCTAGCATAGCCACCGCTCTAGCCGCCAAAGCCATCGGAAAGAATCTAACCGCAGTCTTTGTTGATCACGGCTTTATGAGAAAGGGCGAGCCTGAATTTGTTAGGAGCACATTCAAGGAGTTTGGTATAGACTTTGTTTCGGTGAATGCTAGAGAGAGATTTTTGGAAAAATTAAGAGGAGTGGCCGATCCCGAGAGAAAAAGGAAAATCATTGGAGAAGAATTCATCAGGGTTTTTGAAAAAGTTGCCAAGAAAGTTGGAGCAAACTATCTCATACAGGGAACCATCTATCCGGACAGAATCGAGTCAGGCTTTAGAAAGTTTTCGGACAAGATAAAAACCCACCACAACGTTGCGGGTTTACCCATCAAAATTGAGTTCAAAGCAATCGTTGAGCCTTTACGAGACTTGTACAAAGATGAAGTCAGAAGGGCTGCGGTAACATTGGGGTTGCCCAAGGAGATCGTTCACAGACAACCGTTTCCGGGTCCCGGTCTGGCAGTCAGGGTTGCAGGTGAAGTGACCGAGGAGAAAATCGACATCGTTAGGAAGGCCGACAAAATTGTAACAGAGGAGATAGAGAAAGCTGGACTGAAAGATGGGTTGTGGCAATACTTTGCAGTCTTAACCGGCACGAAAAGCACTGGAGTGAAAGGTGATTCCAGAGCCTATGGCTGCGCAATCGCTATTAGAGCCGTCGAAAGCAAAGAAGCCATGACCGCTAGCTTCGCGAAAATCCCCTACGAGACCTTAGAAACGATCTCGACAAGAATAGACAATGAGATCCTACAAGTCACACGAGTAGTGT
>CP070636.1:1530659-1538732 GCA_020356305.1 Candidatus Bathyarchaeota archaeon | reverse complement strand
GACATCAACGCTGTGCTGGTTGCAATCATTGTCACAACCATTAATGCAAAGCAATGCATTTCTGTCATATTGTGCGCACGCTTTCTCATCTTCTCCTTCCTTTTCAAGTAACTATTGTATAAACTCCTATTTGTCATTTTTGAAACAATTTTCCATGAATAATGCCCACTTGAGACCAATCACACTTACAAGCATGCAATCTAGAGCGCAAAAAAAGGTGGTTTTGCGGGGGAAATCGGGTGATATCTCCACTGTGGTGGGGGTTCAAATCTCTCCCGGCCCACCACGCGCGCGCAGATTTTGCTAAAGCATAAATACAAACTGTCCTCATTGGCTAACTGGAATGAGGAAAATCACTGTTTTGATGTTGATTCTGATTAGTGTTGGTGCAGCTGTTTCCGTTTATGTGGCACTGGTGACACGAGAAGGGGGAATTGAGCAAGAGTCGAGCAGCATCACGATAGCAGCGTTTAACATACAAGTGTTTGGGAGATCCAAAAGGCAAAAGGATGACGTAATGAACGTGCTTGTCAACATCACCAGGGAGTTCGACGTTGTCCTAATTCAAGAAATAAGGGACTCTAGCGAAGAGACGATTCCCTATTTTCTGAATGAAATAAATGAAATTGAAGGGCCAAAGTACGCGTTTGTCAGGAGTGATAGGCTGGGCAGAACCACAAGTAAAGAGGCTTACGCCTACCTCTACAATACCGAGACTGTAGATTTCATAGAGGGTTCCGATTACGTGTACAATGATGTTGATGATGTCTTCGAGAGAGAGCCTTACATAGCGAGTTTCCGAAGTGGCAACTTTGACTTCACGCTTGTCGGAATTCACACAAAACCTGACGATGCCCGCCTGGAAATAGGCAACTTAACCTATGTTGTCAGTTCTGTATTGTCGGAGAACCCGGTTGAAAAGGACATAATCGTGCTGGGCGATTTCAACGCTGACGGACGATACTTTAACGAAAACGACCTTACAAACCTGTTCAAAACGTCAAAGTACTATTGGGTCATAGCTAACGACATGGACACAATGACCAAGACCGATTACACATATGATCGAATAGTGTTGATGAATGCAACTTATAGCTACGAATACATTGAAGAAAGCTCAGCCGTCTTCTACTTTGACACAGAGTATGAAATCAACAATGCCACATTGGTGGAATCAGTCTCAGATCACTATCCTATCTACGCTGAATTCAAAACAGATCTAGCAGACGACGATTAATCAGAACGTGCGCATTATATTTTCTCCTACTTTTCTGCTTCTTACACTTCACAGTTTTGTCCAGAACTAACTTCTACCGTATCTTATAGGCTACGAAGTATGCCGTGCAGAGCGCAAGTCACACCCATAGATAGGGCTACTACGGGAGACTTCTCTACTCTTCACACTTGTCAGATGCGGCAAAAGTATACTTGGCCTCCTCCAACACTCAACTTTTCTAAGGGAGTTCCACAGCTCGAACAAGACTGCTGTTTCATGTTTGGACCCATGGCAGGTGTGTAGCCGCCTTGTTTTCCATAAAGGTCATAGAACTGATCTTTTCCGTTCAGCTGGATTCTCTCTTTGAGCACAAGCTTGATTGCATCATAAAGGGCTCGTCTCTCGTCTCTATTCAGTTGTGAGGCTTTTCTCTTTGGGTGAAGTCTAGCCCTGTATAAAATGTCTTGAAAAGCGCTGTTGCTCAATCCCACAACAACAGCGTCTTTACCTACGAGTACTGATTTAAGAATCCTATTATTGTCTGTCAAGAGTTTTGAGAAGCGTTCAAAGGTGAACTCTTCATCTATAGGGGAAGATACATCAAGATTGAAGTCCCGTCTGAAGATGTAAGACCGCTCCAGCTCGTTGTCTTTCATTGCGTGGATGAGGCCCATGCTAGAGAGCCTTACGGTCAACGCCGTGTCATCATTTAAACAAACTTTCAAGTGGAACTTCCTTGGAACTGTTTTCTCACTCTTGTGATAGAAGATCCTGCCACCGTACTCGGGTCCAAGAATCAGGTTCATTCCATTATTGAGTTTCATACGTATAACGTTGCCCCTGGATGTGACGAATTCGATTTTTCCATCAACAAGCTGATCGAAGGATTTTGTGTCTTTATCCAACATACCTATTCTCTGCAGTCTCTCATAGTCTTGTAGATAACAAGATGTGATGCGCTTGCCCCGAAGTTCTTTATTCATCTGTCCTGCAAGAATCTTGGCTTCTGGAAGTTCAATGCTCAATATGCAACCTCCAATCCAGTACATTAAGCTTCAATGTTGAGTTTAAGTGCTTCCATGAACTGGATGCAAAGGCGCGCGCGCAGATATCTCCAGCGCGGCGAGGGTTCCAATCCATCCTCCTGCACTTTTCGGTGAATCTACGCAGCACTTTTTGACCTATGCCTTTATTAGAGCGGAGGCACAACACTAGGTAAAGGTTTTCTTTTATACTATAGGCATGGCCTACTGAATAATCGAACCTTTTCAAAGTACAACAATAAAAGGTGAACAGTATTGTGTAGTCTAAGAGCAGGTATGGTAAGCAACTGTAATAAATGCAAATCTTCCGTGCGAGTTTATTGCACGCTGAAGAAGAAATCGGGAAATAAAACCTACGTGGACAGCAAAAAGAGAGGGGGAACGAGAAATAGTTAACGTTGGTGACCACGCGAAATGTCCGCAATGTGGCAGATTAGGGCGTGTTGTTTGGATTTCGCAAGACGGGAAACGAGCGGGAATTCAGTGTCCTGCAAGTCATAGTCAAATTAGCCGGGGTGCTTCGAAATTCGGTTCAGCTGCGCGTCCCCAAACTAAACGCGAGAGAAACATGGTTTTTTTTGTGGAAATAGGATGGCAGCACCCGTCGCCCTCAATTTAGAGGTGAAAAAATGGGGAAAAGCATGTGCATGCATGTAACGCAAAAGGGGTTTCTTCCTGTGCGTTTAATATGTGCGTGCCAAACCTTTTTATATGATGGTTGGTGTCTAATGGAGTTGTCACATTAATTCATGCTTGAATTGAAGAAGCTTTTCAAGGCTTTTGAAAACTGCATGCACAACTTGTGACAGGAGAATTGAAACATATGCAAATACAATACTTTAGAGATTTGCCGTTAACTTCAGAAGTTATGAAGAGCATTGAAGAACTTGAAGTCAGCGATCTTTTCCCAATTCAGGCTCAAGCAATGATGCCGTTGCTTGAAGGCAAAGATGTTATTGGGCAGGCCAAGACTGGAACGGGCAAGACTGCGGCTTTCGGAATTCCGATGGTTGAATGTCTAGACTCAACAATCAGCAGTGTTCAAGGCTTGGTCTTGGAGCCAACACGTGAACTTGCTATCCAGATTGCAGAGCACATGATCCGATTCAGCAAATACTCCATGTTGAAAGTCTTGCCAGTTTACGGCGGGGAATCTATACGAAAACAAATATGTGCGTTGGAAAGAGGCGTTCACATTGTTGTTGGCACGCCGGGCCGCATAATAGACCATCTGAAGCGAGGAACACTGAATCTAGCATCGGTAAAAATCGTTGTTCTCGACGAAGCTGACAGAATGCTTGACATGGGTTTCATCGACGACATAGAATACATACTTTCGAAGGTGCCAGCGAATAGGCAGACAAGCCTCTTCTCGGCAACAATAGACCAGTCAGTAATGAATGTGTGCCATAGATACATGAAGAGACCTGAAAAAATACTTGTAAGCAAAGACGAAATAGCTCTTACGCAGATAGACCAGTATTACATGGTTGTAAACCCCTACAGCAAATTTGAAGTCCTGCGCAATATTCTGGACGAAAACCACATAGACAGAGCCATAATATTCTGTAGAACGCGTAGAGGAACAAGCATGCTGGCAAATAAGTTAAGCATGCAAGGATATGACGCAAAGCCGTTGCATGCTGGTTTCACTCAGCCACAAAGAGACGTCGTTAGCCGGTCTTTCAGAAAAGGAGGACTAAGACTGCTTGTTGCAACTGATGTTGCCGCAAGAGGCCTGGACATTCAAGGAATAACTCACATAATAAACTATGACATTCCATTGGACGCACTGGTATATTTCCATAGGATTGGACGAACCGCTAGAATGGGACGCGAGGGAACAGCCATAACACTTGTGGGCTACGGAGAAATGGCCGAACTAAACCGGATAAGAGCCCTGACAAAAACTACAATAGAAGAATTGGAAGGTGGAATCCCCATGTCGTATAGACCATCTCGAGATATGCATAAAGCAGTCTGCTCTGAATGCGGTCAAGAATGTGAAGTTCCGTTCAAACCTGATCTTAACCGACCAGTTTACTGTCGAGACTGTTGGGCAAACAGAAAAAGATCTAGATATCAGTATTAGCTGCAGAAGAAAATCGAAACATAAATATTCAAAGAGAGAGTTTAGAATCTCTCCCATCCAAAAGGGGACTCTGAATGTGGAGCTTCATTATTCATGTTTGGCCAAGAGAGAGCGCTTCCAAAATGTAGTAAACGCAGTAGTGATTTTCGGTGATCATAGAAATTAAAGTTGGAAACAAAACCGTATTTCTCTGCAAGGAATGCTCCTCTTACATATGAAACAATCCACAAAACAGTCTTCACCAGGGTTGAAGGTGGAGAAAGAAGACCTAAACGAATATTTCTAGCGCGTGAATCTTTTTCTCACTTGGTTGCATGTTCGTTTTGCTTATTGTGGCTTCATAAATCAAATAAGCTCCTCTTTTCCACGCGCGCGTATAGACCAGTTTAGGTGGGAGGCCATGAAACTATCGAAACCTTCGCCAGCTCTTGCTCTTTTCTTGTTGTCACCCGCGATTGGCGAACTGCTTTCCGGTTCTGCTCCGCCGCTCGAATTTTTCAATCCGTTAGGTTTTGTTATGATTGTATCGCTTTATGGTAGTGGTGCCATAATTGTAAGGGAATTGAAGATTCGCTGGAAGAAAGGCATTGGCTCTTTGTTGTTGCTTGGTTCTGCATATGGGATCTTAGAGGAAGGTTTGCTGGTTTGTAGCTTCTTCAATCCTGACTGGCCTGACTTGGGACAACTGGCTTTGTATGGTAGGTGGCTTGGCATCAACTGGGTTTGGGCGACTATGCTTACACTCTACCATGCCATCTACAGCATAACTATACCTGTTATATTGGTGGAGCTAGCATATCCTCAACGTTGCCGTGAAAGCTGGGTCAGTAATAGAACTTTCAAAACCTTGTTGACTCTCCTTGCAAGCGTCGTGGCCTTAGGTTTCGTTTTATTTGCATCGCTCTCCAACTATTCGCCTCCTCTTCCACAGTATTTGATTACTGTTTTGGTGATGACACTATTTGGCTACGCAGCCTACAAGTTTCCAGCAGAATGGAGAAGCCGTGGTGAAAAGCCTTTGCCAAGCTTATTTCGAATATGGATAATTGGCGCTTCCGGAACCTTTGCCTTCTTCTTTGGGTTTTGGCTTATACCCAGTCTGATACCCTTGTGGCCTATAGGAATTTTCTTTGGGCCTGCGCTTATTTTGCTCTGCGCAAAGGTGCTTAAACGTTATAAATGGAAAGGACCCAACAAAAAATATAGCTTTGCCCTAGTGAGTGGAGCCTTGACTTTTTTCATAATTTTCGCGCCTTTGCAAGAATTAGATGCAACCAGGACCGACAATCCTGTTGGAATGAGTTTTGTAGGTCTAGCCTTCTTAGTTGGGCTGGTTTTGTTGAGAAGACGTATCTGGACGACATCTAATAAAGATCTCTATGTCTAACAAAGCGTATCTAGGAAAGGAATTGGACCGTCTAATGCTTGAGTATCGCGCGCGTCTATCATTCATCAGCCGTTTTTCTCAAGTATAGCCGCAACAATTAAGAGCTTTGTTTTCAAAAGTATTGTTTTCTCTGAATCCAAACGAGAGGTCTAAAATATGTATAGATTTACTAGGACAACTTCTACTCCTATGTTTCGTCTACTGTCTAAAGATTCTCTTGACGCGATTCATTGGGCCACATTGGATGTCTTAAAGAAAACTGGCATCAAGATCTTTAGCAACAAGGTTCTTAAGATGTTGGAAGAGGCAGGGTGCACAATAGACTACGAGAAAAAGATCGCTTTCATACACTCGTACCTTGTTGATGAATCGTTGAAGAATAGTCAAAAGACGATAAGGCTTTGTGCTAGGAATCCGAAGAATGATTTAGGATTGGATGGAAGACATACTTACATTTGCACCGACGGGACGGGGACTCATACTTTCGATTTTGAGACGGGGAGAAGAAGGGAGTCAGTTAAGGACGACGTTGTTAAGAGTGCCGTGATTAGCGATTATCTAGATCATGTAAATATTTACTGGCCAATGGTTACTTCCCAAGATTTTCCAGCGCACGTTCGAGTCTTGCATGATCTTGATGCAGCATTGAATAACACTGAGAAGCATGTAGGGTTTGAAACCACTACTACACCTGAGGAGGCTAGGAATGAAATAGAGATTGCTGCTGCGGTGGTTGGAGACAAGGAAGAATTGAAGAAGAGACCGATAGTGAACTTCACGTATTGTGCTGTTGCACCGCTTCAACATGCAGAGTCCATTGAGGCGGTCTTGGAATTTGTAAATGCTGGTGTTCCTGTATTCTTCATGTCAATGCCGCAAACGGGCGTGACGGGACCTGCTACCATCCCAGGATCTCTTGTAGTTAACAACGCGGAGACGCTGGCAGGCATCGTGATTTCCCAAGTTGCGAGTCCAGGCTCGCCAGTGGGTTATAGCACCGCGTCTAGCAATTTTGACATGCGTACAAATCGATGGCTGGCAGGCTCTCCTGAAGGTGGGATTATTTGGGCAGCGTTAAGCGAGTTAGCTAGACACTATGGGTTACCTTCCTACGTGATGGGTTTCGGCACGGATGCGCTAGCGCCTGGTCCCCAAGCTTGCTGGGAGAAAGTCATCTCAGGGTTGTTCCCTATACTCTCCGGATGTGATGTTGCGGTTGGAATTGGGTTGGTTGACGCTTGTACAACTCTTCCTTTTGAAGAACTTGTGATTGACAATGAGATTTGCAAAATGGTGTTCCGACTTGCGGAAGGCGTTGAAGTGAACGATGAGACTCTTGCTCTAGACTTGATTCATTCGATTGGCCCAGGTGGTCACTATTTGATGGAAAAACATACGTTAAAACACTTTAGGGAACACGTGATTCCTGAGATAAGCATTCGGAAACCATATGACACTTGGAAGAGGGAAGGCGCAAAGAGTGTACTAGATGTGGCGAGGCACAAGACGAAAGAAATTCTGAAGACACATAAGCCAACGCCGCTTGATCGAGATGTTCAGAAAGAGATCCAGGAGATCATCAAAAGGGCAAGCAAGGAATTGCCAAAGAAAACTTGATGCCGCTCGGTACACACCATGCGCTCGCGTTCTTTTTGTTCACTACTAACATCAGAAACATTATTAGCCCTACATCAAGTGTATTAGGCGGGCGTGATTACTTGGATGTCATGGAGATAATCAAGAAGAGAAGAAGCATCAGAAAATATAAACAAGAGTCAGTTCCCAATGGTATAATTAACCAAGTACTTGAAGCAGCTAGGCTAGCTCCCTCTGGAAGTAATCGACAACCTTGGCACTTTATTGTTGTTAGAGATTTAGAAACCAAGAAAAAACTTGGCTTGCATCCATGGGCTGCAGAAGCGCCTGTAATTATAGTAGGGGTCATTGACCCGACTGAGGGACGATGGTATATTATTGACGGTTCAATTGCCTTTGAACACATTGTTTTAGCCGCTACAAACTTTGGTCTTGGGACCTGCTGGATGGGTAGGCTTCTCAAAAATTCAGGGGAAACAGATGAAAGAATAAAAAGAGTTTTAGGTATTCCGAAGCGTATGCGGGTTTTAGCCGTTACTCCTCTCGGATTTCCCGCTGAGGAGCCGAAGCCACAGAAAAGAAAGACGTTGCAAGAAATAGTGCACTACGAAAGGTTTTAGCAGCGGCATTCACGAGTGCGCGCGCATTAGGTGTGGCGCTCGCGCGTGTGTACTCCGCAACCTTCCGAAAAACAACCTTACAGGTGCATTATTATGCAGAGATTGACTGATCTATGTGG
>CP070636.1:1525925-1530559 GCA_020356305.1 Candidatus Bathyarchaeota archaeon | reverse complement strand
TGAACTCATCCTTGTCAACTAGGTCGTCGTGAACCAGGATGGAGTGCCGATACAACTCGATGCCAACACAGACCGTTAGGATTTGGTCATCGATATCGCCGGTGTAGCCTTTGTATGCTAGGAGGGTGCTGCACGACGCCAGTCTCTTCCCCCTTCTTAGCACAAACTCTTCCATGTTGGAGTACACCTTCTCTATAAAGGGATGGTAGGTCCTCGCGGCGTTTTTAGCCTCAGCGAAAAAGTTTCTCAATTTGGCGTCAATTAGTACACCGTAGCGATCAAGCGTCTCCTCCCAGCCCATTTGTCGTCACCTTTCCTGAACGAATTTAAACATGATAGGCTTCATTTAATAATTGTTCGTAAACCTATAGTGGTGGAAAAGAATGGAGCTTCAAGCGGTAAAGATAGAGACGCCCAAGGACTGCAACGTCGTAGTAGGGATGTCGCATTTCATTAAAACGGTCGAGGACCTTTACGAGGCTTTGGTGAACTCGGTTCCGACCATTAGGTTTGGCATAGGTTTCTGCGAGAGCTCGGGACCCTGTTTAGTGAGATGTGAGGGCAACGATGAAGAACTAAAGAAGTTGGCATCACAGAAAGCTCTTGAGCTTGGATGCGGACACTGTTTCATCATCTTTATTAAGAACGCATATCCCATCAACGTCTTGCAGAAGATTAAACAGGTTCCCGAAGTTTGCAACATATACGCCGCAACTGCCAACCCTCTAGAGATTATCGTAACGGAAACAGAGCAAGGAAGAGGAATTTTAGGAGTCATCGATGGCATGAAGAGCAAGGGAATCGAAACGGAAAGAGACATCAAGGCAAGAAAGGAGTTTCTGAGGAAAATAGGCTACAAACTGTAAGATTCTGCGCCTAACCTCATATGCTCACGCCAAGAAAACTAACGTAAACCACTGTTCTCCTTTGTTGCAGGAGACAAATGGCTCCAAATGCACTCTGTACAACAAGGTTTTTCTGTCGAGCGAGCCAAACGCTGACTGCCGCGCGCGCCCGCTGATGATTAGTGGGTGATAGCTTTTGAAATCGCCATCATCTACACGGTATCAACAAGCCTTTGGGCCTCCTAGAGAGAGACCTGAGTACCGGCATATAGCGACTGGTGCAATTGTGGTATTGTCCGTCTATCTTTTGCTACATGACGTCTTCGAGGGTTCTACGCTCATTTCTATTATGACCTTCAATGTACTGTCTGTTATTCTAACGTTTCCACTTCGTGGCCAGTTGTGGTGTAAAATCTTATGGCTAGGGGTGGGCAACCTCGTGGGCCTAGCCTTGAGTCTCACTTGGTTATCTTTAATGTCCCTCACGTTAGAAGTAGGTATCTTTCGAATCGTGAACATCGTCATTGGACCCGTCGTGAATTTCATGTGGATCGTGACTGTTTGGTCCTTGGGTCTTTCAGCTTTAGTCTCTGTTGAGCGCCAAAAGAGAAGAGGGAAAGGAAGAGAGGCCAAATGATCCTAAGCCTGATCATGAGTGTCGTCTTTTCCCTTCCGGTTTTGATTTTGTCAGCTTACCTAGCTAGGCACTACATCTTCACGCTTACCGCTCTCTACTATCGAAGTGGACAACCTCACTACACGCCTCACGGACTAGTTTATCATCCAACTGCATCAGTTCTCATCCCAGCCCATAACGAGGAAAAAGTGATCAGGGAAATTCTTCAACGGACAACAGAGTTGACTTATCCCGAAGACAAGCTTGAGATCATTGTGATCGATGACGGATCTACGGATCGAACCGGCGAAATCGTAGAGGAATTCGCAGGAAAATATGAGTATATAAAAGTGTGTCATCGCGATGTGAAAACCGGTGGAGAGGGAAAGCCTGCAGCTCTGAACGAGGGGCTCAAACACGCAACCGGCGAGATTGTTTTCTGTTTTGACGCGGACTACTACCCGCAGCGAGACATTCTTGAGAAGATGGCAGCGTTTTTCATCGACCCAGAGATTGGAGGGGTGCAAGGAAGAGTTACAGTATCGAATGAACCTGAAACTTTGGTCACAAGGCTTGTTGCGCTGGAGCGAATCGGGGGTTATCGAGTAGATCAGCTGGCCCGAGACGACCTTCGACTCGTTCCTCAACTTGGAGGAACAGTACTGGGAGTCAGGCGCAGTTTACTCGAGTTTCTCGGCGGATGGGACCCTAACGTGCTGGCGGAAGACACTGATTTAACTTTCCGAATTTACCTTGCCGGATTTAAGATTCGATATGTGAATGAGGCTGAGTGTTACGAAGAAGCAGTTAAAGATTTAAGGTCCTATTGGTGCCAGAGGTCCCGATGGACCAAAGGGCATATGCAGTGCGCCTCCAAACATCTGTGGCCGCTGATTAGGAGCAGAAATTTGCGGCTGAGAGAGAAAATTGACGGAGTATTGCTGCTTAACATCTACTTTGTTCCAATTCTCGTTGGACTAGCTTGGATTCTCGGGATAGTGTTATACAGTTTTTTTCAGCCTCCCAAATGGATAACGTTTTTCTGGGCTTCCATGTCCCTCGCTGTGTACAGCACCGTTGGGAATTTCGCGCCTTTTTTTGAGGTAGCAATGGGCGCGTACTTAGACAAGCGCGAACGAGTCTTTTGGCTCATGCCGTTGCTACTCTTGTCCTTTTTATACAACATTTTGATTTGTTTCAAGGCTCTGTTCGACTTGGGCGTTTCTAGAGCTATAGGATGCAAAAAGCTAGCGTGGAGAAAGACGGTTCACAGCGGCACAGGAAACAGCTACATCAGCAATGGGAACTAGGAAAAGGTGAAAGAATTAGATGCTTCCGATTCTTTGGTCGCCGATTCTTTGGATCTTTACATTATGCGGGTTCGCTTTCCTCTTCTTCTTGTTACCTTTTGTGGAAATTAAAAGCCCCAGAGACAACGGACCTAGGAGAGTCGCAGAAAGCACCATGGGGCTCAAAGGGAAAAAAGTCTTAAAACTTGGAGTTGACACGATTCGAATCATGAATGACATGGAGTTTCCCTCCGACCTCGAAGTCAAGGGAAACATAGTCGTGGAAGGCTCCTTGGTGATAGGGGATCGCTGCCACTTTTACGGGAGTATTAAGGCCTCAGATGACATTGATATCAGAAGCGAAGCGCTCATAGAAGGAAGCTTGATTGCTGGGGGATATGTAAAACTAAGAAAAGATGCTATAATTAGGGGCTCACTAGATGCCAAGGGACCAGTTAGTCTAGGTGAGAATTCCTTCGTTGGTCTATCCCTCACATCAAGCGGAAACGTAGCGATGGAGAGAGGCGCCAAAGTTATCAAGAACATCTTCTCTCAAGGTCATATACGTGTCACGAGGACACCTGAAACATAAAGCAGGACAGCCCGTCAGCTTGTTCAGCCAACGTCAACCTGGAAGCGAAACAAAATGAAAGCTGCCATATACTACAGCCCCGAGAAAATACAAATCGAAGATATTCCAAGACCAAAAATCAGTCCAGACGAAATCCTTGTAGAAATGAAAGCCTGCGGAATATGCGGATCCGACCTAATGCACTGGTATCTAAAAAGTCGAGCTCCCCTAGTCCTTGGTCATGAACCCACTGGAATTGTTGCCAAGACCGGAAAAAATGTGAACCAGTTCAAAAAGGGGGAACGCGTTTTTGTACATCACCATGTCGCATGCCTCGCGTGTCATTATTGCGCTCACGGAGACTACACTCTCTGTGAAGACTTTGCAAAAACCAACATACACCCAGGAGGACTCGCAGAATACTTCAGAGTTCCTGCCCCAAACGTCCAAAAAGACACACTGAAGATTCCAGACAACCTCTCCTTTGAAGAAGCAACCCTAATTGAACCAGTGGCATGCTGCCTGAAAGCTCATACAAAGCTCATCATCAGACCGGAAGACACCGTCGCCATCATCGGCGCAGGACCATCCGGAATTATCCATACAATCCTCTCGAAAAACCTGAGACCCGCAAAAATCATTGTAAGCGACCTAATCAACTACCGGCTAGAAGCAGCCAAACAATTCGGAGCAGACTTGATCGTCAATCCGAAAAACGACAGCCTAATCGAAAAAGTGAGAGACTCTACTAGGGGGATAGGAGCAGACGTGATCATCGTCACCGCTCCGAATGCAGAGGCTGTAACAGAGGGGCTTAAGACTTGCCGTAGAGGTGGAACCGTCTGTTTGTTTGCGCCGACACCACCAAGCACTCAGGTAAGCGTGAGTCCACGGCGACTGTTCTTTTCAGAAATTCGAATCGTCCCATCCTACTCCACATCGCATATTGAGACCAGAACAGCCCTAAAGCTGATAAGCAGCGGAAAAATAAAAGCTAAGGAACTCATTACGCACCGGCTCCCTTTAAGCGAGACAAGCGAAGCCTTCAAAACAGCAGCAAAAGGCGAATGTCTGAAAGTGGTGATCCTGAATGAATAGAGTGAGCGGAGAAAAAATGAGAGCTGCCCTTTTATATGGAGTGAAAGACCTACGGGTGGAAAATATTGACAGGCCAAAAGTTGGAGCCGACGAAGTCCTAGTAGGCGTCAAGGCTGCAACCACCTGCGGAACCGACACAAAAATTTTTCAGAGAGGCTACGTAGAAGGAGTCATCCATTATCGAACGATCTTTGGCCACGAGTGGGCCGGAGTGG
>CP070636.1:1522882-1525825 GCA_020356305.1 Candidatus Bathyarchaeota archaeon | reverse complement strand
TTAAGTTGATGGTGGTCATAGGTGAACCTACTTTGATCAGCGGAAGATTCTTGTCGTGGGTATGGAAAGCGCTCCTGATTGCTGCAGTTGCTTTCCCAGTCGTTGCAGTTGTTCTCATCTGGAGTCAAGACAACTTTGAGATGCCCATGTCAGTTGCGGTGAGAAATTCGATTCTGGAAAGTCCCTTAGTATTTTCCTTTTTCGTTGGATTAGCTGTTGCGTCTTTTGCTGTGCAGTATTTCTTAGGTTCTCCAGAGAGAAGGAAACGTGAGATTAGGCTGCGAACGCCTGCCCTCATCTTTCTTGGTCCAACGGTAGTCTTAATCATATCTGTTCTTGCTTGGTGGCAAAGCAGCGCTACTCTGGTAGCTGTTCTTTCAGAAGTTGTTCAGAAACCCTTTGTTTTGGGATCTATTGCAAGCTTAACAGCGGGAAGCCTCATCTTGGCTTTTGCCGTGTCAACGAGAGAGGAGCAGAGACGAGTTTCGACGGTTCTGGTTACGCTTGCCTCGGTCCTTCTCATGTTTGGGGGACCCACCTACCTCATCTATGCTCTTCAAACGGTGAAGGTGCCATATTCTTTCGCCATGCTTGCTGGCTTGGCTTCCTGTATTGCGGGCATAGTCATTTTCCTCCGTTTTGCTTCGAAGGAGATCCCGAAGTAGGCACATCAGGCTCTTGTCGCAGCCTTAGGTTTCTCAATGCATAAGACATATAAAATATGCTGTAAGAAATACTCTATATGCAAAGAATGCGGTGGCGATAACGTACGTGGAGAAAGAAAAAGAGTCGGTGAAGAGAACCACAATCATTCTTGACGAAGAAGAACGCGCATACATCGACTTGCTCATCAAAGGCGGAAAAGAACCTGGCATCAAACCTTTGATCTCTAAGATGCTCGATATCTACCGCAGCATGATGATCTACGATTGGAGATTTCCAGGTGAATACTACTGTGGAGTCAGCCGTGTGGCATTCATAAACGTTGAGTTTATCAACATGCTGCTGCAGTACATTCCCGAGCAGAAGTGGCGGGAAGTCGGCCGGAAACTGGGTGATGCAGCCAGGATTTCCATGGAAGCCACTTTGAATCTGGAAGCCTCCAAAAAGGAAGAATGGCCAGATGTGTTGAAACGATTGAGGGTTCAAGGCTTCGGCGATTTCTACATTCGCGACAAATACATCATTATCAAGGCGCCTTTCATTAACAATTACGAGGTTTTGTGCGGTTTTTTGGAGAATCTATTCGGCATTCGTTTAGAAGCGAGAACGGTCAATCCACCATTCGTCTTGGAAATTGCAGGCTAGCCGTGAACTGTTAGCTCCAGTGTGAACTTGCAGATTTTGAATACTTACTCTCGCTTCATACCTGTTAAATATCGTAGAACTTAACAAGTTTCGTTCAGAGGTGAAAGAGTGTGTTCAAGATCGCACGTTCTAGGAAAGGAATATCACCGATTTTGGCAACGCTTCTCTTGATAGTTATCGCTGTTGCCGCTGTCATCGTTACTTACGTTTGGGTCTTAACTTTCACTGTAACGCAAACGACTGCAGCAGGGAAAATGATAAAGTTCGATTCTGCTGTTATCAATGCAGCCTCTGATCAAGCCACTGTTTACATTAGAAATTCAGGCTCTGAAGTTGTGACCATTGATAAGATTTACGTGGACGGAACAGACTATACCAGCAGCGCAACGGGTTTGCCAGCAACTCTTGACATCGAATCAACCAGTACGGTAACTCTAAACGGTACTCTGGCTGGATTGGATTTCAGTCCTGGTGGCAGGTACAAGGTGAAAATAACAGGTCCTGGCGTGACCTGGGAAGAAAATGTGAAAGCCTCATAGCTCTGGTTACCCACCATAGATCTCTGCAAGTTTCCATGCTGCTGCAATCTACTTCAGGTTTCGCCGACCATTCTGAAGTCATGATTCTCTTTTTATGTTAATTCTTGATGATATTCATACTGAGAGACGCGTCATGAATGAAGTGCTCGACGGTGCTCGCGTTCTTCTGTGTCTGATGTTTATGATTTATGCTTCTTGGAGTGATTGGAAGAAGCGGGAAGTAAGCAACCAAGTGTGGGCTGCTTTGGCGCCGTTAGCCTTGCTTCTAACTTCCGTTCAATACGTTTTGTTTGGTGGAGACCTGCTGCTCTTTGTCCTATCTTTTGCGGTGACGTCTGGCTTAGCAATCATCCTCTTTTACGCTGGAGCCTTTGGTGGAGCCGACGCGAAAGCGTTCATCTGCTTGTCTTTGGCACTACCTCGATATCCCACTTTCCTCTTCTCAGTCTTTGCTGTATCGACCTCGGCGGTTCTTGTTTCACCGCTTTTCCCGATTACGATTTTCAGCAATTCCGTTCTCTTGGCAGCGTTCACTGTTGTTTATGCTCTCTTGCGTAACCTTTTGTGGAAGCTTAGGACGGGGAGCAAGCTGTTTGAAGGCTTTGAGAAGGAGTCTTTTGGGCGTAAGATGTTGGCGTTGCTTACGGGGTACAAGGTTAGTGTGGCCAGATTGGCGAGATATGAGTATTTGTATCCGCTGGAAGACGTTAGCAATGTTGAGGGTAACCAAGCGGACAGAAAACTGCTTGCAATGCCTAAGGATGAGACCCGGGAGCAAATTGTTCAAAGGATCTCAGATGCGGTGCAGACTGGAAGAATTCAAAGCGATGTCTGGGCAACTCCGGGTCTGCCAATGCTTGTCTTTGTCACTGCAGGATTAGTCATAGCCTTAGTTTTTGGAGACCTTGTATGGATTCTTCTGCGTTCGGCTTTTAGCGTTGCCCTATGATAGAGAAGGAGTGCAGAGGATAACTCGATTATTCTGCATCCGTTACAGGCACGTTGAGCGCTTGGCCTGCTACCTTTATGCCTCGTGTGTCGACAACGCCGATTGTCACATTGCCCAGAGTCCCCGGATTTGAACTGCCATGAACAT
>CP070636.1:1517195-1522782 GCA_020356305.1 Candidatus Bathyarchaeota archaeon | reverse complement strand
TTCTTCCTCTTCTTCTTCCAGTTCTTGTTCGTCTTCTTCTACCGTTAAAACTTCTGGTCTGATGGCTATGACTACCTTGTCTCCCTTTTGATGTGTCTTGTCCAATGTACGAACAAGTAATCCTCCGCGAAGCTCGATGGTTGATTCTTTTTCGGTCATTTTTGAGACATAACCTTCTAAGAAGTTTGATTCGCCGATGAAATGGGCTACGAATATGTGTCGTGGGCTCATGTACAATTCTTTTGGAGTTCCAACTTGCAAGATCTTTCCCTTTCTCATCACAGCTATTCTATCGGAAATCGCCATGGCCTCCGCTTGGTCATGGGTTACATGTATACCAGTCAATTCAAGGTCGTTCACGAATTTTCTCAGTTCATATCTCAATTCATTTCTGATTTTGGCGTCCAAAGCACCAAGGGGCTCGTCCAATAGGAGTAGTCTAGAACCTGCAGCCAGTGCTCTGGCTAGAGCGACTCTCTGCATCATTCCTCCACTCAGTTCAGACGGGAAAGCATCTAGGCGTTCAAAAAGTCTCACCATTTCTAACATTTCGCGTCCGAGCTTTTCGCTTTCTTTGCTTCCCAGTGCCTTTACTCTTGGACCGTAGGTCACATTTTCCCAAACGTTCATGTGCGGAAAGAGCGCATACTCTTGAAAAACATATCCGATGCCTCTATCTTCTGGAGGAACAGAATTAACAAGACGGTTCTCAATGTAAATTTCACCCTTGTCCGGTTCAACTAAGCCAGCAATTAGCCTGAGTAAGGTTGTCTTGCCGCAGCCGCTCGGACCCAAGAGACAAAAATATTCTTTGTCGCGAATTTGGAGACTAACGTTGTCGACTGCCACGATCTTGCCAAATTTCTTTGATATGTTCTCCAACCGGACTTCTGGCATCTGAGGGTCTCCATCAGCCTATTCTGGGTGTTTCGGCATGGTAAATATGTTTGACATACTAATACTTTCCTTTTCTTTGAGTGAAGGTTCTCGAAACCATCAGTATTATGAAGGAAAACACGATCAAAATCCCACAACCGAGACCTACATCAAACGAAGTGATTGGAATTGGAGATTCTACGATGCCACGAAGTATGTTGACCCATCTAACCAGTAGAACTGGAGCAGTTTCTAGTTTGGTTACTGCCAAGGTGGCGCCAGTTTCGCTAACGCTTCTGGTGAAAATCATAATGGCTCCGGCAAACAATGAATACTTGGTCAGAGGCAAGGTGATTGTTCTGAATACCGTAAGTGGTCGTCCTCCTGAAGTTCTTCCCGCCTCTTCAAACCTGACGTTCAATCTTTCAATGGCGGCAGCCATTGACCTAACCAAGTAAGGATAAGTGATTGAAAGATGGACCAAAATTAGTAATCCCATTTCAGGCAATACTGCAAAGTTTTTCCAAAAAATGCTTAGAGACACCCCTAGCGCAATTGATGGAACTATCAAGGGAATATTGACCAAAACGTCTAAGACTGATGAAAGTGTTTTTCCTAGTCTTTTTCGCGCGATCAGAACTGCCATCGGTAAGCCCACTATTGTATTCAGTACGGTAGCGATTGCTCCAACGAGGTATGATAAGATGAGGCTTTGCCAATATCCTTGCCAAAGGCCTACGCCTGCTAGCGCCTTGTTTAGTGTTCCATTCATCGCTGCGTAGACCGCTGGGAGAGCAACAAAAAGAGAGGGAATGAGAACCAAGAGGAAGAACACTATAAGCGAAAACCCGTTTCTCAAGCGAGATACTCTCGAATCGCTTAGTTTTCTCTCGGCCACTGGCCAAACTTTCCTAATAGGCATCTTCAGTCTTGGACCCAACAGTCTAATTGTGACAAAAATCAGGGAAGAAATGACTATCAAAATGAAGCTAACAAACACTAGGGCGCCTTCGTAGCCAACTTCTTGAGCAGTTCTAAGATTATTAATCAAGATTGGTCCATTTTCGAAAGCGCCGGCAACCATCAGGGTTGCTCCAGTCTCAGAAATTGATCGCGCAAAAGCCAACGTGAAAGAAGCTATTAAGGATGGCTTCAAAATGGGAAGCGTAACTGTTCTATCTGCGGTGAAGGGCGGAGCGCCTAGGGTTCTCGCCGCTTCTTCGTATTCCCGTTTATAATCGAGGATTGCCCCAACCATTACTCTCACCACGACGGGATATGAAAATGTAAAATGAAGCAGAATAACAAGAAGCCAGCCTGGCGAGACAAGGCTGCCTCGAAAAAGGGATGAAATGCCTTCAGGTCCACTCCAGAACAAGAGCAGAGAGTAGCCAAGGGTCGCGGTGGGTATGATGAAAGGTATGTCAACAAGTGTATCTAATACTCTTAACCATCTGAGCCCTCCTCTTGTAATGAGCCAAGCGACTGGCAATCCAGCAACGACATCAATGATTGAAACGAAGATCGCGATGGCGAAAGATGCGTAGATTGCCGCTGTTGCCCTTGAAATTAGGCTAGGGTTCCCAAATGTCTCTGCCATAGCATTCCATTTGAGAACTATCCCTAGAATTGGCGGAATCAAGATCAACGCAAAAAAGAAGGTAATAGAGCTCAAGTAGAGGGCGTGTCGAGCACTGGACTTGGAGGATGCTGAATCAAAAAATTTCATGATACTCGAGTTACCCAAGTTGTCTGCTCCCGCCGTTTTTTCTTTTGATTGTCATAGGCTCTTCGGTTTTAGCTTTTTCTTCTGACTCTACTCTCCCTCTGGTCTTTTGTAACCCAAAGTTGAAACTAGGATGTCTCATATGAGAGCTTGTGCTCCTTCTTCGATCCAATTGAGCTTTTCGAAACTATCTTCCGCTAGTTTGGCGTGTAAGGTGTTTGAGGCTATTTATTCTCTTTCTTTTGCAACCATGACCTCGGTTGCCTTGATCACAGCTTCTACTTTGTCTCCAAGTCTAATGTCCAGTTCTTCTACAGCCTCTCTGGATATAAGTGCGGTCATCGTAACTGGAGTCGCGATTTCAATCTTGACTTTCGCGGCCACAGTTCCCTTTTCCACTTCTCTAACGACGCCACTTAGCCGATTTCTTGCGCTAATCTTCAATCTCACCGCCTCCCAATGTTCTTCGTCTCCCAAAATCTCACCCACGTAGCCTTCAACTCTCCTGTATTCCTTCAACAGGCTCTCCCCAAGCTTGGTTAGTTTGGCTCCTCCCCCGCCCGATCTGCCGCCTTTATGTGTTTGAACAACAGGTTCGTGTAGCGCTTTCTCCATCTTTGCTATGTAATTCCACACGTATCGGTACGACATTCCTAAATTTTTGGCTGCTTTAGATATTGATTTCTCTCTTTTGACAGCCTCTAGAATCTCAGCTCCACCCTTCCCAAGGATGGGTTTACCCTCGTATTCAAGCCAGACTTTGCACAAAGGTTTGTGTTTTTCGTGGGTGAGCATTCATGCGATATTTGTGTCGTTGTACATATAAAAACAGAGCGTGGAGAGAGGCTCTACGCAATCATTTTCTGTGTTCATGCGAACTCCATCTAGCTTGCAGACACTGCGCGCGCGGACACTGATACAGCTTTCTTAACTCGGCGTCACGAGTGTTCTGTGAAATTCGGTCTGTAACCTAACATGACAATAATTCGAGGGATAAAGGTAAATTCCGTTTCAGCCCTTTCTTATGTCTAAGGTGGATGAGAAGATGGTGTCAGAAAGTAGAGGGTTTTCAACTAAAGCGGTTCACGCTGGAGAGAGGAGAGATCCTTTCACTGGAGCGGTCATTACGCCAATCTATGAAAGCTCTGTCTTCGGGTTTTCCAGCACCAAAGAAATGATTGACGTTATGAGTGAGAAAGCAGAGGGATATTCATACACAAGATATGGGAACCCAACCGTTAGAACTGTTGAAAGAAAAATTGCAGAACTCGAAGGCGCAGAAGATGCGGCAGTTTTTTCATCAGGAATGGCAGCTATAGCCACTACCCTGTTGACTTTGACTTCTTCCGGCGACCATGTTGTTTGCAGCAGAGACCTATACGGCGGGACCCTCGCCCTCTTTCAGGACGTTTTGCCGAAGTTTGGTGTGGACATAAGCTTCGTGGAGGCCACTGAATTTAAGGAAATAAAAGCCGCAATTCAGAAAAAGACGAGAGTCATATTCGCTGAGACTCCGACAAACCCCACACTAAAGATCGTAGACGTATCCAAAGTTGCCAAGCTTGGCCGAAAAAGAAGGATAGCTGTTGTAGTTGACAGCACCTTTGCTTCTCCATACAATTTGCGACCTCTTCCCTTCGGAGTCGACGTTGTCATTCATAGCGCCACGAAGTATCTGGGAGGACACAACGACGTAACTGCTGGAGTTGCATGTGGATCTGAAGATCTTATGCACAATCTGAAAGAAATGCGCAAACATTTAGGTGGAACCCTTGATCCTCTCGCCGCTTGGCTGCTGCTGCGGGGTCTGAAGACGCTTGGATTGCGAATGGAAAGGCACAACTCTAATGGAATAACAATAGCACGATATCTTAAGAAACATCCCAAAGTGAAAAGAGTGTACTACCCAGGCTTACCAAGCCACCCCCAACATTCAATTGCCAGAAAACAAATGAAAGGTTTCGGCGGAGTAGTCAGTTTTGAACTCGACGGAGACTTCGAAACCACAATGGAGTTCGTGAACAGCCTCAAACTATGCTCTCTTGCCGCAAGTCTTGGAGGTGCCGAAACTCTAGCTACACAACCGGTCGCATCCTCTCACTATCATGTCAGCGCAGAGGATAGGAAAAAAACGGGAATAACAGAGGAATTAGTACGGTTAGCTCTTGGAATAGAAGATTCTCATGACATAATCGCTGATCTAGATCAAGCGTTCAAAAAAATCCAACATTACCATCAGCGTCCGTCCGTTGGAGCCAAAACCCTCAAAAGAGTTTGATGCTCACGCAATCAGCTGGTCAATCGCAGATTCAGTTGGAGAGTGGTTTCCTGATCCTTCTATCACCTTGGCGGGCTTCGTTTTATCTGCAACAGTATTAGAAAGCGTACAAGGATATTCCGAGTCCATAGCGCCGATTCATAACTGATAAACCTATGCTGCGAGCAGAGAAACATGGTTGGAAATGAGAGAAGAGGATTTTCTGCAAAGTCTCGACGAAAGCAAAAAAGAGAACTACAGATCTGGACTTCTGAAGTTTGAACAGTATTTTGGAAAATCCATTGACGAAATACTAAAACTCAGAGAGCAAGATCTCGGTTCAAATGACATACATCAAAAGACACGATTTGAGACGGAGATAACAAGATTCCGTCAATCCCTGTTAGACGAGGGATACAACATCAACATTGCTAAAAAAATGACTTCGGGAATAACCCAGCTATTCCGTTTCTATAATATGCCTATCAGAAAAAGACGTATGACCAACCACGCCTCCGCCGATAAACTCTCCAAAATTGTGGACAAGGTACTCACACAGATATTCGGAAAGACCGCGACCACTACCATATCTACCGCCATTTACACATATTTGGAGGAAAGATACTCGCTCAAACCAGGAAATATCCCAAAAGAGCCGAAGCTCTTCAAAGAAGCACTGGAAAAATGTCTCGGTGAGTCAGGAGCCTCATTGGTACTTAGAATGATTT
>CP070636.1:1513454-1517095 GCA_020356305.1 Candidatus Bathyarchaeota archaeon | reverse complement strand
TTTCATTGTCAACTCTAACGCCGTCCATCAATCTTAATGCCATGCCACAAATTGTGTTGTCAATTACAAGTTTCTCTAAGCTTTGGCAACTCTCAAAGTTTAGCATGCCCGGCCCAGATATCACGTTAATTCCGGCAAGTGCCCCAAGCACTATTCCAATTCCGGATTCAAACCCGCATTGTGCGTCAACGATTTTTGTGTCGCTGAGTCCAAGGTACATATGGGTCGGCAGTCCATAATATTTCCCAAGTTGGGCGTAGGAGCAGCCCAGCATTATAGTCTCTATGGCTCCGAGACGAGCTGTAGCGTACCTCTGGTCGAATGTTGTTGGTGAACCGCCATAGATGACTGGGGCTCCTGGGTTCGTTAATTGAGCCATCACTAGACCGCTAAGAAATTCAGCGTTATGTTGAACGAGGGATCCAGCTAGCGTCGTCGGCCCCGTAGCGCCTAGCTGTGGCATCGGGAGGATTTCAGCGGGTATGCGAAACTTGGCGCAGTCAATCAGGTTTTGGGAAAGGAGTTCACTCCACGTTAACGGTGCTGACGGACATGTGTCGAAAATTGCCATGGGTTTTCGGGCTAACTCTTTTTCGCCTCCAGCCACGGCCTCAAGCATCCTTTTCATGTCATAAAGACCATCGATGCTGAATGTGCCAGTAATTATTGTTTTGGGAGAATTCTTCAGAACGACAAAAAGGCGGTATCGATCGACGATGGCCTCAGGGACATCGGATACTACCAGCGCTGTGCTTTGGGCCTGTATATATTCTAAAGCGTCGGTCAATCTAACGAGATCAGCCAAGTCTGTTGATAATGGGCGTCTAGTTTCATTTGTCTTGGAGTCGAGAATAAACAATGCGGTTGAGCCTGGATTGTAGGTAATCCTGTTTCTTTCGAGAACTCGGTCGTGTTTTCCATCGCGGCTGTAAAGCCTGATAGTCGATGGCGCCTTGACTAGAGATTCCTTGACGAGATGTTGTGGAATACGGGCGAGTTTGTTATCGAAGTCAACTTCAACCCCAGCATCAACAAGCAGCTTCAATGCCGCGTCATTGTAGATCTTGACGCCGACGTCTTCCAAAAGCTTCATAGAGGCTAGGTGGATGGATTCGATTTGGTCTCTTGATAGCAGTTGAAGTCGAGGTGCATTGGAGAAAGAGAATTTCGACATTGAGCATCCTCTCTTTTTAACTCATGCTGTGGTGTTCTAATAAGCCTTTTAGTGCTCAATTAGGTCACTCTTTGCCCGCACGATGATGTCTTGGATGCGCGCGCTGGACGGTCGAGTTGAATTACCACGAGCAACTCAGCACTTCAGCGTTGTTAACAACCATAGATCCCGCGAGTGTAACTGGTCCGGTTGCTCTCACTAGAGGCATTCCATGCATGCAATCTTTTGTCAGTGAAGAAACAATTCAAAATGCATTAGCCAGACAATTTACAGATCATCTGCAATAGTTTTTGGGAGGATTTTTCAACACTTTCTTCAAGAGCAGACAGTTTAGCACTAACCTTCTCTAGTTTGTCGTTGAATTCTTTTTCAATAGAAGACAACTCCTTTGAAACATCGATTTTTTTGCTCTCCCTTTTCTTTAATAAAGATAACATTTCAGCCATTACGTTTGGGTAGATTCCGGAGTACCGAGAGTGTTTTGATATGAAGTTTAAGGTTTGGTTGTAGACGTTAAGGCTGACGTTTAGTCCCCAACTCATGGTTCTAAGAGAACCCAACGACATAACTGCTTCCTCTAAACCATTCTGCTGCAGGGCCTCAACCGCGGTTTTCAGACTTACCAGCATGTCAAGAAGCTCAGGAATGATCCAAGCAGCTTCTTTGTTGGCTTCTCCACCCGTACTTATTATATGTCTGTTCAGTAAGGAGCATATTTCAAGCTGAGATCTGTTAATGAATTTAATATCCCTTTCAACTTTTCTCCTTTTTAATTCGTTGAAATCTTGAGCTAGAGCTTTCAATTTTCTTGTTTTCCTCAGCAATTCGGAGTATCCAATTACTCCTCTCGTCTCGCCTCTTCTCGAAGAGAGGTCTATTTCCAATTTCTTTGCGGTTGGAAGAAAATCGTACGGTAAGATATTCAGTGAATCCATTCTGGAAATAAGAGAAAGAATAACTCTTGACGAATATTCTAAAAGATCATAGCTTACATTAGTTGGTGTATCATAGTTTGTATGGTATATTTTCTCATAAGCTGGTATGTGTGAACCAAAGTTGACGCTAGGCACTCCACACATTACATAGGACCATTGATCAGTCTCGCTTGTTGGTAGATTAGTGACTTTGAAAAGCATTTCAAGATCGAGGTCTTTTACAGATTCTTTTGCGAAAGTGGTCATCTCAGGCGTTGCTAGTAAAAGAACAGTGTCTCCGAATGCTGGAATGTCAAGATTGATGTTTGCCACGGTGTTTTTGACCTCCTCTGGATGTTTGTTTACATAGTCAAAGGACCCAACTGCCCACTCAAAAAAACTGTTGGACCCTGATTCTTCTGCGCCAAAAGATATGAACTTGATCGTTCGTTTTGGTTTGAAGTTTTCACTGAGGATTTTTGCGATTTCCAGTACGATTGCAACTGCAGAAGCGTTATCGTTGGCGCCCCCAAACCAACTATCATGATGAGCAGTTAGCGTGATTATCTCTTCTGGGTATCTGGATCCAACTAACTCGCCCATCACATTATAGGAAACGCCGTCTTCCTTTGTTTCAATTATATTTTTTAACTCAACCGTCACGTTTTGTCTCCGCATTTTGGCACGTAAAGATTGAGCTACGTTGTAGGGAACACTTACCACAGGTATAGGGGCGAAGGGAAAAGCGTCTTTCCTGAACGCCGTGTGTTCAGAGAAAAATGAAGCAAATATTACTGCTTCGACACCGAAGTCTTTAGCCAAACGACAGGGAAAATCCGCCCAATAGGTTAATCTGTCACTTCTTTCTATAATGGCTATTTTCCCCTTTACATCTATTCCTCTCTTTTTCAACCTTTCAAAATCTTTTACTGTTCCAAAACCCGCATCAATGAGGTCAGTCTGTATACCATAGGGCGGAGTTGATACGCTTGTTCCACCTGCTACGCAGGGAACAGTTTCAGCCGAAGGCTCCAGTATTTTCAGCTGACAATCCTTGTAGTTCCGGGAAACCACTGCAAAGGGTTCGCAATGAACATTCTCAAGTCCAAGTCTTTTTAATTCACTTTCGATCAGTTTCGTTGCCTTAGATTCTTCTTGTGTGCCAGCTGCTTTTTCACCTATGTCAAAAAGCGATTGAAGATATGCCAAAGTCTGTTCTAAAGAGAAAGAATCAGCCAATTCCATTTCAGTTCACCTTGTGTCTCTCTGAGGTTCTAACACGGAAAATATAATAGTTGCATGCATAAACCTCATAATCCTCAGCTCCGCGGATTTCGCCCAGGCGGGTTCCCTCCACATCCTCAAACCAGTAATTGGGCTTCAGCCTCTGCCCTTTCACGTACCCCAAGAGGTTTCCGTTCACGTCCTTAACGTTGAGGGTCCATCTGAGCGCTACTCGCTTCTTCTCTATGAGATACTGTGTCTTACCAAACACGTCTATCATCACTAGTTTCTGTTAATGGGCTTTTAAAAACTTACTAGCACAACACATT
>CP070636.1:1509730-1513354 GCA_020356305.1 Candidatus Bathyarchaeota archaeon | reverse complement strand
CCGCTCTTCCTCGAGGACTTGGGAGAGTGATTCCCCACGCTGCATGCGCTCGGCCAACCGTTGAGTCAGCTTGCCCAGGCGGCCGGGCATGTCCTCGCCCAACTGGCCCAGCGCTTGCTCTAAGGGGATCCCCGTCCGCACCAGCGCGGCGATTTCGTCGTTCAGCGCGATCAACTGCTCAAGCGTGATCGCAGCGGCGCGTGACGGTTCAGAATGCGCCACGGCTCACTCCTTAAGAAGCGAGTGCCGGCATTGAGAGGTAGAATACTCCCCGCGCGCACCCCATGAACATCGGATCGGACGCGGCGGATAGAACGACCTCTCAGAGGGTTCCGCGCTGACTGTTCCGGCAATGACGGGAACTCTGCCGTTGGCTTCATCTACAACGGTTTCTACGACTTCCTCACGTTCTTCCTCTGAAAGATAAATGAACTCCCCCGTAGTACCTACCGGCACTAGGCCTGAAACGCCCTTCTCAATAAGAAAAGCGACGAGATCTCTCAACGCTTTTTCATTTACCTCATTATCCCTTGTGAACGGCGTTACAAGAGCAACATTGACCCCTCTGGGTTCGAAACGCATTTCAAAGCCTCCAAGAATACTTATAGCGATTCACAAAGAGATTATCGAGTCTTCTTAAAATTTTTTCTTTAACACAGATAGTAGCCGCTTGGGTCTACGGAAGTTCATGTAAGAGTCCATGCGCGTGCGCTTAGCATGTTTTGGCAGACATGTCTTCGTAGGTTCTCCACTGGTCGTTAATCCATTGTCGTAGGATTTCAATCTGCTTTTCTCTTAAGCGTCTGAATCTCCCTTGAAGCTTGAGATATTCTTCTATCGGTTTTCTTTTGGAGGGATCTGCTAGCCCACGGCTTGCACCTGTCAATTTGAACTTTCCGTCTTCGATCTCATAAAGCGCCCACATGCCGGTTCTAACAGCGAGTTTTCCAACTTCGATTGTCTGGTCAATGTTGAACCGCCACCCTGGCGGGCATGGACATAATATTTGAATGTATCGTGTGCCCTTTTTTTCTCTGGCTTTTCTAACTTTTTGGAAGAGGTCTTGCGGGTAGGAGACGCAAGCTGTTGCCACGTAAGGAATCTTATGGGCCGCCATAATTAGTGGGAGATCCTTTTTGTTTTCTTTCTTTCCGAGTAATGGTGTCGTCGTGGTTGTAGCACCGAAAGGCGTTGCTCCTGACCGCTGTATTCCTGTATTCATGTATGCTTCGTTATCGTAGCATATGTAGAGCAAATTTTCTTCTCTCTCTGCTGCGCCTGAAAGCGCTTGGATGCCTATGTCGAGTGTTCCCCCGTCCCCTGCAAAACCTGTTACCGTGATGTCCTCTCTTCCCTTTATCTTTAGGGCAGCGATTATACCTGAGGCCAGAGACGCTGTTGTTTCGAAGGCCGTTTCGAACATCGGTACTTTTAACGGTGTTTTTGGAAACAAACCTGTGACCGCGGCTAGGCATCCGGCGGGTATGACTAGGATTGTCTTTCTGCCTAACGCTTTCATGGTGTGCCTAAGCGCCAGTAGGCTTCCACATCCTGGGCAACTTCCACATCCAGGGAGGAGATGTTCCTCTTCAGGTAAACCGAGTATAGTCATTTTGTGGCACCTATAATCTTAGGTTGACCCATTCAGATTCTTTTTCGACGAATCCTTTTTCAAGATCCTTGAACGTCTGTTCTATCACGTGCCGTTGGTCCGATGTTTTTATGTCCCTTCCTCCGAGACCAAGGGTATACCCCTTGACTAGGGGTTTGTGGGATGAGTTGTACAGTGCTGATTTGACCTCCATGAATGCTTGCCCGCAATGTCCGAAGGATGAGCCTCTGTCCACAACGGCGATGGCTTTAGTTTTTTTAGCCAACTCACGGACATCATCGACTGGAAACGGTCTGAACGTTCTTAATTTGACGGCTCCAACGTGGTATCCGTCATCTCTCATTTCATCGACCACATCTTTTGCTTGCGCCGTGAAGGATCCCATGCTCATAATGACTACTTCCGCGTCACGGCACCGATATGGCTCCAGTAAGTCGCCGTGAAATCTTCCGAATTTTTCCTTGAATTCTCTGCATACCTCTTTTATTTTCCTCAAAGCCTTTGACATAGCTTCGTCTTGAAGATATTTGTATTCCATGTACCAGTCTGAACTTGGTTTTGTGGGCGAGCATGTGGGCACATAAGTGACAGGGTTTTCTATGTTGTCCAGAGTTAGTTCTGGAGTGTATGGAGGGAGAAACTCATCCACCTCTCTTTGAGATGGGATGTCTACGGGGGTCGTTGCGTGGGAAAGCGTGAACGCGTCGGCACAAACCATGGATGGCAGGTGAACTTCCTTGTCCTCACTTATCCTGTAATTCATTATAACTGTGTCAAGCAGTTCTTGATTGTCTTCAGCGTAAAACTGTATCCAACCTGTATCTCTTTGTGACAGGGAATCTTGGTGGTCACACCAGATACTCCATGGTGCAGAAAGCGCTCGATTAACCACGTACATCACTATCGGAACTCTTGTACCCGCCGCCCAATGAAGCATTTCATGCATTAAGGCTAATCCTTGACTGCTTGTCGCCGTAAACGTTCTGACCCCGCAAGCCGAAGCGCCGATTGCTGCGCTTGATGCACTGTGTTCGCTTTCGACGCATATGAACTCCGCGTTGAGCTCTCCATTTTCAATGAACTCTGAAATCTTCTCGACCGAAGCTGTTTGAGGCGTAATGGGGTAGGCAGCTACAACTTGAACTCTAGCGAGCTTCACTGCGTACGCAACCGCGTCATTTGCTGTAAGCATTTTGATGATTTTCACGTTCACTTTCCTCCACCATTTCTATTGCCTCCGTAGGGCACTCATAGGCACATATACCGCATCCCTTGCAGAACTCGTAATTTACTTCCGGGAATCCCTCTTGATCTTTCTTGATCAATCCATCTGGGCAGTGCAGCCAACAAATCATACATTTCTCACATTCTTCTTTACTGATTACCGGTCTCGATGTTCTCCAGTTGCCAGTTACGCCGATGGACGCTAAGTCTGGCTTCGCGACTGGAGACCTCGGGAGTTCTCTCAAACTTTTCATTTCTACCCCTCACTAGAAAACGTGTTTTCATATGCGATTTCAGCCGCTTCTATGTTCATTTTTCCCCTTTTCTCTCCGAAATAGTCTGCTATTGCCTTTTTTACAGAGGCTATTTTCACCAATTTTGTCGCTCTTGCAAGAGCTCCCAACATGGGAGTGTTGAATACCTGGAAGCCGGCAACTTTAAGATTAAGCTTCTTCGAGATGCCTAGGGCGTCAACTGTTGCTGTCTTGTAGTTTTTGGCCCATTTAACTTCAGACGGTTTCTGTCTACTGTTCAGTACTATGTAGCCTTTGGGTTTAAGACCTCCAGTCACTTCCACTATCTTGGGTAGCAGCGGGTCTAAAACTACAACGACGTCTGGCTCGTAAACCTGACTTCTAATTCGTACGTCATCTTTGCTTATTCTTGTGAATGAAAGCACCGGTGCGCCCCTTCTTTCCATTCCAAAAAATGGGAAGGCTTGTAACCCTTTGTATCCGTCCATATACGCAGCCAAAGCAAGAATTCTGCTGGCAACTACCGCACCCTGT
>CP070636.1:1506010-1509630 GCA_020356305.1 Candidatus Bathyarchaeota archaeon | reverse complement strand
ATTGCACTACCTCATGTGAAAGCAGAGGATGTGGGCCGTCTACTCAAGCAAATACTGGATAGACTAGATGCTGTAGAGAAGCGACTGGAACGAATAGAGAAACTGCTGGCGACACAGCCGCGGTAGACTCGTTATGAAATGTTCTAGAACTGGGAAATCCGCCTTTTTCGAACGTGTCTTCCCGTGATAGGTATGGGTTGACCGCATTTTGGGCATTCGTTGCTAGTGGTCACATTATAGCGAGCTATCGTGTAGCCAAGCCGTTTGATGAGTGGTTCCTCGCAGTTGGGGCAATACGTGTGTTCGTAATCGTGACCTCGAACGTTTCCGAGGTAAGTATATGACGCTCCAGCGTTCTTCGCCATCTCGTACGCTTTTTCCAGGGTTTCAACCTTTGTGGGCGCATTGCAGAACTTGTAGGCTGGATAGTAACGGGTGAAGTGGAGGGGAGTTTCGGGGCCCAACTCCTTCAAGTGTCTCTCTATCATCCATCGCAAACACTCTTCGTCATCGTTCACATCCGTGACGACTAGATTCACAATCTCTACGTGCAATCCCAAGTTCTTAGCTTCTCGAGCATTTCTCCAAATCTTCTCTACGTCTGCTCCGCCACAGTATTTTTTGTAGGTTTCTGCGTCTCCTTTGACATCTATCTTAATCCCGTCCATGCCCCATTGTTTCAGCAGTGTCAATGCTTCAGGTGTCATGTACCCGTTAGTGACGTAACAGCAGTACAGCCCCTTTTCTTGTCCCATCTTGAAAACTTGTATTGTCCAGTCTGTTAGGATTGTAGGTTCCTGAAAGCTGACGCACAGACCGTCGTCGCTACTCTGTAGAGCTGTTTCCACAAGTTTTTCGGGAAGGTACGAGCTGGAGCTGGCAGGGTTCGGCTTGGTCTTGGAGAGGTGATGGTTTTGGCACCAAATGCAGTTGAAGTTGCAGGACCAGCTGGAGAAGGTGAGGGCTGTTGAGCCGGGCCAGTAGTGGAAGAAAGGCTTTATCTCAATTGGTCTGCTTTCCAGAGCACTTAGGTCTCCGTAGACAAGGGTATAGAGCCTCCCGTCGACGTTTGCTCTAGTTTTGCAGAATCCTGTGAGACCGGGAGCAATCGAGCATCTTCTCTCACAGAGGCCGCATCTCACCTTGTCATCCGAAAGTTTCTTGTACAATATAGCTTCTCGAACAGTGGGAAATCGAAGTAGCTCTTGCATCTCCTAGCACTTCAAGTGGCAGAGCATGAGCGATTTAGATTAACTTTGAAGGTTTTCAGCCGGTTTTAAAATGTTCCCATCCCCGTGCTTCTATAGAAACGGTCGTTCCTTCCGTTTCACGGAGGATGGTCTTCTGTCTAGTAACCAACCCTATTTTGATGAGGGTAGTCCCAACCTGCTCTACGGCTTTCTTTGCTTTATCCCAACCTCTGGGTTTAATCGTGACGAGTAGCTCGTATTCTTCTCCGCCATACAGGACCAGTTCTGTTAGGTCAAGATTGTTAATTTCGGCAAACTGTTTCGCTTCTTGGGCGATTGGAAGGTTGTTAATGAGGAATCCCACGTTGCTTGCTCTTGAGATTTCGTGGAGGCTCCAAGCGAGTCCGTCGCTAGAGTCGATTGACGAGGTTGCAGCTCTGGCTTGAGCCAGTGCCAGGCCCTCTCCGAGTCGTGCTTGGGGCATGCAAACAGCGCGAACAAGCCTGCTCTTCAGCTTTGGAGGAGCAAAGAGATGTTCAAGCAGAATCTTTAGGCCAGAGGATGTTTTGCCGAAAAGTCCTGTAACCGCTACAATGTCCCCCGGTTTTGCTCCACTTCGACTCATAAGATGCCTTTCCTGGCAAATTCCAAAGGCGGTGCAGCTGATTACTAGGTTCGACGCTTCATTGGTGTCTCCCCCTACAACGTAAGCGTTGTATTCTCGGGCTCCTTCATTCAGACCTCTTCCCATCTGTCGGATGTCTTTTTCAGTAAGGTATCCGGGAACGCCGATTGATGCGAGAAGCGCAAGAGGCTGCACGCCCTTGGCGGCCAGATCGCTTATGTTCATAACAACGGCTTTTCGAGCCGCTTGGCGGAGAGTCATGCCTGACGGAACGTCTGTCTTTCCAACTAGCATGTCAGTTTTTATGACTGCAAGTTTTCCATTTCTAATTTCAACGGCTGAAACATCATCTCCAAACGGAATCGGCGCCCCAGGCATCTGCTCTAGGCAGGCTAGAATTAACTTGATTACTTCTCTTTCACCAAGCTCTTCAGCCGTCCTCAAAGTAAGAAGCCTCACTGAATCGTATTGTGTCCGAACGTCTTAAAAATGTAGTTGATATAAAGAGATTTTGAATTATTCTGCAAAGTCGATAGGCAGTTATCAATGGTGACAATCAAAGGTTACAAACAGTGCATCAAGAAATTCTTTAAAACCGTAGAAAAAGGTCCTTTAGAAATCACTATTGATGATCTTCGAGAATACTTGTGCATGCATACTGGGTTAAGGAGATGTGAACTATTGACTTTGACAATTGATGATGTAAACATTGAAAACAGAACTATCGTTCCAAAAGTGCATGGTGGTACTACTAAGAGATCATAGTGCACATTCTTCAACGATGAATGTAAGAAAGTGATGATTGAATACCCAGAAGGTAGAAGGAACAAGAATCTTAGATTGTATTCTTGGAATCAACGTAAATATAAAGGCATATTCTGGAGAGAAGCTAGAAAAACTACTGGTTTAAGGATGACTCCTCAAACATTGAGAGACTGGTTCTGTTGTCAACAAATGGGTGAACTAGGAGTTCCAGACAGATACATTGATGCTTTCTGTGGTAGAGTACCTAAATCAATACTTGCTAGACATTACACTGATTATAGTCCAGAAAGACTCAAGAGAATATATGATAGAGCTGACTTGAAAGTTCTATTATAGTCCCCTTTTTTTCTTGTTAAAATAGAAGAATCTTTCATAAGCGATAAATCGACCTACCCAGTACATGTGTTTGGAGGTTTGATTTATGCAAAGAAGAAGGATACTTGTACTCCTAGCTGCGATAGTTGTTGCTAGTGTGGTGGTTAGTGCTGTAGGTCTTTCTGATACAGTCTACACTTGGGAAAAGACTTTCGAGGTCAAGAAACCTAAAATTGCGTGTGAAATTGAGGTGGGAGACAATAGAATAGTCGGTTGTCCAGTGAAAGTTTGGGTCTTATTGAAGCTAGAAAATGGATGGAAAGACTGTTGTTGGCACAACCGGGAAGACTGGGAAGACTTGGAAAAAGAATGTGATGATGACTGGGAAGATGAATGTGATGATGATTACAAAGATTATTGGGAATGTTCTTGTCACATTAACGGAACCTATTCAGTACACCTTTACTGGTACAATGAGACATCTGAAGATTGGGAACATGTCAAGCATCTTCAAGAAGACACAAACATAACCCTAACCTGTTTCAAGTATATGCAAACATACATGTTCATTCCCATGTGCGAAGGAGAATACAAGGTAGTAGTAACGTTAGCAGTGAATTCAGAAATCTACAACTTCACAAATGAAAGCTAGAATCTTACAAGGAACACGAAGAGAATATATGATGAAGCTAACCTAAGAGTACTCTCCTAAACTCCCTTCTTTT
>CP070636.1:1501698-1505910 GCA_020356305.1 Candidatus Bathyarchaeota archaeon | reverse complement strand
GAAAAAATGGCTGAAGCTAAAGAAGTTGAAAGTTCACTAATTAAATCTTGTCGGATAGAATTTCAACAATTCTTTGGTTTTGCATGTCTACAGTCTGTGGAGCAACGTTCAATTGATATTTTTTATTTTTTGAACGTATTTATCGGCGTCGAACTTTCTCTTTAGACCATTTGCATTCATGTACCTTATTTTGGCGAAAACTCGTCTTTCTTTCCAGGGGCGGTCGTGCTTTCCAAAGCACCATGCTACGCCAGTGAATCCGTTTGGGTCTCGACCATCTAGTTCATACTTATTGTTAAGGTAGAGAGCGATTCGAAAGGCGTCTTCAGGACTTTTGCTCCATTCGAGGATTTTCTTTCCCCAATACATTCGCATATAACCGTGCATTTTTCCTTTGATTTTCATCTCTTTTTGAGCTGCATTCCAGTAGGGATCATGGGTTTCTGCATTCTCGAGTTCTCTTAAACTATAGATGTAGTCTCTTGAGTCTTTCCCATGTTCTTTCAACGTCTTTTTTGCCCATTGAGGGAGTCCTTCAAAAGAATCATAGTTCCGGTTATAAAACACATAGTTTATGCTTAATTCTCTCCTAACGATAAGTTCCTCAAGATACGCGTCTTTGGCAGGGCTATCGGTCGCCAAAACTCTTAATGCGACATATAGTGGGGAAATCTGTCCGAAATGCAAATATGGACTCATGTTTGAAAGGCAGTCTAGTGTTGGGTTGTTTCTAGATTCTGCATAGCAATCTAATTTGTGTTTCAAAAAATCCTTAAGATGCTTCTTGGCTTCATGCGTTCCGCCGCGAAAATAATTCACTTTTTTGACGCTTCTGTCAATGTGGAGACTGGATACTGCCTTTTTCACGTCTTCAAGATTAAAACAGTGAAGATCGATATCCAAAGAGCCTACTTTGGGATGGTTTTCTTTCGGGGGAACGAGGAAATAATCTAGTTGCTTTCTAATTTTGGGTCTGAAGGTAGCAGCAGAATATTCTTCCTTTGGCGATGCTGTGTCGACAGGAACAATGACATCACTCTCAACCTGAACCAGTGGACAATCAACGTGAATTGCTGCATAGCTGCGCCATTTCCTTTGTATTTTCAAGTATCCTCTATCTACGACTACGAGAGATGCATCTTTTGATAGCGCCACCACTCCGACTTCTGGCGATCGATGCCATACCACCATTTTTACGTTTTTCTCTTCTAGGAACGATTGGGCATCTTTGAGTCCCTCGAGCATAAAGTAATAATGTCTTTCATTTGCTTCGGGATAGCTATCCGTGATTCCGAAATACGTAATAAGAGGCTTATTTAATTCGTTGGCCTTTAGAATTGCATACTCGAGAGCATGATTGCATTCACCTCTCTGCGACGCCTGCATCCAGTAAAGCACGTGAGTTCCATTCTTGATTGTTTTCTCATTGAGGACTCGCACTCTTTGTTTCTGAATCATGGTGTGCGCTTCAGGAAAAGGAGTATTTGCAGCGCCTAATTTAAGTGTTGGAAAAGCAGATATTGGAAAGAGTGGTTGAAGAAGCAGCCTTTCTCCGAGAGCTATCTCGGAGAATCAAGGGACATAGACCTTATTGGACTGTACCGTACCCAAAGGGATAATCGAAGATGAAAATTGGTTATCCTTGTATCAACTGGACGATAGGATGTAAGGGAGATCGAACATTTCGTTTGAAATCTTATTCTGAAGAACGCTTGAAAGCGACAGTTGAAAATAACCTGCACTGCCTTGTCGAGATGTTGAAATTCAATGTTAAAAACAACATGTTGTTCTTTAGAATAACTTCAGACCTGGTCCCTTTCGCCTCTCATCCCATCTGCCAGTTCAACTGGGAGGAACACTTCAGGAATGCGTTCAGAGCGATTGGAGATTTCATCAAAAGCTACGACATGAGAATATCCATGCATCCTGATCAATTCACTATAATTAATTCTGTCGACAATGAAGTGTTCAAAAACAGTCTTAGAGAACTCGCTTATCATGCTCAGGTCTTAGATTTACTGGATCTTGACTCTTCCGCCAAAATACAGATACATATCGGTGGGGTTTACGGAGACAAAGAAAAGAGCATGAAAAGGTTTGTAGAAAGGTTTGGAAAGCTTGATGAAATCATAAAAAGACGACTTGTAATCGAAAATGACGATAGGCGCTACAGTTTGGAAGACTGTCTTAAGATAAACTTTAAAACAAAAATCCCTGTACTATTTGATGTTTTCCATCATTATGTTAATAATCACGGGGAGACAATAAAGGAAGCTTTTGGACTATTTACTGAAACCTGGAAACAAAAAGATGGCTTACCAATGGTTGACTACAGCTCTCAGCAAAAAGGTAAACTGAGAGGTAAACACACTGATTCGATTGTTTTGAAAGATTTCCAAAAATTCTTAGAACAAACACGCGCTTTTGATTTTGATATAATGCTAGAAATAAAAGATAAGGAGAAAAGTGCACTTAAAGCCATCAAGGTTGCATCACGAGATCGTCGTCTCAAAAAGTGAAAGGAAGCCATCGGCAAATGCACGTACAATGCGCACGCGGAAGGAAAGAGTAATTGAATCACGGTCGATGATGGAACGATGATTACACATTGACTCCATCAATTTCAGCGTCACAATAGGGGCAGGCAGAGTCTTTGACCATGTTTTCCAGAATCTGGTAACCGTACCGTCGGATTAACAGTTTCCCACATTTATGACAGTAGGTGTTTTCTCCAGCTTCGCCGGGTACATTGCCTTCGTAGACATATCTTAACCCCACCTCATAGCCAATTTCTCTAGCTCTATGGAGCGTTGCGACGGGTGTGCGTGGCAAGTCTAACAGTTTGTACATTGGATGGAATCGGCTGATGTGCCAGGGTATTTCCTCACCCACTTCTTTGATGAACCCTGCAATTTTCCGCAGTTCTTCTTCTGAGTCGTTCAAACGTGGAATAATCAGGGTTGTTATTTCAATCCAGATTCCCAAACTCTTGTGAAGCCTTATTGAATCCAACACTGGATTCAAGCGAGCGCCACAGTTCTTGCGGTAGAAGTCTTCGCTGAAGCTTTTCAGGTCGATATTGGCTGCGTCAAGATACGGCTTTATCCCAATTAAAGCTTCTTCGGTAATGTATCCATTTGTCACGAAAACGTTTCTAATTCCCTCCTTACTCGCCAATTTAGCTATGTCATAGGCGTATTCAAAGAAAATAGTGGGTTCAGTATACGTGTAAGCGATGCTTTCGCAATTGAATCGTTTAGCTTCCTTAACAATTTCTTCAGGAGAGACTTCTTGTCCCATTATTTGGCCATGGTCTCTGGGCATCTGAGAAATTTCAAAATTCTGGCAGTTCCCACACCTATAGTTGCATCCAACAGTGGCAATAGAATAGGCCCGCGAGCTGGGAAGAAAATGGAACAAAGGCTTTTTCTCAATGGGGTCCACAGCACGAGATATGACTGTTCCATAGACTAAACTGTAGAGTCTCCCGTTTCTGTTCTCTCGAACGCTACAGATTCCCTTCTTTGAATCTGTTATTTGACATCTGTGACTACATAAATTGCATCTAACCACTCTATCGCCTAGTTTTTCGTAAAACATTGCTTCCTTCATTCTAAGGACTTCCATTTCTTTAGAATGAACATAGCCTCACTTAAGTATTCCAAAACTTGCTTCAGGTCAACTGCCCATTGCTCACATGAAGCACTCTGTTTCCGAATTATTGTTGCTGTTGTGTCACAGTCACATGACTTTAAAAGTTTCCACCTCCAATTATGCGCCTATATCAAAATAGAGACGTGAATTGCATGGGCAGATATAGAGCAGAATTAGACAAAAACGCTTGCCAAGGGTTCGGAGCGTGTGTCGAGTTATGTCCAGACTTCTTCCAGCTCACGGATGTCGATGGGAAGTCAAGCATTGAAGGAGCCAAAAAAGTTGTCAAAGCAAATCAAACAGTCTCAGAAACCTTAGAAATAGACAAACTGGAATGCATTAGAGAAGCAGCTGAAGCCTGTCCCTTCAACGCCATACATATCGTAAACTTGGAGACAAAAGAGAAACTCATCTAAGCCTACGGTGGTTAGTGTGATTACAAATAGACTCTCTGTGATGATCGGGGGAGAAGCTGGAGCTGGAATAACTCGTTCTGGCTTCCTCTTTGCCAAGGCCTGCTTAAGGGGAGGACTCCACGTCTTCGGCACCAATGACTAT
>CP070636.1:1493927-1501598 GCA_020356305.1 Candidatus Bathyarchaeota archaeon | reverse complement strand
CCCATGTTCGCTCTAATTGCGATTAAGCTAATACAAAAATTCGTGGAAAATATGTCTTCTGCACGCACGTAAAATATTCATGCATGCATGCATTAACTAAAAATACAAACTCTGGCTTTTTCATACGCATATCCTTCCTAAATTACATTTCAACCGTGAGAAATATCTTACGAACGCATAAAAATAAGATGATGGGCCGCTGGCGATATCGCCAGAGGGTAGGAACTTTTGTGGAAACTTTAATCTTGCAAGTTTTCCTCAACAGTGTTGGGAAGACGTGAGATATGATCTTGGTCGTGGCTTCAACTGAGGATGCTGCTGGCATGAGCATTGCCAAACAGTTGATTGGCCATCACAACTTTGAGAAAAGTGAAGAGATGTTCCATCGAAACCCCGTGTATTCGAGGAAAATGCAGAACCTAGAGGTTAAACTTGTTTTCGTTAATGAAGAAATCGTTAACACACAGTTCATCACCAAATTTTTTCGCCCCCAACTGCTGGTCTTCATATCTAAACACCGCAGCGTCAGTGGACGTCCCACTCTCTCAGTTCACACCCCAGGCAACCTCGCAGAGGCGGAGCTGGGCGGAAGCCCAAGGAAAGTATCCATTTCTCCAGCAAGCGCCATGAGAAACGCTCTTTTGGAAATGGCAACAGCAAAGCAAGAGATGAAACTCGAATACGAAGTTTCGTACGAGTGCACCCATCACGGTCCGTCTCTAGACGTGCCTACAATGTTCGTGGAGCTGGGCAGTTCGCTGAAGCAGTGGAGGAACCAGAGAGCGGCGGAGGCGGTGGCTAGAGCTGTAGTGGCTGCTGTTGCCAAAGAGTCAAGGTACACTGCTGTCTTGGGGATAGGTGGACCCCACTACAACGAGAAGTTCACAAGAATGGCCCTTCGCACTCCAACAGCCTTTGGTCACATAATCCCAAAATACGCTGTTCCAAAGGTCGACGCTGGGATACTCAGGCAATGTGTGGAGAGAACCGTTGAAAGCGTCGAGTCGGTGATCCTTGATTGGAAGGGGATTAAGGGCTCAGACAAAGAAAGATTGATGGCGACGCTGAATAAGATCGGAGTTTCCATAGAAAAAGCTTAACCACAACTGTGCTCAAGGCTGTGACGACTCAAGTCTTCCAGCACTTCAGGACACCTCTGAATGCACTTTTCCACGAGGTGCAGATATCTGGCAACCCTGACACTCTCTGGACTCACCTCAATGGCTTTTCTTTCAAGAACCACAAAGTGACTTATTGGAACGTTTGACTTTGTCGTGAAAACAGCTGCGTTTGCCGCGAAGTGAAGTATCAAACAGTGGGGGGAACCCTCCATAGTCAACACCGTAACGTCGCTTGGATTCGAACATGTCAGCATGGAAGCTAGCTTGCCCATTATTGTTCCAGCATTCTCTACTTCTGGGCAGCTGGTCAGGACGACACGGCCCTTCGCAAACTCGTCATATACGTCAGGAAAGACATCTTGAGCACATTTGCTAATTAGAAGCAGAGAGGCCTCTTTCAAAAATGGCGCTTTAACCCATGTCTCAACAAGTCTCAATAGCTCTCGCCACGGCTGTTGTTATGACTCAACGTTTTATTTGCTTTTTCTCTCAACGTACTTAGCTCAGTCTTCCTCCGAAGATGTACGTTCTCGCATTGCCTGAGTTCTATTGGCCGTATTTCAAAATGGCAAAGGAAAAGAATCGGTATGTCATAATCTTCTCTCAAAGAACATGCCGTGAGCTCCTATGCAGATAAGGAACAGGGATCAGCTGCTTTCTCGTTGCGGCAGGAGAGCAAGAGAAGTTGCCCTAGATGTGATTGAACATGCCCTAAAGGCGGTGAACCCCTACGAGGTTACAAAGAAGCTTGTTCGCATCGAAAACGAGAGAAGACTGTTTGTCTCCGACCTAAGCTACGACCTTTCAAAATTGGCAAACATCTACGTGGTGGGTGCAGGAAAGGCTACGTTTCCCATAGCACAAGCGTTAGACGAGATTTTGGGAGATCGAATCAAAAGAGGAGCGATCAACGTTAAGAGCGGCGAAAAGCGTAGGTTGAAACATGTAACGGTCAGAGAATCTGGACATCCAATGCCGAATGGCATAGGCTTTGAGGGAGCAAAGGAGATTGTGGACATAGCCAAGGAAGCAGAAGAAGGAGACCTTGTCTTCGCTTGCATAACTGGTGGCGCCTCAGCCCTGATGCCCTTACCCGCTGAAGGAATAAGCTTGGAAGACAAAAGGAAAGTAACCGATCTTCTCCTGAAATCTGGGGCAGCAATAGACGAAATAAACACTGTTAGAAAGCATATTTCGGCCATAAAAGGCGGAAGACTTGCCATGTACATTCATCCAGCCGAAGCAATGAACCTCATTGTTATAGATGAGGTAGCAGGTCTCCCTTGGGGTCCAACTGTTCCAGATACAACTACCTTTCAGGATGCAACGCACGTTCTTAGAAAACATAACCTATGGAGAAGCATTCCCGTTTCTGTGAAGGAACACCTCGAAAAAGGTTTGACTGACCCTCGTTTAGAGACGCCCAAGCCTCAGGATTTTCAAAGTTTGAAGATACATGACGTGGTATTAGCCAACAATGAACTTGCATGTGAAGCCGCGAAAAAAAGAGCTGAGGACTATGGATTTAACTCATTGATCTTGTCCACGGTTTTAGAGGGGGAGAGCAGAGAGGCGGGCATTGTCTTGGCGGGGATCGCGAAAGAGATAGAGGAAAAAGGTAGGCCCTTTAAACCGCCCTGTGTGCTCATAGCAGGCGGAGAAACAACGGTAACGATCAAAGAGCAATCTGGCGTAGGCGGTCCGAGTCAAGAGCTCGCTTTGGGCTTCGCCTCGAAGATCGCTGGAAGCAAGAACATATTGATCGCGGCCTTAGACACTGACGGCACCGATGGCCCCACAGATATAGCAGGAGGGATCGCTGACGGGTACACGATGAAAAGGGCGAAAGAAAAAGACATAGACATATATGAAAACTTGATGCACCACAACTCTTCCTTCGTATTAAGGGAACTTGGAGACGCTATAATCACGGGACAAACCGGAACAAATGTAATGGATCTCAACGTAATAGTTATTTCAGAAGACCAAAGATAAAGATGTATCAGAGGGGCAACTAGAATTGGAAAGGTTTGAGATAAAAGAAGTTCGAGCTAGAGAAATCCTTGATTGCAGAGGAGAGCCAACGGTAGAGGTCGAGGTGTGGACTAGTGGCGGATGCTTAGGAAGATCTGATGTTCCAAGCGGTCGATCCACAGGGAGACACGAAGCCTTCGAACTTAGGGACGGTGGAGACAGATATAAGGGGAAAGGTGTTCTCAAGGCTGTTAAGAACGCGAGTGAAATCATAGGTCCTGCATTGAAGGGAAGAGACGCGAGAAAACAGAGAGAAATCGATGAGTTAATGATAGAACTTGATGGAACTGAAAACAAATCAAAGCTGGGAGCCAACGCAATCGTCGGCGTATCCCTTGCCGTTGCGAAGGCCGCGGCCAAAGCCATGGGAATTCCGCTCTACCAAAAAATCGGCGGACCTCGTGCTCATATCCTGCCAGTTCCATTTTTGAACCTCATAAACGGAGGAAAACTTGCTGCAACAGAGCTTGATTTTCAGGAACACATCGTGATGCCTGTGGGCGCCAATACATTTTCAGAGGCCATAGAGATCGGCGCCGAAGTCTACTATGAACTTGGAAAGATCTTAGCTAAAAAATGGGGTAGACACTCTCTCAACGTTGCAGATGAAGGAGGATACACTCCTTTGGGCATGAAAGATCCCAGAGAAGCCTTTGATGCAGAGTTAAAGGCAATAGAGGAACTCGGATACGATAACGAGTTCGTGCTTGGGCTGGATGTTGCCGCCAGTCACCTTTATGACAAGCGAAAAAAGAGGTACATCATAATGGGAAAAGAGATGACCACAGGGAACCTAGTGGAATTGTACGAGGACTTGATGTCAGCGTATCCTGTTCAATCGATTGAAGATCCTTTAGAACAAGAAGACTTCAAAGGATTCGCTGAGTTGACGAAGAAACTTGGGATTCAGATAGTTGGCGATGACCTCTTTACTACAAACGTCAAGCGATTGAAAGAAGGAATCAAGCTGGGAGCTGCGAACGCCCTTCTATTGAAGGTTAATCAGATAGGAACTCTCAGCGAAGCCTTAGATGCAGCTCACCTCGCATTTCGAAATGACTATGGCGTGCAAGTTTCTGAACGATCAGGACAAACGGAGGACACATGGCTGGCAGATGTCACCGTTGGGGTGAATGCTGGACAAATCAAGACCGGGGCGCCCTGTAGGAGCGAAAGAACCGCCCAATACAATCAGTTGCTTAGAATAGAAGAAGAACTGGGGAGCAACGCGAAATATGCAGGGAAAAGCTTTAGAAAACCCTTTGGAGCATGCGCTCTAGTGCGCGCATGTTCTTAATCCGTTGTGGCTGCAAGATTTTTCAGAGATGCTTCAACTTGTTGAATACATCTTAAAGTCTCAGCTGAACCTTCAAATCTTTCGATAATCTCTTGACAGCGCCTCAGAGTTTCCGCAAAACTTCTTCGGTAATTGCTTCTTTCCAAAAGCTCACCATTTTCCGCTTTCGTTACAGACTTAAAAGAGCAGCGACGCAACAAACAGAAACAATTTACACAGAGGTCAGTGAAAGTAAAAATGTGTACATAAGAAGAGGGAAACCAAGAAGTGGTGCGGCCGCCGGGATTTGAACCCGGGATTGCAGGCTTGGAAGGCTTACACCTAGGACTGTGTCCTAAACCAGGCTAGACCACGGCCGCGTCGTGAGGAAATGGACTAGACCAAGGACACTTTGGAATGTGCATATTTATTTCCTTTTCCTGAAGAGTCTGTGGTCAAGTGTGCGCGCGCGGAAAACAGGATGAGTATTGGAAATAAGCTGGGAACTTTCAAAAACGAAGACAATGGGTAGACAGAGGTAGACTTTGAACGTCATCTGTTGTGTTCTGTTTTGTATCTTACTTGGCATTCATACAAGAATTTTAATTTGAAACACAGATAATAATGGGCGATGTATATGCATGTAAGAAGAGTGTATCAAAAAGCCTATTTTCTATTGTTATCAGTAAAAGTTAAATACTTGGACATCTTTCCGTTGTAGACGTGTAAAACCTAAGTTTGGTGATTGCGTTGGTCAGTGAAGGAAGAGGAAGATTGTTCAGGAGGAAAGACGACAAGTACTTGATCTACATTCCAAAGGATCTCGCAGAAGACAGCATGTTCCCGTTTCGAGGGGCATCATCTGTTCCTGTTAGAGTGAGATTCAACTTGGGAGAAGAGAAGATCGTCATAGAAAAGTGGAAAAACGAAAACGAATAGTCGAAACCTCTCGAACTTTGTCTCCTCGTTATGCATGTTTGCAGCAATTTTCGATTCTTTGCTACGATTCAAGTAGTTTCTTTCAATACTATGCACGCCCACCTTAAACCTATCCTGTGGCAACGCTATATTAAAATGCGATATTCTTGGTTCTTAACAAGTCTTTTAGGCGAATAGTCATAGAAATTGTTACCGGGCCTCCACAAAAAAGTTCAAAACATGCAGAAAAACCGCCGGCCTCTAATAAGAAGCTTTCACACTACTACGTAGGTCCAAAACCTGCGTGGGGGCCCTTTCAAGACTGATCACCTAGATTTACCCGATCTTTTCATTGATTTTGAGTTGAACTGGGCGCATGCCCTAAACCATCAACGCTTCTGCAAGTTCTACCACTCTAAGTCTTTGTCCGCAACATTGGCCCAACAGCTCCGGCAAATAGGAAGACTTCTGCCCTTGTATCGGATGTATAACTCGATGTCCACGTTCCTACATTCGCCATTCCAAGGGTTTCGACAACGTTCACCCATTCGCTTCACAAGCATCCCCACTCTGATTCCTCACAGACGGTTTAGATTTAACAGATGCGGCGCAACGACAACTCACAAAGCGGAGAGATCAAGGTAAAAGTGAACGCGAGTCTAGATTGGAAGGATTTCAGGTTCAATTTTCTTCCTTGTTGTTTTCAGCAACGCTATGGTCAATCGCATCAGGAAAGGCGGCAGAGGTTTTTTGGGCTTCCCAGGTTAATAAAAAGAGCTCTCTTGGTTCGCGCGCGCATCTTGTTGCATTGAGCATCAAATCATAAATTCGTGTTGTTTTCCACTTGAAAATGATAACACTCAAAAACTTAAATCTGCATACATTTTCTTGAGGCTTGCATATGATTGACTCTTACGGCTTCGGTCGAATAGTGGTTGACCAGCAACGTTATACTAGCGATGTCATCGTGTTTGCGGACCGCGTCAAAGACAGTTGGTGGAGAAGAGAAGGCCACCGACTACACGTCGAAGATATCGAGAGGGTTGTCCATGAAGAGAAGCCGGACGTGCTTGTAGTGGGGACGGGCTACTCTGGACTGATGAAAGTGCTGCCAGAAACTGAAAAGTATCTCAAATCTAACGGAATTGAACTGATCGCTCAGGACACCAGAGAAGCCTGCAAAACCTTCAACCGTCTCGTTAAGTCTAGGAAGGTCATAGCTGCCCTTCACCTGACCTGCTAAATTAAGAAAACACGCGTTGTCGGTTTGAGTTTGGCCGTGGAGCCCAAATTCTAGGGAATAGAAGCTTGACTCTAACAGAGAAGATAGAATTGCATTAGATCTACTGGAGCAGCGTTAGTGTCTCCATAAAAGTTAATTTGAAGATTAAATCTACCGTTCAGGGTTGCGGGGGTCGCCGAGTATGGTCAAAGGCGCAGAGCACTATGGTGCGCGATAGCTTCAGGAGCCTGTCCCGTAGGGGTTCGTGGGTTCAAATCCCACCCCCCGCACTAAAGATGAATTCTACACACTTGGAATTTTTGAAGGTTTGTGGCAGATAAGAAAGGATGAATACTCGGAGAACACCCTTGAAACGTTTGAAAGAAGACTCAGGCGCCCGCCTGAAGTTACGCGCGCGCAGAAAGTTTTATATAAGATAATTCGATATAGAATAGTTCTATATAGAATTAAGTGCGGCAATTGAAATGCAATTGGAAGAAGCGGAACGTTTGAGTCTCCAGCTGATGGAAACTGCATGGGCAGTCTACTTCACTACAATCGATGAAAAGGGTTTTCCTCAAACACGAGCCATGGACAACTTAAGAAGCAAAGAGCGATTCCCAAAGCTGGCAAGCCTGTTTGAAACCCACCAAGACGATTTCCGGATCCTCTTATCAACAAATACCTCATCCGCCAAGATTGAAGATATTCAGAAGAATCCAGCAGTGTCTGCATATTACTGCATACCTAGGGAGTTTCGTGGAGTAATGTTCAGCGGAACAGTGGAAGTAGTTCAAGACGCTGAACTGAAAAAGACAATCTGGCATGACTACTGGACGCGATACTATCCAAAAGGAGTCCTCGACCCCGACTATACTGTGCTAGACCTATATCCTAAATATGCCAAAGGTTGGAACGAACAGACCACGTTCAACTTCACTTTGAAGGGAAAAGAGTGAAAACACAGCGGCAAGGAGGTTTTCTCATTGCAAAGATCCACCAAGTATCAGGAAGAATCTTTGCAAAAATACTGAAGAAAGCAGGCATCAGTGAAATCAATCCGCCACAAGGAAGAATTCTGTTTGCGCTTTGGAAGAAGG
>CP070636.1:1490327-1493827 GCA_020356305.1 Candidatus Bathyarchaeota archaeon | reverse complement strand
ACCTGAGAAAGGAATGTATCCTGCCCAATTTTCGTCGCCCTTACCTTTAACATGCCTCGCTGGTTTACTGTGGCGCCTATTACCTCATCGTCGACGTGTTTTAGCACTGGAATTGATTCACCAGTTGCCATTGACTCATCAACAGAACTCTGACCTTCAACTACTACACCATCAGTAGGAATTTTTTCTCCCGGTCTAACGATGATTGTATTGCCTACTTCAACCTCGTCGAGGGGTATCTCCTTTTCTTTCCCATTCACTAGAATTCGGGCAGTCTTGGCTTCCAACTCCAGCAACTTTCTGATTGCTTGAGATGCTCTCCCCTTTGCTTTTGCCTCTATGTACCTTCCCAAGAGATGGAAGGCCATTATCATCGCTGAGACTCCAGCGTAATTTAGGATAGAAATGCCGATAGATCTTCCCAGAAACATGGCTGGACCAGAAATGAACGCGGTTAATGTACCTAAGGCTATCAACACATCCATGTTTGCTCTGCCACGGGCTACTTTTTTTGCTGCGGAAATGAGGGTTTCCTTTCCTGCCCAAAACATTGCAGGAACCGCTAAGAGAATCAGCCCTACGTTGTATACTGTCATATTCGGCCATGCTATTCCAAAGACCATTTCAGGGATCATCCAAGCTATAATTGGTATGGTGAAACCCCATGAAATCTTCAGTCTCATCTTTGCTTCATTGAACTTTCTCTGTTCTTCCTCTATTGTTTGTTCGTATTTAGCCGCGCCTTCCTCTTTGCCAAGCACCTGATACCCCGTGGCTTCAATGACTTTTTTTACACCTTCATATTCGATTGTTTGCGGATCGTACACGACTACCGCTTTTTCAGTCGCAAGATTCACGTTTGCGTCGATAATGCCTTCTGTCTTCTTCAAGGCGTGTTCTATCGTTTGTGCGCAAGACGCGCAAGTCATTCCCCCAATTTTCACAATAGTCTTTTTTGTCTCCAGGCGCGCCTCGTAGCCAGTGGAATTGATAGTTGCGATTACATCGTCTTCGTTGGTTATGTTTGAATCGTAAGTTACATAGGCTTTTTCAGTTGCTAGGTTCACACTCGCTGCTTTTATGCCCGGTGTTTTTTTTAGTGCTCTTTCTATGGTCTGGGCACAAGATGCACAGTGCATTCCGCCGATTTGTATTGTCTTTTTCTCTTCGGTCATTTCTTAGGTTCGCCAAAATATTTACGAGTAGGGAAATATATAAATATATCGCCAAAAGATATATCTTATTGATTAACATCTCTAGAAGATATATCTGACTGTGTGATGAAAATGAAATCAGAACTCGAGGATTTGATCTCAGACTTTTCTCGGTTCTACATGCTTACTATCCTGTACGAAGGCCCGACTCACGGCTACAGCATACTCAGTAAATTCAAAAAGCGCGTGGGAAAGGAAATCAGCCCTAGCCTTGTTTATCCCTTCCTACGAAAGCTTGAGACGAAGGGCCTAGTAAAGCATACGGTCAAACCGGTAGGCGAAAAAGAAAGAAAAATATTTGAACTGACTGAAGAAGGAAGGGCACTCTGCAAACGACTATTCAAAAGATTCGCTCACCTAGTCTCGATAGCTATTGAACCAAGCCTTCAAGTTTGCGCTCACTGCGGGTGCAAAGTCTACGAAGGAGGCTATCGCGAAGCCATGGACGGGAAAGAAACAATCTTCTGCTGTATGCATTGCGCAAGTTCATACAAAAGAGAGATGGAAAACTCTTGACCGAATGTGCACGCGGGGAAAACCGCAAAGCAAGTGACTAACAATGCAAAATAAACCGGTGAGTAGATGATTGGTCAGTTTTTGTTGGCTTTTAGAGAAGCCTTAGAGGCAGCGCTTATAACAGCGATAATCTTGGCCTATCTGAAACGAACCGGGAAGAACCCTCTGTCAAAATACGTATGGTATGGAGCTTACGTTGCAGTAGCAACAAGTGTTGTCATCGGAGTTCTTATCTGGTTACTGTATGGTAGTCTTACTGGACCGACTAAAGCGCTCTTTGAAGGAGTTGCTGCCCTTTTTGCAGTTTCTGTTTTATCTTCCATGATCTATTGGATGGCCACAAAAGGGAAAAAACTTAGGAGTGAACTGGAAAGAAGAGTAAAAGACATTACAACGCGAGGAGCAACTCTTGCTCTAACTTCCTTTTCATTCATCGTCATATTCCGAGAAGGATTCGAAACCGTGCTCTTCCTAACTCCTTTCTTGCTAAAAGATGCAGCAGGAACATTGGCTGGCGCTTCCCTCGGCACAGGAGCCTCGTTGGCGCTCGCCTATGTGATATTTGCATTTGGTATGAAGATTAACATACGGAAGTTTTTCTATTTCACGAGCTTACTGCTCATACTTTTAGCAGGGGGTTTGGTCGGATATGGAGTCCACGAACTAGCTGAGTACGCCGAACAGACTGAAATCAATCTAGGCTGGCTAGGTGAACCCGCCTACGTTCTGAACATACCGGAAGACAACCCTCTACACCATAAAGGGGTAATAGGCTCCATATTTGCAGTAATGTTTGGTTACACAGTGAAGGCTGAATGGGCTAGAGTGATCGTGCATTTCGCGTATTTGGCAATAACGCTTCCACTGGTGATATTGGCGTATACCGGAAAAGACAAAAATCTGACAAGCACATAGGGAGTCTGATCTGCCCTGATAGGTTCCGGCAAAAAACCAATCGCAATGCCTAGCGCGCGCATAAGAAGTTCTTAAACACGTATGTAAAGAATTTTAGCCTTTCCAAGTCTTGAAGATCGGGATGAACTCGGTTTGAACAACGTCGGGAATTTTCCTCACCTTCAGGATTACGGACCGCAGCTTACGTAGGTTTTTGGCCCCAACCTTCACGATGAGATCCTCTGACCCATGGACCTCGTGGATCTCGTTGATTTTCTCGATTTCAACCAGCTGTTTGGAGATTTCTTGAACGGTGCCGGGTTTCACGCTTACCAGTATGAAACCGAATGTCCTTCTGCCTATGGCAGCTTCGTCGACCTCTACAGTGAACTTCTTTATGACGCCCATCTCCGTGAGACGGTTCACTCGGTTGTAGACGGTGGCGTCCGAGACGCCCAGCGCCTTGCCGATGTCCACGAAGGTTGTGCGAGCATTCTCCTTGAGACGCTCTACAATTCCCCGATCTATTTCGTCCAGCTTCTCACTCAAACGTATCACCAACATATAAGAAGTATCCATCCTTAATATAGCTGTCTTCAAGAGGTCTTAACCCTTACCAATAAGCTTATTAAGACGTTCTTAAGCCTAGACGATTCAGACGAAAATGTGAGGAGGAAAGGCCATGAGGGAAGAAGAAGAGGAAGAAGAATGGGAGGAAGAAGAGGAAGAACAGGAGTGGTAAAAACAATGGGCAAGAAAGGAATGAAGAAAAAGGAGAAGAAAGGAAAGAAGCGAAAGACGAAAGAAAACTAAACTCACTGGCTGAAGACTTTTTTTCACCCCTATTTTTTCACTTTCAAAACGCATGTGGCTGTG
>CP070636.1:1487548-1490227 GCA_020356305.1 Candidatus Bathyarchaeota archaeon | reverse complement strand
GCGAATGTGAAGGCTAGGGAGATTGTTGGAATGATGTCGCTTTGCTGCACAGCACATCTTCTTCTGAACCTTGGAACAACCTCTCTGTCCTCGAAGCTGGGCAGGTCTATTTCCTCTTTCTTTAGGATGCGGTCAGTCAGTCTACCCGGAACTCTCACCTTTCCGTTGTGAAAGGAAACAATGCCGTAAACATAGGATCCAAGTTTGGTGAATTTGTTTGTGGGCTTCTCGACGAGGGTGCAGACTTGGAGAATGCCTTTTTCATAGAACAGGTCTGCGTTCTCCATCTTGCCGAAGCTTCTTCTTCCGCAGACTGGACACCAGTCTCTGGTTCTGAAGTATTCTTTTCCGCAGAGTCCGCATCGACTTCCTCTGAGTCGGTCTCCAATGTAAGAAACTCTTCTTTCAATGGGTTCACTGCTCATGCTAGCCTCTCCTTAGAATGTGCACGTAGGCCTTTGTTCCGAATCCTTCCAACTCCAAGATGCATCCAAACTGCAAGTCGTCGCTGGTTTCTATTTGTCTATCTCCAGCTTCACCTTGAAGTTGCTTAACAGCCTCAAAAACTTGGGCTCCGCCGGTGGCTCCGAGAGGATTTCCGTCCGCTTTCAGTCCTCCGTCGGTATTTACGAAGAGTTTCCTTCCATTAACATTGTAGAAGCCTTTATAGTCTTGGCAGCTTTCGTACACGTCGAGCCATGCTTTTCCTCTTTCGGAAAATCCAAGGTCCTCTAGGGACACCATTTCCAGGAGTGTAGACTGGTCGTAGAGCTCAGCTATTTGGATGCTCTCGATTCCTATTCGAGCTCTTTTAACCGCGTTTTCCATGGCTATGGTGCTTGCTATAAACCCTGTTCGTTCTTCCCTTGAAGGAAAGGTGATGTAGTCTGTGGCTGATGATGACCCAACGATGTATATGGAGGTGTCGGCACATTTTTCGGCGACTTCTGGACTCGCCAAGACTAAGGCTGAGGCTCCATCTGAAACAGGAGCAAAATCGTAGAGCCCCAAGGGCTTATGAACTTTAGCCCTTTCTTTCAAAACCTGATCAAGGCTGATCTCCCTTTGAAATTGGGCGTAATCGTTCTTGAGCGCGTGTTGATGATTTTTTACAGATATCTGAGCCAACGCCGTGTTGAATTTTCCTAAAGCCTCTCCCGAAATCCTGTACTTCTTTACGTATTCTCTCAACATGAGCTCATGATTTGCCTCGGGTGTACATCCGGCGTAGTAGCTCCACGGGTCTTCGAGCAGCATTAAGTCGTCCCTGATTTTGTCCCAGCGGTCGGTCATTTTCTCCACTCCGCCCACTAGGACCAGGCGGTACTTGCCCGATTGTATTGCGTGACAAGCGTTTAGGAGGGCGGAGCTGAAGGATCTCATTTTTTCCATTGGTATGTGGAGTTCCGAGAGTTCTGAGAGAAAGCCTTCTTCGATTCCGACTTTGTTGGTGATTTGGAGAAAATAATCTGAGAAGTAGCCAGCTTCCAAGTCTTTCCGCTCTATGTCAGCTGCGTCTGACGCTTTCAACCAAGCTTCTTCTACCAAGCTTTCATGTTCTCTCTCGTAATGTTCACCGAATTTTGTCCTCCCGACCCCGATTATGGCTGGGCACCTATCTTGCATAAATGTGTGGTTCTCCCTTCTATGATCAGAGTTTTATTCTCTTTAGTTCGTTCTTTTTTATTTTTCTATGCATCCTGCAGGGGAGACAGCTTGACGGGTTGAAACGTGGTAAACCAAATATAGATTTGTTTAAACAGTTGCTTCTTGTTTCAGGTGTCTTATTATGAGGAGAGCCTATCGACTTGTTATGACTGCCAAAGAGGTTCGAGGCAAGTGTCCGGTCTTCAAGGTTGGAGACAGAATTTTCATCGAGTCGCCCAAGATTATTCCGGCGAAAACGGACGCGCTGTGTGTCCACGCCCTCGGATCCATGTTGTCTATGATTGTTGCTTTAAGCCACGGCATCAGTTTTGTTGAGTTGGGCCTCGCTGTGGAGGAAGGTGACGTGGGATATGTTCAATGTCTTGACCCGGGTCCTCCATATACTCTTGGCGGAACGGTTCTGTTTGAGATAAGACGGGAGGCAATGGCGTAAACTGAGGTGGGCGGTCTGGACGCTGAGCAAACGCTTTTATGGCGACTTTGAAATACGATAAGCAACAACCGGGATGATGGATGTATTGCTTATGATGTCCGCCTTTGCCGTGAGGTTGATTGGACAAGAGTTGACCGAGCAACTTGTGGGGCAACTAGTCAACTTCGTTATAGGCTTAATCATCTTAACGATTGTTTTTTACATTGCTGGACGTGCAGTTGTCGGGAAAAAACGAGCGCTGTTCAGCGACGCCTTTGTGATTTCCCTACTCGGGACTACTGTAGCTATCGTAGTTGGCTTTTTCATGCCAGACATGCCATTGATCAGTTTGATTCTCTCTCTTATCGTCTGGTTGCTTTTGATTAAACGCTACTATGAAACTGGCTGGTTGGGAGCCCTCGCCGTGGCGATATTAGCAGTAATCATTTATGTGGTGATTGGGCTCATTATATTCCTCATCTTGGAGATTCCCTTTCTCCTTATCGGAGGCTAATTTTGTTAGGCAAATCACTTTTTTTAGGTGTATAATGGACTAAAGACGAGTTTGTGAGTGAGAAGAGGAGGACAGTGAGGGGCGC
>CP070636.1:1484722-1487448 GCA_020356305.1 Candidatus Bathyarchaeota archaeon | reverse complement strand
CTATTCAAGGGCTACAGTGACGTAAATGAAAGTCAGATTCTGGACCTCTTGTTTGAGTCTGAAGAACCAAACGTTGAAGAATGGTACATCATGGCATCCAAAAGAGCTGCATCCCTGTTCAAGACAACGATTCTTGTGGGAGCAAGTCTAGGCAATGCTCCTGAGACTGATCTCCACCTCTTGGGAGAAGCTACAGCGCATCTCGGCTACTCGTTTGACATCCAAGACGACATCATCGACACTTTTGCCTCTCTAGAGCAGTACGGCAGACCGCCAGGCGGAGACCTAGTCCTCGGAAAGAAGCCACTACATGTGATCTATACGTTGAAGCGTGCAGATCAGAATGAATCGAACATGTTGAAGAGTCTATTTGGCAAGAAGCACATCAGCAAAGAAAGTCTAGAATCGACAAGAGAGATTGTTAGACATAGCAGTGGTCTGAAGGCTGCCAAAGAAAAGCTGAGAGGTCACGGTGAAAAGGCTATGGCAATTATTGCTCAAACAGGCTTGAATAACGAGACGAAAGAGTTCTTTGCCTCTCTGATCGCTTACATAGAGAAGAGTTTAGACTGGTACATGTGAGAACTTGTTACTTTGTTTACACTGTCTGTTGGACTTCAACTAGAGAGGTTGTAAGATCAGTTATTTTCCTTTGTCTTTCAGAAATATCTCCACATCATCGACAAGAAGCTTAAGGTATTCCTGTGCTTGCTCTCTCGAATCTAATCCACCGGCCGCAATTTTTGTTTTGCCATTTTTGAACTTGGCCACGACGATCCATTTCTTGGTTCTTCTATTTGGAACCGCTTTGAACGACTTGATTTCACGAAGTTCCTCGCTCTTCAAATTATCAACACCCTCCTCGCTCACTATATCGACTTTCTTTCAAATAAGATTTCTTCATCAAGCGAAGTTGAAGAAGGACCATGGCGGGCCCGCGGGGATTTGAACCCCGGGTCTCCGGCTCCGCAGGCCAGCGTCTTAATCCTAGATTCCCGTGAAAGTCACTCGGACTGTGGCTCCCACTCTAGACCACGGGCCCGCATAAAAGGAAAATTCGCTAATGAAATAAGCTTTATCCCAAGAAAGACCGAAGAGACAATAATCAACACGCTAATAACACTCAGAGGAAACGCAATCTCAGAAGGTGTACTAAAAACAATAGCTCAGAAACTTAGATAAATAGCAAGAAACACCAACATACAAGACCCCGAAGCAGTAAAACAGTATATAGCAACCGCCAAGAGCCAAACAACATGCATGCATGCGCGCGCGCATAAAACATGAGCATGAACAGGATGAAGTAAACACTACTCAGTAGAAAGGTTGGTTGGATTAAATCTTAACCTTCTCTATCTCACACACATTCATTCATTCGTTCGTCTCCGCCCCTCGCCGCCCCCCTGGACCTAATTGATACATTGAGAAGGCGCGCTATATCTCTACTAGTTCTAGCTGGCGACGAGTGAATCTCGCAACTTTTTCGTATCCTACTTCTCTAATTAGTCTTATGGCTTGGTCAAAGTTGTTTCCGAAGTCCTGCGGCTTATGGGCGTCGGAACCAAGCGTTATTGGAATCTCATTGTCGAAGCATATCTTGAGAAAAGCTTTGCTTGGATATATCTCTCTGCAGGGTCTCCTTAACCCGCTTGTGTTAACCTCAACGCATACTTCACTATCTTTTAACACTTTAACAGTGTTCAAAAAAACGTTGGTCATATCTGCTTTGGGTTTATACCCGAATATTTTAATTGAATCTAGGTGTCCAATGATGTCGAAAAATCCTGATTTTGCACATTGCTGAACTAGGTCAAAGTAGGTTTCATACAACTTCACAATATCCCACTTCTTATACTCCAAAATAGATTGGGGTTCATCAAAGCCCCAATCATTTATGAAGTGCAATGAACCGATCACATAATCAAAAGGGTACATCTTCACTACTTTTGCAATTTTTCTCTTAAGGCTTGGAATGAAATCTAGTTCTATCCCAAGCTTCACTGAAAAATCAGTTCTCCCCTTGAATAACTGCACACTTTTAACATACTCGGCTAACTTTTCATCGCTCATTGAATACTCAGGCTCTTCAGGATGAAAATGGTCAGAAACACCGATCTCCGCAAAACCCCTATCACATGCAATTTTCACGTACTCTGCAAGTTCGCCCTTTGCATCTCCAGACATCGCCGTGTGAATGTGATAGTCTATCAACATAGCAACGCCTTGGTCACTTTTTCCGAGAGTTCTCAAACACCTAAAACTCAAAAACTTCACTTAACTGTTGTCATATGCATGCGCGCGCATGTTTCTTTAGCTTCTACTTCTGTCATATGTGCATATAGAGAGAGTATGAGTGTGAGCACGGATGCATGAACCGTTGGAAACAAAGGAAAAGAGCTGATATTCGAAGTCTCCTAACGCCCGCGCATTTGTTAGATATCGTACACAATTCTTATTTTTGCGTTGCATGATACCTCGCAGAAGGTGGGTAGTTTGAGTCGTGAAACGACGTCAAAGAACCGGGTGCTTGCCTACTTGAGAGCTGCAATGAGGCTTGAGGAGGAGGCTATAGAAAGATACGCAAGTCACATCGAAAAAATAGGACATCCTGACATCAATGCGCTGCTTGAAGGAATTCGAAGAAATGAGAAACGGCATCTGCAAATGATTAATGGCAACATAAAGCTTTTCGAGAAATGAGCTAGGAAGGAGAATTTGAGAGGCTG
>CP070636.1:1478042-1484622 GCA_020356305.1 Candidatus Bathyarchaeota archaeon | reverse complement strand
CACAAGATCTTTATTCTTTGAAAACAAGGAAAAAGAGTAATGGTGAACAAACTAATATGTATTTAAGAGCGATTTCAGTGTTAAGGATGGAGAGAAACTATGGCTCTTGACCATCTCGGCTCCTCCCTATATGAAGCTTTGAGAAGAGTTTTTCGAGCTCCGGTTGTAGACGAAGAAACCGTCAAACAAGTTGCTAGAGATATTCAGAGAGCTTTGTTGCAAGCAGACGTTAACGTTAAGCTTGTTCTAGAAATATCTAAACGCATAGAAGACAGAGCCTTGAAGGAGAAACTTCCCCCAGGAATCTCCAGAAGAGAACACGTGACAAAAGTTGTCTACGAAGAACTAACCCGTTTCTTGGGAGAGAAGCCGGCCCCGTTAAAGATAGAGATAGGGAAGAGAAATATCCTCATGCTAGTAGGGATTCAGGGCTCGGGCAAGACCACCGGCGCCGCAAAACTGGCGAGATACTTCCAAAAGAGGGGACTAAAAACAGCGCTAATCTGCACGGATACATTTAGACCAGGCGCCTACGCGCAACTCGAACAATTAGCTAGCCGGGCAAATGTCCCAATATATGGTGACCCGAAAGAAAAGAATGCCACAAAAATAGCCTTGGAAGGCCTGAAGAGGTTTGACGGTTGGGAAGTGATCATCATCGACACAGCCGGACGACATAAAGATGAGAAACGCCTAATCGACGAAATGAAGAGGCTGGAGAGGGCGATCAAACCGGGCGAAACGATTCTGGTGGTCGACGGAACAATCGGCCAGCAAGCAGCGATACAGGCTAAGGCTTTTCAAGAAGCAACGCCGATCGGATCTATTTTCGTTGCCAAGCTCGATGGCTCTGCGAGAGGAGGAGGCGCCCTTTCAGCAGTTGCAGCAACTGGAGCGCTAATAAAATTCATTGGAACAGGCGAAAAAATCAATGACATAGAATCCTTTGTTCCTTCAAGATTTGTTGGCAGACTGTTGGGAATGGGCGACCTTGAGAGCCTCTTAGAAAAGGTGCGGGAGGCAGAGGTGAGGGTGCCCGAAAAAAAGATGCAAGCTTTTTTGAGCGGAAGATTTACTCTCACTGACATGTATGAGTGGTTTGAGTCGATGAGAAGCATGGGCCCGTTTAAACGCCTCATAAAGATGGTTCCGGGTCTCTCCTATAACATACCTGACGAGATAATGGAAACGGCTCAAGACAGCTTAGAAAAATGGCGAGTGATCATCCAATCCATGACCAATGAAGAGCGGGAAAAGCCGAAGATTTTCAAGCAATCTCGAATACGGCGTGTGGCACGCGGTTCCGGCACAACTGAAAAGGAAGTGAAAAAGCTTCTCGAACAGTATTCCATGATGAAAAAGATGATGAAGACCTTACGAAGGAAAAGGTTTCCATTCTTCGGGAAAAAATTTCCGAAGATGACATGAAGAGGACCCGAAACTTGAGCGCTGCGGAAACAAGCAGCCTGAAGAGGTAAACTTATGGAGATTCTTGAAAAAGCGCAGAAAATGTTGGAGAAATATTCACTGTGTAACCATTGTCTAGGGAGACAGTTTGCATTCCTAGGATATGGACTAGACAATCAAAAACGTGGCGAAGTTCTGAAAATCCTCCTAGTAATGAAAGGGCATCGGCTGGCGCTGAAGGGGGAGAAAGAAGGGTTCTCGCTTCTTAGAATCCTTACAGTAAACGCCTCCTCTGACATGGCAGCTAAAATACTGAAAAGGCTTAGAAAAAGAGCGAGGAAACGGAAAGAATGTTGCTTATGCCACGGCCAGTTTGAATCCATAGACGAATTAGTGGCATTATCTCTAAAGAAATTAGAAGCCTACGAGCATGCCACGTTTCTGGTAGGAGTGGAACTACCCACTGAAATAGAGGAGAAGGAAGACGAGTTTAGAGCAGAATTTCAGGTGAAACACGGAGAAAGTATGCGAAACAACTTCAGCCGCGATATCGGAAAGGGAATCTCCACAATCACACAAAAACCAGTAGACCACAAAAAACCGAACGTGGTAATTCTCGTCAACCCTTTCACCCAAAAAGTCAAACTTAAGTCGAATCCACTCTACATTGCAGGGAGATACCGAAAACTAGTCCGTGGCATACCCCAGTCTAGATGGATATGTGTAGAGTGTGGGGGGAAGGGCTGTTTACGATGCAACGGGACTGGCAAAATGTATCAAGAATCGGTTGAAGAACTTGTCTCTGGGCCAACTTTAGACAGGACAGCTGGAGAAGAGGCTTCTTTTCACGTAGCAGGGCGTGAAGACGTTGACGCTCGTATGCTGGGGAGCGGGAGACCCTTCGTTATAGAAGTGAAGAAGCCTAGAAAACGTTTAATTGACTTACATGATCTCACAGGAGCAATCAACAGCCAAGCGCAGGACAAGGTGAAGGTTTTAAACCTACGTTTTGGTGACAGAGACACTGTAAGGGGATTGAAAAAAACTGAGACAGGCGAAAAAATTTACAGAACCGTAGTCCAGTTTGATAGAAACCTCACGGAGATCGAGTTGGAAACCTTGGAGAAACGGCTGACTAGAGCGATGGTCCGTCAACAAACACCCCTACGCGTATTGCATAGGAGAGCGGACAAGGTTCGAGAAAAGTACATATATGAGGCAAAGGTAAAGAGGTTGTCGCCCAACCGTGCGGAGATAACAGTACACTGTGAAGGTGGGCTATACATAAAAGAGTTGATTACAGGCGATGAAGGTCGAACTGACCCCAACGTTACTGACATGGTCAGTGCCAGAGCCGAGCCTCTGGAGCTTGACGTCTTAAACGTGATCAGAAGGGGAGGCTGATGCCTAGAAAATCGAAGGGCTACCGAAAAAAAACCCGTACGCTTTTGAAGAAGAAACCTAGAAACCGAGGCAAAACTGGGCTCAGCAAGATCCTCTATGAATACAAATCGGGGCAAAAGGTGGTAGTGAAGATAGACCCGAGCGTCCATGGGGGCATGCCTCACAGGAGATATCAAGGAAGAATTGGCGTCATAGCTAGCAAGAAAGGCAGAGCCTACGTCGTCGGCGTGACACAAGGAAAAGCAATTAAAGAGATCATCGTGCGACCTGAACACCTCGAACCCCATAGAGAGGCTTGAAAATGCCTAGGAAAGCGATTAAAGAACGGGTTGTCACAATTCCCAAGGTAAAAGAATTGCTGGAATCGATAGGTGAGGAAAAACTTGACCAGTTCCAGCGAAGATCCTTAGACTATGCCTCTAAATTCTCCAAGGTCGATGCCAATACGGCAGAAAAGCTCGTAGCCGAGCTAGTAGGGAATTTTGAGCTGGAAGAGGAGGAGGCTGTCCAAGTTGTTAACTGTATGCCAGAGAGTGTGGAGGAAATACGAGTGTTTCTGGCCGGCGGTCGCCGGATCGTGGAGACCTCCAAGCTGGAGAAAATCCTAGCCTTTTTGGACGGTTATAGAAAAAAGGAATAAGGACTTTCCTTCTAGTCTATTACTGTGTGGGCGAGGAGAGCATGGAGAAAAGGTACGAAGAATACGCATACGTTCTTGATTTTCTGCCTCACGGACGACCTAGAACCAGACCAGGTTACAGAGCAGGCGCTCTAGTTCAGGTCGTTGGAGAAGGGTACTTCACTCTCCTCGAAGCAATCGTTAAAGAGGGTATTGTCCTCCCATCTTTTGAAAGGGTTTACGTTGGGAAGGAATCTCGCAAAAAAATCACGTATATCATAGGTCGAATCGGCTACGAAGAGTTGACTGCAACCGCTAAGATGGAACTAGCTGCGGCTGTGGAGAAAATCGTGCTTAATCGCGAAAGCTGGTTCATTGACTTTTTCAACACCGCCCAGGCAATCACGCCTAGAATGCACGCGTTAGAGCTACTTCCAGGCATTGGAAAGAAGTATATGTGGCAAATTCTTGACGAACGGGAGAAGAAGGCCTTCCAAAACTTCAACGATCTGCAGCAGCGCGCCAACTTGCCTAACCCTGCCAAACTGATTACGAAGAGGATTCTGGAGGAACTTGCAGGCGAAAGCAAACACCGACTCTTCACGCGGGTGCCCTAGTGATAGGGCAATGAACCTTCTTCAGAGGACGAGAGGTCTCCTCCGCCTCCACAGGGTTTTTCCGAAGAAGCGTTTAGGGCAACACTTCATTATAAACCATGCACTGCTGCAGAAGATGATCTCTTACGCTTCTATAAGTGAAGAGGACACCGTTCTGGAGGTGGGAGCTGGACTAGGGTTTCTAACGCAACTTCTCTCCTCGACATGCAAGAGAGTTATAGCCGTATAAATTGACCACAAACTGGTCAAAATACTGAGATACGAGCTTCGGGACCTGCAGAACGTAAATCTTATCGAGGGAGATGTGCTAACCGTCTCTGTTCCACGGTTCAACAAGGTGGTTTCCACCCCTCCATACTCCATCTCCTCCCCCCTCCTGTTCTGGCTTCTAGAGAGAAGGTTTGACTCTGCTGTGCTAACGTTTCAGAAGGAGTTTGCTGAGAGACTTGCCGCGCCGGTGGGCAGCAGAGACTACGGAAGGCTGACCGTCGGTACCTACTACCGAGCAGAGGCAGAGTTTTTAGACCCTGTGCCTAGAAGCATGTTTTATCCTCCTCCCGACGTAGACTCTGCGGTGGTGCGTTTGAAGCCGAGGCAGGAGTCACCGTTCTTCGTGGAGGATGAAGAAGCCTTCTTCAAACTTGTGCAGACACTCTTCACCCAAAGAAACAAGAAGGTAAGAAATGCCATTGTTCCTTTTCTGCACGGGCGCGTGAGGAAAGCAGACATGGCGAGACTAGCAGATTCCCTCCTTTTTCACGACAAGAGGGTGCGGGAGTTGGCTCCAGAAGACTTCGGGGCCCTGACCAACGAGATAACCAGAGTTCTCTCGCCCTGAGATAGTTGGCATTAGGCAAAGAAGTGTTTTATCACGCGAGGCAGGTAGTGTTACGTCAAGGTGAGAACCTCATGTGTATCCTCGGTAAGAACAAGCTGGTGGAGCTTACTGAGAATTACAAGTGTATCTGCCCATTCGACTACAATCTGTTAGACGGTGACAGCTACATTCTAACAGTGAAGGAGGAAACAACACTACATTACCTAGAGCACAAGAACCTTATCTCCTACGAGGTTGTGTTCACCCCGCCCCAATACGTGGCACACCTCACGCCGAAGAGCAAATACGGAAGAATGGGACTGTCGTTTCTCAACGCCGCCAAAGTTCACAGCGGCTTCGTTGGGAGACTCGCCCTTGAACTCGTCAACTTGAGCAATGAAAGGCAACCTATAACAATCAAGAGGGGAGACCCCTTCATGCACTTCGAATTCATAAACAGAGAGGGCGAACCTTCTCCCTACATTGGAGAGTACCAGTTCCAATATGTAACTGAAGAAGAAAAAAAGATGTACATTCCGATCTTGAAGAGGATCTTTCCAAATTTTGATGAACTAGCCAAAACATGGCTCAGAAACAGGCACATGTACGGCCATGCGCACGGCACCCTTATTGCGAGTCCATACTTTTAATAAACAACGGTACTAGAGTATCCTTTAAATATCCTGCATACGAAAGCTCGAACGGGAAAGATAATGAAAGCACACAACTATCGAAGGGTAAAAGGGCAATCCTACACGAGAAAAAAGTATATCAGAGGCTCTCCTCAACCAAAAATAACCAAGTTCACTATGGGAGATCCCACGGCCAGATTTGAGTATCAAGCCTTTCTGATCGCCGATAAAGAAGCACAGGTTCGGCACAACGCGCTAGAAGCAGCGCGTGTGGCAACAAATCGGGTTCTCTCTGAAAAGCTAGGGGACAATTATTGCTTGCGAATTTTGCCGTACCCCCACACAGTGCTGAGAGAAAACAAGATGATTTTCGGGGCTCATGCTGATCGACTGCAGGACGGAATGAAAAGGTCGTTTGGAAAACCTATAGGAACCGCTGCACGAGTGAAACGAAACCAGACTGTCATAATAGCCGACATAAACGAAGACGGCCTTGAAACTGCTAGAGAAGCGTTGAAGCGGGGAGGAGCCAAACTGCCTATAACCTCTCGAATAGTTGTTGAGAAAATAGCGGATTAATTGGAGGACATTCCGTTGCGAAACGAGTCGTCAAAAGAAAAGCTTACTCTATGGTTTGAGGAAATAGGAAAAGAGGATATTGACTCCGTTGGAGGCAAAGTAGCAAACCTAGGTGAAATGCTTCGCGCAGGAATACCAGTCCCCCCCGGCTTCGCGGTTACCGCTCAAGCCTACAAAAAATTCATCACACAAACGGGGATTGCCGAAAAAATCTACAAGATCATCGACGAGACTGTCATCAACACCAACGTTCCTCAGCAATACAATGAAGCCTCAAAAGGTGTTCGAAAGACAATTGAATCAACACCAATGCCGCGTGAAATCACGGAAGCGATCGAGAAAGCCTATAAGAAATTGGGCGAGAGAACGAAATCAACTCGAGTGTTCGTCGCTGTGCGTTCAAGCGCTACAGCTGAGGATCTTCCCGGTGCCTCTTTCGCTGGCCAACAAGAGACTTATCTGAACGTGAAGGGACTCAGAGAACTCCTTCAGAAAACCATGCGAT
>CP070636.1:1469408-1477942 GCA_020356305.1 Candidatus Bathyarchaeota archaeon | reverse complement strand
GGACCACTTATGCAGCGCCCTTTGCTATTTCCGCCGAAGGACAAACTACAATCTACTATAGAACCTATGACCTTGCTGGTAATGTGGAATCAACGAATTCTCAGACAGTAAACATCGAAAGAACCGAAAAATCAGACTCTACAATTTGGACCTTGGTAGTTTATGGCGCACTCGCCGCAGTTGTGATAAGTATTATTGTAACAATCGTTCTGATGCGGAGAAAAAAGCGGCAATTAAAGTAAACTCCTTCCCAGAATGCATGCATGCACGGTATACACTTCTCGGTTTCTTCTCCGGAGGATGCTGGCTGCCAAGCTGGCACGGTTCCCTACAATGCGGATCACTGCGATAGGTTGCATGCATTTGATCATGGCCGTGAATTGGGATATTCGTCTACTTCACCACTAAAACTGGGCAAGGCGCGTGGCTTGTCACTCCATGGCTTACGCTTCCTAAGAGTATCTCCTTTATCGTGCTTAATCCCCTTGCACCCACAACAATCAAATCGAATTTGCCTTCTTCAGCCGTCCTAAGTATCTTCTCAACCGTATGCCCCTCTTTCAACAATTTTTCAACTTGCACTCCTTCAGCCTTAGCCCTCTTTTCACCATTTACCAAAATGGTGGCACCAGCATTACGAGCTGCTTCAAGTATTTGACCAACAGGAATTGTAACAGTTAATTCAGGAATGTCCCCTGCACCAATTGGCCATAAATTAACTGAATACACATGGATTAATGTGATTTTTGCGTCAAATTTTTTAGCTATTTGAACAGCATTTTCCAATGCGTGCAGTGAATGTTCAGAACCATCAAATGGGACCAAAATCTTCTCAAACAATTGTCTCGATCCTCTCGAGGGTTTGCTACCAACTTTGAGATATAACCTTTGCGTGCGGGGGCAAGGAATTCTAATACATCGCAAAACAGAAAAATGGGAAAGTTGCGGCGGATGTCTCTAGCCTTGAGAGTTCAAATACTAAAACTCTAAAGAAGCAGAAGGGGGGGAGATTGGGTGATATCTCAATGTCCGCGAGGGTTCAAATTCAAACGCGGTGTTTCGATGCCTTTCGCAATTTCTCCAAAAAAATGCATGCATGACGTGTTGCCACATATACTGAACGGACACTTGAAGTTCTCGCGCTATTCCTCTATTCAGTAGTTCCATCAACTTTTTAGATGCCATACACACACCTCCTTTCATTTTTGCGAAAGAAACATTTCTTAGTTTTCTTCCATGTATTGCTTATATAAATTCTGGAAATTTTCCAGCTTATCCATCATTCATTGGTAGTTCTGTTTCAGTTTCTTCTCGACATGACGCGCGCGCACATGCATGACTGTATTCAAGTTTATATACATATGGATAAGCACTGAATTACTGAGGTGAGACTGTGACTAATCTGGTTCTAGAGGCGATAAGAAAAAGGAGAAGCGTCTTACGATTTGAAACCACTCCGCTAAAAGAAAAGCAGATTCAAACTATTCTGGAAGCAGGACGATGGGCGCCATCTTGGCTTAATAAACAACCCTGGAGCTTTACAGTTGTAACAGACCCATCCATCAAGGAGAGTCTCAGCAAATTTGCACCCACAGTTTATGAAGCAGGAGTGCAGGAGGCGCCTATTTGTATTGTGGTCTCCGTTGATCCTAGCGAAGATACTTTCCATTTTGTTGAAGACGGCACGGCAGCTACACAAAACATGGCTTTGGCTGCCTATAGCTTGGGACTCGGCTCGTGTTGGATCGGAATCTTCAACATCGAAGAGGAGAAAGGATCCTCTGAGGAAAAGATAAAAAATACCCTAGAGATTCCAAAGACCCACAGAGTAGTATCGCTGTTACCTATTGGTGTTCCGAAGTATATGGAAGAAAAGGATAGAAAAGGACTTTCGCAACTGGTCTACCGAAACAAGTTTGGGAAACTCAAGTAACCTTCGCTGGCAACAATCGACGACTTGCGCGCGAGCAGATTGGGTTACAAGAAGATTTTTCTGTAGTCAAAGTCGTCTTCCAAGAGGAAATCTTTGTACTTCGCGACATCTACTTCCTGATCCATCAGTTTCTTTATCGACGTAATGCCCTTTTTATCTCCCAAGGCTATGGCTCCGACGATTTTCCCTTGTTCCAAAACGATCTTCCTGTAGACGCCTTTCTCCTTGTCGATTTTTTTGATCTCTTCATACTGAGGCCCCTCTGCAGTCACTAATCCCATCGAAGTTAGATCTACGCCAACAATCTTTAATGTGTTAGATGGGATCGTGCCTTTGTAGACATGTTTTTCACGTTTCAACATGTTCACGGCTGCTATCTTTGCCTGTTCTATGGCAGCCGGGATTATGCCGTAGACTCTTCCTTCAGATTCCGCTGCATCTCCAACAGCATATACGTCGTTGACACTGGTTTGCAGATATCGATCAACGACGACTCCTTTATTTACCTTAATTCCCGCTTCTGCAGCCAAGTCTGTGTTGGATCTAACTCCCGCAGAGATCAGAACGAGGTTGCCTGAAAGTTCTTTTCCATCGTCAAGCAAAATGCCAGAAACCGTCTCTTCGCCTAAGATTTCCTCTGTTTTGACTCCTAACACAATTTTTACGCCAAGATTTTCAATCGTGTCTTTCAAAATTGTTGCTCCATCCTGATCGAGCTGCCGTGGCAACAGTCTTGGGAGCATTTCTACAACGTCGACTTGCTGGCCGAGTTTTCTCAAAGATGCGGCAAACTCCAAACCGAGAAGTCCGCCTCCGATGATGATGACCTTCCTTGTGTTCTTCGCGTATTCCTTTATGGTCAAGACGTCTTCGATGGAGCGGAGGGTGAAAACACCGGTTTTTTCCACGCCCTTTATGGGTGGTACAAATGGATGAGCTCCGTTTGCCAAGAGAAGTTTGTCATAGTTTGCTCTTGAACGATCTTCCAGTAGAAGTTCCTTCCTCGCCGTTTTAATTCCCAACACTCTCTTGTTCAAGTGAATCTTAATGCCTCTCTTTGCATACCATTTCTCAGAGTACATGTAGATTTCTCGGGGTTTCGCTTTCTCGGCGAGAACCTCATATAGCCTCGGACGAGGATAGTACAAGTGATTTTCATCCGTGTAGATGGAGATCTGGGCGTCAAGGTTGGTTTCTCTTGTGGTTTTGGCTGCTGTAACGCCTGCCACTCCACTTCCGACAATAACCACACGCATTACAATACTTCCACAGTGAATCATAACTTGTCACAATCGTATTTATCCACATATGCGCGGCCAAGTGCATACCGAAACATCGCGTGTGTAGAGTTCGACGGGAAAGCAACGCGCACGCATATAGTGTTTTGATTTTCTAGAATGCGTGGACTACTTTAAAGGTCGCTCCATCAATATTCTATCGGTGTATGTCCCATCAATAAATTTTGTGTCTCGGGCAAGTCTGCCGCATTCTTCATATCCACATTTCTTGTAAACGTGAAAAGCTCTCTTGTTTGTGGCGTAGACTGAGAGCTGTAAAATCTCAATCCCCTGTTTCTTGGCAATTTCGATGAATGTTTTCGTTAGCTTCGTTCCCAACCCGAGGTTGCGGTAGCCGTCTCGGATGTACACGCCAAATTCTGCAACATGCGCCCGTTTATCGGTGTAAGGATGTATGCTTGCGCCTCCAACCACCCTGCCCTCCACTCTTGCAACTAAGTAAAGCATTCCCTCCTTTTTGCCTCGCTCAAACCATCGGCGCTCCTCTTCCATATCCGTTATCTCGTCGTTCGGGACCAAATACTCACGCTCTCGAATTACACTGTTCAATACTTCAACAACCTCAGGCAAATCTTCTTTTTTCAACCATTCAAGCTCAGCTGTTCGTCCGTTCTTCAGCTTCACCGTCTTGTAAACCATCACAAACCCAACACTACAAAAAGATTTGCGCGCGCTATGATAGTTCCTTTTCCGCTTTTCTGATTATCTCAAGGATTTCCTTGTGAACATCCTTATCTAGCGGTATTGGCCAATGTTCTTTCAGAATTTCTTCTGCCTTTTCCCTGGCTCGTTTAACCATGCCTTTTCCTCCAGCCTTCTTCCAAGCGTCGTAGCTGTTTCTATCCGTTAGTTCAGGGAAAAAGAGTACATCTTGGAAGTGCTCCAAAGTGTGTTTTTCAGCCAAGTAATGTCCGCCGGAACCTACTTTGTCAATCACATCTACAGCCAACGTTTCATCGTTTACTTGTATTCCCTGAACTGCTTTCAACACGGCTCTACAAATCTCGTCGTCTATTACCAGCTCCTCAAAGGAAGCCGCCATTCCCCCTGCTAACTCACCTGCTCCATAGACAACATCTGCTCCTGCCAACACTGGTAGAAGAGTGCTCATTGCTTTCTGATAGCTTGTTTGAGCCCCAGATATTTTGGAGGAGCTGTTGAATCCGATGACATTCGCGTGAAATCCATAGTATTTGGCGACTTCAACTGCGCCAGCATATAAAAACGATTCTTCTGGGCCTTGTCCCAACAAGCCAGTCTTCATATCCAGATTTCCCATGTAATAATGAAGACTCGTATTCGTGCCCGGGCATGCAAGTTGAATCGTGCAGACGCTGCTCAAGATCTCAGCGTTTGTCATGGCAAGGTTTCCAGCTGGAGTCACAGGCGCCGTAGCTCCGCCAAGAGGATTGCATGAAACCCAACAGGGAAACCCAAGTTTTGCAAGCTTCAACGCGACTTCGACATATCTTCCCTCAAATTTGAGTGGCGACTCTGTGCAAAAACCTCCTCCTCCTAAGGGCCTTTCCTTCAGCCTTTTCTCGCTTCCAGCAACAGCAGTGGCTATCTCAACTTGATAGTCAGTTAGTCGAGATGCCAGTTCAGGCGGATAAACAGACCACTCACAAGGCTTCTCTGTATTATTCAACGCGGCAACATAATCGTAGAGGCAACGAACATGCGGTGGCTTATCCAACGACGTAGTGAGATGACCGCCCGCAGCATAGGATTCCAAAGAATCTGTAACCCGCGTCAACTTTTCCAAGTCGTCCATGGTTGATGGTCTCCATTCATGAGTCTTGAGATCTACTGTGCTCGTGGTCTCGGTGCTAGTGGTGAAGTAAATGTGTCTTCCATCCAGTTGACAGTCATATTTCGGGTTTCTTCCGTACAGGACCAACGTTTTCGGAGTTTTCCTCACCGCCTCTTCAATAATGTGAGAGGGAAACCGAACCGAGCCTTTTTCGAAATCGACGGTGCACCCGTTATCCCTTAACATCTTCAGGATTCTTTCGCCATGGACAATTTTGATACCGGTTTTTTCTAGAACCTCGAGGGAAGCCGAATGAATTGCGTCAAGCGCCTCTTCAGAGAAGACACGAAACAACGGCATCAAAGAATGCTTTTCAAAACCTCCCATCTTCATCACTCGATGGCTATCGCTAGTTCAGCAATATTTATCAGTTTTGTGCATGCATGCAAAAGCGTTTGTCGCGCACGCTCGTGCTAAAATAGGATCTCTTCACTGATCTTGATTCGACCGTTTTTGAGAGGTATTCCTTCTTTTTCCACGAGTGCCCTTCTCGTTTTGGCCCTTTTTTCTTCTCCTCCAAATCTACCGTCTGATCTGATAACGCGATGGCAAGGAACAATGGGATGAAGCGGATTCTTTCGCAGCGCGCTAGCAACTGCCCGATAGGCGCGTGGTCTGCCAATTTTCTCTGCTATCCTCTTGTATGTGCTAATTTTTCCCTTTGGAATCTTGAATGTGGCGACCAGGACTTCTCTTTCAAATTCGGTCTTGTTCGAGAGGAAACGAACTACATCTTTTTCCGTTCTTATTGACTTCTTGTTCATCGGTTCCACTCCTGACGAATCAAGTTTTGCGTATGCTACATGGAAGGTACCTAACTATTTGTTCTTTTCGTGCACTCAACGAAACGCTGGGTGGAATCATTGTAAGCCCGACTCTGCACAATATTTGCATCACTGTGCACGTGTAATGAGATTGTCGTGAATAGCGTGCGCTACGCGACGTTAGAGGTATTTTCACACATCGAATTTGCTGTGACTTTATAGGCATAGGAGGATGCCTGTTCGTTTCTTCTCTCGGGTTCGCGTTGGAGAGCGTGTCGACTAAAAGAGAGCGTCAAGTATTATCAGAGCGGATGCTGCTATGACAAGTGCGACCCAGATGGTCCTGTTCCATGCTAGTATCTTTTTTCCGTCCCACACGAAACCTCCTGCTGCTTGTATTGGTATTAGATTGAAGATGACGATTAGTAGGTTAATCATGTATCCTACTTTTGCTGACGCCACGAGCAGGCTGCTGGTCGTGAGAGTAGGTAATGTCCAGAATGCGAAGGCGAGTGCCAAACTGACGAGCGGACCTATGGCAAAGATGATTCCAGTCTTATCTCTCTTGGGTTCATACCACCAGTCTAACTGTTTCACGTATGTTGAGCCGTATGCTGGGAAGAAGCCGCCGACCAGCGCCAGCAGCCAGCCGAGGAGTATTCCTGATCCCCAGGCTTTGAATGTTGTTTCAAGACCGAGTTTGCGTGCCACAAGCTTTTGTGAAAGCTCGTGAGCTAAGAGGCTGATCGCTATAACTGCGACCAGTGTGAGGGCAAGCGTTAAGGATTCCTGGCTGCGCAGTATTTGTATCCACCCCACTATGGACACGCCTAGCAAGGCAGCCAGCAAATGCAACACTTCGTCTGTTTCACGGGGCTTTCTCTGTTCTTTGTCTCGTCTGAGGAAGAACGTTCCGAAGCCTATGAAATGGAATTCGCCGAGCCACAATCGTAGAAAGCTGAGTCCGTAGTCTCTAAGTTGCTGCGGGATCTCGTAGAGATGGAAGCCTCTGTGGATAAACATGTTCCAGGATGGGGAATTGTATCTGTCGGCTGTGGCGTAGATGACTTCGCATCCGTGTTCCTCTAGCCATGAGATGGCTCCGTCCACTAGGGATTTGCCGATGGCTCTTCCTCGGAGCTCTTTATCTGTGACTAGTGCATCGATGTAGCCTGTCCGCTTGTCTTTTACAATCTGGATTCGCATGGAGACGGCTCCAACTATCTTGCTGTCGTACTCTGCAGTCAAGGTGCCTCCGCTTTGCTTCCGTGCGCTTTTTTGTGCATCCTCAAACGAGAGCTGAAAGACGATCCTGTCAATGATGCCGAGGCTTCTCGCGAAGAGTTTTTCAACATCCTCTTTTTCGTTTGGTTGCATCTCACGGACGAGAACCAGCATATATTAACGCCTTCTGTAAGCCGTGGTTATGGTCACAAGTTTTATATTATACCTGTTGTCGGTTCGAGCCTGTGCTAGGGAAACTCTATCTCAGCTGCCAATCGCACGCGTGTGAAGAAGCTGTCAGTGTGTTGGATTTTCAAGATTGGCTGTTGATTTATGCTGCGCGCGTGCGTGACATATGTCTCTGTATCTGTCTATGTCTAAAATGTTGGGGGTAAGAGAGAGTAAGAGTAAGAGTAAAAGTAGAAGTAAATGTATGTGTGTGTTTGGGGGTTAAAATTTAACCCAACCAACTTCTGAAAGCTGACGCCTGAGCGCGCGCGCAAAAAAAGAGGGAGATTGGGTGATATCTCCATGTCCGCGTGGATTCAAGTCCCACCCCCCGCACCATGCATGCATGCCAGTGGCAGACAGCACAGCAACAGTGCCACTGACCACTGGTGTTTGTTAGTTAGTTAGATACATAGAAATGAGCTGGATTTTTGCAGATTTTTTCACTGTTTTGGTTTTGCAAAAAGGCTGTCATATAGAAGATTGTTCCGTAAATGAGAAATACGCGTTTTGCCATGGTTAATATGAAGAGGAAGGGGAATGAAGAAAGAAACAGTATCAGGATTTATGATAACACTAATTGTGGTAAGTGTGTTAACTTTAGAATTTAACATTCAACCAGTTAAGGCATCTGGAACAATTTACATTAAGGCTGATGGAAGTGTTGAGGGTACAACATACATTGTGAGCGATGATAACGTCACGTATACTTTTACTGCGGACATCACCGATACTATTGTGGTTCAGAGAAGCAACATAATAATTGATGGAAAGGGACACACGCTTCAGGCGCCCCACTCAGGGGGAGATGGGTTTTATTTAGCTATGATGAATAACGTGACAATCCGAAACACGAACATCAAGGGCTTTACCGTTGGCATCGCGATCGTTTTTCTGTCACATCATAACACCATATCTGGAAACAACATAGCAACAAACGGGTTTATTGGCATCCAAATCGGTCTGGGGTCTGGTATAGATGATTCTGCAAACAACAACATAATATCTGGAAACAACATAACAGCAACGGACTACTATGGCATCAAAATGGGGACCACAACTTATCATAACACCATTATTGGAAACAACATTACAGAACCTAGAGAGGGTCTAGTTCCAATTCCTTATGGCATCTTTCTCGAAGAAAATTCTGGAAACAACATAATTTCTGGGAACAAAATTATCGGATTATGCCTTAAGGGAATAGTGGGCGAGGGTTCTTCATACAACACTATTTCTGGAAACAACATAACAAACAACTGGCCAGACTGGGG
>CP070636.1:1459817-1469308 GCA_020356305.1 Candidatus Bathyarchaeota archaeon | reverse complement strand
TGATTGTTTTCTCGTGGGCGGCCTGAGGGTCAACTATCTTGGCGTCTGCCTAGCAAGCAGCAACCAAACACGGGAGATCGTAGTAGTTCGACAGTTCCATGCAGCCAGCGTTGATCAAAGCCATCTCAGGGTTTCCAACAGGGTAGTATCCCCTCCGCGGGTCTGTGGCAGTTCCAGAGCATTCGATCTGAAATGGAACTCCAGGCGCTATCATCTGCGACAACACCAGACTACTCATGACTTCTGCGTTCCACACCACTACGGTTCCCGCCAATGTTGCTGGAGCAGTTGTAATAGACGTGGCCATGCTTCCACAGGAAGTAGGGAATCCTTCCTTCGCAGCTATGATTTGAGAGTCAAGAATATCATTTGCATGCATCAAGGGGCTAGTAGCCCACCCGCCACCAACTATGACGGGTGTCTTCCTGAGTTCTTCCATTCCTCCCAACAGCGCCTCACCGATTCTCATTGCGTACCTTATTTGATTCCCATTCTCTCCAAATAGACTGAAAGGTTTAGTAGGACTGTTGTTTACTAGTACCTCCAAAGAATGGATTATTTGCACATTTGGATGCAAATCCGTTGGCATAGATCCCACCCACGCCTCGTCGACATTCTCCAGCGCATCACCGACAATCATTATCTTTTCAATGTCTTTCAGAGTGGATGGACGCTGAGTTCCATCTCGATCTGTGAAATATGTGCCATCACCAAAAGTGTCAATAAAGAAATCCTCTTCGGGTATTGGGACTCTCCTACCGTTCCGATCAAATCGAGGCAATTCGCTTGGAGCCTTTTTCCTGAATTCATCGAACACGGACTCCGGTATCTTTGCCGTCTTCGTTTTCCGATCCACTACAGCCCCGTTCTTCTCAAGAATGTTCAAGGCCTCGTCGTGGAAAAACTGGACACCAGTCTCCTCCAGCACCTTCACTGTAGCGCGATGGATCTTATCCATGTCTTCTTTAGAAAGAAGCCTTAGCATAGATCTCCCCAAAGTTCTTTCACCTCCTTTCTACTATTCTGGCTTTCAAAGCGTCTTACCAATTTTCGCTTGAACATAATAAAAGTTTGCGGGAGAGTGATTGATTGAAATCTTCCGAGTTACGGGTGCTATTCATACTGCATAGGCAGAAAGAAGCAGAGATAGAAGCAGCTTAAGTAGACACCATACTTTCGGGCGCGCACCATTCAAGCAAATTAGAACGATTAAATTAATCTTAATCTGAGTTTTAAGAATAGGAAATTTTCTGGAGTGGCCCTAATAAAGTAGTTTCGACCACCACTCCTAGTAATTGTGTGCCAAAAATCGTCTTCACTCATGCCATAAGTTAACGCTTTGATGGCATGAATGATCTTCCTTCTAGTTGCTTTACTATCTCCTACAGCATTCTTTACTCTATCTTCGATTTCCTTGGGTCTAATAGTGTATATGTCATTAGGATAATTTTCTTGTCGAAACTTTCCCATGTCATCAACAATGTACATTCCTATTTTGTGATCCAAGGACCTCTTTTTTTCAATCGACTTCATAGAATAATAGGTAGGCGGTTTGATGGGTGATTTTGTTATTGGTATCCCCATTCTTCTCAATATTAATTATGATTACATGGATTTAAATCATTGTCTTGGTATCAGCGCGTGCTATATATGTTGTACATGACAATTGAAGCGCCATACATGCGCTACATATAGTGCATTGTCTAATAGAATAGTCTTTCACAAGTACACTTGCGCATTTTGCGTCCCTCACTTCGCGTCAATCGCGCTAGGCCAGAGCAGCGTGATAACCGTCGAAGGGGTTAACAAGAAAACAAAGGAAGCAAATGACAGCGCGGATCACAAAATATGTGAAGATGAGACTTTAGTGTTTATAGTAGTAGAACCACATTGCAGCCAGAATGAAGATTCCCACAATAGACCCAATCACCATGTCTATCCCTAGGGGAACGCTGTGGCCCGCTAGAAAAGCTATCAGCGCTGGAATTGGCATGAACCTTGTCCACCACCACTCGTGATGTAACCAAGCGAACGGGTTATTTCCCCTCAAATATTCAATGAATGTCTGTGATATTATGTCACCTAGTCCCGAAAATGAAAGAGTTACAAATGTAAGGAACACGGGCATAAGTTCTCTCAGTTCCTTTGAAAGACTCGTCGATTTTCCAATGTCGTTTCCAAGCAAGAATGCTATCACTCCAACACATATGATGGTTATGATAATAACTGGATTTATTTTCCACCACATAGGACCGTTTATCACCAGATCTGAGAAATTTGCTGAAGGCTGTTCGGGGAGAACATCATAATGTACGGTTACAACCGCATCAATGATGGCCATAATGATTCCGGCAATGAACACCAGTAAGGCGAGAAGCCCAATTCTCTTCTTTTTTTCCATAGAGAAAGATTGTTAGAAGAAGCCCTTTTATAATTTTTCCAAAAGTGCTGTTCTTCCCAACAATAAGAAATTATGCATGCTCTCGAAGCGGAGTTCAGAAGGTGCGCGCGCATGATCTATGAGCTTTACCAGAAGCAGGGTACATATTCTCTTGTTCTGAACGTTACCCCCATCTTTCTGGCTAGATCTCGCACTTTTGAAATGTCGACTTCGGGAATGGTTACAGTTGTTATTTCTGTTTTGAATTCCTTGCTCGAGTCTTCGATGAATTTCACAACGTTTTCAAAGGCATTTCCAAATTTCGGTCTACACACGTCGTTGTATGTTTCTTTGTTGTGAGCATTTAGGCTTACGCTTATCTTGTCGACGCCGGCTTTCTTTAGTTTCCTGATCACCTTGTCTCCGGGATTTAAGAGGTATCCTTGACCGTTAGTGTTTATCCTGAGAATTTCTGCAGAGTGTTTCTTTATCCATGTCGCAACTTCCAAGATGCAGTTCAGTCTTTGCATAGGTTCTCCGAACCCGCAAAAGACAATTTCATCCCAAGTTTTTTTGCTGAGAACCCTTTGAAGCTGTTGGGTAATCTCTCTTGGTGAGGGGTCTCTACGTAGTTTAAGATTAAACCCGTCAACGCCGTTTTTGTACCTTTTGAAGCAGTAGTAGCAGTCATTAGAGCACTCGTTTGTTATGTTCAGGTACGTGTTGTTCCCGAGCCAGTAAACAATGCTTGGAGACTTTTTTGCGGATACCATCACACATCCTCCGCTCTCTGACAGCCCTACACAACTACGGCGCGTAGTTTCTCTTATTTGTTTCACAATCTGCCACGAAAACTCAACGAATTGTGGAAGGACCGTTTCGTTTCTACGTGTTCTTCAAACCTAACCCAAGAAGCTGTAAAAGAGGAGTATTGCGCCGACGGTCCAGCAGTAATACGCAAAGAGGTGAAGCCTTTCTCTTAGAATAATCTTCGACAGCAGTTTCAAAGATGCATAGCCCACGATCATGGATGTTACCACGCCGAGCAGAAGGGTAGCTGTGTCCACATTGCCAGCGGTCAGATTCATGGACTCAGTGATGATTGCTCCTATTATAGCGGGTATCGACAGCAGAAACGAGTATCTGAACACTTTTTGTTTCTCAAGCCTTCTCAACAACCCCGTAGTTATTGTGACGCCGCTTCTGGAAATGCCGGGAATGATAGCGATGCCCTGCGCCATCCCAATCAGCAACGCATCTAGATAGTTCATTTCTCTCCCGTCTCTTCTTCTTTCAGAAACAACGAGATAAGAGCCAGTAATGATTAGTGCCGCGGCAACCGTCAGAAGGCTATGGAATAAAGATTCAACGATGTTGCGGAGGAGGAAACCCATCAAAGCGGTGGGCACACTTCCTACTGCGATGTACAGAGCTAGCTTTCCCTCTTCTGTCTTGAAGTTCCTCCGGAACAAAGCTTTGAAAATCTCTGCAATGTCTGTCCAGAACGTTGCCAAGACCACACATAGGGTTCCTAAATGCAACGTCACAGGAAAGAGGAGAGGCAATTGTTCTAGGCCCGTCAACTCCTCCACAATGACAATGTGCCCAGAGCTGGATATGGGCAGCCACTCGGTTACGCCTTGGACAATAGCGAGGATTATAGTCTTAATTATTCTGTTGTAAACCTTGTACACCCAATTGAGGTTTGAGTGCAATTTGATAAAGTTTACTTGCTTGCTGTTTGAATCGGGGAGATCCGTAATGGTTGAATCGCCAAGTCTTCTTGGCTAATGATCTACCTTTTTGATGAACTCTTCTTTTCAGCCGCCTTTCCGACTTCTCTAGTCTTCGGTATGGTCTTTTGGGTTTTGCTAGTCATTTTTTTAGGTTTTCCACGTTTCTTTGTGGTCTTTGTAGCAGGCTTTGTTGAAAGCCTTCTTCGAGGTTTCGTTGTAGGTCTTGTAGGAACCTGAGCAAGGATGCTTGATGTTGGCGTAGGTGTTATTGGAACTGATGGTGTTGCAGGAGTTGTGGCGGCTATAGTTGCTGTGGTGGTTGTCGTTGTGGGTGATAGCACAAGCCAGAGCCCAGCGAGGAATATTACAGAGCCAGGTATCGTTAGAATTGGATTAAGTGCGTCAAAGAATATCAGGTTTACCATGTACCAAACGGAGACACCAATTAGGAAGATCCCGAATCTTTTTTCAGGTAGAAGGTCCATTTCGCAATCCCTTTGCTGTTCTGTTGTCGGTATCGGTACGGACTCCTAAAAAAGGTTATGAAACTAGAATATGAATTTAGAAGCACGGCTCTGGGAAGCCGTGCCAAATGCGGAATATCCGAGGTGTTGCTAAGATATCTCCATCGATCTGCCTGCAAAGAACTATTTGAGTTTATAGATCTTCTTCAGTTTTGTGGGATTCAGATGTCTCTCCACGTTTTCAGGAATGGCTTTTACAGCATCTGCTACTGTGCGTCTAATTATGTTGTCTGGCTTTGTTTTCAGAAACGTTGCCAGTGATTCGATGAAGGCGTTTAAGTCATCGGGAACGTCGATTTCGATGGTTCTTTTCACTGCGGTACCACCTACAGTTTAAACTGGTTTTTCCGCTACTTAAAATGATTATGAATTTGCAATCTGAATTTTGGCAAAATCCCGAGTTGCAAAAGAGGAAGGCGCGATATTTCCCGAGTTCTTGCGGCGGGGTTTTTAGTAATGCCATACCATGAACAGGCCCCGCGTCGTATTCGGAGCGCCATTGGGCGGAATCGTTCTTGAACCCTTAAGATTTAGAGCTGCAATGTACGTCATGATAATGCGAAAAGCTACAGAATTCGTTCTTTTTATAGGAGGCGCTAAGGATTAGGTCGAGGAGTCTGTGATTTAGGTTTTTGAGCGGGTGCAGATCAGCCAGATGAGATGCGCATACTCTCGAAGCATTTGTGCCTTCCGCTCTTTGTTCTCATTTGAGTCGATCAACCGTCTCAAACGTACGGCACGGCGCTTCATTTCTTGAATTTTCAAAAAATCCATCCCCTTCTCCTTCAATGGGTCCTTCCCTTTTTCTGCAATTTTCCCTTATAAGTGTTACTGAGCGTCACTTAGTCTCTGAAAGAGATCACAAGAATTTTGTCCATAGAACATATTTTTCAAATAACTGCGGGATTAACCACTTTCCGCAATTTTAATGATTATTTTTCTCACGGTTTCCACAGGGGCTATCACGTTTATTTGGTACGGTTCAGCGATCTCGAACAACTTTTTGTATAGTTCCGCTCTTTTTCTCTCCTTTCTCCTTCCATAAGTGATCAGATAGTTGTTGTACCATTGTTCCGGCGCTTTTCTGAGAATTTCTACACCTTCTTCTGGATCAATAGACCTGGCGACGACATTATCTTGGAAGTCTCTTTTCAACAGAAACGTTTTTCGTATCCTCACTTCGTTCACAACTTTCTCCGGTTTCACTATGTGTTTGGGATCTATCATCACTCTGGGATGGGACATCAAGAATTTCTCTGTGGGATCGTCAGGCCTTACATTCTCTAATTTGCTTTTTCTAAAGATCGGTTCCAGCCAAGGGTAGTTTTCCATAGAGTTTGTTCTCATATAGAATCTCCTTTCGGATGCATGGCCTATAGCCTTTCCATTTGTAAAGCTGACATAAATCCAGTCGTCCTGGTGAAACTCGCCTTTGGGATCATCGATTATCGGACCATAGGAGTGAGTAGTTTTCCCAGCGTTCGTCGGTCCTATCAATAGGTAACCGTTGCCTCTAATGGCTGCGGAAGCTCCGTGAACAGAGAGGATGTCGAACTGATCCTCTAAAATGTCTGCTGAAATTCCGAGGGCTGTGGGTTTCGTTTGCCCATAATAGTTGGTGTTTAGAATTATGGCTGTTTTTGTATCCGGATTGTAGAGGCCGCCTGCGTTTACCTCTGGATTGGTCAAGGGCTTGTTGTAGAAGTCTTTAAGGTTGATTTTTCCACCATCATCTATTGCATAAACAACACCATGTGGTCTCACAGCGGGAGAATAGGGCCACCAATTATCACACCAGAAGTCATGCACGTGTTCCATGTTGGTGTAAAGTCTGACGTTTAACCCGTTAAGGTATGCATCGTCCTCGTACTTGACAAACTGTTGGCAATATTCCACAAGTTCGTCTCTTTTCTCTACGGAAATATGCATGTCTTTGTCTGGAGTAAAGTAGTTCGCTCTTCCCTTGAATTTGGATTCAACCCACATGCTCATGAACATACACCTTTTGCCAGTCTGCTACGCGAGAGATTTCCTTATTCTTCCAAGGTCGAGAATCAACCGGCTTAGATTTTCCTGATTTGTCCCGTCGAGGTATTCGGCAACACCACTTTCACCGATAACCAGGGCCAACTTTTTAGCTTTGGAGATTTTCCCAGCCAGCATGTCTTTTATGTAAGCGGTTGCTACTCGACTAAGGATAATATAGCTGTTGTCAGGCTCCGCGAATTCAACGAATGATTCTAATGTGCCAATGCTCGTGGTCAGTCTTCGCGTCAATAACATGTTGTGTTTAGGATCTCTGTCGAGAAATCTAGAGGCGAATTTTATGTCAACTTTGAAGGAGGGGACTATGGTTGTCAGAAAAGCTTCAACCCACTCTTCTCCCATAGTCTCCTTGATTTCCTTGAGAGCGCTGCCCGTTCCAATTAATTCGGGCGGCAGACCACAGGTATACATGGCTGCGACGAAATTCGTCCATCTCGGAGGTTTGCGAAAAGCTGTCGAAGTGTATCCTAGTATGCTTCTTCTAACTTCCTTGTCAGGACATAATTTTAAAATGCTTTCAACGTTTCGAAGTTCGCGGTAGTAGGCAACCTCTTCCACGTCAAGCAGACGGTCTCGCTGGGCGGGGATGTAGTCAGCTATCATGCTGACCTTCTCGGCTATCTCAGACAGTTCAATCAGATAATTTTTGGCGAACATAAACATCATTTGCTGGATCTTGGCAAGCTGATCAGAGTCGAAGTCTAATGGTTCTTTTTCAACGCCTTTCTTTATCTCTTTAATTAGTGCCCGCGTTTTATCGAGTCCATGATCGTACCTCATGCCAGACTGGATTGTGTATGTTCGAACACCGCGGTATTCTTCCAGAAAGTTGCTGGCATTTTCTAACGTTAAGTGTCCTCGGAAAGGCAGCGATCCTCCGCCAAATATGGGGTAAACCTTTACGCCGCTCGCAGCTTCGATCTTGTGACAACTTGAAATTGCTATTTTACAGGATAAAACTGAAGCTGGATGTCCATATAGAAGAGACGGTTCAGACTTTCCGATGAACAATCTCATATCGTCCTCTATCTTTGCATCCTGGATTAACGGAGGAACAATTTGCTGGATCGAGAGCTGCTCTGCGATTCCTCCAAAAAGAGGGATGATGCGAAGGTTCATGCCTTTGGTAGACATGTGTAAATGTTTGCCTACGAGGGTCAACAGACTTTGGCATCGCTCTTTACACATCTTCAACTGTTCAGTGGGCGCGGTTACTGCTTGAACTACCTCAACTATACCCTGCTCCTTGAAATGTTGCATGCAATGGCGAATTCCTTCGATTATGGCTAAGACAGTCATTAATTGTCTAAAGGGCTCTTCCTCAAAGGAGCTCACGATTCTCGGAGTGACGAAAACGTCTCGACCAGGAATAAAGTTGGTTTCCTGCCGAATCTTACGAATTATCTGCCCAACTTGATGGTAAGGTGTCAGTTTGCCCATATAATCTACAAGATACTCGTCGCAACCAAACCCGTCCTTCCTCTTGAAGCACAAAATGGCTTCATCAGGCTCTTCCTGAATCAAGACGTGCTTGGTAGCTGAATCTGCATGTTGGGTTGCCATCGTCACAGGAATCTTTCGCATCGAGTCGCCCCCCTGAATCTTTGTTAAAAACGCGTTAGCCTATTCTTAAGTGTAGCTCCTTTCCAATATTTAGCAGAGTTTAAGACGGAAGATTTGGAAGCCCCGGGCGGGATTCGAACCCGCGACCCGTAGCTGTCAAGGCAAGATCGCTTACGAGGTTCAGCTTCTCCACGGAATCTACTGCTCTACCAGCTGAGCCACCGGGGCTTTTCAACCAACTGAAGGAGACGCACATTTTTAAGACGTTCGGACACAATACGATTCAGCGAGGCTTCTTCATCTACCAGTGACTTCTTTGGGTGAATAGAGCTTAATTTGCATGCATGCATGAACTGCACGCATAGAACATTTCTCCTTAAATTATTAATGCAACCTGGAATGATATACTGCAGTATTTGCAGTAGAGGGAAAAGCATGAACAAGAAGACTTCAATTTGCTCAAAAAAGATGACCTAGGGCAAACCAGAAAAAGAGGGAGATTAGTAGCTTGTTTGTTCAGCTTTTTTTCTGTGATTAATTAGGTCTGAGTAGTACATGCCACTTCCGCTAACAAGCATAATTGAGCCCGTCAATAATATCAATAGAAAGCCACCAGATAGCAAGTTGTCAACTAGCAAGAACATACCCAGTAGAACCAAGATTAAGCCTATGATACCTATGGCTCCTATTTCGTCCTTACCTATTTTCATGTGTTCTTTTCACCTCCTTACGTCTAAGTTCTAGTGATACCTCTGGGTCGGGGTATTCTTATTCGACTAAGAATTTTGTGACTTGAGAATCAGGATTCCGAATGCATACAACAAGCAAGATGAAGTAAACACTACACTAGAAAGTTCTTTTTTAAGCTTTTAATACAACTTGTGCACACAATAGTTTCACAAGAGCCTTAACCCAAAAGATGAAGGAAAATGGCTATTGTTGGCTGGTCAGAACTTATTCTAATTTTATTCACTTTGCTATTTTTGGTAGTGCCAATTCTAATAGTCTACTACATTATCAAATATGTAGCTAGAAAAGCCGTTAAAGAAGCTTTAGAGGAAAAACTTCCTCCATCACAAGTTACAACTAGAATTTGTCCACAATGTCAAAGAGAAGTAGCAGAAGAAGCAAAATTCTGCCCTAACTGCGGAAAAGAATTGAAGACCGAGTAAATGTGAGAAATGTCAGAACTTTTAGCAGAACCAAGAGAACTAGTTAGAATTGTGCAGAAAAAATGATTAC
>CP070636.1:1449325-1459717 GCA_020356305.1 Candidatus Bathyarchaeota archaeon | reverse complement strand
GATTTGATGGTCAAGTTCGACAGACTCGCTACAATAGACTATATCTGGTCTATAATCCACCACATGGGGAGTCAAATCTCAGACAAGCGGTGGAAGGTCACCCTAACAATAACGGGCGAACTCTTCAATGATCCTGCAATATCCTTTGCAGGAAGCGACACAATAACAGTCGAGATTCTATCGTGAAGAGCCCTTTCTTCCGATGACTCCACTGTCCACACTTAACCTTCCCTTTTTTATGCGCGCTCGTGATTGGCGCCCGCAGATCAATTTTTATTTTTGTTTACACCATTTTACTCTGCCGGATGACGAGAAGGCATTAGGTTGACAAATCAGGATGAAATATCAGAGTTACTCCGACGGCAATTAACGCGTGCGCACATTAAAATTCCTTGACAGTTCTTCATGCGTGACCACGCGCGTGCGAAGAAGTTAGTAGCAGAGTTTCCAGTTCTGGAGAAAATCTGCACATAGTGACCACAACCCGCGCAGAGCACCAAGACCACTACGAAGCTAGTGAACTACTAGCTCCATACCAGCTTTCCTCTTTTTCCAACCTAATACTCGAAGTTGAATATATTAACAATCAGATCCCTGCCAAAAGGATAATCTTACCTTCTTCCGTCCATACCACAGGCTCATTTGCAATAATATTCCAATGCTTTCTACATATAGGAACTCTTTTAGAACTCAAATAGAAAACAGGGTTAGTCTTGCAATCTGGGCAGTGACTTATTTCGTCGACAAACTTCCTGAGACTTATACGTGCCAATCCATCTTCCTCAGCACGCGCTTCTTCATCTATCCAATATGCGAGGGACATATAAAAGCGCGCGCGCATCGACGAGGCAGGATTGGACCTTCAATGAAATAGTCACAAGGGAAATCCCCTCCACACTTGTGCTCTTTGTTAGTATACATGCATTCACTGTGCATGGAATTTGTTCCTTTTTTGCGCAAAACGTTCCACAACACATCAATACACAGGCGCAGAAAAAATGATTCTCAAACTTACAAAAAGTTAGCATACACACATTTCAACAGCTTTTCTCGGGCGCTTCGGCAACATCTATGTTGCTTGAAGGATCACGGTAAACCACTTCTTGTCCCACAATTGTCATTTCCACCGTGAGGTCCTTCAAGGCTTCAACATCAACCGTATATATGTCGCCTGACCACACTGCGAAGTCCGCATACTTCCCAGGCTCAATAGAGCCTATTGCATCTTCCATGAATAGGCACCTAGCAGCCATCGTCGTGTAGGTGCGCAAAGCCTCTTTGACAGTGATGCTCTCCTCGGTTCCAAATGGTTGAAGCCCGTAGAGTCCTTTCCAAGTCTTGCGCACGACGGCTCCCCATAGCCCGAATCGCGGCGGGAAGGGACAGACCGACCAGTCGGAGCCGTTTCCTACTGTAATCCCCTTCTTCAACATACTCTTCAACGGTATCAGCCGTCTCGAACGGTTAGGGCCGAAGTTTCCGGCGTAGTTATCACCTATGAAGTATAGAAAGGGCGACTGCGTCTCTATCACCACGTTGTTGCCCAGCTTTTCCATCTTCTGTAGGGCATTGTTGGTTGGGAGGATGGCATGAATGATGCTGTGCCTTGAGTTCTCCCTGTGAACTTCCGCCAGAGCTGCTTCGTACGTGGACAGAGTCTCATCGACCGCTCTGTCGCCTATGGCATGGACACAGATTTGAAAGCCGGCCTTATGACCAACTTTAACCATCTTCCTGAACTCTTCGAGTTTGATTACTGGGTAGCCTCTGTTACCCGTATCCTTGTCGGTGAAGTTTTTGTTCCAGTCCTTATGTACCCAAGCCGTTCTTCCCATTCCGCTTCCGTCAAGGAACATCTTTAAACCGCCCAGCTTCATGAGGTTATCTCCGCCTTTGTTCAAATGTTTGACCGCTTCCTCGGTATTTGCGAGCGAGTCTACCGTGTAGAGCATGTATATTCTCATTTTCAGCTCGCCACGACTCCGAAGGTTTCGGTAGGCGGCAAAAGTGACGTCGCCTACGCCGGGGTCTTTGATAGTAGTCACTCCTTCACTCAAGAAGAGCTTCTGAGCCTTCTTAATCCCTGCTTCAGCTTCCTCAACAGTCCATGGTGGCACAAGGTTCGTAATGATGTCCATCGCGGGAGGCTCTATGAAGACCCCTATCGGCTCCCCCGTATCGGGGTCTTTGACGATTGTGCCGCCGTTAGGTTGCGGTGTGTCCCTAGTTACGTTCGCAAGATGGAGGGCATACGTGTTGACGGCGATGTAGTGGCCGCTGGTGTGCTCAAGAAGAACAGGATGATCTGAGGATACAGGATCCAAGTCCCATCGGGTTATGTACCGCCTCTCATCGAAGAGCGCTTCGTCCCACCCAGCCCCTTGAACCCACCTCCCTCGCGGGGTCTTCTCAGTTTGCGTCTTTACTAGTTTAACAGCTTCCGCTATGGACTTGACGCTCGGGTAGCGGAGGTTGAGGACATAGACCTGATTTATGCCACTCTCGGCGAAGTGAGCGTGAGTATCGATGAGACCGGGCGTAACTGTCTTACCCCTCACGTCGATTATAGCAGTGGTCTTGCCAATTAGACGTTTGATTTGATGATTTGATCCCACCTTGACGACTCTGCTCGACTCTACGGCTACGGCCTCAGCCACGGAATCCTTTGGATCTGCCGTTATCACCTTCCCGTTAAGAAGGACTAGATCTGCAATCAACATGCTCAGCTCTGTTCGGCATTCTAGCGAGTTAGCGCATTTCTTTATTATTGTTGCCTACTCGATTGAATCAGTCTCCCCTTTATGCCCTCGGTTTGAATATGTTTTCTCGCCATCCTTTGTGCTAAGTCTTCCAGCCTGTCTCCATAATTCTTCTACAATTTGAGGGTTTTCAGCAACCCAATCTGGGAGTGTTCAGAAGCGTCTCTGGTCTTTCAGATTTTTCGCCGGTACTCTTTCTCCCACACACCATTCTATATCGGTTCTCTCACCCATGTCTTGGAGTCTGCCTGTGATCTCCACTTTTTTGCGTTGAATCTCAAGCCTTTCAGATATCTGTGTATGCTGGAAAGAACGTATCCTGAGCAGCCCTTGAACTGAGTTTTCCCATCAGCCAGCGTGCGCGCAAGACGGTTTGCTCTACTTTAGGAAACGCAGGTAAACAACCAACACGCTTAAAAAACAATTAGCACACCTACCTAAAACGGTGAAAATTAAATGAAAATTGTGGTTTTGGGTGGCACTGGATTAACTGGCAGGTGCGCTGTAAGAGATCTTGCTGAAAGTCGTGAGGTATCTGAAGTTGTGATGACAGGTCGAAGCGTAAATAAGGCGCAGAAACTTGCTGACAAGATTAGAAGCGATAAAGTCTCTATCGCACAAATCGACGTAACTAAACACGACGACACCGTGAAAGTGCTCAAGGACGCCGATGTGGCCCTCAACGCCATTCAGTATTACTACAACATGGACGTAATGAAGGCAGCGCTGGAAGCAAAGGTTCACTACCTTGACCTCGGCGGCCTCTTTCACACGGTTCTGAAACAGTTGAAGCTGAACGGCAAATTCCGAGAAGCTGGATTAACCGCTATACTGGGCATGGGAGAATGCCCCGGGATAACTAACGTCATGGCAAGGTACGCCGCGAATAGGCTGGATTCAGTGGACACAATTCTTGTAAGGGATACTTGGATGGATTTCACAGAGGGAGCACCGCCATTCATTGTAACATGGTCACTTTCCACACTCTTTGACGAGATGACCATCCCTGCCGTGATATTCGAAAACGGCCAATACAAGGAAGTTCCACCCCTCTCAGGCAAAGAAACCATGACGTTTCCGGAACCATTTGGCTCACAGGATCAATACTACACGATACACTCAGAAGCTGCTACCTTCCCAGTCTCCTTCAAGAAAAAGGGAATAAAAAACGTAAATTGGAAAGAAGGAGGGCCAGGCTTCCTCGACCTCAAAATGCTCGTAGATGCAGGTCTTGCCAGCGAAGAACCATTAAGAGTGAAAGGCACTGAAATTTCTCCACGACAATTTTTGCTGAGACTCTTAGATTCAAAGAATCTAATGGGCTGTCCAGAAGGGATAACGCCAAACGACACGGAAGTAACAAGAATCATAGCGATTGGAAAGAAAGATGGAAGAAAAGTCTCCTACACTATGGACTCAATTTTTCGCTCAAAAGCTGAGTGGGAAGCCACCGCCGGCGAAGTTGCGGTAGGAGTTCCAGCATCGATTGCCGCTCAGATGCTGGCGAGAGGGGACATCCAAGTTAAAGGAACAATACCCCCAGAGAACTGCTTCGACCCCGAGCCTTTCATGACCGAGTTGGCCAAGAGAGATATCAAAATCCTTGAAACAAGCAAGAAGAACATGTGACCAGTTGTATCGCATTTCTACCCTGAAATCGGATGAGACCAAGGCCGATATTGCTGACGTTGTGTTAACCGGAACCATGTAGAGGGTTGTCCGACCAATTCTCTCTGTGGTTTCTTCATTAATAAAGGAGCCGTGGATGACCGATGGAAGGCCTGAGTCCAGTTGCTGGTTGACAAATGAGGAGAAAGTCTTGGGAAGATTTTACTTTTCTTCCGGTTCTGCTGCCTCTTCCGGTTCTGCTGCCTCTTCCGGTTCTGCTGCCTCTTCCGGTTCTGCTGCCTCTTCCGGTTCTGCTGCCTCTCCTATAACTTCTGCTTCAGCGAACCGCCGACTTATTCTCGTTATTCGGACCCTCACTTGGTCACCCGGTTTGGTGTTTGGAACAAAGGTTACGAGGCCTTTGATTCGAGCGATGCCTTCGCCTCGGCGACTTGTCTCCTCGATCTTCACATCATATTCTTTGCCCATTTCCACTGGTTTCGGAGGAAATCGACGGCCATAAGGTCTTCTATCTCTTCTTTCATATCGCATGTTTTCACCTCTCCATCTCTTGTTTGACAAAATCCACTTGGTTCTTAAGTTTATTCTATTCAACAGTTAATGTCCCGTATCTTCCCACGTTCAGTTGCATTTCGCCTCTGAAGGACTTTATGTATCCGTTTTCAATTTTAACAGTGTCGTCAACGTTGACTTGGTCGATCTGTTTGTTCCAGAGAACTAGTTTTATGGAGCCTGTTTCGTCACTGATTACTGCATCGGCTACCTTGTATGTTTCATCTCGGTATCTGGAACGAACCTCGCGAGTGTCTGATTTTTCAATCACCTTCGCCACAACGTCAACCTGTCTCAATCCGTCCCTCAAATCTTTAATCTTCAATCTTTTCCTCCTTTTCCTCTTTAATCTTCTCCGCGATAGCGAATTTTCTTCCAATTTTCTGGATCTTGACTCTCAACCTTTCTCCAGTCTTGGCTTGGGGCACGAAAACTAAGAAGTTTTGTATTCGAGCTATTCCGTCGCCTCTGGTGCCTATATCATTAATGACCACGTTGATCTCTTGCCCCACCCTCACTGGAGCCCGTTGAAAACCAATAGCGTCGTACTTCTTCTCTCTCTTTCTGAAGCGTCTCGGTCTTACGTGTCTGGTCTTATCCGTAGGCCTTCTCGGCATCTAATTTTTCGTCCTTATCTCGGTCCTAGCCACCAAAAAGAGCTGATCTCGCCGAGAGAAACAATCTCACGCTTAGCTCATTCTGGCAACCGTTGGATGAAGAAATATTGATGTTGGATATAAGTTTTGTTTATATGAAGAATGCTTTTCATGTAGTAAGAAGACTCTAAGCTTCAACACCTTTCTTGGCGCGGGAAAAGCCTCTCTACCTTAAGTCTACATTTCGATCTCTTTCTCTATTTTCGTGATCTCTTCTTTAGAAGGGCGTCGTGGATAATTATAGATGGGGCCTCCTGGTTTCTCGTTGTAGTATGGTCTGTTGCAGTTTGGGCAGCCAGTGGTTAGGAAGGGGCGGCCAGTCTTGATCAAACGCCACACTACTGCTTCTTGAACTCCGAAGTCCGTGAGGCGATTGTCCCCATTAAACCTCATGTTTTCATATCGTGTCTTTCCCCTCGTTATGAGGAAATGTGCGATTTGGAGTTTTCTGTAATACTTGAGAGGTGGTTGAGACTGTTTTTCCAAGGCGGTTCCAGGTATAGGCGTAAAAGCAAACAAGCCAGGATACACTCCCATGTCCACGCACCACTGGATGGTTCGAATGATCTCCTTCTCGCTTTCTCCAAGCCCTGCTATGAGGTGAGTGGACACTGATCCGTCCCCGAATGTTTGCACAGCTTCTTTCAACGCTCTGCGATGTTCTTCCCACACGTAGGGTCCGCCAGTCAAGTTACCCTTAACTCTGTCGAACAACTCTTTGGTTGCAGTGTCCAGTGCAATACTGACTCGATCAACGCTGGCCTCGAATAGCTTTTTCAGTTGTTTCTGATCCAAGGGTTGGCAGGATACGGAGATAGGCACTCCTACGCGTGACTTGATTTCCCTTGCGAGGTTACAAACGTCTTCCAAAGCCGTCGGATAGTTTAACGCTTGGATGCACACGCGTTTTATTGGGTTTCTTCGATCGGTCTGCTCTATCCTTCGAAACACTTGTTCGGTTGGAAACAATGGCCAACTGACTCTGGAGAGCATGTCTGCATTGCCTCTGCTTGTTCGGGCTTGGGAACAAAAGCGGCAGTTGGCACGACACTTTCCTGGCTGGTAGGTGAGCAAATACACAGTTGTCGGCGCGGCATCTAGTCTGCCTTTCGTCAACCCCAAGACAATCGCGGAGCCGATGGAAATTCGAATTTTCTCAGGAAAGCTTCCCTTTCTCATCAGTTGCCCTCAGTAATGTTCCAATATATAAATTAAAGAACGCACAGTCTTAATACTTGCTATAATGGGTGTGCCCCACATTGAAAAATACAGATAGCTATGAAGACCTGTTACACGCGGATAGTAGAGCGCTTGAAAAAGCCTTAGCTGCCGCTCGGAGCATTAGCTGGAAGAACTTTGGGAAGAAAATTCGATTCTATGCTCCGAGTTTCATCTACTACAAGACAAGCTACTTCTGCTCATCTCCGAAGGCTTTCCCATCTATCTCAATCACCGGTTCTTCATGTGCTTTGAAATGCAAGCACTGCGGCGGGAAGGTTCTGAACACAATGATCCCAGCAACCACTCCTGAAGACCTGATCAACCTCTGCGCCAAGCTTGAGATGAATGGAGCTGCAGGTTGTCTTATCAGCGGTGGATGCCTGCCAGATGGCTCTGTTCCCCTTGATAGGTTCATAGCCGCCATTGCAAAGGTTAAGCAGGATACTGACCTGACAATTGTGGTACACACCGGTGTTGTAGACTTGTCCACGGCAAGAGGTTTGAAAGAGGCGAAGGTCGACGCCGCCCTCATCGACATAGTAGGTTCGGACGAAACGATACGCGAGACTTACCAGCTAGACGTAAACGTGGAGGCTTACGATCGATCTCTTATGTTCTTAAATGAGTTCAGAATCCCGTTTGTTCCGCATGTTCTCGTAGGACTTCATTACGGCGAGCTCAAGGGCGAATTTAAGGCGCTAAAGATGATCTCAAAATACTCACCTTGCGCGATCATAATTATTGCGTTGATGCCGATACACGGAACACGCATGGAAGACGTTGATCCTCCCACTCCAGAGAACATAGCAAAAGTACTGACAACAGCTAGACTGATGATGCCATACACCCCAATCGTTCTTGGGTGCATGAGACCAAAGGGGGAACACAAAGTGAAAACCGACACTCTGGCGGTGAGTTCCGGAGTTAACGCCATAGCGTTTCCGGCAGAGGAGGCTATACACCTTGCTGAAGCCTTGGGGCTCGATGTTACCTTTTCGTCCTTGTGTTGTTCCCAAACTTTTGAGGACATCAATCGCAGTCTTTGGAGTAGATAAAAGGAGGCCCCTGGGATTTTCTGTCTTCACTCCGTCAGCGTCTACGAAGATGCAAACCGCTATTCTACAGTTAAGCTTAAACTTGAGTGAGACGAGTATCCGATTAGGTACATCAGGTGAAAACAAAATGACGGAAGCGATAATCTTGGCTGGCGGAGAGGGATGGAGGCTTAAACCCGCCACGTGGGTTCCGAAACCGCTCCTCAAGATGAATAAACAAACCCTAATAGACAGACAAATCTCATGGCTTCTATCCAATGGATTTGAAAACATAGTGGTCGCTTCAAATAGAGAAGACGTGACAAAACAACCCGTTAAGTACTCAATAGAAAAGAACGCGTTGGGAACTGGAGGAGCCACCAAAAAGGGGTTTAAACAAATTGAAGGAGACATAGCCTACGTCATGAATGTCGATGATATCGTGTTCTATGATCCCAACGAACTCTTCGAGTATGCCTCAAAAGGAGCGGGAGTTCTCCTCGCCAAACCCACCTTACCTTTCGGAAGGGTGACCTTCGGCAACGGAACCGAAGTAATAAGATTTCAACATAGATCAACCCTCGATTCCTACGTAAGCGCCGGACACCACGTGTTCAAAAAAGCGATAGTGGAGAAGTATTTTCCGGAAAAAGGTGATTTCGAATTCACTACAATGCAGAGACTGGCTGACAAGAGAATTCTCCATGGGTACATCTACCACGGAATGTGGTTCACCATTAACACAATGAAAGATCTAATACAGGCCAGAACATACTTGAGATGACTAAGAGTACGTATACTAGAAGTAGGTCTAACAAATCCATTTGTCTTCTCTTTTGCATTCATGGTTGCCGATTCTTTTTGGTGCGCTTCGCATGCGCATGCATTGCACAAGAATGCTTTTTTGAGAGGTCCATAAAAGAACGGTCGCAAAGCACTCATTTGTGCATGATGATGAGGAATACATGTTATCAAAACAGAAATGTGTATAGAAAAGAAATAAAGTCCATTTATACACCCGACTAATTGACCTTGAAGAAATCAGCAGCGAGAGATAAGAATGGCCAAACTAAACATGAAAGGCAAGCCCCTTCTCATAATGGTCAATGGAGAAATCTTCGGCGTTGAAGAGATACGCGGTGATTCGGCCCCTACAAAAACTGGACAAAAGGACATGAAATTCCTAACTATAAAAGCCATAAACATGACAGGCCAAAGAAAACTAACTATACGTCTGGACCCCCGACTAATCAACGCCCTCAAAGATGACTACAGGGCCCTACACTACATCTACTAAAAATTTCACCCAACTGTAAAACACATCTAACCAAACGCCCGCACGATAGTCGGAACTACTTTTGGAATTGATGGCAACATCACGCTGATCAGAAACCGTGTCAAACAAGCGTGCCTGCAACATTGGACAGATATCCCACCGACATTATTGGACAATTATTGCTGAAAACTCCGTAGCTCCCCAGGTCGATTCTATTTCTAATTATATATAGGCTTACAATACTAGAGTTAGTTCAAGCTTATGAGGTAAAAAAATGGCCCTAACAAATCTGGCAGTGCTAGCCGATTATGTGCCATACATTTTGATACTTGGCGGCCTTGCGGCGTCTTCATGGTTGTTAACTCGAACGGCCAAGCCGTTGAGCAGGATCGTGAAACTTGCATCTTTTTTCGGGTTTTTCGTGGGAATTCTGTTGATGGTTACGGCGGCAGTGATTTGGTCGCCACCACTGCCCGATGCGTATACGAGATACCTATTAGTCGCCACTGGGCTGGCATTAGTATTGAAGCCGATCAAGGATATCCCTTGGGCAGCACTGATCGCCTTACTCATCGGTGGAGTATGTGTTGGATACGTTTTTCTATATCTTCCTTTACCAGAAAACGTTCTCGGCATATCGTCGACGTGGATTTACCTGATAATCTTTCTACTCCCAGCGTTAATTGTGTATACTCTATTCAAGTTCATCGAAGACATATTGCGATTGATAGGAATGATTTTAGCATCTAGACCTGTGTCAATCACCCTTGGGCTAATATGTATCCTTCAGGGAATTCTTCTGCTCTTACATACAAACCTATTTAAATTCTTACCTTAAGGTGAAAGAAACAAAAGAGGAAGATCGGAGAAAGGAACGATCACGATCTAGCCTAGTGGTTACCCCTTGACCGTGATTTCCTTGATTACTCCTGCGGCAACAGTTGTTCCCATGTCACGCACCGCGAATCTTCCGAGCTCTGGAAAATCGCTGTAGGCTTCGATAGCGATTGGTTGAAGCGGCTCGAGTCGAACGATTGCCCCGTCTCCAGTTTTCAGAAACGCGGGTTTTTCTTCAACAGTCTGTCCCGTTCGTGGATCCAATTTTTTGACGAGCTCTGCGAATGTACATTCAACTTGACCGGTGTGGGCGTGCAACACTGGGGTGTAGCCGGCGGCGATTGCTTTTGGGTGATAGATCACGATGATTTGTCCAATGAATTCTTTGGCAACTGTTTGTGGATTGTCGGGGCGTCCGCCCACGTCTC
>CP070636.1:1445860-1449225 GCA_020356305.1 Candidatus Bathyarchaeota archaeon | reverse complement strand
ATCCACACCTTCAAAGAGTCGGGTGTTCCGTTCGAAAAAGAGACGGGAGATTTAAGTTTAGACAATATCGATCTCAACATCCTAGGAATTCTGTTGAATCAAACCAAGTATGTTAGAACTCCACGGCCGCTTTCGACGACGCAAATTAGCAGGTTGCTACGCAACCTTGGAACTAAGATGTCTCAGCCGGCAGTTTTCAAGAGATTAACAAGACTTGAGAGTAGAGGCGTTATTCTGAGATACACTATTATGATTGATCCGATGAAGCTGGGCATCAAAACAAAGCTGATAGTTAGGATTAAGGTGAATCCAGCCTCCTACGACCATGTGGCACGTAGTTTTTTGGCACCAATGAATGAAATTACAGATCTTTACAGAACCGGCGAAGACTACGGATTATTAGCCATTGCGATGGTGAAAGACGTTTCAGAATATAATTCTCTATTGTTGAAACTCTATGCTTCGAAGGACATTATAGACACTTACACAGTGCTTGTTCTTCAAGAAAGAAAAAAAACTCCTCTACCCGTGAGTGACCTGCAAGACTTTTCTATTCAAAAACAAAATGCGCGTGCACCAAAGTATGTGTATACGCGTGGTAGCAGGATCTGAATCGGCAATCCTACAAAAGCTAAAAAGGTACTGTTGTCAGTTTAGTAATTCTAGGGTGACCCATGAATGGCAGAAGAAGATTTGGAAATTGGGATAATAGGTGGCACTGGTATATATGATCCTTCTATGTTCATGGAAGAAAAGAATGTGAAGGTGTATACCCCATTCGGAGAACCGTCTGATCTAATCACGATTGCCTTTCATGATCGAAGAAAAATCGCGTTTCTTCCCAGGCATGGAAAAAATCACACAATTCCACCTCATAAAGTAGACTATCGGGCAAATATATGGGCGCTCAAAGAAATTGGTGCAAAAAGGATAATTGCAGCATCTGCCGTGGGCAGTTTGAGGGAAGATTATAAACCAGGAGATTTTGTCATTCCCCATCAGTTCATAGATAGAACGAAAAAAAGAGCAGATACTTTCTATCAAGGAGGAAAAGTTTATCATATATCAGTGGCTGACCCTTTCTGTCCTGAACTGCGCAAAGCCTTGATAAAGACTGGAAAAACCATAGGAGTCGCAGTGCACAGTGAAGGAACTTACATTTGCGTAGAAGGACCACGATTTTCCACAAAGTCGGAATCAAAGCTTTTCCGTGATTGGGGGGCTGACATAATAGGAATGACGCTGTATCCTGAGTGTGTTCTTGCAAGAGAAGCTGAATTATGCTATGCTTGTGTTGCGATGATAACTGATTACGATGTCTGGGCTGAGAAAAGCGTTTCAGCCAGGGAAGTAATGGAAACTATGAAGAGAAACATCGAGAACTTCAAAAAACTGATCTCTAGAGCGATCAAAACAATACCAAGCCAAAGAAATTGCACATGTGCGAAAGCTTTGAGAGATGCTTCCGTTTGAGCGTTGCCGCAAAAGTTGCGCTGAATTGAGAATAATGTTTGCCAATATGCGCGTGCACATGCGGATGGAAATATTATTTAGTGAAATTCCAGATATGCAGACACATGGAAAAATTTGATTGCTGGCTTCCTTCGTGGGAGGAAATATACGAAAATATCAGCGAAGTCGCAAAGAAAGTCAAGAAAGACAGATATCAGCCGGACATAGTAATTGCTCTTTCAAGAGGAGGTTTTGTACCCGCCAGAATCATCTGTGATTTGATGATAATCAAAGATTTGGTCTCAGTAAAAGTTGACCATTGGGGCATAACTGCGGCCAAAGATGGAAAGGCACATTTGAGGTACCCTATTAATGCTGACTTATCTGGAAAGAAAGCCCTGATCGTTGACGATATCACAGATACTGGAGAGAGCATAATGATCGCAAAAGAATTCGTGAAAAAACTTAACCCTAAAGAAATAAGAACAGCAACAATATTCCACATTAAGACTTCAAAATTTACTCCAGATTATCACAGCAAGAAAATAGATTGGATTTGGGTTATCTTCCCTTGGAATTATGTTGAAGACATGTGCAACATTGTGCCTAAAATACTTGGTAACAGTAGTCGGTCTATTAAAGAAATCAAGGAAAACTTAAGGAAAGAATTCAAGATCGACTTGCCGGAACAAGAAATCATAAAGATAATGGATGAATTGGTTGCAAGAGACATTGCCGCAAAAGTTGATGTTGGTTGGGTAGAGACCTGAATAGATTGAGCCATTGCGCGTGCCAAAACTCCTCAAAAGCTGGATTTCTCCAGAAATCGTCCCATTGTTTTTTGGTTTGTAAGTATATGTGCGCACATGCTTCTTCTCTCTTGTTGTGTGTGATGGGGTAGAGATAGTATGCGTATGAGAAGAGAGAAGTGAGAAGGAGATGTGACAGAGAGAAAATTAGAGTATGTTTTGGGTTCTGGGAATAAAATCTAAGCCAACCAACCAAACTTGCGTCGAGCCTGATTCTTTGAGCCTGCATCCGATAAAGGTGCATGCAAGCAAAATTTCATTCCAATTCTTTTCCGCAGTTAGGACAAGAACCCAATTCAACCGATACCAGTTTTCCACATTGTTTACAGAATCGTCCTTTCGGTATAAGCGATGCATAGGTGTCCTTCGGTGCGTGTGCATCCATTCGTTCTTCGTCGGCAATACTGAACAAACCAAAAACAGACACAGCATTCAGAACCACAATTGTTAGGCTTGTCAGTAGCATGGCAACGGAGTACAAAAAATCATATCCACTCGCAATAGCCGAGCAACTCGCCATCACCCCAATTGCAGAGAACACACCGAAGAGAACTGAAGTTATAAGTCCCCAAACCAGAGCGTGGTCTCTACGTTTCAAAAAAAGGAAGAAAACCGTAAAGAATGAGAAACATGAAGCCAACACAAAAAAAGACCTAATCATAACTTCCAAACCATACAAAACTCCTCCTGGAGCTCCTGGAGAACCAGTAACCCTTGTTATGAAAAAAAGCCAAAGGTGAATTAGACCTTGCAAAGTGTAAAATAAGCCAAGCAATACTCTTTTCATAGCCTACCCTTTAACATATCTTGGAACATTTATCCTTAAATTTCTAACCAACCAACGCCAAAGCATGCAAGCATGAATATCTATGTAACCTTCCAGTTTCCACTAGGAATTTAAGAAACAACCGTCCAACGTATTCTAGAGGGTAGATGTCTTTTTGATAAGGACAGTTTTCTTGTTTTTGATCTCTCTGATCGTGATATTTGCGCTCGGGTTTAGTGCCGTTGGATTTTCGTATAACGCGACGTGCCCCAGGTGCGAAGGAACTGGAGTAAGCGTGTGGCACGCGGGTAGTCCTTGTTCTATTTGTGGTGGAAGTG
>CP070636.1:1428024-1445760 GCA_020356305.1 Candidatus Bathyarchaeota archaeon | reverse complement strand
TGGTTGGTGTCGCCGAAGCAGAGTCGTGTATGGAATCGCCCGAGGGAAATAGCCCCGAAGAACAGCTGCCAGGCGCCCCAATCGTAATCGTAATGGCGATCCACCTCCTTGATGCGTCTCTCGAGTCAACTCCGAACCGCGAGTATTCAGCTACCTACAACGTTGTAAATCGAGAACTGAATCGAATAGCCTTCCGCGTCGCCAAATTTCTTCAAGACAAGGGCTATCGAGCACTTCAAATTCCAGCTTCTCCGCCTTACGATGTCTCTCGCAATATGGGAGACCTCTCTCATAGACACGCTGGACATCTGACCGGTATCGGAGTTTTTGGAAAAAACAGTCTCCTGCTCTCCACGAAGTTTGGTCCAAGAATTCGACTGGTTTCGGTTATTACAGACGCCCCCTTAACGGCTGACAAACCTTTTGATTTAGACCTTTGCAAGCAGTGTGAAAGATGCATTCGGGCGTGTCCTGCAGGAGCCCTTAAGGGAAATCGGGTCGTAGACAAACGGAGGTGTGATGCACATCATGTTGAAATTGGCAAACGACTACAACTCGAAGATTGGGAGCAGATATGCGGCGTCTGCATTGCTGTTTGTCCAGTGGGTAAACCAACCTAACAAGTGGGCATTCACGTCCGCAACGCTGGTTTTCAGCGTGATTCGTTAAAGAATCGTTTGAAGAGCTTACATCAGCTGGCAAGCAAACGGTTGAGGTCAGCGTTCACGTATTCTTATGCCTCTTTTTGTTAGTTCTCTTATGAACGGGTCTGGTTTTATGCATGCTTCTGAAGGCAGGACGCCTCTAGGCTGGACGTCGCCTCGTGCAAGCATTTGAGTTATTATGGATGCTGACACTCCAGTTACGAATCCCGATGAACTTGCGTTCCACTCTGGCTTGGGATCATTGATCACATCAAAAGTGTAACGCGTCTCTTTGCCATCTTTTTCGCCTGCTACTTCAACTCTCACGACATGAACCTCGTCGCCCTTCTTGATCTCAGGTCTAGCAAAAGAGCTGAAATATCTTTCCAAGAACTCTCTGGGAGAAATTGAAACTCCCTTTACGGCCACATCTTCTTTGCTTGTAAGACCAACTTCGTCTAAAACTTTGAGCTTTGAAACTGAGGCCGGAGAAATTATGATCTTGAAGATGGCGTTTTTGATTCCCTTGTCTATGGTGCGCGGAATTGTCGCGAGTTCTGAGTGAATCACTATGTAAGCCTTAACATCGCCAATTGGCTCTGGAAAGCTGACTGTTTCTTCATGCGAGAGCGGAGGAACTTCTACATACTTGCTATTCTGGAATGGATATGCGTTTAGGGTGAGCTCGTCCAAAAGCGTAGGCACCGCATAGGCTACCTTCACGCCTGTGATCTGTTTGAAGACGACGGCGCCAGAGTACATGTAAACACTCTCCACTTTTTCCAATTTATTGGCCCCGTGCATTGCCAGTATATTGGTTATTCCGGGAGCGCAACCACAGCCTAGAAGAGCTGTGACTCCAGCCTTCTCAGCCTTGTCATTTAGTTCAAGCTGCTTCAGCGTAACATTATAGAGGCCGCCAAGGTCGACATAGTGCACGCCGTTTTCTATGGCAGCCCTCATCACGTTGACGTTAAATTGATAGAAGGTCGAGTTAACAACGACGTTGAAGCCTCTTCTGAGGAGTCTACTCAGCTTTTGGTTATCGGTCACGTCAATCTGCTCCGCGGTGGCCTTCTCGCTCCGCAGTTCATTGGCTAGTTGCTTCGTCTTCAACGGCCGCTTGTCAGCCACTACTATATCAGCTCCAGAAGTTTCAGCCAAGTCTCTCGCAATTACTGATCCCGTAGTGCCGTATCCCAACACTAACACGTTCATACATGTCACCGTTTTCCAAGGAGTCTATTAGATCGTAATTAAAATGTTACTCTATGGTCTCTGCAACAAGTTCCATTAGGTCGTAGAATTCCAGCGGTGAGCCACTCATGTAGAGGGTCTCCTTGAAGTGGTGAGCACAGAATGGGCATGTTGACACAATTGATTCTGCCCCTACCTCTCGGGCTTCCTCGATTCTTCTTTTGACTGCTTGCATGGAAAAATCGGGAAAACCCGCCTTCACTCCTCCTCCGGCTCCGCAGCAACGAGCGTTCTCTCTACTCTTTGGCATTTCAACAAGTTTTATCCCTGGAATTGACATTAACACTTGCCGGGGCTGTTCGTAGATCCCAGCGTGCCTACCTAGATGGCAGGGATCGTGATAGGTAACCCTTTTAGGCACTTCTTTCAACAGCCTCAGACGCCCTTCCTTAAGCAGTTCCTCTGCAAACTCAGATGTGTGGAAAACGTCAAACGGTATTTCCCCGACAAACTCTGGATAGTCTCGGCTGAGAACTCGATAACACCCGGCGCAGGAAGTAACAACCCTCGTCACACCCCTCCTAGTTATAGCTTCCACATTGTGCTTAACCAATTCCAGAAACAGATCTCTCCTTCCAACTCTCAGCGATGGTGACCCACAGCACCATTCTTGAGGATGGAGCGTTATGAAATCTACATCTGCAGCATTTAGCATTCTCACTGTGGCTTCAGCGATTTCAGGTCTTCTGTAGGCTGTCGTGCAACCAACGAAGTATGCAGTATCCGCAGTCTCTGCAACCTGCGTCTTCGAAGGCAGCCATGTCATCCTTTCTTCATGGGGTTCTCCATAGGGGTTGTGAACTGTTTTGATGCGTTTGTTGAAGCTATCATGCTCGGGTTTGGTGAAGCCCTTTTCTGCGAGTTCCGCCCTGAAACGTTCAGTTATTTTAACGGTGTCAACTCCAAGAGGGCATCGTTCCTTGCAGAATCCACACGTGGTGCAGAGGAGAAATCTCTCTGCCAAACCTTGAGACACGTCTATCAGTCCGTCTTGAAGCGATAATGCAACAGCGTTTCTGCCCCTCGCGGTGAGGGATTCTACTCCAAGAATCGGGTAGGTCGTGCATCCTGTTCTGCAGAAACCGCAGCGACAGCGGCTGCAGAGGATTAAGTCGTTGGACACGCTTTTTGGGATGTTCATGGGCTAAGCCATCCTGGATTCATAATGTTGTTCGGATCTAGTACACGCTTAATTGCCCTCATGATATCTAACGCAGGTCCATGCTCCTCCCTCATTAGATGCGGATACCTGAGACCAACTCCTACGCAATACGAGGACGTGCCTCCAAGCTCCAGAGCTTTTCGCACAGCCTCATCCCTCGCCGCGGCATAAGCTTCAGCCTCGGATTCATGGAACGCCGAGTCCATCCCTACATTCTCAGGTAACACCCAAGAAGCTATGCCAAAGATCTTAACGCCTCGTCTCTTAGCCCAGTCTTTAAGAAACTCGTAGAATTCAATTGCTTTACTGACTGGGACCGCGGTGTCTATACTGCCTGCGGCCCCTTCTATGTTCATCTGCGAAAACATGTCATGTCGATTTTCCCAATATTTCTCGGCAGCTTCGTCATCTAATCTTACGCCCTCATTTGCCTCCAGAATAGACGCTGTACGTTTCACCTGCGCCTCGACTACTTCCTTAACACCCTCGTAACCGATCATGACGCCCCCCTTTGCCCACGATTTTTCCGTGAGTCCTTCCATCTCCCCGTCGTTCATAACAAGCTGCATCATTGGGGATAAGCCACTTCTTAAGGCTGCGAGTAAGCCTTTGAAAGCCCTTTCAAAGTCTTTAAAGCCATAGATTTGGATGACCCTTTTTTCTGGTGATGGATGGATTCGCAGAACTGCTTCAGTTATGATACCCATAGCCCCTTCTGCACCGATGAAAAGGCTTTTAAAATCAAAGCCAGTGGACGATTTCGGCACACTTCTGGTTTCAATAACCTCACCGTTTGGCAAAACTACCTTAAGAGATAAGACAAGACGTCCCATGTCGCCGTATTTACCCGCTTTCCATCCCAAGGACCACGTCGATATGCAACCTCCAACTGTTGCGGAGGGGAAACTGCCCGGATCATGGCCAAAAGTGAAACCTCTCTTGTCTAACGCTTCCTCAAAGTCTTGAAGAATCAATCCAGCTTGAACCTTCGCACTCATGGATTCCTCATCGACGCTGAGTATCTGATTCATCCGAGACAGGTCTACAACAACGCTATGCTCACTTGGAACAGCTGAGCCCGCGTAGTTTGTTCCCGACCCTCTCGGAGTTAAAGGTATATGATGTTTGTTAGCAAGCATCACAACCTCACGAACTTCGTCTGTTGTTACAGGACGCACAACGGCAAGAGGTCTCACACCTTTTTCTGGATGAGTCAAAAAGGGATAGCGATCGCGTGAGTAAGCTATCAGATCATGTGGTTCATACAAAACGTTGTCTTTTTCAACGATCTTTGCCAAAAGCCCAACAATTCGTTGAGAATTTCCACTAATCGCTTCTTTCATTTTATGTTCTACCTAAGCCGCAGTCTATGTTTTTTCTTCTTTTTAGACAGCTTTAACTTTGCGTAGCGCATCTCCCGATGTTTCTATGGTTTTCGTGATTTCATCTTGTGCGTGTACAACGGACACGTACCATTGTTCGAAATGACAGGGTCCCCAAGGGAGAACACCATTGTTGACCATGTGGAACCAGAATTCCCATGTCTTTTCAAGATCGGTTGTATCTGCTTCTCTATAGTTTGTAGGTTGCATGTCTGTGAAGAATACGTATCCGAGAGGGCCTATGCTGTTTACCCACGCTGTTACGCCGACATCTTCAATCATGTCTCTTACGCCTTTACTCAGTTCGTTGCCCAGATCGGTCATGTGCCTGTGCGCTTCGTTCGTCAACACTTCGGTTAAGCAGGCGAGCCCTGCAGATATCGAGAGAGGATTAGCACAGTAGGTGCCCCCGTGTGAGGTTCGTCCGAGGGGGCGGAGTGATTCCATGATTTCTCTTGTTCCTCCAAAGGCTGCCAGTGGAAGGCCTCCTCCAATGGCTTTGGCAAGGGTTATCATGTCAGGCTCTATCTTGTAGAGCTCGCTGGCTCCGCCTGGAGCTACTCTGACACCTGTTTTAACCTCATCGAAAATGAGGAGTATGTTATATTTTTCTGTGAGTTTTCGGATGCTCCTCAAGTAGTCTTTTTTTGGAAGAACCACTCCACAGTTTAACATTATGGGTTCCATTATCAATGCGGCAATTTCCCCTTGATGCTTTTTGAAGAGGTTCTCCATAGACTCTACATCGTTGAAAGGTGCAATGAGCGTGTTTTTCACGGTGTCCTCGGGCATTCCCTCGGATTGGATGTATCGCGTGGGAGCCCATTTTGGCCCAGCCTTTCCTTGAGGCGGGTCGACACTGATGAGAAGGTAGTCGTGTTGTCCGTGATAGCATCCTTCTATCTTCACGATTTTATCCTTGCCCGTGTAGGCTCTGGCAACCCGGATAGCGTGCATGGTGGCTTCGGTGCCTGAATTGGCAAGTTGGAACATGCTCATCGCGGGAAAACGCCTTCGCAATTCTTTAACATACAAAGCGGTCTTTTCATGAGGCGTCGTGTACATGCTGCCTTTTTCCATCTGCTCCTTTACAGCGTTTACTATTGCCGGGTGAGCGTGTCCAGATATGTTGATTCCGTAGCCCATGATGAGATCTATGTACTCGTTTCCGTCGACGTCCCATACTCTGCTGCCTTTTGCCTTGCTGAGGAAAAATGGATACGGCTCAAAATACCGTACACCGCTTCCAATCCCGCCAGGAAGAACTTCTCTGGCTTCTTCCCACAGCTTCTTTGACGTCGGAGTTCTAACGGTGTAGTCTTCAACAGTTTCTTTTTTAACCATCATTATTTCCTTTCCTTTGCCTATGCTTTTCAATACAGTCTCTGCGTCTGAGAATCTTTTCAACATGTGAAACACAATATAAAAGTAGCGATTTGATTGGTAGTGGTGTCTCACAAAGTCCATGCTTATGTAGTCAATTCGGGCCAGTGATATTGGGGGCTGAATGTGTATCTGGACAAACTGGAGGAACGGATGCTCGTCGGAGAGTACGGAGAATCAGTTCAACTTGCAATGGAAATACTCACAGGAGTCGGGGACATCTACGGAGCAGAAGAAATGACGAAAATCGCAAGCGCTCACACGGTTATGACCCCGTACCGGGATATTATGGACGCAGGAGTCGAAATATGCGAGAAATTTGCCGAATTAGGAACAAAATATTCAGTTCCAACAACTCTAGATCCAGCTGGAATGGATCTACAGCGGTGGCGAGAATTCAAGATTCCAGAGACCTATGCTAAGAGCCAAATGAGAATTGTTGAAGCCCAAGAGAAGTTGGGGGGTATTCCTGTGTGGACATGTACGCCTTATCTACATGGCAGCGCTCCATTGCTGGGTCAACACGTAGGATGGTCTGAATCCTCCGCTGTCGTCTTTGTCAATTCAGTTCTAGGAGCCAGGACAAATCGGCTTACTGCAGTTGTTGATATGGCTGCTGGAATAGCTGGCAGAGTACCCAAGTTTGGTCTGCACTTGGATGAAAACAGGCGAGGGGAGATACTGGTCAGAATAAAGGTTAAGTCCAAAACTTTGATGGACAGTGACTACCCTGCGATCGGCTATTTCATTGGTAAGCAGGTTGCCGATAAAGTGCCTGTGCTAACTGGATTTCCAAAGATTATTTCAACGGACCAGCTGAAAAACATGGGAGCTGCTGCGGCGGCGTCGGGGTCTCTAGCGCTCTATCACATACCAGGTGTTACTGCGGAGTATGAGCGCGAAAACCTTGGCAGGATCCCTCGCAACATGGACTGGAAAGAAACATTTGAGTTGGGGTTGAGGGAGCTGAGAGAGACCAAGGAGGAGATGTGTACAACGAGAGCTGGGAAGGTTGACTTCATCGCAGTAGGCTGCCCACACTATTCTATCGGGGAACTTGGAAAGGTGGCGGCTTTACTGAGAAACAGGAAAATCCACAAACGGATCAAGTTTTGGATCTACACAACCAAGCACGTGGAAATGCTGGCGAAGAGAATGGGCTACTTCGATATTATTGAATCCAGTGGCGCGCAGATTTTGACGGAAACTTGCATGTTGGTGTCTCCGACCAACATTTACGGCTTCGAAACCATGATGACGGACTCGGGAAAATGCGCGCATTATGCACCTGCACTATGCAGCGCCGAGGTAATATATGGAAGCATTGACCAATGCGTCAAAGCTGCGATCAAAGGCTTCGTTCAATAGGTAAATAATTTGGGGATGTACCATGCGGGAGCTCAAGCTTACCGTTAGGGGGCACGGCGTGTTCAGGGGCGTTGCAGAGGGGATGGCTCTTGTCAGCGGGCAGAACCTGAGTTTTTGGGGCGGATTGAATCCAAAAACAGGCCTCATAATTGACACGAGACATGAACTTTGTGGACAACAGGTGCGAGATAGAGTCCTGGTTTTTCCGTACGGCAAGGGCTCCACAACCGGGGCGGTTGTGCTCCTTGAAGCGGTGAAGTGTCGAAATGCCCCCGCAGCCATTGTTAACATTGAGACGGAGCCTATTCTAGCTAGCGGAGCCTTGATGGCTCACATATTTTACGGAAAAACGATACCAATCGATGATAGACTTGATAGAAACACTCTAGAGACCATACACACAAACGACTACCTGATGGTCAACGGAGATCTCGGGGTCGTCGAAATCAGACGAACATGTGGCATTCATTGAACCAAGACTATTCGAACAAAGCTTGTGTCAGGCTCAGAAGAGCTTGACCACCTGCATTCTCTTTTCTCCGTAGGCCAATTGGTCATTAAACAAGACCCTCAGCGTAGAAATTGCTTTCGGATCATGGGCAGAGCTAGTGAGCAAGAAAAGAGCAGTCACTTTGTCGGAACTCAACACTTCAAGCGCGTAACGCAGAAACTTGTAGGTTCTTTTGAGACCTATTGATGTTATGAGCCCGGAGAGACTGTCAAAGACTAGGCACACGCGCCCTTGAGCACTTGTGTTCAACACTTTTCCGAGGGCGTCAAGCATTAAAGACGAGTTGTCAGCTGGCAAGAGCATCTCTGCTTGAGAGTCGCCCTTCGTTGGAACTGACACTCGTTGCGTCAACAGGAACAATTTAAGAAATTTTTCGTGGCTTAAAGCCGAATGAATTGGGCTGCCTTTATGCGTGAAAACCACGGTGGTTTCCATGTTCGCTGTGGCTTCTGCCACAAAATCTCGGACAGTCTTTTCGTAGTCTGAGACAGGGTCAAACTCGAGAAGAAACTTTCTACCAACCAACTGCTTGTGATCTAGCCCTAGAGATTTTGAAAAAGCGTTGGTGTGCTCTATTAGATCAATCAGCCGCGCACGTCCCTTGCCGCAGAATGCTTTGACGAGGTTAGCGACTTGTTTTTCACTAATGCTTTCGATATTGAAGACTGTTAATTCGATGAGAAAGGGTTCGTATAATATTCCTGCGCCGGGAAGGGCTCCCCATCCGGGGTCATCCCAGTATTCTAGGTATTTTTGCCACTGGCCATTAAGAAAGGAGAAGTCGCCAAGATCATCAATCTCTCTGAGGTGTTTGTATCCCTTCTTTTTGGCTTCATTCCGCTCATCAAGTCCCCTCTTAACTGCCTTTTTCACGAAGTTACCGTCGGGCAGGTAATACTTAGTTAGGCTTCTTAAGGTCAAGGCACCGTTTCTCTCATATTTTTCAACGTTGATTCCGTATTGCTTAAGCTTGGTCCTGACGGTTTCACTTTCGTCATCGGGGTAGGTATAGGCAACTTTATCACCATTTTCGAGGCCCTCTCGAATGAACGCTGAGAAGGCTCTCATTTTGTCTACTGCTGAGGTGTACAACATAACCGCGATCTCGCCTTCTTCCAAATGAACAGCAGAGTATGTCTGAGGTAGACTCTTGGGAATGGCTGTTTCTCTGTATGAGTACACAAGAGCAATGAAAAGAAATGCAGAAATCAAGTACCCGCCTTCGCCGAGCTCAACCACACCACTAATCGACCGCATAAACGCACCCAAAACGAACCCGAATAATCCCAATCCCGTCAGACAAACTTCGAGTCCCCTCAAGGTTTCAGCCGCTGTTTCCTTCGCTCCACCCGACCGAATCAACGAAAGTAGCCTGTAACAAGGATATGCAATGAGAAAACCGAAGAAGACGAATAGAGAAATTCCATACCACGGTACGAAAACCGGCACATAAATCATTTCTCCCAAAACAAAACTGGTCAGCAATTTTGCTTGGAACGAGTCTGGAACCCACGTCAACACCAAAATAACAAACAAAAAGCTTGTGTCGACCAGGACAAGAGGCACTCGAAAGAGTTCGAGTTTCCAAAGATCCCGCTGAAAACCGAACCTGAACTTCTTTTTCACAGCCAGTGCCGACAAGCTAATTGCAACAGAAGCGATCAAACAAGCTGAAGCCTCGACTCTACCCACGTAAAGAGCTGTAGCTTTAGATGGTGCCAAGCGAAGAAACAGGTCCGACAGAATCAACGCCGTGACCGCAAGAACAGATCCAACGAAATACCCTCTGATATTGCTGGAGTACGACCTCCTTCGACGAACGATAACTACGGTGAGAACGCCAATGGCGAATAGAGCAGTTAGGCTTGGCAGAAATGCCGATGCATCCATTGTCTTCACTTGCCGCGTATTCTATGGGGTAATAGTATATTAAGTATTTTGTCTTAACAGTTAATATTGTTTTCCCATTTTCAAAAAAGACCAATCTTCGCGCGCGCATGGGTGAAAAACCTAATAAAGACAAGACTCGGAAGAGTGAAGTTCTAGGTGATCATATAAAATGGCTGATTTCACCGAGTTCATAACTAAGGAGAAGTGGCGTATTCGTTTTGTTTCGTGGAAGGAATGTGAAACTGGGATTGCGATACAGTGTGATGCGATGTTTACTTTGGTCGAGTTCAAAGAGTTTTACCTTGACCTTTGGAAGGCTATGTTCAAACGGTACGAGACAAGCTTTCCTAACGATGTTAAACCACCATATAGCAGAGAAAACTTAGCTGAGATGCTTGAGGAGGAGGTTGGTGAGGAGGCTTTTCTCTAAGAGAGGACGGATGAACGAACAGGAGACGATGAGATGAGTTGGCAGAAGCACAGTGGAAAGTTTGCACTATCAGATTTTCGGTGGGCGATAAAGAGGATTCACGAAACGCTCCTAAAGTTCCTTTACTTGCCGTTGTTGTCTATACCAACCAAGACGCCTGATGTTTATGAGACTGTTGAGGTTGAGAAGGACGTTCTGATCCCTATGCGTGACGGAGTTAAGCTTTGCGCCAATATCCACAAACCCAAGGCTGAGGGCAAGTTTCCAGTTATATTGACACGGTTGCCATATGGCAAAGACGAGTATTACTGCTTCATGCCGGCTATTGGAAAGCATTGGGCAAAAAAAGGGTACATATGTGTTGTTCAGGATGCTAGAGGAAAATGGAACTCTGAAGGCGAGTGGGACCCCCTTGTAAATGAAACTGCCGACGGATATGACACGTTGGACTGGATTGCCAAACAGCCTTGGTGTGACGGGAAAATTGGAATGTTTGGAGTATCTTATTTTGGATATACCCAGTGGGCAGTTGCTTCATTAAATCATCCCAATCTCAAATGCATAGCTCCTGGCACAATAGCCACGGACATGTATGAATGGATCTACACCAATGGTGCCTTTCGCATGCAAGCCTATGCGGGCTGGGCATATGAAATGAACTCCAAGACATCGAATAACCACTTCAGACTGAACTATTGGCATCTACCGTTGATAACCATGGACGATGAGGCTGGAGTCACCTGCGACTACTACAAGGATGTGATTAAACACCCGTTCCGAGATTCTTACTGGGATCGCATCAACATAAATGAAAAGTATAGTCAAATCAAGATGCCCGTCTTGCATTGGGGCGGCTGGTACGACAATTTTGTGAAGTTCACTATAGATGACTGGTTAGGAGTAAAGAAGAATAGCGCGAATGCCACAGCTAGAAAGAACCAGTGGCTGGTGATTGGACCAATAGATCACGAGTGGACCACCGAGTCTACTCGACGGATCGGCAAGATGGATCTCTCTGAAAAAGGTTGCAATTGGATATGGGATTTGCACCAGCAATTTTTCGACTACTGGTTGAAAGGAATCGATAACGGTTTTTCCGAGACGCCGAGGGTCAAAATATTTGTTCTGGGCGACAACGATTGGAGATATGAAGACGAGTGGCCTCTGGCTAGAACAAAATACACCAAATACTATTTTCACAGCAACGGCTCCGCAAACACCTTGAACGGAGACGGCTGGTTGGATACGAACAAGCCCGGCGATGAGCCCAGCGACAGTTATGTGTACGATCCGAACGATCCAGTTACTATGTCGTTGGAAACGGATGTTTGGGAACTCGCGAGATCCCTACAGGATAGAACAGAAGCCGAGAAGAGAGCGGATGTGCTCGTTTACACCACACCGGAGTTGGAGGAGGACATTGAGATAACAGGGCCCATCACGGTGACGTTGTACGCGTCATCTTCTGCGAGAGATACGGATTTCACTGCGACTTTGGTTGATGTCTTTCCTGATGGGTATGCGCACATGATACAAGAGGGCATAGTGCGGGCGAGGTATCGAAACTCTGATCATAATCCATCACTAATCGAGCCGGGCAAAGTCTATGAATACCGTATAGATTTATGGGCGACCAGTTTCGTGGTTAAGAAAGGCCATAAGATTGGGGTGGAGATCTCCAGCAGCAACTTCAACAGGTTTGACCGAAACCCGAATACAGGCCACGAGTTTGGCATGGACGCTGAAATAATTAAGGCCACTCAAACAACCTACCACAACGCAAAGCATCCATCCCACATCACCTTACCGATTATTCCTAGGTGCTCACGTGCATGAACGTTGGCGATATCGCCAACGTTGCACCCTTTTATGTCACGTTTTCTAACTCTACGACGTCAGAGTGTGCAGCAGCTTTCACTTTCTATCTGTACAAATCACGACATATCCGTCTTCTACATATTCTAGACCGCCAATTATTTTTGCGCACGAAGCTTGCCTTTTAGGAGCTACGAAGTTCGTTCCTAGGTAGATACAACATTCATGGAGAAACAGTAGCCTCAGTGGCGAAGCTACTGTTCTTCTTAGAATCGCCATTCCTTGAGGGTTTCAATGAGAATTCGTATTCCTTCCAAGAAGGTCTGTAAAGAATTTTACATAACCTACGAGCTGGAGGGAGCGCAGAGAGGAGTCAACGTCTTGACTAGTTACTATTGCGTACCAAGGATGAAGATAGTGCTGGACGGAAGGAGAGTGGCTAACGGATACGAGGCTGAATACTTTGAATGCATAGCCTTGTTCACTAAGAGGGGACTGAATAAACGGAATGTTCTCCACGAGCTATTTCATCATATCGTTGAGAACGGAGAATTGGAAATGCCTTTGAGAAAAGAAGAAAGGCAGGCCAGTGTTTTTGTAAAGGCAGTTATAAAGAAAGGGAAACCATAAAAGAAAAAATTGCTGGAATACCTGAGTACTTAAGATTGAGCTGATTTTTGGGTGCTGTGACATCGTTGCGAAGGTATAAGCGAAAGATCCTCTGTAAGCGAGAGCATTCATTCGTCCAACAGTTCTTTCCAGTTTTTGACGACTCTGGTGGCGCCGTTGGTTAAATAGTCTTGGCGTGAAAAGCGTTTCTTTCTTAGCAGTCCTATTTTGTCGGGAACGGGATGTTTTCTGTAGGCAGTGAAGAAACTAGGATAGTCGTCGACTACTCGAACAACTTTGTGTCGCTTCAATATCCGAGAGAAGATTCTCGATCTGGTCTTCAATACCGAAGATCTTGAAGAAAAGTAGTTCATCCAGTCTTTGACGGTGAACATTTCCAGTTCTGTTCCCCTTGTTGGAAAGCCGAACCTTCTTAATTCGTCTAATGTGAGTTGCCTCATGTTTTTTGTTCGTCCGGTGAGGTAGGTCAACTTGTAGTTTTCGTTCCATTTCTGAAGGACTCTAGAAGCATAGGGAATCGGTTTATCAAGGTCCAGTAGATCGGCTCCACCTTCTTCTACACAGAGAGTCAGCATCCAAAACCTCCTCCAAATCTTGCGGTCCGAAAAGCCGTATTTTCTGAGAATCTCAAGTGAACCCTGAGACTCTACCTCTTGCAGAGGGATCTCTCTATCCAGAACTCGACACCATGCTGCATGTCTTCTGCGCTCGGTGTCAACTATTGTGTCATCAATATCAACAACAACCGCATCCATGGCATGTATTCTCCTTTCGTATGTTATGTTTCACATTTGACATTTTAAATTACAGGTTAAGGATGGCAAGCTGGGAACTTTGGCCCATGGGCTACTGTCCTAGGATTGTAATCTGTGTGCATAGATTTGCATTTCGATCTTCGGATTCTATAATATGTTTGCGATTCAGGCATACATATCCTCAGCCCAGTTTGTCAGCTAATTCTCTGACTTTCCCAAGGTTTTCAAAGTCGCTTCGCCTAACGTCCACAGGTGTCTCTAATATTAGAGGCAAGCTGCCCAACCTGCTTCTTAGTATGTGACGAAATCCTTCTTCCCCGATCTTGCCTATTCCAATGTGTTCATGACGATCGATACGTGAATTCAAATCGCCGATCGAATCGTTCAGATGCACAAGTCTAAGCTTTTCCAATCCAATTGTTGCATCGAACTTCCTAACAGTTTCATCCACAGACTTGTGAGATCTAAGATCGTAACCCGCCGCGAAGGCGTGGGAGGTGTCGAAGCAGATTCCAACGCGTTCAGGATATGAGAGTCGTTCAACTATATGCTGAATATCCTCAAAAGATCCACCCATACTATTTGTGGTTCCCGCTGTGTTCTCGAGGAGAAGCATAACGCCTTCGCCTGCAATCTTGAAGACCTTGTTAATAGCTCTGATGATCCTCTTAGAGCCCATTTGCATCCCAACTCCAAGATGGCTACCTAGATGGGTTACGAGATACGGGATCTCTAAACTCTCACATCTCTTCAACTCAGACGCGAGGGTCCCGCATGATTTGGCATAGACATTATCCCTCGGCGATGCCAAATTTGGGAGGTAGGGCATGTGGGCGAAGACTGGTTTCACATCTTTACTATTTACCTTCTCGATGAAGGCCTTAGTGTCCTCCGAGGTGAGCTCCTTAGGATTCCATTGTCGTGGATTGCTCGTGAAAATCTGGAAGGTATTACAGCCCAGCTCGACTGCTCTGTCCACCGCCTTATCGATGGAACCCATAATTGAGACGTGAAACCCGACCCTCAACTCAATCGACCTCCGCTACATGTGTTGTTGAACATGCACGCGGGTTGGAGTAAATGAAGGACTTCAGCATTTCGGATAGTTGCTTTGTGAAGTTACTTCATAGATATTTCTTTGAGCCTCGCAACCTCGTGCGGGTTCATTTTGAATGTTACGCGGAACGAATAATTAGATAAATTTGGAGACGCTTAATTGTTGTGGGCTGGATGAGATGATCCTCCTGAAGTACGACAGGGGAAGCCTCCTCATCCATGGAGAGGTTGGAACCCCATACGGTCAATGGGACCCTCGAATAAACGCTTTCAGAGCTATGGCCATCTACTACCCTGAGGTTTTAGCGTATCTAGAGAGGAGTCGAATACCGTACCGTGACGAAGCGACTAATCCCCTTCCCATACCAACTCTCTCCTCACAGGTGAGACTACGGACTTACCAGAAAGCTGCTCTGGATGCTTGGTTTGACGCTGGTGGGAGAGGCGTCATAGTTTTACCTACTGCTGCCGGAAAAACCTTCGTGGCCCTGAAGGCCATTGAAAAATTGAATGTAACAACGTTGGTGGTGGTTCCCACCTTAGATCTCTTGGATCAGTGGCGGAAAATTCTCAGCCACGAATTCGGGACGGAGGTTGGAGCCTACGGAGGAGGAGATGACACACTTGAGCCTTTAACCGTCTCAACCTACGACTCGGCCTATATCCGCGCTGAGCAGTTGGGAGACAAGTTCATGTTCATAATCTTCGATGAGGTCCATCACCTTCCGGCTCCAAGCTACAGCCAGATAGCCGAAATGTACATTGCGCCCCACAGGATGGGCCTCACAGCCACCTATGAGAGGGAGGACGGCGGCCATTACGATCTGCCCCGATTGGTGGGCGGTCTCGTCTATCAGCTTGGAGTGGACGCGCTGGCCGGGAAGCACCTTTCTCCTTACACTCACGAAAAGATCCTTGTAGATCTAACGCCGGATGAGCAGGCTCTCTATCAGAAGGAGTACGACGTCTTCACCAACTACTTGAGGCGGAAAAGGGTGAGGTTGAGAAGCCCATATGACTTCCAAAGGTTTATCATGAGAACCGGGAGCGACCCAGAGGCTAGGGAAGCCCTGTTGGCCAGAAACAGAGCGTTGAAGACAGCCCTCAACTCTGAGGCCAAAATCAAGGCCTTAGGAGAATTTTTAAACGTCTACGGCAAAGAGAAGATCCTCATATTCACCCGATTCAACCAGCTGGTTTATCGCATAAGCCGCATCTTTCTAATTCCCGCAATAACGCATCAGACACCTAGAGAGGAGAGAAAAGAAATTCTGGAGAAATTCAAAGCTGGAGAGTATAGAGCCATCGTAACCAGCCAGGTCTTGGACGAAGGCGTCGACGTTCCAGACGCCTCTGTAGGCTTTATCCTTGGAGGAACGGGAAGCAGTAGAGAGTACATCCAACGTTTGGGAAGGATCCTAAGGAAGAAGTATGGGAAACAAGCCAAACTTATAGAGCTCGTAGCTCGAGAAACCGTGGAGACCAGAATAAGCCAGAGGAGACACAGATAGGAGAAGACAGTTTGCTGCCTAGCAGTCTGTTGATCACTAGACGGCGGCGAGACGCAATAAGACCAGTCTACGCTGAACTGAACCGAGGAAACCTCGAGATTGCAGGGTTGCTTATCCAAACCTACGCAGACTATGTGGGAAAGAGGAAAGGTGAACTAAACGAAACGGTCAATGGGATGGAGGACCTGGGCTATGACTACCGCTACGTCAGGGGCCTCTCAAGCCTCCTAGATCGAAGATGTCAACTGGAACCCAAAGCAACATTCGACCCGGTAGAGGCTAGAAGACGGATTTTCAAGGCAAGCCACATAACAGGTTTTCCTACAACATCTGATGCGAGGCGAGTTGTCCTTAATCAAGCAGCTAGAGAACTGAAGGTCACGGTTGAGGAGCTGGAGGAAATCTTTTATGGAGATCTAGAGGACGAACTCATCGTGAAGAATTTTGAACCTGTGCATCCCAAAGCTTTAGTGAGACAGTACAACCTAAGTCTAACCCAAACTCTTCTTTTCTACTCCACAGAACTCAGTTTCATCACGATTGGGAACTGGCAGCGCGTCTTCAGGCAGATCAAATGGCTGGGCCTGATCTACTCCATATGGAGAAGCAATGGAGGATACGAGGTGAAGGTTGACGGCCCAGCTTCACTATTCAAGCTAAACCGTAGGTACGGAACAAGCTTGGCTAAGCTTTTGCCCACAATCATCCGAAACATGGAGTGGCATGTAAAGGCCAAGATTCTGCGTTACAAGGGGGATAACCGCCTTCTAACCTTGGAGCTGGACTCCGCAAAACACGGTGAAATCATGGGAACCCTTGGAATGCCACAGCAAACGGAAGTTTACGATAGCCAGGTCGAGCAAGATTTCGCGAGACGCTTCAAAGCATTAGCCACAGGCTGGACGCTGATTAGGGAGCCAGAGCCGCTCCTGGTAGCCAAACGAGTTATGATTCCAGACTTCGGATTCAGCAAGGGCGGATTGATGGTTTACTTGGAAATAGCCGGGTTCTGGACTCCTCGATATCTCGAAGAAAAGGTCGAGAAGCTCAAGCTGTTGGACGACGTGGATATGATCGTGGCGGCAAACAAGGACCTAGCCTGCCAGAAATTGGACAAGATGGGGGAGAAACTCAACCTCCTCTACTACCAGCGAAGAATCCCTCTGAGACCGATCCTGGACCACCTCAAAGCTGTAGAAGAACGCTTGGTGAAGAAACAGACTAAAAGGTTGCTAGCTGAACCTCTTCAACTTCAAGCAGCGGTCATAGAAGCCAGCGAGCTCGCCGAGAAGCTAGGGGTCCTCGAGGATGCTGTTAAAGAAGTTCTCAAAGAAAAAGTGTTTCAAGGATACATGCGCCTAGGAGACATGCTCATAAAAGAAACAAAGCTCAAAGAAATCCAAGGTAGGCTTGAAAATCAACTCAACCGAGGAAGCCTCAGCCTCCCGGAAGCCTCAAGAATAGTTGAAGATGCAGGTGGAAGGAGACCCACCAACATCTTAACTGCCTTAGGCTACAAGATAGAATGGTACGGCATCGATCCACACTCCACGAAAATCCATAGAAAAAGGGAAGTCTAAATGCGCGCAGGCACGCAACGCAATAATCGACCTCAAATCTGGACTGCGCCTTTTCCTTTACGAAGTGAATATTCGGATCATACGGTTGGCGGATTGTTGAAAGAAGGGTAGGGGAAAGGGGATATTCAAAATTAGAGGCACAAAAATTTCAGCAATGGCTCAGGATCATTCATGTGAAATGCTTCTTCAAACTTGAGTTTAAGATCGCGCGCGGGTGCAGAAACACGTATGTCTTTGAAGATGAGGCGTTTATGGTTGGGGAGGAAGCTGATTTACGAGCTAAAAACCAGAAAGATCCTTTTCTCTTTTCAGCACACGCCTCCTCAACCAGTTTAAGCTTTCGTATTTTTAGGCAATAAGCT
>CP070636.1:1365246-1427924 GCA_020356305.1 Candidatus Bathyarchaeota archaeon | reverse complement strand
TACAACATACTTGTTGAGACGGATTGGAACTCCAGTAGATGTATTGCCGATGTCAACGCAGTTTGAACGATAATTATGTATCAACAACCTATTTCCATAGGATTCGTATACGTCGTCCCCGAGTATTCCCCTCTGTTCTTCTGTAGTTGGGTCTCGATGTGAACCTGTCGCGAACAAAATGTTGACGTTTTTCGCTCCATATTTCCGTAGTCTGTACACAAGGAGTGGCAGCACTTTTGGAGTATGTTTGTTGGGTCTCGTGTGATCGTCTACAAGAATCATAGTCCTCCCGTTCGGATTTCTCTTGATGATATCTTTTAAAGATCTGTCGAAACCTAACGGATTATCCAACACTTTGTCAAGTTCGCCTTCAAGATTGTCGAATTCAGGTTGGTAAATCTTGGGCTCTATTTCTACAGAGTCACAGTTGTCGGGTAGGTAGTCTTTGAGCATTACTTTGCCATAGTGTAGGGGTTTCATGACAAAACAATTGCAAGTATTTGCTATTTAAGCGCGCGCAACATTTCCATTCTGAGTATGTTTCTGCACTGTTCTTGTAATCTCAATCAGAAAAATGCGCGCGCGAAGGACGCAGCATTTTTTCCAGCAGTTTTGTATCCTCAAGGATGGTATCGAATAGTGGGTTAGTTCTTTTTGTGGATGAAACTTCTCTGCAACTCCACAACATCGGCGCTGTTCTTGGCCTGGGCATACGACTCCAAAAGTGCGCGATTCAACACAATGAAGTGCGGTCCCCACTTAAAGATGGAAAGCAAATGCTCGGCTTCTTCCCTAAAGCCAACGATATATAGAGCCGCAGCTAGAGCCTCCACCGTGCTCAACTTAGTGGGCACACCATAATTCACCGGATTCACGGCAATCAGGTAGGGCAAACAACGAGAAACTCCTCGCATGGAAAGCTCAAACACCTCGTCTGCATGAATCCAACTACAGTCTATGGCAGCTAGCCCTCTCCTTTCCACCTTATTGCGATCTGCTGGAGAAAAAGCTCGTTCAGAGAAAGGATTCAAAATGACTGTCCCTCGAGGCAACCTCCTAATTCGGCGAACGACCCTAACCATGTTGTGACGCTTAAGCTTCAAGGTTGTACATTTCTTAGGGTCACACTGCTTGGCATGATAGATGCTGATTGCAATGCCTCTACGGCGCACCCTTTCGCACCCTTGAATGAGACATAGGATCTTCCATAACCCGCGGAATCCATTTCAAAATGTCCGTGGGAACCATATGAAACCCCTTTTTCTCTCGCACAAAATCTCCAGCAGCTCCATTGATGAATGCACCAGCCACTGCGGCCTCGAAGGGATCAGCTCCCTGCGCCAAAAAAGTTCCCACAATCCCACTTAGCACGTCACCGGTTCCTCCCACCGTCATCCCAGGATTGCCTGTGAAGTTGAGTTTCACTCGCTTTCCATCGGAGACAACATCTACCTTTCCCTTCAACAGTATCACTCCGCCGAGGTTCTTGGCGTTGATCTGCACTTCTGCTGCCTTCTTGTCTAGGTCCTCAGACGGCTCCTTTCCAGTCAAAATCCGATATTCTCCCGCGTGAGGCGTTAACACGAAGGGGGAACGCATCTTCCATTTATACTCGGCGAAAGCCTTAAGTCCATCCGCGTCAAGCAACAGCGGAATCTTCATCTTCTCTGCGGCTTTCACAATCTCCTTCACTGCATTCCTTGTTTCCCTGTGCAGTCCCAGCCCCGGACCTATCGCAACCGCGTTCATCGTCTTGAGATAAGGCTTAATCACTGAGACGTTGCGAGAGTTGAGGTGATCTCCCTCCAGCTTTATAGTGATCAGGTTGGGAGACATGGAGGAGATAGCGTAGGCTGTTCTGTGCGGAGCAGCAACGTAGGCAATGTCCACGCCAGTTCGGAGAGCCGCCAGTGCCACCAAGGCTGGGGCACCTGAAAACACTTCGCTTCCACCCACGACGAGTAGCCTGCCAAAATCTCCCTTGTGAGCCTCAGGGGCACGAGACTTGATCACTAGTGAAACGTCCCCTGGACCTGCGAGCCGCTCAAATTCGGAGGGCACCCCTATCTCTCTCACAACTAGTTCCCCCGTGTACTCCTTGGCTTCAAGCAGTCCCGGCTTGACTTTATGAAACGTGACTGTAAGATCAGCTTTGACAGCTTCACCCGGGGCATCACCCGAATCCGAGTTGATTCCAGTAGGCACATCCACCGAAAGACGAACAGCCTCCGTTTCATTGATCTTCGTCACCAACTGCGATACTGGTGGACGCGGAGCGCCCTTCAACCCTATGCCGAGCAAAGCATCTACAAAAACCTCTGCTTCAACTGTTGGGATAAGTGAAGAATCATAAACTTCATGGAGAGTAACACTGTCTTTCAGAGGTTGTAGTGCAAACCAGTTCTTTCGAGCCGCTTTGTCCAGAATGCTTTCAGCCCTTCCAGCTAGGATCACCTCCACCCTGAAACCTAGACAAGTGAGGTGGCGAGCCGCAACGAAGCCGTCCCCCCCGTTTCCACCTAAGCCGCAGAAAACTGCGATTCTTGTTTCTTCGGGTTTGAAACGGGAAGCTATCTCGGCGGCAACTCTCTGTCCCGCGTTTTCCATCAGTTGCAGTCTGGAAACACCGAAGTACTCAGAGTTCAACTCTAAGGCTCGCATCACTCTGCTTGCTATCATAATATCTCAGTTCCGCCTAGTCCTCTCTAGTATAGACAGCTGAATTGAATATTTAAGGGTGGAAACGAGTTAATGCATGCTAGTACTTGGCATGTTTTACCCAAGACAAGATCTCTTCGATAGTGGGTTTTTCGCTCTCAGTAATCTTTCCTTGCTCCACATGAATCTTTGCGATTTCTCCTATCCTTGCGCTGAGCTGAATTGGATCTTGTTCAGATAGCTCCTTTATGCTGAAAACGTCTGCTTCCTTCAGCAGCTCCGCATCTTTTTCGTCCACTCCCGGAATCATCATCAGCTGAGCCGTGGCCTGCAATTGTTTAGCCATCTCTAGCGACACTCGAGTTTTTTCGTCGATGGCCGCTGGATCTGCGGTTATTAGGTCACCCACGCTTGTTATTCCCATGGCCAGAAGCTCTTCTGCCAAACGCGGACCAATTCCCTTTACATCTTCTGGCTTGCTTAGGCTTGTCAACGTTGGTTGAGACGGTATGAACGTCTTCTCCATCGTCTCCAGTCTAGTCCTGACTTCGGCCAGTTCCGCCATCTGCTTTTCCATCGTTTCGACGCTTCGCTTGTGAAGTCGTTGCACCTTCTGGATCGCTCCTCTCTGTTTTTCTAGTGCAGCCAAAGTTTCCTTCTTCGAACTACTGAAGCTTGTTTCAATCGCAGAAAGCAACTCTTCACGAATACTTTGAATTATTTTACGAATTATTTTACCGTGCTCTTCTAGGCCGCTCATTACTTCTTTCCCGATGTTGCTGAGTAGTTTTTCATTAGCTTTTCTGTTGACATCCAGTCCATCGAGCAGATCCATTCGCGTATTTTCCAATGCTCCTTTGTTGTCTTCTAAGCCTTCTTTCAACGTTTTTCGATTGGCAGTCAAGTTTTCGTCTAGTTTGACAAACATTTTAACAAGGGCTGGGTCCAACGGTGGCTTGCGAGTTGCGGCGACAGCAGTGAAACCGAGAAAGATGAATGTCAGAGTTGCTGATAGCCAGAAGTAGGTTTCAACCTCAATTCTGTCAATTACGTCGCTTATGAGGTAGGGTGAAAAATCGACTACCCCATCTGCCCACAATATTGCAGCGTTCACCGCGTTTAAAGCTGCCAGGAAAGTTATGAAACCCAGTATCCACACTCCTATTCCTTTTTTTAAGTAAGCCGACATGGCATATGCCCCTCACTTGTATCTGTTACTAGTTGAACGCTTATGTTATTTGTGAATTATAAATAAATTTTCGCACTAAGTTTTTGCACAAAGAGTTGAGTTTCCATGTGGTTATTTACGAATGTTTCCAGAACATGTCCGGAAAAAATAAACCAAGCTTTTCTCAGTAGTAGCCGCGGCTGGTCTACTCCTAAAGCCATCGCAATTTTTCGCTGAACTCCTCCAAACTATGCATTGTGAGCTCTCCTTCATGTTTGCCACTTCTATCAAGATAGAAAGCCAGTATGCCCAGTCTTCTAGGCACTTCGAAGTCAAAATTCTGGTCGTCACCAATGTGAATCATCTCCTGTGGAGCGACTTTGAGGATATCACATATTTTCTGGTAAAGGGTGACCGTTTTCTTAACCAGCCCGAAATCAGAAGTCGAAGAAAAAACGCGTTCGAAACAGTTCTTCATCTTGGACTTTCCAAGTTCCAATTCCACAAACTCGGTGCGGGCATTTGTGACGATAACTAGTCTGAAACCTCTTTTGTTCAGTTCGTCCAAGACCCTTGGCACTTCCGGATAGATTTCTATTCTGTCTTGGAAACTCCTCAAAAGTTCTCGCGGCGCAACGTTAAGATTGAACTTCCTTAACCAGTAATGAACATCATACCATTCAGGTCTCTCTTTGCCTACCTTGTCATATTCTCTCTTCACGGCGCTCAATGCATCATCAAACGAAACTTTTTTCTCAAGAGAGTACAATCGAGGTATTCCCTCAAACCAAACGGAATTCACGAACCCATAGTCAACAAGTGTTCCATCCAGGTCGAAAGATATCACTGCTACCCTAGCCACTTTTCCTCACACTCATACGCGCATAGCCAAAGGAGACTTTGGCACTACAGACTCCAACAGTATAATTATTTCTATTGTTTGCATTAAATTCACGATGAGGAGAATAAAGACGACTAATGCGCGCGCGCATAACTCTAGCTTGGAACGATTCCAATTTTTGTCACGGAAACACTTCTTTCCTCAAGTTTATGTATCAAAGGATTTATGCCCACGGAATCGCCTGCAATATGCCCAGTAACTATGAGGTTTCCATCATTTTCAGTTTTCAGTTTTTCCAGATCTCCATGACCTATGTGAATATACACGACTGTCCCGATGCCATATTTGAAGTATGTTTTCGCAATTTCATAGCCTCCATTCGTTCCAGCACCATGCGACACTACAACTTTTCCAGCAGGATTATCAGCTTTTCCCAACCGAATCTTGATTTCAGTAGCTGCGTTTTTGAATTCAGGGAGCTCTTTTAGAGCGAAAACGACATCTACTACTGTAGAATTTTTTCTGATTCTTCTGTTAATTTGCACACTCATTATCGCTCTTCCAACCTCGTCCAGAGGCGTGTGGATGTTCATATAAGGCATTTTCAAAAGCTTTGCAACCTCAACTGAATGACCATAGTTTTGCATATGCATTTCCACCTCCAATTTTTCAAATTTCTTTCTAACAGTCCTCTCTGCTTCTTCAATCGGAACTCCCGCCGCGACCATGTATTGGATGTGTCTTTTGAAAACCTGAGGGAAGTTTATAGCTGCTGTTCCACCTTGCGGGTGATGTGCAATCACAGCGTCATAACCCAATTGTTTCGCAAGTAAAAGCTCTGGAACTCCAGCGTCTATGCCGAATAAGATCCTGCTAATGTCGCTACCGCTTACGTAAATGGCACTGTCTTTGGGGATTTCCTCCAATCTTGCAAGTTTCAAAGACAGCTCCATAATCTCTCGAGTGTTCACTGCATATGCACCTTCAAATTCTGGTAACACTGTTCATATTAATTCAGTTCATACGTAAAAAATAATGTGTATACAGCGAGAACCAATTTTGTTTGACATTTCGTAGATTCTCTCGCGCATTTCTACTATCCGCGCCCGCGCGGTTTGACAGATGATCCCTATGAGGAAAGAAATCTTCGTCTAAGGAATCCCTCTCTTGGCAACGCGCGCAACAGATTTTGAAGCGCCCGCACATCATTCGATCCAGTGTAACGGACAATAGCTGCAGTCGAGTGATTTGCCAAAATAGCTTTTGCAACCCGTATAATGAGTGCAGTCTTTGTGCTCCACTGCCCACACGGGTAGTAGTTTGGGAGAGTATTTAAAATTTATTGCATGCATGCATGCCAAGCTTAGTTTCCGAACGACTTGCCAATACCATCGCGGTTGATAGCGTGTCTATAAACCCTTTGGGCATCTTAAGAGAATTTGACTGAAAAGTGATTGAATACTTCGAAAACCTACAAGATTTGGCCTTTTCCGAACGAGTTTTGTCTAAGAAGTTTAGACTGCTGGCAGCAACGGCCATCGATGCAGAACACGGAGTTCTACAAGGCGCCACAGCCCTGGCTCGGAGAGCTATTAAACTTGGGGTCGCGCGCGCAGTAGCCTACTGCATCGGAGGCAATCGAACCCTCTTCACCTCTGCGCTGGTTTTGCAGATCCCTTCAAGTGAAGTGGAACCCCTTCTTCTCTATTCTCTTGAGTACGCATCTGAAAAGGTCGATGAATTTAACGGATTGCACATCTAGGGCAAACAGAAGACGAAGAGATAACTTCGAAACGAAAAAGCGAGTATAGAAAATTATTTAGGGTGTCGAACTAATCATAAAGCAAGGAGGGGACATATATGCCTATAGCCTTCGTGTTGATCAATGCTGAAATCGGGTCGGAAGAGGATGTTCTCAATGCGCTCAAAGGCGTTGAGGGAGTGCAGGAAGCTTATATTGTTTACGGCGTCTACGACATAGTGGCGAAGGTCCATGGCGAAAGCATGGACAAACTTAAGGACATTGTTACCTGGCACATTCGACGACTAGACAAAGTAAGATCCTCCCTAACAATGATCGTTGTTGAGGGAAAATAAACCATCACCCCTTTTTCTGTATGCTTCCAAGGTTCCGCTAGATTACCATTCAGCAAATGTCACGGCATTTGTGAGCTATTTCTGCTTTGCACCGATAGGATTGCTGAAACAAGTTTTCACTTGGCCAACTCACTGGATGAAAATTCATATTTTGCCTAATCTATTCCAGTTGTGGTTGAGTTGACACAATGACTATGATACACGTGGGGTTCGATGACACTGACTCTCCACGAATGGGATGCACTACGTACATAGCTGCCGTTCTTATCGAAAAACTGTGTAAGATAGGCGTTTCCTTTGTAGACTACCCAAACCTCATTCGCCTCAACCCCAACGTTCCTTGGAAAACACGTGGCAACGGCGCTCTCTGTCTGAGAATCCGATGTGATGAAGGTCTGATAGAAAGAATCATGGAGATAGTGCTTGAAACGGTCGAGAAGAATTCCGACTTAGACTATGCCAACACTGATCCTGGCGTCGTCTTCTTCTTTCGTGATAAGATACCTAGCGGACTAAAAATCTTCGCCAAACGAACCATACAAGGAGTCGTAAAGATGGAGGAAGCACTTAAGCTCATTAGAAAGTTCAAGGGAGAAGCGACTGGCTTTAAAAAGGGTCGAGGTATTATTGGGGGACTAGCTGCAATAGGTGAAACCTTGGAGGGTGATCACACTTACGAGGCAATAGCCTATAGAGCACCCCAAAACCGTGGAACACCTAGAAGAATTCAAGTCTCCTCTGTCATAGAGATGAACGAGAAGACGGCACCCCTAACCTTTAACAACATTGATCCAGAGAAACGACGAATCCTTATTGCTCCTAGAGGACCAGACCCCGTTCTATATGGCATCCGAGGTGAAGAACCCCAGGTTGTGAAACAAGCTCACGAGATAGTTCGTTCTCGAGAACCAATTGAACGATGGGTTATCTTTCGCACAAACCATGGAACCGATGCCCATCTGCGAAAGATCAGCTTCATCAGCGAGATAAAACCCTTTAATCCCGTGATCGCACAGGGGGTCGTGGACAGAAAGCCTCGGATGATTCCGGGAAGACACGTCATCTTCTCTATCAAAGACAAAACCGGACAAATGGACTGTGCAGCCTACGAACCAACAGGAGCCCTTCGAAAGGCTGCTAAGAAACTGATTCCAAAAGACCAAATTGAAGTTCACGGAGGTGTCTGTTCAGCTTCTCCACAGCATCCAGCTACTATAAACCTTGAAAAAATGCGAATCCTAAAGTTGGTCCCAAAAATTGATTATCGCAACCCCATGTGCTCTCAATGCAACAAACGGATGGAGTCAATGGGTAGAGAAAAAGGATTCCGATGCAAAAAGTGCGGCTTTCGCTCTTCAACGCTGAAGAAGGTCGCCGCTGAGAGCAAGCGTTGTTTGGAAAGAAAGCTTTACATAACGTCTCCTAGATCGCAGAGACACCTAACAAAGCCACATCTTCGATACGGAAGAGAAAAATCCAAAGCACCGAAAAACATGATAAGAAATTGGCATTCTCCCTAGAACCCACATGAGACGAAACTGTGAGGAAGAGAGAGAAAAGATAAAACGATCCTCAGATTCTAAATCACCAACTGCAAGGTCGGGATAGACCGATGAAACAAGACTTTTTCAATACGGTTCTGGAACTGGTTGAGGCGGGCAGAGTGCATGAAAAATACAGAGACGTCGAATGTATAAACTTGATAGCAAACGAGGGTTTGAAGTCCCCTGTGGTCAGAGAGATGATCAGGTTGTCTCAGGACCTGGAGTGCAGGTGCGCCGAGGGAGAGAACGACCTAGAAGGGCACGTTAAGCTGCGCTATTATCAAGGACAGAAATACATAGCAAAAATTGAGAACTGCTCAGTCGATCTTATGAAAGACTTATTCGATTGCAGCTGCGCGCGCGCATTTTTGCTTCTGAACAGATATCTAAAAAGGATTTTCTGGTGACTCAGATGAAGTATCTGCTCATAATTGGTGATGGGATGGCCGACTACTCGGTTGAAGCCCTGAACGGAAAAACTCCCCTCCAGGTCGCCAACAAACCGAACATGGACGAACTTGCCTTTAAGGGGCGTAATGGCATCTTGAGAACAATCCCAAAGGGAATGGAGCCAGGTTCTGTCATTGCAAACCTTTCTATCTTAGGATATGATCCTGCAAAATGGTACACAGGTAGAGGGCCTCTCGAAGCCATCTCTAAGGGAATTCACCTTGGCAATGACGACATTGCGTTTAGGGTGAACCTGATTACAGTGGAAAACGACGTTTTGGTGGATTATGCTGCGGGGTACATAACAAGCGATGAAGCCCGAGAACTAATACGATGTGTAGAAGAAAACTTTGGAAAACCAAACGAAATCGATTTTCACGCTGGCGTTAGGTATAGAAATTTGCTGATCCTGAGAGACGGACAATACTCAGCTGATGTCGTGTGCACACCACCCCATAACGCCATAGGCACCAAAACATCTGGAATTCTACCAAGGGCTAAGACACAGGCGGCTGAGTTCACCGCTACTGCTTTGAACAAGATAATTTTGGATTCAAAAAAGATATTGGAGAATCATCGAGTGAACCTCAGCAGAGTTGCCCTTGGCAAAAGACCTGGCAACATGATCTGGCCTTGGGGTCAAGGTAAGAAACCACACATGCCAACGTTACAGGAAAGATATGGCATCAGTGGTGCAGTAATATCCGCCGTTGATGTAGTCAAGGGCGTGGGAACTTGTGCTGGATTGGAAGTGGTCGACGTTCCTGGCGCCACCGGGTTTTACGATACGAATTATGAGGGAAAAGCCGATTACGCTCTTGCGGCTTTAGAAAAACATGACATGGTTTTGATTCACGTGGAGGCTCCAGATGAGGCTGGTCACAGCAGAGACCACGAACAGAAAATTAGGACAATTGAGGACTTGGACCGAAGATTACTTGGAAGATTGTTGAAAGGTTTAGATCAAGAGTGTACAATTGCCATTTTGCCGGATCATGCCACTCCAATAAAGGTTGGAACGCACACGGAGGATCCGGTTCCATTTGCAATATGTTCTCCTCTCATCGAACCAGACGATGTGAAGTGTTTTGATGAGGTATCTGCCAAGAAAGGTGGTTTTGGGTTTTTGGAAACGGGAGAACTGTTCATGTCCTCATTCATGAAAGCCAAGTAGCCTTCTAAGAATTTAGAAAAGCCGTCTCTAAGCGCGCGCCAGTTTTCTTTTTTAGCCGCCAATTTACTGATTTAAACTAGAATTTTTCAGATGCTTTTGGGTAGGAGCCCAGAACCTTTATGAAGAATGACTTCTTTTCGAGGGCTTTCAGAGCTTCTTGGCACCTCTTCTCAAGTCTGTGTCCTTCGAAATCCAGATAGAAGTTGTATTCCCATGGCTCTTGCTTTGTTGGTCTCGATTCAATTTTGGTTAGGTTTATGTTCCTTGAGGCAAACTCTTCAAGAGCATGAAATAACGCGCCTGGAAGGTGTCTTGTGGAGAAGATTATCGAGGTTTTGTCTTCCCCCGAGGGCGACGAATCGTCCTTTGACAAGACAAAGAACCTTGTGTAGTTATTCTTGTTGTCCGCTATTCCCTTGACAAGAATTTTCATCCCGTAGATTTCTCCAGCTCTCTCACTTGCAATCGCTCCAGCGTCCATCAGTTTCTTTTCCTTCATCATCTTCACGCTGCCGGCTGTGTCGTAGGTTGGAATAAGCTCGCAGCCTAAGTCTTCTAGAAAGCTTCTACATTGGGCTAAGGCCTGAGGGTGGGAGTAGACCACCTTGACAGATTCCAAATTTGTGTTGGGGTTGGTTATGAGGCAGTGAATGATCTTAAGGATTGTTTCGCCCTGTACCTTAAGGTTATGAGTTTGAAACAGGTCATATGTTTGGTTTACACTTCCCTCTATAGAATTTTCGATGGGAACCACTCCATATGGCGTCTCTATTTTTTCTACGCTTTCAAAAACGTCGGATAGATTTTTGCAGGGCTTCACTTCTACTGAAGAGCCGAAATAAGAGTAAACGGCGCTTTCACTATATGCACCTATTTCCCCCTGGAACGCGACTCTCAATTTATCACCATGCTTTCCGTTGCAGTCTCCGTTTTCTCAGCAAGACTTTGTTGATGCCATTTATCATGGCTTCAACGCTGGCCATGACTATGTCTTCCCGCGCAGCCCTCGCTGACATGATGTTTCCCTCGTTGTCCTCAACCTTTATGGCAACTTCAGCTATGGCGTCTGATCCTCCTGTTAGAGCCTCCAGCCGATACTCCTTTAATCGAACGTTCACCAAGTTAGCCGTAAGCTTTTGCACAGCCTTGACAGCAGCGTCCACAGGACCTAACCCTGTCTCAGCAGCCACATATTCTTTCCCGTCTAACACTAATTTCACTGAGGCCGTTGGGATGACCTTTATTCCAGTTACTACAGCCAGATCCCTCAAGTCGACAATCTTGTGCTCTTCGACCAGTCTTCCTGTAACAGTTCTGGTTATGGCCAACAAATCGGCATCTGTCACGAGTTTCCCCTTGTCTCCTAGCTCCTTAACCCTTCTAACTATCTCTTGCAGCTGCTCCTTGGTAGGTTGTATTCCCGCCTCTTCCAACTCGGTCTTTATGCCCCGTGTCCCCGCGTGTTTACCCGCCACTAGTCTCCTCCTTCTACCTACAAGCTCAGGTTTGATAGGCTCAAAGGTCAACGGAACCACTGTAACTCCGCGCGTGTGAATACCCGATTCGTGAGCAAAGGCGTTTTCGCCCACTATAGCCTTGTTTGGTTGAATTGTGATTCCTGTTAGTCGGGAAACTAACTGAGAGGTTCCGTAGATTAACCGTGTATTTATCCCAGTTTTTAGATCGTGAATCAGGTGAAGAGCCATTGTAACCTCTTCCAACGCTGCGTTTCCAGCTCTCTCACCCAGCCCGTTCACGGTTACGTGAATTTGAGAGGCCCCACCTTCCACTCCAGCTAGAGAATTTGCCACAGCCATTCCAAAGTCGTTGTGGCAGTGCACGCTCAAGGGTACCTTAACTACGGTTTTGACATTTTCAGCTAGCTTTCGCATGGTTGTTGGGACCATCACACCCACTGTGTCCGGGATGTTTATTCGGTCGGCACCTGCTTCTTCGGCGGCTACGCAAATCTGCTTCAAAAACTTCATGTCGGTTCTTGTCGCGTCCATAGGCGAGAACTCGCAGACCAACCCGTGGTCCTTGATGTGCTCCACAGAGTCCACAGTTCTTGACAAGACTTGCTCGGGTGTCATTCCTAGAGCGTGCTTCATCTGCACGTCGGAGGTGGAGACAAAAGTGTGAACCGAGTCAACTTCGCATTCGATAGCTGCGTCAATATCCTCTTTTAAGGTGCGTGCGAGACCGCATATTTCAGCTTTTAGCCCAGCCTTAGCTATCTCTGTAAGGGCCGTCTTTTCACCCTTTGAAGTTATTGGGGTCCCGGCCTCTATCACGTCCACGCCCAATTTGTCGAGTTGGTGGGCAATTTCTACTTTTTCCTCTGAAGTCAGGGACACACCTGGGGTTTGCTCTCCATCTCTGAGAGTGGTGTCAAACATCCGGATGTACGCTGGTTTTATAGGCTTCAAAATTTCCGCCTCCAAACGAAATCTTCAAACGTCAACCTTATTTTCACAAGTTCTTCCATTCTACACGGCCTCTCTTCGCATGATTTCCTCGGCAATTGCTTTCCCAACTTCTGCTGTTGTGGCCTTTCCACCAAAGTCCGGAACAGTCATTCCTCTACGCAACGTTGCTATCAAACTTGCCTCTATTGCCTCGGCTGCCGCCAGGCATTTTGAATCACTGTGTTGATCACTTAACCAGTCAAGCATCATCTTTGCAGCTAGAATCATGGAGCATGGGTTAGCCGTGTGCTTTCCAACTCTAGTCGGGGCTGACCCGTGGACTGGTTCAAACAAAGCGAAGTTGTCTCCAATATTTGCTCCAGGAGCCATACCTAGGCCGCCGACGAGTTGAGCAGCTTCATCTGAGAGGATGTCGCCAAACATATTCGTGGTTACAATTACGTCGAAATTCTGTGGTGCTTTGATTATGCGCATAGCAGTGGCATCAACATATTGTTCATCAAAGGTCACATCAGGATATTTCTGGGCTACTTCCCTGCAAGTTTCTGCGAAGAGGCCACAGGTTATCCTCATGACGTTTGCCTTGTGGACTGCTGTAACCCGCTTCTTCTTGTTTCGCTTTCTAGCCAGCTCGAAGGCTTTCTTTGCTATTCTTTCGCTTCCCTTCTTTGTTATCACTCGTAAGCAGATGGCGGTGTCGGGGTTCAAAGCGAACTCTAAGCCTCTGTACACTCCTTCAGTGTTCTCTCTCACGAACACAAAGTCAATGTCAGATCTTGCACATGGAACTGAGGGATAGGCTTTTACGGGTCGAATGTTGGCGTAAAGATCAAAAATGAGCCTCAGCTTCACGATGACGTCAGCTGCCGTTTCGCCTACCGGACCCTTCAGGCACGCGTGAGAGCCTTTGATAGCTTCTACAGTTTCCTCTGGAAGAGCCACACCTCTCCTTTCAAAGCATTTGTCGCCAGCCTCTGCCTCAACCATGTCTAGGTCCAACTCAAACCTGTTTTGAACAGCTTCCAGAACCTTCAAGGTCGTTTCGGTAAGTTCGGGTCCAATTCCATCTCCTGGAATAAAAGCTATCTTGTAGCCGTTCGTTTCAACCTCCTCCTCAAATGTTTTATGAGCCCTCCGTCGCTCAATATTTCAAGGATAAACTTTGGAAGTCGAAATGCATAGAAGACTGAGTTTTTTGACAGATTCTTTACTGAGCCTGTCTCTAGATCCACCTCCAACTCGTCGCCTTCTTCTACTTCACCCAAAATCCCGCGGCATTCAAACACTGGTAAGCCTATATTTATGGAATTTCTGTAAAAGATGCGGGCAAAAGAGTCCGCAAGAATACAGCGAACGCCTGCATGCTTAAGCGCCAGAGGCGCGTGTTCCCGACTGGAGCCGCAGCCGAAGTTTCTTCCTGCAACCATGATGACGCCGCTTTCAACTCTTCCGGAAAAAGTTGGGTCTAGTCCTTCCATTACGTGTTTGGCCAGTTCTCCCGGGTCTGTTAGGGTCAAGTATTCTCCAGGAAGGATAACATCCGTGTTCACGTTGTCTCCAAACATTACTGCTCTTCCCTTGATCATGACTTCAGTCCTCCAGTAGTCTTGGATCTGTGATTTTTCCAGTCAATGCTGAGGCGGCAACAGTTGCTGGGGAAGCCAAATACACATGGGCGTTCGAACTTCCCATTCTTCCGATGAAATTTCTGTTGGAAGAACTTATGCAAACCTCTCCAGGCGCAAGTACTCCTATATGTCCTCCGAAACAAGGTCCACATGATGAGCTGGAGACGTATGCTCCAGCTTCCACAAAGAGTTCTATGAGCCCTTCCCTCAAGGCTTGTGAGTACACTTCTTGGGAAGCCGGGATCACTATCATTCGCACCCCATGCTTTATCCTTCCTCTCTTTAGGAATCGCGCCGCCAATCGTAAGTCTTCTAGGCGTCCGTTGGTGCAAGACCCTACGAAGGCCTGATCTATCTTCACATTCTTCACTTCGGACGCCCGTTTCACGTTGTCCACTGATGAAGGGCAAGAAACTTGAGGCTCCATCTCCGTGACGTCTAAATCTAGAGTCTTCTCGTAAGCAGCGTTAGGATCACTTTTGAGGGGAGTAAACGCTTCACTGGTTCTCTTCTTAACATACTTCAGCGTCGTTTCATCGGGCTCTATGATTCCATTTTTGGCGCCCATCTCCACACTCATGTTACATAAGGTCATTCGCCCGTCAATGCTCATGTCCTGCACTGTGGAACCGCTTAACTCAACTCCTTTATAGATGGCTCCATCAACTTTGACCTGGCCAATTATGTTTAAGATAAGGTCTTTCGGGGTAACAAACTTCTGAAAGTTTCCAACTACGTTGATCTTCATGACGTTTGGCACCTTGAACCACAGGGTACCAGTTGTGAAGACGGCGGCCATCTCTGTTGATCCTATGCCAGCTGCGAAGGCTCCGAAGGCTCCATAGGTACATGTATGCGAGTCGGCGCCTACTATTAGGTTGCCTGGTCGAACATACCCCTTCTCAGCCATCACTTGGTGACATATTCCGCCGTGACCAACATCGTAGAAGTTCTCTATTCTCTGTTCCTTCGCAAATTTTCTCATGATCTCATGTAGCTGGGCGGACTTGGCGGATTCTGCTGGAATCTGATGGTCCAACACAATAACTATCCGTTGCTCGTTCCAGACGTTTCTAGCTCCGATTTCCTGGAAAGCCTTGACTGCCAAGGGACCAGTTACATCGTTAACCATTGCCACGTCGACTTTAGCCTCTACAATTTCTCCTGGACTAACTTCTTTTCTTCCAGAAGCCTTGGCTAGGATCTTTTCAGTGACGTTCATGAGCCCTTCAGCTTTGGTCCTTGATTATTTCTCGATTCCAGCTGTTTTTCGGATGAATCTGCCTACCTTCTCGATTTGGTGTTCCTCGACCTCTTTCATTAGGGCATTCAAGGTTTTGAAGCCTTCTTGTCCCTCTTTTATCCATTCTTTAGCGAACTTGCCGTTTTGAACGAACTCAACCGCTTTTCTCATGTTTTCTTTGACATGGTTGTCAATGACTTTGGGTCCAACTGTTAAGCCTCCGTACTTGGCGGTATCTGAGACTCCTCGAAGCATTCCTGTAAGCCCTCTTTGATAGATTAAGTCCATTATCAATTTCGCTTCATTGCAAGCTTCAAAATAGGCGAGTTCAGGTTGGTATCCAGCTTCTACGAGAACTTCAAAGCCTTGTTTGATAAGCTCCATCAATCCACCGACTAACACCGTTTGTTCGCCGATCAGGTCGCTTTCAGTTTCCTCTCTGAACGTTGTCTCCAGAACGCCGGCTCTGGTGCATCCGACAGCCTTAGCCATAGCTAGAGCGGTTTCTTTTGCTTGGCCAGAAGGATCTTGGTGAACTGCGATAAGAGCTGGCACGCCGAAGCCGTTGAGATATGTCGTCCTAACCATGTGTCCTGGTCCTTTGGGAGCAAGCATTATGGCATCGACATTGCTTGGGGGAACGATCTGTTTGAAGTGAATATTAAAGCCGTGGGCAAAGCCCAAAGTTTTTCCGTTTTTCACGTATGGGGCAATGTGGTTTCTGAAGACAGCAGGTTGCGCTGGATCTGGGATCAACAAGTGGACAATGTCGCCTTTCTGTGCTGCTTCTGAGACTGGATAGACTTTGAAACCGTCATTTCCGGCTCTCTTCCATGAGGGGCCTTCAGATCTTAATCCTAAGATAACGTTCAATCCGGAGTCCCTCATGTTTTGAGCTTGGGCTTGTCCTTGGCTGCCGTACCCGATTACTGCAATGGTCTTGTCTTCCAGAGTTTTTGAGCTGACCTCCACATCATAATATACTTTGACCAATCTTTAGTCCACCTCCTATTCTTCAATCCTAACTGATTTTGTTCCTCTGGAGAGAGCTGTTATACCGGTTCGAGCCACTTCTTTTACTCCAAAGGGTTTCATCAAATCGATGAACGCGTCTGTCTTATCTGGGTTACCGGTGATCTCCACCATTAAGGATTCAGATGAAATGTCTACTACGCGTGCTCTGAAAATGTCTGCGTATTTAATAATGTCGGATCTGGCTTTGGCGCCTGGTGCACTTATTTTGACGAGGGCCATCTCCCTGCTAACAATGCTGGCCGGGTCTAGTCTACTCACCTTGATCACGTCTATCAGCTTGTTCAACTGTTTAGTCACCTGTTCAACGGTTCTTTCGTCCCCGTTGACCGTTATGGTCATTCTTGCAAGATCACTTTGCTCCGTTCGCCCCACTGAAATGCTCTCTATGTTGAAGTTTCTGCGTCTAAACATGTTCGCAACCCCGTAGAGTACACCTGGCTTATGCTCAACAATAGCCGCTATTATGTGGCTTTTTTCATTCATTTCTACAATTCCTCCTCACTTTCAACTACGCCTTTAAGACCAGCTCCAGGCGGCATCATTGGAAACACATTTTCTTCAGGCGAAATTGGAACATCTATGACTGTTGTTACCTCGCTCTTCATCGCTCGTCTCACAGCCTTTGAAAACTCTTTATGCGAGCCAACACGGATGCCTTCTGCACCGTAGGCCTCAGCTAGTTTAACAAAGTCAGGAGTACTTCCTAAACTCACTGCAGAGTACCTCCTGCCATAAAAAAGCCTCTGCCACTGGGCAACCATTCCCAGCACTGAGTTGTTCATCACGATTACCGTCACCGGGATTTTCTCCTCCACTGAAGTGCCGAGTTCCTGTTCAGTCATTCTGAAGCTTCCGTCTCCAGCGATGTCCACCACTGGCCTATCAGGACACGCAACTTTGGCGCCAATTGACGCTGGAAATCCGAAGCCCATGGTTCCGAGTCCCCCCGAGCTAATAAAAGTTCTAGGTTCATACGTCATGAAATGAAGGGCTGCCCACATCTGGTTTTGTCCAACTTCAGTTGCTACAATACCGTTACTAGGCAAGATTTTTCGAAGCTCCTTAATCAGTCGTGGAGGTTTTAGATCTTTTTCGCTGCCAGATGTTTCTTCTTTAAGCTGCTCTTTGACCTCTTGAACCCTCTGGTACCAGGGAGAGCTGTCGCTTTTCTGTAACTTGCTTGCCAGCGATTTGTAAATTGCCCTAAGGGTTTTTTTTGCGTCGGCTACGATAGGTATGTCAACTTCTATGTTTTTCCCGATTTCCGCTGAGTCTATGTCGATGTGGACGATTTTTGCGTCAGGGCAGAATTCATCAAGCTTTCCTGTTGTTCTGTCGGAGAATCTTGTTCCTACCGCCAAAAGAACGTCTGCCTCTAGGATTAGTCTAGATGCAGCACAAGTTCCATGCATACCTATGTTTCCGAGAGACAGTGGATGGTTTTCTGGGAAGCATCCTTTTCCCATCAGAGGCGTTGCCACTGGCGCCATCAAGAGCTCAGTCAATGCCAAAAGTTCTGGTGAAGCATTTGAGGTAATTACTCCTCCTCCAGCAAGAACTATGGGGTGCTCAGCTTTAGAGAGAAGTTCAACGGTTTTCTTAACTTGAAATGGATGAGGGCTTGTTTTGGGTTTGTAACCTCGAATTTCAACGTTATCTGTAAACTTCATTTCCACAGTTTCTGTCTGCGCATTCTTGGGAAGATCAATCAAGACAGGCCCAGGCTTGCCTGTAGTAGCTATATGAAAGGCTTGTTTCACTGTTTCGGGGATTTTGGAAGCTCTCTTAGGTTGATAATTGTGTTTAGTGATGGGGGTCGTGATTCCGATTATGTCCGCCTCTTGAAAGGCGTCTTTGCCTATCAAATACGACGAGTTCACGCCAAAAGCGTTGACTTGACCTGTGATAGCGATGATCGGCGACGAGTCCATGTAGGCGTTGGCAATCCCCGTCACCAAGTTTGTTGCTCCAGGTCCTGAAGTGGCCATACAGACTCCTGGTCGTCCGCTTGCACGGGCATATCCGTCGGCTGCGTGGGCCGCACATTGTTCGTGTCTAACGAGGATGTGTCTTATTTCAGGAGTCTCGTACAGAACATCATATACTGGGAGGAGTGCCCCCCCTATTATGCCGAAGATTCTTTTTACATTTTGTCTCTTGAGTGCTTCTACAATGGCTTGAGCACCTGACATCTTTGTCATTCAAGTTCCTCCTTTGAGTTCTATTCTACAACTTCACGATTTTTACGTATAGTTTGGAGAAAAAACGTCTGAAAGTCCGTTCACTAGGTTCTCTGACGAGAATTTTGGGGAAGCTAGCGTACGAGGAAACGATCCCTCACGTTTTGAGTCCTCCATCTGAACGGAATTCTCCTTGACGTAACGGTTTTTATCTTTAAAAGGTTTTGGCTTTCTTATCTGTTACGATTTGTCTGGTTGCTTGACGCCACATCTGTTGTGGTCAGCCATCAGCACGTTCATGCCACTGATAACCGCTTCAACGCTGGCCATAACTATGTCTTCTCGGACTCCCATGGCTGTGGCTGTTTTGTCTCCTTTACGTAGGCAAACAAATACTTCTACCATGGCGTCAGTGCCGCCTGTAATAGCCTTCACGTGATACCGCTCGAGGTGAATTGGCTCAACGACCAAGAATGCTTTTCGCACAGCTCTTATTGCGGCGTCTACGGGGCCTACTCCAGTAGCTGCTTCTGAGACCACTTTGTTATTGAGTTTGAGTCTCACCGATGCGGTTGAGGTAACTCGGTCTCCCGTGACAACAGTCAGTTCCTCAAGCTTTATTGGGCGACTTTGAGGTAAACCCATGACAGCCTCTGCCACTGCCATTAGATCAGCGTCGGTGACTTTCTTGCCTTTGTCTCCTAGAGTTTTCACACGCATAGAAATCTCTTTAAGCTGTTGGTCGGCGGGATTTAATCCCATCTTTTCTAGTGATGCTTTTATGCCGCTGGATCCTGCGTGTTTGCCCGCTACTAGTCTTCTAGTGACCCCCACTAGTTCCGGAGAGATTGGTTCATACGTTGATGGATGAGAAAGTATAGCGTGAGTGTGGATGCCTGACTCGTGGGTAAAGGCGTTTTCGCCGACAATCGCCTTGTTTGGTTGAACTGGAACTCCAGTGAGTCGAGCCACCAACGCCGATGTGCGATGTAGAAGTTCGGTTTTTATTGGTAGCTCCATGCCATAAATAAGCTTCAAAGCTGCAGCGATCTCTTCCAACGCTGCGTTTCCAGCTCTCTCTCCTAACCCATTGATCGTTGCATGAACTTGGTTGGCACCAGCTCTCAACGAGGCTATGGAATTGGCCACAGCCATTCCGAAGTCGTCGTGGCAGTGAGCGCTGATAATTACGTCTTTGAAGGTTTTCCTCATGTCTGAGAAGAATCCATAGGATTTTTCAGGAGTCAGAACTCCAACTGTATCACATGGACAAATTCTGTCAGCACCCACGGAAATTCCTTTGGCAAAGAATTCCTTCACAAATTCGAATTCGCTTCTGGTAGCGTCTTCAGCTGAAAGTTCAACGATGAGTCCATGATCTTTTGCGTATTGAACAGATTCTTCTACGAGTTTTAGAATCTCTTCTCTGGTTTTCTTCAACTTGTATTGAAGGTGCAGGTCTGAAGTTGGAATAACTAGATGCACGCTTTGGGCGTCGCATTTTAGTGCAGTGTCTATGTCCCTCTTGGTCCCTCTAACAAAACTGCAGATCTCTGCTTCGAGTCCCTCTTTAGCAATTAGTCTTACTGCTTCCATCTCTCCGTCAGAAACTGCTGGAAAGCCGGCTTCAATAACGTCTACTCCAAGCTTGTCTAGGCTTTTGGCAATTCTAAGTTTGTTCTCAGGGGTTAGAGAAACTCCGGGGGTTTGTTCGCCGTCTCTCAGGGTAGTGTCAAAAATCCGTATTTTCTTTGGAAAAGCGTTCAATAAAGCGATACCCCATTTTCGTTCGCCTCTATGTGGCGGGACAACTTTAAATATAAAGTTTTTGGTCTCCATAGTCTAATGTAGTCCAGCACTCTATGAGGGATGGATTTGAGAAGCGACGAAATAAAGCGTGGAGTCAGAAGAGCTCCACACAGGGCCCTGCTGAAGGCTCTAGGAGTTACAGACAGCGATATGGGCAAACCATTCATCGCAGTGGCTAACAGTTTCACATCCGTAGTTCCAGGTCACACCCATCTAAACCGAATCGCGGAGGCAGTGAAGGCTGGAATTCAATTTGCTGGCGGAGTGCCTTTTGAATTCAACACGATCGCCGTGTGCGATGGGATAGCTATGGGTCATGAGGGGATGCGATACTCTCTTCCATCTCGAGAGGTTATCGCTGATTCGGTTGAGATTATGGTTCAGGCTCACAGGTTCGATGGTATGGTTTTGGTTACGAACTGCGACAAGGTCACTCCAGGCATGCTGATGGCTTCAGCCCGGCTTAACATACCCTCAATTGTGGTGACTGGAGGTCCCATGCTTGCAGGCGTCTTGGATGATAAGAAAGTTAGTTTCGCTTCGATTTCCGAGGCCGTGGGGAAAGTTGTAGCTGGCGAAATGAGTCAAGAAGAACTGAAGAGACTTGAAGACGCCGCGTGTCCAGGCTGCGGATCTTGCAGCGGCATGTTCACTGCCAACACTATGGCATGTATAACTGAGACCTTGGGGATGTCCCTTCCAGGTTGTGCCACTGCTCTTGCCGCCAGCGCCTCAAAGCTTAGGATTGCTAAGGAAAGTGGAAAGAGGATTTCAAAACTGCTGCAAGAAGATTTGAAGCCTTCAGATATCATGACCGAAAAAGCCTTTGAGAACGCCATCACAGTGGACATGGCTCTCGGAGGCTCCACGAATGCCGTCTTACACCTCTCAGCAATTGCGAATGAGACTGGAATTCCGTTACCTCTAAGCCTTTTCGACGAGATAAGTAAACAGGTTCCCCACCTTTGTAACATGATCCCCAATGGGCCCTATGCGCTGGAGGATCTGGATGCAGCCGGTGGAATTCCAGCTCTAATGAAGGCGCTGAGTTCCCTTCTTCACCTAGACGCGACCACTGTAACCGGAAAAACCGTGGAAAAGAATATGGAAGAGGCTAGAGTGCTGAACAAGGAGGTAATCCGCTCCTTAGCTAACCCCGTGCATGAGGGAGGAGGCATAGCTGTGTTGCGAGGAAACTTGGCGCCAAAAGGGGCATTGGTTAAGACCGTGGCTGTCTCGCCGGAAATGCTGGTTCACAAGGGACCATCTAGAGTTTTCGACTCTGAAGAGGAGGCTATGGAAGCCATAATTGACCGAAAAATTGAGCAGGGTGATGTGGTGGTCATTCGTTATGAAGGGCCTAAGGGTGGACCTGGCATGAGAGAGATGTTGGCTCCAACAGCTACCATAAGTGGAATGGGGTTGAGTAAGTCTGTTGCATTGGTCACGGACGGCAGGTTTTCTGGAGCCACAAGAGGTCCGTGCATCGGGCATCTGACACCTGAAGCAGCAGAAGGCGGACCTATAGCTGCGCTTGAAGATGGTGACCTCATTGAAATTAACATTCCAAAGAGGATTCTAAGGGTGGAATTGAAGGATGAGGAGATAAAGAATCGTTTGAGGTCGTGGAAGCCAAAGCCTGCAAAAGTCAAGCGGGGCTACTTGGCGCGGTATTCTTTGCGATTATGAATTTGGAACTTACGACGCCATTCATTAAATGCGTCACTTCAACAAGCCCCGCTCTGGGAATCTTTTCCTTTAGAATCCTTTTGCGAGGAGAGCGGGCCCACTTGGATACAAATCGTTTTGGAGAGCGGTTTCGGTGGCTCCCTAGTTGCGCTGCTACGTTTTCTTAACGATTTTTGGAACGTATATGTTGGGACTACCGCAGGTGGGGCAGTATCTTGGCTCCACTTTGCTCTCGTCAACCCACTTGTATCCACACTTCAAGCATACCCATTCAGGCAAGACTGTTTCACCAAGGTCACATTTGAAATGTTCTCTAATAACATAGTGTATACTTAAATCTTTATCCGCGATGAACAACTCGCCGCTTATCTTCTTCTCTTCCGTTTGCGACCAGCGCTTCTAGCTGCAATCAAACCCACTTTCCTACCAGGTGGAGCATGTCGCGAGACTGTGGTGACCTTTCGCGCTCCCCTCTTACTGCTACCATAAGGATGCGCCGCAGCTACCATGGCCACGCCTCGCGTTCGCGGGTACATGTGACCCTTCGCCTTCATCAAGTGGAATTTTGCTCCAGCCTTCAGGAACGGTTTATCAACTCGACCAGCTCCGGAGATGACGCCAACCGTTGCCCTGCAAAGATCGTTCAGATATCGGGTTTTTCCTGAGGGAAGCTTCACCATTGTTCCTTCCGGTGTGTGAGCCACCACCGTTGCGTATGAGCCAGAGGAACGAGCCATCTTTCCCCCGTCACTAGGCGACAACTCAATGTTACATATCATAGTTCCCTCTGGAATACTGCCCAGAGGAAGCACGTTTCCAACGTCTACTGAGGCTTTATTTCCCATTTGCGTAGGCTGCCCCTCGTAGACTCCTTCTGGAACCACTGTGTGATAGGTCTCGCCAGTTTCAAGTTTCACAGAAGCTAGGGGTGAACCCCTTCCAGATTCATGGACAATCTCCTTGACCTGACCGTGGATAACTCCTACTCGCTCTTTTTGGGACATGGAAGGGTACTGAACGTGGGCTACTCGCTTGTGAGTTGACGCTCGAAAGGTGGAGGAACCCCTGCCCCGTCTCTGAACGCGTATTCGCTTACCCACGATTCTGTACCTCCTGGCAATGATCATGTCTTAACAAGGATTTAAATGCTACACGGGAAATCACTTTTAAATACTTTTAGTTCGAGATAGAAAATGAGTGAGCCTGAACGTTTAGTCAGTAGCGAAACTCATACCACAACAATGATTTGCGCGCGAACCTCTGTCAGCGCCGTTAGTTGTATGCGCGCATAGATTTTCTACAACTGTTTTCTAGTGTAGCTCTCTATTTCTCCCAAACATCTAGGGGCGGCTTGTGATCTGGAGGTATCGGCGACTTGTATCTTTTGTTGCCTGTTCTTTCTTTGTGTTCCTTCATTGCTTTGTTTAATACAGCGTCTTTTGTTAAGAGATCAATGGTAGTGGCAGCCATCACTTTTGCTGCGAATATTAAAGATTTATGTCCAAGCCCAATTCCGCTTTGAGCCACGTCTTGCCATGAATGGCCTGGTGTACCTAGAACTGTTGATGCGGTGCCAAATTCCACAGTGGGTGTCTGCCAACTCACGTCAGCAACATCGGTGCTGCCATGGCTAACTTCACCTTCACCCCAAGGATCGGGTATTTCATCGTCTATCAATTTGTCTACAAGTCGCTCCCATCCTGGACGCTTAGATTTCTTTAGCTGAGCAAGCTTCATTTTAGGGTCAATCGTCTTGTCGATTTCCTCAGCAAACTTCAAATCTTCTTGACTGTATTTTGGAAGCCCTATTTCACGCATGTTCCCAACAATCAGCTCTGCGATTGTTCTGTTCGGAATATAATTGTAGACTCCTTCCAGTGACTCTACTTTCACTTCGGTTTTGGTCATCATAGCTGCTCCTTTTGCTATGTCGAGTATCCATTCATAGATGAATTCCACCTGATCTCTCTCTGGCGCCCTTACGTAGTACCAGCTTCTAGCGTATGACGGTACAATATTCGGCTGGTCTCCGCCCTTTTCAATTATGTAATGTATTCTTGCATCTTGAATTACATGTTCCCTCAGATAGTTTACACCCATGTTCATTAGTTCCACTGCATCTAATGCGCTTCTACCATGCTCGGGGGAATCACCAGCGTGGGAGGCTTTACCGTGAAAATGAAACTTGACCGAGGTAACGGCCAAGCTGCTTTCCAAGGTAGCGCAATTCATACTGTTTGGATGATGACTAATCACTGCATTGACACCATCAAAATAGCCGTCCCTAACCATAAACACCTTACCATCGAAGTTTTCCTCAGCTGGGCATCCAAAGAATTTGATGGTTCCTTTTGTTTTGTGTTTTTCCATGGCTTTTTTTACTGCTATTGTTGCCGCCATGCCACTTGTTCCGTGAATGTTGTGTCCACACCCGTGTCCCGGTTTTTCTGGTTCTAATGGTTCTCTCCGTGGAACTTTTTTTTGTGATAGTCCAGGCAGGGCATCGTATTCGCCCATTATTCCTATGACCGGTTTTCCTTCACCCCAGCTGGCTACGAAGGCTGTGGGCATACCTGCAATTCCACGTTCAACTCTGAACCCGTGCTTCTCCAACTCATCTGCCAAGAGTGTTGAGGATTTGAATTCAACCAAGCCCAGTTCCGCAAACTCCCACACCTTGTCGCTTATTTCGACAAGTTGCTTCTTGTTCGTTTCAATCCAATCAAAAGCATATTCCTTGTTCGTAGGCATAAACAACACCTAGAATGCGCTATAAGAAGCTCACTTGGTTTTATGTTTTTCCGAGCCGTTAGGTGCGAACACGACTTTCCTTTTTTCGCGTGCACGCATTTTCCGCTATCCACGGCTTCTTCAGAGAAGAAGAAAAGGGAAAAGACCCGCGTGTATCCGTAGTTCTACTCCTAATTCGAGCTTCATAAAGATTTTTTGAGTGTTTGTTAGTTCAACATATTGGAAAGAGGATTTGTATGCCTATACATAAAACAGAATTTCAAAACGGAAGGCACTCCAGTAGTCTAGAAGACGAGATAATTTCCTTTCTGGATGAACGTGAGGAAGCCGGTTTCACGTCAGAAGAAATAATGGGAGGAGTACGTTTCTACACAGATTTCCGCACCCTTACAACTGCGAAAATCTCTACTTTTTCCATAGCTGATTTTATCGCACTTCTTTATGATTTGGTAAGGAAAGGAAGAATCAAGATGAAAGTCATTGACAATCGCATGTACTTCATGATAAATCGAGACATGGCTAAGTGCCCTAAGTGCAGAATGACAATTGCCGCTCCTAGAAAGACATGGAAGATGGCAGGTCGGCCGGACAAAACGGGCAAGAGGCTTGAGCTTCAGATAGGTCTTTACGACTGTCTCAAACATGGAGCTTTTAGGTCAGTTTTGAGCAAAAGAAAAATCTAGTTACGTTTTGAGCACTGGGTAAGATTGAGGGTAACTAAGAAGAATGGGGGTTTGAAGAGCCATAATAGCAGATGAGAACTACAAAATGCCCAGTTTGATTGCCACGTCCACTGCCTTGTAGTCGGGGTGAAGCTTCACAAAGGCTTTTTTCTGGCCCTTAGGTGTGATCGCAACGTTCACTTTGTCCACGGCCACTTCGTAGAGCTCCTCTACCGCTCGTTTGATGTCTGCCTTAGTGGCTGCTATGTTAACAACGAAAACAAGCTTATTTTCAGTTTCGAGAATGCGACTTGTGACTTCGGTCATAACAGGATACAGCACCACTTTGTAGGGATCCATAGTTATCCTTCTCCAAACATGGCGTTCAGTTTCTCAAAAGCCGAGTTCGTCCAAACAGTGAGTCTTCCCGGGTGAGTTCCGGGAGCCAGAAGCTCTACGTTTAGATTGTTGACGTTGACGATGTCCACGCCTGGAAGGTTACGGGCTGCTTCCACAACTCCTTTATTTTCAGAGATTACTAGCAGGGGTCCAACCGCCTGTTTCATTTTCCGACCGCGTCTTTTACCTTTTCCAGCACGAACTTTCCGGCTTTCCTTAACTCGGTAAATGTCCGGCGACACGCCGAGTTGGATAAAAGCCTTCTCTACGTCACTGGTTTTCTTCAACCTCTGAATTTCGTCCACGACTACCAGGGGAAAATCTGGAACGTCGTCTGTCATGTGGCCCCTGGAAGACACAGTCTCTTTAGACGCGGTTGCAGCCACTGCTGAGCGTAATGCCAGCTTCATCTCTTTCCGCGGAATCTTCTTTCTAATCTTCTTTTCTACTACCGGTGGATGAGTCCTTCGACCGCCGACGGCAAAAGGGATTAGGGCGGCTCGTTGCCCCCGTCCCTTAATTCTTGCAACTCGGGCGATTCCGCGTCCCACTCCAAGAGACTCTGCGGTTGTTCGTTTTCCAGCCATTGGATCTCGGCCCTGCGGCTGAAAACGGTGAGATTGGATGGCGAGTACGGCCCTTTTGATCACGTCTGGTCTGAGCGAAGTTTTGAAGACTGGGGGGAGGCTAAGTTTGCCTTTGGATTTTCCTTCAAGATCAAATATTTTAGCTGAAATTTTGCCCACTTTTTGTCCCTCATTTGCCTTGGGGCGATTCAAGTGAAATGTGGGTGATTTTGGGCGGGGCTTCGGCAATTTTTCCAGGTGGGCGGGCTGCATACCGCAATCTTATGAGCCGTTTAGCTGGACCCGGCAAGCTTCCGTCAAGCAAAACGTAGGTTCCTCGAACCAAGCCATAGCGCAAAAATCCTCCTTTCGGGGTGACTTCGCTTCCGTCGGCTCCTATCTTTAAAATTCGCTTGTTATATTCGGTTCTTTGGTGATATCCCATTTGTCCAGCTCGAGGAACCGTGTATAGAACTCGCGGAGGTTTCCATGGACCGATAGCTGCGACGCCTCGCTTGGTTTTCCGAGACTTGCGAGGCAAGATTTTGATACCCCACCGTTTCACTGGCCCTTGGAAACCTTTTCCTTTAGTCACAGAGACCGCATCTACGAATTGCCCTTCTTTGAAAACATCCGTCACGGAAACCGTTTTTCCCAGCACTTTCTTTCCGTGATTGAACTGTTCTTCAATAGGCCCTCCGTCGATTTTGACTTCCATCATGTCCATCTTTTTCTTTGGAACCCCAGTTAGCCTAGGTTGGGTGGCGACGACAAGGCGAAGTTCTGCAATTTTGTCAAGGTTTTCCTCAATTTTATTGAGACCTTGATTTGAGTCTGAGTTTTTAGGCGGTGTCAGATTCCGATTAAGATCTTTAGGCGGTTTCTTCATCCATGCTTCGGTGAAGCTCTGTAAGCCGTACTGATTTTGTATGTATGCTCGAATGGCGCACACCAAGATGGGTGGAGCGTCTAAAACTGTAACTGGATGAACGATTTCTTTGCCGAGGTTTGGGGAACCCGGTTTGTCTTCCACCATGAAAACCTGGGTCATACCCGCTTTATATCCCATGAACCCTAGCATGGTGAGACCTTCTTCTACGCTGGGCCAAAAACGTATCCTGCCAACTTGACGGGCAGCACGTCCCTTAGGCAAATATGCTAGTGAACCATGCCTAGGAGCGTGTTTCTTTCGATGACCCATTGTCTATACCGCCTTCCTGGTTAAGGGCTTAAATGAGTGAAAGGTAACCTTTGTTTTAAGGTTTTTGTTGTGCGGTCACAAGCGACTTTGGCCAGTTCATCCAGACATGTGCATGCTTCAAGTCGAGAATTAGTCCGTTTATACTCAGAATTCCTCTTAAAGGGGCAATTTATCCGAGGTAAACGAGAAGCTTTGACGTGAATGATCTATGAAATCTTCGTTTCACTTTTTCTATAGGTTCTCCCAGCACAGTTATCTCTTCCAAGGAGCATGTTCCGAGTCCATTCTTCTCTGCTAGTAGCAGATGCTTAACTTTGGTTGGTGGTATGCCCATAACTGTGGCACCGATGGCGTCAACCGCCACTGGATCTGTTCCTGCGATGACCAAGTTCATTTGTACGGCGTCTCCGCTGGTTTCGTGTCCTTCACCTGCAATTATTCCATCGATAACTGCTATGCTTGGTCTTAGGACCGCTGCTAGGTCAACGATTTTTGGGCTCAGCCTTCCTTTGTGCATCGAGCCTTTAGAAGCGAGGCGCCCATCATGTTCTTTAGGCTCAGTGTGACTGTGGCTATTCTATGAGGTTTAAGCTTTGGAACGCTGATTATGGTGCTTTCCAGAGCGGTTTTGGCAACTTTGATCTTCCTAAGAGACAAAGGACTTGGTGGGCTGACTTCTATGAATTCATCTTTGTTGAGGTCGATTAGCTTGACGCCCCATCGTTCAGCAACTTTGTCTACCCCTGCAACTTTGAAAGCTTCAAAGGTGTCTGCGTATCCGCTTCCCTCGCCTATGATGATTTCTTGTTTTTCCCGTTCCCTTAGAAACTTGACGATTCCTTCTATGACTCTACTGTCTGTTGTGATTCCAGTTGAAGGGTGGCTTGAATCTATGAAGTTAGGCTTTATCAGAATTGGCTTTTTCTCAGCGAGGGCATGATTCACGTCAGATTCGATGTTTTCAAGGGCGTTGACAGTTGTTTCAACAGGGTCTGTCCCCCTTGTAATGGCCACTTGACTCATTTTTTGCACATCCAATGTCAAAAAAGAGTTGGGCAATTTGAACCTTTCTTTTCTGAACTCTTGACGCTAGGAAAGCGACGCATCTGTATACACGCACTATCATGCGCGCGCGTCTTTTCCATCAATTTTCGATTTCAACTTGAGGCGAAAGGCCACAAAGACCGGTTCCCGCGATAACGCGCGCATAGCAGTTTTTTGCAGAGTTCACATACGTACAGTATCCAATACGTGACTACGTCATTTGATTAAAATCTGAGCGCGTTTTGAAATGACAGTAATTCTTGAAACAGGGCGTGTCTACATAAGCATTTAAGTCATAAGAACGTGTTTACTTGTATGGATATGGTCTTGCTGTTCAGCGAAAACTGGTATGTTTTGTTTTTTGCTTTCTTGTTATCGTGGCTGGTTCTGTTGACTGGCAGAAAGAGTTACGACAGCAAAAGAGAGATCAAGGAACAGTTTTGTTTGGCTTTGATTGGTTTGTTTGTTTTGTTACTTATGGAAATCTTTGCTTCATCTGTGAACTTATGGCATTATGTCCCTGGAAATTGGCCAATAATCTTGTGGCCAACGTATTTCGTTGCGGCCTTGTTTGGATATCAATTGCTGAGATTAGTTGAGAGGTTTTTCTCGTAAGCATGCGGGCGTGAAGCATCCCAGTCTATCTTACAAATTTCCTTCGATTTCTTTTGAATCTCTTCTTGCATTTTACGCTACAGAAATAATATGTTTCTCCTTCATGTTTGATCTTGAATTTGGCTGTCTTTTCGTCCAAAATCACGCCGCACACAGGATCCCTAGGCATTGGTTTGTCCCTTACCCTACTCAGTGATGAATGTCATTAATTAGGCTGCCTGCTTATTATCATTAATTGCTCCAGAGCTTTTCGTTCTTTTCGAAAGCCATTCCCAGAAGATAAGTCACTTTTTCTCGATAACATTTAATTGTCCACCTCTGCTGATCCTCAATTGTTGTTCGCCTCTAAATGTTACGACACGTGCGTTTTCAACGCGTATAATGTCTCCTACAGAGATTGCATCTATCTGTTTATTCCACAAAGGTAGCTGGATTATCCCCGTCTCATCTGCGATACTTGCATTTGCTACGGTAGCAGATTCTCCAAACCTAGTGATGACAGATCTGGGCTTTGGAATCTTAACAACCCTTGCTTTTAGGTTGATTCGGTTCATTCCGGACTTCAAATCTTCGATGTGGGGCTGTTTCTCTTTGGCCCTCTCGAGTATTGTTCTCCTTGATGCAGTGGCGTAAGCAAACTCTTTGAGTGGGTTGGTTTCTTCGAGGATGTGTGTGGGTATAGGAAATTGGGCGACAACTCTGAAATTGTCGGTTATGAGAAAGGCTGCTTTTGTAGGTGTTTTCTTACGGCATTCAATCAAGAGGCTTTTGCACGTACACTTTTGATCTTTCCAAGCTCTAACGAAGCTGTCAAAAAACCTTTCCGAATCAATTCCATACCTGACTGAGATCAGAGCAAGATACTCAAGAACCCTAGAATCCGTCAGCGAGTGATACCTTCCACGGGGTCGGCCTCGCCCCCTTGACACTTTTATTCGCATTTAACTCGTTCCTATCCTCGCGTTAGCTTGATTTCGATCGTTGAAACCATTCTCGATCTGTTTTCTCCTTCTCTCGGTGGCATTTCTTCGGTTCCTAGTGTTATACCGCTTACTTTCAGGTCTTTCATGAAACGACGGTTGGTTATTTCAGCAACATCCACAGCCGTTGTTATTGCCTGTCCCCTTGCCTTCAAGGTAACTTCTTTGGTGTCAGATGAGTGGAAACTTGTGATCACTGCCAACACGTAGTTCATAGCAGGTTTTCTTCCGATATACACAGTATTTTGTTCTTTGGACATACGATACACCTCCTTCTTGTCATGGATTTTCTTGATGGCTACCCTGTTGGAAGCATTCATGTTGGGCTTTGGACTAACTCTCCAATCGCGAACCTGCTTCCAACTCTTTTGATTTTGAACTTGACGCGTTCTCCCTGTTTAGTGCCTGGCACAAACACGATGAAACCTTCAATTTTTGCAATACCGTCTCCTCTTCTGCTTATGTCCTCGATTTCAGCTTCGTATTCTTTATCAACTTCAACTGGTTTCTTAAGGTTAAATCCAGATCCTCTGTTTCCGAATCTTCTTCGTCCACTATATGAATAAGACATTCTATCACTTTGGTCTGAGTTGACAGTTAGAATTGCTTTTGAGAGAAAGCAAAACCGTCCGTAAACGTTTTACCCTTTTCGGAAGGCCTCTAACTGCTTAGCCCATGTTACCCCAGTCTTCCTTAATAACCTTTGTATGCGCGCGCATCAGAATTGTTGAAAAATAGGTGTCTTATACGCGTACATTATGTACCCAGTGGACAAATGTCTAAACTAGAGTTGCGCGTGCATTCACACCTACGATTTTAAATTTCATCGATCTGTTACTTATACGCAGTAAAAGGTGGTTTGATGTCTTCGTCTTTTTTGAGTCGCCGGATTAAGAGAACTAGTGACCTGCTTAAGGTGGGTGCCTCAGGTCAAGTTTCGGAATATGAAGAGCGTTTTGAGTCTTTAAGGGGGTTGTATGACCGTTTGCTTTCGGATTTTGTTGTTTCTGAGTTCAGCTATCAAGGGGCTTACAAAACGGCGGAGGAGTTTTTCGGGTCCAATAAGGTTCAGTTTGCTGGTGTGGATGGAACTATGTATTCGAAGCCCCTTTTTGATTTGATGATCTTTTTTGGCGGAGCGTATGCGGCAACTGGAACCATTGAGTTTAGAACCGATGCGAAGCCTGTCGTGGAGTATGATTCGAAGTTTTTGGAGGAGGGTGCGAGCGTTTCGAGTGTGGTTCCTATTTTCATTAATGAGGTGCCTGATGTTGATCAGGCTTTTTTTGACTTGGAAGAGCCTGGTCAGCTTTCGGTTTCCAAGCCTTTGGTTGATGAGACTATTGTTAATAATGCTACTATTGCTAATTGGATCATGACTCTCGCTGAGTACTATTTGGCTTACAAGTTAGTTACTGATGCTGACAAGAAAATTCGGATTCTCTTCATGGATCGTGCTTTGTCCGCCGAACGCGCCGGCTTGTTGTATGACACTTCGAAGCGGGAGTTGTGGAAGGCTAAGGGTTCTCTAATCGGTTATGAAGTAGATGGTATTCCTATTGAATTGAGCGATTTGGCTTATGGCAGATACTGCATTCGACACCCTGCTATAGGTCTTCCTCCAGCAAGAGCGGACTACCTGCGCTATGCTATCATCTATTTGATAGAGGAGAAGGGTCCATTTTCCTTGAGCCAGATTTGTGAGATGCTAGGTATTAAAGATGAGAAACGTGTTAAAAGAGTGGAAAGGTATGTTAAAGCTTCGTTGAAGGAGGGCTACTTCAAGAAGAAGGGCTCAAAGTATTTCATAAACTCGAGGTATGTAAACACTTGGCAAAAGCTGAGGAAGCTTGTCACGACGCTTGGCGACAGGTTCTTCTTTGAAGAAAAAAGTGAACAAATTAGTGCACATAGAATGAAGATTGTCAGGGGTAAGAAGGAGCATTGGCTTACAACTCTCGACATTGCCTTTCTGACTCTGTTTTGTTTCTACATGATTATTGAAGAGTGTTGGAAACGAAAGATTCTGCTCATTGGATTAACTAAGGATACGGCTGCTAGAGACTTCAAACGGCAATTGATTCCTATTCTCCAGAATGAGGGGATGCTACGGGGTACGTTGACCGCTGAAGAGTTTGAGAAGATGCCTAACACCGACCGCATGATTCTGCAGTCTGTGTCCCTCTTTAACACCGAAAAGTTGAAAGTTCCTTGGAGCCTCGTGGAGTATGATTCATCTTTCAAGACTATGGTGGCAGATCAGAAAGCCAGGAAAGGATATGTGTTTGGCGCTAGGAGAAACAGGATTAGTGTCGAGAAAACATTCTTGAAGACTTATGTTCAGCTTTCTCAGGCTATTACGGATCCTAAGCTTCGCAGCAATGTTTTGCTCATTGATCGTCTTGTGCATCCGGAGTTTGATTTGTCCGAAGAAAGTATAGTTCGGTTTTGGAATGAGTTTGGGGCTGCGACGGAGCCTGTGGAGGCGTTGCTGTTTAAAGATAAAACCGTGGAGAATAAGCTTCAGAATCTCATTATGGTTACTTTGCAATGTATGACTAGTCCCAATATTCCGGAGGCTTTTGGTCATAACCGGCCTTTGTTCATTGCGGATAAGGTAGCGAAGTGGCATTACGGTGCTTTCCAAAGGATAGCTAACAGCACTGGTGAGTGGATTCTGAATAATCATAAATTGAGGAAATTTGTTTTTTATATGAGTACGTTTAGGGAGAGGAGGGCGCGAATTGAGGCCGCAAGAAGAGAGTTTCTCTAGCAGGTATTTCACAGATTTTGAGGGAAGGTTTCATGGTAGGCTGAGTGCGGTTATTCCCAGAAGAGCTCAGGGTCCTGTAGAGTCCAAGCTTGCGGGCATATCTGCTCGCTATGACGGGAGAGTGAAAGTGGAGTATCAGAAGGATCTTATGGGACTCTTAGAAGAGGGGATGCTTCTGGCTGTGAAGAATTTCAAGCAGGGCAAGGAGAGCGAGGAAAGATATACGCTCATGGAGATTTCAAGGGTTTGGCCTGAACATTTTGGTTTGAGAGGACTTTCAGATCACGGTTATTATCCTATGCAGTTTGAGATTATCGAGCAGTCTGAAGCGGATTGGAAAACCGATGATCAAGCTACGATGATGGTTCAGATCAGCTCCATTCCCATCAATTATGACCTCATCCTAACCGAAGAGAAGGACCCAGAGTTTGTGAAAGGCTTCTCTTACCCTATTGTCGCCAGCGAAGCCCACATTCTCAACAGTGAAATGATTAACCGCATGTACAATCACAGGATCGTTCAAAAGCTGGGCGTTGACACCTCCAAAACGACTTCAGATGCACGGAAGGACCCTAGGCTTGGGCTCATCAAAATGTTTGAAGCCAGCAAGACGACTATTCCGATCTATGTAGATTTCGAGAGGCTGGTTAGATATCACTTTGGGATTTTCGCTTTCACTGGCGGTGGCAAAAGTAACCTTATGTCTAACATTCTCAGACGGATCCTGTACCATACGAAGGACACAAAAGTCATTATTTTTGACATAAGTTGTGAGTATCCGTTTCTTTTGGTAGATGTACTCGCGGATCCTGAGGTCCCAGCTAGAGTAATTACTGAGAGTAGAATTGAATCGGTTGAACAGTTCTTTAACTCGGTGGTGAAGCCGAGGGAATATGAAGCTGATGAGAGAATTGTGAAAGGGCTTCTTGACGTGATGAGCCAGGGAAAGGTTTCGTACTATACTAAGCCTAAGCTGAGAGTTCCCACTTATGGTCAGTTTCTGGAAGAATTGGGCGAGCAAAGGAAAAACAGCGTGGGCAAGCCTCATTACGTAAACGCTGTAGACGAAATTCGAGAAGCAAGCCTTGCATACATGGATCAACATGGATTTATTGAGCATCATGAGCTTGACGAGGATTTCGTGAAATTCATCGATTCAAGGGCTAGTCAATCTGTTCAGAAATTTAAGGTTCACGAAGCCAGTGGACTTTTCGCTTGGGCAACAACGAGATCAACGCTTCTTGACGTGTTAAAGAGAAAGCGGGAAGAAGAAGAGGAAGAAACTGGTGGACTCACGGCTGAGAAGATTCGCGGTCTGCTTGAAGGTGAGGAGAGGCTTGTTTGCATGTCTATTGCTGACCCCTTCACCATCAAGGACCTGGTTATCACGCTTTCACGAGACCTATTAAATCGGAGAAAGAGAAAGTTTCAGGTTAAACCGTACATTCTTCTCGTCTTTGATGAAGCTCAAGAGTTTATTCCGGACATGTCCAGCGCCAGCGGCGTAGACAGAAACTGTTCCAAGCATGTAGAGACTCTTCTTAGGCAAGGAAGAAAATATGGGCTTGGAGCTTGTGTTGCTACCCAACGAATAGCTTACTTGAACACCAATGCCCTGCAGCAGTTGCATACATACTTCGTGGGAACTTTGCCTAGACCCTACGACCGATCGGTGGTGAGCAACACCTTCATGATCGATCAAGGGATCTTAGAAAAGACCTTGGAGTTTGCACCTGGGGAATGGCTACTTTCCAGTTATATAGCCACCGGAATAGAAAACGTGCCTATTTTCATACGAGCAGACAATGCTGAAAACGAACTGGAAAAATTCTTGAGTTAGATAACAAGTAAGTTGGGCCTCGAATGCGCATGTATTGCACGCGCAATAACTAAGGGACCGCATAGATAAAACATGTTAGAAAAGGTAGGGGAGAAGGGGGTCTCACTTTTTCTGAGAAGAAAATTTTCAGCAATGGCGCAAGTTCGAGTTGAACACTCAAGAGTGCATCCACATAAAGTTTAAGTTTCCTCGTTTATTTTCCCTTAAATAGGAGATACTTATGGTGTTCTGTTCCAAATGTGGAGGAAAGGTTGATGAAACCGCAAATTTCTGTCCTAAATGCGGTGCAAGAACTAGAAAAGCCACAGAAGCGGGTGCTGTCCCTCAAAAGGAAGAATTGAAAGAGGCCTTCTCTAAAATGGGAGAAGAAATAGAGAAAGCATTTTCAATAGCTGCAAAAGAAATCAAAGAAGCCTTCAAAACAGCGAGAGAAGAAATCAGAGAAGCGATCAGTCCAGAACTCGTCGCGTGCTCATACTGCGGAGAAAAGAACGTGGCTGGCTCCCAATTCTGCTACAAATGCGGCAAAAAACTAGAATAAAGCAAACGTGACAAACACACTTTAAAGTACTTGCGCAATAGTTACGTGAAAAGCCTCGAGGTGCTGGACTACGATGAAGACTTATTTGACAATTTGGTTCTACAGTGAAGGGGCAAGTCCCCGCGAAATTGTTGAGAGACTTCGTTCCCTAGGTTTCAAACCCTTGAGAGGTCATCATGACCACGTTTACAATTGGAGGAAGGAAGCCAACCTTGAAGACATATTTCAACTCGCAAATTCAGTTCATGAAACCTTGAAAGGCTTGAAAGTTCTCTACAAATTAGAGACGCAGTGAAACGGCGCGCATTTTGATATGCAGAAAAATTTTTATTAGTAAAGGCTTAAACGCAGACTGGAGGCCTTTGTAGATGAGTTTAGAATCTAATAGGACTCTGGGCGGCGTAGGAGCTTTACTCATTGCCGTGGGTTCCTTTTTTCCAATTCTAAGTCTGGTCGGAATAATACTTGTGCTAGTAGCTATGAAAGGTTTGGCTGAATACTACAATGAATCGGAAATTTTCGAGAACGCACTGTACGGTTTCATCTTTGGCATAATAGGCATCGTAGCGTTTATAGTGATCTTCTTTTCAGTCTTCGTGGGAGGAATTTTCGTTTTCGAGCCGCCATATTTCATGGGTCCTTCCGCCTTTGCAGTCGTCGCTCTCTTGGTAGCCTTACTTGTGATGTTCATATTCTTTCTGGTTCAAGCGATATTCTACAAGAAATCATTCACCATGCTTTCAGATAAGACTGGGGAGAAAATGTTTGACACCGCAGGGTTGCTGCTGCTCATAGGTGCCGTCTTAACCATAATCATAGTAGGCGTAGTGTTGCTATTCGTCGCTTGGATTCTGGCCACTGTAGCGTTTTTCTCAATCAGAGTTCCGGTGACTCAAGTTTCCGCGGCACCTCCTCCGACTGCGCCTGTCGTCACCGCTGAGAGAAGATTTTGCCAATACTGCGGAGTAGAGAATAGAACCGACGCTGTATTTTGCCAGAAATGCGGCAAGAAAATAGCGTTGAAGTAATAACTTTGCCGAGCCCTCACCCGTCTACACCTTTCCTTTTTTTCGGACGACATTAAAGTTTTTAAGGGTTTGTTCTAGACAGTTCTGTCTATGAAGAAGCTAAAACTGCTTGGGCTACTTAGGGCGATGTTGAAAAACTCTAAGAGGAGCGATAGGGAAATCGCTAAGAGAATGGGGGTTTCGCAGCCAACTATTACCCGAACGAGGATGCAACTCATCAAAGAAGGATACATAAAGACCTTCACGGTTATTCCAGACTTCGCGAAACTTGGCTACGAAATATTGGCGTTTACGTTTAGCAAAATGAAATCTTACCCAGATTCCGAAGAGGCTGGGAAAATAGTGCAACGTGCTCAAGAATGGGTAGGTAAACGTCATAATGTCATCTTTGCCGCAGATGGTGAAGGGCTTGGAAAAGACATAGTCATGGTATCCTTTCACAAGAACTATTCGACTTACGCTGATTTCATGCGTTCTTACGCCTTGGATTGGGGCGCTGTCATAAGTGGATTTGAATCATTCTTGGTTGGCCTTGAGTCAGGATACAAAATGAAGCCTTTCGACCTAGGATATTTGGGCGACGACGTGTAGACGGGTGCTCTAACATAGCTCTGTATCCAAAATGTTTATATTTTGAAAACCCACTACGTGGTGAGTTGGTTGGGGAGGGGGTCTATTTCCTACCAATCTAACTCCTTTCTTTCCATAGCCCTCCTCAACTAACTTTCCATTAGTTGACTGTACGCATAAACACAAAAAAGGGAAAGGTTGAGCCAGAGCCCGTAAACAGTTGTTTTGTCCTAGGGCACACCAGATTATTTGTCAGGCAGATAGAGGAAATGACCATTGGAGTGCGCCCAGCTGCATTCTACTTTCGTTGTAGTCACGCTGGTATGTCCTTTTTTCGGGAGATCCACACGCAAATGACAAGTAGCATAATTGCCAGAATTGTTAGTGCAATGAAATCTCCTGCGTTGAAGAGACCGTCAATAATGACAGACGAGTAGTCCCAGTAGTTGAAAATGCTGATTGCTTTCATCCATTCAAGGCTCTTCGAGAAATTGCCAAAGGTGTACATGAAAAATTCCGCGAAAACAAAACCAAAAGTCAAGCCCATGCCAACCCTCACTTTTTGGAATGAGACAGCAGTGAGCATGCCAACCGCAGCTATCACCAAAAGGAACGGCAGGCAGCTTATCAATGACAGTACCACGGCGGTAATGGAAAACTCGTGCAAGGCGTTGACGCCTGCTAGTCCGCCAGCGAGCCCAACAGCGCCCACCGAAATTGTGAACAGCGCGACAAGGCTCATCGCAATAAACTTTTCCACCAAATAACGCTGCCACGAAATAGGTGTGGAGAACATCATATCCATACGTTTATTCTCGAAATCGCTTGCTATCATAGATACTGACAGGTAGGCGACGAAAAGTCCGGCGAGCATCCACCACCAGCTGAAAAGCTCTAATGTTATGAACCCTTTTACTTCTAGCATGCTAATTTCTCTTCCACCAGTAAAGCCTGCATAGACAGGATTCTTCATAAGTTCCTGGAAGGGATCCTCGCCTTTTTCTGTTGTAGCAATGCCAATTAACACGGGATCAGACGAAACATCTGATGCAGCCGTAACTGCATAATATCGTTTTTCCTCAAAGTCCTTTTCAAAGGTAATGCTGGTCGCATTGCCCATATATTTCAGTTTTGCTGTTACCATGCTCGACCGGTTATCCTCGAGCACCGTGTAGCTGGTTGCGCCCTTCAGCGCCTCCCATGAAAGAGTAATGTTGCCTCCCTGCTCATCAGGAAGCTCCAAGCTCACCTTGTTCGCTCCCTCCAACTCTTCAGTCAATGAATCCCGGAAAGTAGGAAAAATCAAAGGTATTCCAGCGGAAACGATGGAGATGAGTAAGCCGAAAATAAGAAGTCCTTTCCATCCAGTTCTGAGTTCCATGTATGCGATTCTACCAGCCATCATGTATCACCTGTATCTTCTACTTTTTGTTCAACATAGTATTTCAGAAATAATTCTTCCAAGCTGTAGGTTTTCAAATTCATGTTCAGTATACGATGATTTGAGACAGTCTTGATGACACTGTCAAGATTCTCATGTATCGTCATTACAAGCCTGCCGTTATCCAAGTGGACGTCGCTCACGCCATCAAGCTTGAACTCGTCGATACTAACATGATCCATGAATTCAACCTCAAGCACTTTCCCTGTTCTTTCCTGCAAAACGTTGATGCCCTCCACGACTCTCACTTGCCCCTTTCTAATGATGGCAACTCTATCGCAGACTGACTCAACTTCTGCCAAAACATGTGACGACATGAAGATGGTTTTTCCCTGCCTTTTTTCTTCACGCAGAATACAGTAGAATTCCTGTTGCACAAGCGGGTCAAGTCCAGATGGCTCATCCAAAATGATGAGATCTTGATCTGCCATAAACGCCTGAGTGATGCCAACTTTCTGTTTGTTGCCTTTAGAAAGCTCGTTTGTTTTCCGATCAAGATCGAGCTGAAGCCGTTCAGCCAGTGACATCATTTTCTTCGTGTGACCACACTTGCGCAACGAGAGCAGATACTTGAGGTAAGAACTCACTTTAACTGATGGAATGAGACCAAAATCGCCGGGCAGATACCCCGTTCTTTTTCGTATTGCTACTGCATCTCTGTGGGAATCCAGCCCGAAAATAGTTATCTCACCCGCCGTTTTTGCGATTAGCGCGAGACAACACCGAATGGTGGTTGTCTTACCTGCTCCATTAGGCCCAAGAAAACCCATAATTTCTCCCCTGAACACGGTAAGATCTAAGTCCTTGACACCTACATGGCTCCCGTACATTTTTGTCAGTCTTCCTATTTCTATCACATTTTCGTGCGTCTTGACATCATCCATTTTTATTTGCTCCTGTGATCATGCATGCACGCGCAGCCATTTTGCCAAATTCCGTAATTTGCAAAATTATGCAAATAACTACAAATACAGGAAAATATATAAACTTATAAATCTTTTGTTAGTCGTGTAGAGAAGTATGAGTTCCTTTAAGGAAATCAAAGCCGAATTTATACGCATCTATGAAGACATCGCTAGGATGAGAGGTCTACCTACAGTTCTGGGCAGAATCATGGCCGTCTTCTTCCTTGAAGGACGTGAATTAAGCCACAAAGAAATTTCGAGTTTAACAGGATATTCCATCTCCTCTATAAGTAGAACCCTAGATCAGATGGTTCAAATGGGAATCGTCCACAAACACAAAGATGCTTCCCTAAAACATTTTGTGTATCACATGAATGTCGACGTTCGAGAACTAATCGTCAACGGTCTAGAAAGGTGGATCAGTGCTTCCGAATCTCGTAGGGAGGACATAAAGACATTGGCGCGAAAATTGAGCGTTCTCAAATCTGGAGAGGCAGAACAGAATGAAATACATCGATTGCAAGCCGTGTTGAAAGGCTTGGATGAAACAATTGGAACCATTCAAGAAGTCACAAAAAAAGTAATGAAAGAGCTACATGCAAATTGATTCATTAGACAAAAGAATTGAAAGCGTTGCAATACTACGTTACCGAAGTATAGCATGAACTACTTCTTGAGCACTTTTGATGTTAATGCCAGTTTGAACCTAGTACTTGGCTACCATTTATTTCGTGTATGCAAACTCTACAAAGAGGAAGGTATTTGCCAGAAGAATTGCAGGAAATATTCAAGGGTCAAGCGGCAAGAACAATAGCACAAGTTGCGGAGAGAAAAGAGAGAATTCTTTTTTGCATAGGTTAATCTTTATTCAGCCATAATTCATCATTAAGTAAATCTCGTATCGCGTTGCGGATGGCCTCGCTTCTGCTGGAATAATATTTTCTTCTAACTAATTCGTCGAGGTCTTTGATGTAGGTAGTGGGTAAGACAAGAGTTATCGGTTTAGACATCCGTTTAACCATTTATTATTAGCCTTCTGTTTAAGGTCAATATGATCTCTCAGAGAAGAACTGTGGAGAGTCTGCGAGGCTTTTAAACGTTACATAAACGGAAAAATAGTTGCGTGAATCATTGAATAACTAACCAAAAACAAAGAGGCGAATAACATAAAAACAAAGGGAAAAAGCGTCACTTTTGTGCTAGCCACGTTGAAACAAGCGCGTGAGCACCCTAGCAGTCTTCTGTATACGCATTTTCGAAAAGGATAAAATAATCGTTGTTCATCATAATTGAAACCCTCATAACCTAAACTCGGCTAGGAGTTTCAAATTTGGTTATATCTAGATCTCAAAAGCTCTTGAGGCTGGGCTTTCCCTTCGAAGTTCTAAACAGAGATTTGAAACTAGTTTTTCTCTCTAACCTCTTTGGCTCTTTTGGAGACGGTCTCTACGCCTATCTATTGCCGTATTACATGAAAGAAAGTTTAGAAGCCAGTTCAGTGGAAGTGGGAATTCTCTATGCCATAGTGATTTTAGTCGCGGCCTTCACGCTGCTCATCGCTGGGCTGCTCTCGGACAAATACGACCGCAAAAAAATCATGATTCTCGGGTGGATGGCATGGATACCTGCACCCATACTCTTCTCGGTGGCGAAAAATTGGCTTCAAATGCTACCCGGAATGATTCTGTGGGGCGTCTGGCTAAGCGGATCAACAAATGTGGCATACATAGCAACTTCAGCGGATAAAAGCAGATTGACCGTAACTTTCACCATGACTTCAGCAGCATGGTCTTTTGGCTACATTTTCTCTCCTGCACTAGGGGGCTACCTTTCCGAAGTTATCGACATGCGAATTGTGTTTTACTCAGCATCTACTCTGTACACTTTAGCAGCGTTAAGCCTCTTCTTCATCACCAGTCAACGTGCAGAAGGTTACACCCAAAGAACTGTGGAGAAACAATATTCATTGTTGGAACTTTTGAAGACGCGAAGACTTCTGCTCCTATCCGGCTTCTTCGCTTTACTGATGTTCATCTTAATGTTTTTCAGACCTTTCGTTCCACAGTTTCTCGGAGAAATTCGCGGTTACGAAGATCTTGAGATAGGGATCCTAGGTTCCATTGCGTTCTTTGGCTCAGCAGTTTTAGGCATTCTTCTAGGCAAGTTAGGAGATCGATGGAAAAAAGCGTACGCACTTGCGGGAACCATGCTTCTAACCTGCATTTCACTAATCTTCTTGTTGTTGTTCGAAAATTTCGCAGTTTTGATCTTTGGCTTCTTCCTAGCTGGAAGCTCCTACATAACTTGGTCTTTAATGGCCGCTATTATAGCGCCTCACGCTCCAGAATCCATTCGAGCTCGATGGATATCTGTCCCCCAAGCAGCCACTATGTTTGCTTCTTTCATAGCTCCTTACATCGGTGGAGTTGTGTACGAGGCTTCGCCCTCCTACCCTTTCGCTATCGGCATAATTGCCACTCTCGTCCTCGCATTGTTGGCGCTCACAAAATCCGTTGAATAAACCTTTTCCGTAGCGCCCCCTTGAAAACTCAGCTCAATTGGTGTCTATTTCTTCTTTTTGAAACCCTCCATACAGATATGCATGCATGCTCTTGGGTATGCATTAAGCTAGAAATTCCAAATTTCTCCTTTTGCACAGCCACTCTGGTACATCATAAGTCTTCGCTCTAGGGTGATTTGCAAGAATAAGCCGGAGTGTTCTTACTGCTGAATGTGCTTCCATTATTCATTTTCTTTGCTTCTTGAAATATTCTTGTTCCAATCTATTTTCTTCGACTTCATGAGCTGGTTTCATTTTCATTTTTCTAATCTTTTTGAACTTCTGAATCATTTCATCTTTGAGTTTGGGTTTGGGTTTGGGGATTAAATTTGAACCCCAAGCGCAAACCGTGTGAACTATGCGGATAGTTGAGAGTTTTGTTCCAAAAGATGCTTTTATAAATGAATATAACAATATTTACTAATAGAGGGAAGGCGAATAGAGCATGTGGGGCGTTCAACAGATTGAAAAGAATGATAATGATCGAATTTTTTTGTCAAAAACATAGGCATCTGGAAAGGTACAGTGTACGAATCATCAAGAAAACTAATATATCGCCAGGAGCAAAAATACCGAAATTCCGCCCCAATGGAGACTTGAAGTACATAACTATTGGAAAAGCAGTTAGTTTTGATGAAGTTTTGAAAGACATAGGGAAAGATCTACACCAAAAAGTAAAGATGAAACCCAAGCTAACGCTAATGTAACTGCGCACCTTTTCATATCCGAGAAAAAAACTCTTCGGCTCAGCTGATCCCCTGTCTATGTTTCAGTCCAAGGTACAGCCCGTAGAAAATGGTTAAGCTCACCAGTGACCAGAAGGTGAAGAAGGCCAAGTAATAGACGACGCAATGGTCGTGATAGCGCCTATACATTTTCGTTGTCTTATAAACAAATTCCGCGAGCAACCACCCAAACAAGACCGCTGGAACGTACCAAGGCAGGAAAAAGATAGAACCTATTGCCAGGATCAAAACGAAGCCTCGAATTAGGAGGTTGAAACGAACAAAGGAGGCCTTGAAGCCATACTTTGCGAACAGCTGGCCGACTCCTGTAAAATGGTGAATGCACTTCCGCGTCGCTATTCTCAGGTTGGGTGATCCCCGAAACCAGATGACCGCTTCGGGTTCGTAGAGTATCTTGTATTGTTGACTCACCTTATAGGTGAGCTCAGTGTCCTCTCCGCGGTGCAGAGTTTCGTCAAAGCCACCAACTTCGAGAATCACTTCACGTCTTAGAGCGAGGTTCATGGTGGGCGCTATCTCAACGTAAGCGTGTTGTGTCGGCATTTCCATTCTATTACCAACATAAGCGAGAAAACGAGCAACACCGCAGTCTGTGTTCCAGAGGCGCGTCTGACCCGTAACCCCAGCGATGTTGGGATCGGTGAAGTGTGGCAAAATCTTTTCGATCCATTGAGGTTCCGCATAACAGTCGGAGTCTATAAAGAAGACGATGTCTCCTCTGCTTTCCTTGACGCCGAGGTTGCGAGCGTGTCCGAAACCTAATCCCTGCTCCGAAACCAGTCTGACAGGATATTGCTTCAGAATGTCTAGAGTGCCGTCGGTTGAACATCCGTCAACCACCACCACTTCGTCGGGTTTGCGGGTTTGCTTGAACACCGATTCAAGGCTCTTGCGAACAGTTGCCGCCGAATTCTTTGTTAGAAGAACTACTGAAACCTTGTAACCGTCGATTGCCAATGAGGAGTCTGCTGGAAAGGGCGCGTCCGCAAGACTTGAAGCGTTCACTCGCGTCTTAATCACGTTTCAACAGGCTTGATCGGTACAGTTGTCGTCCTGCTAAAGCGGTCAACCAGCCGCTGATCACCAAAACCGTAGCTGGAAAGTATCCGTCATAATAGTTTAGGAGAACGGTGATGAGTATCGAAAAGACGAGGGTGATTGCTGCAATAGATGCAAACCCATACTTTTTTCCATATTTTTTGGCGCTTTGAATACTAAGAAGCCCAGCTAGAAATATGTCGCCCAACCCTAGAATGATATATCCTACGGATGGGAACATTGGAAGTTGAATAATCACCGGTAGCCCTAGTTCTTTAACTATTTTTTCAGCTGTTCTGGGAATGAATCCTGTAACCAGAACGTTAACTATGTCCATAATGGTTAGTAAACCGACAAAAACAGCTGTTGTTTTCCACGTAAACAAACTCCCCAAATAAACTGAGATAAAAATGGCGAAGATAATCCCAAAGAGATTAAACGTGAACAAGTTCCAGTAGGGCGCGCGAGCAAAATAAAAGGCTATAAACAAGATTGGGGTCACAGGTGCCAAATACCATTTCGGCACAAACAAATATGTAAAAAAGAAGAATCCTGAAAAGTAAACGCACAAGTATAGAATCAAAATAGCTTCGCTTGGAACAAGCACCAAAACAGCTACCATAACGCTCATTGCTAAGACCAGAAGAATTCCATGGTAGTAACTAAATTTCACCTCTTGAAACACAGATCCAATTTTCTTTTCAGATCTGAAGTAGAGAAAAAGCGTGGCCAACAGAATTAAGAAGAGTATCAATGGGAGCAAAACATCAAAATCCATACTTTACACACCATCCAAAAGATTGAGAACCGCCAGCGAAGCGTACACCGCCTCCTCAGTTCTCACGGTTTCAGCTCCCTGACCAGGAATAGTGTTGATCACAAAAGGGACAATCTCGTCCAAGCTAACGTGTTCTCTAGCAGCGATCTCATACAACCCTTGAGTTGGCGCTCCAAACGCCACCAAAATTCTGTCCGATCTTTTCCATCGTTTGCCCAACTCGTCCGTAACCTCTATCAGCGGTCTGCCGCGTCGAGAAGTGGCGACAACCAAGTCAAAGGATCTGTTTTTTAGAAATTGTCCCAACGGAACATCTGAAACTGTCTCGCGATACCCCCAGTAGCTTTTGATTTCACCGCGACCCGTTAAGACGGCTTTAGGATGTTTCCCCAGCCCTGTTACTTTCACCGTGACTCGATTGTTGAGCGGAAGGCGCGATTCAGATACCAACACTGGTCGTTCAACCCCTATGTCCACAAGTGACCCGCCCTTGACAACAGATGTCACTACACCTTCTCGATGTTCCCCTATCTTTAGGCTTTCTGTTCGATCTGAAAGCGGGTGATGAGGCGTTCGCAAGGGAGGAAGAGCGCCTGCGTACTGCAGTTCTGGCCTTATCTTGAACAGTTTCTTGCGCAAGTATTGAGGCGTCTCCATGTAAGAGAGAAGGATGGTAACCAACTTGATGTCTCGACTTTGATCTGTGTGTGGGAGATCCGGAAAAATGATGATCTCGTCCACACGAAAAATAGCGGCTGCCCGTCCGATCAATCCAACCCTAAACGTCTTCTCTCGAAGGTGCGGTACATCGACGATTAAGGATCCAGGTATCGCAACGGAAAGTTCATAGCTGCGTCTTAATGGAGCAATCTGGTGACTTCTAATGCACACCTGCGATAACCTCAAAAGCTTTTACAACCAACGTTGTTTCTAAGTTTATTGGAAAGCCGAGGGTGAAATACGTGGAAAAAAAAGATCGTTTCACAGTCAAAGTTTGCAGCGCCAAGCAAAGACCCGCTGAAGAACTCGCATGGTGCGCCATCTGCCAAGAGGTAAAACCCCTCTTCTGGAAGGACGGCAAGCTGTTCTGTTTCGAAACCAAGTTCTATCCGAAAGGCTCCTGCCTCATCGTGCTTGACAGCTGCATCGCAGACATGCCCACCTACACCAGAACCGTTCGAGTTGAAGGGATAGCCAACATACCTTCCACCACAATTCCCGTGGTAAAAGCGTCAGCCATCGCCGAAAACATACTGAAGCAGGCTCTAAACATGCTCAACAAGTAAGACGGGAGAGAGTGAAAAATGTACAAAAAAACAGTTATAGACCAAAGTGAAGAGATCAGCAAAATAGACAAGAGCGACCTGCTTAAACACTGCTTGAAAACCAGCATCTACTGCAAAGAAGCTCTGCAAAGTGTTAAAAAAGTCTCAGTCAGATACGGACGGCCTCAACACATCATAGTAGTAGGCATGGGAGGTTCTGCTATTGGAGGAGAGATTCTTCGAGATTGGCTTGTAGACGAGCTTCCCGTCACCATAGAAGTCTGCAGAGACTACAATCTACCTGCTTACGCAAATGAGGATACGCTGGTTTTTGCAATCAGCTGCTCAGGAAAAACAGAGGAAACACTTACGGCCTTTGTTGACGCCGTCAAAAGAGGATGCAAGATTATAACAGTAACCTCAGGAGGGCATCTACTCGCCTTTTCCGAAAAACTAGGACTGCCCACCGTGATCGTGCCAAGTGAACTGCCCTCGCGAGTCACCCTTCCCTACCTTTTCTTCCCACTTCCCCTTTTCCTAGAAAAACTGGGCATCCTTCAAAACAAGGACAAAGAGATCCAAGAAACAATCGAGATTGTTGAAAAGTTGAGCCGAGAAAACTCACTTGAAACTCCCGCAACAGAAAACCCGGCGAAAAAACTTGCGCTGGAACTGAGAGACACAATACCCGTGATCTACGGCTTCCGACAGTACGCAGCCATAGCTCGCCGACTCAAAACACAACTCAACGAAAACAGCAAAATCCCTTCCCGACACGACACTTTTCCAGAGCTCAACCACAACGAAGTTGTCGCATGGGAAGCATCTGAGGCACTTACGAAACGGTTCTCAGTTGTACTCCTTCGCGATCAGAAAGAGCCGCCGGAAATTAGACACCGAATCGAAGCAACCAAATCCTTAGTGTTGCAGAAGGCTCAAAAGGTCTTGGAAATTCATGCAAGAGGAGACAGCAAACTGGCAAGAATTTTTTCAGTGTTGTTCTTGGGTGACCTAACAAGCGTTTACTTAGCCATTCTGCGCAACATGGATCCGACGCCAGTGGAGATTATCAACAGACTGAAAGAAGAGATGAAGAAACGCTTCACCGCAATAGAGAGACTGAAAAAAGAAGTCGAGTCAAGATGAACGAAAAGGCTTAGTTTTGCAGCCTATTGGCGCCTATCGTTGCCTTTTCCCTTGGACAAACTCCTCAAACCATTTTTCAGCTATTTCTAAAGGCAACATCTGCGGCGGATGCTTGAAAGCGTACGCGGAAATGCTCAGAAGAGAGCCAGCGACTCCGCGGTCCAAAGCAATCTTTGTGCCTCGTATGACGTCAAACAAAACGGAGCCGGCGTTTGGAGCATCCACCGTGTTAAGTCGAATGTCAAGCTGCATAGGAACCCCCCCAAAGTAGAGTCCCTTCACCCAAAAGTAACTGTCTCGCCGATTGTCCAAGAAATCCACGTAGTCAGTAGACCCTGCAACAACCGAAGCCTTGTACGGCAGAGCGGTCTCCACCGATTTAGTTTTCATAATTCGTTTCGTTTCTCTCGCCCTCTCAAGGGTATCGAGAGATTCGGTTCCTCCTCCCACATCGAGTTGATACGTTTCGTAAACTCGAACACCTCGATCCACCAACATTCTCAGCAAGGTTTTATGAAGAATAGTGGCCCCCACCTGATCTACCAAGTCGTCGCCAACGACTGGCAGACCGCCATCCTCGTAGCGCTTGTGCCACGCAGCGTCACTAGCGATAAAAGCAGGTGCGGCGTTGACAAAGGCACAGCCGGCATCAAGTGCATTTTCAGCGTATTTTTTGGCAGCCTTTACGGCTCCGCTGGGAAGGAGGTTAATGACCATCTCGGCGTCACTTTCCTCAAGGCTTTGAACTACATCTGCCTCTGAGCCCTCGCTTATCTTGATCACGTTTCTTAGAGAGGTGCCGACGCCATCCAGAACAGGGCCCTTGAAAACTGGGACATTCAGATAGGGCACATCCACGAATTTCAAGGTGTTGTTAGGGAAAGAGAAAATTGCTTCAGACAAATCCTTTCCAACTTTTCTAGCCTCGATGTCGAAAGCTGATACGAACTCAACGTCCCTCGGATGGTAATCTCCCAGAAAAAGATGCCTCAGCCCCACCGCATCCCCGTCTTTTTCTGTTTTTCTGTAATGATAAACGCCTTGAACCAAGGCTGATGCACAATTTCCCACACCTACTAATCCAACTTTGATCTTGGACATGAAATCTACCTCTTCAGAGTCAAGCAACAAAGTTATAATAAGTTAACGCAATAACTCCCGTCGAAAACGCTCCGACCAAAGAGATGAAGGGATGTGGAAAAAAAAGACCAGGTTTTGCTGCTAACCAAAGAACAAATCGAGTCGATCCTAACGATGGAGGACACCATTAAAGTTGTGGAAGAAGGCTTCAAAGCTTTTAACTCTGGAAAGGCGGTTATTCCTTTTCCGTTAGGCTTAGAGATCAAGGAGAACCGAGGTGAGGTTCACATCAAACCAGGATATTTGAAGGGATCCGACAAATACTGCATCAAGATAGCGTCCGGCTTCTATGATAATCCGAAAATCGGACTTCCATCAAGCGGCGGTATGATACTACTTTTCGACGCTAGAACCGGAGCGCCTCGAAGCCTCCTCGTCGATAGAGGATTTATTACAGACATGAGAACCGCTGGGGCTGGAGCCCTTGCAACACGTTGTCTCGCGAAAAAGTCCGTGGAAGCCGTAGCTGTTATTGGAACCGGATTGCAAGCTAGACTTCAAATCGAGGCGCTTAGCAAGGTCAGAGACTTCCGTGTTCTAAAGGTGTGGGGACGAACCCTAGCCAACGTTGAAAGATACGTTGAGGACATGAGGCAAAAGCTGAAAGCAGAGATCTTGCCGGTGGGTTCCGCAGAGGAAGCGGTCAGAAACAGTGAAGTCGTGGTAACGGCTACAACAAGCACGTCGCCGCTGGTGAAAAAAGAGTGGGTAGACAAAGGAATGCACATAACGGCCATGGGAGCAGACTCGCCCGAAAAGCAGGAGTTGGAAACGGGAGTACTAGGACTTGCAGACAAAATCGTTGTAGACAGTGTCAAGCAATGTGTAAAGTTAGGGGAGGTTCATCACGCAGTTGACGATGGAACCATCTCTGTAGAAGACATCCATGCGGAGCTGGGTGAGATACTGCTTGGCTTGAAGAGCGGAAGAAGCAGCGAGGAAGAGATAACCGTTTGCGACCTCACCGGCATAGCTGTCCAAGATGTCGTGACTTCACAACTAGTCTACGAACGGGCTTTGAAGGAAAAGATTGGCTCGTACATCACTGTTTGACGATGCAAGGAGCGAGAGACGTGACCCTGTCTGCCGTGGAAATCTTAGAGGCAAGAAAGAACCTAGCAGGCGTGGTTTACTGCACACCAATAACCTATTCTAGGGCGCTTAGCCAGCTAAGCCGTGCAGAAATATACTTGAAATGGGAAAACCTGCAAAAGACTGGGGCCTTCAAGTTTCGAGGAGCATATAACAAAATCTATTCGCTACCGCCTGAAGAACGCAGCAGAGGGGTCATCACAGCCTCGACTGGAAACCATGCTCTCGCTGTCGCTCTTGTATCCAAAATGATGGACATAAAAGCAACCGTCGTCGTGCCCGAGAACGCTCCCAAAGTAAAAGTAGAACAATGTAGAGATCTCGGGGCAGAAGTTGTGCTTAAAGGAGCAAACTACGATGAATCTCTGGTCTATTGCAAGCGGATGGTTTCGGAGACTGGGGCAACTTACATCCCTGCCTTCGAGGACTACAAGGTCATAGCCGGCCAAGGAACAATCGGTTGCGAGATCTTGGAAGAAATACCTGACACAGATACCCTAATAGTTCCTATAGGTGGCGGAGGTCTAATCTCTGGTATAGCCCTTTGGGCCAAGACGGTTAACCCGAAAGTAAGAGTTGTGGGCGTCCAATCCACAGCTGCGTACACCATGTATGAATGCTTCAAGGCCAAGAAGATTGTGGACGTCCCTGTTCCCCTCACCATGGCCGACGGACTTGCCGGGGGAATCTCCGAGATGACTTTGGATCTTGTATTAAAGTATGTCGATGAAATTGTCTTGGCGGAAGAAGAAGAGTTAAAAAGTGCAATCCTTTGGATCCTCAAAAATGAACGTCAAGTTGTTGAGGGATCTGGCGCAGTTGGGCCAGCAGCAATCCTACAAGGGAGAATACAGTTTAAGCGAGGCGAGAAGACGGTTGCCGTGATCTCAGGCGGCAACATTGACATGGAACTTTTGAACTTGCCATGATGAAGGCAGGCCAGTCCAAGGTTGATGCAAGAAGCTTCGGCGGGCAAAAGAACTCCGGCTGAGATTCAGGATTAATGAGAGAAGGAACAGCGTTTGCTTTATTATCGAGCAACGTCTTAAGGGTTCTGTAAACATTACATTAACGTGGAGTTCAAAGGTTCATGCGATCATCGGACAAGTTTGAGATAATAAGTGAGATGGCTAGACGCCGAGGCTTCTTTTGGCCGTCCTTTGAAATTTATGGTGGCACCAGCGGTTTCATGACGCTCGGTCCGCTAGGCTCAACTCTAAAAAGGAAGATTGAAGACAGGCTTCGTGACTTCTTTATTCGTAGACTGGGACTCTTTGAAATCGAGACATCGGTTATTATGCCGGAGAAAGTTTTCGAAGCCTCTGGCCACGTGGAAGCTTTTCAGGAACCCATGGTGGAGTGCAACGAGTGTAAGAGAAAGTTTCGTGCTGACCATCTGCTTCTGGAGTTCGCAGGAATGAGCGAGACAGACACTGAAAAACTCAGTCTCCAGGAGTTGATGAGTGAGATCAACAAACAGGGAATTCATTGTCCTGAATGTGGCGGGAACTTCGGTGAGCCGAAACGCTTCTTAACCATGTTTAGAACCACCATCGGACCATATTCCGAAGCCGTCGGCTACGGTCGTCCTGAGGCAGCTCAGGGAATTTTCGTTGAATACAAGCGCATCTACGAGTACGCGCGAGAAAGACTTCCATTCGGAGTTGCGATCATCGGTCATGCGCTCAGAAACGAGATCTCCCCTAGACAAGGTCCAATAAGATTGCGAGAGTTCACAATCATGGATCTTGAATTCTTTTTTGATCCTGAGGAGCCACAGTGCGTAAGACTGAAGGAAATGGAGAACGAAACTCTGAGACTGCTACCCGCAGAAAAGGTGTTGAAGAGCATAGATGAACCCGTAGAGGTCACAGTGACGAAAGCCTTGAGCAAAGGACTGATAAAGACAGAGTGGCAGGCATTTTTCATGGCGTTGTCTAAACGTTTTCTAGCTGAGCTGGAAGTGCCTGAGGAAAAACAACGGTTCATTGAGAAGTTGGATTGGGAACGAGCTCACTATTCAGTACAGGGATACGACCAGCAGGCATACTTGGAGAGATGGGGGTGGGTGGAGATCTCAGGCCACAACTACAGGACAGATTACGACCTAAGGCATCACATGGAATCCAGCGGTGTGGACATGACCGCGTTCAAAAAATACGAAAAACCCATCATGAAAAAAGTGGTAAACGTCAAACCTGATGCGTCCAAAATCGGTCCAGCGTTCAAGGAGAACACGTCAAGAGTAATCAATTTGCTCTCCACCATAGATGTAAAAGAGTTGGAGGCTTCCTTTGAGAAACAAGGGTTTCATATTGCTGAATCCTTCAAAATCTTGCCTGAACACGTAAAAATCACTCGCAAAAAAGTGAAAGAAAAGGGCAAACGGTTCATTCCACATGTGGTGGAGCCAAGTTTCGGATCCGATCGACTTTTCTACGTAACTCTGGAGTACGCCTACAAAACGAAAGATGGTCGGACGCTGCTGAGCCTTCCACGAGATCTCGTTCCTATACAAGTTGGTGTTTTTCCGTTGGTCAGTAAAGATGGGCTGCCCGTAAAGGCAAAGCAGGTCTGTCAAGTTCTTATGGAGGCTGGCTTCACTGTGGAGTATGACGAGTCAGGATCAATTGGGAGACGGTATGCAAGAGCGGATGAAGTTGGCACTCCTGTTGGAGTAACCATTGACTATAAGACACTTGAAGACAAAACGGTGACTATTCGGAGCCGCGACACTTGGAGGCAGGTGAGAAATAGGATAGCCGAGTTGCCTGAGCTTTTTCACGCCTACTTCAACAGTACGAAAGTGTTTGAAGAGTTGGGATCCCCAGTCAAGAGTTAGCCCTTTCTTCGCTATCTTTTTTAAGTCTGTCGCACGTAGTATGTTGGTGACAGGGACGACTTTCTAGAGGCGGCGCACATGGTTTTTCCAACAGAGACTGAGCAACGGGTGAAACGAAGAGCACTCGGTGTTTGTCAAGAACACTTGAGAAAGGTTTTGGAGATTAGCCGGCGGGTCCCACGGATTATGGACAGCTTCGTTAAAGAGGATAATAAGGCGGCTCAACAGTTGTTCATGGAAATCAAGCAGCTAAGAGATACGGTGGACACCGCGAGACGCAGGGTTGCGCTGGAACTAGCTGAGATTGGAGCCATTTTGATAAGCCGCGAAGACTATCTCCGCTTCACCAACCTGACAAGTGAGATCGCCGACTTCTGTGTAGGCATAGCCTTTCGGGTATTGCAGATTATGGAGAGAAAATGGAAGGTGGCTCCTGACGTTCGAAATGATTTGAGGAAGTTTTCTGAGGCCATGTTTGAAACAATTTCAAAGCTTCGAGAAACCGCAATCACGCTGAATTACGGGTCCGCGAAGACTTTGGAGAAAGCTAGGGAAGTGGAGATCGCTGAAAGAGTTGTGGACGATCTCTACATGGAGTTGGAGATGAAAATCCTTAACAGCCAAATCGAAATTCCAGTGCTTCTTCTCCTTTGGGTCGTGATTGAACTGATGGAAGACGCTGCAGACAAGGCTGAAGATGCTTCTGACGCCGCTCGTATACTTGCGTTTGGCATATAAAGGGAATCATCGATGCCCAAAAAGATTGAAACAGAGTTCATAGAAAACTTCCTAGTCGTATGGAACCCGGCTAAAGGTTCAGAACTCTACACATTGGGCTACTACGGAAAACCCGTGGGCATCCCCAAGCCCAAGGCTGAGGATTTTGATGTCCCCCTCATCCTCGACCTCATGGAAGGACTCTACCTCATGGAGAGAGGAATAATTGCCGTAGCGGAAGGACCAGAGAACAACAAAGTTAGCTTCTCAAAGTTGAAGAAAAGGGCAAAGAAACTGTACGAAGAATTCGATCTCAAATACGCAGTGTATCGAGACCTCCGTGACCAAGACCTTATTGTGACTCCAGGCATAAAGTACGGATGCGACTTCGCCGTGTACAAACATGGGCCAGGAGTCGACCATGCTCCCTACATGGTATCCGTGAAGAAGATGAAAAACGAGGTTACAGCCACCGAGCTAGTCAAGGCCGGACGACTCGCCACGACCGTTAGGAAACGGTTCATAATAGCCATACCCGACATAGAAACAGAGCGAATACAATATCTAATCTTCAAGTGGTTCAAAGCATAAGATACGCCCATGTTTCTGGATAGGTTTCAACATTACTAAGATAGTGCTCGATCCTGTCCATGCCCTCAGAGATGTTTTAAATTGAGTTAGCATAGGAGAATCGTATATATCCCTCTGCATTGTGCCCAAAATCGATTTCAGAAGCGGTTCCAACACCTGCCTTCTCCACCGGTTCAAAGGAGAGAACTTAAGCGAATCATTTGTGCACGCACGCACAGAAATTTGAGGTAACACCCACAAGGAGAATCGGAATAAGGATTGGTTTTGCAGAGACCTGGAGTTAGGAGAGCTGACGTAGGCTCTCCGCGATGGCTCCTCTTCGACTAAGGTTGTTGATCATGACGTGGATTCGGTAGCGGCTTTTCAATGTTCGCATCAGCTGCGCTGCAAGGTAGCGTGGGCGCAATAGGAAGTCGTAGAAATACTGACGGATCATTCGTTGAATTTCTTCGTATGGGACAGTGTCAGGGGAAACCTCAGACACACAAAGCCCGGTTTCCCAGTATTGATCCGCGTCTATCACACCCTTCAATGCGAGTTCGTCCCAGAGATCTGTTCCCGGAAAGGCTCCCAGAATGTTGAATTGCGGAACGTCCAAGTCTAGACGCTGCGCAAACTTGAGGGTATTCTGTATCTCCGGTCTCGTCTCGTTCGGTGCTCCGACTATGAATGAGCCTACGACGACGTCCACTCCAGCTTTTCTAGCGTTCTTTACCGCAACTTCAGCCTGTTGAGGGGTTGTCTGCTTGTTGTAATATCTTAGGACCCACTGGTTTGCGCTCTCAATTCCAAAATACATCATTATGCAGCCTGCCCTTACGGTTTCTCGTAGCATCTCATATGAAGAGTGGTCGACGCGCGAGTCGCAGATCCATTCGATGTCCATTTTTTCCTTTCTTATCTCTCGGCAGAGCTTCACTGCTCTCTTCTGGTTTAGGGCGAAGTTGTCATCTACAAATAGAAACTGTCTGTATCCTTCGCCTACCAGCATGCGCAGTTCTTCCAAGATGTTTTCTACGGATCTGGGTCTCCAGATGTTCTTAGCAAACTTTCGGCATCCGCAGAAGCGACAGCGATACACACAACCGCGAGAGGAAATTATGCTGGTAAACCTTTTGGGCGCGATGTTTGCTCCCACGATTGTTGAATGATACTCAACGGGGAGCAGTTCACGATTAGGAAATGGCAGAGCGTCAATTTTCTTGAGGAGCGGTCTCTCAGGCGTTGAGACAATTTGTTTCCTCTCTCTGAAGGTGATGCCCATGACTTTTTTGAGGCTACCGTTTTTCTTCAAACATTCTGTAAGTTCGAGGCTGGTGTATTCTCCCTCTCCTCGGACGATAATGTCCACGAACGGATATGTTTCAAGAATCCTTTCAGCATTGAACGTTGCGTGGTAATTGCCAAAAACTATCGTCAAATCGGGATTTTCCTTCTTCACCTCTCTGGCAATTATGGCTGCTGTTCGCCCTGAACTGCTTAAAGTGGAAAAGCCGAGGATATCAGGATCTTCCTGTCTCACCCAGTCAACTGTGTCCTTCACTGAAAGGCTTTGGGCTGATTGATCTAGGACAGAAACCTCGAAGCCTTCGTTTTTCAAAAAAGTTGCTATGTACAGCGTGCCCAGTGGAGGCCACGAGCCGATGGCTTTCCTTTTCTCTGACGTTGGGAGTTCTACGTTGGGACTGGGATTTATGAACGAAAACTTCATTGGGTTTTCCGCCTTTCAGCTTCTCGTATTTCCGTTCATGGGTTTAAATGTGTTGTTTACGAGGGAACATGGAGATGATGGTGCGGAGGATGATTGGGGGCATAGTCGTTTCAGGAGGAAGAGCTCTCTCTGCCCTCGACAAAAGCTAATATAAGTATTTTAGTCAGATAGACGTTGAAATAAGGGTTAAGGTAGAACCGTAGTGAAAGAATCGAGACAAAAGAGGATGAACCGTGGTCTTCACACCTATTGAAGATGTTCTCGATGGTCGCCAAAAAGGCGAAAGTGTAGACATTAGAGGATGGGTCTACCGAAAGAGGGAGAGCAAAGACAACATTTTTCTTGTGATACGTGACGCCACAGACGTCATCCAATGCACCGTTAAGAAAGGCAGTTCCGCATGGGATGACGCGAAGAAAGTCACAATCGAGTCTTCTGTTGCTCTAAGCGGAACCGTAAAAAGCGATCGACGCGCTCCAGGAGGGTTCGAGATATCCACAAAGCAGTTGAAGATAATCGGGCTAGCGGAAATTTTCCCGATAACCAAAGATCAGAGCAAAGAATTTCTGCGAGACGTCCGACACCTGTGGCTGAGAAGTCGAAAAATGGGTGCCATCATGAAAGTGCGGAGTGAAGTGCTGAAGTCTACACATGAGTTTTTCAGAAAGCGCCGCTTCATCGAGGTTACACCGCCTATGTTTATATCCAGCGCCTGCGAAGGTGGTGCCACTCTGTTTGCACTGAAATATTTTGATAGAGACCTCTACCTTACTCAGAGCGCTCAGTTGCATCTTGAGGCGCTCATCTACTCATCAGAGAAAGTTTATTGTGTAGCGCCTTCGTTTAGGGCTGAGAAGAGCAGAACCATACGTCATCTCACGGAATATTGGCACGTGGAAGCTGAGCAGGCGTTCGCTACCATTGAGGATATGATGTGCTTGGAGGAAGATCTCGTAAGCTATGTGTGTCATTGTGTCTCCAAACAGTGCCAGAAGGAGCTGGAGATTCTCAAGGTGAATGCAGAAGAATTGGCGAAAATAGTGGCACCCTTTGAAAGAATAACTTACCAAAAGGCTGTAGAGCGACTTCACAAAAAGGGATTTAAACTCAGGTGGGGGGAAGACTTCGGGTTCAACGAAGAGAGGGCGCTGGATGATGAGTTTGAAGGACCGGTTTTCGTTTACGCCTATCCCCAGCAGATAAAGGCTTTCTACTGCAAGACGTACAGAGACGATCCGAAACTCGCCATGTCGGTAGATCTGATTGTCCCGAGAATAGGTGAGCTCACTACAGGTGGGGCAAGAGTCGACGACAAAGAAGAGTTGATTGAAAAGCTGGAAGAGTTTGGCCTGAAGCGAGACGACTATGAATGGTACATTGACCTGAGAAAGTATGGAACTGTTCCTCACGCTGGTTTTGGGTTGGGGGTTGAGCGACTGCTCGCGTGGATACTTCACTTGGAAAACGTGATGGACACGATTCCTTTTCCGCGCACTTTACGAAGGTTCTATCCGTGAAATGCATGTGATTGTTGCCATGTTGTTTACGTTTTTCTCTTTCTATGCCTTATTATCGCGCCCTACGGCAGGTTGCGGCTGAGCCAATGTTTTTCGATAATGATATTGGGCATTGTTGTTTTTCCATGCGGGTTTAGGAATTATCGGCTCGTCTATTGAGTTATTTCGAAGGTTACCTCCAGCGCCCGATCTTCCTTCCATAGAAAACCTCTGGCAAAATTAGGAAGCCTGAAAGGGAGAAGGGTAGAACGATAGCCCAGTCCAAAAGGTTTAGTGGTTCTGTGCCAAACAAACCGGTGTAGGGTACAAGAACGGTTAACAGAGCCGAGATAACTACAGCGACGAGTAAGAATTTGTTTGACGTGAACCCAACCTTGAATGCGTTGTGTGTTTCCGACCTGCAGTTCCATACTATAACCACTTCCTGTAAGGTGGCTTGCACAAAAGCCATCGCTCGGGCTTCACCTAGAGGGCGCCCCCATACGTAGAAGGCCACGTAGAACAAAACGCCAGTTCCAATGAACTGTGTTACAAAAGTGGCTAAAATTGAAGCTATTCTTCCGTGCAGTATGCCTTCATCTGGATTGCGTGGAGACCGTTTCATTATGCCTTCTTGCGATGGGTCCATACTCAAGGCTAGCGCAGGGCCTCCATCCGTGACCAGGTTTATCCACAAAATCATGCCAGTAGAAAGAGGCAGTTGTAGACCCAATAGAGCGAAGGTACCTATTACAAGGAGCTCATCAAAATTGGAACGCAACAGAAAGAAGGAGAATTTTCTTATGTTGTCATAAATGCTTCGTCCTCCCTCAACGGCGTCAACTATTGTGGCGAAGTTGTCATCTGCCAAAACCATGTCTGCGGCTTCTCTTGTCACATCTGTGCCGGTGATACCCATAGCTACGCCAATATCCGCCTGTTTAAGAGCCGGCGCATCGTTCACTCCATCTCCAGTCATGGCAACGATGTGTCCTCTCTTTTTCAGCCCATTCACTATTCGAAGTTTGTGTTCAGGAGACACTCTGGCGTAGACGACGACATCTTCCACTATCTTGTCAAATTCTTCGTCACTGATGTTGTCCAGTTCTGTGCCCGTTAGAACTACGTCGCTTTTCAGCATGCCTAGTTCTTTGGCTATAGCTACTGCCGTAAGTTTGTGGTCTCCAGTAATCATGACAGTCCTCACGCCCGCTTGCTGGCATAAACTGTTGGCTTGCTTGGCTTCCTCTCTTGGTGGGTCCATCATTCCTATCAAGCCTAAGAAGACTAGGCCTTTCTCCAGGTTTTCTTCATCGAATTTTTCGGGTGAAGCGCTTGGCAATTCTTTATAGGCTATACCTAGCACACGCAGGGCTTCCCTTGCCGTTTTCTCGTTTGTTTCCAAAATGCGTTTTCTTTCTTTTTCAGTTAGTTTGGTTGTTTCGCTACCTTTGAGAATACGATCACAGTGCTCCAGAATGATTTCAGGAGCTCCTTTAACGTAGGCGAACATCTTTCCTTCAGGTGACCTGTGGACAGTTGTCATGCGCTTTTTCTCGGAAGTAAAAGGCACCTCTTGCACACGGGGATACATGCTCTCCAAGTGTTCTTTCGTCATCCCCGCCTTGGCTGCGGCTACAATCAATGCGCCTTCTGTAGTGTCTCCAATCACGTTTTCTCCATCATAGTTGGCGTTGGAGCATAGCGCACCAGCCCTTAACATCAAAGTGAGGTGAGTATCCTCTTTTGGGTCTATACGAGTGCCGTTCATGAGAAATTCGCCTTTAGATTCGTAGCCGACTCCGGTTAGATTAAACATCTTGTCGTTAGTGTAGATTTTGCGTACAGTCATTTCGCCCTTTGTTAGTGTGCCCGTTTTGTCGGAACAGATGAAGGTTGTAGCTCCCAAAGTTTCCGCTGAGGCAAGTCTTCTGATGATGGCGTTGCGTTTTGCGAGTTCACGCGCGCCGAGGGCAAGCGATATAGTTACTACGGCAGGCAAGCCTTCTGGAACAGCTGAAACAGCGAGTGCGACTGCAACCAAGAACGCGTCTGTAATGCTTCCTACGGCTTCGCCCGTTCCACCTACTCCAACAACAAAGATTTCATATAATTCAAGAGCAAATACGATGGCACATACAACCACAATTATTATTCCCAATTTTTTGGCGAAACGTGCTAACTTCTGTTTAAGAGGAGTGTCCTCCTCCTCTACAGCTTGAACCATCTCAGCAATTTTTCCAAACTCTGTTTTCATGCCCGTGGAAGTTATTGCCGCTCTTCCTCTACCATAAATTACATGAGTAGCCATAAAAACTGAATTCTTTCTGTCAGCCACAGACGTTTTCGCGTCAAGAATCCCAATATCTTTTCCTACAGGCGTCGATTCACCCGTCAGAACTGCTTCATCAGTCTTTAAATCCACCACTTCAAGGAGACGCCCATCAGCTGAAATACGATCCCCCGACTCCAAAAGAGCAATGTCCCCGGGCACCACCTCTCTCGCAGGTAAGAGCACCTCTTTTCCACCCCGTAAGAGCCGTGCCTTTGGCGCCGTCAACTTTTTCATGGCTTCCATAGCTTTTTCTGACCGATACTCCTGAACAAAACCAACAACAGCGTTAAGCACTACGATAGCCCCTATCGTTATCGCATCCACGTAGTCGTCAATTGCCCCCTCTCCACCTGAAGCAACGGTCGTTTCATACCATGCTACTATGAAAGAAATCACTATGGCAAACAGAAGCATGATTACAAAAATATCCTTAAACTGGCTAAGAAATATCTGAAAAGGCGTTACTCTCTTCCTCTCCACCAGCTCGTTGGGCCCGAATTCTTGCAGGCGGCGTTTAGCCTCTTCCTCACTCAAGCCTTTCTCGGTGGCTTTTAGAGCTCTCTTGAGTTCCTCTGTTTCCATGGCATGCCATTCGGGGCTCATGTCAACCGCCTGCTTTTGTCAATCGAACACTTTCCCATTTAGAATTTAAAGCATCTCTCGCTTCTAAAAAGGCTTTCTTCCAGCTAACCCATCGTTTCTTAATTGCGCTCACGCTTGGCTGCGGCAAGAGGTTCCAGCGTCTTGGTTGCCAAAGCTGTAAAATAGCTTTATAAATTAGCTAGCGTAAACAATTCGGGCGAAAACTCAGCAAGTCTACATATTGGGTGCAATTACAATGGAATTGTGGACAATTGCGCCGCTGGCGGCTTTAGCTTCAATAGTGGTTGCAGCCTACCTGCTTGCCTATGTGAAAAAACAGGATAGCGGAACCAAGAAGATGCGAGAAATTGCCGGAGCAATACAAGAAGGAGCCAACGCCTTTCTGAAAAGAGAATTCATGTATCTTTCAGTCTTCGTTGCAGTAGTAGCCGCAGCTCTAGCGATTTTTCTTCCCAACGGTCCTATGATGGGGATAGCATACATTTTTGGTTCAGTCTGTTCGGCTTTGGCTGGCTACTTCGGAATGGCGGTTGCTTTAAAGGCAAATGCCAAATCAGCCCATGCAGCGAAAGAAGGACTAAACAAGGCGTTTCCAATAGCATTTCGCGGAGGAGCCGTCATGGGTCTATCAGTCGTCGGACTAGCTCTGCTCGGAATAAGCGTTGTTTACTATCTCACACACGATCCCGGAATTGTTCTCGGCTTCAGCTTCGGTGCGAGTGCTTGGGCTCTATTTGCAAAGGCAGGCGGAGGCATATACACAAAAACCGCTGACGTGAGCGCTGACCTTGTAGGCAAAGTAGAAATGGACATTCCAGAAGATGACCCTAGAAACCCAGCGGTAATAGCAGACAACGTCGGTGACAACGTTGGTGATGTGGCAGGCATGGGTGCTGATCTATTCGACTCTTACGTTGCGAGTATCGTAGCGGTAATGATACTTGCCGCAGGTCTTGCGCCAGGAGTTTCATCTCTCGAGAATCCTTTTGTCGATCTACCATTGACATTTGCTGGGCTAGGAATATTGGCTTCCATTCTAGGAGTTGCTATCGTAAGAGTTGGCAAAAAAGGCAATCCGGGAAAAGCGCTTAACTGGGGAACATACATAACCTGTGGCATTTTCATCGTTATGACGTTATTCGTAACTCTCTATCTTCAACAAGATATCGAAACTTGGGCTCAGAGCAATTTGGAATTTTCATTGCATCCACTGCAAATTTGGGGTGCTCTTGTAGTCGGGCTGGTTGCTGGTGTCGTGATTGGTATCACAACTGATTACTTCACTTCCATAGACAGGGCTCCAGCAATAAGAACCGCTGAAGCTTCTAAAACAGGGGCGGCTATCAACATAATAACCGGTTTTTCCTACGGTTTGATAAGCATATTTCCACCTCTTCTTGGCATAGGCATCGCATCTGCTATAGCATACTTCTTGGCCGGAGTCTACGGGGTTGGCATCGCTGCTGTTGGAATGTTGTCCATCGTCGGGATGATTGTTGCTGGTGACGCATACGGTCCGATCGTCGATAACGCAAAGGGAATTGCAGAACAGTCAGGATTAGAAGAGGAAGTAATAGATGTGGCTGATCGATTGGACGCGGCTGGCAACACAGCTAAGGCTATAACAAAGGGATTTGCAATAGGAGCTGCAGGACTAACAGTGCTTGCATTGCTTGCTGCCTATCAAGAAATAGTTCAAAACCTAACCGACCGAACTATTGGCTTTGACCTGATGAACCCGCTGGTTTTGACTGGCGCTCTAATAGGTATAGCTATGCCACCCTTGTTCTCGGCAATGGTGATGCTTGGTGTCGGCAAAAATGCTTTCAGAATGATCGGAGAAATTAGGAGACAGTTCAGAGATATTCCGGGCCTGAGAGAAGGGAAAGAGGGGGTAAGACCAGACTACGCAACTTGTGTAGACATCGCTACAAGAGGAGCTTTGAAGGAACTGATGCTCCCAAGCATACTATCAATCGTCGTCACCTTAGCTGTGGGCTTTGTCGGCGGCATTGAAGCTCTGGGCGGATACCTGGGTGGGAGCATATTCTCTGGTTTAATCTTCGCCTTATTGATGGCTAATGCAGGTGGGCTGTGGGACAACGCCAAGAAATACATTGAAGCAGGGGCATTTGGCGGTAAGGGTTCAGAACCCCACAAAGCTGCGGTGGTAGGCGATACTGTAGGAGACCCTTTCAAAGACACGGCTGGTCCATCGCTGAACACAATGATAACCGTGATGTCCCTCGTTGCCTCGGTTTTTGCTCCTCTGATTGCTACGTTTACATTAGTATGGGGATAGATTCCAACACCTTTTGACAAATAACAGTCTGAATATCTACGCGTGCGGCATTTTCTACATCGACAATCCTTGTATTGAGCCTGATTCTATAAACGTCGGACATCATTAGACGAGCATGATCATATTACAAGCTTCTTGCCAAACAATTTTTTTTCTTATTTGCGGTAGCTTTTCACTGCCATTTCGGAAAGTAAAGTCCTTAGGCATATAGCGTTGCATATGAAAGTAGATATAACAGAATGAAGAACGCTCCCACTATCTTGTTTACCCTTTCTCCCAGTGCAAGCGTTAATATGACCAAAACCGAACCAAGTATTGCATATAAACCAGTAACATGAATAAGCCCCCCGGACACAGCACCCGGGAAGAATAATGGTCCAATTCCTATGGAAAAACAAGCATCGACAACACAGCTTCCTATGGCGTCTCCGATGGCGACCTCATACTCTTTTCTGCGAATGGCTGTTAATTCAACTACTAATTCAGGAAGAGATGTTCCAACCGCAACTATGAAGAAACTGATGAGATACTCGGAAACATCGAAAAACGCCGAGAGTGTGATTACCGACTCGATCATAATGAAAGCTCCAATTGCAACGCCCACAAAACCTAGAAAGGCTATCAAGAAATGACGGAGATGCTTCCCGCTGGTGGATTCTGCTATCCGCTCTTTCCTTAAGGAAGAATTTTTTGCCAAGGCGCTTCTAGTCAACAGCATTAAGATCGGCCAGCTGACCACGAGAAAGAGTGCGTTAATTCTGGAAATGTATCCCTTCTCTGCTATAGATACTGCAAGCATGAGGGCTAACACTTCGCAAGAACCGATGATGACTACTTCTTTTCTTTTCACTTTGAACTTTCCACCCAAGAAGGGAAGAATCCCTAATATCAGAGTCATTTGGGTCAAGACAGATCCAAGGGAGTCCCCTACATTTATGTCCAAGTGGCCTAGTGCTGAGGACATGATGGAATTGATAATTTCAGGGAAGTCCGTTCCTAAAGAAACTAATAGGAGACCAATCATAACCGGAGACATTCCCCATCCCAAACCGAGA
>CP070636.1:1358235-1365146 GCA_020356305.1 Candidatus Bathyarchaeota archaeon | reverse complement strand
GAAAACCTCAGAAAAGTCCACGAACTAGCCTAAAGGATCTCAGGATCGGCGCACGCGCAAGCACATTGAACGCATGTTATATATTCAGCATGTGGGACACGTGGAGCATGTGGAACAAGAGCTACTTGAACATGTGCTTCCACCCACAAATTCGTTTTCAGTGTAGAGCTTCTCCCAGCACTCCGAGCAAACCTCTATGTTTCCCAACTTCTTGTGGTTAGCTCTCAACAGGGACAGATCCCGCCCATTCTTGCCACAAATATCACATTTTTCCATTCTGCCCAAGCCACGTTGATTGCATGAGAAATTAGAATTATTAAGGTTTACTCCATGGAATACATGCTTGGAAAATCATAGAGGAATAAATGCGTGCGCACTCCCAGAACCTCGGCGGATCATCATCTAGTCTTGGTCTCCACTTAGTGTCTGACCCGCCTGATAACAGCATGGCTCTCTGCAGCGCAGTATTCTTATGCAGGCATCTTTCGATTTACCAAATACTTATATTCTAATCTTTGAGCATGTTGCTTCTTTGGAAAAGTGTGACGCTGATGGGCATTGTTGACCTTCTGAAGCGGGAATTCTCGTTCATTACAGGCAATTATCGGATTCTAGTGATAAGCTGGGTTATAATGGATGTTGCCATGGAAATGCCTAATCCTAACTTCCAGAAGTATGTTGTTGAGACACTTCATGGGCCAGATATGGCGCTGGGACTGATAGGGCTTGCTAACTTCCTAGCGATGGCGGCTGTAGCTTTTCCTGGTGGTTACTTGGCTGATAAGTATGGAAGACGCTGGCTCATCACCACAATGACATTCGGTATGGCCCTGTCATGGCTCTTCTTTGCTTTAGCTCCAACATGGCATTTCATCTTACTTGGATCGATCATAAGCAGCCTCTGCTTAATTTATCAACCAGCCCTTTTTGCCCTAGTACAGGATTCTCTTCCGCCCGAACGTCGGGGTATGGGTTCTTCTATAATACAGCTTATTCATGGAACCTTCAACACTCCTGGTCCCGTGATTGCTGGTTTTCTACTTCTCCAGTTTGGATTAGGATGGAGTATGCGGATTATTTATTTGCTCATGACTAGTCTTTTCTTGATCGCTGCATTGTGGCGTCTTAGACTGAAGGAGACTATGCCGAATATAAAGCCAATTCGCGTTCGATATTTTCTCTCGTCATATCCAAAGGCTATAAAGGAAAGCATAACTGTTTGGAGGAAGGTTCCTCAGTCGATGCTTTGGCTTGTTATTGGGCAGACTGTTGTAACCTTTGGGCTGTCACTAACCATGGTGATTAACCAAATCTATGCAATTGACATACTTGGGATAACGCTGGAACAATGGTGGGTTGTCTTCGTCCCGCTTCTATTGACAACTGTGGTTGCCTCGTTACCTATAGGAAAGTCTGTGGACAAGTTTGGGAGAAAGAAACCTCTAATCCTAGGAGTCTGCTTCTTTGGAGCTGCTCAACTGATCTTCGCGTTTGGCAGCTTTCTGACAATAGTGGTCTCCATGATTCTCTTGGGGATTGCTCAATTACTTGTGATGTCATCAGCAATGGCACTTGCCACAGATCTAATTGATCCAGTTAACAGAGGTAAAATTGTCGGCTTCAGAAACTTCATCCGCTACATTGTCATGGGAATTGGCATGTTACTTGGTAACTACCTCTTCATAGCAGGCAAAATCATGAATGTTCCCCAATTACCCTTCTACGTTGCGGTTGGACTGTTGATTCCCGATATTCTCATACTAATATTTCTTGTACACGAACCACGGCACAAAATGGGGCAATTCGAAAACAGCAGCAATCCCTAGGCTGCACGCGCGCACTTTTGGCAATGCATGCTTTGATGGCTCTTTAGGATCTTCAACGTTACTTCTTTTCAAGCTTTCTGCTGACCATTACTGTGGTTTCCCAACTTGCAACGTCCTCTTCTCTTTGGTTTCTAACAGTGTTCTTAAACCTCAATATTCCCGCGCTAGGCCTGCTCTTGCTTGGCCTTGCCTCTATTACTTCTGACTCAACCTTGACTGTGTCACCGATCAGAACGGGAATCCTGAACCTTACCTTATCGATCCCTAGAAACGCTAAAACGTCAATAGGTGGATCGCCTCTTGTCCGCAATGCGAGTCCATAGGCTATGCTTAGGATTAACAATCCGTGAGCTATTCTCTCTCCAAACGGGCTACCCTTCATATACTCAGCGTTTGTGTGAAGCTCACTCCAATCTCCAGACAAAGCCGCAAACATGACTATGTCGGCCTCCGTAACAGTCCTACCTGGTGAGCTAGCCCTTTCACCTACCGCAAAATCCTCGAGATGGCTCTTCTCAACGCTCAATTATAATCTCCTAAAACTCTCTTAATCTGCACATAGTTATATTTATCACCAATTGCATGTATGGTTACGCACCTTCTCAAACTCCAGATTCAAATCAACTATTAAGAAAGCCTTAAACTTCGAGACGGCATCACAAACATAACCATCCGTGGGGTCGTCGTCTAGCTTGGACTACGACTTGGGTGGAGATGTCACCCGATTATTCCCGTAAAACTCCCCATTTTTTCCTGAAAAGAAGACATAAAACAGAAGAGAAGGCCTTTTTATTAGTGTGCTGGACATACCCCGCCTTCTGTTATATAGAACGCGATTTTATTGAACAGTAACTAATTTCCATTGAATAGATAATTTGAAGTCGCGCGCGCAAAAAACGCCTATAAAAACAATTAGTACGCGCGAAGGTAGTAAAAACAAGCTGCCAAAAGAAATTCTGAAAAAGAGATGAAGGAAATGGAGCGAAAAAATTCAGTAAACTACTTCTTCTAATCTATCCCTCTCAAGGCCAAGTTTAATTTCTCTGGCGATTCTCCTTCCCATAGACATAGGTTCTCCCCATGTATACCATCCTTCAGGAGCTCCCATAGGAGCCCACATATTTGTACCTGCAACTATTCTGGCAGACATTTCAAATGTATAAATATCCATATCTTTTGTGCAAATAGTCTCTGGACAAAAAGCTCCTAGCATTCCTGGTGGGAATAATTTTTGAGAAGTTTCCACTATTTTCTTCCCTATTCCAAAATATGGAATCTGTAATTTTTCTCTTGGAATCACCGGCCTATTTCCTACAACAGTAAATGATTCTTCAATATCTAATCTCTTCATTTGGTCTCTTGTTAAGCCGGTTCTATGTAATTCATCAATATTACTTTCTATTCTCTGGTCGTATCCGAGAATTTCTAACCAACCATCATTAATTTTCAATCCTTTTTCAGAAAATGGTGAAAAATGCATATGTGGATATATTCTCACACCTAAAACATACTCTTGTATAATTAACTTCGTATTTTGAGTATCAATGTTTCTATTTTTTATTTCCTTTTGAAAATCTTTTTCAGATTCTGCCAAAAAGAATCCTTGACCTCCTTTTGCTCCATAGAATTTTGTAATAGAGAGTCTATCAATGTCCTCTGGTTCTTCGAACTCTTTTGGTATTTTCACACCAGAGGTCTTTAACCACTGAATTTGTTTTTTTCTGTTACCTTCCCATTCTAAAACTTTTCTATTTCCTTGAACGGGAACTAAAAACTCTTCTTCTAAATTTTTAGGTCCAACATAGGCCACAAAAGAACCAGTAGGTATAACTATTGTGTTGTGCTCTCTTAAAAATTCCTGGAATTTTGGTTCAAGCATATCTTTAGGATCTTCAATAGCAGGTATATCTGGTGGAAATATGTCAGATCTGGCTGCTGAAAATGAGCCGTAATATGGAACCCTTTCTTTTTGACAAATTCCTAAAGTTTTAAAACCTTCTTGTTTTGCACCATAGAAAATATTTAGTGCTGAGTGGGAACACAAAGTTCCAATAGTAATATTTTCTTTATCGTAACTTCCCAAAGTTTCATCAATTTCATCTTTTTGGATCATGCCCAAATCCAAAAACCTCTGATATTTGATCTGCGGTTAAAAGATTATTCGCTAGTATTGTTAATTTATCGCCTTTCCGAGCTGTTTCTATGCAATCTTTATAAATTGTACAATTTCCTTGGTCATCTGGTGAAAAACCTCTACATACCCTAAACACGCTAGTACTAATTTCATCAATCACCATTATTTCCTCATCAGATTTTCTTTTTCCTACTTCTATTTTTCCATCAACTAGATTCAAATTTCTTTTTGTAAATTCCTCAGCAAGTATATCAGAAACTCTTTTTGTTATTGTCTTTACTTCTTGTATTTCTTCAGGTTTCATAACTCCCAGTGCTACTAGTGTATCATCGCGCATCAAAATATCTGGCTCATTTGGCAAACCCTTTGAATAAATTTCTACTAGTGATTCGGTAAAAGCGCTACCTGGTTTTTTATGTGGATGTCTTCTCCACAAACTTCCATAGAAATTGTTTCTGAAAACAACTTCTAGATTGTTTAATCTAGCTGAACCTTCGAATCCTTTTGATTCGTTTTCCAAGGAAAATAAAATTGCTGGTTCCACAACGATTCTCCTTTCATCCAAGTCTTTAATGAAATGGTTTGGGATACCTTCTTTTTCTAATAAAGAAAAGAAATATGATGTGGCTTGGCGATCTACAACTCCTTTTCCTGGGATCTCCCCAACTACTGTGTCATAACCAGAATCAAAAACTGGTTCTCCATCTGGACCTATATAACCAGTAGCGCTGTCTTTGAAAGCCATAACAAACTTACCAACATTTTCTATTCCATCTTTTTCCTCTATTTCGAAAACATCCTTTGTTTTACCCTCATATAGCAATTCCATAGTAATACCTCCTTACGTTACTATTTCTTCTAATCTTGAAGCTAAAATAGCTTCTTTTATTTCTATTGCTATTCTCCTACAAAAACTAACAGACCTGCCATACAAATATCCTGCATATGGTGTGAATTCTATATCAGGAGAACCTGGAATCCTTAAACTAACATCATAAGCCCTTAAATTCTCATTTTCATCAGCCACAGTCTGTAATGCAAATGGACCGATTATTCCTGGTTCAAATTCTTTTCTGGTTGCACAAACAAACCTTTCCCCCATCTCAAATGCTTTTTCTGTTTTTGATTCTCTTAGGCTTGCTGGTTGATGCGCCAACTCTTCACCATTGGGAAATTGCATCCTTGTATCACAACCCAAAAGTTCAAGTTCGTTATGAATTGGAGAATAGAAGAAGTTTTGATTGATTTTTTCTCCTGGTATGTACTCTTCGATTGGGGCTGCTCTAAAGTTTGCTTCTATTGTTTTTCTCTCAGATTCAGTTCTTCCCTTTTTTACCAGTTCTTCACACTTTGCTTCGTATTCTTCTGGTGATCTAACAACTGGAAATCGTCTTTCAAAATGCCTCTTCCCAATGGCTTTTGTAGCCTTTACCATAACAGGCCTGTCAATCTCTTCTGGTGAAGAAAATTTCTTTGGGATTGGAACACCTGCAAGTTTGACAAGATAATCTTGATCCTTTTCTACTTTATAGGGCCCTGTTCTTTCCTCTGCCCTTAATAACGCTCTATTTCCAAAGAATGGTATTCCAAGTGAATCTTCTAAAATAGGATATCCTGAGTAAACCTCAGCGGATCTATGGGGTATGAATATTGTATTTAAGCCAAGCAGCTTTTCTAGAACTTTTTCTTCTGCAATTTCCTTCCAATCATCAAGGATTATGGTTTCATTGATACAACCCACATATTCACTTCCTCTTTTCCTAAGTTTAAAATACCTGTCGTAAGTTTTTTCTCTTCCTCTCTTGCATATCGCAACTGTTCTGAAGCCTTCACCCATTGCACCTCTAGCTATGTCTAACATAGAATGGGAGCCTACGGCTCCAATAGAGATGTTTAAAAGACCTTGCGAGGCATATTCAGAAGCGATTTTTTGCATTTCTTCCCTTTTTATAACCATTTTATCGATAGAATTAGAGGGATTAAGAAATTTAAATTTAATTGTATAGTTTTCTCACATTACAGTATCCAAAAAATAAGAAAAGATCTAGACTTTTGATAAATCGATAAAACAATATGCTTCTTGACATGTACAAAGAAAGAAACCCTTTATGTGCGCATGCATGCATGAGCGGTCATATCGCAAATAATCTTCGACACTTTACAAGCTAAGAGATACATTAGTCTAATGTTGTGAGTGTCGAAATCTGTCTTGCGTGCGCATTGCCTAGAATTTCCTTCCTGTCAATCTTTCATATGCCTCTATATATTTTCTGGACGTTTCGGTGATAATATGTTCAGGTAGGCTTGGAGCTGGTGGCTGTTTGTTCCAATCAGTTGATTCCAGATAGTCTCTCACACCTTGCTTGTCGAAGCTGATCTGACTTGTTCCAACCGCGTATCGGTCTGAGGGCCAGAAACGGGACGAGTCTGAAGTGAACAGCTCGTCAATGAGGATCAGATCTCCGTTATAGAATCCAAACTCAAGCTTGGTATCCGCCACAATGATTCCGTTCTTTTCGGCTCTGCCACAGGCTCTTTCATAGAGTAGTAGGCAGCTTTCTTCGATCTTCTCAAAGGCGTCCCTACCAATCTTTTCGATAACATCTTTTCTTGTCATCTCGACGTCGTGGCCGACCTCTGCTTTTGTTGTGGGGGTCAAGATGGGCTGTGGCAGTCTTTCAGCCTTCTCTAGACCAGGTGATAATCTGATTCCGCAGATCTTTTTTCGCTCTCTGTATGAGTCAGTTAAGAGAATCACTTCTCGTCTAAAGAATTGACCCTGCATTATAAGCGTAAGGATGTTCGATTTATAGCTGAAGGTACTTCATAAAGGAGTATCGCCAGACCACGAACTTGAAGGCTTATCTGGTGATGGATGCCAGCGGTTCAATGGGCTATGGATCCGACGGGATGAGCAAATTCGATTACGGGGCCACATTGGCGGCCGCTCT
>CP070636.1:1347981-1358135 GCA_020356305.1 Candidatus Bathyarchaeota archaeon | reverse complement strand
TTTTACTCCCTCGTGCGTCGTGACTGCATTGTCCATGGAATCTAATAGAGCATTGTCTTTCGGCATCCAAAAAATAGATGAGGCTTTTCCTGGATTTCAAAAGGGCGACTTTGCAGTTCTGTTCAGACATCCTCTCTGCAAAACATTATCATTTCTTCTGAGCATTCGGTGTCAATTGCCCATCAAGAAAGGGGGATTGAACTCTAGCGTGATCTACATGGATGGCGGGAACACTTTTGATCCGTATGCTGTTTCGACTCTAGCTCAAGAATATGATTTGGAGCCAAAATCGGCGCTGGAGAAGATTTTCATTTCAAGGGCGTTCACAGCCTATCAGTTAACAGCGTTGGTTTTTGAGAAGTTGGAGGCGGCCTTGAAAAGACATAGATCTAAGCTTGTCATTATTTCAGACATAACTGGGCTTTTCCTTGATCGTGATGTGCCCCGAATAGAGAGCAGGGACATCTTCCTCAAAATGACTCAGTATCTTTTGGAAGTTGCTTCTAGGAGACGCGTTGTCATTGTTGTTTCATATTTTCCACGATTTCATTCTAGCAGATGCCTCTTTCTGGAGACGGTTTTGTTTGGAAAAGCGAGCACTGTAATAGAGATCAAAGAGTTCAAGGGTGTTTTGAAGTTTGTTTTGGAGAATCATCCACGTCTCAAGCCATTAACCATCGATTTCCCTTCCGATGCGGTCACGATGGACAGGTTCATGGAGGCCTACTGAATGGGAAGAACTGTTCCTTCATATCGTCAAGCCTTGGAAAGCGAAATTGAAAGGTGGAAGGGGTTCAGAAAAGGGCTGAGAAGCAAAGATGCTAAGGCTTTCGATCGAATGATGAACGCTTGCAGAATGTTTGCATCTGCGGGAAGCATGGCTACAAGACCGATTTTGCTTGAAGCAATGTTCATGTCAATTATGCTTCACCATGAAGAAGCCATCATGGAGATCAAAGAAAAACTTGTCAAACTGGAAAAACAACTGAACCAGCCTTAAACTGCTTCGAGGCTGGTTGCTCGATGTATATCCCTCTAATCCTGGCGAAATGATCGTGTGGATCTTGGCGGAGAGCGGCGAACGTATAAAACTTACAGACGTGTTTCAGCCTAAGATTTATGTGTCAGGCAGAATTGTGGATCTGGCTAAGCTTACTGACAGTCTTGCGACTAGCAGATCTGTGGTTAGCTGGCGATATGTCAAAAAGTATGCAAATTTTATGGAAGACAAATGGTCAAAGGTATTGGAGATCACTGCGACTGATTGTCGTCGGATATCTCACTTTGCCCGCAAATTGTTGAGGTTGGGAGGGTATCAGAAGTTTAGGATTCATAATGTGGATGTCCCTGCCGTTCAGACTTATCTTTATGACAAAGAGATTTTTCCGCTTGCGCACGTCGCAGTTACAGTTCAGGGTGATAGAGTTGCTTACTGGTTATTGGATTCTGTAGAAAGTGTAGATTATATGGCTCCTCCTCTGCGAACGATGAGAATGCATGTGGAAATAGCTACAGATAACCCATTTCCTAATTTTAATGATGCCATCAAATCGATTGTCCTTGAATGTTCTGGAGAAAAAGTGATAATTACTGAAGGAGACGAAGGTGAAAAGATTCTTAAGATGGTTGGAACGATTGAGGACAAAGATCCTGACATCATTTTTACTCGAGGTGGAGACTCGTTTCTCTTTCCTTATCTTGCGCATAGGGCACTTGTAAACGGGATTCTCAATAGGCTAGTTCTTGGAAGAGAGAAGGTGCCCCTCAGGGCTAAGAAGAAGCATGGAATGACGTTCTTCTCTTATGGAAGGGTTTACTTTAAGGCACCTATGCGGAAATTATATGGCCGAATTCATATCGATGAGGAAAATACATTCATTTATTCTGCATGTGGACTCGATGGATTAATCGAGGTATCGAGGACATGTAGGGTTCCTTTGCAGAGGGCTGCGAGGGCTAGTATTGGGACGATTATGTCTTCTTTACAACTTTATCAAGCTGTTAGAGATGGGATCCTTATTCCGTGGAAGAAGAGGGAGCCTGAGGCTTTTAAGTCGGCATTGGAGCTACTTGTGGCTGACAGGGGAGGTTTCATTTTTGAGCCTAGGCAGGGCATTCACGATCATGTTGCTGAAGTTGATTTCTCTTCGATGTATCCGACCTTAATGGCGAGACGGAACATTTCAGCGGAAACTGTGCTGTGCAAATGTTGTTCTGACTCGAGGTTGAGGGTCCCTGAGCTCAGATACCATGTTTGTGAGAAACGAGAGGGCATAGTTCCACGGACCTTGAAGATGATTTTGAAAAAGCGGGCCATATATAAACGCTTGAGAAATGAAGCAGGAAACCTAGAAGCACAGCAAGTCTTTAATCGTAGGCAAAATGCTCTGAAGTGGATCTTAGTGACGTGCTTTGGTTACCTTGGATACAAGAATGCTCGTTTTGGCAAGGTTGACGCTCACATTGCGGTTTGTGCTTTTGCCAGAGAGGCTTTGCTTAGAACTGTGCGCATAGCTGAGAAAAGAGGTTTTGAAATAATTCACGGTATTGTGGACTCTCTTTGGCTCAAGAGGAAGGGAGCTTCTCCAAGAGAGTACGTTGATCTCTGCAAGGCTGTTTCTAAAGAAATTGGAGTGCAGCTGAATGTTGAAGGCAGATACCGCTGGATTGTATTTCTTCCATCCAGAATGCATATGGAAGTACCTGTTCTTAACCGGTATTACGGAGTGTTTGAATCGGGCAAAATCAAGGTGAGAGGCATCGATGCAGTCAGAAGGGACACCCCGCCTTTCATCAGAAGCGCCCAGATCGACATGATTAAAGTCCTTGCAAGTGCTTCAAATTCTGAGGCGTTCATGAAGAAGATTTCAGAATCAATAGAAGTGTTGAGAGCCTATGTAGAGAAACTGAAGAGACAGGATGTTGATGTGCGAGACTTAATTGTTTCGAAGCAGCTATCTATGCATCCGGATAGGTATGCTCACGATATTTCTCAAGTCATAGCTGCTGGGCAATTAATAAAGGAAGGCATAGAAATCTCTGGAGGGCAGATAGTTCGCTATTTGATAACTGATTCTGACAACAAAAGACCGAGCAAGCGTGTGAAAGTGGCTGAACTGGTTAATGCTGACACTCGATTTGACGTTGAAAAATATGTGCATATGCTCATCATGGCTGGAGCAAACATTTTGAGTCCATTTGGATACAGTGAGGAGCAGCTGAAAGATCATATAGTTTACGGTGAAAAACAGATAACGCTGAAGCCCATTTTAAGCGCTAGGTGATGCAATACACTTATGCAAGACTTTCTAGATTCTCTTTGTCTCATCTATTTCTTGACTAGGGAAATCAGTAAATCCCTAAACTTCTTCGTGAATCTCTGCTGTTCACCAAATTCCTCTTCAGACATGGCAAGAGTTTCAGCGTACTCTTGAATGACTTGCTTCGTAAGAAAGTCCACGTCATCCAGGTCGGAGATTGCGTCATCAAACTTCTCTGAGCCACAACACGCCTTAAGTTTTCTTCTTACGTCAATCAACTGAGAAATCTTACTGTCATCGAATTCAAGGTTAAAACCGAGCCTCTTCAAAGCGTTGAGAACAGCCTTCACCTGCTCCTTGGCGAGTTCCATACTGCGCGGAGTATTCCCAACGCTACAAAAGAACGACTCGGCGGTTGCTCTATAGTAACTTTCGATGAGGTGATCGATACGCTCTTCCCGTGCTACTTCTATCATGTCCGCCTTCCTAAGCTTCTTTATATGGTGGTAAACCGCTTGAGGAGTGAAGTTGAGTTCCCCAGCTATCTGACTCACGGTCATCTCCTTAGCTCTAAGCAGAAACACTATTCTTCTCCTAGTTTCATCAGCCAGAAGTTGGAAGGCCTCAGGATCCGTTATCGCTTTTATCGATTTCATATACCCACGCATATAAATCTTAGTTTAAATTGGTATAAAAGCGTTTTGCTATCAAAACGTAAACTTTATAAGAGTAGAATGTATTTGCATTAAAACGATAGTTTGAATAGCAAAAGAGGTGATTGGTATGTCCTGCTGTGAAGCAGATACAGTTCAACATTCTTGTACAAAACAGATCAAATGCGCGAGCCCCAAAGATCGAAGACTGCAAGGAAAGAGTTCGTTAATATCAAAGGCGCTCCGACGACTGGGTATGAATAGGAGGTTTGACGGATCTTTCAGCAACCCAGAAGAAATCATCCACGTTCACAATCTAGGTAGCGACTGTCAGAATTATCACAATAATCGGAAGGAAATCCAAACAGCAATGTTAGAAGCCGAACTCAAAAAAACTCAGGCAATGACCTGGCAGCAACGAAACGCCGTTCGCTGAGAAAGACAATTCAATTAAGGTCCACCCTCTTTTTTTGCGCGCACGCGCATCAATTTGTAAAAGTCGTATTTAGAACTTCGACCGACAAATTCATGTGAAAGCAGTTAATAGCTTAGAAGAAGCATGCAAACTGGCGGAGGTAGATTTCGTTTATGTCACGGAAGTTGAAGGCAAGAAAATCTGCAGGAGACGAAAGTGAAAGCGCCGATCAATCAGAGGGAATACCGATAATTCAGACAAACCCTTATCTCTCGGTGATCAAGGTTTGTGTGCGATCCACCCTCTCTTTTTTTGAGAAATTGCACATGTAGAGGGAGTTTTGTGTATGCTTTTGTATCCACTATTCATACATAAAGCGCGCGCGCGGATTTCAGTCTGTTATTGACATGGAACGAGTTAAACTCTTCAGAAAAAGGATGTGAAACATATGTGTCCGAAAAAAGATTCAGACCATTCAGTGAAAATTCCCACCGTTCAGATAATTGGCGTGGAAGGATTGCCCGTTATAAAGGATGGAGACAATATTGCCGAACTCATTTGCAAAGCAGCAAAGCAACAGGGAACCCCGATTCGAGAAGGCGACATTGTTGTCATAACGCATGTTGTTGTCTCTCGAGCTGAAGGAAACGTTGTGAATCTTAATAGCGTCGTTCCCTCAAATTTTGCAAAAAGTATTGCTCAACAATTCAATAAAGACCCTGCCCTCATTGAGATCGTCCTGCGAGAGTCCAAGAGTATTGTGCGGATGGGCGACGGAAAGCTCATTACGGAAACCAAGCATGGAATTATCTGTGCCAATGCAGGAGTTGACCAATCCAATGTTCCTGGGGAAAGAAACGTCGCCCTCTTACCCAAAGATCCAGACCATTCAGCGCAGAAGATACGGCGAGAGATAAGACGACTGACGAAAAATGAAGTGGCGGTTGTCATCTCCGACACTCATGGTCGCCCACTCAGAGCGGGTGAGATCAATATTGCTATAGGAGTCGCCGGAATCTGTCCCATTCGAGACCGGAGAGGAGAGAAAGACTTGTTTGGATATGTTTTAAGAGTGAAACAAACAGCAATCGTCGATGAGTTGTGTTCAGCAGCTGAACTCGTTATCGGACAAGCAAATGAAGGAGTTCCAGCTGCAATAATCCGAGGATATCGATATCGAAAATCAAAAGAGGCAAAGGCAACCGAACTGGCAAGACCAAAGGAAAAAGATCTGTTTTTGTAGCTCTGGATGCGCGTGCGTCCAACGGCAACTATATACTTGACTAAAATTAGTTATTTCCAGTGAATTTGTATGAATCTGCCTGACTATGTCTCCGTACAAGAGGTAAAGCGAGTTTGTGGAAAACTCAAAATTAGAGATTGGACCCTACTGAAAAAGGCGGAAATATTACCCAAAGAAGCTAGAGCAATATTGGCCGAACTTGAAACTGGAGAAATGAAGATTGCACTCGAAGAGTTTCAGCGGGGACTTGAAGTCGAGCTTGAACACGGGATTCGCTTTCCTGAGGCAAACGTCACCAACAACCATCCCATATTAACGGGAAAAATCGTGTTGGCGCATTTCAAGGAATCACTGGACTATTACCAACGCTTAGAAGTAGCTGAAATCGAGGGTGACCTTCTTAAAGCTGTTGCTAGCAAGAACGCTTCAAAAGTCGCAATCCTCTATGAAAAACTTGTAAAAGCAAGACTTGACCTAAGTAAAGCAGAATCAAAGATGATTTGACCGCCGCGCGCGCCAAATATATGTACTCCGCAACTGTGTATAGTGCTCTGGAACGCCATAAAGATCTGTTTATCTAGTGTGCGCCAAGAAAGTTATTGACTAAAGATTACAAGCATTTCAAGAGTCACGATACAAGTTTCACGTGTTGTTCAAGCTCTTGGGCCACATCCTCCAGACCAAGCCTCTTCAGCGTGGCCTCTCTAGGTATGCCTCGACGATCCCAACCTCTGCGTTGATAATACCACTGCAGCATTGTCTCATATTTGCTTCTGTCCAGGGTGGCTCCACTGTAGGGGCCTTTCGTGAGGGGTTCACTGAACCATCTCGCCGGTGGATAGTCTTGGGCGCTACTCCACCCAGTATTATATTCCCTGACCCAGAAAGCCCTGATTAGGGTGTACATTCTGTCGGCAATGGTGAAGATATCGTCGAGCGTCATGGTTACACCGGTCGCTGCCTTGAGGAAGCGTAAGTACCAATCTGGCTCAAAGCCCAACTCTATCCATGGGAGTCTGCACGTCACTAGACTTTCAAACATTCCTCCCCTGATCCTTTGGAACTCAATTAGCTTGTCAACTTTGGCTTCGCTGTAGGTTTCGCGTCCAACCGTTACCTCCCATGAAATGACCCAAGCATCCTTGTGATGGGCGCCTATACTCGATGTCCCAAAAGCCAAAGCCATCCCAGGTGTTGTATGACAGTCATAACCGGAAATCTCCAAGCCCTTCACGTGCATTGCCCACTTCGAGGAGTTGTCGCCCAGCTTCTCGGCTGCCGATCGTACACCCTCCGCGAGAAGATCGCCTATTCCCCGTCTAGTAGCTACTTCTTCGACGAGGGCTCTGGCCTCATCGAAGTCGCCCCACTCAATCTTGCGGTCGATTAGCTTCTTTTCGGAAGCTTCCATGGCAAAGCCTATCACGCTTCCAAGAGAGATGGTGTCTAGACCATAGTCGTCAGCTAGTCTATTGAGAACAGCGACTTTTTTGAGGTCACCTAGACCTATATTGGACCCAAGCAGAGACACGTTCTCGTAGTCAAGTTCTGAGAATCTATTCTCTGCATCCTCTATAACGTTGCCACAGATAGTATTGCAGGTAAATGCGGGGCAAGTGTCATAGCAGTTGTAGCAGACGTTAGCGCAAGTCGTATTGCCGCAATCTCTCTGAGTGACCTTCAGCTTCTCCATGGTAAATCCATCTATTGCCTCCGCTTTATCAAAGATGCCCTCTCTGAAGTTGTGGGTCGGTAGAACACTGTTCTCTTGGCACCACTGCACAGCGACCATCGTTCCCTGACGCCTCCAAAAATCATAGTTGCTTCTTTTCACAATGTCTTCATACGCATTGGTGCCTAAGGCTTTCAATCCGTCGAGATCAGTTGCCGGTATTGTTCGAGATCCCTTGATGGCGACAGCTTTCAGATTCTTAGATCCCATAACAGCCCCCATTCCAGGCCTGCCACCAGCCCGGCCTTCTTGCGAGACCAACAAAGAGATCTTAACCAGATTTTCTCCCGCGGGCCCTATCTCGACAACGCCCACAGTCCCACCGTGCTCTTCTTTTACCTTCTTCTCAGTTTCAAAGGACCCGAGTCCCCACAAGTCTCTGCCATCGAGTAACTCCGTCTCGTCATTGTCGATCCAAAGAACGGTCGGTTTCTTGGCCTTTCCCTCCAAAACTAATGCGTCATACCCAGCTCTTCTCAACTGCACCGATGCTAGAGTGCCAATATTCCCATCGCCGTACCCGCCTGTTAGGGGGCTCTTCGCTGCGACGACAAGCTTGCCGCTGCTAGGTAACGGGAATGCGGTCAGGGGTCCAGCTGCGAATATAAGCTTGTTCTTAGGGGAGAGGGCATCTATGCCTGGCTCCACCTCGTCCCAGAGAATCTTAACTGCAAACCCCCTTCCGCCAAGGAAAGTTAACGCCAAGTTGGGATCGTATTCTTGAATAACCGCCTTTCCTTTTGTTAGGTTCACTCTTAAGAATTTACCAGTCCAACCATTCATTTTTGGGCACCGACATTCTGATGATTTCTCACCTATAAGTATCTGATTCTTTTTATTGCTTTCTTTCATGTGTGCGTAAGAGTTATAAAGAGAATTCAAGGAGAACCCTTGAAAAATGATGTGTTTCTGGCGTAGCTGGAGATGGTAAACGATGTACGGTTACTCCGGGAGAATTTTGATTGCAGACTTGACCTCTCAGAAAACAAAGATTGAAGCGTTTTCCGAGGTTTTCCGTAGAAGGTTTATTGGTGGAAGCGGATTTAGCATAAATCTCCTGTATGAGTATCAGAAACCGGGAATAGATCCGTTAAGCCCTGATAATGTGGTGGTTTTTGCGGTGGGGCCTTTTTCTGGAACAGTGATTCCAACTAGCGCAAAATATGTAGTTCAAGCGAAGTCTCCCCTAACTGGCTTTCTGGGAAAATCTATTGGCTCTAGCTTTTGGAGCCAGGCGTTCAGGAGAGCTGGTTACGATTGTCTCTTGATAAAGGGAAGAGCGAAGAAACCGACGTATCTATTTATCGACGATGACATCGTCGAGTTTCGCGACGCGAAGGAATTGTGGGGTAGAGACTGCTGGGAGACAGATAGAGCAATTCGGGATAAGATCGGTGATGACAACGTTCGAGTAGCAACTATAGGACCCGCAGGAGAAAACCTCGTTCGTTTTGCATCTATCATAAGCGATCATCACCATGAGGATGATGGCAGAACAGGTATGGGTGCAATTATGGGTTCAAAACAGCTTAAAGCAGTGGCAGTCAGAGGGTCTAAAACTGTAGAAGTTGCCAAGCTTGACGAACTTTTGAATGTATGTCGAGAATATTATAAGAAGATCATCAAAGGCTTGACTTCGACCATTATGAAAGATTTGGGAACCATTGGCACAGGTCTGGAATACCTATCGAATTATGCCACACCAATAAGAAATTTTCAAAGCACAGATGCTTTCAAAGAGTCTACACTCATGAGTGAAGATATCAGGAAGATATCAACTGATTGGATGCGAAAACAATACGTTCATAAAAGTATCGCATGTGCCGGTTGCCCCATAGGATGCGATCACGTTGACTTCATAAGAGTGGGTCCTTACAAAGGTGAAGCCTACAAGATGGAGTATCAAGGAATGTATGCGCTTGGAGCAAACTGCGGAATCTGGTATTTGCCCGCAATAGTAAAAGCAGGACAGCTTTGTGACAGCTTGGGAATAGACGTGATAAGCACCGGCGTCACTATTGCTTGGGCTATGGAATGCTTTGAAAAGGGGATACTTACATTAAAGGACACGGGGGGAACCGATTTATCCTTTGGAGAACATGGGGCATTAATAGAGATCATCCCGCGAATAGCGCACAGAGAAGGCCTAGGAGATATTTTAGCAGAGGGCGTGAAAAGAGCCTCAGAGAAAATTGGTGAAGGCTCTGAAAAGTTTGCCATGCATTCCAAAGGTCTCGAATTCCCCGGATTCGATGTCAGAGGATTGAAAGCGACAGCGTTATCTTTTGCTGTTTCCACAAGATGTGCAGATCACATAAGTGCAGCTGTTTTCGGACCTGAAATTCGAGGGCGGATCAACAGGTTCAAGTTTGAAAAGGGTCAGGGTGGATTTGTCGCGGAGAAGGAAAACAATCTGACTCTTTACGATCTATTGATGATTTGCCGGTTTTCAGGAGACCTATGGATGCACGCTTACAGTGACCTAGCCCACTTGTATACTTTAGTTACCGGAATACCGTTGACCACTGAAGAACTGAGAGCAGCTGGAGAACGCGTCTGGAATATGGAAAAAGCCTACAACATAAGAGAAGGATGGACCAGAAAAGACGACTCGCTTCCACCCAGAATGTTCAATGATCCTATCCCAGACGGTGATGCTAAAGGATCACGCCTGACGCAAGAGGAACTTGACTTTATGCTAGACGACTACTACTTCGCACGTGGCTGGACAAGGGATGGCATGCCGACTAAGAAGAAACTCAAAGAGTTAGGATTAAATGCCATGGCAAAGGAGGTAGGCGTCTAAAATGCAGCGAAAATTTGTTGTATCAGATTCTGAAAAATGCAATGG
>CP070636.1:1340829-1347881 GCA_020356305.1 Candidatus Bathyarchaeota archaeon | reverse complement strand
TCTATACGCTCGCACTAAGAAGTCGGAGGACCTCTGGAATACCGAGATTCTAGGGGAAAAGGACCTTGCCGTAGCGGCGAGAAGCAAAGCCAAAGAAATCCTCGCAAATCATCAACCTGAACCCCTGAAAAAGGACATACAAAAACGAATCAAAAAGGTAGTGGCCAACGCGGAAAAGCACGCGTTACAATAGGACAGGACCTCGCGTAGCCGGCGAGAATTCAACGCAAATCTTAATTGTGTTCTAAACGTGTGACACATTATGAACCTTTGGAACGAACGGCTAAGCAATGCCAGAAAACTGATGAACAAGAACGGCATCGATGTTCTCGTTCTCAATAGCGCCGAAAACCTCCAGTATCTGAGCGGCGTGACTGACCCCACGCTCCACGCATGTGGAACCATCGTCCTTCCATTCGACGGAACACCAGTCCTCATTGTACTTTGGCGGGACATCGAAGTAGCTAGAAGACAATCTCACATTCAGAATATCACAGTGGCTAAAGGCGTTGCCGACGCGAAACAACACAAAGTGGCGCAAGTTCTGAGCGAGGTCATTACACCAGGAGCCACAGTGGGCGTCGATAGCCTCGATTTCAGCGAATTCGAAGCCTTGAAAACCACGTTTCAAAAGACCACCCCAAATGCGAAGTTCGTGGACGCGTCAGACACGTTAAGCATGCTGCGGTTCATCAAATCAGCCGACGAGATCAAGCTTATTCGAAAAGCCGCTGAAATCTCAGATCGTGGAATGGAAGCGGCAGTCAACGCTTTGAGAATCGGGGCAACGGAACTCGAAGTCGCCGCCGAGGCAGAGTACGAGATGAAGAAAAGGGGCTCATGGGAACTGAAACATCCAACAGTGGTCGCATCCGGCCCACGGACGCTGTTGGTTCACCCCTTTGCCAGCGAAAAAAGAATAGAAAAGAACGATCTCGTGATTATAGACCTTGGAGCCGTGTATGGAGGCTACTGCTCCGACATTTGCCGAACATGTATTGTAGGAGCCTCCAAACAGACGCAGGAAGATCTGTTCAAAGCGGTGCTAGAGGCTCAAACAGCAGCCTTCAGTGCGCTCAAAGAAGACATAACAATTGGAACAGTCAACAAAATCGTTCGCAAGCTACTCCAAAGGAGCAACTACGAAAAATACTTTCCATACTTGCTCGGCCACTTCATAGGTTTGCAGCTTGAGGAAGAACCCATGATCATGCCCAAAAACGGGAACATCGAGTTCAAATCCAACACTGTTGCTTCGCTCTTTCAGAGCTCAGTCTTTGTGCCAGAGGCCGGCGGAGTTCGAATAGAAGACACAGCTTTAGTTACCAAGACAAAATCAGAAATCCTAACAAACTATCGAAGAGAATTCATCAAAGCATAAAAAGACAAACACACAACACTTGATGCCCAAGCGATAAGGCTTTTTTAATGGCTTAAGTCCTAATTGCGTTAAGGTGAGGTACAATATGTCTCTAAGAATGATGCCAACAGTTGCTGTGATTGGACGTAAGAAATCTGGGAAAACGGCTTTAATACGGACTTTGGTTGATGAGCTTCGAAGCCGTGGATATAAGGTCATGTCGGCGAAGCATGTTGCTTCAAAAGGGTTTACGATAGATACTGAAGGGACAGACACTTGGTGGCACTCCAACGCAGGAGCTAACCCAGTGGTGTGCGTCTCCGACTTGGAGACCACCGTGATTTACAAGATGGCACAGTCCGATTTCAGCTTGGCAAAATTGTTTAAATACGCATTGAAAGGGACGGACCTAGTCTTGCTGGAGGGATTTTCAACGTGGACCCTGAAGGATGAATCGGTCGCTAAGGTGATCATGGCAAAGACCGAATCAGATTACAAAGCGTATGTGAGAGACAGCGTTGGACGGGTCCTTTGTGTCTGCAGCTTCTCGCCGCCAAGCAAATCGGGCACAACGATGGAGGTTCTGGGTCTGGAGAGAGAGCTCGATGCCGTTGTTGAAAGGATCATCGATTTCGTGGAGGAAGAGAAGCAGACCTATGCGATTCTGAATCAGCTTCCAGGATTGGACTGTCGCAAGTGCGGCTACGAATCATGCTTCGATCTAGCCAAAGCCATACGGAGTGGAAAAGCGTCGGAGGAAAGCTGTACTCCAATGAGTCTAAGATCCAAACTTCGGTCCAGGGTGGTTCTGGATGAGCAGGAAATTCCTCTCCAAGCCTTTGTCTCTGAAATTATTCATGGAACAATCTTAGGGATGCTATCCAGCCTTAAGGGAACAGAGATAAAGGGAGACGAGTTCGTTGAGGTGACGGTGTCGAGACACCACTGACCTGTCAGCTTCACCCATTTTGCCTTATGTTCCTCTTTCGGTCTGCATGCGCGGCTCTGTGATGATCTCGCCGCCGAAACGTGCATGTGGTTTTGCCTGTAGTGTGGCAACGGCGACGGTTCCGGTGAGAACTATGATAGAGGCTATTTGGAAGGCTATTTTGATGCTGAAGAGAAGCGAGAGGGCTCCTGCTGTCACCGCGCCCAAAGCTGAACCTATGTTGAATATTGTTGAGAGGTAGGCCGTAGCTACGTTAGCTATCTCTGACGGCGTAAGATCTGCAAGCATGGTCCATTCTGTCACGGCTCTTATGCCATGGGCTGTGCCATAGATGATTACCGCTAGTATCAGGAGCGAGATATTCGCTGTTTCTGATATCACAAAGTTTGCGAGGGCTAGCATAGTGAAGCCTAGGATAATAGGCCATTTGTAGCCGATCTTGTCAACCACTTTTCCAGAGGGGATGCGAGAGAGCATGTTTGTAGCTCCTCGTATTCCGAATAGGAGTGCAATTACAGAAGGAACCAAAAGAAGAGTGGTTTCAGCGTATACGGCGAAGAGGACGATGAAAAACGCGTAGGTGAAAGAGAAGATGAGGCGGAGATAAGTCAAGATGAGGAGATTTCGTGAGGTGGCAAGTGTTTTGAGCGAAACCAGGAGATTCGGAGCCTTCTTATCATGCAAGCGTGCTTCGGGGTTTTTGTGGCGAATTAGAAGGAAAGGGGCTACACCCAAAAGTGGGATGATAGCTGCAATCTGGAATAGTTGCGGATACTCTACATAATCGATCAGGAAGGTGCATAAGAATGGCCCAAGCATCGTGGCGATTCCAAAGGAGGTGAGAAATTTGCCTATTGTGTCTCCTCTTTTGCCTGGCGGAGCTAGGTCTCGTGTTATTGCAAGAGCGGTAGGAGCGAAAGCCGCTATTATGAGACCGTGGAAAATTCTTATCGGGTAGAACCATGTTGGGCTCGGCGCGACCGAGTAGAGCAGCAGGCTTATTGATTGACCGATAAGAACCGCCGGGATTATGGGCCATCTCCCAATTCTTTCAGAGAGTATCCCCAGCGGGATTTTTGCAGCAATGGCTGTAAAGGAGAGGAGACTGATTATTGTTCCCAACTCGAGAGTTGTGGCACCTTTTTGTGTGATATAGAGTGGAAGTATTGGCTGCGTAGTTTCAGTAGCGAGGAATGTGGCCACGGATGTTGCTGTCAGAAAGTAAAATTCCTTCGGAAGCTTGATTTCAGTGATTGCCTTTCTGCCCCCCTCATTGAAGTCACGTTATCGTATTTCGCCGGGAGATTTTCAGTCTTTCGTGCTCAAGAACCTACACATATCCATAAATGCCTTTCCGGATAATGCGTGCGCAGACGAGGCAAGCCCCAAGCATACACCTGAAGCTGAAAAGACAAAGGACCAGACAAGCGCGCGCTTGCACAAGAAAAGGATGCCAGAGGATATTCAACAAGTTTCATGAATAATTTATAAGGCGACTTTCGACGTCTTATAGAACATTTGGAGATGAAAAGTTTTGAGCATCCGCACAAATGAAGAGACACTTGATCCCAAAAATTGGCAAGCCATGCGAGCCTTGGGTCATCAAATGGTGGATGACATGATGACTTATTTAGAAACTCTACGAGAGCGTCCTGTTTGGCAACGGATCCCAGAGAAAGTACGAAGGAATTTGAAGAGACCTCTACCCATGAACCCGCAGGGAGCCAAAAGCGCATACCAAGACTTCATAAAGAACGTATTACCTCACCCGATGGGGAACATTCATCCGCGTTTTTGGGGTTGGGTGGAAGGCACCGGTACGCCTCTTTGCATGTTGGCGGAGATGCTGGCAGCTGGAATGAACCCCGACCTTGGAGCTGGCGACCATGTGGCAAACTATGTAGAAGCGCATGTGTTGGATTGGCTGAAGGAGATGTTGGGTTATCCAGTGGAAGCAAGTGGATTGTTGGTCAGTGGCGGCTCAACGGCTAACCTGACTGGCCTCACCGTTGCTCGCAACACCATGGCTGAATTTGACGTGCGCCAGCACGGCCTGCAGGCTTCGCGAAAAATGATCCTCTATGCGTCGAGAGAGACGCACAGTTCGCTTCAGAAGGCAGTTGAATTGCTGGGTCTGGGTAATGACGCTCTTCGTAAGATTCCTGTTAACGCCGAGTTCCAGATGGAGACCGAAGCATTGGAAACAGCAATCTCGGAAGATAGATCTGAAGGTTATCAACCTATTGTGGTTATCGGGAACGCTGGGACAGTAAATACAGGCGCTTTTGACAACCTGAATGCTTTGGCTGACATTTGTGCACGAGAAGAGTTGTGGTTTCATGTCGATGCTGCGTTCGGTGCATGGGCTGCTTTGTCTCCAAAACTGCGACATCTGGTTTCAGGCATGGAGCGGGCTGACTCCCTTGCCTTTGACCTGCACAAGTGGATGTACATGCCTTTCGAGTTGGGTTGCGCATTGGTACGCCGGAAAAAAGATCAACTCCGTGCATTTGCTCTGACGCCTGACTACCTGGCACGCGCTAAGGGAGGTATATCGGGAGGTCCGGTTTGGTATAGCGAATATGGCTTTCAATGTTCCCGCGGCTTTCGCGCATTGAAAGCTTGGATGTCTCTCAAAGAACATGGCGTTTTGAAGTATGGTCGATTAGTGCAGCAAAATGTCGAACAGGCACGCTATCTGGCTGAGCTTGTGGATACTGCACCCGAATTAGAGCGAGTGGCACCTGTGCCCCTGAACATCGTGTGTTTTAGATTTACAGCCAACGGACTCGACAAAGCGGCTCTGAATGAACTGAACTCAGAAATACTGGTACAATTGCAGGAAAGTGGAGTGGCCGTGCTTTCAAGTACAATGATCAAGGGGAAGTATGCATTACGAGTGGCGATAACAAATCACCGGAGTAGGCGAGAAGATTTTGAATTGCTTGTGCGCGAGGTAACACGTTTAGGCAATATTCTGGTTAAATCATAAAAAAAGCAAGAAAACTAGTAACACAACTGCTTGGACTTGAACCATGCGCGCATGTAGATGTGATTTCTTCGGCTTCTCCAAAGCTTATGCTTGCGGTCAGATTCTCTTGTTTCGTTTTGTCAAAGAAATCGACTTGGTTGAACAGGCATGCATGCATCGTTCAGGATCTTCTTCGTTTCGGAGATGTCAAGGATCCGTTGCTAGCCTCTTATCTGTATGTTTACGGGTATTGTAACAGCAGTCATGACGTCTATGTATTTCCTCTTGAGTTCTTCTCTTGTCCACTCTTCTTTCTTGGGCATTCTTTTATCACCTACAGTTTTGATCTACAGCAAAGATGCTGTATTTATCCTGAATCGGATATACCGCTTTTTTCTCAAACAGTGGAACTATTCTCTGTGAAACTTCCTCGTTTCTCAATACCGAACATATGGTTTATACATCACCTGCTCATCCGTCGTCAAGAATTCCTTTCTTGTACAGCTTCTTTGCCTTCACTCTTTTCCATATGGAACTTATTTCGAAGTTTTGAATTCATAAGTCTTTTACATCCTCTTCGTTTAACGTTAGTGAGGGGCGCTCTCAAGATGATGAAGATGGTCAAATGCCCAGAATGCGGGGAGCCTTTGGTAAGGTCAAAAAACCGTAGATACTATTGTGAAAATGATCGTTGTTCTGTGATATACGTCAGCCGCCCCTCTCAACCCGCTATCAGGAGAGTAGTTCGTGCCTCATTGTCTGATGGAAACAAGGAACACCTTGTGCCTTGACTCTCCTCTTTTTTTGCGTAACTTGTGGGCGCGCTCGTACGTTCTTGCAGACTTCGAATAACATTCTCTGTAGGTTCATACATTCTCTTTCTGTGCTCGATAAAGATGGCTCGTGTTTTCCATCTTTTACATTCTATCGCCCATGCGTTACCTAGACTCTCTCGATTTCCAAGATGATACCGTTCACATCTGCACAGGGAATTCTTGTCTTGGTTTTCGTCTCTTCCCACCGGAACTTGCCATCCCCTATGAGAAGCATAATATAAGGAAATACGGCGCCAAAGGCTCCAAAGCACATTCCTTGGGGGGTCATTGGATCTTCGTAGTCTATCTCAAAGGTGTCTCCTTTCTTGTGGTATCCTCCTTGACATTTACCTTCTACAACTCTAATTAGGACTTTGCTCATCAATTTCCACTCGATATTGTTGTTGTTCGAGAAAGTCTTATATTCTTTGACATTGCGCGAGCGGAAACGTGTCCTCGAGGTGGGAGGATTTGAACCCCTGGACAAAGGGAGACGTCTCCCGCAAAACCTCATTTTGTTCTGTGTTTTGTTGAGAATGTTATGATGTCAAGGGCATACTTTGAAGCGCTCAGCCTATACCATTTACCCTCTGAAAGATACTTTTGGCAATGTTCATGCGTTAGGCCACGTGTAAGAAAGTTCAACATTTTTCGAAGAACCATCAGAATACGCATATCTCCGTCTTCTGCATGCATGCGTGTAGGCTGGCAAACACAGGAAATAGAAGGATGCAGAGCAGAGTAAGTGTATGGGTGTACAACGGGTACACAAAAAGCTTTATTAGGTCTGAGATTTAGAATTTATCGTGTATCTTACTATAGCATATTAGGTGTGTAGAGTTGGAAAGAAGAGAGCAGAACAAATTCGCATGGAAACTTGTGATCCTCGCATTAGTGGTTGGGCTTCTGGCGGGCCTTATGGGTGGAGTTATAAGCGCTCAGATCTTCGCTAAGACG
>CP070636.1:1333915-1340729 GCA_020356305.1 Candidatus Bathyarchaeota archaeon | reverse complement strand
TTTGTCAAGATAAAAGCGGTTGCGGAACCTTGAGCTCCCGACCCGATGACTGAGACTTTCAACCCTATTCCTCCAAACATGAAGTGAGCTGTGAATACTACTGCCCTATTTGAAACTTGCGGAAAATGCGGGTTTGAACTTCAGCACAAACAAGAAAGACCGAGGTATACATTCAGCGATATCGACATGCATGCTGATCGATAGGTATATAAAACATATAGTTTTCCAAGTCTATGCTAGGTTGTTAAAAAATTGGTCTTCGGCTACAACGAACAGATCCTCAGAGTCAATCTGTCGACGAGAAAGATTCGAATAGAGAAGCCCTCAGAATTCTTCTACCGTCGATATTTCGGAGGTAGAGGTGTTATTGCCTACTATTTATTGAAGGAGCTTAAACCAGGAATTGATCCACTGGGACCAAGAAATATTCTCATTTTTGCGCCAGGCATTGTCACAGGGGCACCAATCCCTGGAAGTGGCCGTAATAGTGTAGGAGCCAAATCGCCGCTCACAGGAGCTTATGGTGAAGCTGAGGTTGGCGGTTTTTGGGGAGCAGAGCTGAAACATGCAGGGTTCGATGGCATAGTCATAAAGGGCAAGGCGAAGGCACCGGTCTACCTCTGGATTCATGATGGCGAAGTCGAAATCCAAGATGCGCAACATCTCTGGGGCTTGGACATTGGAGGCTCGCAAGAAATCATTCGCAAAGATGTAGGAGAAAGACTGGCGAGAACCGCTCAAATAGGGAAAGGCGGCGAGCGAATGGTTCGTTTCGCTTGCATCATCAACGATCTTAAACACTCCGCGGGGCGGGTAGGCATTGGCGCTGTCATGGGCTCAAAAAATCTGAAAGCTATTGCTGCCAGAGGTCATGGAGGACCAGAAATGGCTGACCCGAAGAAACTTGGAGAACTTACGAAGTGGATTCTCAACAATCTTGAAAAAGAACACGGGAAAATGCACGAATTCGGGACAGGGGCAATGATGACACCGGGCGTTTTGTCCGGAAATCTGCCCACGCACAACTTCAGAGACGCAGAGTTCCCAAACCCAGAAGCCATCTCAGCGCAAACAATCAAAGAGACGGTTCGAATACGGATGGAATCTTGTTATTTCTGCCCAGTCAGATGCAAAAAAGTTGTCAAAATCGAAACGCCTTATCCAGTTGATCCTATGTATGGTGGCCCAGAATATGAAACACTGGCTGCCTTTGGCTCAAACTGCGGCATAGACGATTTACCAGCCATATGCAAAGCCAATGAACTATGCCAACGTTTCACTCTTGACACGATTTCAACTGGGAGCGTAGTAGCCTTCGCTATGGAATGCTTTGAGAACAAACTGCTGACAAAGTTGGATACCAATGGAATCGATTTGACTTTCGGAAATGCCGAAGCAATGCTGCAAATAGTTGAGATGATCGCCAAACGGGAAGGAATAGGAGATCTACTTGCGGAAGGGACGATGAGAGCCGCTGAAAAAATCGGGAAAGGAGCAGAAAAGTTTGCAGTTCACGTAAAAGGCGAAGAACCCGGAATGCATGATCCCCGCCTTAAAAGGGGGCTCGCACTTGGCTATGCGGTGAAGCCTACGGGTGCAGACCACATGAACAATTTGCATGATACTTGGACAAGAAGCCTGCCTTCTTTTGGCATAATTGAGCCAGTTCCCTTAGAGGATTTGGGTCCAAAAAAAGTCAGACTCTACATCTACAAAGTCACATTTGAGATAATAAAGAATTGTCTACTACTGTGCGATTTTGTCCACTGGGACGAAGATCAAATAGTGGAAATAGTGAGAGCTGTAACGGGATGGGACAGCAATCTATGGGAAATAATGAAGGTTGGAGAACGTTCAATAAACATGGCTCGAGCCTTTAACATAAGAGAAGGATTTTCAAGAAAAGATGACTGGTTACCTGATCGGTTTTTCCATCCACAAACGTCTGGACCCTTATCTGATACAGCGGTCGATCCAGATAAACTGGAAAACGCGAAGAGCATATATTATAGCATGATGGGATGGGATCAGGTAAGAGGCGCACCCACAAGGGCGAAGCTTGAGGAACTGGATATATCGTGGGTTGCAGATAAATTAGATGTGTCCTGGGATCTTTGTGAAGATTCACGTCAAGGCCTACGGAATTCTTCGAAGAAGTTTGAATGACAAAGAAGAGCTAGAGTTACACCTGACACAAGGATCCACGGTTGCCAGCATTTTTTGTAAACTGAAGAAGACAAAGAGCGAAACATGGATGGTGGTAGTTAACGGAAAAATCGCTGATGAGAACACTGTGCTAAACGAGGGCGATATAGTGAGCATCTTTGAACCAATCGGCGGCGGTGCCCGGCACACATAACATGAGAACAAATACACGTTTGCAGGATTGGCTCCAGCAAAACACATAAACATATCTCCCTTGAATAAAAGGTGTGAGGTGAAAGGAGTTTGGTGAGTTATGAAAAACCTTCTAAAATGCCTTCTTACCGCGTACTCAGCAGAGACGATTTGGACGCGATTCACTGGGCCACCCTTGACATTTTAGAGAAGACAGGTATTCGAATTGTCGAGGGTGGGGAGATTCTCAAAATGCTGGAAGATAAAGGTTGTACAGTAGACTTTAGGAAGGAGACAGTGTTTTTTGCGCCCTCTATGGTTGAAGAGTTACTCAGAAAGGCTTCCAAAGTCGTCACTCGCTATTCTCCTAGAAACCCGAAATACGATTATAAATTGGATGTCAGACACATCTACTTCGGCACTGACGGTCTATGCGTGAACACGACTGATCTGGAGACAGGTGAGTGGAGATCTTCAACCGGCGACGACGTAGCCAGAATAGTGAAAGTCACCGACGCATTGGATTCTTATCCCTCAGCTGGGGGCATGACCGCATCCTTCGACAAACCTGAATACATTCGTGGCTTCTACGATGTTGTTGCCCGATTGAACAACACGGAGAAACCCACCGGCGTTTACCTTGGCAGCGGCAATGCTGAATCACCAGAACTGTCGCGAGCATTGTTTGACTATCAACTCGAGGTGGCCAAAGTAATTGCTGGCGGTGAAGAAGCCTTAAGAAAAAGACCCCTCTCGGGAGGTGGTTTCTACGGAATGTCTCCACTGCAGTTTCATAAATTGTACGTGGAACATACCTTGAAGCTCGCTGAGCTAGGCTTCCCATGCTTTGCGGGTAGCATGACTCAGGCTGGAGCCACAGCACCAGTGACTCTGGCCGGAATGCTCGCCGTCACAAACGCTGAAATCTTAGGCGGCATCTCCATCATCCAGCTTGCTTGCCCAGGAACTCAAATGCACACCAATTCCTACCCTGCTGCCTTTGCCATGAAAGACGGTCAGTGGGCCGCGGGTGCACCCGAGGAAGCATTGCTGAACGCTGCTTCAGTGGAAATCGCTAGATATTATGGCTTCACCGCAACGGTCATGGGTCTTGTCACTTCTGCCAAGGTACCTGGTCCCCAAGCTTGCTACGAGAAGATGATGAGCACGATTTTGCCAATGCTTGCCGGCGCAGATGTTGTCGCGGGAGCTGGAGGCCTCGGCTGTTCAATGACGGCTTCTCTTGAAGAGTTGGTGATTGACGACGAGCTTTGTAAGGCCATGCTGATGTCTCTTCATGGGGTTGAGATTAACGACGAGACGTTGGCTCTCGACGTTGTTCGCAAGGTGGGTCCGGGAGGCCATTACCTCGCCCAAAAACACACGTTGGACCACTTCATGCAGGAGCAGTTCATACCCGAACTGACGGAGAGAAGCGGCTACGACGAATGGAAGAAGAACGGAGAGAAAAGCCTCGTTGACAGAGCAAGAGAGAAAGTGAAAAAGATTCTCAAGGATCACTCAGTGCCACCCTTAGACAAAGACATCCAAAAAGAACTACACGACATAATCAAAAGGGCAGAAAAGGAACTACCTAAGAAACTTTGAGATCATATCACTGAGCAGCAAACCGTCATTCAAACAAACCCCTAAGCTTTCAATTTTATGTTGCACATACCGGCATTTTGTGCACGTGTGCGTTCCGCCTTCGCGCGATCTTAGAACTCATAAAAGTTTCTCTATGTCACTCACCACATCAGGTTTTTGTTTAGGAGGATTAAGAAAAAGATAACTGAATAGGCCTAGTGTATATAGTATTAGAATCAATGTGAAGCCCCCTGTGTAGCTCCCAGTGACATCATACATCCATCCTATGTAAATTGGAGCAAATACACCCACAGGGAAAGTCAACAGAGATACTACACCCATGATTGTCCCGTAGGCTTTACGCCCGAAAAACCGAGTTCTCATTGGTCCAAATGCTCCAATATCCAGTCCAATCCCCACGCCAATCAACACAGCGAACAAGTATATGATTGATGGATCGGTTGCTACTATCATAAGGAACAAACCAAGTGTAAGGAGGCAACGAGCGGACAATATCACATACTTCAACTTGTGTATCGAGATTCTGTCGACGAGAATACCTCCAACAATTCTTCCTGGAATACTCATGCTAACTAGGAAACTCAGGATTGCAGCAGCCGCGATGTCATTCATCCCATAATCAACCAGGTAAGGAATGAGATATACGGTGACTACTGACCATAGGAGGCCACCAATAGCCGAGGCTAGCGCTACCACCCAAAAAACCCGACTTCTCACCGCTTGGCCAAGGCTAAACTCCACTTCCCCGTACTTTTGCGCGACAAATTCCTGCCCAAACTCTATCATGGACCCCCCGTCTTCAACAACCTCAACATTCACGGTTTCCCCATCTGGCAAAAGACCATAGTACTCTGGACGTTTCGGTCTAATGAAGAACCATGCTAGAGGAAAACCAATAGCCCAGGAAATAAGGCCCATGAAGACAAAAGCTGTACGCCAACCAAAGACGGCGATAAACCACGTCACCAATGGTGGCACGACTTGAAGAGCCACAATAACTCGATAAATGCTTGTCGCTGAACCTCGTCTCTTTACAAACCACTCTGCAATTGCTTTATCCAAATTTCCAGTTAATCCAAATGTCCATCCTAAAGATACTATAACGCCATAGATTAGATAGAAACTCCATAACGAGTTGACAAAATACATGAGGATATAGCCTAAGCCGGCGATCAACGTGCCCACAAGACACATTAACCTTGGCCCAAATTTGTCCGTAAACCACCCAGTCGTAAGTCCACCCACGCCACCCTCAACCCGCCTCATTGCACTGGCACCTGCAATCTCGGCTTCGGTCCAGCCGAAATGATCACTGAAGGGTTTGAACAGTGCCCCAAAGCTATAAAACCCTGACCCAAACCCCCATAGGCCCAAAACGCCTGCTGCCAGCACCGTCCACCAGCCAAAGAAGAGTTTATCGCTCTTACTTCCGGTAGTTTTCGTTCCTTCAGAACTCATAGCACCCGAGCTAATCGAATTACGCGATGAGGTTGCCAACCGTATGCGCAGTCCTCCTTTCTCTGCATGGTTCCTCCAATACGCTGGTTCAGCGCTATTAACGTTTCTACCTTTATCCCTCTGTTCTCCTCCAAGTTTTGCCCACGTCTCATGTGCACTCCCTCCATAGGTTACTTGGACACCGGAACAGTTAACTCTGGAAATTCCGAAAGAACATGCGCGGGCAATCTTCATTTCATAGCAGAACGAAGCATGGAGAACTCACGGAATATGTGTTCAGAAATGCATACAAAAATGCCAAATAACAATTATGTCTTAGACAAGTATCTTTACATAACCAACGCGAGTGAGCTGAATTGACGCAAACTAGAGCAAAATTTGGCGTGTTACTACCCACTTTAGCGTCCACATTTAGCCTTGCTTCTTCCGCTGCGAAGGTTGCTGAACAGAATGGGTTCGCCTCCGTCTGGTGTTTTGACCATCTCATCTCTGAACCTGATTTTTATAGACTTCTCGACGTTGACTCAGATTCGTTTCGGCTCCTTGAAACATGGACTACACTAACCGCAGTTGCGGCTCAAACCAAAAAGGTTATGTTAGGTACCGCAGTAACTCCTATGCCTCGTTACAATCCCACATATCTAGCCAAGATCGTGACGACTCTCGATGTCATTTCCAAAGGCAGGACAATACTAGGCGCAGGAGCCGGACACTACAAGCCAGAGTTTGAGATAAACGGTTTTCCTTGGAAGACGTTGCCTGAAAGAATTCAGATAATGCGCGAGAGTATTGAAATCATTAAAAAGCTTTGGACAGAACCTCTAACAACATACCTAGGAAAGTATTTCAAAGTGAAGGAAGCCCCACATGAACCCAAGCCTGTTCAGAAGCCTCATCCACCCATCTGGGTTGGAGGAAACATACCACTGATGGTTAAAGAAACAGCGGAAATCGGAAATGGTTGGATCCCATACCATCAAACTCCGAGACAATATGAAGAAAAATGGGGCAAAATTCAAGAAATGGCAGAAACGGCTGGCAGAAACGCAAAGGAAATGGAACCGGCATATTTCATGGATACATGCATCGGTTTAGATGAAACAGAAGCCAAGAAAAAAGCCAAACTCTACATTGAAGCAGGACACGAAAAGACCTTTGAAGAAATCAAACAGTGTGGAGCCCACGGATCGCCTGAGAACATTGCCAGTCAAATTGAAAAGTTCATAGAAGCCGGAGTGCGACATTTCGTCCTAGTTCTAGCGCCCCAGAAGAACATTTTGGACTCTATTCAGCTCTATGGCGAAAAAGTACTACCCCAATTCACCTAGCAAAACATTAACGCGCGCGGCGGCGCAATTAGACTGCGCAGCAACTAATCCTCCCACGCTTTTGCTACATCGATCATTTTTGC
>CP070636.1:1326878-1333815 GCA_020356305.1 Candidatus Bathyarchaeota archaeon | reverse complement strand
TCGTAATCAAAATCAAAAGCGGCTACAACATAGGAATCCTCTTGACCCGAAACACACGAATCGAAAAAATTGGCCCGGGAGCCAAACCAACCTTTAAACCGCCACCGCTCCCGACACGAAATCCAAGGCTGCCTAGGGTGGCAATCGTCAGCACTGGAGGTACCATCGCCAGCCGAGTGGACTACCGGACAGGCGGAGTGCGTTCCGCCCTCTCTGCAAGAGATCTCTACAGCGTCGTTCCAGAGCTTTCAGAAGTCGCCACAATAGAGGCTCAGATTCTCTTTAGCCTCTACAGCGAAAATATAACACCGAGGCACTGGTCAGAACTAGCCAAAACCGTTGCCAAATACATCCGAAAAGAAGTAGGAGGAGTCGTCGTGCCCCATGGAACTGACACAATGGCATACACTGCGGCTGCCTTGAGCTTCGCGCTTCAAAACCTCCCAGTGCCCGTAGTAATGGTGGGATCGCTGCGATCCGCTGACCGTCCAAGCTCGGACGCTGCAACAAACCTGATAGGAGCGGTTGGCGCGGCTGCGAGAGCTCCCTTTGCAGAGGTAGTCCTAGCTATGCACAAAACTGTTTCAGACACTTCCATCGTCTTCCATCGGGGAACCAAAGTTAGAAAATGCCACACAAGTAGGCGGGACACTTTTCAATCCGTAAACGCCTCGCCGCTTGCTACAATGGAAAACAAGAAGATCACAATGCGGGTGAAAGATTATCGCCAACGTCAACACTCGCGAAAATTGATTTTGAAACCAGATTTTGATGAGAAAGTGGCGCTAGTTAAGTTTCATCCAGGCCTAGACCCTGAAGTCCTGGAGACGTACGTCGAAGAAGGTTACAGAGGCCTAGTCCTCGAGGGAACAGGGCTTGGCCACGTGAGCAGCTACTGTTTTCCAGCGATCAAGAAGGCCGTCAAAAGCGACTTAGTTGTAGCCATGACATCTCAGTGTATTTGGGGACGCTTGGACATGAACGTCTACGACACCGGTCGAGACCTTTTAGCAATAGGAGTGATCCCGCTTGAAGACATGCTTCCTGAAACCGCCCTAGTGAAGCTAATGTGGACCCTAGGCCAAACAAGGGATGTAGAAGAAGTCAAAAAGCTTCTCACCACTAGCATAGCCCATGAAATTTCGCCTAGAACAATTCCAGAAGAAGGAGAGTAGCAAGCAAATGAACATCAACTATTCCAAGGTCGGACTGAAAACTGGGCTGGAGGTGCACCAACAAGTTGACACAGCAACAAAACTCTTCTGCTCCTGCAAGCTTCAGCTCTTCAAAGAAGAACCAGAAATCACGTTCTTAAGGAGACTAAGACCTACCCAGAGCGAGCTGGGGCAGATTGATCCCGCAGCTTTCTTTGAGTTTCAGAAAGGCGTAAAAATACAGTACGAGATGAACAGAGGAACCTCATGCCTCGTGGAGATGGACGAAGAACCTCCACACGATCTTAACCGAGAGGCAGTGGAAATAGCTCTCACGGTCGCTCTGCTACTGAACGCCAAACCCGTAGACGAAATACACGTTATGCGCAAAACAGTCATAGACGGGTCGAATACCACAGGCTTCCAGCGGACATGCGTTATTGCTCTTGATGGAGAACTGGATATCGAAAGAAAAAAAGTTCCCGTAAAACACGTAAGCCTCGAAGAAGACGCAGCCAGAAAGATGGGAGAAGAAGCTTCTATCATCCGATATCGAATCGACCGCCTTGGAATCCCTCTTGTCGAGGTCGCCACAGCACCAGTCCTCTACTCTCCAAAGGAAGCGGAAAAAACCGCCCTCGCAATCGGACGAATTCTAAGAGCTACACGAAAGGTTAGGCGAGGACTAGGAACCATTCGACAAGACTTGAACATATCAATTAGAGACGGAGCCCTAACCGAAATCAAGGGCGTTCAGCAGCTTGAACTTGTCTCAAAAGTCATTGAATACGAGGTTCAGCGCCAACTCGGTCTCCTTAAGATAAGGGACGCGTTGAAAAATCGCAGGGTAGCAAAAGACACCATCGAAGACAAGTTTGTTGACGTCACGCTAATCTTTGAGCAAACAAAGTGTCAAGTTATTCAAAAAGCACTTAGCCAAAACAAACGAGTGTTGGCGGTCAAACTGCCTGGGTTCGCTGGGCTCCTCAAGATTGAGCTAGCGCCTGGCATGAGATTTGGAATGGAGATGGCCGATATTGCTCATTTCTGGGGAAGGGTTGGAGGGATCTTCCACACGGACGAACTTCCCGCCTACGGAGTAACCATTAAAGAAACAGATGATCTCAAAAGAGCTTTGAAAGCGGAGTCATTAGACATCATCGTCCTCGTGGCTGATAACGTGGAAAACGCAACCGACGCCTTGAAGGCCGTGACCAACAGAGCCAGAGAGGCAGCGAAGGGTGTTCCAGAGGAAACGCGTGCGGCAAATCCCGATGGAACTACGCGGTATATGCGTCCGAGACCTGGAGCGGCTCGAATGTATCCTGAGACAGACGTTACCCCAATACAGCTCGATGAAAGATACGTAGAAAAGTTGCGCGCTTGTCTTCCAGAGTTGCCCGAACAAAAGATGAAGCGTTTGTCAAAAGAGTATGGTCTAAATCCTAAGCTCGTGAGGCAAATTGTGGATTCAGAATACATGAATTTGTTTGAGATTCTAGCTCGGGAGACCAAGGTTTCTCCTACTGTTGTAGCGGTTGCTTTGACTGAAACGATGAAAGCGCTAAGACGAGAGAAAATCGAGGTAGAGAGGGTCAATCATAGACAATTGAGAGAGCTGTTTCATCTAATAGACGTTGGGGAAACCACTAAGGAGGCGATACCGGATATCATAACTTGGCTGTCGAAACATGAGGATGCTACCGTGAAGGACGCTGTTAACAGTCTAGGATTAGCAATGATTTCGCAAGAGGAGCTGGAAAAATTGGTGGACGATTTGATAAGAGAAAATCGGGGCTTGATAGAAGAGAGAAGGGCAAAGGCTTTTGGATACCTCATGGGCATAGTTATGAAGAGAACTCGAGGACGCGTTAAGGCTGAATCAGTTAGCAAGATGCTGAAAAGAAAGTTAAAAGATTTTTCTAAGGCTTTGACATAAATAGGGATCAGAAACTCATATAGCAAGGTAGACCCTTAACCATATAACCTCACGCGCACAAGTGGTATAATTCACGGCTTGTCGCAAATTCTAAAAGAGAATGCAACGTACTCGAGGTATGGAGAAAATAGGGGATGCCATTTTCATTCCGTGTCAAGCTCGGTCGAGGTGAGATAGAAATTAGTGGAACTCGTGAGGAAGTAGTAAAAACCATTGAGGAACTTCCGCGTCTTGTGGCAAACGTTTCCAAGGCTTTGGAATCAGTCAACATCGGCGAAACTCCGCCTGAATGTACTTCTACAGTCTATCCCTCAATATCATCATCTGGGAACTGCAGTGAGGCGGTGTTAAAGTTGCTCGAAACTGATTGGGGAAGACGCCAACCTAGAACCTTGCCCGAGCTCGCGGAAGCCATGAAAGCCAATGCTCTGCACTATCCATCTACCACCCTGTCTGGAGTGCTCGTCTGGTTGGTCAAGAAAAACAGAATAAAACGGTGGAAGAAGGATAGGAACTACGTGTACGCTTTGACTGGAAAGGAGACTTAAACATGGGCAAGATTAGGGTTCAGATTAAAGCCCCTTTTGGCGAAGTAGTCTTGGAGGGAGAAAACGCCCAAGAAATCCTCGAGACATTGAGAAACATGCCCCCACAGTTCATGAACGAACTAGACAGCTTAGTCTCCACAAAATTTGCTCCCCCAATGAAGACACAACTGGAAGGAATCGTTGAACTCACTACGGAGGGACCAGTAATAACAACTCGCGAGAAACTAACGCACTACGAAGCCATCGGGCTAGTGTTATATGCTTCCGAAGAAAAAATCAGCACTGCAACCCAAATTAGTCGATTGCTCAGTTCAAGCGGAATTAAGTCTATGGTGCCGGCGCGTCTCAATGAGATGACAAAACGGGGACTGGTCTTCAAACCTGATCCTACCAGGCCAGAGTTCAAGCTAACCGTGCAAGGTGAGAGATGGATTGAAGAAGACTTGCTGGGCGGGCTTCGAGGGCAGTGAGTTGAGTGAATAAAAGACAAGGGTTCATGTCAAGTACAGAAATCTTGAACAGACGTTTGTCGGTAAGGTAGAAGATGGCTGGGCTAGCGTAAACCGGTTCTTCACTCAGACAACTCCTTCCTTTGCGGCGCCGAAAATGCGAGAAAAAATTCAAACCTAACTGGTCAGTGGAGGCCTCTTTTGAGCATAGCGATAACGGCGAGGTCTCCCCTGTCTAGTTAGCAGACCATCCTTAACTAAGTCGATGAGCGCATGCGCAACCGCTGTGCGGTCATAATGATAACCCCTCCGCGCCATCTCACTGTGTACTTCACCAAGTCCTCTGGGATACGCAAACCAGCCCTCTGACCAAAGTTTCTGGATGAGTCCCTTGCAAGTTTCACTCCTCGTAGGAGGGAGCGTCCTCTGTGGCATGAGTATTGGTTCCTTTGCATACTCCTTGAGCGTTGACAAAATCTTTTTGACAGCTCCTTCGAGCTGGTCTTCCCTACACTCGATTTCGAACTCCATGTCCCCAACTTTCATCTTTAGGCGGATTTGAGTTCTTGATTCTTCAGGCATCTGCGTCCCTTATTGTTTCTTGTATTGAACATGTTGTTCATGCGCAACATTTAAATGTTCACACCCTCCATAAATTGTAAATTGGTGAATATTGGTGATTGAACAATTCCATTATGCAACAACACCAAAATATAATTTTCCACAATCTCTTGAAGATCTACAACTTCCACAACGGTTCATTGAACTCAGCCTCGGATCCATAAAGAAGATCAACGGACAAATTTTTCGACCCGACACAATAACATCTTACGAACTGACCAAAGAAAGTTCCAAGGATGTTGCGATCACTTTTCATCCTACAGATTCTCTTACAATGCAACCTATACCTTTGAAACCACTCTCAGATGACATCACAGTTGTCGCCCTAGACGTCTCCAGCATTAGGATTGGAGAAACCAAAACCGGGGTGCTGTGTGCAGTGAGGGGGGCAATAGTCTCGAGGGAAGAAAGCCGATATCGCTGTCTACGGCTAGGACCGTTTCCGTTCCATATCACAGAGGAAAACAAGAAAGAAATCTGCACAATGCTTAGAAAACATTACTTCAAAGTTTCAGGAGAAATCAACGCCTACAGCCTGGACAACATTCATAATCGAATCTGCAACATGCTCGAACGGAGGCTTCAGATGGGCGTCAGCTGTTCTTCATATCGAAGCATCATCCTTTGGGACGGCTCTTTAACAGCTGGAAGCAGAGATAGCCCAGTCAACGTAGTCTCGAAGCTTCTAGAAGTAGCTAGAAACCGCCTAAACGCGGTTTTGGCTTTCTCCAAAATTACTCGTCTAAGGCTTTCTGGATGCCGACTGACCGACTTAGTGTGGAAGTGTCCACCGCCTTCTTTGCTTCAGATCAATGGCTTCACCGCCCATAATTCCGGCAAGCTGTGCTTTCTGGGGAAGATCTATGTGGCGAGACTCACTGAAGGGAGCTGTTCATTCAGACTGGATGTCGACCGAGAGATTCCATGCGAACAAGGAGTAGATGCCGTACAAAAACTCCTTGGAAACGATCTGTTCATCCAGAGCTACCCTGAAAGCCTCCGACTAGCCCACATATTCTCAACATTCACCGCCAACGAGGTGATAGGAATTCAGCGTCTAATAGCTCAGAAATGCGGATTGAAAATTGTTACTCGGCCAAACGTGCGTCGACTCCTTTTTGGACCATTCGGAAAGGGCTCAGAGGGTTGACAGTGAGACTTTACAGAAAAGAGGGAAACACTGTTCAAATTCTTGCTCTTCCAAACGAGAGCGTTGAGAAGGGAGAATATCTTCTCATAGAGGATCCCGCAACTCGTAGAAGCTTGATCAGTCAAGTAATCGACATTCAGTTTGCAAATGTCCCAGGCATTTTGGAAGAGCTTCTGCGTGACTCTACGACAAATGATCTTATCCACGAAGAAAGCTTTGACCCGTTGAGAGTAGCCTCTCATGTGACCTACATTCAGGACTCGCGACTGCTCATCTGCAAGATTCGTGGGATGATTGAGGACGAAAAGTTGAGCATAGGTTCCTCGTGGCTTCCCTCGCGCTCCCAATCCGCGATCAAAAAACTTCCAACAACATCCCTTTTAGCCCTTGCTAGAGTAGGCAATAGCCTTCCGATTCAACTCGGCGAGACAAAGGAACTGTCCCCACTCAGTATCGAAGCTCGGGCCTTAGATGGAAAATTAAGCATCGTAACGGGAAAGAAGGAAACAGGGAAGTCTCATCTCTCCAAGTTGCTGGTTTTGGGCCTCATGGATTTCGGAGCCATGGTAGTAGTTCTAGACCTGAACGGGGAGTACACTCGTCTAGGTTTCTCGTCAAATGGGGAAAAGAACGAACATTTCAGCAGGGTTCATGTGCTCACTCCTGGAGACAACCTCAAGGTAACGCTCACCCAGCTGAAGCTACGGGTCATGCTGAACATCCTTATCCATGCTCTTCACCTTCCAGGCACATCCGCCCGAGAGTTCCGGCGCATATGGCGTTTCCTCCAAGAACAAGGCACCCTCAACTTGCAGGAGCTCGGTGAGGCTATCAGAAACTGGAGGTGTAATCAGCATGTGCGAGACGCTCTCTTCTCACGTTACTACAGCCTTCTAAACTCTGGCTTTCTCACAGATAACCCCACGGAGGCGACTGATCTTGAAGAAAACTTTTGCAGGATCAGAAACGGCGGAGCTTTGATCATAAATCTTCACGACACTTCTTTAGTAGATCGACAGATTGCCGTGGAATATGTGCTTGGAAAGCTTGTTGAGCTTTTGACTCAGTGGAAAATA
>CP070636.1:1319478-1326778 GCA_020356305.1 Candidatus Bathyarchaeota archaeon | reverse complement strand
CTGCGCCTCGAAGGATCCGACAGAATGATCCAAACCAGTGTTAATCAGGTGAAGAAGAAATTCGTAGAAAACTGAGTTGCCGTTCTGACAAGTCTGATGAAAGCTGGCGGAGGCTGCAGCTTAGATGAGATTAAGAAAAACTTGAAGCCCGGCGTCGATCCCATTCCCATTCTAGCTGAACTCGAAAAGTTGAAGGTTATTGTGACCTCATATCGAGGTGGGCAGTATCAAGAGTGGGAGATACCTGAGGAGGTCTCTCCAATAGTTCAGATGGAGCTAAGAATCGTAGTGCCTCCGAAACTAGCTGTGGCGCCAGCTATCGGAGTGAAAGAAGTGGACTACATCTCTGAAGAACGGCAAATGATCAAGAGCATGGATAAAGAGCTAGACGAATAATTGAACACCCTGGTAACGCAACGTCTGGATGCAACTATCAAGTTTGGAAAGATTTTCTCACTAGGTTCTCTCGCAAGCTACCTTCAAGAACTCTTTGGGCCTCTCCTATACTTTGACAGCATGCTCAGCATCACTCAACAGTATGGGTTGGCCGACGCGGCGATTATTCATGAACATGGAAAGACGGGAATGCGGACCGGATGGAACCTCTCCCTATTCGGAGAGCCAGGAACAGGAAAAAGCTTCTCTACTCGAGACATGATCTTGGGAAAGCTGGATGCCAATGTCTTTCCACATGGGATTCCTGGACGCAACCGCTACACTGGAGGAATGACTCCAGCGCGTTTCATCCGGATCGGTCAAGCCTACGAAAAACGAACCTTCAACTTCATCATTCCAGAGTTCAACGACTGGTTTAAGTACAAAGGCATGGTGGAACCGTTGAAACTAGCGATGGAGCAGGGAGCAATCAAGTACGAACTGCATCGAGAGGTTGTTGGGCCCTACCGTTTCAACTCTTATTTCAGCGCGACCTACAACGTGGTAACCTACGGGAGGGGGTACGAAGTGACGGTTCAAGATCCCAACTTCAATGCTATCGAGGACCGAATGCTCTGTCGCCTACACACCTTGACAAAACAACGCTACGTGGAAATTGCACAGAGCCAGATGAGACTCGCGTTCGGCGAGATTGACATCGAAAAGGGTGCCAGACAGGTACGCGATCACCTCACCCTCGTCTACGCCATAGAAACAGAACATCCATCGGTCAAAGGGCAATTTCCTTACAAGCCCGTCATGATCACTCCTCAAGCATACGATCTGGTTGGAAAGGCTAGGAAAGCAATTTTGGAGGAGATCCCTCACGAGTTTGTAAGGTTTTCGACGCGCTTGGAAGACCGAGCTATTCGATTTGCCTGCGCCGCTTCTCTTCTCAACTATTTCCATTCGGATATGGACTACCTACCTGTCAGTGAAGAAGCACTCAAATATGCGGTGCAACTCTACGTTGAAGAGGCCTCTGTCAGGTCACGCGAAGAGTTCAAGCCCGAAGCAGTTTTACAGAAACTTGCTTGACCTGTTCTCCACATCAGCTTCTTAATGCGCGCGTGAGATTTTTGGTTCTGCCAAAAACCTTGCTCCCTATAGCCCCAGCTAGAAAGATAGGTGAGAGAAACCTCTCAGCATGGTGTTGGGCACAATTTTCTTCGCCGTCGTGAGAAATGCTTTGATATGGTCCTCTGAGAAGGGTTTCGAATTCTCGAATTTTCGATTGACCGTTTCCACGTCGCCTTTGAAGTCTTGCATGACGTATTTTCTGCAACCTCTTATTCGCTTGCATATGTCCTTGATGTCTTGTTTGCTGTGGAGGCTGGGGACAACAGTGGTTCTAAACTCGTATCCAACTTCATCCTTGAGCAGGAGGTCTATGGTTTTTTCAATTTCTTCCAGCAGGTTCTCCGTGTTGACGCCACACGCCCTGAAATATTTGTCCTCAGTTAAAGGGGCCTTAATGTCCATGGCTACGTAGTCCACAAGTTTTGTGGTGATCAGTTTTTCTGTCATTACAGGATTGGTTCCATTTGTGTCCAGCTTGACTAAGAATCCCAACTTCTTTATTTTTTGGCAAAGGTATGGCAAGTCTCTATGGATTGTCGGTTCTCCGCCTGTGATGACAACACCATCAGTCCACCCGGTGTTCCTTTTTAGGCGCTTCTCTATCTGTTCAAACGGTACGGTTGACAACTTTTCCGGATTAAGAACCAACTTGACATTGTAACAGAACGGACAGCGCATGTTGCAGCCTGCTAGGAAGATGACCATAGATATCTTTCTGTCCCAATCTACTAAGCTGAGGTCGACAAGGCCTTTGATTTCCATCAATTGGCGCCGTGTGAAGTTTGATTAACTCCTTATTTTTTGTTTGTGCTGCGCGCGCACAGGTATACATTGTCTAATTCAGAGTTTAGAGGCACTGCGCCTCCGCCTTCAAGGCTTTTTTCAGAGTTTTTATGGCACAGTATTCGGAGCACATGGAACACGTGTTTGGGCTTCTCAGCTTGATCCTGTCACGGATCTCCATGGCTTTTTTCGAATCTAGAGCGAGGTCTAACTGTCTTTTCCAATCGAGATTAGCTCTGGCTTGAGCCATAGCCAAGTCTCGGGAAGACGCCTTGGAGCCACGCTTCGCAATGTCAACAGCTTGCGCCGCTATTTTCGTGGCTATTACTCCTTCCTTAACGTCGTCTATTGTGGGTAGTCCCAAGTGTTCCGAGGGAGTCAAGTAGCAGAGAAAGTCCGCTCCAGCGAGTCCAGCGACCGCTCCTCCAATAGCTCCAACGATGTGGTCATATCCAGGTGCTATTTCGGTGACAACCGGGCCTAGAACGTAGAACGGAGCACCTTTGCATATGGATTTCTCTAACTGAACATTGGCTTCTATCTGATTCAGAGGCAGGTGGCCTGGTCCCTCAACCATGACTTGAACATCGGCGGCTCTGGCTCTCTCCACAAGTTCACCTAGAACATAGAGTTCCTGAACTTGCGGCCAATCCGTGGCGTCGAAGATGCTTCCTGGTCTTAGGCCGTCGCCTAAGCTCAAGGCGAAATCGTATTCCCTAGCAATATCCAAGAGGTGGTCATAGCTGGCGTACAACGGATTTTCCCTGTTGTTGTGGAGAATCCAAGCGGCGAGAAAGGTGCCGCCTCGACTGACAATTCCGGTTAGACGAGGGTGTTTGGCTACTCGCCTGACGATATGTTGGGTTACCCCACAGTGGACGGTCATGAAGTCAACGCCGTCTTTGGCGTGTTTTTCTATCGTCTTGAATATGTCGTCCTCGGTCATGTGGACAATCGCTCCCCTCTTCTGAATGGTTTCAATGGCTGCTTGGTATATAGGAACGGTTCCAATCGGCACTTCCATAGCTTTCAGTACGGTTCGTCTTATCTCGTCGAGGTTACCACCTGTACTGAGGTCCATAATGGTATCCGTGCCGTATTCAACCGCAACTCGCCCTTTTTCAAGTTCAAGGTCTAGATCGCACTTGTCAAGGGAAGTGCCAATGTTTGTGTTTACCTTTGTACGCAGTCCCTGTCCAATTCCCGCTGGTTGAGTCTTCTCGTGATGCACATTGCGGGTGATGATCACGGTTCCGTTAGCTACCCGTCTGCAGATGTTTTTTGGCGTCTCATCCTCGTTTTTGGCGACATGTCGCATCTCCTTGGTTATCTGCCCGAGTTTTGCGGCTTTCATTTGGGTCAACTTGATTCATCCTTCGTCATGAGTGGAAAAGACGGATTGTAAAAAGCATTTTGTTTTTAGTGGCAATGCTGATTGTGTTCTCATTATCATGGTTTAATAAAGCTTTTATATGGAATAACTATGATGATTATTCCTATTGTCGGTCGGCGGTAACGTATGGAACCTAGTAAGAAGCCTTTAAACGTGTTGACGAAACAACTGAATGCTCATCTTTCAGTGACACTGAAGAACGGAGTTGAATATAGAGGCAGAATGGTTCGTTGCGACGGTTACATGAACATTCTCTTAGACGGCGCCTCTGAACACGTGAACGACCATCTTGCTGCAAAATACGGAAGCATCTTGGTTCGTGGGAACAACATTCTGTACATCACAATTGAAGTTCCACACTGAAGGAAGCTAGGTTGCTTCCTTTACGTGTGCTAGGGCTTCTTTAAGTGTAGTTTTGGTCTTGAATTTTCTTTTGAAGAACTGCACGATGTTCTTAACGTCTCTCGTGAGAAGCTGCTCCGCGTTGGGATGGTCTTTCATTACGTATTGGGGCCAATCAATTATGAGAACGTGTCCGTCTGGCTGGACGATGACGTTAAACTCGCTGAGATCGGCGTGAACGACTTCTGCTTTGAAATAAGCCTTCTTCAAGTTCAGCAGGATCTCGTTGAGCACGTTTTCAGGTTCAAGGATTTGAATGTAATCCACAAGCTCGGAGCCTTCAATCATGCTCATTACCAGAACATGTCGATTTTGTTGAATGGGTTTGGGGACGGAAACGCCGTGGGAATAAACAAGTTTCAGTGCCTCAAACTCTTGCTGAGCGGCTAGTCGAGACTGGTACAGCCAGCTGATGTGTTGGCGTTCAGCTATGTAACCTCTTTTGCGTCTGGTTTGACGGAAACTTGTTCTGCCTAGTCGGTGAAACTTGACGGCAACCTGCTGGCGCTCCGGCGTCAGTGCATCATAGACATCGGCCTCCTTTCCCACACCCAAGGGTTTGCCGAAGGCTTCCAGCACATCCGCCTTCACAAGGGCATTGATTGCCAAACAGTCATAGCCAGCGACGTTAAGCTGGTAGCCGGTGTAGGATCCAAGCCAGCGCCTGATTAGGCGAAGCTTGCGTAGTCGGGGGAGGCGATACGCTACCTCTCGTTGGGTGAGGTTGGCGAACTTGGTGATTGCGTCTTCAGGAACGTGTTTGTTGTGTCTCATTCCTCGCTCGATGGATAACAGTACTCGGAAGTCTTCTGGCTCGAGGTTTCGAAATGTTTGAACCGCCAAGTCGGCTGCTGACATGTCAAGACAAGTAAACCCGAACAGAGCCATTTAAGCAGTTTGATGCAGGTGCATATCCTTTGCGTCGGCGCTACAATCGGTGTTTGTACAATGCAACACGCCTTGTCAGAGTTTCACAATTTGGAGGGTTTTGATCGATCTCTCAACCATTTTCCCAATGTCTAGTGCCTCCTCTGCCTCAGCTACGTCATGAGGTTTCGCCATGGTCACCGGTTTTCTTGGGACCGCTGCGCATCCCTTCGCCCTCTGGATTGAAGCCTTGTAGGTGCCTATTCTGCGTGCGATCCGTTCTGTCTCGGACTTGTCAAACCCCAGCAACGGACGGTGTATCGGATACTTGGTTGCGGCCGAGTTCAGCAACCTTAGGTTTCGCAGCGTCTGGCTGGCCTGCTCCCCGATGGCTTCCCCAGTAGCTATTCCCTCCGCCCTAATTATGTCGGCAACCTTCTCGGCGATGCGATACATCATACGCTTGCAGATGATGCATGTTAAACGTTCAAACCGCCTCTGTTCCTTGAACTCAGCAAGGTTCGGACCGTGTGACACCGTGTAGACTCTCCGTGGAAATCCTATTGACCAGTCAAACAACGCCGCAGCCACGTTTATCGCTCGTTCGGTTGTGGCTTCATCTGTATACGGCGTGTTATCGAAATAGAGGGGTACAACAGGGCAACCCCTCTTCATCACTAGCCAGCATGCCACTGAAGAGTCCACTCCTCCACTTAGGAGACCTACAACTTTGGGTTGGGTGCCCAACGGCAAGCCACCGGCTCCCCTCACTCTCACAGGATACACAAACGCCTGATCATCTCTTACCTCTACACCCAGCGTCGCATCGGGATTCTTCAAGTTCACCTTCAAGCGCCGCTTGGGGAAAGCGTTTAACACGTGGCTTCCCACCTCCTTGCAGACATCTGTGCTTGAGTAAGGGTGATTTCCCACTCTTCTACATCTGACCGCGAAGCTGGTTTTCTGACGAAGCGTCAAGCCCGCGAGAAACACGGTTTTGTCGATTATGTCCTCAAGTTTGGAGGTAGTTTCCAGGGCAGGAGAAAGGGAGGAGATGCCGAACACCCTAGCAAGCTTTGTGGAACTCTCTGTCGTCAACGACGTCTTTAAAAAAAGTCTTCCATACTTTCGAATAATCTTGCGGTAGGAAATCGCGTAATGTTTCAGGGCAGTCTTAATGTTTTTCAGCAGACGTCGCTCATATGCATTCCGTGTCCACGCGCCTTTAATGCCTAACTCTCCCCCGTACCTCACGATCACGGAGTCAAGATCTGTAGGCTCAAGTTTTTCCCAGTTGGTTTGGACAGTTTGCATAGAGATTCCGGAGGGAGAATTTTTGATCTGTATTTGGGCGTTGCATCACAAAAAAGCTTGTGCTACTTTGGACCTTCAAGACACAGGTCGCAGGCTTCGGGAACTGAGATAAAACCTTTGTGCAGGTCGCATACAATGTCCTTGCTCCTAAGATCTTTGCACAATTCGCAGAACTTCAACATCGCGTCAAAGGGTGACAACTTCTCAGTAGCGATGCCAAACGCTACTTCTTCGGCAATAGATTGAACCGTAGGCATGGCTTCCAGTTCACTCATCCTCTTGTCTCCGCGCTTCGAATAAAGGTAATGGCTTATGGCTGCCTGAGTTGTTCCCAGCTTCTCAGCTGCAGCCACCTGAGAAAAACCGTATTTTTCGATAAGCGTCTTCGCTATCAGAGAGCGAAATGCGGGGAGGATGAGCTTTACAACGAGCTCACATGGAGGTCTCATGCGTGTTTCACACTTTTGTATAACAACGTTATACCTTATAAACCACTCCTTGTTGGTATATTGCAAAGACGAACCGCATTGAAGACAGGATGACAGATCAGAGGAAAAATATATAACAGCGTTATATCGCTTATTTGACTTGCCGGGGTGGCCGAGCGGCTTAGGCAAGCGGCTGCAGACCGCTGTACGGGGGTTCAAATCCCTCCCCCGGCTCCACGTTGTCTCTCGCACGCACACACACCGCAGAGTTGAAGTTTCTGGGCAATGCGGAACCGCAGGAAGCAGGTTTTCAACGAGAGTAGTTTGACGATTTAGGCGAAACGGTTCGCGTGTGCCGCTCTATCCATTTGGCGCACTAATACACTCCACCGTGACGGTTTGTTCGTCTGTTATATTCCATGGGGAGGTTGACGCGTCGTATGCTCTAATGGTGAAGTTGGAATATCCTGGGGAGGAATATGCGCCCGAGTGAAAATCGATTGTAGTCCACGTCACACTTTCATCATCTGCCAAATCTCCTTCCCAATGGTCATATTCCACTGAACCGACCAGAATACTGGAGCGTACGTGACCTGCC
>CP070636.1:1312281-1319378 GCA_020356305.1 Candidatus Bathyarchaeota archaeon | reverse complement strand
CATGTTAGGACAAAAGCTTAATGAAAGCCTTGGAGAGAATTCTGTGGGGAACCGGACATTCTAAGGCAGATAGCTCTTCAACGGATTCACACTCTCTTTCGTTTGGCTGAAGAGGCAGTTCCTCAAAACCTTGAGTTGGCGCAGCGATACGTGGAGATCGCAAGAAAAATTGCCATGAAAACCAAGGTTCGACTGCCCATGGAGTATAGGCGACTTGTTTGTAGACACTGCAAAAACTTTATCTTTCCAGGTGTGAGCTGTCGTGTCCGAACCCAGTCGAGGAGGGAACCACACATTGTTATCACCTGCCTCAGATGTAGCAGGCACATGCGCATACCATTGAAGAAGAGGAAGAAAAATGTCAACGCCCAAGATGAAGCGTCGAATAAAGCGTGAAGTAAGCGCTGAGAAACCCACCATATGGGTTGGGAAGCAAGGAGCAGCTCAAATCGTAAATGAGGTCTCCAGACAGCTCGATCAAAGGGAAATCGTGAAAGTCAAACTGCTGAAAAGCGCCCTTAGAACAGAGATAACCAAGGATATTGCTTCAAAAATGGCGCAGAAAACATCCTCAACTCTAATCGATGTTCGAGGTCACACCTTCATATTGTATAGACCTCGAAGGAAGAAGAGTGAAAAGCCTTTATAAGTGGCCTCTCAAATTAGCCATTTCAGCTAGGAAGAAAGAATCTTGCCCTCACTTTACGATGTTCCTGCACACATTCTGATGGAAACCTTAGCCCAGCATCTGAAGCAAAACGAGGATGAAATAGTTCCACCTGCATGGTCCTCTTTCGTAAAGACGGGTTCTCACGCCATCAGACCGCCACAGAATCCAGACTGGTGGTTCACCCGATGCGCCTCGCTCCTGCGAAAGATATACATCAAAGGCCCCATAGGCGTAGTTCACCTTCGCTCAGAGTATGGTGGAAGAAAGGATAGAGGAGTAAGGCCTGAACATGCCAGAATGGGCGGTGGAGCGATAGTCCGAAAGGCATTGCAACAGCTTGAGGAAGCAGGACTTGTAGAACCCTCAAGAAACAAGGGGAGAGTGCTGACCAAAGAGGGAAGACGACTGCTGAACGGCCTATCAGCCGAGATCAAGAAAAAGCTGGAGAAGAAGCATATAGAGCTGAAAAAATACTAGGTGTGCGAGATGAGTGAAGACGAAATCGAAGAGCTGCGAAGAAGAAAGCTTCTCGAGCTTCAGCGGCGACTAGCTCACGAACAACAGAGAATGCAAGCGGAACAAGAAATTGAGGTGCAAAAACAAGCAGTTCTCCGTAGGATACTCACCCCCGAATCCAGACAACGTCTCACAAACCTGAAAATGGTAAAACCAGAATTCGCCGACCAACTTGAACTACAGCTAATCCAGCTCGCACAACAAGGCAGGGTGAACATCCCAATAACCGACGAACAACTGAAAGACATCCTAATGAAATTGCAGTCCCACCGGCGAGATATCAAAATCAGGAGAGTTTAGGATGGGAAGAAACAAACCCACTGCAAAAAAACGCAGGTTGGCAAAAGCCAGCAAAGAAAGCAAGCCTGTTCCAACATGGATCATCGCGAAAACGGCGAGTCGAGTGAGGACCAGCCCGAAAAGAAGACGTTGGAGACAAAGAAAAATTAAGGCTTGAGGGGAAGATATGAATGACACAAACCGCTGAGGATTCCCAGAAAACCGAGGAACATAGAGAAATCAAGGAAACTGAAGAAACCGAGGACACTTCAGAACCAAAAGAAACTGGTGAAGTTTCAGCAACAAAGGAAACTGAAGAAATCGTAGAAGAGACTCTTGAAGAGGCTGAGAAACCGAAGAGAGAGGAAATAGAAGAAGAAATCGTAGAAGAGGAAGAGATCGTAGAAGAGACTCTTGAAGAGGCTGAGAAACCGAAGAGAAAAGAAATAGAAGAAGAAATCGTAGAAGAAAAAATATACACAATACCCTTAGGCAAAGCATGGATTTCTCAGCGTAAGAAGCGCGCACCAAGAGCGGGTCGTATCCTCAAAAAGTTCATCCAAAGACACATGAAAATCAAAACTGAGGCGGAAGAGGGAGAGGAAACTGAAAGACTAGTGGTCAGCAACGAAGTGAACGAGAAAATCTGGAGCAGAGGGATCGAGAAACCACCGCGAAAAATTAGGGTTCGAGCGGCTAAAGATAAAGAGGGAGTCATAACAGTTTACTTGGCTGAGGGAGACTAGTTCTTGGCGATCTTCCTCTACAGTCTCTTTGGCAGCGCAAGCATTGGTGTTTACTCTCTAGTAACCGACAAAATGGCGATAATTCCGTCCCAAGTCTCCGAGACCAAGGCAAGAAAAATTGAAGAGTGGCTCGGCGTGAAAGTTATTCGCACAACCATCGGAGCCTCAGTACTCGTGGGAGCCCTAGCTCGTGCAAACTCCAACGGCGTAGTTCTCCCTCATTTCATGCGTGAGGATGAAATTCAATCAATAAAGTCAGACTCGCAGATCAACATCGCGGTTATGGAGACAAAAAAGACGGCTTACGGAAACTTGATTCTGGCAAACGACTACGGAGCGGTTGTTGACCCTCGACTCAAAGAGGGAGATGTTAAGCAAATAGAAGACGCTCTAGATGTCGAAACGGTTCCCGGCGAGATAGCTGGATTGCCCTACGTGGGGTCGTTGGCTACTGCAACAAACAAGGGAGTGTTAACTCACCCGCTGCTGAAGGAGGAGGAGCAGAAACTCTTGGGTGACGTGCTGAAAGTCCCCGTAGACGTAGGAACGGTCAACTGTGGAATACCCTACGTCGCCACAGGGCTTGTTGGAAACAAACACGGAGCAGTGGCCGGAAATGTAACCACTGGACCTGAACTGTTCATTATTGGACAGGCGCTCGACGTAGTAATTGAAAATGAGTCGCGATAGGATGCGTTGACCGTTTTCTCGCGAGTTCAATTATTTGCGGAGCGCGTGTCGATAAGCGTCACTCTATTTGAAAGAATCTGCTAATTCTTTCACTTTCTGTCTGACCAACTCGAATATCTCTTCAGCGCGTCCACTCGGCATGAAATACGGATCCATAATGTCCCAGACAATTATTTTGTCTTTACATTCTGGACATTCACTCAAGACGATGTCTTTATGTCTTGGTTCCATAACCACTATGAGATCGTAGCTGTCCAAGTTCTTCTCGCTTAAACTTTCAGGAATCTTCTTCAGATACTCTTCTGCATTTTCCTTCACCAAGTATTTCTTGGCGACTTCAGCGATTGGAATCCCCGGGTTTACTCCAGCAGAGTCCACTTCGATTTGTGGCCTAAGCTTTTTCAATAGGGCCTCCGCTACCGGACTTCGAAAAGCGTTGCCTAAGCACACGAACAATATTTTCATGGGAGTCACATGAGTTGCACGCGCGATAGTGCGAACATATGCGTATGATGCTGTCTTCATGGCGTATATTTCGCGTCTATATCAATTCCGCCAGTAGTAGTTTCAAGACTTACATCGAAATTATGGTTAGCAGGATAATTATCTGAGCGTAGCAGAAATGCCGTGCCTGAAAATCCAACTTGCCGGTCTACATCTATTCCTCCCGTGGTGACGATGGATTCAATTTCGGCTCCAACGTCACCTTGAATGTCAACAGCAAAATTGACTCCTCCAGTCGTAGCGTCAGCTTTCAAGCCAACGTTCCGTGAGAGTTCTTCATCTTGCTTGACATTCACAACAACTCCACCCGTAGTTGTTAGCGCATCTACCTGAATGTCGTTCGTGACAATTACATTGTCCCAAAATAGTTTGACGCCTCCTGTTGTAGTCTCGAGAGAAATGTCCCCGGCTACAACGATGTCATCCACCAAATTGGCTTCAACTCCACCCGTGGTCGCCTCAAGGCTTAAAGAGGTCAAATTCACTCCAGCCTCAGTGTCGAGCAAAATTCCTCCGGTGTTCGTCTTAATATTGAGACTTGTTTCTATGGAGGGGTCGATGCGAATGTCAAACGTGATCTTCAATGATGAGTACCATGTCCAATCAAGGGTGTCAATGTCTTGTCTAACTGTGACTGTTAGAACATTGCCTTCAGTTTCGTCGTGCCAAACTGGCATGAAACGTTCCAAAGAGTCAGGAGAAGCAAAGACTCCCGCTCTTGCGGTTGCTGACGCGTCGAGAACGATCGATGGGGACTGCAATTCATCAGTGAGGTCTTCGAAGGCGATGTTAACGCTGGCAACATCTGCGATCAAGTCGAGGTTCAGTGTGTTTACGCCTGACGTGTAGGGTACGGACATTTGACGTTCAACATCCACCGCGCGAATCGGCAAGAAGGTGATGGCGACGATGGCGACGATGACTGCTGCTATCACTAATAGGGCGATCAAAACGATGGCTAGAACATTCATCGGCCTTCTCTCTTTTTTCATTACAGGCCGAGCCACTGGTGGGCCTACAGGAGTCCCACACTTGGCACAGAATTTTGCGCCCTCATCTAATGCGGCTCCACAATTCGAACAAAATGGCATTATTATAACCCCGATTCTCTTTCAACGGCTCATATATAAAAATGATTTCAGGCGGCTCTTAAAAGCACGCGTTAATCAACTTGATATGATTGCCTTGTTTGCAGATTTCATTGAAGTAGGTGTTATTGAACATACGTGACTGTCACATGACAGTAACAGTGAATTTGTGGCGCAGATTAGAAGATGGTTCCCTTGTGGGATTTGGCCAGCTCGTAATACCGTAAAGCATGTCTCTTTATTCTCGAATAGGTTGTATTGTCAACCTTCTTGACTACTTGAGCTGGAACTCCAACAACAATAGACCTTTTAGGTATGTTGGTGTTCGCGAGCACTGTTGCGTTCATCCCAACTATTGAACCTTCTCCAATTGTTGACCCCTCAAAGACTATCGCCATTATTCCGATCATTGAAATGCCCTCAATCTTACATCCATGAACCACAGCTGCATGTCCAACTGTCACGTAATCGCCGATCTCGGTTGATATGTATCCTTTCAGAACGTCGCCTTCGTAAACATCTCCACAATGAACGACTACATTGTCTTGAATGTTGGAGTATCTGCCAATAGTGATGTTTGCTACGTCTCCACGAATTACTGCACCAGGAAATACCGACGCTCCTTCAGAGATTTCCACATCACCTATCACGGTTGCTAATGAAGAAACCATTGCGTCTTCGTGAATCTCGGGGTGTTTTCCTCCATACGAGAAGATTGGCAATAAACTCACCTATCCAAAATTTGCTACGATATATTTTAAGTCTGTTATAGAAATTCTGCACGCGCGCACTTGCCCGAACCCCCCTGGAGGGCCTAATCTGGTAGTTACTCCAGCAAGAAGAACCTTTGGAAGAAAATCGTCCGCACATGCGTGTAAAAGGAAGCTGGACCTAGCAGCGACGTACAAAAGTGGTGGGAAGTAGGGTAATCACTAGGATGCAAGCTCCCTATTTTTTGTCAAACCTATTCTTTGAGGCGGGGAAGGAATTGGAGTATTGTCAACCCAAGGATCATGAATAATATGCTGAAAGGAAAGGCAAACCAAACGTCAGACAGCTCTATGACGCCTGCTACTAGAGTGGGTGCGAAAGACGCTATCAATCCTTCTGTGAAGAAGTAAATGCTGTAGCTCAGTCCTCTTTCTGATTCAGGCGTAACAGTAGCGACAATAGTATTCATAGGCGACCATACTGAATTGCTGAAAAACGCGTAAACAAGGTAAACGAGGGCGAGAAGATAAACCTGTGTCATTAATGATAAAATGGAAAGTGAAAGCACACAGGCCAAAACACCCCAGCTGAGAGCCTTCTTTGCGCCTGCCCTTTCTGTCATGTAGCCACCACTTAATGAGCCTACGATCCCCAAGAAAGGCCCCAGACCAAAGATCAAACTTGCTGTTGTCTCGGAAAGCCTTCTAACGCTCACGAAATAGGTGGTCATAAATGTGGAAATTCCGGTGGAGCCGACTTCCCTAGCACCCATGGAGACCAGAAAAATCAAAAGGGGAACAGAAAAAACAAGAGAAAATTTCAGGAAGCTACCATGCTTTTCGATCTTGGTTGGCTCTATTCGCTTGGTTCTAAGCTGCGGAGACGTTAGGACTATGAAACCCCAAACAAGAATTGGAAGTGCCCAGAAGAGATAAGACCATCGCCAACCCAGAGTTGCCAAAAAAACTGCTAGGCTGACGACGCCGACGGCTGCTCCTAAACTTCCAAGAGCGTTATGTAGGCCAATAGCCCGCCCAATGCGTTTGGGCTTCCTTGCAAATCTACTTATTTGGCTTAATCCTGGAATATGGTAAACTGGGGATGCGATCTTCATGAGGGATACGCCGAGTACTAACGTCCAGAAACTGTTTGTTTGACTAATCAGAAGAGCCGAAAAACCCTCTATCAGCATGCTGGAAAACAACAGGTGATTCGTGCTGAAATGATCTGCTAAGAATCCACAAGGAATATTCATCAGTAGCATAACAAGGCTCGGAACAGAAGCCACTAACGAGGCTTCGAGAAGGCTTAGTTGGAATTCACTGGCGATTACTGGGATCAGGGCAACCTGTATGAGAAGATAGATTTCAAGGAACATATGCGTTATGCAGATCATCCAAACAGGCTTTTCCATCCGCCTACTCGCCAAACATTTCTTTGAAATCGCGGAAATAGAGGATTCACAAATAAAAAGCTTAACGTAAACATTTGGGTGTCTCTGATGGCATTACATGTACTTTTGCACGTCCACGCCGAAAACTTCATTTTGTTCCTATGACACCCTTGGGTATACTGAAATGTGACACGCAAAGACAGAGACTAAAGTGGTTTGACGAAAATGAGTGAGATCAAAGTTTTCAGAGTGACCGGAGAAATAAGAAAGCCGAACTTGCAAACGGCCTTTCGAAAAGAGGTTAGAGCAGTCAAACGTGAGGATGCCGTGGAAAAAATCTACACGGAAATAGGGAGCAAACACCGGGCCAAACGCTTTCAAATCAAAATCATAAATGTGGAAGAGGTGCCCTCTGAGGAGATTGAAAGCTTCACCATTCGAAAGTTGACAATGGGAGAAAGTTAAAGTGTCTAATGAAGAAGAAACCTTCCGCAGACTAG
>CP070636.1:1307666-1312181 GCA_020356305.1 Candidatus Bathyarchaeota archaeon | reverse complement strand
CTATGTTGTCATCCCAAAGCGTTAAGTACACGCATCCTGTTTCGTCACCAACCAAGGCATCTGCAACTCTGCGTAATGAATAGTCTCTTCCAGTAACATTCCTAACTTCACTTTTGGAGATCACCTTCACAATGGTGTTCACTTGTCTCGAATTCGGGGTTAGTTTCTCTACCTTCACCAACTCTTCACTTTCGGGTTGTTCTTTTTCTGACATATCTGCCACGCTCGCTTCAAACAGGCTCAGTGAGAACATAGCTCTTAAGCGTTGCGGTACCAGTGGCAAACGAAAAGGATGCGCGACATACTCAGTATGCACTAAATGTGCACGGATGCTGTCAAGTCTCGATGTAGCCGTTTCTTCGTAGCCATTCTGCTTGATTTCTTTTGTATCGCCAAATGATGTCGCCCCGCTTGTCGGATTGGAAATCCCATGGAGAGATCAGAACGATGTCGCCCTGCCTTATCCACATTCTTCGTTTCATCTTTCCTCGGATTCTGCAGAGACGTTGGTGGCCGTCTTGACAGCGCACCAAAACTCGATCGAAACCCAGCATTTTTTCGGCTATGCCCATGACGTCGTTGGCCACAGGCAGCTTAATGTTGCTAAGCTCTTCTTCGCTTTTGACCTTTCTTTTTCCCACTCTGCCACCTCCCGAGTCTTTTTGATCCGCACTTAATGTTACAGGCAAACGGTTTCCTGTCTCTCCGGAACGTACACTTCAGTAATTCCTGAGATTTTGCCGGAAAGAGCTTGCACTTGCTCCATTTCTCCGTGAACAAGAAAGGTCTTCTTGGGTTCCAACGCCTCAACTAGTTGAATGAGTTCCTCTTGGTCAGCATGGCCAGAAAGTTCAATCTGTTCCACCTCTGCTTGGACAGGAATTTTTTCCCCGTTTTTGACGAGTTCTCCTTTTTCTTTGGCTATTTTTAGTGGACTTTCTGGGGGAAGGTAACCGGAATTTATGACAACGGAGTTGTCTTCCTCTGCTGCCCATTGAGTTAGCAAGTGGTAGCTTGCACCTGCATGTCCGAAACCTGAGGTGCAGATGACTATGGCGGGCTCCTGAATCTGCCCAGTTCGATGAAGGTGCTTCACATGCCGGTAGATAAAAGGGGATCTTTGTTGTTGGATCTCTTGAGTAAAGAACTGCTTGCAATTGTTGAAGTATCCTGTGATTTTATGCGCCAGCCTAGATATGGTGTAGACATTGTAGTTCGGCAGGATACCGTCCTCCATAGCCTGATCGATTCTTTTCGCCATCTCTTGACTTCGATGAAAGGCGAATGCAGGAATCAAAACGTTTCCTTTTCGCTCAATCGTACTAAGAATCTGTCCGAAGAGCTGGTTGATTAATTCGTTTCTCTCTAGTCTCACTTTTCCGCCATAAGTCGACTCGATAATCAATGCATCGGGTTTTTTGGGAAGTTTCTCCGGTTTGCTTCCTTCCAAGATCTCTGTGTCGTGAAGACAAAAATCTCCTGTATACAAGATTTCTTTTCCCTCAGCATGGATGCTGGTCATCTTCGCCCCGGCAACATGCCCTGCTGGATACAATTGGATTGACATTCCAGGTAGGGCAATAGAATCTCGGATCCACCAAGATTTTTTGATGTTGTCCACATCATGGTTGTTATAGAGGAAGTGGTTTCCATTCATGTTCTGAATTTTTATCATGTCGCATAGGAGATCAGCAGTGACATCCCGGGTTATCTTGGATCCAACTATCACTGGATTCCCATGAGAGAGGTTCAAAAGGTTTCCGGAGTGATCTAAATGCGCATGGCTGATTATTACTGCATCGAAATCGTTCGGAAAGTGATCGGAAACTTCTTCACCGACTTTGATCCCGTAGTCTAATGCAATCTTTCCATAGTCAGTTTCGATTGCAGTGCAGGAGCCACCTACTTCTCGGACTCCTCCTAGGAAATGGATTTTCATATGTGTACCTTCTTTATTTTTAAAACGTTCGTTCTTCTTGAAAAATCGGATTAAATGCTCCGACTTGAAGACGGTCACACTGAGAAAGTGTCAGACCAATACGTTTTATCACCGCATGACAATGCGGAAGTGGTATATTAAGTTATTGATTGGTTATGCATGCATATACTCTTACTAAAAAGTTGGATGTCTGAGCATGATTCGAAGAAACGTGCGTGCATGAATATTAGCAATATTGAAAAGGCTTGGCACAAGTTTATAAGCAAGTCTACGGTAATCATTGGAGAATTAGGAACTGAGAGGAAAACTAGTTCTTTCAGCGAATAGGAGGTGCAATCTAGATGTCTTATAGAGAACCAAGAGAAATGCACAAGGCAGTTTGCGCAGAGTGTGGCCAGGAATGTGAAGTTCCCTTCAAACCTGACGGAAGCAGACCAGTATACTGTCGAGATTGTTTTGCTAAACGAAGAAACGCAAGGAGAAGATATTAAGCTCACAGGCTAACATCTATCCGCTTAACAAACCCTTTTCTTTTTTTTATCACGCACAATGTTTTTAAGCAATTATCTTTGGCTATGCCGCAGAGCTAGAGTTCAAAATATGCAAGAAGAAGCAAGAAAGGAAGAGCTGCAAGTCGGGAACAGCATAGGCAAACGCAAAGAGCTAATGCGTGCACACCGGGCTTCCCAAAAAGCGTAAGAAAGGAAAAAATAGTCCTCCCTCATTCTGTATGTTTTGTATGATTAGCCCGGCGAGATTAACTTGAGCTTTGAGTATCCAAAACATGTTCGTTTCAGCTGCGAGAGATGCGCACTGTGTTGCAGGGATACTACAGACAGGGTTAGATCAATTCTCCTATTGAAGATCGAGATTGACCGTATATCAAAGAAGACTTTGACGGAACTGGATGAATTCGCTGAGAAAATCGAAGGTTTTGAACCCTACATTTACCGGATGAGAAAGACTGAGAACGGGAAATGCGTCTTTCTCAAAGGCAATTCATGCTCTATCTATCAGATGAGACCATTAATATGCAGATTTTATCCCTTACAGCTCAAAAACATGGGAAATAGCAGATACGTTTTTGCCCACACAGATGAATGCTCAGGTATCGGGACAGGCCCCCAACTCAAGAGAGATTTCTTTGAAAAGATTTTCAGCGAGTTCATAGAACTGATGAAAAGAAATAGTCAAGCAGAAAGGCAGCGAAAAAATGCAGTTACCTTTTGAAAGTGCCCGCGCATCTAGAAATACTATCACCAATAGCGCGCGCAATTAGAACCCTCCCATTCTTGCGAATTTCAACTTACGCAGTTTCGGAAAGCTGTTTTGGCACGCGCCTGCTACATTCGCTTTGGGCCAAGCCTTAGGGTCCCGCTTGACTGGAGCAAATTCTTCGGATCCACAACAGTATTACACTATCGCGCTAGAGGGATCTTATCATTATCAAAAGCATCTTGAATTTGCTTAGTGCCTTCAAGGCATGAGGGTGATTGGCAGGCAACATGATCATCTCCCCTTCCTTCAAGCGATGTACCTTGCCAGAAATTGTGATTTCCACTGCTCCATCTAGAAGATAAACTAGGGCGTCAAATGGCGCTGTGTGTTCGCTCAATCCTTGCCTCTGATCAAAGGCGAAGAGAGTCACTGTTCCAGCCGTCTTGTCAATGATCGTTCGGCTTACCACGGAGCCTTTCTGATAATTCACTAAATCGGTTAACTTTTCTTTCTTGGCCTCAGCTCTGGCAATCTTGTCATTCTCAATCATTCTGAGACTATTCTCCTTTCATCCTTCTGATGTAACCAAACGCTTTCATGGACGCCATAGCTCCTTCTCCGACAGCCGTTACAACCTGCATTCCACCACATGTGCAATCGCCAGCTGCAAAAACACCTTCGATGTGAGTTCTTTGCCAACGATCCACTTTTACGCATCCTCTTTCATCAACTTCGACTCCAGCGTTTTCAACAATTCCAGTGGCTGGTGCCTTGCCCATAGACACAAAAACACCATCGACTTTCTCCAGCAGTTCCTGCCCGTTTCGAAGCTTGATTCTAATGGCCTTAACAACGTGTTCTCCCAGAACGGTGACTACTCTTCCTCTGATTATTTGCACGTTTGACTTTTTCAAGAGTTTGTTCATCAATTCTTCTTTAGCATTGATTTCGTGGTCCTGTGTGACTAGAAATACCTTTCTGGATATTTCAGATAGGAGCAACGAATCTGTTATTGCGCCTTTTGTAAATCCGACAACTGCAACTTTCAAGCCTTTGAAAAAGGGAGCATCACAAACTCTGCAGTAGCTGACGCCTCTTCCAATGAACTTCGTCTCTCCAGGAACATTCAGTTTTCTCCTTTGGGTTCCAGTTGCAATTATCAAAGCAACGGATTCGTAGGCAGCTTTGTTTGTGATAACTTTTTTCAGTTCTCGTTTGAGGTCGAGGCCGGTTACTTCTTCAAGATACTTTATTTCGGCGCCAAACTTTGAAGCTTGCTTCTGCATCCTATCGACAAGTTCTGTTGCCGCTATTCCTTCGGGAAAGCCAGGGTAATTCTCATACAAGGAAACCCCTGC
>CP070636.1:1303561-1307566 GCA_020356305.1 Candidatus Bathyarchaeota archaeon | reverse complement strand
ATTTACATCTACTACGGAAACGCGGAAGCAACAACTACTTCAAGCATCACAGACACGTTCATAGTAGCAATGGATACGGAGAGAACTGCTGTTGGCGATACTCCTAGTGGATGGAGGGACTGGTCCACTGGAACCTCTTCTGCAACCGTCCAAAGTGATCAATCCAAATACGGTGCTTCAAGTCTGAAATTGGTGGATGCTGGCAGTGAACAATATGGGATCATAGAGAAAGATGGTTTCGTGCTACCAGATACATTCGCCGTCGAATTTGCAGTCAGAGCATCAAATCAAGCAGGAGAAGTTCAAGCACTCGAAGCTAGCTCGGTCAGATACACCGACGCTTGGTGTTATTTCCCTTGTAGTTACGACGGTATGGTGCTCAGAGTCGAGAGTGTAGATGCGTACGCGCATCGTTGGTGACTGGCGGATTCTTCAGTCAACACATGGTATGAAGTAAGCATAATCTGTAATCACGGCAATAATCAGGTGGAAGCAATCTACGTTGACGGTGTAGAAAGACTTGGCGGCAGCAAATCCATGAATCCAGTCACCATCACATCTTTCTCCTGGACGACTACAGTGTACATTACTGCTGGAAACCTGTGGCTCGACGGATTTAGAGTGCGAAAATACGTTACCCCTGAGCCCACTCATGGAGCGTGGGGAGCCGAGGAAACCGTTGAATAAAGCACGCGCGCGCGTGTTTTAAAATGTTACAAGGATATTACATGGTAATGTAACATTTTCCATTGTTTTCGGCTCAAAGTGGTTGCGCGCGCAAACATTGCGCCGCGTCAATTTTATATGAACTGTCTCTCGTTTCTTATTATTGCGGGAAGAGGGAGTAGATGTTGTTCTCTACCGGGAACTAACCTCTTGTCATACCTCAAAATTCCCTCTTCTCGCTTGAACTGTCCGAGAAAAGTGATTTTCTACGTCAGAAAACAATTGTTCCAAAAATTTTCTTAAATGCGCACGCAGATCTAAACAATGGAAAGCGTGGTTGAATCTGCAAAAGTCATTCCTCTGGAAGTTCGAGTGCTCACTGGTCAAATGTGAAGGCCGAGGGACACAGCTCGTTCAAGACGCATGTTCTACATTTTGGTTTCCTTGCCACACAGATTCTTCTCCCGTGAAATATCAGCAAGTCTGTAATTTTTTTCCAATGGGTTTTTGGAACTATGTCCATTAAATCGGCTTCTATTTTGTTTGGATTTTCATGTTCAGAAAGTCCCAGTCTTTTTGCGAGTCTGCGAACATGGGTGTCGACTGCTATTCCTTCGATGACATCATAGACGTTCGACAAGACAATATTTGCTGTCTTTCTTGCAACACCAGCCAATTTGAGCATTTCCTCCATCGTTTTTGGAACTTTCGAGTCGAACTTCTCAACTAGGGTTTGGCAACACTTCTTGATGTTTTTGGCCTTGTTTCGGTAGAAGCCAGTGGATCTTATGTCTTCTTCGAGTTCTTTTAGATCTGCATTAGCATAATCTTCTGGTTTTCTGTACTTTTTGAAGATTTCTTTTGTGACAATGTTTACTCTTTGATCGGTGCATTGAGCTGAAAGGATTGTGGCCACCAAGAGCTCTAGAGGGTTTGTGTAGTTCAGGGCTATTTTTGCATCGGGGTGTTCATCTTCCAAAAGGTTAATTATCTTTAGCACTCTGGTTTTCTTGTCATGTTTTACGTCAACGGGTATCAATGTGCGTGTGCATCCTTTTTTAGGCAGAGTTGAATTTTTCCCTTATTATCCTACATCTTGACACTAATCTTGAACCATGGTGAGTCTTAAATCTCAACCCTTTTCAAGTTTTCTTGGGCGCGATATCTTGGCTATTTGCTTTGGATCCCCAACGGCAGTGCATGTTCCTTTGAAACAGATGTATGCCATGGGTGACTTGGCAGCAGGATATTTCAGGTTGGCCAGCCTCTCGGCATCGGAAGTTGGATCTAGAATTTCGATTACGTTTAGCGGATTGTAGACTCTTAGACTTTCATCGAGGAATCGACTTGTAGCAGGATCTGCTTTACGGCCCACTATATGAATTTGCACTGGATGTAGGTACAATTCAACGGCGAGACCATAGGCGGCCGCCAGCATGCCGTATCGTTGATAGCTTGAGGCAAAATGCTCTAGAGTTCTTCGAGCTGAATCCAGATATCTTTCCTTACCTGTTAAGTGGTGGAGTCTCAAGAAAGCGTCGGCGGCTACACTGTTTTCGTCAACGGGTTTCTGCAAAGTCTTCAAGGCTCCAAAAGCTTGAATGTTCTTAGCTCTGTCGTGGAAGCCTCCGGCATTGTCCCACAAGTTGTCAAGCATGAATTTGGCGATGTTTTCTGCACAAGTGAGGAATTTTCTATTCGAGGTTGACTGATAGGTGTCTACTAAACACCTTATCATAGAAGCTTGATCTGAGAGTAGACCTGGAAGCTGTCTTTTGCCGTTAAGGTAATAGTGATACATCCCTCCTCTTGAACTGTAACTTTTCTCAAGTAGAAGATCAACGGTTTGTAGAGCAATTTGCCGATAGGACATGTTCTTGAGCACGACCGAAGCTAGCAAATAGGCTGAGACCATCATGGCATTCCAATTTGTGTAGACGGTTTTGTCCACCCTCGGAGATGTTTTCCTACGGCGTTCTGACCGGCTAAGCTTATAGTACTCTTCGTCAGCGTCTTGGCTGCCATAGAACCCGCCTTTGTGTTGGTCACTGAGATTGGCATTGACGTATGACAATATTTCCTGAGCCGTTTCTTTGAAGCTCTCTTCTCCAGTGATCTGATAGGTTTCTAGATAATTGATAAGCATCGTAGCGTTGTCTTCGCACATTTTCTCGTAGTGAGGGATACTCCAGTCCCTCGTGGTGGAGTAGCGGAAGAAGCCTCCTTCTTCTTTATCGTAGATGCCGCCCGCGCTCATCTTTTGAAGGGTCTTAGTCACGATGTTCAAGAGTGCTTTGTGTTCCTGTATGTGATACTCTAGGAGCGCTAGAGCCAACGCTTCGCTGTGAGGGAATTTAGGTGCATTGCCAAAGCCCCCATGCAATGAATCGAAGCTTGATGCGATTTCCAATGTCAAATTGTCGACGATGGACTGGAAGAACTCGTGATCTAATCTGTGTTCTAGTGGTGGTGCTTTTTTCTCTCCTTCTGCCAGTTCTTTCAATTGAGCCTCAATTTTGTTTTTCTTGTAGAAGCGACTTATTCGTTGAAGCAACGGCTTCATTTGTTGCGGTGGAATGTATGTGGCGCCTGTGATCACCTCTCCTTTAGGAGTCAAAAAAGCAGTGGTAGGCCAGCCGCCCATATTATAACGCTTATCAACATCAGGTCGCTTGTCTCTATCCACTCTTATTGGCACGTACTTTTCTTGAATCAGTTCCGCGACTTCTTTGTCGGAGTATGTTGTTCGATCCATGACGTGGCACCAATGACACCAAACTGCACTAATGGCCAAGAGAATTGGCTTATCCAGCTCCGACGCCTTCTGGAAGGCTCTCTTGCCCCAAGGAAGCCATACAACTTTCGTTTCGACCATGAAAAACAGCCTCTCCAATCCCTGTAAATGGAGCATTTGTTGTTACAACATAGGTTAACGCGCTAAATATATTAGCAAAAGCCTTTACACTTTGTGTTGAAACAGTATTTCAGGAGGAGATACTATTGGAAGTTAGGCTTCTAGTTGATGGTAAGGAAATAGATCTGAACGAGTTCGTTGTAAAGATATTAGGCGGAGCTATTGTGGGTGCAGTGACTTCTTTACGGGGAATAACGAAGGATTGGAAGGAGATCGAAGTAAAGGTAGCACGGTAGGCGTGCACACCTATTCCAAGGTATGCGCACGCACCACAGAAAAGAGCGCGCACAGCCTCAACACTCCAATGAAGTCACTTTTGGGTAACTTAGGGTGTTAACTATGTCTCCTTTTTCAAGCCAGCCCCGTCTAGCGACGCCCACTCCGAATCGCATCCACCTCATTTCGGCCACGCTGTGAGCGTCTGT
>CP070636.1:1300912-1303461 GCA_020356305.1 Candidatus Bathyarchaeota archaeon | reverse complement strand
GACCCGGCCGGTGCTGAGCGTGGCGTATTTTCCACTCCAGCGTTTCGCAGCAAGGGTTAAGGCTCTAGAAATGTTCACGCCATAAATCCAGTCAACTTCATGTCGTGTTCTTCCAGCTTCAATTAAAGCAAAATCTAGTTTTGGCAAGGGTTCGCTGTAGGCTTTTTCCAGCTCTTTCTTAGTTAGAGTGGAGAATTTCATCCTCTTCGCCACGTCTTCTTTGTTATTGCACGCGTATTTGAGTAGACAATAGCCGATTAGGCTCCCTTCAATGTCATAGTCACAAGCGTCAATGAACTCTTCAGCGTTTTCCGCAAGTTTGGAAACGAGCTCAATCCATGTACGAAGCTGTTTTGCACCCCTTTCCGCTAGGTGGCGAGGTGCCCACGTGAAATTAAAAACTGGATAGTAACTTCTTCCTTTCCCAGTGTGCATAACTGTATAGAGATGCCCGAGAGCCGGAACAACAGCTAGCGGCTTGTCTCGTTTGGCTAGGAAATAGGTCACATTCTTTTCTTCCACCTTTTTGGGTCTGCCTTTCTGATCAAGTGCCTGTGCTATCCGTTTTGCAGCGTTTGGCTTCTCAGTAATGACGAGGGTGTACTTCTCCATGCGGTATGCCCTTTCACTCTACTGAAAGGAATGGAAGTTATAAATAGTTTATGCGCTTCTATTTCAGATGCATGTGGAAGTGACGCATTGCCTCAACGTATTCTTTGCGAAAAGTGTGGCGTAATCCTTTATGAAGGCATGGATTTGACACCGCCTGATGAAATTGTACAACGGCACGACGGCAAATGTCCAAAATGCGGTAGGAAGCTGTCATTCAATCCCATAAATGTTGACATTAAGAAGATAGAATAGTCAGGGTTCCATTTTCCGAAGCCGAATGACGGAGGTATGAATTGACAGAACCCACGCGAAGAACACACCTCTACGAATATCACAAGAAGACTGGCAAGACGACTCTCTTCGCTGGATTCGAAATGCCCATCTGGTACAAGGGCATAATCCCGGAGCATATGGCTGTACGCAGTGCAGTAGGCATATTTGATATTACCCATATGGGGAGAGCACTAGTCAGTGGCCCAGATAGTGAAGCCTTTCTTAACTATGTAACAACCAATGATGTCGCACGCTTGACTCCTCTCAGTGCTCATTACTCAACAATATGCAACGAAAAGGGAGGAATCAAGGATGATTTCGTTCTATCAAGACTTGAACGTGAAAGATTCCTTATGGTTTACAACGCAGCCAACAGGAAGAAGAACTACGATTGGCTGGTTCAACACTCCAGATCCTTCAAGTTAGAGGTTGAAGACGCTTCAGACAGAATTGCCATGTTCGCGGTTCAAGGACCCAAAGCCCAGGAAACCTTGCAGAAAATAGCTGACTCCGACCTGATCAGAATTGAGCGGTTCAAATGCGGCTGGACCAAGCTGAACGAAGTAAACGTGCTTCTATCCAGAACCGGATATACGGGTGAAGATGGATTCGAGATATTTGTCTGGGATACTCCACTCTCCAACCCAGCCAACGCGGGAAGGGTTTGGAATGCCATCTTAGAAGCCGGGAAGAAGTTCGGAATCGAACCCTGTGGATTAGGTGCCAGAGATACTCTGAGATTGGAGGCAGGCATGTGCCTCTACGGCAATGATATTGACGAAGATACAACGCCACTGGAAGCTAGAATCAGTTTTGTTGTAAAACTCAGGAAGGAAACATTCAGTGGTAAAGACGCGCTGCTTAAGCAGAAGACGGAAGGCGCTAAGAGAAGACGTGTGGGATTGCGGATGTTAGGGAAGAGTATTCCTCGCACGAATTGTGAAGTTTGGAAAAACGGTCAAATGATAGGACGAATAACAAGTGGAACCTTCTCTCCCATTCTCAAATGTGGAATAGCCATGGCATACGTACCCACCGAACACGCGGTTGAAAACTCAACAATTATGGTTAAGATAAGAGACAAACTTACTGAGGCGAAAGTAGTTACGTTCCCATTCTACGACCCAACGAAATATGGTTCCAGGAGGCATAACAGTGCAGGTGTTAAACTATGACATCCCAGACGACCTCTACTATTCAAAGGAACACGAATGGGTAAGAGTGAAAGGCAAAACCGCAGTGATTGGAATAACAGACTATGCCCAGAAATCTCTCCACGAAGTAGTTTACGTGGAAATTCCAATGATCGCAAGTCAGATCAAACAATCCCAGTCTATAGGCTCGGCTGAATCTGTAAAGTCAGTTTCCGATATCTTCACTCCGATCTCGGGTGAGATAATAGATATTAATACCAAACTAACCGAAAGCCCTGAACTTGTAAATAAAGACCCTTATGGGGAAGGTTGGATTGCTAAAGTTCAACTAGTGAATTTCGGCGATGATTCAAAGAAGCTGCTATCTTCTGAACAATACGCGGACTATATCGAAGCTCTTGAAGAGTAAAAGGGCGATACAAGTTAACTGATATAGGTGATGCGTTCCTCTTCGGTCTTACGCGCTTTCCGAGCGTATTCTTCTCTTCGCTGCTCAATTTCCTGCATCCT
>CP070636.1:1297024-1300812 GCA_020356305.1 Candidatus Bathyarchaeota archaeon | reverse complement strand
TCAGGCTTGTTCGCCATTTATGCAAGTTGTCAACGAGGATTTGGCTGTTGTTAAAGTTTGATGTGTAATCGGCTAAGCTTATCTCAAGTACTCGTTGCGAACCCAGTTCTACATTGTCGATTATCATCAGATACTCTTGCCATCTTTCGTGTCTAAAATACATGATGGTGCCATACATTATTGTGCCGATGGAAACTATCATGACAGCTACTATTAAAGCTGCAAGGACAATGAATTGTCCCTTTTTGTGCTTCACGTTTCTCATGATTTTATTCCCTCACGAGCTGCAGAAGTATTACTTGAGGATCATAATCCGCTTGGTAACCTGGAACGAGGTATGTAACTGAAGCTACGTAACTTGAGTTTTCAAAGACTTCGAGGTCTCCGTAACGAATTGGGGCGTCGTTGACTCGGCTGAAATTTGCATCGTAAACATTTAAGTCAAAGTAGATTTCAGGCGGCAGAGAAACCATCAGAGCAATTTTGAGGGTTGTCCATTCTTCATTGTATACGAAACGGCATAGAAGGCCCTTCTCATCCATATCATGGAGAACGTTGGTTCCAATTCTTTCCAGATCACTGGTTTCATACTTTGGACTAAGAGGAGTAAACGCGAAAACGTTGAGGAAAGTTATAGCAAGTATGATGATGAAGGAGGCAAGTATGGCCTCGACCAGACGCATCTGTCCCTTCGTCTCTTTTGTTTTACTCATGAGCACTCTTTCCACGTAGTTTGTTTGCCAGCAAGTGTGATACATTTAAATGATGAGGGCAGAGCGATATATTAAGTCTATTGTCTTACGATATGTATGCTACGTCTCTTTCCATAGGAGCAACTCAAAAATGTAAGTCATATGCGCAATCTCGACAGATCTGCAAAGATTTATCGCCGCAGCATTGATAGACTCCATAGAAGGCTGTCCTCCCAACTGCAAAACTCCTGAAGCAAGGTTGAGCAATGGCGAGGCAGCGAAGAGAACAAAGTGTTTAGGTCCACTCCCCTCCTCCTGCGTATAAATGTTGAAGTCTAAGAAAAGGGCATCCTCGTATGCGAGACCAGGAAAAATCTCGGTCCAGTATTGGAACCCTTCACCCGAGGTCATGTGATCCTCCGGTGTTCTTCCGCATCCCACATCCGGGAAATTCCAAACGTCCTCCGCAGTGACGACCGTTACATTGTAAATGGTTCGTTCTGATGGATGCTCGTCCTCCGGTATCGAAACGGAGACGGTGTCTCCGATTATGCTGACATTCGCAACGTTTTGGGCAAAGCCTTCAAGGTAAGGTATGGTTACTGTTGCCATGCCAGCAGCGGTTACTTTTACGGTGAGGATATATCCTGCGTAGTCTTCTGGAAGCGTGTAGCCTATTGTGCACTTTCCCAGTTCATCAGTCTTGGTTTCAGGCACTGCAGTGAAGTTGAAGTTGTCACTTTTTTGCCCTGACACGTAGAGTACTGTGGCGGATACTGTGGCATCTGGAATTGGCCCTCCATGTCTAAATGTGGCGTTAACGTTGAAGAGTAGATGATTGTCTACTGTTCTATCTTCTACTGCAACATTAAACAGAGGCATTATTCTAACGTTGAAACCGTAGCCTTGCAGTCTCAGTAGATCGCGTACCGTTTCATAGTTCAAGCTCCCTGAAGGGTTTGCGGCTGTCAGCCTTTGAACCTTGTTCTGATCCAGTACATAGAAAGAGGAACTCTCCGAAAGTGCTAACCCAAATTTTGTGACAGCACTTTCACTGAACGGATCAGTTAACCCCCAGTTCAGAGGATAGCCTACGTCGAGAAGCATTGTGTTCAACGCTTCTAAAGCAACATTTCTGAGCTGTTGCTGATCAACATAAAGCAAGTTCACGTAGCTTATGGCTGGAACCGCGACTGCTGCTGAGACGAAAAGCACACACGAAAAAATCAGGGCTGTCACATGATCATAGATAGGAGCTACCATTTTACTCCCTCAAATACAATAAATAAGTATTAGTACTAAGTATTAAGTCTTCCTATTCATGACTCTACATGCGCGTTCACACAATTGAAGGTGTTCTCACTGATGCGAAGGAACACCTTTTCCAAATCTTATTTTGAAAAGCTTCCAAAGAATTAGTCGTAGGCTATCCACACGTAGACGTTCGGGTCTACGTTCCGTCTACACCCAGCAACAACGGGTTTCAGGCCACTCACAATTGATTCTGTGGCATTCGAGTCAACTTTCAAGCCTGGGAGCAGCCACGAAGTGGCTTCTGCCCATAAACTGCTTGTAACAGAAGCGTTTACAGACAGTGCTTCTAAGGTTGTAGCATTGAAATATATTGACAGTTCATAGGTCAAGCCTTGTACTTCTGAAGGGAGGGAAAGCGTCTTCTCTAGCGTCACGTTGCTATATTTTGTGGAGTTCGCTAGAAAGTACAAGTTCGCCAACGTGTCAGAAACGTAGTCACTGATCTCTTTCAGCTCCCTCCTAGTCATATCTGTTTTCACATTGTCTGCGACGAGCATGAAGGAGAACTGCATTACGAAAACCAAGGCGATTAGCGCTGAGGTGCAGATGACATGGCTCATTGTGTAAGCAGGCAATTTTTCTTCCTTCTTATATGCTAACTTTTACCGTAGCAATTACTACGCTAAAGACGACCTTTCCAGGCTCTAACCCAATTTGTGCTGAGCTTGATTCACCTTCTGACTTGACGGTGATTGTGCAGGGATCTGTACCTGTCACATTGTAGGAGCCAAAAGTATTTGTTTCGATATCAATACACTTTGCTCTAAGGTCAAAATTGTGAATGTAAGTTGTTGAGTATTCTGGGAACGGCGCAACTTTGATTAGCCAAATGGACACGTAATTCACGTCTATACCGTTGACTTCAATAACTGATGTTCTTATGGCCCGTGCCCTATAACTCAATGTAACGTTAACCCAACATGGCCCTTGTTCAATCAATGCCTTGCCAAGGCTTTCGGTACTGCCGGCAACTACTAAACTGTCATTTCCTAGAACATACCCTGTATAGTTTTCACCAAAGGTCACGTATCTAGTTCCTATAGAATATTTTATGAGCCCAGTTGAAACAGACCCTAGAGTATGATTTTCTCCGGAAGTGCCTATCTTTGCGCTCACGTTTAAGGTATTGGCGTTTGGTATCAGTTTTAAAGCACCGTAGTCAATTTTGAACCTAACCATCCGAGATGCATTGAGCTTCCATGCAACATCCTGCAAGGCGTCGTCAAAGGTTAGAATCGACTTCGAGGCAACATCGAACTCGGCCGCTCCTCTCCGTTGCTCCAAAACCTGGTAAGCATAAAAGGCGACTACCATGACGAGGGCAACTGTAACGGCGGTGATTACTATGGCTGAGATCGCGGTTGAAACAGCCTTGTTTTGGCGTAGGAGCGGTATTGACAGTCTCTTCATATGCTCACAAGCTGTGGAACAAAAACGGCTGCAAGCAAGCTGATGAGGACGAGCAGGGCGGAGTGCTTGAATCCTGCCGCTATGGATTCTTCAGCTATCTTGCCCGCTACGAGTCCAATCATGTAGACGTGGAATATAACGGAAACAACGAAAAGGAGAGTGACAGACGCTAGATCGGTGGTCTGGCCTCCTGACACGCTCATGCTTACCGTCTTGGAAACAAGCACCAGCATCATAAGCGTTGTTGACATCAGCAAAATCGCAGCGAAATAGGGCACTATTATGTAGGGTCGAGTACTCGCCCTCTTCTCTCTCTCTACATCCTGGGTCATACGGTTGAATTTCGCGAGGGCCTCAATCGTTGAGATGGTT
>CP070636.1:1293991-1296924 GCA_020356305.1 Candidatus Bathyarchaeota archaeon | reverse complement strand
TCTATAACGTTCCAAAATTTACAGGACTCTCTCTGGACCCAAGCGTAGTTTACAAACTTGTTTCTGAATACGAAAATGTTATTGGAATAAAAGATAGCAGCGGAAACCTAAGTCAAATAGCAGAGCTCATCAGATTAGTGGGTGACAAAGTGTCGGTGCTAGCCGGTACAGCCGACGTTGCGCTTTCAGCGTTAATGCTTGGAGGAAAAGGCGCCTTAATTGCGGTGGCAAACGTAGCTCCCAAACAATGTAGCGCCTTGTATGAGAACTTCAAAGAAGGAAAGTTTGAATACTCAAGCAAATTACAAGGATGTATTTCTTACATAAATGAAGTTCTCATCAGAAGGCATAATCAACTCTCTGCGATAAAGGCAACATTGACCATAAAGGGTTTACCGGGTGGTTATCCCCGAAAACCGACAGCGCCGCTGGAGGAAGACGAGAAGAAAGAGATAAAAGAAATACTGAAAGTCATTGAGGTTTGCTAGGCGTCCATTTGGTCATCCGCAAAGAATGGTTATGCCTTAGTCTGGTTTTATCTTTCCATGAGTCGTGCGATGATTCCATTTATCCACTCTTTTGGTTGTTGCTTGAATACTTCTAGCGCGGCTTCCACTCCTGACCTTTTTGGGTGGAAACCTATTTTTGGCAGGACTTCTTCTAGAGCTGCTAGGGTTGGGACTATGTATTCTGGTGAGGCTACCAGCCCCATGTGTCCAATCCTTATCAGCTCTCCTTTGCCGCAAGTCTCCTTACCCTTCGCCAAGTCTCCTAGACTTCCCCCAATCATTATGCTGAACTTCTCCATCATCAGGCTCCTTATCTTGTCTTCGGTGTCCATGGGGACTTTTACAGCTGTGACCGTTCCAGCCGCATCATCCTCTTCTGGGAGGACGCTTAAGCCCATAGCCCTAACTCCCGCCCTCACCGCCTCCCCAGCGACATAGTGTCTCCTGAAACGGCTCTGCAAACCTTCTCTTAATGCTATCTTCACAGCCTTGCTGAGGGCTAGAATGTTCATCGTCGGCATGGTGACCGGGTGACCCCCACCCCAGCTCCTGTACTTCCACGCTGAGAAATCTACGAAGTAGGGCTTAATGTATCGAGGCTTCTCCACGATGCTCTCCCAGATTTCCCTACTTACGGCTATCGGAGAAAGAACATGTATGGAACCTAAGGCTTTACTAGCGTAGCCCAGGCAGATGTCTATGTTCCAGTCATCCATCCTCAACTCAGAACCTCCTAGCGAGGCTATCGCGTCGACTATGTAGGTTTTGCCAGTTTCTTCGGCGATTTCACCGATTTCCCTAATCGGGTTCTCCACTCCAGACGAGGTCTCGACGTGCACCACGAAGATCGCCTTAGCGTCCTTCTCCTCTATCGCAACTTTCCTCACTTTCTCGGGGTCTATGGCCTTGCCAAAACTCTCCCATATTGGTATGGGATTTCCACCGAAAGCTTCCACAGCCATGTTGATGTATTCTCCGAAGATTCCGTTCGTGAGGGTTATCACCTTGTCTCCAGGCTTAACCATGTTCGCGGCAACCATGTGGGTTGCTGACTCGCCCGAGCCAGGATATAGTATGATTTCTCCCTTTGTTTGGAAAATCTTCTTCAGATCTTCGCGCACTTTTCTGAACGCTTCTTTCCAGTCAGGTCCATAGTGTGGGAGAACCTGATGCTGAAGCTTCTCTAGAACCTCTGGATAAGGCTCACTGGGGCCGGGCAACATGAGTAAACTTCTCTTAAAGGACATTCTCCTATCCTCCATGCACTATGCATTGTGCGCAATAGATTGCTCCTCATATAAAAAATGATTACACAAGATGAGCAATACGCGTCGAAATTCTATCGGGCAAAAGTAGGTTGTAACTGTTTGACGCAGATGTCCGTTAGGGATTATTACTCGGGTTTTACTATTTTGCCTCCCGCGGTCTCTATTTTCCGGGCTGCGGACTCAGAGTGAGAATCTACTTGTATGATGAGCGGTTGTGTGACCTGTCCTCTCCCAAGAAGTTTTTCAAAGCCAAGCTTATCCAGATCTACCGTGACGCCCCCTTTTGTCTTCTCGGCCTTTTTGTTGGTTATTAGTTCGCTGATTTGTTGATCCAGTTCGCCAACGTTAATTGCATGTACCTCTCTTCTTCTCGGTAATTTGAATCCGTATTTCCCGAATCGTTTTGGAGCGTATTTCACCGTGTGGGTCCACTTGTGTTTCTTGCCTCCAGTTTTTCCTCGGCCGCCCCGCTGTCCTCCGCCTCTATGCTGACCTATAACACCGTATCCATGTGTTCTTGAACCACGTTTCTTTCTGATTTTCCTCTTCTTATGAGGCATCTTGAACTCTCCGTTACCACTTGACTAAGCACAGTAAAATAAAAACCTGTAGCCTTAAACAATTTCGCTAGCTATTCCAAACGTTGTTTCCAAATCTAGTTACGCTTCCTCAAACTTCTTGGACATAGTCAAACCCCGGTTTGATTGCTAACCTAAGAGGGTGCTGTAGCATATACTCCCACTCAGAAATTATGAGTGCTTCCAAGCCCAAACTCCTATTATGGAAGAAAAAGACGAAATCAAATTGGTGCTCCGGCCGGGATTCGAACCCGGGTCTCCGGCTCTCTTCCACTAGTTGTGGCGAAAGGCCGGAATACTTGGCTCACCTAGGGTGTTTAACCTGGCTATATTCGGCAGAAGGCTTTTTCCTCCTTCTTCTACCGGAGCCTTCCAGAGCACCAACAAATAATTTATCCTATAGTTTTAAGCTTTCCCACATGCGGTTCCCTCAATAATGAAATTGCACGTTGGCTTTGAAACTTCGCAAACTTTATAAGAAATCTGACGAAGTGCATCCCTGCAAAAAAACTGCATGGAGAATAAACCTAATGATCGAATCCTACGATTTTGGCCGTATAGTCGTCGACGGGAAAGAG
>CP070636.1:1285638-1293891 GCA_020356305.1 Candidatus Bathyarchaeota archaeon | reverse complement strand
CTGTAGTTCAGGAAAGTGGTGAGAAAGCTACAGAGGAAGGGGCCACAGAACATAGCCAATCCGAAACCAGTGAAGTATCGACCAATTGCTTCACCCCTTTTTTCTATTGGTGCCATGTCAGAAGCTAAAGCTGCCGCCGAAGACCAATATAACGACATTGGAAGAGCTTGAAAAGCCAGCACGGGATAGAACCAGAAGGGATGGGATACAAGGTACAGCAAAATGATTGAGGCAAATTGAGTGCCTAAAGAGATAAGAATAACACTCTTTCTTCCGAATCTATCAGAGGCCATCCCAAAAGGAATACGTAACATGACTCCCACGAGAGTAGAGACAGCAAGCATCAAACCCACGTCAAGCTCGGTAGCTCCCACCTCCCTCATGTATAGGGTGAGAATAGGATCAAAAATCTGGTAGCTCATTACAAAGAGAAAGGTCACTCCAATTAGGAATGATAATTCACTTGGAAACTTGCTCTTTTGCATGAGCTAGAGAATAAGAGGTTGGCGCTAATAAGTCTCCGATAGAATTGTGAACTGTATTCGAGAGACTGCACGCGCAGACAGTTGCTTTCTGAGCACCTCTGCGCGCGCATTTGATGAAGCTTGTTCCGCCTTGATGGAGGTTCAAACCCTATTTCATCAATACTAGGTTCTGGCCACTACCAAGAGTTAAGTATCAAGATGATGACTGGTCCAGTCAAGGAGGGCAACGAGTTGGATAAGAAAGGGTTCGAAGGCGTGTGCGTTGAAACCAAGCTGGACAAAAAGACAATCGGGATGAACATCAAAATTGTGAAAGAATTCGACCGGTTTCTTGAAAAGACACGCCAGAAAAAAGATTGGAGCAATGTCACAACTAACGAGCTCCAACGTTTCATAGTAACTTTGATCAAAAACAAAACGAACACATGGGATAACCTCCTAGCGCTCCTAAGGAGCGCTCGTTTCGTAGAAAACAGAGAAGTCGAAGTTGCTTTGCTCGAGATTCTAGATGGTAGTAACGTCCTGAAGAATCTGTCAGACACACTGAAACAATCTGTTGGTGAGAGCAAACATAAAGAGATACTGGAAGGAATCGAACTGCCTCCCTTGGGCACATCTTCAAAAGACAAGCCGAGAATCACCAAGAAGTTCATGGAGCGACTTGAAACGAAGCTCGGCGAAGACAAATGCCGAGAGATATTGTCAAGTGGGCCCCACGCAGGCCCAAAAAAACATTACTTGCCAGAGAGAAAGAAGTTTCTCGAATCCCAAAACATAGACGATTTTTTGGAGAGACGGCACAAAGAATATGTTGATGAGCTTGAAAAGCACATGAAAGATAACACATTGTACTTCACGCAGGAGATCGATGAAACTGTTCTGGAGTATGTTCGCAATACACCGTCCTGCCAAAATGGTGTGAGAGAAGGAGACATAATATACGTCACAAAAATTCCTTACATGGCCAAAGAGTACCTACGCGAAAAAAACCGCAAGAAGAAGCGCCACTATTACTGCCACTGTCCATGGGTGCGCGAAGCCATAGTGTCGGGCATGAAAATCCCGCCGAACTTCTGCTATTGCAGTGCAGGCTTTGAGAAACGACCCTGGGACGTCATCTTTGATCAACCTGTCAAAGCGGATGTCATAGAGACCGTTCTAAAAGGAGATCTAATCTGCAAGTTTGCCATATACATACCTGAAGCATACCTGGAATCGAGCAGGTGTAACAAGAGAAAGACGAAACGTTGATGCATCGAGTCTGGAGTACAAAATTTGGTTTTGCGCGCGGTTCCATAAATACATGCGTGGAACAGGGAAATGAAAACACTAGATGCGCCAAGCATGGAGAGGGACCCTCCTCACGTGTGCTACGTCTGTTTAGTGAGCTCTAGTTTTAATTTTCTCCAAGGCCAATCCATAAATCGAGATTGTGAAGAGAGGAATATGAAGAACAGCCGCCCAAAGGGGATATCCTGGAATCATCAACGGTCCACTGAGGTTTAGAAGCCCTAGATAGGCTCCCACAACGCATAGAAAGCGGTATGCGGGCTTGTAGAAGTTAGGATAGTACAAGGTCAAAACAAAGATCATTACTGGGGCTGTAAAACAAAAGGCAAGTCCATATCCTGACGTCAGGAGGAGCAGTGGATTGAAGTCGGGTTGTCCAAGTTCATTCATCGGAGCCCAAAACGCGAAAATCGCTAAGGGCACTGCCCAAAATCTCCACTTTTCCAGCTTTACTGACCTAAGCTCGCTTTCGCGTCTAAAGATTGCTGGAACCCATAAGATACCTATGAGGAGTATGTGTAATAGATTGTTGGATATGATCACAAATCCAAACTCTTCAGTGACAGTTATGTTCTGTGCAAGAGCCATGAAGACAAAATTCACTGCGAGATATGCATAGAAATACTTTGAAACCTTCATATGGAATTTCCACAGAAGAATCACAAAGGCTACAGTCGCAAGATGAAAAACGGGGGCCAGCCAATTGTACGGTCGCAGTGCTTCTCTAACAACTATTCCGATAAGTTCCCCTACTTGCCCGTAAGCCAAAGGTTCACTGGTATACGAAGGAACAAGCAGTGGAATGACAAAAAGAAGCAAGTAAAACCACCATTTGGAGGTAATCGTTCGCACATTCAGCGTTGGCATGTTGGTTTGTTTGTCATATTCCTATATAAAAGTGTGAATTCTTTGTTCTCCACTTCGCCACAACATATTGTTTCATGCATAGAAAAATAAGAGGGTTGCCGCGGACATCTCGCCAGAGCCTAGGTCCAAGTCAGATTACCGCCTGTGCATGTTGCACAGAGAACCAGTGTTGGATTCGCATGGGAACTTCATAGCACATACTCCTAGTTCAGATTCTTACTTCATACAGGTTAAATTGGGATAATCTGCAGAGTCTACTCTCCATACTGAAACATGGTAAAGACAGGTATGTCTGTCGCAGCAACCAAGAAAATGTGTGTGCAGGAAATCAGGTGTCGAGAAGTGAAAGTAGGGAAAATCATTAACACGTATGTGATGAGTCTTGACACGAATAACCGCAAGGTTTGGTTTGAAGGTGATGCACAGGCGTACTGCTACAAAAAAGACTCAATGATTCTGCTTTTGCAGAAGGCGATGACAAGGAGAGCAACTTTTATCATCCAAGACAACGTTGTCAGCTGGATCGAATTGCAGGAGGAAACGCGTAGATACGCAAGCGAACATAGAAAGGAGCTAGGGAATTTGCTGCTTAGAACGGTAGATGAAACGCTGGAGCAAGTTTTCAATGAAGAGGCTGCCAGAACCATTCAAGTTTTTCTGAAAAACACCTTGCATATAACGCCAAAAATGATTGTGGAGGACCCAGAGGTCTTTTCTTCCGGTTTAAGGAGGTTACTTGGTTCAGGGGCGACTGTGATAGAGAGTTTGATTGTAGAGAATCTATGTCAAGAGTTTGGTTCGAGATTTGAAGAGAAGAAAGGTTGCGAGTTTTCAGATTACATAGAGGAGTTCAAGAAAAGACTTGACGAAAGAAGAGTTTTGACGGGGAAGGCTTAGGGGTGGAAGAACGTATACAGATGGACAAACCATCGCGTGACCTAATTCAGATCATTCACTTCACAGAAAAAGTGTCTCTGAAGATTCATGGTTTGCTGAACGAGTCTGACATTTACAGAGCCGTGATGAAAGAGTTTGAAAATTCGAAACAGTACAATGCGAGCATTGTGTTGTTGACGGATGACGGATCGAAACTTAGAGTCGTGGGAAGCTCAATAGCCCCCAAGACGTTGAAGATGGCAGAAAAAGTGTCTGGGCTACGGCTGAAAGACTACAAGCTCAACCTGACCAGATCCAGCATCTACAGGCAGGTTGTAAGTGAGGGAAGAACCCTCCAAGTCGACAGTCGGGACATGATGACTGAATTGTTTTCACGACCATTGGTCCACTTATTGTCAAAGATCATAGACTTCAAAAATAAGAAAAGCATTGTTACGCCGTTAAAGCTGCACGAAAAGATCATAGGCGCTCTCACTATGTCTTCTACAGACCTAGCCGAATACTTCATTCCGTCAGTGAAGAACCTTGCCCAACATATTTCAACTGCGCTGGAACTAGACGCGCACAGGCGTGCACTAATAGAAAAGGAACAAAGACTTAAGACAAATATTGATACTTCTCCCGACGCAATTGTTTGGATCGACACAAACGGCAAGATAACGTTGGTCAACAGAAAGGGATTGGAGATAACAGGGTTCTCGGAGGAAGATCTCATCGGAAAAAACTTCATGGATGCGGAAGTATTAACGCAGGAATCAAAAGAGAAGATACTGAAAGCTCTCACAAAGAGACTTAAGGGGATGAATACACCTCCGTACGAGGTAGAAATAGTCACAAAGAATGGACAGACCATCCCATTCGAAATCAGCGCTTCTCCAATTTTCGAAGGAAACAAAATTGTTGGTGGACAATCGATTTTTAGAGACTTGAGAGAAAGAAAGAAGATGGAGAAGAAGCTAAGGCAATATTCAGAACAGTTAGAAGATCTTGTTGAAAAAAGAACTAAAGAATTGAAGGAGTCAGAAAAAAGGTATTCTGTTCTAGTGGAGGAAGCAAGCGATGGAGTTGTAATAATTCAAGATGCAAAGATAGTTTTTGTAAATAAGAGAGCTGCAGAAATTGTTGGATATGCAAGAGAAGAATTAATCGGTCATTCTTTCGATAAATTTTTGGACGAGAAAACTAGCCGTGAGATTCAGAAACTATACATGGGAAGAATGCGAGGAGAAAAAGTACCGACGCTCCGTGAAATTAAAATACCACGTAGAAATGGCAGAACCATTTCAATTGAGACAAGCGCCAGACTCATAAACTATCATGGCCGCCCAGCAGATTTTGCAATTATGCGAGATATAAGCGAGAGAAAACGAGCGGAGGAAGAACGTCTAAAGCTAGAAAAACTTGCAGCCATAGGCGAACTAGCAACAATGGTAGGACACGACCTAAGAAACCCTCTACAATCCATAGAAAACGCAACATACGTACTCAACAATGAGTTACAACGCCATGACTCTTCTACGTCAATTCCACGAAAGACGATGAAAATGCTCCAAACTATCAACGATTCGGTCAGCTACGCTGACAAGATAATAAGAGATCTACAGGATTTCTCAGGAACCAAACGTCCCAGACTCGAAAAGAACAATGTCAACGCCATAGTCAAGGAGGTTCTCTCACGAGTCGAAACATCGAAGAACGTGGAGCTCATAATGAAACTGGGACGTCTTCCAGAAATAGAAGTCGACAGAGACATGATTGAACGGGTGTTTCTGAACTTGGCTACCAACGGAGCACAAGCTATGGAAGAGAAAGGCGGCCTTTTGATAGTCTCAACCAAAGAAACCAAAAAGTTTGTTGAAGTAAGTTTCAAAGACACAGGCATCGGGATACCCAAAGAAAACATGGAGAAGCTTTTCACACCTTTCTTCACTACGAGAGCTAAAGGCATGGGTATGGGCCTAGCAACTTGCAAGAAACTGATCGACAGCCACGGCGGTAGCATTGAAACAGAGAGTGAGGAAGGAAAGGGCTCAACCTTCACGGTTAAATTGCCTGTCCAACCGGAAACGTAGGTGAAAACCGTTGACCGAGAATAAGGCCAGCATCCTTATAGTGGAGGATGATGCAAATATACGCGAAACCTTAGACACTATTCTCCAGCAAAACGGATATGCCACCGACACCGCAGAAAATGGACGAGAGGCAATAAGAAAGTCAAAAAGCAAATTCTTCAACTTGGCGCTCTTAGACATCAAGCTCCCAGATATGGAAGGCACCAAATTACTGAACTCGATACACGAGACACAGCCCAAAATGATGAAAATCATGGTCACCGGATACCCCAGTGTAGAAAACGCTGTTGACGCTCTAAACTATGGTGCAGATGCATACGTCATCAAACCCTTCAACCCCGAGAAACTTCTAGAGCTTATAGAAAAAAAGCTAATAGAACAAAGTGAAGCTGAAGAGATGACCCAAGAAAAGATAACAGAATGGATTAAGACACGATTACGCAAAACTCAAGAAACCACGCGCGCTCGTCATACAGGTTCATCCGTTCGCAAACAAAGAAAGCGGAAAAAAACTGAACCTAATCTCATTCTTTACATATAAAAAAAGGAATTGCGGGAAATATTTCCACTGTCGGAAGCGTTTAAATCCCCATCTCCAATTTCTATGATAACGCGAGCGAGATCTTGAGCAAACACTATTTTTTCCCAATAAAGAACAGATGCGAAGCCTCAGCAGAGCCGAACTTCTTTATTCTCTCTTTTAGTCTTTCTCCTTCTTCCTTCAAACAATTTTGCATTCTTAGATCTGGATGTTCTTTTAGACGGCAAAGATTATCGTCGATCTCTTCAATACACTGGTTAACTACGTTTTCGTTTTTCGGGTCTTCGCATTCAAACTTGTCATCGCAGAATAGGCATTTGACGTAGTGTGTGGATTCGAAGACCTCAACCTCTTCTAGTTTCAAGTTGTTAACAACGTCTCTAATTTTCTGTTTGGTGAATGTTTTATTATGAGTGACCCCTAGCAAAGAATCAATTTTCGCATCCCAATGATGCTGAAGTATATCCGTTTTCTGTGCTTCAGTCTGTTCTCCGTCGCAAAATGGCTCTTGGACAATAAAGTAACCACCAGATTTCAATACTCGTTTCATTTCAGCCAACACTTTGTCTGTTTCACCGAGATGATGCAATGAAAAAGAAATACAGACCGTGTCAAAAGAACCATGTTCAAATTCCAGAGCTTCAGCATTCATCTCCATTATTTTTACAGGTTGTCTTTCAAACCGCTTCCTCGCAGATTCCACTTCTTTTTCGGAATAGTCGATTCCCACGAAAGAATCGTAGTTCTTCAGAGCTTTCATCAAAGTATTGATGAATCCCCCGTCGCCTGTAGCGACATCCAATACTCTCCCGGCTGAAATCGTTCTCAATCTTTCCGCAATTCTTGTTGCATCGGATGTCGCCAATCTTTTTGGCAAGTCTTCCATTTTCCACTTCTCCAGATCTATGGAATGCCTTGAAATAAGAAAGATGGAATTGGTGGGATATATCTCCACTGTGGGAAGGTGGAGAGACTACAGATCCACCTCCAGAATACAGATGAATACACGTTCATATTTGTAGCTTGCAAAACAACGTTCTAGATGTCGTGCACCTTAATTCTTCCATTTTTCCGCGAACATTAACTAGCACTGAGCGCGCGCAGGCTCGAGAATGGAGAAGCGGGAGCATGGATATTTCTAGTCATTAAGGTGAAGGTCAAAGTGCCCTGTGTTGTACATGCGTTTCTAGGTATACCTGTATCCCTCGTCTACTTTTTTCAGCATCTTCTTGGCATACCCTTCTATGCCGTCTTGTCTAATGCTTTGAAGTGCTGTGGCAAGTCCGTAGCCTTCGCGATAGGGAGCCAGAGTTTCACATGCTTCGGCTTCACTGCACTCAGCACAGGTTCGATAACCCTTTTGTTTTGTACATGACCTTACCTTGCAGTTTGGGTCTCCCCCGCCTTGAAGACATCCCGGGCAGCTGCCAAACATTTTGACCAAACCGTCCATTACCTGATAGAATTCGTTGTAGTGTCGGAAGCTTGGTTCCCACTCAGCGAGTTCCGGCATGAGTTTGTCAAAGCCATAGACAGCAATAATGTCACGAAGGTTGTTAACAGCAGTTTTTATTTTTCCTTGACGGATTCCACAAGCGTTACAGAAGAGACCGCAGTAACTAACAAGGTTGGTTGGATCTGTTTCTGCCATAACGTCACCACTTTTTGAAATGAAAAGTAACCTAAGGGCTGCCTAATAAGTAATACGAAAACTGGGCGAACCTACCTAGCACAGTTGTTATCCAATTTTGCTGGACCTTATGGTTCCAGTGCGCGCGCATGCGTGCTCAACGCGGTGAAGCAAATGCCGATTCGGAGTTCTGTGGGCACAATGAAAGTAAGGCCGTTGAAGCCACCGGACAGAGAATTACTGAAAGTCCCATCCAAGTAACGCTAGATCAAAATCTGTGACTAATCCCACAAGCTTGTTTTTCTTGTCTACAATTGGTATCCGTCTTAGATGCTTGTTTTTCATAATTTTCACAACATCAAGCACAGTAGAGTTGAGACTACAAGTCACCAAGCTTTTGGACATAATCTTTTCAACCTTCAACTCCTTTGTCCTTGCGGATGGATAAACAACTTTCATCACAATATCTCT
>CP070636.1:1282867-1285538 GCA_020356305.1 Candidatus Bathyarchaeota archaeon | reverse complement strand
TCCCCAAAGGCGCCTATGAAGGTTGCGACGAAAAGCAGTTTCAGATCCCTATTTAGTGCTCCGGAAAGAAAATCGAAATGTAGGATGTTCCTGTACTTGAGCCTAGACATGAATCAGCTCCTTCTCAAAGACCTTGATTACGATCCCTTTCCAAATGCATAGCTATTAACCGTTTGGTTGTGTGCGATGACCTGATTCACTGGAATTGAAAAATCTTAAGGGTTAATCGAATCATAATATAATCTCGCCGGAGGATTGAATGACGAACAACGGCTACAAAATTGTCCTCACCGCCGAACGCACTTTGATGAGCGAGTACCACGGCGGCCTTTTTCTCGGATTCAGCGCTTGCGTACCTAAGGGGCTGATTCCAGATAGGCTCTACTTTTCTCTGCTCTGCCCCTCCATAAGCGTGAATAGAGACGGGTCTGTTAAGTTTGCTCCGTGTGGAATAAGGAAAATAGAGGCTACGTTGCTGAATCATGGTTTCCAGAGGGAAGACGTCATCGTTGCGCATCCGGAGTTCCTAGACAAGGTTGTGGGGTCCGACACAAAAGTTTTTGGAATCGCGGAAAACGACCCATTGGGTGTAGCTCCTGCTACCTCCTCCTTCACGGCGCTGTTGGGTGGAGAGGCATACATGGCAATCAAGTTTAGGGAGCTTTTGAATAACCCTGCCATAAAGAAGTACAAGCCAAAAATTGTGGTTGGCGGACCAGGCGCGTGGCAACTTGAAAGTGTAGAAACCCGAAAAGAGCTCGGGATAGACTCAGTAATCGTAGGAGAAGGAGAAAGAGTTGTAGGATCCATCTTCGAGAAGGCCGTGAACGGTGAAAAACTGCCAGAGATTGTGAATGGAGAAGTAGTTCCCGAAGAAGAAATACCGATTATTAAGGACCCGACAATATGTGGGTTGGTTGAAATCGCTCGAGGATGTGGAAGGGGATGCGCCTTTTGTGTCCCAACGCTTCAAGTATATCGTTGCCTTTCCCTTGAGCACATTTTGAAGGAAGTTGAAGTAAATCTTAGGGCTGGCAAACAACCATTGCTACACGCCGAAGACGTGTTAAGGTACAAAGCAAAAGGTCTTAGAGTTAACAAGGAGGCCGTGATCAACCTTTTCAGAACCGTGCAGAATCAGTCAGGCGTTAGAACGACGAGCCTAAGTCACATCGCGCTTTCCTCAGTTTTAGACGCTCCAGATGTTGTTGAAGAAATCTCAAGCATCTTGAGTCTAGGTGAGAGGGCTCCTTGGACCGCCGCCCAGACCGGCATCGAAACTGGCAGCCCCAAACTGATCAAGAAACATATGGCCGGAAAATGCAAACCCTTCAAGTCAGAAGACTGGCCTGAGGTGGTCGTGAATTCCTTCGAGATTCTGTCTAGGAATAATTGGCTTCCTTGTGGTACCCTGATTCTAGGTTTGCCGGGAGAAACGGAGAAGGACGTTGAGCTCACAATCAGGCTTGTGGAGGATTTGAAGCCCTTCAAAAGCCTAATTGTTCCCCTTTTCCTTGTTTCCATGGGGGGCCTCAAAAACAAAGTTAAGTCTTTCACGTTGGAGAACATGACGAACAAGCATTATGAGCTTTATTTGAAATGTTGGGAGCACAATCTGAAATGGGCTCCTGCTTTGGTTGAAGACTACTCTCGAATGAGCATAAAAGGCAAGATTACCCAATACGGGTTGAACCTCTTTTTTTCGTACGGAATCAAGCTAGCGAGGGACCTGGTCTGCAGGTGCCGAGACGAGTATAGTTACGACTTGCCATCCATGATAAGAGACGCCAGAAGCGGAAAAATAAAAGTGGCTTCCTCTCTTCCAACTCGCCTTGCTTATAAAATAGTTAAACTGAAGGCTGGGTAAACTAATACTTCAAGGTTAAGGTCAAAAACGATTGAAGTAGCTGAAGCGAAAATATGAAAGAAGATAATCCTCTGTCTCAACCGGAAAAAGGGGTCGCCGGAAGAGCTTTGAATAGAGGTAGCCACGTGCGCGCACCATCTTGTGCGCAAGAGTGATGAATATGCATTATGATGCGGTGGTTCTAGGTCTAGGTCCAGCTGGCGCCCATTTTTCATACATAGCATCGAAACTGGGTCATAATATTATAGCCCTAGAAAGGGGATCAACGCATGGAGCTAAGACTTGCGCAGGAGGCATTTCACCTGTCAGTGTAAAAATCCTAAATGAACAATACAAACGAATCCCTTCAGAGGTCGTTGAAAGAGATATTGAAGGCGTAAGCCTAGAGACGAAAACTAATACATGCCGATAAGGATCTTGACAATAACTGGTTCACTGTCATAAACCTCTTGAATGAAAACAAAAATTTGAGAGAGTTTCTTATTCATGAAATGCAAAAGCATATGTCAATGGCCAGGTCACTTGCCAAACTTCCGGTGAAGGAGAAATTGCTCCTTTGGAAGCATTTTGGCTATAAGACAAAATCACTAATGTTCTTGAAATCGTGAGTTGTAAGTGATGGTCAGAGTCCATTTTGAAAGGGGACGAATAATCAATACGCCTCGCGCGCGTGTAGAAAATGATTGGAGAGCCCGGTCAAGAGTGATCGAAAAAAGGAAACTCAAGAAGAAAACAAAAATGACTTCTTTGTGTCGTAAGCGTACTTATTCTTTTCACCATTCGAAGTCCTTTTCCGCGATTTCG
>CP070636.1:1280040-1282767 GCA_020356305.1 Candidatus Bathyarchaeota archaeon | reverse complement strand
CCAGAATGATCTGTTTCAACGTGGTTGGCCACTACATAGTCTATCGTTGAGGGGTCAACGATCTCTTTAATCCTCTCTGTCATCTCTTCCGCGAAGGGTCGGTAGACACTATCGATCAGGGCCGTTTTCTTGTCAACGACTAGATAAGCGTTATATGTAGTTCCATGATGGGTTGAGTAGGAGAAGCCGTGAAAGTGTCTAATGTTCCAGTCGACAGCCCCAACCCAGAAAATGCCTTCTGAAACTTTGGTGGGAAGCATTTTAGGTTCCACCCCGAATGAGTTGATATTTTACAGTTGTCAATCTAGTGTTGTAAGCAACATCAGGACTATTGTGGACTTACACTTGCATTCACGGGCTTGCCCGCAACAGTTTTCCCTAGTTTTCGACATTCTTCTAGACCCTTTTCGTCTAGATTGTATCTGACCAATACAACAGGCTCCACGGTTTCCATCTCAAACTTGTTTTTCATAATCTCCAGGAGCATGCGAGGAGCCTCCCCGCTCCATCCATAGGAGCCAAAGGCTGCCCCCACTTTTCCCTTCAAGTCTAGTCCCTTTATTGCCACTTCCTCCAAGAGTTTCTTCATGTCGAAGCCTATGTCGTGATGGTACGTTGGCATTCCGAGAACTATGGCATCTGCCTCCGCCAAATCTTCTGGCCTCGCAAAGTACTTCACTTCAACATTCACGCCTGCCACTGATTTCGCTCCCTCTTCAACTGCCATGGCCATCCTCTGTGTGTTTCCCGTTTGGCTGTAGTAGAGTATAAGCAGTTTCAACAGCTTTGACATATTTCAAACCCTAATTGAGTTAGGCTGAAAGAGAAAATAAATTTTGGGTGCGTACCTACAATAGCGCGCGTTCCGAAGAATGCACAGGCAGATCTCAGAAGGAGAAGTCAAAAAACACTGAAGACTTATCCAGTCGTACCAATGGGTAGTTTAATATAATTCTCGTCATACTTGAAAAATGGTTGGTTAGAATGGAAGGAGACAGGATTTCCTACCACAAATCTGTTCGTCGAGTTTATGAGCGGATCAAAAGAGACGGCATGAACAACATTTGGGATCGATATGAGGCCCAAGGTTTTGGGGGGAATCCTGATAAGAGGTGTCCTTTCTGCGTGGGAGGAATTAGGTGTGACCTTTGTTCCAATGGACCGTGTCGTGCTGACGCATTGAAAGATAAGAGAGGAGTATGTGGTATTACTGCCGACGGTATGGCCATGCGGATGATGCTGCTCAGAAATGTGATGGGCGCATCCACTTACCATTACCACACGGATCAGACAATCAAAACCTTGCGGGCGACGGCAGAGGGTAAAACGCCTTTCGAGATAAGGGAACCTAGCAAATTGAGAGCTTTTGCTGACCGACTTGGAATACCTACTTCGGGGCCGAACCACGATATTGCCATTCGTTTATGCAATTTTGTGGAAGCTGATTTCACCCGGAAACACTATGAACCCAGTCAAATCGTAGAAGCACTAGCTCCACAAGAACGCAAAGAGGTCTGGAGAAAGCTTGGCATTTTCCCCGGCGGGATATACGGTGAGATGATGCTGGCTACTAGTTCATGCCTTACCAACGTAGATGGTTACCACGTAAGCTTGACTTTTAAGGCAATGCGCCTTGGTTTAGCAATGGCTTATCAAAGTCAGCTTGTCAACGAATATTGTCAGGATATCCTTTATGGAACACCTAGGCCGCATAAGATGCGTGTTGACTTAGGCGTATTGGATCCTGCATATGTTAACGTGCTGCCAAACGGCCATGAACCTTTTCTGGGGTTTGCCCTAGTTCAACTGGCTCGAAAACTGGAATGGCAAGAAAAAGCCAAAGCTGCCGGTGCAAAAGGATTGCGTGTCATTGCAAATATCGAAACAGGCCAAGAGATGATTCAAAGATGGCAAATGGATGACACGTTCTACGGGTTCACTGGAAACTGGATTGCGCAAGAAGCAGTTCTAGCGAGCGGTAGCGTAGACCTTTTCGCTGCTGACATGAATTGTTCTATGCCAATTGATCCATTGTACGCTCAAAGATATAAACTCAAATTGGTACCGGTAAGCGAACTCGTAGCATTTGAAGGCATTTCAGACCGCGTTGACTATGACCCTGAAAAGGCTGAAGAACAAGCTGCACAGCTCTTGAAGATGGCGATCGACAATTTTAAGCAGCGTAGAGCGTCTGTAGAGCCAGTTACTCAGCTACCCATCAAGGAAGCTCTGGTTGGATTCTCCACCGAAAGTATTCTTGAAATTCTCGGCGGTACCCTTGGACCTCTGTTAGAAGCTATAAAAGAAGGGACCTTGCGAGGCGTTGCTGGCTTAGTTTCATGTACAACGCTGAGAGATTCTGGTCAAGATGTACACAGCGTACGCATAGCTAAAGAGCTGATTAGACGAGACATCCTTGTTCTTTCAATGGGATGCGGCAATGGAGCGATGCAGGTGGCAGGTCTCTGCAGTCTAGAGGCTAAAGAATTTGCAGGTCCTGGATTGAAAAGAATCTGCGAAAAACTGGGCGTACCCCCTGTTCTAAGTTATGGCACCTGTACTGACACAGGGCGTCTTGCAGACTTGTTGGCCACAATCTCAAACGCGTTGAACGTACCCATTCCAGACCTACCTGTTGTCGCTGTGGCACCCGAGTACATGGAGCAAAAGGCTACAATTGATGCCGTATTCGCTTTGGCCCTGGGGCTTTACACCTATGTCAATCCT
>CP070636.1:1276240-1279940 GCA_020356305.1 Candidatus Bathyarchaeota archaeon | reverse complement strand
TATGAATACCTCAAGCTGGTTGAAAAGAACCTTAAGTCGGTTGGTTACAAGATCAGCTACGAAACAGGAGACGACTCTCTGGACAAGGTCAATTCAGGTAGAGCAATAGCTGCGATTTTTGCACCACGGATCAGCAAAAAGGATGTCGTCACCGCAGCTCTCTCGGGCGAAGTTTTTGTGCACAAATCAACACGCCACGTCATCCCAGCCCGCCCCCTCTTCGTGAACGTTCCCATAGAATGGCTCAACATGGACGCAAGAGAAGCAAACAAGCTTCTTCTTCAACACCTCTCTAAGAAAAAAATTCGGCATCTCCCACCTGGGCAAACGATCGATCGGCGATATGAAGAAGAACTTTACATTTTCAGTGATACATAACCAAGTCTTAGTGGATTCTAGTAATTTGCATGAGCAATACCTTATTTGCGTACGTGACTTCTCCGCCTCCGCGCAACTGCCATGATCTATCTCTTCTCCGGTTTCCAGCTCAAGCGTAACCTCAGCCCGTTTGATCATCTTCAAAACTTTGCGTCCAGAACATCCGATGAACTTGTATTAATTGCATCTCGAACATCATCAGCGGAAACGCTAGGCAAATGGCTCTGGCCCCAATAGAAGGGACAAAGAAGGCTGATTTAAGGTATTTTGGTCGGAAAAACCGTGTAAGAAGAATCGAGACGAAAAAACTTTGCTACTATAGCACGGTGCGTGCTTTAAGGAGAATGAAATTAGAGTTCCGATTTGAAGGCTTACACATTAACATTATGTTGATAATGTTCCAGAGGTTTTGTGCTCAAGTAAATTGAATGCACGTATATACGGGTGGTCTAATAGAATTCTGGAAGAAACATCAGAACTAAATACGCATAAGAGAAAAAAGGGTAGATTAGGAAGTTTATCATTTCATGAGGTCTTTTGCATGCATAATAACTATTTGGGTACCCCGCCTGGGTATACATTCTGCAGCACAACTGGTACAACACCCCAAGTTTCAACGATAGCAGAGTCTTCACCGTGGAAAATTATCCGATGAGTATAGCCGTAATACCAGAAAACATCAATGTCATTATCATATACGAACCTACTGGGGGCAGTGAATGCTCCTTTTTCTACACATGCAGCTCCATAATAAGTAGTCCACACTCCCGTTTCATCCTGAGCTGTACGAAAATTCCAGTACACTCCTGGTTCTTCGATAGTGTACTCTGAGAGCCGACCGCAAATATCCAGATTGAGCTCATCAAGCTGTCTGGCATAGGCAACACCATCAAATGTCTCCGCAGTGGTGGACAGGGGCAACACCATGAGAACCGTCAAGATTGCAAGAAACAGAATTGGGATTGTTGGGATTGCTTTTGTCTTCATTCCATCACTCTCCTTCTAATCATTGGTATATTTATTCAGCCCCACCTCGGCTGTTATGGCGTGATACACCGAAAAAAGAACACGCCCTGGATCACCAGTATGCTCGTCTTTCAAATAAAAAGCTTATGAAAGATTTTTATAGAATTTACATATCCGCATTACAATTGTATTGAATGCAAATATTGGACAAAACTAGGTATAAGAATGATGTATCTCCCAAAAAACCGTCAATTCTTCCAGTTACACATAATGCCAGAAATGATACTTTGCGCGCGCGCATGTAACTCTGTTTTTCTTGGGCTTGCTTCTCCTCATCTGGGCTTTCACAATTGGTTCTAGTATTTGGGGGGTGCTAATCGGCGGATGCATGCATGTATGCATACGCTGTCTGCAATAAACCTGGACATTCTAATTGACTTTGTGCGCGCTCGAAGCGGTATGTCGTTTTCACTCGAGGTCGGTTAAGACTTCTCCAAGTGCTTCCAGCATGGATCTTATGTCCTCAAATTTGATGTAGCCCATATTTCCGATTCTAAAGGTGGTGTCTTTTATGTTTCCGTAACCCTTTGCAAGTTCGCATCCTTTTTCGCGCATTTTTTTGTATATTTCAAGTCCACTCTTGTTGCTCGGTGCGTTTATGCAGGTTACTGTTGGACTTTCATAACCTTCTTTGGGAAACAGAGTCAACCCTAGTTTCTGTATTCCTTCCCTGATTCTTCTGTTCCTTTCTTCATAGAGAGCAAAGTAGTTTTCTCTGCCTCCCCAGCTGTCTATTAGCTTTAAGATTTTGTTTAAACCAGCTATCTGAGGTATCACCGAGGTCACAGGCGTACCCGCCGTTTCTTGATATTTTTCCCATAACTTGAAATCAAAGTACCAGCCTTTCTTTTTTGCAGCTTCCGATTTCTTCAAGGCCTCGTCACTTACGCTCCCCATACTGAGACCTGGAGGAACCCCGAAGCATTTTTGTGAACCCGCGAAACAAACGTCAAGAGCCCATTCATCAACTTTTATCTCAGTTCCACCCATCGAGCTTACCGCGTCAACAAACAGCAGTTTACCGTGCTTTGTTACAACCTCAGCAAGTTCTTGCAAAGGGTTTATCAAGCCCACGCTGGTTTCATTATGAGTGATCGCAACAGCTTCAACATCTGGGCACTTCGACAGTTTCTCATCCAGCAAAGCTGGTGTGACAGGTTCGCCTAAAGGAGGCTCAATGGTCTCCACGATTTTTCCATTGGAAACAGCTACCTCGACAAATCTCTTGCCGAAGCTGCCGTTAACGCAACAGAGCATCTTTTTTTCTACACAATTCCTTACTGACGCTTCCATGAAACCTGTGCCTGTGCTTGAAAACAAGAAGACTTGATTTTTCGTCTCCAAGAAACTCTGCAACATTTCCACGGTCTCCCTATGCAGTTTTTTGTATTCTTCGCTTCGATGACTGAACATTTGACGTTTCATCTCGTCTAGAACTTCGGGGTAACAAGCAACTGGGCCCACCGTGAACAATTTCATAGGGCACACCTCTCTAACGGGGCGCTTCGAGTTTCATTCTCCAGCTTAGGCAAAGAGTTTTGGGATGAGACGCCTTCACCTCGTTGATTCTGCCAACAGAAGTACTGTAGGGCGCCCCAAGAACCTTCTCGGGCTCATGATACGCTTCTTCGATTATCTTCGACATGACTTTGACCAAGTTGTCAAGTTCTCGCTTCGGCTCGCTCTCGGTTGGTTCAACCATAAGAGCTTCATCAATTATCAAGGGAAAATAGGTTATGGGGGCATGGACACCGTGGTCGAGAAATCTTTTCGCCGTATTTAGGGCTCTCACTCCCGTCTCTTTGGCCAATTGTGAAAGACTCAACACAAATTCGTGCTTATGAGGCTCTCCGGAATCGAAGGGAACAGCAACCCCTCTAAGCCTTCTAAGCTTACTGAGCAGGTAGTTTGCTCCTAGCACACTCGCTTCAGCCGCTAGCTGCAATCCCTCGGCTCCCATCATCAAGATATACGCATAGGTTTTTACATAGACAGCAAAATTGCCGTAAAACATCTTGATTTTGCCGACTGCCCTTGGCCTGTTGTAGTCAAGATAGTAAGAATTGGTCGCGGACTGATATTCAACTGTGGGTGCGGGCAAGAACTTTTGAAGTTCTTTGGTGACTCCTACGGGGCCTGCTCCAGGTCCTCCTCCTCCGTGGGGGGTTGAAAATGTTTTGTGGACGTTGAGATGAACTATGTCAAAACCCATGTTGCCTGGTCGAACCTTTCCCATGATTGCGTTTAAGTTTGCTCCCTCGTAGTACAGTAGACCGCCTACATCATGGATTATTCG
>CP070636.1:1270505-1276140 GCA_020356305.1 Candidatus Bathyarchaeota archaeon | reverse complement strand
TGCTGAAGACAACAATCACAAAGACACCCAAACGAGAGTATAGATATGAGAAATGGTATATCTATCACAACCGATCAAAGGGAACCAAACAAAGATGGTGTTACCTATCCAAAAACTATCTGGAACTACCAGAAATCAAAGAAGCCATCAAAAAAGAACAAGCTACACAAAATACTACACAAAAAGAATACTCTGCTACACAAAAGAAAAACAACTTCAAATTAGGCTCTGTTTCTGAAAATAGACATGTTTTGTTTGGGGGCTGTCGGCTAGCTTGGTCTAGGCTCCGAGACTCGGACTCTCGGGACCCCGGTTCAAATCCGGGCAGCCCCACCAGTGTTGCGCGCGGAGTCCTCGGTTATTTTGCGGTTTTTTGTCTGTTTAGGATTTCTCTGGCGACGATTATTCCCGAAACTGAGGCTTGGATGAGGCCTCTGGTCACGCCTGCGCCGTCTCCTATCGCAAATAAGTTGCGAATTCTTGTTTCTAGGCAATTACTCAATTCTAATCGTGACGAGTAGAACTTCACTTCTATGCCGTAGAGGAGCGTGTGGTTTGAGTTCACTCCTGGTGCAATCTGATCTAGCGCCTCAAGCATCTCGCGAATATTTGCTAAGTATCGGTAGGGCAGAACGAAGCTTAGGTCCCCAGGTGTAGCGTTCTTTAGAGTGGGAGTGACTAGGCTTCTTCCGATTCTTTCTTCGGTTGAACGGCGTCCAGCTTTTAGGTCGCCGAGCCTCTGAATTATCACTCCGCCACTAAGGAGGTTGGTGAGCCGTGCCAAGTATTTTCCGTAGGCAATGGGCTCTCTAAACGGTTCGGTGAAGGAAGTGCTGACGAGAATGGCGAAATTTGTGTTTCCGGTCTTCCTTTCGGCATAGCTTTGGCCGTTCACTGTTAGAATACCATTATACGACTCGGTGATGACTTCGCCTTCAGGTGCCACGCAGAAGGTTCTCACCTGATCGTCGAAGGATTTGGAGTAATATATGAGCTTGGGCTCGTACAACACGTTTGCCATTTCCTCCAAAACGGGAGCCAAGATTTCAACCCTGACACCCACATCCACAGGGTTGTTGGGTGTTTTTAGTCCTAATGTTTGTGCCTCAGACTTCAACCACTCAGCGCCGCTTCTGCCAGGAGCTACGATTACGTGCTTCCCGTAAATCTTGTCTCCAGAGGTTGTTTCTACTCCCTCAACCGTTTGGTTCTTCATCAGGAGAGCTTTCACCTCGGTTTTGGTTCGAATCTCAACTTTGTCTTTCAGGTGACTCTGCATCCTGCGAAGCACATCAGCGCATTTTTCGGTGCCCATGTGACGCAGTTTCTGAGGAACCAGCCTAAGTCCAGCAAAAGAAGCTTTTCGCCTAATTTCCTCAATCTTGTCTGGATTGGTTCCATACAGATGTTTGAGCGCTCCAAACTTTAGGTAAGTTTTATCTACATAATTAACGAGCTCTGAGAGTCCCTTCTCACCGCAGTACTCGCTAAGCCAACCTCCAACCTCCGTGGACAAGGTGAGCTTTCCATCGCTAAAGGCTCCAGCGCCTCCCCAGCCCGAGAGGAGGGTGCAGGGCTCACAGTTTACGCATCCCATGCCTCGGTTTGCTGGACACTTGCGCTTATCAAGGTCAGGCCCCTTATCCAGCATGAGCAGGCGTAGATTTGTGTTCCGGGTCAACTCCAGTGCAGAGAATATGCCAGCTGGACCCGCTCCAACGATTATCACGTCAGACTTCAATGGTTATCCTCCAGAGAGCCCAAAACAACATGTAACAACTACAATATATGCTTTAACGAAACCGCTAAGTAAACCCAGAATGCTTATGCTAGCAAAACACTTTCATCCACGAAACCGAAATTCACAAACCCCAACCGCGCCGCGTTTTCAGGTTAATCTTTGATCGCCTCAAGCAGGCTCATCACATTCCAAAGCTTCACCCTAGTGTAGGGTGGCATATTAGGATCCTGAAGAATCTCGTCGAGTATGGATATCGCGTTTGACGCTCTCACCGCCGGCGTGTATTCTGTAAACTGTAAGGCACCCATTGACTCTTTCGCGGCTCTCCTGATGTTTCGAGGAGTCGTGGTATCCTCTGAAACCTGCCCTAGGATAAGTAACGCTTGTTTTATCCTCTCTTCATACTCCACCAGCTTCTTTTTGCGCACCATACGAAACCCTCCAAAAAGCGTACACGGACGTTTGAAACACACTGACCTCTAATATTACTCTTATCAATTTATACTGTTTGGTGCAGACTTCTCAGCTACCTTCCTCACATTTCAGTACAATTATCTTTCGGGAAAATCTCCATCGAATACCTCTGCCTACCGCTTTTTCGCGCGTCCTACTTTCGCGGTCAACAAGACGGTTGACTATCTCGTCGGCATTCCTATCGCAATCGTCGGGCGCCAGTTAATGGTTCCATTGCCAAAAAAGTCGCACAAATACCACAGTTTTCACCCTATGAGGGCAACTGAGACAAACATTTGATTTACAGCGCGCGCGCTAGTCGCATCCAATTCTAACAATCTTCTCACGGAGTCTCTTTGCGTCATCGCAATCCGACTTGAGACGCCGCAACTCCTCAAGCTTCTTCTTGAGCTCAACTACTTCGCGCTGAATATTTGTGATTTTGTCACTCATTTTTGTCACAGAGTGCCAAGCTGACTTATGACTAAAAATCAGTTATGAAGGGAAAATCAATATTCAGAATCCACGTTTCTCTAGAATTGTTATAAATCGGTGTCGAGTTACTTATTATTCACGTTAACCCCGAATCCCTGAGGCTGCCGAGTTGCCTGAAGATACAAAGCCCATTCAGTCTATGGCGCACTTGCTTAGACAAGGAGCCACATTGACGGACCTCTCCTGCCCCGTCTGCTCCTCACCGTTGTTCAAACTTAGAAATGAAGACCTCTGGTGTGCCAAGTGCCAAAAACGCGTAATCGTGGTAAAGGAGGGAACGGCACCAACAGAGGCGACGGGCCCAGTCATCCTGGAAGCTCTAGAGTCCACCGTTCTCGAAAAAATTCAGGACCTAGAGAAGAAAATCCGAGGAGAGACGGATCCTCAACAACTGGAAAGGCTGAGCTCTCTTCTTTTCAAGTTGCTCGAAAACCTCGAAAAGCTAAGAAAGATGAAGAAGGGCTGAAGGGCTACGGTTGCTAGGGCACTACGAAAACTTTCCCGAAATCGTCCACAGCGTTGAAACATTCACCCACCACTCAACAAACAGGACCCTGCAACGAATCATCTTGCGTACCCTTGAACAGCTGAATCACGTGACACATAACTTAGATGCCATATCGTCCTTCTCTACACCGAAATGCCAAGCTAGCTTCGAATTCGGGGTGGCCGAAGGCCCTGCGTTCAACTATCTGGACAATGAGGAGCTAGAAAGATTTCGCGAAAGCATCAAAAAGCAGGTGCTTCAAACTCTCGACTTTTTCTGTGTCGTGCGCTACCATATTCTAGAAGAAGGGCGACGCCTGCCTTTGAGATTTGACTATCATCTGCTCCGCTTTGTATTTACCAGAAACAAGGTAGAAGTACAGGTCTCTCACGAACGTGGTATTAGACGTGTTTCTCCACAAGACCTCACCAGCTTCATAATCGGGCAGATACGCAGTGGACTTTCTAGGACAACCCGAACGAGCTAGGCGGATTATTTCAGATCCTTTAGTCCTTCAAGAAACTTAGAACTGTTGCCAAGATGGCACTTGACACATCATCTTTCGGTCTGTTTCCATCAATTCGAATTAACCGTCTATCCTTCACAAACTTCATGTAAACTCTCTGAACCTTCTGCTGAATCTGTAGCCTCTCCATAACCGACCGTTTCCGCTTCATTCTTTTCACCACCACTTCTGGCGGAACATCGAGGTAAATGGCCAAGTCCGGGGTAATCACTGACCGATTGATTTCCTCAATCCAGTTTAAGTCTAAACCCGCTGCACCTTGATAAGCGAGGCTGGAATATACGTATCGATCGGAAACCACGATCTTCCCCTTCTCTAAAGCCGGTTTCACTTTTCGCTCTAGATGGTCAACCCGATCAACGGCAAAAAGAAGTGCCTCCACCGCAATAGGTACCCGCTTTTTCCTTTCAAGAATGTAGTTCCTTATGAACTTCCCGATTTCACCTGAACTCGGCTCAGTTGTGTAAATGGTTTGGAAGCCCCTTCGCCTAAGTTCTCTCACGAGTCGACGAGCCTGTGTGGTCTTTCCGCTGGCGTCAAGTCCCTCGATGCAGATGAAAGTTCCCTTCCTCCGCATATGCGAGCCTCGCCCTTCATGTCAACTTGGGTCAGGCATAAATGACTTTTCATCGATCACTTTATAATACGTGCAAAACCCAGAAGATACCGGAGGCCTTCGACAATGCGTAGACACTGGGGTGAAATTAAAGATCCGGTTCATGGATACGTGTATCTCACGGATGCTGAAAAGGATGTAATCGACTCTTTTCCGGTGCAAAGGCTTCACCGTTTGAGGCAACTTGCTGGAGCAGAGTTTGTGTATCCTGGTGCTAACCACACCCGATTTGAACACTCTATTGGGGTCATGCACCTAGCTGGACTCTTGGCACGGAACCCCCACCTTTCCCAGCTTCTCTCTGAAGAAGAGATTCAAAAGGTTAGAATAGCTGCTCTTCTTCACGATGTAGGACACGGTCCCTTCTCCCATGTTTTTGAGCATCTGCTGGTAAAGTTCCTCAACAAAACCCACGAAGACATAAACGTATGGATTATTCAAAAGTCAGAACTGAAAGACATACTTGTAGGTTTAGGATATGATGCCGATGAGCTGGCGAAGCTCTCAGTAGGATTACTACACAAGCCTGGCCGCACGTTCGTAGATCAGATTATCCGCAGTGCAGTGGATGTGGACAAACTTGACTTTGTTGTCCGCGACACGTATCACACCGGCGCAGAATATGGGTATGTGGACATTTTCCGCCTCATCCACATGCTCGACGTTCTGGATGACAACCTCGCGGTTGATCTGGGAGCGCTGTCGGCCCTCGAATCGTTCATACTGGCAAGAATAGAGTCCTTCAAAAGCATATACTTCCACAGGGTTGGACGCGCAGTTCAGATCATGCTTGCAACTGCCATGGAAAAGGCTAAAGACGAGTTGGGTCTAGTCGACTTCCAATCCCCAGAGGACTATCTGGCTCTGGATGACTACTCGGTATGGACTATGCTGAAGGGCTGCAGCAAGTCGAAGGGGACCATAGAGAACCTGGAGAGACGCAGACTACTCAAGTGTGCTTATGACCAAACTTTCTATGTTAGGGACAAAACCGTTTCTAGCCTTTTCAGTGCAGAGGAAATTCGAAACCAGGTTAGGGACAAAATCGCCTCAGAGGCTGGAGTCAAACGAGATTCCGTTATGATTGACGTGCCAACGCTTCCCTCGGTGCCGTATCGACACTCGGTTTTCATGGAACCAATGGAAATCCCTGTTTTCCATCGAACCCGAGACGGCGAAAAGATTCCCCAGCGACTGAGTGACATATCTGGAATATTCGATGTGCTTAAGGGATTCATAAACATTCTCCGCGTATACACGGAGAAGAAGCATCGTGAGAAGGTTGGTGCTGCTGCGTCCAAGTTGCTTGGAGAAATT
>CP070636.1:1265599-1270405 GCA_020356305.1 Candidatus Bathyarchaeota archaeon | reverse complement strand
TCTATCTCCGGTCCAGGTCTGTGCACCAGTACAGCCTTCAGATGGTCCGTTTCACTATTCAAACCGTAATCGAGTTTTTCGTTTGGGAATAATGAACTCTTGCCCTCGCCACGTGTTCTAATCAAGCTTAAGATTTCTTCGGGGCTCTTCTTTTTCAATTCCTCGAGGGGTTCACCGAAACTATTCTCAATAATCCTTCTGAATGAAGCTCTGATGGTAGTTTCAGACGCGTTCATCTTCCTCTCACTTCTCTGGCTCTAGAATGTTCGCGATTAATATAAAATAGTTTAGTGGAGGCCCGAAGTCTATTTTCGAATTTTTGGTGGCCCATCTGCATGCGTTTTATATAGGTCAAAGAAGAATCTTAGATGCTTAAGTAAAGAATCAATTTCAAGAGGGAGAGAAGAGAATTGGTGAAAGTTCTTGGAATAGTTGGCAGCCCTCGCAGAGAAAACACTTACAAACTGGTTGAAGCCGTTGTGGAAGCTGTTGCTAACAAGAAGAAGACTGTGGAAACAGAATTGGTGCATCTTGCAGACTTGGACATCAAACACTGCTCTGGATGTAGCGAGTTCTGCGAAAAAACAGGAGAATGTAAAATTCAAGACGACATGCAAACGTTGTATTCGAAATTGAAAGAGGCAGATGTGCTCCTCATCGGCACGCCGACATACTACTGGAACGTAACAGGGTTAGTGAAGAATTTCATTGACCGGACCAATCCGCTGTACCACACTGAATCTTTGAAAGGCAAAATTGGTGCAGCCGTCGCTGTGGCAGAAGAGAATGGCCAAGAACTAACTCTCTCAGCCATAAGCAGCTTCTTCGAACTTCAAAACATGAAGCAGATGGGTGGAATAGCCATCGTTCGAGGAGAGAAGCCGGTTGGAGAAACTGAGCTGAAGATGGCGAAGACTCTGGGAGAAACAATAGCGAGTAAGCTCATTTGAACTGCGTTTGCCAATGTTTCATGAGCTTTTTGGCAGTTCCTTTTCCGCTCTCTCAATTATGTCAGAGATTTCTTTATTAACGTCCCGGTCTAACGGTGTTGGCCAGTGATTCTCCAAAATTTCTTCCGCCCGCTCTCTAGCCCGCTTGATCATGCTTTTTCCTCCTGCCTTCTTCCAAGCGTCGTAGCTGTTTCTATCTGATAGCTCAGGGAAGAAGAGTACATCTTGGAAGTGTTTTAAAGTGTGTTTTTCGGCCAAGAAGTGTCCACCAGAGCCTACTTTGTTGATCACGTCAATCGCCAACGTTTCGTCGTTCACTTCTTTTCCCTCAACTGATTTCAACACCGCTCTACAAAGTTCGTCATCCATTACTAGTTCTTCAAAGGAAGCCGCCATTCCTCCCTCTAAACTGCCCGCTCCGTAAACGACATCTGCCCCTGCCAACACGGGTAGAAGGGTACTCATCGCTTTTTCATAGCTTGCCTGAGGTCCAGACATTTTGGAGGCGCTGTTGAATCCGTTGACGGATACGCGAAATCCGTAGTATTTGGCGACTTCAACTGCGCCAGCACATAGAAGTCCTTCCTCTGGGCCTTGTCCCCACAAGCCAGTCTTCATGTCCAAATTTCCCATGAGATAAGCAACGCTCGTACTTGTGCCTGGCGATGCAAGTTGAATCGTGCAGACGCCACTCAAAATTTCAGCGTTTGTTATGACAAGGGAGCCAGCGAGAGTCACAGGTGCGGTGGCTCCGCCCAGAGGCATACTGGCTACTGAGCAGGGAAAACCAAGCTTGGCAAGTTTGAGTGCAATTTCGACGTATCTTCCTTCAAATTTGAGCGGCGATTCTGTGCAAAAGTCTCCGTCTCCCAGTGGTCTTTCTCGTAGTTTTTTCTCGCTTCCAGCGGCCGCGGTGGCTATTTCCAGTTGGTAGTTGGTTAGTTGCATTGCTAGTTCGGGTGGATAAACAGACCAGCCGCAGGGTTTCTCTGTGTTGTTCAAGGCAGCAGCGTAATCGTGTAGGCAACGAACATTGTTCGGCTTGTCGAGGGAGGTTGTGAGGTGGCCTCCAGAGGCGTAAGCCTCCAGAGCATCTGTGACTCTTGTTAGCTTTTCTAGGTCTTCTTTGGTTGAGGGTCTCCATTCCCCTGTTGAGAGGTCAACTGTGTTAGTTGTCTCGGTATCGGTTGTGAAGTAGATGTGTCTTCCATCGAGTTTGTAATCATATTTCGGATTTCTTCCATAGGAGGAAAATGTTTTCGGCGTTTTCTTAACAGCTTCTTCGACTAGATAGGATGGAAACAAGACTACGCCTTTTTCAAAATCCACTGTACACCCGTGGTCTCTCAGCATTTTCAAAATCCGTTCGCTATGATGAATTCTGACTCCGGTTCTTTCCAAGACCTCGAGTGAAGCCAGATGAATTGCGTCAAGCGCTTCTTCAGTGAAGACCCGAAAAGAAGGCATCAAGGAATGCCTTTCAAAGCCCACCATTCCAATCACTCAACTTCTGTGGATTTCTTTTAGCGTATAGAAGAGACGATTTGTTTATATCATTTATCGAACCTTGGAAAACTCACTCTACTTTCTTCGTGACTTCCCCATCCAATGGTGTTGTCCATTTTAGAGAGAAAGTGAGGGGTATGACGAGCGCGCGCTATCAGCGCTTGTAGTCAACTCATTCTAGGAGTTTTCCTCGGCAAAAAAACGCAGGGGGGAGGGGATAGGTGAAAAAGTCAACGCTGAAAATTCAGCAATCCATTGTTCATAAGAGCGCCAAAATAGAGCGCGCGCTTGATGTAAAAAGCATATTTGTAAGACACTATTGGAGCCCAGCAATTGAAGAACTAAGTCAAAGAGTACTCTGGGCTTTAGAAGAACTAAAACAAACAACCTTCTCCTAAACTCCCTTCTTTTTATTCATATAATGGTTCTTCGTTTTCTGGGTTAATAGTTAGAGGAGTGGCAGTGTTTACTCGCAATTCATCTTGTTTGAATTCCAAATTGACACTTGATGTTGATGAACTACAACTTCTTAAAGTATCATCTTCTAACTGTGCCTAGCAACCTCTCAGTGATTTGTTTTATTTTCTTCACTATACATACACTCATAGCAATTATGTAACTAGTATAGTCACTGAGAGTGATTCCTGCAAACGACATGAGAACCCCCAGCACAATATGGAATATCCAGTAAGAAACAAAAGTGGGCACTGCTATGAAGGCTTTTTCGACTGAAGAGAAATTCAGCAATGCAAAGATTATACCAGTATGGAGGCTTAGGCATGCAATAATAATCTTAGTTGCAGTCTCTACTTCTCTTGTTAAGTACCCTACAAAAAAGCTGGCTACTAGAGGTACAAGAAGCCAACCATAAGGAGTGAAAAATGGGTAGAAGAAGCCTAGCAAATAAGAAACCAGTAGAACAGAGAGGTAAGAACTCACAAGAATAGCAAACGTAAGTCTTGAATTCATAGAAGTAGCGAACTCCTCCTTTGACGGGAATCTTTGCTTGTTAGTGAATATTTTTGAGTATTTAGTGTTTACTTCATCTTGCTTTCTAATCTTGTCCAAGCAAGATATTACATGCAAACATGAATTCACGCCAAGTTTTTGATAGAAATATTGCTTCCAACAGGAAAATCCCAAATCCAAAAAGGGCATAGAAAACATGCATGCGCGACTCGCATAATCCTGATTTCTACCAGCATTTTCCACACAAACAAAAAGAACTTTTTTCATCCTTTCAGCTCTCCGCGGGGACTATACTTCCGGAAATGGCATCTTCAAGCTCTTTCTTGTCAAAATCTGAAGTCAGCCTCATCTTGCCACCTACTACCACGCACATGTCTCGGATTCCGTATTTAGACGCTTCCGGTGACTCCGTTGACTTCGTTTGAACTTCTACGAAATCTTTAAACTTTGATGTTACCTCTCCAACTTTTTCCATGAGTGGCGCAAAGTTGCAGACACAAGAGTCTAAAGGCACAAACACCTCAACCTTCACTTTATTTCTCTTCATTTTTTTACCAACCTCCTAACACATAGACAACCATGATTATACCAATTACGACAAAGGCGATTCCAAAAATCTTTGTCAGCCATTCACCCGCTTTGGCAGTTTTTTCGCTTACAGCCTTTCGGGCCGTCGCCAGCAATGCACTAAAAAAAATGACTGGCAAAGCGTGACCTAAACCAAAAGCGAAGAGTAACAAACCACCATGATAAGGGGTCGGCGCACTAAAAATGGTTAACAGTATAGCTGGCAAAACCAAAGACAGAGAGCATGGACCCAAAGCTAAGGAAATGACTACGCCGAACATGAATGAACCCACTGCATAATTGTATTTTGAAAAACGCGTCAAAGCGGTCAACTTCAAAGCATTCATTCGTTCGGTAAAAGAACTGCTGGCACTGTCAGTAATGGTGATTCTCTTGAACAAGCCTAAGTTGTTGATTCCAAAGAAAACCAGAAGGAAGCCTGCAATAGCAAAGAAGACTCGATAGCTTCCTGGATCTACGGGAACAAGAGAGGACACGGCGTATCCGAGAAAGAAGAAAACTAGGCACATGGCTACGGTGAAGCTGCAGCCGATTATGAAGCCTTTGCGTATGCTTCTGCTGATGCCAACCGCATATGTTAGATACACTGAAAGTAGAGCAATTGAACAGGGAGAAAGGAAAGTCACTATCCCTAAAAGAAACAGGCCTAGAAATTCTTCAAACATCTCCCCGATCAAGCCTCTAAAAGTTGGTTAATCTTTGACGATAATGTTGAAGCGGTGACTTTGCTATATGAGTCGGAAATGTGATATGTCTTGTCTATCAGTACTATTGTTCCATCGCCCTCTGTAGC
>CP070636.1:1262642-1265499 GCA_020356305.1 Candidatus Bathyarchaeota archaeon | reverse complement strand
ATACGAAAGAGTCACGGCGGAAAGGAGCCTAGCCTGACAGTTCCAAATGTCCATCATAGCCATCCAGAAGCTCCTACGGCCCAGCCACTTTGTTCCGTCTGAACTAAAACAATCTGTCACCTGTGGCAAAACCATGAGTCTCCCAGTTTCGAGCAATAAGGTAGCATCAAAATCCGTGGAAATCCGAATCGTGCGGTCAAAAAATAAGAGACGTTGCACGGCTATGCGAAATGGGTAGACATGCTTCTCACACACCGATTATGGGGGAAACAAGCGGAATAGTGAAGTAAGAAATCCCCCTTTTCTAGCTCAGAAATTCTTTTATGTTGTAATAGAGTAGAAACGGGCAAAATGAGGATTGTGAATAAGTTGACCGCAAAGGATCTTCCGAAAATAGTTGTTACGCCTCCAGGGCCAAACTCTTTGAAGTTAATGAGACTGCGGGACAAATATGTTCCTAAGGCAGTGTACAACGTTACGCCGATATTTACCGTAGAGAGCGAAGGCGCGCTCATCAAGGATGTTGATGGAAACGAATACCTAGACTTTGCCACTGGCATCTCTTGTCTTAACGTTGGGCATAAAAACCCCGAAGTCATGAAGGTCATAAGAGAGCAATTGGAAAAGTATCTTCACTTATGCTTTCACGTAACACCCTACGAACCCTATATTAGGTTGGCTGAGAAGCTGACGATGATAGCTCCAGGTAGCTTCGAAAAGAAGGCTATGCTCGTCAACAGCGGTGCCGAAGCTGTTGAAAACGCCGTCAAGATTTCCCGAAGATACACTCGTAGGCCTATCATAGTAGCCTTTGAATACGCCTTCCACGGAAGAACTCGACTTGCTATGAGCCTGACGGGTAGTGTGCACCCATACAAGTATGGTTTCGGGCCGTTGGACCCTGCTGTCCACAGGACTCCATACGCTTACTGCTACCGCTGCGCCTTCGGACTGGAATATCCAGCGTGTAACATGAGGTGTGTGGAATACATAAGGGACACGTTTGAGATCCACCTTTCACCTGACGAGGTTGCAGCTGTCATCTTCGAGCCCATAGAAGGGGAGGGAGGTTTCATAGCTCCTCCGAAAGAGTTCGTAGAAGGGATTAGACGAATATGCGATGAAAACAGCATACCGCTAATAGATGATGAAGTTCAGAGCGGAATGGGCAGGACGGGAAGAATGCTTGCAGTGGAACATTACAATGTGGTCCCAGACATTATTACCTTGGCCAAATCGCTCGGCGGAGGGCTTCCTTTAGCTGCGGTCACAGGTAAAGCAGACATAATGGATTCGGTTCACGTAGGAGGGCTTGGAGGAACTTTCGGCGGGAACCCACTATGTTGTGTTGCAGGCTTGAAGGCCGTGGAGGTAACCCAACAGCTGCTCGGGAATACCGAAAAGCTTGGAAAGCTTCTATTGGGTCGCCTTCGAGAAATGTATGCGAAGTACGAGATAATCGGGAACGTCAGAGGCTTAGGCTTAATGGTTGCAGTGGAACTTGTAAAAGACAGAAAAAGCAAGGAACCCGCCAAAGAGGAGAGAAATAGTATTCTTTCAGAATGTCACAAAAACGGACTCATAACAATAGGTGCTGGACCCCACAAGAATGTTATACGATTCCTGCCGCCGCTGAACATAAGCGAAAACTTACTCAACAGAGGATTAGACATTTTTGAGAACGCAATGAAGACAGTCTCAGCAAAATAACAGAGCTCACGAAAGAACAAGGTTAAAGGGAAGGCGCCTAGCTGCAGGCCTTGCAGTCAATTGTAGGCTCCTAGGCTGCACCTATTTCTTTCGCCACTTTGTTCAGTCCAAGTTCCATTAGTTTTTCTTTTGCGGGAATGCCTTCGCTGTTCCAGCCGCGACCCTCAAAGTAGGCATCAAGCATTAGGTCAAACTCTTTCTTGGTTACGAGAGATCCCTTGGCGACGCCATCGGGTATGGGGTCCTTCATCACTCTGGGAGGCGGGTAATCGTCTTTTTTGGTCCAGCCTTCACGTACGTTGTATGCTTTTTCAAGGTTGTATATTCGTTCACCGGCTTTTTGCATTTTTTCCGGTGTTATTTGGATTCCCGTCACCAACGTGTATAATTCGGCAAACTTTTCGCGAGTGCTCAATATGCCTCGTATGAACTTGCAGAGCATGAGTGAATCCACTATTGCCCAAAGTTCTTCTCTGTCTTTTACCATGATTCCAAGGCTTTTGTCGGCTTTGAATCTGTCAACCTTGCCTTTGGCGTCAAAGTCGTACATGCTTGATCTGAGGTGGCATCCTCCTCTGGTGGAGGTGTTAAATCCTAAAGCGCTGGCTTTCAAGCCTCTGAGGTCGTAGCCTGGCAGCTCAAGTCCCTTGTTATGCATAGCGAAGTGTTCTGATCCTTTGCCTATTTTCCGAGCAGCCCGCTTAGTCCCCTCAGCTAACAGATTTCCGATACCTTCACGATGGGCTATTTTGTCAACCACCTCAATCATGGCCTCATGGTTTCCAAAAGTCAACTCGATCCCGTCAGTGTCTTTTTTGGCAAGTATGCCTTTCTCAAAGCATTCCATTGCCCAGCCGATTGTTACACCGGTGCTGATTGTGTCAATGCCAAGTTTGTCACAGAGATCTGAAGCCTTCGCTATGGCTGGAAAGTAGCCAACGCCACAATGTGAGCCCAAAGCGTATATCGTTTCAAACTCGACGCTTGTGTTTGTTCCTTTGTATGGTCCGTCTTCGATAGCAACCAAGTGGTCACAGGCTATGGAGCACCCTGAACATGCAATAACCTTTGCCAGGCAGTGTTCCCTTATGTATTCGCCGCTAATGTTCTCTGCCATCTCAAACGTGGATTGTTGCCAGTTTCTAGT
>CP070636.1:1253680-1262542 GCA_020356305.1 Candidatus Bathyarchaeota archaeon | reverse complement strand
TGAGTGTTGAATATCAAAACTGAAAGGCGTTTCAGCTGGAATCTTCGCATCGTCCAATGCCTTTGTGTTGAATCCTGTAAAGAATGCAAGGAATGGAGAAACAATGTAAAACGAAGCCATGAAGAGAACCAAAGCAGGGACTTCAAAAGCCACAAATGTCCTGAAGAAATTGGGAATCGAAATGCTTGCTACAGTCGCCGTGTAAGCAATTGGAATTAGAAAAATACCAAAGTAGATTTCTCTTGACATGACGGGTTTGTTCAACAACACCCCTAGGCCATATTGCAAAACAAAGAAACTGAGAATTATCATAGCCCACATTACAGGGTTGTATAAATCACTGATTGACGCTGTTCTTGATGGCGCCCAGACGCTGAGGATTAGTCCATATAAGGTCCCGAGCAACAACCCGAAAATGGCGAAGAACCGTGGGTGTACCTTGTGTGGCATCATCTTTTCCCAATCAGAATCATGTCTCGCTTCTGAAATAATTTGTGAATATTTGATATGGTCTGCTAGTACTTAGTACTGATCACCTCTGAAAGGAGCTCTGGAATGTACCTTGCATAAATGACGTGCGCTAATGTTTAAATCCTGCAATTGGTGATTCTCTAGCCCGAACAGAGTGGTGAGAGGATTTTCTTGGAAGACGTTGACGTTGTTGTTGGAATAATTTTGAATGGAAAAAGGTTTCTAGTTGAGCGCCGCGGATTAGATGAAAAAATTGATCCAGGCATCGTGTGTTTACCAGGAGGCCATGTTAAAATCAATGAAAGCAAAGAGGACGCTTTGAAAAGAGAAATGCTTGAAGAGTTAGGAATCAAAGTAAAGGTAATGAATTTCGTGTGCAAAAACTTCTACATTGCAAGCAATCACGAAAGACAAAACGCGTATTGTTTTCACGTTACAGATTATGAAGGAAAGCCTGTTTGTAAATCGGCCAGAGAGATCTTCTGGGAAGACAACATTAGAAACCTAAGCTTGGATGTCGACAGAAAGACAATAACGAAACTAAGAGAACTGATGCGTGGGCACGCACCTTCTCATTGACAGCTCAACCTTTATTATTTGAGTCACTCTTGAACGTCTTCAATGCCTTTTTCTGTGATTTTGAATCGTGTGCTGTTTTCTGGTAGATACGGGGAGTCAATGACCTTAGCTAATCTTGTTCCCTTGCTCCCCTTCCTGAGGTAGACTCGATGAGTGCAGGCGTGAGCCATGACATGTCCGCCTGCTGGTTTGTTTGGGTCTCCGAAGAATTGGGCAGGGTTTGCCTGAACTTGGTTTGTAACTACTACAGGCAGGTTGAAAGCTTCCGTGAGTCTCAATAGTTTGTGGAGCAGACTGTTAAGTTTCTGTTGGCGTTCTGAAAGATTTTCCCTACCTACATATTCGCCTCGGAAATGTCCTATCATCGAGTCGACGACAACAAGTTTTACGTTGTTTTCTGGACAAAACTTGAAGAGATGATCTATTAATAAACTTTGATGGCTGCTGTTGTAGGCCCGAGCTAGAAAAATGTTTTTCAGAGTTTCGTGAGGATCAAGTCCATGCGCGCTGGCTATTTCAAATATGCGTTCGGGCATGAATGTTCCTTCAGTGTCGATATACACTACATTTCCTTCTAATCCTCCCTTGTCTTGTGGAAGTTGGGCTATAACGGAGAGCATCAGGCAGATTTGGGTTTTGCCCACACCGTATTCGCCTATGAACTCAGTCATAGCTTGGGTTTCGATTCCGCCGCCCAAAAGCTCGTCGAGGCTTTTGGAACTTGTGGAACACTTGAGCATGTTTTGCCTTTTTATCCACAGTTCTTCAGCTGTGATAAAGTCGACGCAAGCTGATTTTCTGGCTGCCGCCACAATGTTGATTACCGTGTTGAATCCTATCCCTGTCTTTTCCGTTATCTCTCTGGGTGGAGTTACAGCAATCGCTTCGATAGTGGTTAATCCAGCTGACCGAAGTTTGCCGGCCATGGCGGGTCCAACGCCGTCGAGAGTTTCCAGATCGCTCTTTTCCATTGTTTTTCACCTTTCATAAATTGAACTATTCATCGTCATATTTGTTAATGCGTCTTTCGCACAGCGTTTAAAACCTATGGTCTAACGTATGGCTGTGAAGAGGGGAGAGCTCAGCAAAAGTAATTGTTTTATTTGAAGATGCATAGGTAATTGCGGTTTCCTTGAGGTCTAACAAGAAGTACGTTGAGAATCCTCTGATTTGGCCTGAAACTGTGGAGGCTCGGCTTTACCAGCAAACCATAGCAGAAAAAGCATGCCAGAAAAACACTATGGTGATATTGCCCACCGCTCTTGGCAAAACCGTGATCTCCGCTTTGGTTGCAGCCTATTTCCTCTACAACTATTGGAACATGAAGATTCTGGTCATGGCTCCCACGAGACCCCTAGTCTAGCAACACAAAGATACATTTCACATGTTTCTGAGAATTAAAGCTGAAGACATAGTTGTCCTCACAGGCAAAGTAACGCCCAGCTACAGAAAATATCTTTGGACAAGTGATGCCAAGGTCTTCTTTGCCACCCCTCAAGTTGTGAGGAACGACTTAGAAAATGGAATTCTCTCTCTTGAAAACTTCAGTCTTGTAGTTTTTGACGAGTGCCATCGGGCTCGAAAAAACTACGCTTACACGCTCGTGGCCAAAAAGTACGTGGAGCAAGCTCGTTGGCCCATCATCATGGGAACAACTGCCAGTCCAGGATCAAATCAGAAGAACATCTACAAAACATGCAGCGATCTTTTCATAGAACAGATAGAGTTTCGAACAGATGAGAACCCGGATGTAGCACCCTACGTTCATCATGTGGATGTTGAATGGAAACAAGTCGATCTTCCTCAAAAATACAAGAGAATGGGAGAGATCATAAGAAAAATTCTTTGGGAGAGACTCAAAAGGCTTCACTCCGTGGGTGTAGTTAAGAAGTACCTGAGATACGTGACTCGTCGAGACCTTCTAGAAGCTGGAGAAAACCTTAGAAAGCAAGTGGAGATAGTCCCAGAAACAGAAAGAGGCCCACTTTACGGCGCTATCATGCTTCAAGCGGCCTCCCTCACAATCTTCCATGCCCTAGAACTCCTCGAAACCCAAGGAACTTACTCTTTGACTCGGTTCCTTGAACGAGTGGAGAAAAACAGTCGACAAAAGAAAAGTTACAGAAACATAATCAACGATCCAAAGTACCATCTGCTAAAGAACCATCTCAATAAAATTGGCAGTTTGAACCATCCAAAGATCTCTGCACTCAAAGACGAAATCAAACATCATCTACAGAGCAACCCTTCCACGCGCATTCTGGTCTTTACACAATACAGAGACACAGCTAGTCATCTAGTCAACGAGCTAAAAGCCTTGGACGGTGTGAACGCGACACGTTTTGTGGGGCAAGCCAGCAAGGAAAACGACTTAGGCCTCAGCCAAAAAGAGCAAGCGCAAATACTGCACGATTTTAGACAAGGTCAACTGAATACTTTAGTGGCCACCAGCATAGCTGAAGAAGGCTTGGACATTCCAGCTGTCGACCTTGTTATCTTTTATGAGCCTATCCCCAGTGAAATACGCTTTATTCAGCGCAAGGGAAGAACAGGAAGAAAAAGCATCGGAAAAACAGTGATACTGGCAGCCAAGGAAACCTACGATATAGCCTACCTCTATGCCAGCAGACGAAAAGTGGAAAAGATGAAAACCATCGTCGGAAACCTAAACACGCAAATGCAATCCCTTGCTAGAAGAGGAGTGAAACCGGCTCTTAATCTCATACCAAAATCAGAGATCGCTGACGAAAAGCCTTTCATGAGGGTCAGAGGAGCTACAGAAAAGATTGAAGTGGAAACAGAAAAAGCAAGAGCTCTCGACAAAGAAGTCAATCTAGTTGCAAAGAGCCTATGGATGAAGGTCATGAAGGCTGGAGCAAAAGGACTTCAGATAAAAGATCTCCTAGAAGAATCGACGTTAGAAGGGCATTCTTCAAGCATCGTCAAAGCAGCTATAAGTCTCCTCGAGAAATCCGATCAAATCTACAAGTTAAGTTGGGATCGCATTGCTTCAGTGGCAAGCATGTCCAACGTGAAGGAAAACGAGGATGACAATCTTTACGAAGTTGAGGTTGAAAAGGTCCTACCGGGAAAAGCTGTATGCATAGTGAACAAAAAGTGGAGAGCCAAACTAGTTCCTGAAGAATATGAAGGCCCACCACATCTAATTAGGAAGAACATGAGGTTTAAGGCCAGAGGCACCCTCTACCGGGAAGGAAAAATCCTCTGCATACAAGTGCAAAAAGTCACCGAAATTTTCTAGGCGCTCACACGTATACAAGAAACTATCTCTTGTTTTTCTGGTGCTTTTTGGGAAGCTCAACCTTTTTTTTCTGTTTCCTCTGCAGCTTTTTGGCTCTTACAATCTGTCGATGTTGCTCTCGACCTGCGGCTTTCGCTTTCTTGCCTCTCTTGGCCACATTCCAACCTCCGACTTCACTTGCATTAAGCGCTTAGCATAACAAGAGTCATATTTAAATCATTTGGACTAGCGCTCGTAGAAGAAGGCCAACCACTAATTAGTCTCCATGACGAAGCGTACAAATATATGGAACTATTAGCGCGTTCTCTTTCCACGAAACGTTATTAACGCCTGCGGTGAATGATAGAGCAGTGATTTTGTGGCTAGCCTGGAGAGTTTTTGGTAGCATGGTACGCTTGGAAAAAATCGAATATAAGCCCATGCCAGTTCGCAATATTCTCGTCGAAATGAAAGACATATCTGAACTAATGATTGATCTAGCATACTCTGCAGCGCTCTTCCATAGTCGCGAGCTCGCTGAAGAAGTACTAACACTCGAGAAGCGTGTTGACACCCTCGCGTACCTTTTGGAGATGAACGCGATGCTTGCCGCCAGAGACGCCGAAGACGCCGAAGCTCTTGTTGGGGTGTATTCAGTGGCCGCAGCGGCCGACAAGATTTCAGATGCAGCGGCGGAGGTAGCTGGGATAGTCTTACGGGAAATTGGTGTTCACCCCATTGTTCGTGAAGTCTTTCGTAGAGTCGAAGAACGATTGGCTCGTGTGGTTGTTGATCCCCGCTCTATTCTGATAGGACAGAAGCTAGAAGAACTAGGACTAGCGTCAAAGATCGGAGTTGACATAATCGCAATTCGTCGAAAAGGAGAATGGATAATCAATCCGAAAAGCGACGAAACAATTGGCGAGGACGACATTCTTATTGCACGTGGGGCTCCGTTAGGTGTCGAGGAACTCAAGGGTCTCGCTGTAGGAACAATCCAGAAACTTGAGGAATAGAGTATGGCGTCAACTAGAAAGCTCTTCAAAAATATCGCGAACAAACTTGCGGAACTGAAAGATACCTCTGAACTCATGATGGATATTGCCTACTCGTCGATTCTGCTGAATAGTCGAGAACTGGCGGAAGAGGTGCAGGAGCTTGAAAAGCATATTGATGAGTTGCATACACAATTTGAGCTTCTTGTCCTATCCAGCGGATTCAAACCAGAGGAATCCAGAGATTTTCTGGGTTTAATACGACTCGGGGTCGTTACAGAACGGATAGCAGATGCTGCAGCTGAAATCAGTGACGTCGTGTTGAGAGGGTTAGAACCTCATCCTGTGCTGAAACTTGTCATCAAGGAGGCTGAAGAAACGGTGACTCGTGCACAGGTGGCAAAGAAATCTTCATTTGTTGGGAAGAATTTGCGAGACTGCCGGATTCCGGAGGAAACAGGCATGTGGGTGCTGGTAATAAGAAGGGGAAAAAAATGGTTAAGACCCAAGCCAGATTCAATGGTCAGAGCTGGAGATTTGCTGATTGCCTCCGGCTACAAGGAAGGCGAGGAAGATCTAAGGAAGCTTGCTTCAGGAGAAACTCTTCTGTCAGTAGTTTAACGCATGGAAAAGCCACAGCTTGCGTCTTTCTGTTGGGTCAGCAGGGAGATTCGTTAGACTTGTGAAGTTTTAAGCCATCTCCGATAAGTTTCCTCGTCTACGGTGGGCCGAAGCATCAACTTGGCTTTAGTCAACGGTTCGCCCTTTTTCGAGTGGGGTTTTCGCGTTAGCGTATCAGCTTGTTTTTCAATTTCCCTCGCCTCTTCGGCTAATTTAGCGGCAGCCTGAGCCAATTCATGCGCACATGCAACAAGAGGGATGTACTTCTCTTTCTCCTTCTCTACGAAGCAGGCCGCTTGATCGATTTCAGCAACCCTTTTAGCCATTTCATAGGCAGCCATTGCTTTAGCTTTTGCGTAGGGATTCTGGAAATCGGAGTTATCTCGGATAATGTTGGTGTCAACTAGCAACGTTGGCAATGTGAGAGGCAAATTCTCCTTGAGGATAGCTATCAACCTATCAATTTCCTGATGTAATATTCTCAAAACTCCAGTAATCGCAAGTACTTTAATAATATTTGAATTGAAGATCGCCATTTCAATCGGATCTAAAAATTCTCTCCGGGCGCCAATCATGGGGTCGCCCATTATTATTATATAGCCTAAACCTTGTTCTTCAAGTTTATTTCTGACGCGCTTAGCTACGCTATCCGAAATTACGATGCTGGGCACGCCTTTCTTCGAGAGTATTTCTCTTACTTTTGCAGGTCCAGGAATTGCTGGGTTTGGAGAAATAAAGATTAGGAGATCGGGGTCAAATTCGAAGATTTTTGGCAAAGCTTCCTCGATATCTTCAACACCCATTTTGGAGCCAGTTGTTAAAGTTCTCACCTTTATGTCTCCGCGTTCTGCAAGTTCATCGAGGAGCAGTTCAAATATGGGAGATGCTCCGATGTTACCGCACTTGAAAATTCCTATTTTCACTTTTTCCAAAGAGGTCACCTGACTATTTTTGTGAAGAAGATTGTCGTCAATTGCTTATTAACAATGTGTTTTCTTTTTATGGAGTTCCTCTGTCTAGCGGGCAAAAATGTTCAGACGGAAACAATGGATGCTCTTCGTTTCTTCTTGGATAGCTTAAGCAGCAAATCAAAAGCTCTCTTTTCTTCCTCAAAAGGCTTCGTTCTAAGTAACCCTCTCTCTTCGGCACTTTCAAAGAATCGTTCGCCCTTTTCAGTGCGAATAATCGTGAAGGTCCAATTGTTTAGTCCCAGACCACCCGCTGAGATGTCAGCGAGCTCAGAAGAGAAATCGGTGCATGGGACGCAGCCTTTGCGGGTATATGTTTTGGCTTCGGCAAGTGGGATAGTTTCTATTTTTCCAGATTTGGTGGTAATCAAGATTTTTCCTTTGATGTTAATTTTGCTTATATCATGTAGGTTGATGTCGAGTTTTCTTCGGATGTGGTTCTTCATAAACCCTTCATATGTGAAGGATTCAGTGCACATTAGTCCAATGGCTATTTGTAGTGGGTTAGAGTATTTTTTCAGAGGAATCATCTCAATTTTTCGCAGAGCGTGAATTTGACATGGGGTTCCAACGAAAGCTATGCTCTTCTTCTTTTGTTTGATTCCTTCTTGAAAGGCAAGGAAATTTGTCGAGTAGGAGTATCTTGTTCCGGCACATTCCAGAATCTCGTCTGGAGTTGTTGCAAGCCTCGGAACGGGATAAAAAGGTCTGTCCTTGTCAATTCCAGACACGACGGCGCTGTCCACCAGTTCAGTTTCCAGAGCAGATATTAGAAGCGCTGTCACTACCCCTCCATCTTGGCAACCCTGAAGTATACGTTCATCGCTAGCCTGGGCGACAACTATGCGACGATGAATGCCAAAGTCTTCCTCTTGTTTTCTTTCCCTTCCGAACAGAAATGTTTCTATCGCTGAACGGTTGAAGTCGTATCTAGGACAGACTTTGGAGCAAATTCCACACGCCGTGCATTTATTCACTAATCTTGGTTTTTCTTTCGAGTATTCTAAGCAACCTATTGGGCAGACGACAACGCAGGCAGCGCATCCGGCACACTTTTCAGCAGAGACAACTTTGTTCAAGATTTCGTCAAAACTCAGCTTGGGAGCTTTTGCGGTCAGCTTAGACATTTCTTCACCTAAATGTTATGACGGGAATGTATCCGATTATTAGCCATTCTAGATGTTTTAAAGCTTGTGTGAAGAATATTAATAAGCAAAATATCATAAAAACACAAACTTATTTGTGATTTTGCTATTCTAAACTGTTTTCACGCTTCTTTCAAACCACAAGAAATAATGTTGAAACCTTGCTGAAAAACCCGTTTCACACATTTAACAGGAGAATGTAAACTTCCAGAACATTCCACGCGCGCATATGGCTTGCTTTCATCTGGCTCCGTCGAACGGATATTGTTCACCGATGTTTTCTCTCCATCGGTAGAAGTCAGCCAGCTCAACGTAACCGTCGTTGTTAGAGTCGGGATCAATGTCTTGGCCTGCATACCAAGGCCAATCGTCGGGGTATGTTCCAACGTTCTCCGCCCAGATGAAGAAGTCACTCATCTCAACGAAACCGCTGAAATCATTGTCGCCAACGGGTCCCAACGCCACCAAGTCTGGATCTGGATTGTAAGGTGGCGGCGGAGTGGGGTTGGGTGTTCCAGTGTTTTCGGCCAGTGAATATTTCCACATGTTCATGTACTGCTGCGCCACTGGAATGTTGTACTCGTAGGGCCCAATGTTGTATAGCACTTCGTCTGGAGGTGTCGGGTAGGCCCATTCCATCATTGGCCAAACAGGAGTGGCTTGCAGGGTTCCTTTAAGACAGTACGGGGGCAGAATGTCATCAACTATATGTGGGTAGTCGATAGCATGGGCTATAGCCTGTCTCACATATCTGTTGCTGAGAACTGGATGGTTAAGGTTGAACATCAGGTGTCTTGTGGCTGGTATGGGCGAGTTGAAAACCCAAAATTCACCGGTGGCAT
>CP070636.1:1250828-1253580 GCA_020356305.1 Candidatus Bathyarchaeota archaeon | reverse complement strand
GTTTGATATTGAAAGACTTTTGCGTGCGCATGTTGGTTTTTATATATCTAAGCTTACACTCGTTAGGAGAACTTTGCAATGCAGAAAAACTTGAGTTCAAAAGAGAGGATGCTCGCAGCTATTAACCTTGAAGAACCTGACGTGATACCTGTAGCTCCCTACGATGGTTTTTGGCATGCCCCAAAACTGTTGGGACTCAGAATTTCTGATTACTATTTAGGAAGCAACAAGCTGAAGGCGAAAATCCTTCTAGCGGCGCAGAAAAAACATGGTTATGACTGGATACTAGCGTATACTGGACACACCAATGATTGGAGGAAAAACGTTAATATTGAAGACGCCGGAGACAAATACATTGTTACACCCAAGAAGCCCGGTTGGCAATTAGGAGGATGGCTTCTCGAACAAATTGTGCCAAAAGACAATGCACCTCACTACCCACCTGGATACTCAAATATTGAAGACATACCGGAACTCGAGATAAACGACTCCGACAGCATTCTGCATAGCGGAGAACTTGAGCAAGTGGAGATAATATCCAAACGCGTTGGCAATAAAGTGTTAGTAGTCAACCACCTCGGAGTTCCATTCGGCGATGCAGCGTTCATGGTGGGGCTTAAAGAATGGATTTTAGCTTTATATAGAAAACCTCAGCTTGCACAGAAGGCTATGGAATGGTGTCTCTCGCAAACCATTGAATATGCCAAAGCGCTGGTCGAGGCGGGCACAGAGGCGTTCTATATGGAAGAAATATGGGCTTCAACAGACATAATCTCCCCTAGCCTCTACGAAAAGTTTGCTTTCCCCTACGAGTGCATGCAAATCAAAAAGTTAAGAAAATTTGGCATCCCACTAATACTCTCTTTCTGCGGGAACCCAATGCCCATCCTCGACAAGATTATAGAAACGAAGCCTGACGCTCACCATTTTGAGGAAAGCAAGAAAGGTTTCATAGTTGACATCTTCAAGATAAGAGAGAAACTGAGAGGTAAAACATGTTTCTTTATGCCGGTTGACGCAATAAACCTGTTGCCCAGCGGCGATCTTGAAGCAATCCGAAAGAACGTCACCGAGATTGTTACCAGAACCGCTGAGGGCGGCGGCGTCGTTTTAGGCACCGGATGCCCTTTGATGAAAGATACTTCACCCGAGAGTCTTGACATGATGATAAGAACTGCCAGAGAAGTGGGCAAATATCCTATAAGCGCCTAAGCGCGCGCGGAAAATAAAAGGATGAAAGATTACTTCAAGAAATGAGCTCATGCATGCATGCTCGATTGAACCATATATTTATGATATTCATTCTCACAAGGGTTTCCAAAAGACACGTACATCTCTCGTTTTTCCGGCACTATGACTGACACGCTACAAGTCGCACCAGCTGACACGCGTGCATAACCTTCCATATATGCAACTCTACGTGCACAATTCGGTTGATAGAGATTACATGGCCCCTAAAATGAAGACTACGGCTATTATGAGTATTCCCGCGGCAACTGTCTCGACACCATACAACAAAATGTTCTCCTTCGCGATTCTTCCGAGATAAAGACCTAGAGAAAACAGTGTAGCTAAGGTGAGAATCAATGAGATGATGTAGGCATCCCAGATGACGACTATTCCTGTCAACGTAAGGATGAAGGGAATAAGAGAGATCACTGCCGTCAACATGGGTGATCCTCCATCAATGACTGCAGCATACACAGAAACAAAGTCAGACGCGTCACTTTGTATAGAGTTAGTGAGGTCTGTGAGCATGGCAGCCTCGAGAGTTTTGAGATGCCTCTTTCTTTCAGCCCTCTCGGTCATGAAAGCGCCAAAAAGTCCAGACACCCCCATAGCTAGACATGCCGCTAAGCCTGCGGTGACAATTATCTCAGGCTGATTGACTTCAACAATCCAGGAGCCGATTACAATGCCAAGTACGGTCATCGAGCCGTCAAAGCCGTTCTTGACGAAGTATCTTCTGGCAATAGGACTCATTTGCGTAATGCGCAGATATGATCTGATTCTTCGAAAAAAAGTTCTAGCGCCTTCTATCATTCGTTGACCACACTGAGAAGACGATGCTTCTCATTCTCCACCGCTCATTTTCATTGTCATTATAGCAGTACGCTCAGCTCATTATAAATCTTCGCGCGGGCGCAGAGGCTACTCTTCGGTCTCTCGCTCTGCTCGGAGGGGTCCCTCCATGCCTTCGATGTTCCCCCGCGGATTTTTCAGTTTTATCATTTGACGGCTCCTAACACGTGAAGTTTAGGCTTCCACAAAAAGCTCTCTCTAAGGTTACCCTAATTAGTTATGAAGATTCTTATGTCCCTTGAAGTGCTGGTGACTAAGCATTGCGGTCCTTGATTTCTAACGATCTCATTCGATTGTTGAAAACTCAGAGGTACCACTTGGTTGGGGAGCACTCCGCCGTGAAGCGCTGCAGGTGGCTCTACGAGACTCTCGTGCACAATCGACCATGCTACAAACAGAGGTTTTACGGAATAAAGAGCCATCAGTGCATACAGATGACGCCCACAGTTCTTTACTGCACTATGCACTGTCGCTTCTGTTGGCGCATTCAGAGTGGCGACTCGGGACTAAAATGGGAAGAGACCCGGCTCCTCAAAACGGACAATCCTGAAGAGATCGTGGAAGGCTGCATCCGCGCGCAGCTTAAGATTTTGAGCGGGTCCAAGGGAAACCCAAAAACCAATCAAGAAAAGTACATAGATGCTCTAACACCCAAGCACGTGGCCATCAG
>CP070636.1:1243190-1250728 GCA_020356305.1 Candidatus Bathyarchaeota archaeon | reverse complement strand
TCCAAGTAGGTGGGAAGCCTATGCAAGTTTCCAAAAGGATGTACAGAGCCAACTTCACAACCAGTTATCTTCAACACCTCTTGGGGAGAAGCTAATTGCAGTTTCTTGGTTCTGGCAATCTTTGCCAACTTTTTAAGGTCTATTTTTTTGTCGGCAGCAATTAGCCCCATAACAAAACTTCCCTCCTCGGTCTTAAGCACAAGAGCTTTTACGCCGGTTTTCAATTCCACTCCTCTCACCTTAGCCGCTTGTTCCGAGGTGTAAACTGGCTCATGTTCTGTAGTTTCATAAGTTATACCATTGCGGTCTAATAGTTTTTTGACTAGTCTCAACTCGAGAATCCCCATTTCGCACACAACCCTGTCCTTTAAGGATAATGAATATTTTCGATGCGAATTTTATTTGTTTTTGCACAGCGCAGTTTCGGTTTCTCATCCCAGTTCTATTGCTGTTGCGCCGGTAAGAGCAGTCTCATATCTCAACTCCATTATTGAGATGCTCTAGTTTAAGGCACGCGCACACATGCGCGTTATACTGGTGTGAATGATTGATAATCCCATATTCTCCGCTGATTGGATCCTGAAATATTGGTAGATGTGGTGGATAGAAAGTGAAAATCACAAATGCAAGGCATAGCAAGGCTAGTGCGACTAAAGAGATTTTTCCAATTGGTCTGTCATTTTCTTGTAAGTCAAAAACTTGTAACTTGAAAGTTGCCCGATTATGACCGCTACAATAAAGGTTAGAATGTCTATTATGAACACGCTTTCTCCAGTAATAGCGGTGTACGAATAGAATGAGACCGCGATAACGACGGGTATAACATACATGCCGATGGTTTTCGCCAAAAGAAAGTTGTTGACGGATTTCCTCAAGAACCTGTATTCGATAATTGCATAAAGCAATGCTGGCCAGAAACCTAATTTCAAATGCTCCCATACACTCTCGTTTACAGCCGAGAACACACCGATGATTGATTGATGGTCGGACCATTCGAAAGTAAAGTGAAGTACGCTTCCAAGCATAATTATGAAAATCATTCCGATCACTTCATAACCAAAAACAAACTTCTTTTCTGAGGCACTCATCCTAATCACATAGTCTAGATTCAGCGAAATCGAATTTAAAGCTTGACGAGCACGCTCGCCTATTCAATCTTGTTGTTGAAGACGGCTATTTGGATTAACTTGTGGCCCAGAATGGAAAGGATAGCCTCAGATCTGCGTTTTAATGAGTCGTTCCCTTGAAGCGTGGTATGTTAAAGATGTTGTAATATGTATTTTGTATGCAGAAAGCTTATGGTTGCCGCCAGATTAAGAGCAGGGCAGCAATCAAAAAACCGGTTCGAGGTGTAAGTGTTGAAGAAGAGAATTGTGGTAGCAGTTTTAGTGGTTTTGGTAGCGCTGATAGCGTCTTTGTTGGTATGGTTCGTCTATAGATACGATACGACAGTGCTTTCATTATCTTATGAAGCCAATCCAATTACATCGTCACCGTTGTCCGGTGCAAATTATTCTTGGGAGGCAAAAGCATATAGTGCACGGATTTTCGGTAATTCTCCGTTCAATGGGAAAGGATATGTTCAAAGAGAAAAAGTAACGTCTGAAAACAGATTCCAAAACATAGAGTTTCACAACCTAAATGTTTCGTTACGTCTAAGATTTCAAATAACCAACGCAACAGGTTTCGTGCTATGCAACAAAACCATATATATTACAGATGGATGCGACAGGCAAGTTACGTTTGAGTTCAAGCCAGAGGGAGCGAAAGCAGGCAATACCCTTCAAATCAGAGTAACTTTGAGTCTTGGTGTAAACTATAACTACGGCGTCGGCGGAGAGCCCAAACAATTCACACTGCAAAAAGAATGGACAAAAACTATTCAGGTGCGACAGACAGAGCCAAAAACAGGAGTAGCCCTCTAATAAGTATGTTTAACCGCGCGCGACACTAGATCAGTTCTCTGAAGTGTTGTCGATTCAAGTCAACTCGAATCCTCTCGCGGTTCACAATGTACATTCACTTGATCGATCTTCTCGTTGGTCATCTTAATCTTTTCCTCTATTTTAGTGGCGACCTCGTGAGCTTGAACCAGAGTCATCGAGTCATCAATTGTGCAGTGCAAGGTTACACTATATCTTCCGTGATGGGTTAAGATCTGGATCTCATGAACAGATTGGACTTCAGATAGACTCTGGCAAACCTGAGTTATCCGCTTTTGTAACCTTCGTGATGGTTGTGAATTGGAATAGGATTTCACTAGTCCGATAGCCGGCTCGAGATGGCTTACTATTGCGGAAACGTTCTTGAGTTCTGTTTTGAGGCGTTCCTCTAAACGATTCGCGATTTCGTGAGCAGATTTAACCGAGATTTCAGGCTCGAGTTCAAGGTGGTAAGCGACCGAAAGTTTCTCGCCGAGAGTCTCCACAGCTATTCCATGTATATTTTTGATCTCAGAAATTTGTGAGGCCATGTTTCTGATCACCGCTATGGGGTCCTCTCCAATGTGAGGCTCGGTATGTATCAAGGTGTCTGAGTCAGGGAAGACTTTTACGATCTGTTCCTCTATGCTCGAGGCTATTGAGTGGGCTTGATTTAAAGGAATCTGTCCGTCGATCTCTACGTGAGCATCCACAAAGAATTTTGAGGCAGCCCGCCTGACCCTGAGATGGTGGCAATCTTTGACTCCATCTACCCGAAGGATCTGTTCTTTTATTTCATCCAGTACGTCCTTGGGCGCTGCGTCTACAAGCGTGCTAAAGGAATCTCTAACTATATTCAAGCCCGAATAGATTATGTAACCGACGATGCATAGAGCGGCAATTGAGTCTGCGTGCCACACTCCAAACGAATAAAACACTAAACCGATTATTACAACTACAGCGATGAGGAGGTCGCTCATGAAGTGGAGTGCACATGCTTCCATAACTTGGCTTTTATGTTTTTTGGAGGACCCTTTAAGGTTCCAGTAGGCAAACATGTCTACAAGGATCGAAACAAAGTTGGTGCCCAAAGCTATCCAGAATAACTCAATCTTTTGCCCTCCAAACATCAATCTTGAGAAAGCAGTGTACCCTATCCATGAGCACACGATGAAAAGAAGAAGAATCTCACCTATTGCTGCGGCAGACTCGATCTTCTCATGTCCATACATGTGAACCTCGTCGGGAGGTTTACTGCTTTCCCTGACGGCGAAAAACGTGATAACCGCCGCTATGAAATCTGTCAAAGTGTTGAAAGCACTTGATAGCAGCCCTAGGCTACCAGAAGCCAGTCCTCCAGTAAACTCTATGACGGTGAGTAAGCCGCCTGCGAGAATCCCTTTTTTGGCAGCACGCTGGCCTGTCGCAGAACGTTTAGTTGACATCGTAAGACAATAGGTGTCGGGGTACGTCTAAAGTTTTTCTTTTGTACTCAAGACAAAACCGCACATGCAGAAAAAAGAAGAAGATCACGCGACATCTTCCCTGGTTGCGCGCGTGCGGCTAGCCTTTCATTACATAGTCACTGACCTGTTCTGGAGGCACAGAGAAAAGAAAATTCAATGGCTGGAAAAAGAAATCAAAATGTAAACATGCAGGTAAGAATGCCCATCGATAGTTTAAGAAACCCAAATGATTACGTGACATACAGGTCTATGTTTCCGCGTTTTCTGAGAAGTTTCTGCAGTTCTTCAATGCTATTTGCGGCTAGTTTGCCCCTACCGTAAATTTCAACGGCTTCGATGGGTGTAGTGGAACCAAACACTGCCCAAACCTCTTTTTTCGGTGTCACGTCAACCTTCTTTTTGTGCATCCGCACCACATTGAGTTTCTCTTTTAGGGTACTTATCGCTTCGTTCAGGAGAAGGCCATATTTCCTTCGAGCTTTTTCCTCGCGTTCAAATCTCTCTTTTCCTCTACTGTGCACAAAGTTGTTCTTCTCTTGATTGACAGCTCTTCTGGCCCTATATTCGTTGCTGTATATTTTCTCGATTACTAAAAGGTATTCGGCAATTCCCCTGAGACGTATCTCCGCTATGTAATATGGCATATCCCCTGTACTTCCCCTTACTGAACTAGTCCAACGACACTTTCTTCTCATTTCCTAACATAAATAGAGTATTTCTCAAGCAAGAATATTCATGCACGCGCACTTATGTTATGGGCACTTGACCATTCTTTTCGCCTCCAAAGAACTGTATTGTTGCTAAGTTTTTGTCATATGAATTGATGATTAACAAAGTTTACATAGAATTGACATCTACAGAATTTCAAAGCAGGTACACACATTGATAGGTTTCACCAATTATTTGCATGAGAGAGCGGAAGAATCAAGGCACAACGAATCTGTTTCCCTCCTAATAGGAGTTCTGGGAGCGGTTTTACTTATCGGGGGTATCTTAGTAACCGTCACGACAACAACCAATATGCAATGGTTTCTTTTCCTACCGTATCACCTGACTGAAACCCATGGTCTTTTAGGCATGGGCTTGACAGTTGTTGGATTTATATCACTCATCTTCGGGATTGGCTTGGCAATTCATTACGCATCCCAAAGGTCTTGGTACTTCGATGAATTGAAAAAGACCTATAGCTTGGAAGAGGACAAACTGAGGTTCCAGAGCAAGAAAAAGTCATCTCGTGCAAAGAGGAGATCAGAGTAGGATCAGCCGAGGCGGGCTGCCCTTTCGATTCCAATGTACATTTTTGCATGTGAATACTTAATATTCTCATTCTTAGAAGACGGTGTCGACACCAAAAAAATAGTGCGCGTAAGGGTCCTTTATGATTTCATAAATGGACTTTAGGAAAAAAGTGATATTTGAAACCACGCGCGCGCATCTACCAGTTTCTACAACAATAAGTATTAATAATCAGCGACAGATAAGTATTGTATAGGTAATCGTAATACATAATATGGAGAACCCCCATGCGCAAGCGACGAATTATTTGTCCAAATCCCAAATGCAAAAGAGAGATTGAAGAGCCAATTCGCTTAAACGATTTATCAACGCTACCGACAGGATATTACTATGCGTGCCCCCACTGCCTCATCAAGCTAAACACGTACCTACACATGCGCGGACGCACGAATCTGCCTAGCTTGTTTCTAACAGCTTTAGGATCGATTATTCTAGTTTGGATCGGCTGGCTAGCGTGGTATGATATGACTACGTGGGGTAAAGATATCGCCCTTATATTCTTCGGCTCTAGAACAGGCGAAGCCATAAACCTAGGGATAGGTATGAGATTAATATACTATCTTCTGTTAGGCTTGATGCTCCTTCTCTTGGGCTTACTCACATTTCTTCGAAGACGAGGTAAGGTGATCGAATTACATTTTAGCAGCCCCGCGGAGGCAAAAGGTTAAGAACGAAGAATGCGCGCGTGCATAGCCTTCAGTCCTTTGTTCAGCGAGAATCTCGGGAACCGCTCCTATTATTATAATTTCATTCTTCGCTTTCATTACTTCTGGATCAATTTCGGTTTTGTCGAGGATTTCAGTTAGGGTAAGATATCTTACTGAAGGATTTTCTTTTTCCAACAACCAATTTGTTGGGTCTGCTTTCAACAAAGATTTCCAGTTATCCATGTTTCTCAACCTCTCGGTCTCACGAATCAACAGTCTCTGAGGGGCGACATAACGCTTCCAGCAGTTCTCTGTGTCAGAGGAACCATGCAGTCGCATTCTTTTGTTTGCACTTCTCTGTACGCGATAAATTCTCCGATTTTCTTTGCGGCAAAGTGAATGTCTTTCAACAATGATTCTTTTACTCCTTCAAATAAGAACAGTTTGATTAGGGGTTCATGTTTATCAGCAAAATCCCAGATTCCGATGACTTCCCCGTTTACTAGAATCGTTGACGTGGTGTTTCCCGACCGATCAAAGACATAATTATAGTATTTAGAGCTAAGGTATCTTTCACGATCTTTGTAGCCCATCAGGTACGGATCAAGGCCTGGTAGCATGTTTATCACAGGGTTCTTTGGTGTTTTCATATGAATCAAAGACGATCTGTCCGAAGACAACACGAGATATTCAGCTTCTGTACCTGGAATTCTGATAGAGGAAACTTTGTCTTGAAGACCTGTAATAATCTGTCTTATTTGGCCTTTGGGAAATCCTGTCCACCAAGCAACGTCATTTCCAGTTGCGGGTCCAAATGAAGCAAGGTACTGTTCTACCACAAGCCTCCTCGCTTCACCTTCATCAATTGCCTTCAAATCTACGTCGGGAAAATATTCACGAAACAGGTAGTATGTGTGAATGTTGCTTTTCCACCCACCTTGCGGCTCCCCTCGTATTAATAGGCCTTTATCGCACATCAGGTTAACGATTGGAGAAATGTTCAATGCCGTTCCTAGCTCCTTCTTGCATTCCTTGGTCGTCATACCTCTGCCTTCAAGGATTTTCATAATTCTCTTTGAGATCGTTTCATACTGTTTTTCGGAAATCCCCAGAAATTTTGAATATTGCTCCGAGGTGGGTTCCACCAGACTTCTCGTTGCGACAAATGCAGCCGAGATTGTTTCCTTTGGCAGGATAAAGACTGTTTTCCGAATGTAACGAATTTTCCCGAGGTTCCTCTTTTTGTAGAGTTCTTCGTCCAATATTTCTCTAGAAAATTTTCTCATTCTTGAAAACAGTGACAAATAGGGTGTTTTGGAGCTGGTGGCATGCAAACCACCAACGTCTCTCACTATTTGAACAACATCCTCACTTCTCGATTCGTCTATCAGATGTTGTTTTCGCAAGACAAAATGATTTGCCTGACTCAGCGTTATCCGATTCATTGGCATCCCTCTGTACTGCGCGCGCATATTTCTTTCGTTCTGGAAATAAGTCAACCTTTTCACCCAGCGTACAAGTTAGCCATTAATGCATGCATCTCAAGATGTGCACCCAATGCTAGCTTTGATGGCTCGCAAGCATCTTCAGTAAGAATTTAAAACCAGCTTTTGTGATGTCCCACTTGGTGATCTCACTACGAAAAAGTTTTATTAGAAAACGTCGTCCAGAATCGTTTTGAAACATTTTCTCAAGTTCATCGAAGAGCTTCTCAAAATCTTCATCTTTTCTCGAGCATTCGTAAAGATGTATCTTGTAAAGAAGACTGTAGTTTGACAATATTTCTTTTCTGACTCTTCTCTCAAATTTCTCCAGTTTTCTTCTGGAACTGTCGCCATCTTCCAAGGCTTCTGCCGCAACTTCCGCAGCTATTTTCCCAGCTTTCAATGCATATCTTATCCCCTCTCCGAACAAAGGACTTGCCTGACAGGCGGCGTCGCCAACAACTATTAACCCGTCATAAACAAACTTATCTAGCATGGGGCCTATCGGCAAAATACCTGAGTGAAATGCTAGCGGTTGAGCATCTCGAAGTCTACCAGACGAGATCACGTGATTTTGGACAAAATATTTCAGGCATTGCTGGGCCTTCACTGCATCACCTTGGCTAATGGCAACACCAACATAAGCAGTGTCTTCACCTTTAGGAAATATCCACCCGTAACCACCTGGAGCAATTTCACTCCCAAAATAAAACTCCAAAAATG
>CP070636.1:1239259-1243090 GCA_020356305.1 Candidatus Bathyarchaeota archaeon | reverse complement strand
GATCCGCCTTCATATTCGGTATGCACGATGTTATCGCTGAGCTCGAAGGCTGGTACTCTTGCACCTCAGACACTCCAGACTTGTGGAGGAGGAACTTGGAGTCATATCCAAGACACGGTGGACGATTCACTGGTGAACCAGCCTACTTCAAACACGTGATGAAAGCAGCCAAAAGGCTCATGGAGAAGCTGAAGTTTCAACCTAATGATGTCGACTATTTTGTTTCTCATCAGCCCAACATCGGCTTCCCCGTCAATGTGGCCAAGGCGCTAGGGTTCAAGGAGGACCAGTATATGCCCGGTTTGAAGGTTGCTAACTTCGGCAATACCTATTCTGGTTCTTCGCCCATTGGTCTGGCAGCTGTCCTGGATATAGCTAAACCTGATGAAAGAATTGTCATAGTGAGTTATGGGTCAGGGGCAGGAAGCGACGCGTATTCCTTCGTAGCGACCAGCCAAATACAGGAGAAAAGGCGACGAAGAAAGTTCACGGTTCAGAATCAAGTAGAAAACAGCGACATAGAATATGTAGACTACGATACCTACAAAAGACTTAAGCATGGGCTCTAAGCCGCGTAAACAAGGATGGTTGAAAATCTTAAATAGTTCTCTCTAATCATAATAGGGACGAGCATCATGGCTGAAATTTGTTCCACATGTGGACTACCTCTCGACATATGTGCCTGCAAAGAGATCAGCAAGGAACAACAAAGAATCCGAGTGAGACTGGAAACACGTAAATGGGGAAAAGCAGTCACCGTTGTAGACGGCATTAATGACAAAGACACAGACTTGGGGAGACTTGCTCAAAAACTCAAAACTTTCTGTGCCTGCGGAGGCACCGCGAAAAACAATCAGATCCTACTGCAAGGCGACCACCGACAAAGAGTGCACTCATACCTGGTTGAGATTGGATATCCAAAAGAGAACGTGGAAGTCCAATAACAATTGGGAGGGCGAAAAAACTGGGCCTTCTCAAAGATTTTCGTGACGTACTTAAGAGCATGAAACGAAGAGGCCCAACTTTGAAACTCTGTCCCAGATGTGGAAGCCCTAAACTCCGGCTCTCCAGCAGCTTTGACGTTTGGCTAACACCTGAACAGTACTGTTGTGAAGACTGTGGCTACAAAGGTCCCATCGTGCTGGAACTGGAAAAAGAGGAAGAACAGAAAGCTAGTCTGGCAACTTGAGCCCCAAGTTTCTCCTGAGACTCTTGTAGCGATTTCTTACAGTAACCTCAGTCACCCCGGCAGCCTCCGCGATATCTTTTTGCGTTTTCTTCTCGCTGTTTTGTAAACAAGCAATGTAAAGAGCGGCAGCCGCGAGACCCATGGGATCTTTACCTGACGCAGCCCTCTTCTGTTTCGCCTGCCCAAGAATCTTAATCGCAAGTCCTTGGGTTGGACCACTTATGCCGGTTCTCTCAGCTATTTTAGAAATGTACGTTAGAGGATCAGCAATGGGCATACGAATATTCAGTTCACGCAGCAAAAGTCGATAGCATCGAGCAACATCCTTTTTGTCGACAAGACTGGCCTCAGCGATCTCCCGCAGGGTTCTCGGAGTCTCACTCGTTCGACAAGCAGCATAAAGCGCAGCAGCCGCGATGGCGGCGATGGATCTTCCTCGAACCAAACCCTTGTCCAAAGCCTTGCGGTAGATCACCGCAGCTTTTTCCTTAACCGGTCCAGGAGCATAAACTTTGTCGGAAAGGCGGTCGAGCTCCGCCATGGCTTGAGCCAAGTTTCTGTCAACAGAAGAGTGGACTCGAGATCTTATCTGCCACTTCCGCAACCTCCACATTTGGAGGCGTGTGGAAAGGGGCAGCTTGCGTCCAAACGCGTCGCGGTCCACTCGTCCTATAGCAGTTGATAAGCCCTTATCGTGCACAGAGTAAGATGTGGGAATGCCTACACGGCTTCTAGAAGCCTTCTCTTCCTGCGTAAAGGCTCGCCACTCCGGACCCTTGTCCATCATCTGCTCGCGAAGTACGAGGCCGCAGCTACTGCAAATCGTCTCACCAGTATCGTAATCATGAATAAGGTTTTTGCTACTGCACTCAGGGCACTTGTCTGCAGACCGCTGATGCGTTTCTGCCTTTTCCATTAACTTTTCTCCTCTATGGAGTAACCTAGGCGAAAGAACCGTCACAAGAGGTGACTCCTCACCACAACGTGTACCGTGAGAAGACGCTCATCTGGCCCCGCCGTGCTAAATCAAGGGACATGTATTAATATATAAAGCTTGCGGTTTTCCAAAGCATATTTCCGGTTAGGTTTCATAAACATTCTTATCGTTCGTTGAAAGTGTTAACTGACTCACTTGTAGACGGGATCCAGCCTATTTATTACCTGTTAACGTTAAATTGGACAGTTGTTTTGTTACAATTGGAAGGTGTAGATTTGGCTCGTCTGCCTGAAAAGCTTCGTGTCGCCTTGGAAAAGGTTGTTCGGAAGCTAAGCAGACGAGAAACTGTTTCTGGTGTCGGCTTGTTCGGAAGCTGGAGTCGAGGCGATGCGGCCGTTAGCAGCGATGTGGATCTACTGGTTTTAGATAGGCGTGACTTCCAATACGAACACGTGGATCGCCTTGAGTGTAACGATTTTCTTGTTGACTTGAACTACATCTCCAAGCAATGCGTCACGGGTTCAGTTCCATCTGAAGTTGATCAAAAACTCTATGAGACAATCGTCTTGTATGACAGAGACTGGTTGCTGACGACCTTAAAAGATCGGATCTCCCGAACCTATCAAAAGCCTGAACGTGTTGGCATTCGAACGGACGCATATCTCGTGGAATCCGACATATACCTGAGCAGAGCCACTTCGGCTTACAATCGCGGAGATTTTCAAAGTGCCTCTGTGTTTGCAGGCATAGGGTTAGAATCCATGTTAAACATTCTCCTCGAGGCGAGTCTGCTTCCCATCTCCAACACTCGTTTTGTTGCAGCTCTTGAAAGATCAGCTACGAAATTGGCGTATCCCCAATTCTTATCTGCATATTTTACTGTGGCTCGCCTGGACATGTTGAATCGCCGCGACGCTCAAGAGAAACTGGATTTGTTCACGGCCGCTTGGGATGACATTTCGTTCTTCATGAAGGACAACGCTTCTGCCCTAGGTTCTCTGCATTGCAAGGCGAGGTCTAAGTTACAATATTATGGAAAGCCTGAGTTCCTGCGGGGCATGAACGCGAGGTCACACGAAATTGTTCACGCTGGCATGTACGCTGAGGCTTCTCATTTTGTGCTTCACGTCTTGGCCGATCTGCTCGAAAACTATGCGTGGCTAGCGTCTACTGTGGAAGGCGTCAAGCTCAACTACACAACTCTTTTTCGTTCCCTCAAGAGCTTCAAGGAAACGCCTACTCAATTGTATGAAACCGCTGTGGAAGCCTTCGACGTGAAAGATATCACTAAACGGGAGACGGAAGACATTTTGAAACTGGCTAGAGACACGGCTCTCAATGTCCGTCGACAAAGAAAGAGTTTGATCCGCAGGTTCATTGGACCGTTAGCTTAGAGTCCTACATTGTTTGTTTGTCTCTATTTCATATAGAGTCTACATTGCCTGTCTCTGCAATAACATCGTTCTCGTGAACATTGTTGCGCTCTCTCTTTGGAGTTCCTGCAACGAGGATACTGTCCAGATGAGAGATTTATTAAGAAGATTGAAGGGTTCTCTTATTTAGCCCGGGAAGAAGGAAGCCCGGTGGAGGAAGAAATCTTTCCGCCGAGTGTAGTGGTCAAGCATGGCGGGCTCTGGACCCGCTGACGAGAGTTCGAATCTCTCCCGGGCTACCAATCACATGATTTTCACAGTTAATTGTCGTG
>CP070636.1:1235624-1239159 GCA_020356305.1 Candidatus Bathyarchaeota archaeon | reverse complement strand
TTTGCTCCAACGTCCAATCATTGCCGTTGGTAACGATTACCCAGATGTATCTTGGAAGGATGATACTGACGTTTCCGTCTGTTGTTGCGTCACAGTCGAGAACCGTCCAGTTTTGGTTGGGGTCAGTGGCAACTGCGATGAAAATAGTGATATTATTGTTGTTTGTATTCAGAGGGATGAAAATTGAATGGCGCCCTGAGCCTGCGCTGTCGTTTTTGATTTTGTCGACTCCGTCTGGAACTCCATGGATGTTCAGATTGAAATGTAGCCCACTGAAACCGGGATCTCCTGGCTTCGGACTTTTGCGTGGTTGTGCTTGCACCATCATTCCAATGGACAAAGCCAACAGAAGCAGTATGGTTGCTGAAGTCGCTATGACCGCTTTTGTCTTTGAGACAACAATTTTTCTCCGCATTTTCCAATATCCCCTATCGCATGTCTCACTAAACCATATAATGGATCTGTATTTAAACATTACTTTCCAACAGTAGAACGCAAATACAACTCCCCACAAACAGTAATTCCTATATGCAAATCACGATTTCTGACAAATTTAAAGGCGGATTTGTTGTCCAATTTCTCTGAGACAAGACGGGAAGAGTCTGTCATCGGCGCACATGCGCCTCGAGGCCCGCGATAGGGGATATCGCAACTTGAACTAGGGAGAAATCAAAATAAAAGGGTTACTTACGTAGAATCTGATTCAAGCATATTCGTGTGCTGAACGGTTCGGTACCCCCTTTTGCGCGCAAAGACTTCCAGAAACCCTAAGCGGAGGAGAAAGACAACGCGTAGCAACCATAAGATCATTAGCCAACACCCTAAAAGTCATACTTGCAGACGAACCGACATCAAGCCTAGACAACGAAAACTCATGCATGCATCAGGCGCGCGCAATTTTCAATTACTGTTCTTTGGTAACGACTGTCGCCACCATGCAGTCCCCAAGCCTTTGGCAGATAATGCACTCGTTTGGAATAGGTGTGTTCTTAGGACGACTCGCAAGGTACCCGAATTCATGGAGACATCCTGAGAAGATTTTTTCGTCAAGAGCCCTTGCTTTTTCTTTTTTCACGAGTGCTTCAGCCATAGGCTCCTCTCCTTTGTCATTTAGTGGTTGAATATTCAAAGGATGGTTGCGATTTGGTTTGGAGGCTTTGCTCCTTATTCGAAGAGACGCAAGTGCCCCTGAGAGAAGGAGTGTTAAGCCTATCAGAAAATAGTGTATTACTCTCATGTCTATTCCCAGAGTGGGGAACATATACTCGCCTGTTCTGGAGCTGAAGAGTATGCTAGTGATAGCTTTGCCCCACACGGTTATGTCATACCATGTTAACCAGCCAACCCACGCCAGAGTAATAGCCCCGAAGACTATTAATAATATGCAAGCTAGATTTGGCAGGAGACGTCTAGGTTGAAGTTTCCCGCGCAGTTTTTCATTAAGCATTTTTGTTCTCTCCTAGATTTCTAGGAGTGTAGGTGACACCATCGATTTTGACTTTTTTCTCCTCGCCAGTCTTCGCGTTCCGAAACAAGATTTCAAAAACCGGGCTGTAGATCACAGCGTCTTCGAAGATTTGGAAATTCTCATTTTCAACTCTATCTCCCTTCAACACTCTCTTGGCAATTCCACTCTTCAAAATCTCCTTCACCCCGCGATAGGAAATCTTATCCTTCGCTGCCTTTTTGCAGAACCTTTCCAGTATTTGTTCGGGCTTTTCTTCAGAAGGGCCAGTAGGCACCTGATCAAGTGAGATTTCGCGGTTGTCTTGGTCAAAGACCATGTAAAACGTTTTCTCGTAGGTGAAAAATTCTTCAGCTTCAAGTTTGATTACTTTGCGAGGCTCCTCAGTTGGGCCAAAAAATGTTTCTGGTCTCAATTTCTTCCCTAAAATCTTCACTTCCTCAATTTCTTCGTCAACATCAAGAATGTAAACCCTCTTCCTGCAAATATTGGCGCTGCAGTTCGCGTTAACAAGATGATATGATTCATAACACCTGTCAATTGAAACAAGCTGTATATCTTCTGGTCTAGGCTTCGAAAAACGCTTAACAAACAATTCATCCTTCACTTTCTCTGCAATGAGTTTCAATCTATCAGGACTAACGGTAGGCTTGTAAACAATAATCTTTCTTCCAGCTATCTTCTGATGGCCATCTGAAATCTGAAGCAACGATAATCCTCTAGAAAAAAAGAATAACTCTCGCCATTAAATCGGTTATGAATTCTCACTTCATATTACTGAATTAGGAACCGACCTTTTGTTCAATGAATAATAGTGGTTGTAGCATTGCGATTTTTTTGACTGCGCGCGCTTTTTATATTTGACAAAGAACAACTGTTTGGTTCTCCAGGTGTTTGAACTATGGATATTCTTCGAGATTTGATAAAACGCGGAGAGACTTGTCCCTACTACACCCTTTTGAATATGAAAATCCGAGAAGTAAAGGATGGTTATGCTCGTTTAACCATGGAATTGGAGGAGAAACACCTTCAATTCTTGAAGACAGTTCACGGAGGAGCCATAGCAAGCCTAGCTGATTCCGCTGCAGCTTGGGCAACGGTAGGTTCAGCTGGGGTGGAGACTACTCCCGTAACTGTTGAAATGAAAATAAATTTCTTGGCGCCAGTGGAGTCGGGTCTTTTAGTTGCTGAAGCTCGAATCGTGCACAGAGGCAAAACGATTTCCTTAAGTGACGTGGAAGTAAAAGACAACAAGGGAAGAATAGTGGCAAAGAGCCTCGTCACATATTATCTACGGAGCAAAGGGCGCACATGAATTGAGCATTTGCATGCATGCCAACAACGCGCGCACACACGTGATACGACTCGTAATTTTCTTTTGAGATATAACGTTTTGTTTATATTGCTAAATCTAAGCCTAAAAAGAGCTTCTTCCCTAATTAAACATTATTTTGTCCCTCTTCTATTCTAAAGTGATCCAAGCAAGTATTTGTCAATCTAGACATATTGAAAGATGCACGCGCAATTTCTCCCTCCCGCTTGAAAGCTAAATTTTAACCCAACCAACCAACGGTTAATGGACTGCTACTGGCCACGCTGTTTTTTCCTGAACCACCTACCTTGTAAAATGCTTCGGCATGAATGCATTCTTTTGCAAAAAAAGAGGGAAGATTAAGGAGTCTTCGGAATTCGTTTCCAAGCCGTTTATAAAGAGGTTAGGAATGGATTCCTAAGCGTGCGCACCAAGAAGCTAGCAGCAATACATTATCTCATCGCAGCAGACGAGAGGACCTCGACCAGCTGTTGTACACACTATCTCGCAACCGCAGACATCACAGACATACACACAATTTTTCTCAGACTTCTTCATCTTGGTTTTTTCTTTTTTCGGCATTTAACCACCAAAAGTCTATGCGAATGCACGTGCTTTTAAGGTTGTGTGACTGTGTGACAACAGTCACACATATTTAAAAGCTTGTACTGTTTCAAATTAGAATGCGCAAATTAACTAGTGAAAGGGTTGTTATAAAATGTCTGAACCGATGAAGATGACGCCTGAAGAGATGGAGA
>CP070636.1:1231012-1235524 GCA_020356305.1 Candidatus Bathyarchaeota archaeon | reverse complement strand
TGCCATACTTTGGCCCCTTAAAACTTGCTACAATCTTTTCAGGTATGCCTACATCGCTAAGCCGCAGGTTTTTCAGATCTTTCAGGCCAAAGACATTTCCAGCAATGCTACTCAAAATGTTCGGTATGTTACCTCGCTCAAACAGTTCCATTGGGTACGCAATACGCACAGAGTTCTTACGAATGTCAAAGACGACAGCCTGCAACTTTTTCATGTAAGCTTTCATTGTTCCAAGCTCCGTCCATGTTCCTATAGAACTCTCCGCAGCCACCCCACCCGCCATTTTTGCGGTCTCTTTATCATACGTTTCCACATAGAAATCGCATACAAGATCGTCTTCGCCTGGCCTATACGCTAGGTCAACAAAATCAATGTATTTCAATTCATTTCATCCCAAACTTTTTCACCTACGGAGTGATTTAATACTTTTCAATTGTAGCATGGACAGTGAGGAAACAAATGGAGCTGAAAGTCAAACTTCTGGGCATCGAATCTGGAAAACCTACCGCGGTCATGGACAATGAATATGCAGGTCTTTTGGGGCTCCATCCTTCTGACAGAATAGTAATAACGTATCGGGAAAAATCCGCCCTCGCAATCGTCAATGTCGCGGAAACTTTTCCCAGCAAAACGCTGGGTCTATACGATGAAGTTCAAAGCATGTTGGATATTCGTTCTGGAGAGTTAGTTCACGTTCGGCCTGCTGAGAGGCCTGAATCACTTGGATACATACGAGATAAAATTATGGGGCATCGACTTCGAGCCTCAGAAATGAAGCAGATTATTAAAGATGTGGTAGAAAGACATCTTAGTGACATCGAACTTGCTGCTTTCGTCACAGCCTTAAACATTTGGGGCATGAGCATAGATGAAGCTGAGGCTCTTTCAAGAGCTATGGTCTCAACTGGAAAAACTATTCGGTGGGATAATGGTCCAATTTTGGACAAACACAGTATCGGAGGGGTTCCAGGTGACAAGACTACGCTCCTTGTTGTTCCAATAGTTGCTGCAGCAGGCTTCACCATACCTAAAACATCATCGAGAGCGATCACTTCGCCAGCAGGAACAGCGGATCGCGTTGAAGTTCTGTGTCCTGTCAGTTTAGATATGGAGGAGATAAAACGTGTAGTCAACGAAACCAACGCATGTTTAGCGTGGGGAGGCGCATTGGATCTTGCCCCTGCGGATGATCTGTTCATCCAAGTGGAGTATCCGCTGTCGATAGACCCTCTTCTTTTTCCGTCAATTATTAGCAAGAAGAAAGCAATCGGTGCAGAATACGTTGTGATAGATATCCCTATTGGAAGAGGGGCTAAGATGAAGACAGTTGCAGAGGCTCAGTCGTCAGCTAGAGACTTTATAGAGTTGGGCAAGCGTCTTCGTATGCATGTACAATGCGCAATCACATTCGGTGAACAGCCAGTGGGCTTGGCAGTAGGACCTGCTCTAGAGGCTAGAGAAGCCCTTTTGGCGCTAAAGGGCAACGGTCCTTTCGATCTGGTGAATAAAGCAACAGAGTTGGCTGGCATTCTTCTTGATATGATGGGGGTTAACGATGGAAAGGTCACTGCGCAGACTCTTCTTGAATCTGGCAAAGCCGACAGCAAGTTTCGCGAGATAATTGCTGCGCAAGGAGGGAACCCTGAAGTGGCGCCTGAGGACATAAAGCTTGGAGATAAAACAACGCAGATTGTTTCAGATATTGACAGTCGGGTGATGTGGATTAACAACATGGCAGTTGCTCAGATAGCCAGAGCAGCTGGAGCGCCCAAAGAAAAAGGCGCAGGCATCTTGTCAAGCGTGAAGCTTGGAGATCGAGTGAAAAAAGGTGATTCGTTGTTGACCATCTATTCAGCGACAAACTCAAAATTGGAAGCAGCTTTGGCGCTTGCGGAACAACTTGAACCTATGGGCCTGAGCAAAAGATATGGTGAGAAAATGCTGCTTGGGCGTGTCCCTACAAAGATTCCATATGAAAAAGTTTTCGTGTTGGAAAGATAGAAGTCAGTGTTCGAGGAAAAACAATTCCCACCTATTTTTCGGAGGACACACGTCAATTCCCAGCAACATTTCTGATCTTATTTTGGCGAGTCTTTTCCAATATTAACTCGCGGGAGCAGCTCTGTCACGGCAGAATTTATCTGCGTCCTTAATCCAATGTGTACCGAGGGAGCGTAGTTGGAAGACCTAGTTAAATCAGCACTAGATTTGGCGGGAAAGCTGGGTGCAGACTATGCTGAGGCAAGGTTTCAATCCGACACTAGCGAATCGATAGTTCTAAAGAACGGCGTTCCTGAAGTTTCAGTATTCGCGGAGTCAAGAGGTTTTAACGTAAGAGTAATCTTCAAACATGCACTTGGCTTTGCGTCCTCAAACATTCTCACTCGAAGGGCTGCCAGAGATGTAGCCAAAAGAGCTGTTAAAGTCGCTCGCGCCTCTTCTAGAGCTCTGAAGGAAGGGGTTTCGATGGCTGAGGGAAGATTCGGTGATGGTAAGTTTGTAGTCAAGCCTCGCGTTAAATTTGACTCTGTGGACTTGGACTCTAAAGTTCTGCTGTTAAAAGAAACTGACCGGTCAGCAAGGGACGCAGCGAAGGAAGCTAACACCAAACTTCCTGCTTGTATGTTGACCTTGGACACATTAACCACTGAACGGATTGTTGTGAGTAGCGACGGCGCCCGAGTTTCCAGCGTCGTCCCCAGGGTGGCACTAAACGCATTTCTTACAGCACTTGACCCACAGAAGGGAACGGCGCAAAGGTATTTTGACCTTGGCGAAGCGGCAGGCTGGGAGGCGGTAGAGAAGTGGAACGTGCCAAAGTTCGTCTGGGATGAGACATCCTCGCTTTCAAAGACTTTGATGGAGGCCCAAAGTCCACCCACTGGTGAAATGGACGTTGTTCTGGGACCTGAAGTCATCGGAATTGTCTGTCACGAGTCATGTGGACATCCAGCGGAAGCCGACAGAATCTTGGGGAGAGAAGCAGCTCAAGCTGGCGAAGCATACCTCAAAGCCGAATCTTTAGGTTTGCAGGTTGGTTCAAAGGTGGTCAATGTTGTTGACGACCCAACTCTTCCGGGTTCCTTTGGCTTCTACCTTTACGACGAAGAAGGGGTGAAAGCCAGAAAAAGAATTCTCATCAAGGAAGGTGTCATTAACGAGTTTTTTCATAACCGCGAGACAGCGCACCGATTCAAAGTTGAAAGCAACGCTTCTTCCCGATCTACAGCATACAATCGAGAGCCCATCGTCAGAATGGCGAACACTCTCCTCGAGCCAGGTGATTACTCAAAGGATGAATTGATCGAAGGAGTCAAACATGGCGTCTATATCAAGAATTTCATGGAATGGAACATTGATGACCGACGCTTCAATCAGCGCTACGTCGGCCTAGAGGCATACCGAATTGAAAATGGAAAGCTCATGGAACGGGTGAGAAACCCCATTCTCGAAATAACCACCGTAGGACTTTGGTCGGCCATCGACGCCGTCGGAAAGGATTTGGAGTTTCAGGCCGCCTACTGTGGCAAAGGAGACCCCATGCAGGCAATACCAGTTTGGACTGGAGGGCCTCATGCACGATCAAGAAAAATCAGGCTGGGAGGTGCATAGCGATGAAACCCAAGGAGGTCCCCTCATATGCAGTCAATTTGGGACTAAAATACGGAGCAACGGACGTAGCTGCAAAACTGATTGAGCTAGATCGTACTATGATTCGGTTCTCCAACAACGAGGTGACAGCCTCCAAGAACTTTCGCGAATGCATCGTTAACATTTTCGTGATGATGAAGAAACAGCGCGCTGGATCCGTTGCAGGTGTTCTATCTGCCAAAGCGGTGGAAAGGGCTGTCAAGAAACTGGTCAAGATGGCAAAAACCAGTCCTGCAGCCGATGTGTACGCTCCTCTTCCAAAAGGTCCATTCAAGTACGATCCATCCCTTATGAAGCCTTCCCGGACATCTCTGAACCCTAACAAGCTGATCAGTTACGTTAAGGAAGCAATTGGTGGAGCATCTGAATCGGGCGCTTCAAGAGTTGCGGGATCCCTGATAGCCACCAACGCTGAAACCACACTGGAAACTTCGAGCCAAGCGTCTGCAATACAACGAGGTTCAAGCTTGGAGATCTCGGTGCGAGCTTTCACTTCTGACGTGGCATCGGGCCATTCTGTTTCAATTGCCCAGAGCGAACAAGAGTTTAGACCGGCCGAGGCTGGAAGACTTGCAGGCGAGATTGCGAAGATAGCTCTGACGCCACAGCAAGGGGAGCCGGGTAGATATACTGCCTTGCTGTCGCCCCTAATTTTCGGAGACCTCATAAACCAGATGGGAACGTTATCCTCAGCTTTCCTAGTGGACGCGGGCTTTTCATTCTTGAAAGGCAAGATAGGTTCGCAAGTTGCCTCAAAGAATTTTACCCTGATAGATGATCCAACCCTCCAGAATGCCTACGGGACAAAGGCTTTCGACGATGAAGGCCTCCCAGCGAAGAGGAATGTCATCGTGCAAAACG
>CP070636.1:1228123-1230912 GCA_020356305.1 Candidatus Bathyarchaeota archaeon | reverse complement strand
TACTGGCCTTCAAAGTGGACAAAGTCCTCGCTCCAAAGTCGTCTGATTATTTTGATAGCTTCGATTGTTCTCCCAACAGGCTTGTCATAGACGATGCCGAAGGGGACCAGATTCATGGCTTCTCCAATTCCTATTCCGAGTATTGCCCGACCGTTTGACAGGACATCGCAAGTTGCTGCTCTCTGAGCTAAAGCAGCAGGATGGCACCGGTAGGTGTCGCTTACGCCGCTGGCGAGTTTAATTCTCTTCGTTTTCACTGCAAGGGCAGAAAGGGTGCTCCAAGCTTCTAAGGCATCCCAGCGTCGGACTCCTGTGGCCACGATATGGTCAGGCATCCAGTAAGAGTCGAAGCCAATCTCCTCTGCAAGCAGCGCAGTGTCGCGTATGACTTCCCATGGATAGTTGGGTCCTTCAACACCGAACTTCACCGACTCATGTTTGTTCATTTAGAAGTTCTACCTCGCGCTCTAATGCATTTGCTTACGCTTTTCTGAACTCGTAGGTGATTCTACCGTTAGGCAACTGCAATGGTGCAAGCTCAAGACCCATGCCGATATGGATTTCGCTTTCTTTGAGGTTCTTGTTCAAACCTGCATAGACGTTCACGCCTTCTTCGCACCGTGCCAGAGCCAATGTGTAGGGCAACTCTTCTTGGAAGCCAGTCGGGGCGAAGTGTGCCGTGGTGTATGTGATCAGTTTGCATCTTCCGCTTAGCTTCTCCCATGTCATGTCCGTTGACAGATCTTGTGGGCAGTCAGCTCTCGGAGGGAAGTAAAGTTTGCCGCATCGGCGGCATCGGGTTGCCATGATTTTTCCTTCCTCAAGGTGCTTCACGAAGTCTGCTACTTTTGTTTCAGAAATGTAGCCGATCTTTCCGAATTTACCAAAGCTCATAGAGGTTCACCTTCTAAGTATGGTTACGTTTCCGTAGAGTCCAACTCCTCCGATGTTATGTACCAAGCCGACTTCCGCGCCGTTTACTTGGGTTTTGCCAGCCCTTCCCTGGAGTTGGAGCACAACTGTTCTGAGCTGGGAGCCGCCTGTGGCCCCAATTGGGTGTCCTTTGGACAGCAATCCGCCGTCGATGTTCACTGGGATTTTGCCGCCTATGTACGTTTGTGACTCTTCGATAAGCTTGCCGCCTTCGCCGGGCTTGCAGAACCCTAGATTCTCGTAGGCCATTATCTCAGCGATTGAGAAACAGTCGTGAACCTCTGCTACATCCACGTCTTTCGGCAGGATACGAGCCATTTTGTAGGCCTGTTTTCCAGCCTCTTTGGCGCAATTGAGACCTGCCAGGCTAGTTCTGCCCGTGGTAGATTGTGTATCACTCGCGGCCCCTATTCCCGCAATCCAGACCGGAGAATCCGTTATCTTTTTAGCCTTCTCTTCGTTCGCCAGAATTATGCAGGAAGCGCCATCAGCATTTGCGCAGCAGTCAAACATTTTTAGTGGGCTTGCTATAACTCTGGCGTTTAGGCATTCCTCAAGAGTTACGGCTCTGCGATACATGGCTTTAGGGTTAAGGAGCGAATATTTTCCGCTCTTGACCTTGACTTTCGCCAGTTGCTCTTCGGTGGTTCCGTATTTTTGCATGTGCGCACGGGCGAACATCGCGTATCCGGCTGGCATCATTGTGCCGAAAGGGGATTCCCATTGTATGTCCGCGCCTCTACCCATTCGCTCTTGGGTCTCTGCTGATGAGATCTCTGACATCTTTTGGAAACCTATCACAGCAACTAGGTTGTGGAGGCCGGATTTTACGAAGGCGTACGCAACTTTCACTCCAGTACTGCTTGAAGAGCAGATGGACTCGGCCAAGAAGGTTGGCTGCGGGTTCAAACCGAGATACTCGGCTATCAGCCCAGCTGGAGACCTTTGCTGATCATACTCTGGGGCGGAACAGACTATGGAGGCTTCTATCTCTTTAGGGCTGAGCTTCAAGTCTTCTATAGAATCCTTGAAAGCTTCGAAACATAGCTCTCGGATGCTCATCCCACAGTTCCTACTGAAAATGGTCTGTCCTACTCCTACAACTGCAACCTTCATCGAAGATTCCTCTTGAACGTGGTAGCTCATCTGGTTCATATAAGATTATTGTGAACGGCTTCCGTACGAAAACGCAGGCTGTTTCCAACTCTCAACGAGTCCCTCAGCCCAAGTAAGTTTTAAATACATACCTTATCAATCACACTGACGTGATGTGATAGATATGCCTGAAAAGGAGTACGATTGGTATCCAGCCGAGGATCCGAAAGAATGGCGGACTATCAAATATGATCCCAATTGGTATGATCACACAGCAGTTATCGCCATTAACAATCCTGGGGAAATGAATTCCTACGTACTAGGGACCCTCAAAGAGCTGTACACCGGTTACGAGAAGGCCATGGGAGATGATTCAGTGCAGTTTATAGTGATGACTGGCATAGGCGATAAAGCCTTCTGCACCGGTGGAAATGTGCATGAGTACGCCGAAGTGTATAACAAAAACCCTTGGAAGTTCTGGGAGTGGGGAGAATTCTATGGCAGAGTCTTTGACATGATAATGCACTGTGGAAAACCAGTTATCGCTCGAGTGAACGGTGCAGTAGCAGGTGGTGGTTGGGAGTTCGTCGCTTGTTGTGACCTTGCAGTCGCAGCCGATCACGCCAGATTCATCTCCCCTGGTCCCAGAGTCGGCATGACCTCGATCGGAGGATTGTCTCAATGGCTTCCATTGCATATGAGCATCAAGAAGTCGGCCGAAATGGTTCTTCTAAGTTCACAGATAAACGGCGAAGAGGCTC
>CP070636.1:1225108-1228023 GCA_020356305.1 Candidatus Bathyarchaeota archaeon | reverse complement strand
TCAACGCTGAATGGATAACTGACCCTGCGTTACCATCCTTGAGGACGCACCCAAATATTCCAACCATACGTGTCACCTCGAAACTTCTCATTTGGATTGGTTGTTGATTCTCCCTAATAGAATCCATTAATGATTATTTTAGCGTTCTCCTGCAGCTCGTTCTCAGCGTTGTCTTCGACCAGTTGTTCCTGCGCGACTCGTTTGATAACAGCTTGACAGCTTGATTTGCGTGACAATCTATTTGATTGGATAAAATTCTATAAGTTTTAAATGAAAACAGTTTAGTATCACCGGAAAAATCAGGATAATCAAGAGGGACACGAAAGATGATTGTATCGCTGTTTGAAGATGACTTCTGCGTAAATTTCTTTCCCCTTACGTATACGAGACCTGTTTTTGAGAGTAGAGTCGGAATGTTCACTTTTCTTGAACGCGCTCAAAGAATTTTTTCTGAGTCCAGTTTTCTTTTATTTACAAGAGATTACCTCGTGCCCACTCTCACCAGACGAGTTTCCTCTTCGGTGAACGAGCCTAACTTGATCGACGATGATGTCCTTTTGATTAATGGAGCGTTGATCCTAGATGAAGAAGCGAAACAGTTGGTAGAGAAAAAGCTGAGCAAGAACGTTTTAGTTATGCAGCAAGGGAGAATAGCTCTCGCTCACCTCGGCGAGCGTGTCGCCAAGAGGCATGGAGAAAAGCTGTGCAGGCTCTTCACTCGTCGCGCATCAGAAGATCTGATCAGAGAATGCAAAATTTTGGAATCGTCCAATCTGCGTTTGTTTGCTTACCCCTGGGAGTTGGTTAACAGCAACGCAGAATTGATTGAGGACGACTATTCGAAGTTGGGGAAGACGGGATGCGAAGGAACCATGGACGGCGGAGTTGCAGTATATGGCGATGACGAAAAGGTGTATCTTGGCAAGGATTCGTTTGTGGAGGCTTCCGTCACGTTGGACGCCAGAGAAGGCCCCATATACATAGGCGACGAAACCCTGGTGCACGCGGGCTCGAGAATTACCGGTCCAACCTACATAGGAAACAAGAGCATCATCACCACCGGATTGATTCGGGAAGGCTGCAGCATTGGACATGTCTGCCGAGTGGGCGGTGAACTGGAAGAGACCATCATTCAGGGGCATACAAACAAGTATCACACAGGGTTTATTGGACACGCCTACATTGGAGAATGGGTAAACCTGGGAGCCGCCACCACCAATTCAGACCTCAAAAACACCTATGGAACGGTGCAGGTTGTGACTCGAGGGCAAAAGATTGACACTGGCCAAAAGAAGATCGGATGTTTCATCGGGGACCATGCTAAAACCTCCATTGGAACGCAGATCTATACAGGAAGAAAAATAGGTGTAGCATCACACGCGCATGGGTTTGTCACCGAAGACGTACCTCCCTTCACCATCTGGGCTAAGAGCCTCGGAGCAAAACCGGTGGAGTTGGAACTGGAATCAGCCATAAGAACGCAGGAGAGAGTTCTTTCTCGGCGAGGTGTAAAACAAACCAGAGAAGATGCAGAGTTGCTGAGAAAGCTTTTTCAGATCACTGCCGAAGAAAGAAAAGAAGCCAATGTAGCCAAAGAAAGATTACTCCTATGAGTGGGCCGGGCCGGATTTGAACCGGCGACCTTCTGCACGTCAAGCAGATGTCCTAACCGTGCTAGACTACCGGCCCTTCGCTATGGAAGTTTATCAAGCATATTTTGCTTATTAAGTTTGTATCTTCTTCGTACAGTTGGGCCTGTGAAGAGGGATTTGGCGAGTTTATTTTGTGATGACGTTGAGTTTGCTGACGACTACTTGAGGTGCGATGAATGTTTCAACTTGGCGGGTTTCTTTGCCTAGAGCTGAAATTTTCTTTAACATGTCGTAGGCGTTTCCCGCAAGCATTGCTCCCTTGACTGCGTGGGTTATTTTGCCTCGCTGGATTCTCCACGCTGGAGCTAGTGCAACTGAGAATTCCCCGGTTTCTGGATTCGACTGGTGGGCTCCTTGAACATATCTTACGTAATATCCATTATTCACTTCTTCTAGTAATTCTTCTTGTGCGAACGTGCCAGCTCTGAGCTGGATGTTCGTTGGTTTTATGGTTGGAATTGTGCCATACGGTGGAAGACTAAGGTCGCCTTCGCCTCTGCCAGCATTTCCAGTGCTTTCTTTGCCTTCTATTCTGGCCCAGTAATTATCGTAGATGAAGCCTCGTAGAATTCCTTCTTCGATTATTAGCGTTTTTTGTCTGGGCACGCCTTCCATGTCCATTTTCTCAGAGCGCAGGCCTCCGGGCAGTATTCCATTGTCGTGTATGGTGATGTTTTCTCCTGCAATTTTCTTGCCGATCTTGTTTTTGAAGATGCTTCGTCCTCGAGCGACGATGTCTCCTCTAGTTGACTGAACGAGCGTGTAGGTTAAAATGGCTTGTAACGCGAAAGGGTCCAGCAGTATTGGAAACTGTCCAGCATCTGCTTTTCCAACGTTTATGGCGTCGATCGCAAGCCTTGCTGCTTCTTTGGCTACCCATTTCGGGTCTGGCGCATATCTACGTGAAGCTTTGAACTCGAAGCATTCAGGTGAGACCGCTGTCTTGGAGCGAGCAATGGTCCCGAGCGAGCAGACGAGGCTTGTTCCTTTGTCTTCTGCCTTTACGCCGTGGCTGTTGAGGCACAGGACTTCTGAGATGGTGACTTGAGCGCCTCCGAAGGCGGGTAGAACCCGTTTGTCTACTTCGCATGCCGTATTTATCATGGTTTGGCATAGATCAACTGCTTCGTTGGAAGTGAACTGTGTTAGTCTTTCGTCATAAGTATCTCTCACGGTTGGGTACGTGTGCTTTTCCGGAAGCTGTTGCCAGTTTCTGTCTTTTGGACTCGCTTTGCTGGCTTCAACTGCTCGTGTGGCGGTCTT
>CP070636.1:1221204-1225008 GCA_020356305.1 Candidatus Bathyarchaeota archaeon | reverse complement strand
CACGATCCTTCGGTTTTTGCTATCTCGCCATATCTTTTTCTTACGAATTCTTTAACTTCTTTCTCTTTCACGTTCACCATCTCTTACTTATCGGATGCCCTATATTTCGGTCAGGAAATATATAAATATATCGGATACCCAATATTGGATTATGGAAGAGCAGTGTTGCCCAGAGACTCCAGATTGTTGTGACATGCGTGGAATGCTTTCTTTTTACATACTTTGGCTTCTGTCAAAGAGAGCTATGAATGGCCAGGAGATTTCCGAAGAGCTGGGAAAAAGGAGGGGCACCAAACCAACTCCGGGTACGTTATATCCTGCGTTGAAGGAACTTAGAACGCGGGGGCTAGTTGAAATGGAACGAAGAGGCCGACAAACGATCTACTCGATATCTGAGAATGGCACAGAAGGACTACAGAAGGCTTGCAGATACTTCTGCTACGCATTTGGCGATATCTTTCAAGAGCATAGCAGTACATCAAAACGCCCGCGCAAGATTTAAATACGGCGAAGGGCGCATGTGCCAAAAAGCCTACGAGCAGGAATATGGGAATGACCAGACCCGTTTCGGTCGACTCAAATTGGTATCAATGTAGAGCGTGCAGGAATTTCGTGCTGTGCGACATGCGCTTAGATTCACGTGCGATGTCGGGAATAAGGGAGAAGGGCGACTGCCCGGACTACGTCTACAGTTGTACCACACGGTTAAGAAGCACGTTCCGATGATGTTGGCGTCGGGCGTTGCTGAGGAAGCTAGTGAAACTAGGGGACCGTTGGTCTCCGAGATTTTGGATCTAGTTGTTTGGACCACTTTTGACAAGTAAACCGATTTTTTCAAGTTACATACGCGCGCAAATCTGCGTTGATAACGCACAGAATCATCGGTGCCAAATCTAAAGAGTGGCGGGCCCGCAGGGATTTGAACCCCGGGTGTCCGGTTCCATTATGTGTCTCCGGCTCCGAAGGCTTGCGCACCGTCCATGTTTGGATCGGTTCGGCGCCTTAATCCAGGCTAGGCTACGGGCCCTCCGAGAATTAAGTTTTGAATAGACGATTAAAGGGTTTCCTTGAAGTTGCCGCTCTTAGACCAGTCAATTGTCATGACTTAGTCTTTCGGTCTACTTGACTTCCTTTGTGAGACGGATACATAACTCGCAGGCTTCTATGACATGAATGCCCTTTTGTGTTGTCTTCCAGATACCGGCCTTCTCCGCGATGAAACCCGCCTCGTTCAAAGCGTTAAGATAGTGCTCGAGTTGGGTGAAACTTAAGCTGGACTTATACATTAAGGCTGTCTTCTTCTTACCATCTTGAGCATTTTTCAAAATTTCCATAATTATTTCGTGCCGTGCTCTTCTTATGCGAGGTTGTTCAGCCATCTCGCCACCTTCACCTCCACTAAATTGTATCGCCCAACAAATAAGATTTGGCTTGGAGTCTAACCTTTAACCATTTCCCGTTTTTCTTTTCAAGAAATCTTTAATAAACGAACCGAAATCTACATTGAAGATGGGCCGGTGGCTCAGCATGGTTAGAGCGTTCGGCTGATATGCTCTCTTCAGCTTGGAAACCGAAAGGTCGAGAGTTCAAATCTCTCCCGGCCCACTTTTCAATTCTCCCGGTACACCGCAAAATATTTTTTAGTGGTTACTTGCGTTTGCGGAAGAGCATAATTTCATCGGGTGTGGTGCAAACGTATTCAAATCCAGTCTCGATTAATTGTTTGGCTTCTCCAGTGTTTTTGGTTGCCTTTGAGGTGTATTCGTCGCCTTGGAAATCGATGAGCTGAGTGTATTTCAGCGTGTTCATGCATGCATGCTCGCATCGAGAAGATTATGCCTGAAATCTTTGAGAAGTATGCGGGTCCAGACGAGCTCTGGGTCTTCGCCGATGCCAGCGACGATGAACTCGCTGAGTATCAACGATTGATAAAGAGCAAGCCTAAGGCCGGGGCCAGATTCGTCTACAACAAGGCGAAAGCCGACATCAAAACCGTGGCCGTGGACCCGAGAGCCCGATACGACGCCTACGTCGAACACATTCTAAACCAAGTGTACCTCGGCGGCCAGACACCCTTACCCAAGCTGTTCACTACACCCGGATTCACCGAAGCCTCAGCACGAGCAGCCCTAGAAATCGCCGAAAGAAAAGTCCTGGCTCTCCAAAGATTCCTCAAAAGAATAGCGGAAAAAGAAGTCTTCGTTCCTGTGCTCGAGCAAGCGGGTCTGGACGCTAAGAAAGCGGATTGTCAATTGAATTGGGGGATGCCCGAAACCCCGGAGATCGAAGTCGCAGACATTGTCAAACTTGCTGAAGTTTCAGCAACATCCGTGATCCAGTATGTTCGCCCAGATGAAGTCCGCAAAATGCTCGTCAAAATCGGTTTCGAACTAACAGAAACGCAACAACAGTCAGGAGGTGAAGAATGAAAATGGGATTTGAGTTTAAGCCAAAACTGTCTGCAGCATTGGCCGTGATCAACGGTGTTTCTGCTGGCCTAGCATACGTCGTCAGCCGAGGAGACATTACAGCAACCATCATATGGTTCGCCATAACGACAGGAGTAACTGCAGGGCTCAGCTACTACAAAGAGAGAGAATGACTGCATCTAAGCAGAGCGGTGCAGACAAGACTTTTTGGGCGTCTTTGACTCAACTTATTCTTGTGATATATTATCTACTTGACTGCAAACCCCGAGGATCTACTCCTGCAGATGCGTATCTGCAGTATGCATGCGCGCAAAGAATATATGTAATTTCTTAGAAGCAATCCTCTCAATCGTTTGTTTGGTGAAAAGAGTTTGATGGGTTTTGAAAAGCCTTCCAAAATGCCCTCTTATCGAATCTTCAGCAGAGATGACCTTGATGCGATTCACTGGACTTGCCTTAATATCCTAGAAGAGACGGGTATTAGGATTGTTGAGGGAGAAGACGTTCTGCGAATGCTGAGAGAAAAGGGTTGTACTGTCGACTTCAAGAAGAAAACAGTGTTTTTCCAGCCTTCCATGGTCGAAGAATCACTCAAGAAAACTTCAAAGATTGTTACTGTTCATTCTCCCAGAAATCCGAAATACGACTACAAGATGGACGGAAGGCGCATCTACTTCGAGACTTCTGGCTTGAATGTAAACACGGCTGATTTAGAGACGGGTGAGTGGAGATCCTCAACTACTCACGATGTAGCTAGGATAGTTAAAGTATCCAACGCTTTGGATTCCTATCCATCCGCTGGAGGCATGACCGCATCTTTTGACAAACCCGAGTATATCCGTGGTTTCTATGACGTTGTTACGAGATTGAACAACACGGAGAAGCCCACTAGCGTTTCTATTGGCGAGGGAGAGACGGAATCTCCTGAACTGTCGCGCGCCTTATTTGATTATCAACTTGAGATAGCCAAAGTTGTTGCAGGAGATGAAGAAGCTTTGAGGAAAAGACCCTTACTAGGCGAAGGTTTCTGGGGAATGTCACCCCTCCAGTTTCATGGACTATACGTTGAACACGCCTTGAAACTCGCCGAACTTGGCTTCCCTAGTTTTGTGGGTAGCATGACCCAGGCTGGGGCCACGGCGCCAGTGACTTTGGCTGGGATGCTTGCTGTCACTAACGCCGAGATTTTGGGCGGCATTTCCATAATTCAACTGTTGTACCCTGGTACCCAAATGAGTGTAAGTTATCTCCCAGCTGCCTTTGACATGAAACATGGTCAATGGGCAGCCGGCGCACCAGAAGAAGCAGTGCTCAGCGCTGCTGCTGTTGAAATCGCTAGATATTATGGCCTTACTTCAGAAGCTATGGGTTTGGT
>CP070636.1:1218432-1221104 GCA_020356305.1 Candidatus Bathyarchaeota archaeon | reverse complement strand
TGTTGACAAACATAGACACGAGATACCCGAGTTAAAGTGGAACCAATAATATTGGTTAGTCCAAGAACAGTTGCAGCTCGAAGACGTGCGTGATCTACTGCAGCAAGAGTGTCTGTTGTTTCACCTGATTGGCTTACGAAGAGTATGGTGCTGTCTATATTAACCGCTCTTCCATGTTGCTCAATGAACTCAGATGCGATTATTGGGTGAGTCGCCAGAAACGCTAGTTTTGAAAACATGTAAGACGCTGCTAGACAAGCGTGATAGGATGTTCCACAAGCCACGAAGAAGACTTCTCCGGCACGGTCTAGGAAGGCGGTCATCAACTCCAAATACTGGTCTTGCAGCCGTAATGTATTTCTAAGTGTCTGAGGCTGCTCATAGATTTCTTTAACCATAAAGTGGGGGTACCCGCGCTTCTCTGCCATTTCAGGGTTCCAATCAACTATTTCCGGCTGCCTCGGCACGAGGCTTCCATCGGCAAGTTTCCGAATTTCATATCCTTTATGACTAAGAACAACGAGTTCTCCGTTTTCAATTATTACCGCCTTGTTTGTCAACGGCAGAAACGCTGGAATGTCAGATGCACAAAAAACAGCATCTTCTTTGATGCCTAGTGTGAGGGGGCTTTCGTTTCGGGCGCAAACAATCTTGTCCGGCTCTTTCGTCGAGACGGCGGCAATTGCATAGGAGCCTTCTAGTCGCTTGGCGCTTTCACTGACGGAATCGGATAGTCCTAAGCCTTCTTTCAGCTTTTCTTCAATGAGATGAGCAATCACTTCGGTGTCTGTCTTAGACTTGAAGGTGTGACCACGGTCTTCGAGCTCTTTCCGAAGCTCCGCGAAGTTTTCGATGATTCCATTGTGAACAACTGCAAGCTCTTCCTTGCAGTCCACATGAGGGTGAGCGTTTACTTTGTATGGAGCTCCGTGAGTTGCCCACCGCGTGTGCCCGATTCCTAATTTGCCTCGGAGGTCGTCAAGATTGAGCAAGGCGTGAACATCATCGATCTTACCGGCATCTTTCTTCACATTGAGCCTACCTTCATGAACTGTCGCTTCCCCTACTGAATCGTAACCACGGTATTCCAACCGTTTTAGCGCTGCGTGAATTAAGGGCGCAACCTCACCGTTCTTCAAAACACAACCGAATATTCCACACATTGAGCAAACCTCAACACCGCGCTTCAAGTTAAGCCTTTGTCACAGATGTAGCGGTAACCCACTCTTCCAGATACTCCATTCGTAGCGGCCTTGTATAAACATTTTTAGCAAACCGGTTTTAGAGCTGAAAACAATGTTTGGGCGGTCTCAACACCAGACTAATCACTTGACTCGACTTAGACAATCGAGTAGATGCATATATTCTATCAGAGATGCTCGTGCAACGACTTCTAGATCTAGCATCTCACTTGGCCGCAGCTCTACGTTTGCCTTGTGCGTCTGCAATGAAAAGAGATAAAGGCATCTTCGTGTGAGATTATGTTAAAGATATGGCGCGTGGACGCATTGCTTGAGTGGCTTAGGGATTGGCTCACGATCTATACTTGGAAGGAATTCTGGATGGTTATGATTGCCCCCACGGCAGTAGTTGGTTTCTGGCTTCTGTTCAGTTTCCTTCTCTCGATTCAAAATATATTTTTCTAGCTCTAATCGTTTCTTCTTTTCTTCCTCTACTTCCTTTTTTAGTGTTTCAACTCGGGTTCTCTCTCCTCTTGACCATTCCCCTTTGAGATATTCTTGTTGTACAGCTTCCACTCTTTTAGGATCGAAATAGGCTTGTCTGCTTCCTGGAAGGCTGTGCCCAAACAGAAATTCACGAACAGTATCATCAGTTTTACCGATTAGTTGATTATAAAAACTGGTTCTAAAACAATGAGCATGGATTCGTTTCGGTTCATAACTGGCATTCTTTGCAGCTCGTTTAATTAATCGATTTAATCCTATTTCTGATAGGGGATTCATTACGCCTTTTTGGTTAGATAAGAAGAGAGGTTCATCATCGGGTAGGGTTGTTACTCCACCTCGGCTTTCAAGATAGTTTCGTAGCGATTCAATGGCTTCTAGGTCGATGAATGTGTAGTAGGGTTCTCGTAAATTGGTTTTATCAATTTGGGGTGTTATATCGATCTTTAATGGGATTTCGTTTCTTACCAGTCCTTCCTTGACATCTCCTACTGTCAGGTTTCTCATAGTCGAGTTTCTTAAACCACTCTGGCATAGAAACAGGATAGCTGATTTATCTCTTTGACTGAATGCATGTTCGACTAAAGTATATACATCGTTTTTAGTTGGTATGAGTCTTTTTAGATGCCTTTGCGTCTTACTCACTTTGGTTATCTTTAGATTTCTTGAGTTTAACTGTCGATCATTTGCAGCAAAGAAACTTTTGAAGATGGTTTTCACCATCTCACCCATTGTATTCTTTCCTCTTTGACGATAAGTTTCTCTAAAAGCCAAAATGAGGTCTGTGACGAGTTTTGGAGTGCTTATATGACTCCCATTCTTTGTAGCTTTCGTCATCTCTGTATCGTATAACGATATCAGTTCATCAGAGGTTTCAATATGAAACTGAGTGGCGATATCTGATTCAAGAAAGGCTTTCATCGTACCGAAGTACAGATCCCTCGTTTTTTGACTTCCTAGTACTAGATTCCATCGATGTATGCTTGG
>CP070636.1:1213079-1218332 GCA_020356305.1 Candidatus Bathyarchaeota archaeon | reverse complement strand
CCGAAGACGGCCAGAAAGATGGCGACCGCGACAATGAGCCAAATTTTGTAGCTTTGAGCAGACACTCAATCTTAAAAAGTCATTAATCCACTAAAGCTTGAAAAGCCGAGATGATAAGAGAGGAACGAGAAGTCAATGAAACCTTTTAGTTTCGTCCACGTAGCTGATTTGCACTTAGGATATGCACAGTACAATTCGGATGCTCGACGTGAAGACTTTAACGCAACATTTAGAGAGGTAGTGGAAAAAACCGTTGAGCTGAAGCCAGATTTCATGCTCATCGCCGGAGACCTTTTTCAGCACGCCCGCCCATCCAACATTACCCTCGAAAACGCTATAACCAGCTTCAGAAAGCTCAGAGACGCTAAGATACCTGTGCTCACCGTGGATGGATCCCATGATTCAGCCCCCAACATGATCACAGGCACCATTCTTAATCCGTTGGACAGCGCTGGATTGGTTCACTATTTGCCTCGTCATAAAGGAGCTTGTTGGCGAAACGAGAGCTGTTATGTTTATGGGGTTCCCAACTTTCGAACGAAACAAAGAACTGAAGAGCAGCTGCCCATATTTCTAAAAGAAAACCAACCGACACCCGACTCATCGCTATTCAACATTTTCCTCTTTCATATGGCCGTGGATATTCCTAGAGTAAGTCATCCCCAAATGGAAGCAGAGGCTCGACCTGAACTTCTTCCTGAAAGCTTCAATTACTACGCGGCCGGTCACGTTCACGTTCCCAGCAAGAGTCCATTCAAGAACGGACTCCTCGTCTACAGCGGGTGCACCGAAACCGTTAGCTATGAGGACGCTAGAGTTGAGAAGGGCTTCTACTATGTGAAAGCCAGCGAAAAAGGCGCTCCCAAGGTTCACCGCATCAAACTTGAAACCCCTCGCCATTTCATCATTTTAGATGAAGATTATACAGGCTTAACGCCCTCAAAGATAACAGAAAAGGCCACGCGGTTCGTGAGGAAGGTTGATGAAGCCGGGGCAGTGATCATTCCTGTGATACGAGGGGTCTTGCCAGCGGAGGCCGGGCGTTGGGAGGTTAACCTCACCAGAATCAGAAGCGCTGCAGAGAAGGCGCTTTTGGTACGTCCACTTCTCCAATTGAGACAAACCGAAGTTCCTGAAGAGGTCGTCCGCTCTATATTTGAGAGCGAACTCAAAGATCTCAAGACGAAGGCCTTCGAGTATTTTCTTGAGATTTTCTCGGAGCGTTACGCTCGGGAAGAAGGTGAAAAGATAGCCAAACTCGCTGTCGGTCTCATCGAGCCTTTAGCAAAGAAGGAAGAGCCCAAAGTAAGGGAGAAGTTGGAGGAGTTTTCGGGTGAGAATTGAAGCGTTGCAACTAGAAAACATTCGATCTCACATCAAAACAACGGTATCCTTTTCACGAGGCTTCAACTGCCTAGTGGGCGGCTTGGGCCGCGGGAAATCCAGCATCCTCTACGCTATTGACTTTGCTCTCTTCGGAGATCCGCTTCGCAGAAGCTACGATTACCTACTTCGAAATGGCGCAGACATTGGCAAAGTCACTTTGAAGTTTGTTCAAGGCGGAAAGCCCTACACGCTGCACAGGATGCTCCGAACAAGAAAAGGAGGCATCAGCCAAGATAAGGAGCAACTCAAACTCTTTGAAGAGGACAGACTAATAGCCAGTGTAAAGGGAGAGGCAGTTGCAGAGCAGCTGGAGGCGGTAACTGGCTTCGACAAGGAACTGTTCCGTGAAGTCGTTTGGATGAGGCAAGAACGGTTGAAGGAACTACTTAATGCGACCCCGCGAGATAGGCAGACAAGACTCGATCAACTTTTTGGACTTTCCAACTATGAGGCAGCATGGAGCAGTTTGGCTGGATTTCAAAGGGAATATGAAGGGGAAAAAAAATCCTACGAACGCGACTTCGATGTGATAGGGAGGAAAAGGCTCCAAGCCGAATATAACAAAGCAGTTGAGGAGTTTTCACAAGCAGAGGTCGAACTTGAAGAGCTAAGGGAAAAGTTCACCCAAGCCGAAGTCGGCTTCCATGAAGCAAAATCCCGCCTTCAAAACTTACAAGACCTGAGGAAACAAACTGAAGAATTGGGGAAAAGGGAAACTCAACTGCAGACAAACATCACCAACATCGAAGATTCTTCTGCAAGGCTGGCAGACGAAATCCAACGAAAAAAACTTGTGATCAAGAACTTCGAAGAACGACTCAGATCCATTGAAGCTAAGGAGAAGTCTCATCGAGACGGTCTTAGGGAACAAGGACTGAAAAGTGATCAACCCCTTGAACAATTAAGGCAGTATCTTTCAGCGCTGGGGAAGCAGATGGCAAGCGTCGGAGGCGAACAAGAGGCTGTAAAAAGCGAGATGCTAACATCCCAATGGCGCATCTCAAGTCTCACAACCGAAAACAGATGCCCGCTGTGCTTTCAAGGTCTCACTGGAGAATACAAAAAGGGCCTCCTGGAGCGTCTCTACGAGGAAAACGCTGCACGTGAGACGGAGCTTGGTGAGCTTCAGAAAAAATTCGACGAGTTGGAAAAGCTGCGAGGCATTATTGACTCCGTCGTTCTGAATTTGCAGTCACTCGTTCCCCAGGTGGAGGAGCAAAGGAGGAGAGATTCTGACGAACACGAATCCCTGAAAAACCTTTCAGCAGAATTTGGGGAAAAGCAGCAACTGGAGAAGACATTTCGAGACCAGCTTAGCGCTGTACGTTCAGAAATGAGTAATTTCGACATCACTGAACTTGAAACGGCACGAACTCTTCGAGACGAGGTTTTCACGCAGTATTCCAACGTAAAGTACAGATTAGAAACTGTGAAAAGTCGAAAGAGAGATCTGACGTCGAGAGTGGACGAACTCAAAGAACGCTTGGATAATGCGCAACAAAAGGTTGAGAGGATGGAGAAGATTGAAAGACTCCTCGGAATCATAGATGGAATACGAGGAGCTTACAGAAGCATTCAACCCAAACTGCGAAGCGAATTCGTCACCTACCTGCAAAGAGTGGTTCAACAAGTTTTGGATGGACTCGTTGGAGAGGCGGGACGCACGCTAATGATAAAGATCGATGAAACATATAGCCCTCTCATCATAAGCGAAGAAGGGTTTGAACGGGATGTTTCAAATCTTTCAGGCGGAGAAAGAACGCTTTTAGCGTTTGCATATCGCATAGGTCTCGGCCAGCTTATCATGCAGTCGAGAACAGGACATGGGCTCTATATGCTTCTCCTCGACGAGCCAACTGAGAGCTTGGGAAGGGAGGACGGCTCGGTTGATCGCCTAGCCGAAGCTATTTCTCGCCTAAAAGCTATTGAACAAATCATCGCAGAGACCAACAGCGAAGCCTTTGCTGAGAAGTCGGAGCACGTAATTCGGGTCGACAAAGAAGATGGTATGAGCAGGGTTTTTGTTGAGAAATAACTGAATGGGCGCGTACAGACCACGGTAAGATGGTTTAGCATTGTGGAAAACACATGTGTGCCATTCTTCTGCCATAGAGAAAAAAAGGTGAGGCGCGCGTGGACATCTACTTAGCTTAATATTTAAGCCAAAAGTTTAAGGTATACACTCTCTAGAGTTCGATACTGCTTGGGATGAAGGATGAAACATCAGCAAGAGATCATCGAAGCTGTCAAGTCCGCAATAAACTATCTCGAAAGCTCCTTGAAAGCTCTGATGAACAAGGACGAAAACGAGGTCGCACGGTCAGTTTGGCTAGCGGCTGCCGAGCTAGAATACGCAAATTTCTTTTTCTCCTTGATGCAGGATGAGCCAGGAAGCCACTCATGGAAGCTTAAGCTGCGTTCGAAACAAGTGGAAATGGAACCTCTACTCGTGTCTGCTCAAGACCTACTCAAGGAGGCTGAAGGCGATCTCGACGTCGGCGGGCTTCACGGGGCATATAAGAAGACGTGGATGGCGCGAGGTTACCTCTTAAAGGTTCAAGAGGTTCTGGAAAAGGGACAAAAGAAAGGCGAAAGGTCCAGTTCCACAGGCTGATTCTCTCATCTTCCTCTTGGTAAAGATGTTTCAGAACGTTTTACCCTTTTTGACTACTTTGGACAGGCTTTGGATCTTTGCTTTAGATTTATTTATATCACTCGGTTGCTCTCCAATAGTCGGTGTTACGGTGCATGCAGCGGAGGGTAGTTTTCCCTTTTTCAGCTGTAGTGGCTCTGGATAAACTTAAACTGGCCATCCTTATCAACGCCATTAACCCGAAGATTGGCGGCTTGCTCGTTCGAGGACCCAAGGGCTCAGGGAAGACTACCGTCGTACGCGGCTTGATCGATGTTTTGCCACAAATTGAGGTTGTAGAAGGCTGTCCGTTCAACTGTAATCCTCATGACTCATCGAACATGTGTCCTAAGTGTAGTGAACGTTTTGCCAAGAATGAAAAGCTCTCGGTGAAGGGGAGGAGGATGATAATTGTCAACCTTCCACTCGGAGCAACTGAGGACAGAGTTGTGGGAAGCTTAGACGTAGAAAAAGCCATCAAACTAGGAGTGGAAGCCCTGCAACCAGGCATCCTAGCCGAGGCTAACCAAAACATCCTTTATGTTGACGAAATCAACTTGTTACCGGACCACATAGCCGACGACCTCCTAGACGCCGCAGCAACCGGATGGAACGTAGTCGAAAGAGAGGGAATATCCATAAGCCACCCCTCCCGCTTCATCTTTATAGGAACAATGAATCCCGAAGAAGGCGAACTCCGACCTCAACTCCTCGACCGGTTCCCTCTATCCATCGGCGTTGAGAAAATCACTTCTGTAAAAGATAGAATGGAAATTGTCCGGAGAAACGTTGATTTTGAAAGTGAACCAGAAAAGTTTCGCGAAAAATATCGAACCACGCAAGAAAAATTAAGAAACAGGATCATCCAAGCAAGAAAAGTTCTATTGAAGGTGCAGATGCCTGAAAAGCTCCTGGAAGCAGTGTGCAAAGCGTGCGTAGACTTGAAAGTCGACGGCGTGCGACCTGACATTGTTATAAGCAAGGCTGCGTGCACCCTTGCAGCGTTTGAAGGGAGAACAGAAGCCACCCCTGACGACGTCTTGGTGGCCTCGGAACTCGCTTTGAGTCACAGAACTCGAGAAGGAGGATTTTTGGATCCAGCTCCACCCGAAGAAGTCAGAAAAATCCTGAACACAGCGATCAAAGAGACAGGTTACAAAGAGAGTACAAGGTCGAAAGAAAACGATGAAGACACTCAAGGTCATAAGGCGGCCAAAGGAAAGGCAATACTTTGG
>CP070636.1:1208889-1212979 GCA_020356305.1 Candidatus Bathyarchaeota archaeon | reverse complement strand
GTGTTCATGCAACACACGTTGCTACAGTACAAGCGACCACTCTTCGCGGAGCGCGACCCAACACATTGAATGAAGGCCACGGTTTTTGGAATCTGCATGTCGCTTGGTCGAATTAGACGCCCTCCAGAGGGACCGCCTGCGTTTATTAAGCGTTCAAATTCCAAGGATGTGATGACGTTGGGGAACTTCGTGTAACCATAGCTCATGAGAGAAGTTGGATCGAACACGTCAGCTCCGGTGGCAACAATTATTGTGCCAACATCCAACTCGAGAGTTTCCGGCAACATGAGGAAATTGACGGCTTGCCTCTCGCACGCATTCGTACACTTGTCGCATACCAGAAAAGACTCATTTAAACAAAGATTGCGATCGATAATGTAGGTGGATGGTACGGCCTGGGCGAAAGGTATGTAGATCGCGTGTCTGGTCGCTAAGCCAACGTCAAACTCGTTTGGAGCTACCACGGGGCATACAGGTGCGCAGTCTCCACACGCTGTGCAGTCCTCGGCCACGTATCTTGGTTTTTTCAGTATCTTGGCTTTGAAGTTTCCGATGTATCCTGACACCTCGGTGACCTCGCTGTTTGTTAAGAGTTCGATGTTTGGGTGTCTGCCAGCGTCTGACATTTTTGGGGCAAGGATACAGATGGAGCAGTCCATAGTTGGAAACGTTTTGTCGATCTGCGCCATTCGTCCACCTATGCTGGGCTCCTTTTCTACGAGGTAGACTTTGTACCCTGTGTCAGCCAGGTCTAAGGCTGCTTGTATGCCGGCGACGCCTCCGCCTATGACGAGGACTTTTCTGGTCACGGGGACCACAAGTTCTTCTTGGGGTTGAAGCAAAGCTGCCTTGGCAACAGCCATCCGAACCAAATCCTTAGCCTTTTCGGTTGCCTTCTCCTTGTCGTGAAGGTGCACCCAACTGCAGTGCTCTCGGATATTGGCCATCTCGAAAAGGTACTTGTTCAAGCCAGCCTCTTCACACGCCCGCCTGAAGGTGGGTTCATGCAATCGAGGGGAACAGGAAGCCACAACCACACGATTCAACCTCTGCTCCTTGATATCCTTCTTGATGAGTTCCTGACCTGGATCCGAGCAGGTGTAACGATTATCTTTGGCAAGCACAACATGGGGAAGGTCAGCAGCAAACTTCGCCACCTCTTCACAATCCACAGAACCAGCAATGTTCAAGCCACAGTGACACACATATACGCCTATCCGAATGTCCTGATCAGACTCGACGCTGGATTGTGGTGTGTTCATCTGAAATCTCACCCTTGACGTGGGTTCTCAAGAACCTTTTCATGGTTGCAGGTCACTTTGCTTCTAGCTCCCCTATGATCACCTTGAGACACTTGATCCAGTATTCTAGAGAAGAATTTGGGAAGGAACATGTTGCATGAGGATGATAGAATCTATCTAAATTTACTGTCTTGAGGTCGGGGGAAGCATGTTTGAGCGATGACAAGATCACCCACTGCATATAGTAGGGAAATCCCATAAACAATGCGAGGTCATACTGTCCCATTCCATCTAGACCCTTCCACTCGGGATCTTGAAGTCTGTTTGTGATATCCATGAGTGACATCCAAGCTGCTGGTTTAAAACCTCTCTTAACGAACTCGCCAAATATGTGAGCCGTGGCTATTACAGGCATTCCCGCCGTCTCAGCCATTTGAATCACGTAATCGATTATTTTTTCCTCGCCAAGACCGTTTTCGAGGGTCTCATGACCAACAATTAAGACTGGACGCTTCGCGGTCTTCACCATCGTAACAACGACCTCTGGCTTGGCAAATACGAGGGACCTCTTTGGACCTGGCATCTCGGCTCTCTGCCACGGTTCCACGTTCATATTTACTCCTTCCTCTTCCTAATCAATCTGGGCAATAGCGTGGGATCAGGAATCGTTCTTTCTTTCCACCCCTTCTCTTCCAGAATCTTGACAATCTCGTCCTTCATTGTGATTGGGATATCGGCGACCGTGCGAGTTAGAAGGTGAATGTCATCGGGCATTGTGCCGTAGAACCGCTTATGTAAGTCACAGTAATGCGTGAGTTTTATCGCCCGGCCTTTCGTTGTGTCATTCGGCTTCATACAAAGCTTCGTGATCATAACCATTGCCTCCTCCTTGGTCTCAGCCGTGTAGAATAGGTGCTCCGGCACTGGGCCTACGTAAACTTTGTCGCCAGTTCGCGCATCATAAACATACCAGTCTTCTTCGTGTTCTTTTCTTCCAAGCAGCATTCGTCGATATTTGGATCCGTGAGGTCCAACGACGACGGGTATGCCCAATCTCCAGAAGCCGCTGGCTATTGATTGAGCTTTTTGAGACATAGCCCCCCATGCCACACCCGTGGCGCCAACTCGGTTCATAATGTAGTCCGCAATTTCTTCATAATTTGCGCGCAGATGCCGTCTAGCAAAGATGCTGGCAATCTTGACAGCTGCTCCAGATATGTGAGAATTAGAAACGCATGAACCAACGTTGGAAAGCCCTCCAGCATCAAAGTCTCCTGGGTACATTTCGTACGGGGTTTTTCCCTCGTCGTTCTTGTACATGGCGATGGACATAGCTGAGCATCCTGAGGCAACCACAATGTATCGTCGCTTCGCGAATTCAGAACACATTTCTGCCACCTCTTTTCCGCCATGGGGATAGTTGGCGCATCCCACAAACCCCACTACTCCAGGTATTTCTCCCAAAACAATGGGACTGCCGACTTTCCGTATTTCCAAATCCTGTATGGCGCCTCGCCCGCTTCGAATCTTGAATTTCTCCTCTTTCATTTTCTTTTCAGCGGCCTTTATGATGAACGTGTGTACGGAGTTGCCAGCGCGGCAGGCGCTTTCACAACGCGCACAACCTACGCATTCTTCGTAAAGGTCTGCCAGTTTGCTCAGACTTCCTGTGGCTGCTTCCATCATGGCTTCTGGAATAGGGAGATCATTGGGACATGCCCTTCTGCAATCATTGCAATCTCCAATGGATGCGCATTGCTTTGCGCTCTCAATTATTTCGGTGACTTCAGGGATGACTTTGGACTTTTTTCGTTTAGGAGCAACCTTCACAGCAGTTCTCACTGCAACCTCTCCAGCCTTGGCTGGGTCCAGGATGAGCACGCCTGGAATTCTTGCCTCTGTCAGGTCTGCGACAATCTTGTCAATAGAATCGCGTGTTCTGTCTTGAAGGCCCAAACAGATCTTGTTGCTTGTCACAATGACTGGTGCTTTGATCTTCTGGGCCTCGGTTAACGAGTCAACGCGGACACATTGTTCGTCAATAACTACGACGTCGGGGACTCCGCTTCTTATGAATCTGAGTTGCCATGAGATAGGCCCAACGATCTTGGCTTCGGGGTTGCGTCTCACCAAGTCGTGGGCGGTGCAACATAGGCCGCAGACTTCAACCTTGCCGTACAAGCCATTTGCTCTGAGGTAGTCAACAATTTCGACAGCTGGCGGGACGTTATGACCGACGCATGCGATAACTGGTTTCTGTAGGTCGATTGTGCCTAGGCCTATTTCTACAAGCGGGGCTTCGGGATCTGCTTTGGGGAAGCCGTAGGCCGCGATCTGAGCCATATCCGCGACTTCCATGCCAACATGATCTATCATTCCAGCATGAAGCACCTTGGATTCAAAGTCGATGTTGCTGCCCTCTTGTCCAGTGTGAGTTGATGATAATAGATGGGTAATCTGAGTTTCAACATAGTCCAAAATATCCTCCAAGTCTCCGAGGATCTTCGGTCGGACGCCGCAGACTAGACGGGTGATAGGAGCCTCCACCTCAACGGTTAATCCGCCGACGTCGATCGGATATCTTCGACCATATTTCTCGATCAAATGTTCAACTATGTGTCGAGCGTGAGCCGCATGAGCTGCGGCTCCTATACAACAACTTAGCAGGAAGAATCGGGACTGCTGTGCAGCTATATCTATTCCGCAAGCTCCACGCTTTCCACCAGTTAGGTCGCACTTGCCGAAAGTGCAGAGACAACATAAATCGCAGAAGGGCAAGTAGAGCGGTTTGTATCGCTTCAAGAGTTTGAAGTCCCACTCTCTGAGATCTGTTAAAGAAGGAAATGGTG
>CP070636.1:1204709-1208789 GCA_020356305.1 Candidatus Bathyarchaeota archaeon | reverse complement strand
TGCAGCATACGAATATCAAGTGACGCAAATAAACATAAACCATAACCTTTTCGTTATTTTTGGGGCAAAACATATATTCGCAAAGCCTAGACTTTATCGTGCCCCTGATTGAATGCCCAAATGCAAAGACTGCGTATTTTGCGGCTACTTCGTACTCGAGGACAAGTACTGGTGTCACCAAAAGAACATGCATGTAGACCCTGAACAGTCTTCATGTGAAAAGTTTAAACCACTCATTTAAACAGGCGCGCGCATGTGACTGTGCCACAACAGCAACATAAACTTAAATATCTGGCCCTTCAAAACGAAATTATTGGTGATGGGGCGCACTGGACATCAGGGGCAATCAAGAGCAACTAAACGTTTTCTAAACTTTAGTTGCACGTGCGCCCTATTACCGAATTTGGCCGATGTACGCGCGCGCAGCTTCTACTTTGATAAGACCATACTTACTGTTAGCCTTGAAGTAGTCGATTAGGAACTTGAGGTCGACTTTCCCTGCCTCCTGCTCTACCAGTCTGGATATTTCTAGCAGACTTCTCACTCCGTCGGTCCAATAAACAGCGAGGTCAATGGTGCTCCAGAATCTCTTCTTCTTCAACATCATCTTCAGGTGAGCCACTCGCTCCTCCTCGGTCATTCTTTCCAAGGCCAAATCTATCGAAATAGGTCCTCTGAAGATTCTCCTGGGAACCATCGCCGCCGCCATTTTCTCATCCTTTTTCATCCTTAGCTTCTCGAAAACGGGAAGCTCGCCGTAGCCCTTCGCCCTACAGTACATCTTCACAGCCTGTTTTGTGCGCTCCAGTTCCCTTTCGGCTACTCGCTTCATGTCAATCTCAAGGCTTCGGAAGTAAGCCTCAAACGTCTTCTTCTCCTTTCGTGGGACAATTCTTTCTATGGACCAGAGTGCCTCTATTTCTCGTTTCAAGACGTAGGAGACCGCCTCTTCCACCTCCTTTAAGGCCTTGACAATTCTCTCCGGTTTTTTCGATCTGTCTTCTTCCGCCATTAGCTGAGAGAGTTTGTCCTGGACCGTGCCCAAGATCCTCTTTTCTGCCTCCGTAGCGGCTTGGTTGGCCAGCCAGATGCACTCGTCGTAGCCTGCGTTGGCAAGGAAATATGCGTAGGTCGAAGTCATCACAACTACGCGCTTCAACTCTTCGGCGGAGACTTTGTCAATGGTGTCCTGAGAGGTGTGATAGTAGAGGTCGGGCCAGTGTATTATCATCGGTGTGGGGACGCCGACGCTGGGGTCTGAGAGAATGTAGTGGTCGCTGCCTCCGCTGTAGGGAGTCACGGCCCACTTGAACAGCGCATACTCTGCGGTTCCACCAAGGCTTTCTCCGCCCTTGGCCAAATCTTTCATGATGTTTGCCATCAAATAGTTGACGTAGGATGGGCTGGCTTCAGGCGTTTTCTCCACCAGCAGAGGACCCTTTGTGACATCTTGGTCATGACCGACCATGTCCAAGTTGACTCCAGCAATAATCTTTGGAATATTGTCTTCATGAGTTGCTAGGTAAGCATAGGTTCCCGTCATTTCCGGCACCAGAAGCAACCTGATTGTCCTTCGTGGGCGAGGAAGCTCACCTTGCGAAATGAGTTTGTTAAGACATCTGGCGGATTCCATAGCCGCGGCACACCCAGAGGCATTGTCATTGGCGCCGGGTCGAGGATGGCAAAGGTGGGCAACCACGAGGACCTCCTCCTCAAACAGGTTTTTCCCTCTTATGACCGCTGTCACGTCCTCGCAAGTTCCACTGTAGAACTCGGCGTCCACCTTGGCGCTGACTCTAACTCCTTTCTTCTCATCTTCCTCCAGCTTCTCTCTTAAACTTCTCTTTCTCTCTAAATCTTTGACTACGTTTCTCAGCTTCTCTCCCTCTTTTGGGGAGACAACGAAGCCAAAACATTTTTTTTCGCCTTTCCTCCACCAGAACGAGACATAGCAGAGGGCATCTCCTACGTCCATCTTATGCCGTACCGGTGGAAACTCAGGCATTCGGTCTGTTATGATACCGATGGCTCCGTGTTTGTCGACTGCCAGCGCCCTCACCAGATCTAAATCACCTGAGGTCAAGACGATTTTGCCTTTCACATCTCTTCCACTATAGTCTACATCCTCAGTGCCATCCTCTAGGAGGACCAATTCAGCGTCAACGCCCTCTGGTGGCGTCGGCGCGCTCCTCTGGATGATAGAGAGGGGCGTGTCCCTGTACCTGCACAGAATCTTTTGGGACTTCTTCGGTGAAACGATCCTTAGCTCGGCGTCTCTAGCCGCCCAAGCCTCGGGCATCCTGCAACTCCAATACATCTTTTTTCCATCCCCAGGAAACTCTAGCATCTCCACAGAATCCAAATCGTTTTCTTTCAACCATTCTTTACAGTAGGTTGCGGCCTCGCGGAAGCCCGGTGATGCTTGAATACGATGGTATCTGGTGATTTCTGCAACTATGTTCTTGGCGTTAACTCCGGAAGCCTCCCCGTCCACTTTTTTCAATATTTCTCTATACAGCTGTTTCACCTGATGTGTTCTTTATCGAGCCAACCGAATTTAAGACTAATCTGCTTTCCGTTCGTTTCAATTCAGCGCGCTAGTCATTAATGTAGGAAAATTATTGGAAACTGAGTTCAATTGACGGGAATAATTCCGAGATATAGGGAAAAATTAAGGCTTTTGAATATCTTTAGCAGAGTCCCATAGATATTGGAAATAGTCCTTGGCAAGCTTCACCAGTCCTGCATGATCCGCCCAGATTACGAGGGTTGGCTTTTTTTCGCCGAGGAGGAGTAGCGCCTCCCTTCCATCCACGATGATGCCTCCGCCAAACATGTGCGCTCTAACTCTAACTTCTGCCACTTCTGCAATTCTATCCAGATCTCTTTTACCTACATTTTTGGATGTCATCAACAGAATCTTAACCCCGCTGTTCTTCAGATTAATCAACATTGGAACAATCGCCTCAGTAATTGTCCTTGTGGGTGTTGGAGCTGCAATCATCAACCTGCTCTTGGCTTTCCCTAACATTTCTTGAACCTTCGCCAGAGTGTTGAACTCACCACGGAGAATCCAGATGTCCGGTTTTTCACGTATCTGTCTCTTCTCGTAGAGAGGCTGTAACTCGTCTAGAACCGTTTGCTCCCACGACTTCACAGCATCCTCTAATCGCAGTTTAACTGCACTCAATGCTTCTGAAGGAGACTTCGGATAGTATCGGCTGGGTCTCCCTCGCTTGGTCTCAATCCATCCCTTCCTCTCCAATGAGTTGAGGGTTTCATAAATCTTAGAGTATGGAACAGTGGAAACGTCGCTGACTCTGCTGGCAGTAGTCGCTCCCTTCTCAAGCAACGATAAGTAGGCACGAGTCTCATACTCAGTCAGTCCAAGTTCCCGCAGAATCCTTTTCGCCTGATCGCTTATGGATATGCACGCTCCCCCCTTTCACCTTATGAAACGTCTGGAAACCTTCTTATAGACTGCCCTAGGCTAAATAATTTACAACTCCAAGTGGTGTCAAATTGCAGGTCATCAAGGAAACAAAATCCATATGCCCCGAGTGCTTCAAGGTTCTGGACGCTGCCATAATTGAAACAGACAACAAGGTTTACATCAAAAAGAAATGCCCCCAACACGGTGAGTTCAAAGACATCTACTGGTCGGATTACGAGCAATACATGCGGGCTGAACAATTCAGATACGACGGCGACGGACTTGAAAATCCTCGCACCAAGACGAAGCTGGATTGTCCCTTCGACTGTGGCATATGTCCTCAACACAAGTCACACACGGCACTCGCCATCATCGACGTGACCAACCGTTGCAACCTAAAATGTCCAGTCTGCTTCGCCAACGCCGCCACCGCCGGCTACGTTTACGAACCCTCGAAGGAGGACATTCGAAGGATGCTGGAGAACCTTCGAAGCAACGACCCAGTGCCTGCAACAGCTCTACAGTTTTCAGGAGGAGAGCCAACAAGGCGAGACGACCGCTTCGAACTAATACGCACGGCGCAGAAGCTGGGCTTTCGACACGGAGACGGGACCACCAACGGTCTGCGACTTGCCCAACGCGGGGAC
>CP070636.1:1179888-1204609 GCA_020356305.1 Candidatus Bathyarchaeota archaeon | reverse complement strand
CTGATAAAAAAGTTTGGTCTAGAAGCAATTCCGCTGGGTTACATAGTTGTTGGAGATAATACTGCTGTTAGCGTCGTGGGACGAGCCTGCCCGATTCCATATAACAAACCTGAGCTCGCTGCAGCACACGCGCTAGCCGCTCAATACTTCGGTATGCGGTTTATATACTTAGAGGCTGGATCTGGAGCCAGACAACCACCACCAAACGACATGATAGAAACGGTGAAGGATTGTGTCAACGTTCCTCTGATTGTAGGCGGAGGAATAAGAACGAGTCATCAGGTAAAAGACGTGGTGAAGGCCGGAGCAAACATCATTGTCACCGGGACAGTTGTAGAGGAAGGCAAGAAAGTGAGAAATGTGATTGAGGACCTAGTCAAATGTGCAAAAACTGCGTAAGCCACAGGCGCGCGAGTAGGGTCATCATTTAACCATTCGTGTCAATAATATTCAATATGCGCCACATTAGACTCTACAGAAGGAGCTGCTTTTGAGCTTGAGGATGAGCAGGGAGTATCAGCAATATGCGTTGGCTTTGGAAAAACAGCTTGAAAACGCATACGAGGTTGCGAGAAAGGCGAGAGAAAAGGGACTGGACCCTGCTCTAAGCCCTGAGCCCGAAGTAGCAAAGGACCTAGCTGAACTTGTTGAGGGCTTGGTTGGCCCCCTCGGCGTAGCTGAGAGTATACGAGATCTGAGTAAGAAACTACCGCGAGAAGAGCTCGCCTTCAAGATTGCAGAGGGAATCGTCTACGGCAAGTTTGGCCACATGGACACGCGTGACGCAGCTGAACAGGCAATAAGAACCGCTCTAGCCATATTGACTGAGGGAATCACTGCGGCTCCTCTGCAAGGCGTATCACGGGTAAACATCAAACACAACCTCGACCGGACACGTTATCTTGCCATCTACTTTGCTGGTCCAGTGCGGTCAGCTGGAGGCACAGAGCTGGCTCTCACTTTGGTGGTTGCAGATTTCGTTCGCCGCTTGCTTGGGTTGGACCGCTACAAACCAACTGAGGAGGAGATCAAGCGTTTCATTGAGGAAGTGCGGTTGTTTGAAAGATCCGTCGCTCGTTTTCAGTATCATGTGTCAGATGAAGAATTGAAGAAGTCTCTCCAATTCATACCAGTAGAGGTTAGTGGCACAGAATCTGATCCAATCGAAGTTTCGTCCTTCCGTGACCTCCCACGCATAGAAACCAATAGAATAAGAGGTGGGGCACTGCGCGTTGTTAATGACGGTGTTGTGGGTCGCTCTGCAAAAGTTTGGACGATTGTAGAGAGAATAGGAATTGAGGGTTGGGAATGGCTGAAGAGTATCAGGGAAATCGAGGAGAAGAAGAAAGCTGGATTCATGGAGGACATCATAGCAGGCCGACCCATATTCTCGTTTCCGTCAAGACGCGGAGGATTCAGACTGCGCTATGGGAGGGCCAGAAATACTGGTCTAGCAGCAGTCGGCATCCACCCATCAACCATGATGGTTCTGAGTTACTTTTTGGCCGGCGGCACTCAGTTGCGCATCGAGGGCCCAGGAAAGGCGGGAGTTGTCCTTCCTGTAGACTCTATCGAGCCTCCAGTTGTGCGGTTGAGAGACGGTTCGGTGGTCCGTGTTACACTGGAAAAATTTGCGCAGATAAAAAACTCCATTGACAAAATTCTGTTTGTAGGAGACATCCTTGTGGGGTTTGGCGACTTTTTGTATACCAACAGACCCCTTCTTCCGTCTGGTTGGACAGAAGAGTGGTGGCGTGAGGAACTTCACAGGGTCGTTCAACGAGATTTTAATGGAAGTGTGGAGAAAGCTGCGAGAGCCGCTGGAATTTCCGGAGCTTCTCTTGAAGCTTTACTAAACGACCCGTTCAAAAACAGACCCGCTGCCAAAGAGGCTATCGCTTTAGCCTCGGCACTCCAGGTGCCTCTTCATCCTTTCTTCACGTATTTCTGGTCCGGCATCTCTTCTGAAGAGTTTCAAAAATTGCGATCATGGCTCTTGAAATCTCAAACTCGTGGCGAGGATGAGATTGTTAGTGAAATAACTGGGCCAATTGACAAGTCGGTAAAGGAACTGCTGGAAAGAATTTGTATACCGCATAATGTTATTGGAAAGAACATCAGGCTAGAGGGCGATGAAGCACATGTTTTCGCTTTATGTCTTGGGTTGCGCGATTCCAAAGCTAGAGTGGTCCGCGCGAAACCAGTTTTACAAACAATCACGGAGTTAGCGGGATTCAGTGTAAGAGCGAAGGCGCCAACACTTATCGGAGCTAGAATGGGGCGACCAGAGAAGGCGAAGAGAAGGGCGATGAGACCCCTAGTACATGTTCTCTTTCCAGTCGGCCTAAACGGTGGCTCCCAACGAAACCTCGTAGAGGCTTCCAAGAAAAGTACGATTAATGTGGAGCTCGTTAGGCGCCGGTGTCCAAACTGCAAAAGGCTAAGCCAAAAAATAAGCTGTCCCCAGTGTGGTACCGAAACTTTTCTAGAGCAGTCTTGCCTCCGATGCAAGAGGATTATGAAAGGAGATTTCTGTTCAGCGTGCAAAACTCGTTTGGTGGGTTACGAAAAGCTTTCTGTTGATTTGAAGGAGTTGATTGACCAGGCGTGCAAAGGACTCCAACTTCCTTTTCCCACTCTCATAAAAGGGGTTATTGGCTTGACGAATGAAACGAAGACGGCTGAGATAGTTGAAAAGGGCATCTTGCGTGCGAGGCATGATCTGTCTGTGTTCAAAGATGGAACAATACGGTTTGACGCCACAAACGCCCCACTCACGCACTTCAGAGCGAGAGAGATCGGTCTTCCTGTGGAAAGACTTCGTGCGCTAGGGTATAACCATGATTACAATGGAAACCCCCTAACGGATTCCGATCAGATATGCGAGTTAAAAGTGCAGGACGTGGTTGTTCCAATAAAATGCGCAGAGTATTTTGTTCATGTCGCCAACTTCTTAGATGACCTTTTGGAGAAGGTGTATGCGCTTCCTCCGCACTACAATGTTAAGCGTGTTGAAGACTTGGTTGGGCACATAGTTGTAGGATTGGCCCCTCACACTTCGGTCGGCATCCTCGGCAGGATCATCGGCTTCACCGATCTGGATGTCTGCTATGCTCATCCCCTTTGGCACTCAGCTAAACGCAGAGACTGCGATGGGGACGAGGACACGCTGATGCTGGTTTTAGATACTCTTCTCAACTTTTCAAGAGCTTACTTGCCAGCACAGATAGGGGGACTAATGGACGCGCCTCTCCTGATCATTCCCATTGTTAATCCTCAGGAGGTTCAGCGGCAAGCTCACGATGTGGATGTTGCAGCGGCATATCCTTGGGCTTTTTATGAAAAAACATGGCATGCAATGGAACCTCAAAGAGTGGGTGAACTCATCGACATTATTGGGCATCGATTGAACACTGAGGCGCAGTTTGAAGGCTTCGGCTATACGTTGCCAGTTTCCGACATTAATATGGGCAATCGGGAAAGCATGTATAAGAAACTTACACGAATGATCGATAAGTTGAACAGTCAACTCGCGTTGGCGGAGAAGATCACGGCAGTGGACGCCGAGAAAGTGGCAAGCATAGTTCTAACAACTCACTTCATCCGCGACATAGCAGGAAATCTCCGGGCGTTTACGGCGCAAAACTTTAGATGTAAATCCTGTAACAGGAAGTTCAGAAGACTTCCTCTTCTTGGAAAGTGCCCAGGGTGTGGAGGTGCCTTAACCTTAACTGTGTACAGAGGTGGGATCGAAAAATATTTGGATTCAGCACACCAGCTCGTGCAGAAGTACGGGCTTCCCAACTATTATGAGCAAAGACTTTTGCTTGCAAAGGACGAGATCAACTCTCTGTTTGAGGGCAAAAAACCAAAGCAGATCAGCCTCGTAGATTTTGTGGGCACATAGTGTAATGATTAGCTTTTTGAGTGTAGACGGAGACTTTGTGTTGAGGAATCATGGTGAAGGAAGCGTACCATCCAAAGGCGTTCCTATCCTCAACGAGAAATATTCGACCAGGTTTGATAGTGCGGACACGAATAGTTCTGCTCCTTGAAATGGAAACGGCAAATGCAAAATATATCGCGAAAAAAACCGAGCTAAGTTACGGGGCGATTCTTCATCATCTTCGTCTTATGGAGGGTGAAAACCTACTTGTGCGGAAAGGCAACAGACCACATTTATGGGAATTAACTGGCGTAGGACAGCAAAGATTGACTAATACCCGTTCTTGAGGCGATGAAACACTATTTTTCAGACGCTAGTGAGCAACCATTCTTCCAGAAGTAAAGAGCGCCCTACTATTGGGATTGTGGAGTGGAGATAAAAGCAAATACGCATCCCTGTCCTAAATGCAGTACACCTTTTCCCGAGCACACTAGACAAAAAAGCACGCGTACATGCATCGCGCGCGATGCGCTGATGAGTTGATCGGCCTTCATACAACTTTTCACTATGAAGCATTTGTGGAGGTTCGCCTTGCTAGCATTTAGCAGAATGCTTGTTGCTCCACCAAAAGTGTTAAGAGACTTTCCGATTGAATTAATAAAAACAACGGAAGTTTAGGAGTGGATATTTTTGGTTTATTGCACTAAATGCGGCGCCAAGAATGAAGAGGATGCTTTGGTGTGCGTTAAGTGTGGAGCACCTTTATACAAAGGACCACGCCCACCTTGGAGATACGAACGCAAACGATTTGAAGAAGAGTGTTTCGGCATCCCTCACGGTGGTGCAATTGTAGGCTTGGCCATCGGCGTGATCATTGTGCTTGCGGGGCTCATATGGTTTATGCAACAGGCAGAAGTGATTCCTGCAACCGTGGAAATCTGGCCTTTCGCATTGATTATCTTTGGCATATTAATTGTTGTTGGTGCCCTTTACGGGGTACGCCGCAGATATTGATCTCTTTCCTCATCTGCAGATTTCGCAAATAGATTTGCAGGTTTGGCAGGTCCTCCAGTGGTCCCACTGTGAAAGCAATATGCGTGTGAAGAGCCAGAAAACACTAAGGCTGACCAGAAAAAGATCCACGAACAAGCTTTCAACTAGTTCATCGATTCCTGCTAGGACTAGAAAGGATCCTAGAACGAAGGAAATGTTCAAACATAGACGAACATAACTTCTCTGGACTTTAAATTGAAATAAGCCAAAACCAACTCCCGAAATTCCTCCCACAACCACTAGAGTAGCGTTTGTTTCAAAATGCAAATTGCCAAAAAAATATAGAATAGTTCCAGCGATAGCTCCCAGTCCCCCAAGAAACAACCCTGCACATGCGATACACAATGTTCTGTTCTTTACTTCAAACACATGGGCAGAAAAGCCCTTGCATTGAGGATGGTGTCCATGCAAAGTGTGCAGAGTCCCATGAGAAGGAAAATGTTCTTCGTCAAGCCGCCTACTTTTTCCCTCAAACATTGCGGAGCATTGCCTTGGAAAGAAGGCTGCTAGAACCCCTAGAATGCAGAGGAGTCCGAAAAGCGATCCAATTGCTGGCTTCCGCAAAGGCAAGCTTTCCTGTATTATCGGCGGGTTGAACGCAAGCATTGTAACAAGGAGCAATCCAAAAAGTGATAGGCCTATTAGAAATGTTAAAGTAAAATTTTGAAGTAGGTTCTGAGCCATCGAAGTTGCAACTCAAAAGAGATTTTTAAGCTGATTTAGGATGCCTTGAGTGGCCATGTACCTATAAACTCTTCTCTTCATCTGTTTTGCAGAGAAAAGCCCACATAGCCTTCTGCTCCATGAGCCGAAAAAGCTTCGGTAACAGTTATAGAGTTCCTTCTGCACTTCCTCTCTGGAAAGCGTCTCGGTGGGCATGACCGCGTGAACCATGTCGTAGTGGGCCCAGTTGAAATCTTCAATCCATCCATTTTGTTTGGCTTCTTCAAAGATCTTGGTTCCTGGAAACGGGGTGAGGATCGCGAAAATTGCTAGATCAGGATCTAAAGCGTTCACAAACTGTCTTAACCTAGCTATTGATTCAGCAGTATCGTTGCGTTCTCCAATGATGAACATGGTGTGAGCAAATATGTCATTTTCATGTAGCAATTGCACTGCTACCGTAGCGTCTTCAGGACTTGTCTCCTTGTTGAATTTTTCAAGAGTAGATGCACTGTGGCTTTCTGCTCCAAGGAGCACCCATTGGAGGCCTGATTTCCGCATCCTAGGCAAAAGCTTAGGGTGTCTAACTACGTCATCGCATCTTATCTGCATGAACCACATGATATCGTCAGAGATGCCTCGGCGAATAATTTCGTTGCACAAGTCGTTTGCACGCGTGCCCAAGCCAAGATTGTCATCTGTTAACCATAGAAATTTGATTCCATAGTTTCGGTAGCATGACTCTATTTCGTCTGCGATTCGTTTGGGCGATTTTGCCCTCCATATTCCTTGCCAGTGTCTCCATTGAGTGCAGAAGCTACAGCGGTGTCGGCAGCCTCTTGACCCCTCGACCAAGGCATAGCCGGCTTTGGGCCCCGCCATTACGGTGAAATGATATTTACGGATCACATCTTCGACGAAATGATATCCGGGGAGAGGTAGTTCATTGAGGTTCTCAATCAGTGGCTGCGGAGGATTGTGTAGGACTTTTTCGTTATGGCGGAAAGAGATGCCTCTTATACGTGACAAAGAGGAGTTTCTGCTTGTCGCTTGGGCTAATTCTACAAGTGTTTGTTCTCCCTCTCCACGAATAATCACGTCGATCTCTGGATAGGTTTCCAAGCTTTCTTGAGCCGTAGCAGTGAAATGCTGCCCCCCTGCGACTGTCAGGACGTCAGGATTCACTCTCTTTGCTGCCTCTAAAGTTCGAGCGGCTACGTACGTGTTGCATGTTGCGAGCGCGCTTGAGGCAACGATATCCGGCTGATAAGATTCGATGTGATTCTCCAGTCCTTTCCAATCCAAAGACTGCGCCTGGCAGTCCAAAACATCTATTTCGACATCATTCATCTTGCTTTGAAGGAATGCTGCGAGTTGAAGAATTCCATAGGGAGGCGGAAGATATTCCCCCATGACAAACCAATAATCCTTGGGTGGCTCCACGAAAAGCACTTTCATGCGTACCATCTCGCCTAGTCATAGAAGTTGGTCATTGACTCTGCTGATTACTCTTTCGTTTGGAATTATTAGAAACCAACGTGTATTTTTTAAGAGGAAAAATGAATACTGTGTGCTTGCAGGTCTGCTATGGTGAGTTAGATGGTTTTAGGTGATAGACTGCTGAAAGAGTCAGATATGCTTGGCCTAGCTTCGTTCGGATTTTTCATCGTCTTGGTAGGTGTGATTTTCGTAATTACTCCGAATCTTGTGGACAAGATTGGTGAGTTTTTCAGGTCTTTTGAGCTTGTCGAAGTGTATCCAGGCGTGAATTTTCCAGCTCCCACGTCAAGCCATCCAGTGCTTTATACGGCTGTTGCCCAGTTCTGCGTGGCATATGGATTGTTCCATCTACCCGTTCTATTCTTGAGGGTTTATCTTGAGGACTATCTGAGCAGAAAAGCAGGAGCACTTTCTGGGATAGTTTTTTGGCTCGGTGCTGGTTACTTTTTGATCATTTTGTCGGCCGGAAACATTGGTTGGTTCGCCTTTCTTAGCGGTCTCATCATTTTCGCCGGTCTGTCACTTGTCGTGAGAAGTCTTGTCATACTGCTATTCGGGGTCGTTCGACGTACGCTTTAGACGAAAAATGATTCTAGGTGGTGCAGTTGCATGGCGTTCGGTCGCACTTTGGGCATTTGCCATCATATTTTTTCATCGTTGCGCCTTCCAAGTCTATCTCAACAACGTTTGCTAGGGAAGCCAACCAGGCGAGCACATCGGCAAACTCGTCTTCTAAGGCTTTCTTGTCTTCCGCATCTATGGCCGCCTCTAAGTCCTCAACCTCGTCCCTAAGCCAGTTGAACGTCCCAGCTGCTCCCCGTGCGGAATCTCGCCGAAAATAAATCCGGCGCATCATATTTTGAAACTCACGCACTTCCATATTCAGTGCCTCTCTAATTAGCTCTATATTATCGCTCAAACTTCATAAGGCTCACCTGCCCCTTCTCAAGTACATGTATCACTTTCACATCCTTTTCCTCTAAGCGCGCCGAAACAAAGCGACGATGGCAGTATTTTGGGCTTTTCTCCATACACATGATGCAAGTTCCTCCCTCTTCTGCAACTCGAAGAAGCTTCTCTAGGCCCTCTTCGAACAACTCCGTCTTCATGTGGGCTTGGTATCCGCCTCGGCGATATCCACCCAATTCCGCTCCGAGCCAAACGTACTCAACTCCATGCTTGAGTAACCACCGCTCCATCTCCTCTCTCTTGAAGTGTTCAACCTTGGAGGTGGGAAACCTACGTATGTCAACGAGTGTCCTGATTTCGTGCTCCCTGAGCATTTCCAAAAATTCTTCAACAGATCTGTTGCTATGACCTATGGTCAAAACAGTGAACTCGCCAGGGTACATCCGGAGAGGCTCCCATTACACAAACCGCGCCAAGTCAATAAAGAATCTCCCTTAGAACTAGATTAATGAAGTTGGAGAGAGAAAGAGAAGATGAAACAGACAACAAGGATTAAAGAGGTTGAGAACTAGCACAACATTAATTAGAGAAATCCCATTCGTGTAAAGTGTCGGAGACATCTGAATGAGTAAGAGCAAGAGGCAGAAGAAACGTGACAGAAGCGCGCCTATGCCCGCAGCAAGTGCAGGTCTTCTCCGTTTCTTCGAAGAAGAGACACAAGGAGTAAGGATAAGGCCTGAACTCGTAGTAATCCTAACGGTGGGGTTAATACTCACCTGCGTCCTCGCGCAACTCTATGCCCTAGGCAAACTACCGTTTCTCTAGGAAGACTTGGTTAAAATTCTAGTTTTGTATCCAATTGGAAAATGTTGTCTTTTAACTGAATCTTGGATAGAAGTTTCTTATAGAAGAAACCTCAAAGTTTATTTGTGTGGATTTTATATAACCAAAACGGTGCGGGCAAGAAGTCTAACATTGATACAAAGGATTTCTCTCACTCTATTCACCTCGATGCCCCCGCACCCCCTAAAAAAGAAGACTGTTTGCGCGCGCTATTAGCAACTCATTGGGTTTTATGTAGGACCTCGATGCGCTGAACCGAGTTGAGGTGAACAAACACCTCACTTCTATGTTCCTTTCCTACAATCTGAGGTATCGGCTGCGCTATGGTAGCTCGAAGTATCACCGCATCAGCATTAGAGAGCCATATTCCAGGTGGCTCATATGTAACAGCAGCCAAAGTACCCTCAAACCCATAAGAAGGGTCCAAAATGGCTAGTATTTTGCCTCCTATATTTCGTTCAAGTATTTGAAAAACAGTCGGCGGCACGCGATTTTCAGACACGGTTACTCGACTAAACTTATCACAATCAAAGATAAAACTTTATCCTACTTGCCAGTTTTCGGTTTTTGTGTGCCCTAGTTTCCTTTTCTCGCGTTATTCAAAATAACTGCACGTTTCACTCTCGGGTCTCCTAAAAACGCAGTAAGAGGCGTCTTCTCGCCTTTCCTGTGTTGCAGTTTTCTCGCAAAAACTCCGCGTTCTCCCCTTTTTTGTATATTTTCGACAATCCAAACGATTGTTTTGCCTTCTTTCTTGGTTTTTGTGTCACATAAGTATCTTGGCAACCTCAAACTTTTTGAGCTTTAGCATTGGAAAGATCTTTATCGAAGGATGGGATCCAAGTTGGCTTCCGACAATGCTTTGGACACGTACCTCAGCGGAATGGTTGAAAGGTACTCGTCGTTATTTACGCTACCGTCTCACAAGAAAATTGTTGTCTCACTCTGCATTTTATGCGTGCTCGGCGGGCCGCTGACGATTTTTCCTCTGCGTCGCACTTCGTTTGATCTGGCTCTAGGCCTGATTTTCGGTGCAGTTTTCTTCTGTACCACTTTGCTGGCCGATCTGATAATTTACGTTGGCTTTATGAGGAACGACCCAGTTTTCAACTTGAGGCGTTGCTCTGCTCTCTCCCTTTTCTCTTGTCTGATATGGTTTGGCTTAATCTTTGTCGGGGGTTTAACGAGTTTCTTCCTCGGAAACTCCTTTGTCTGGGCTAAACTCTTTCTTCTGGGTTTTTCTTTTGCTCTCATCCTTCGTTTTCTGGTTTTCTCCACAACGTCATTTTCAGACCGCGAGGGAGTATTCGTCTCCTCTATCTTGCAACCCGCGCTCTCCGCCACCTCCATTTTTATCGTGGTTTCCATCATAGGAAGCCTTGGAGTAAATTTCTTCATTCTCTCTACCATCTTTGTCTTTGTCGCTATGCTAGCCGTTTCCTTTTTTACGTTTCATGTAAACCGCGTCGGCCAAAGGACTCTCGGGATAGCCGCTCTTCCACTCTTCAGGGCGTTCATGGCAAACTGGACAGAAAACTTGAACGCGCCCCTTGAAGACGTCTTTGACAAGCTTGGATGTGAACGAGATCTAAAGCTTCACGTTCTGGCTTTCATGACTGGTGAAAATATTAAGGCGATGATGATTATTCCAAGTTTTCACTCGGGCCCTTTCAAAAATGTGGGCAGCAGCCTCTTTCCCTACATGATGCAAGATGCGTTGGAAAACAAGTTCCGGGCCGTGGTTTCCGTTCCTCACGGACTGGTTGGTCACGAACTAGATCTCTCGTCTCAATTTCAAAGTGAAAAAGTTGTAAACAGAACCCTTGAGACACTTGACTTTTCCCCTCAGTTTTCTGAGGCTACCCCATTAGTTCGAGCTAAGAGAAACGGAGCAAGTGCAAGCTGCCAAATCTTTGGAAACTGCGCCGTCTTAACGTTAACTCTTTCACCCAAAACGATGGAGGATCTACCTCAAGAATTAGAGGCTGCCATTATAAACGAGGCTAAGAAAAGAGGTCTGGCATGGGCAATCGTGATTGACGCCCACAACAGCATTGAGGGACCCTTTAATCTCAAAGAAGCTTTGCAACCCTTGAAAAAAGCCGCATCTAGTAGCCTAGACGCGGCGCTGAGCCGTAGGCGCATCCCCTTTGAAATAGGAGCCGCAAAAGTTGTTCCAATGGAGTTTGGGCTTAGGGAGGGCATGGGCTTCGGAGGCATAACACTAATCGCAATTAAGGTTGACGGCGAGGCAGCGGCTTACGTAACAATCGATGGAAACAACATGGTGTCTGGACTGAGGGAAGAGATTTTGTCAGCATTGAAGGAGATGGGCTTCGCCAATGGCGAGGTTCTGACCACGGACACCCACGCAGTAAATGGTATTGTGTTAACAGAACGTGGTTATCATCCAGTAGGCGAGGCTATGGACAACACAAAGCTGATCAGTTACATTCGGCAAGCTGCCATGAATGCGTTGGCTGATCTGGAGTCTGCGAAGGTTTCATGGCGCACGGAAACCATTTCCGGCGTGAGGGTCATTGGAGAGGAGCAGATAAGGGCGTTGTGCCGTCTCACTGAAAAAACAGCAACAGAAGCCAAAAGGCTGGCTATTCCGTTGTTCTCAACAGTTGCCGTTCTCATGACAATTCTACTTGTGCTGCTCTAGGTTCATGGCATACCACACTTCTTGAGTAGCAGTTTCCAGCGCTTGTCGACGACCTCTTGAATCTCGTCAGTAATATGCTCATTTTCGGGCGTGAACAAGTGTCGGAAGCGACCTTGGCTCTTCAGATATTCTTTAACCGGCTTCTTACGCTCAGGCTTTAAAGCGATAACCTTGCTGGGGGCAGATAAGGAGTACTCACTGTCAACTGCTTCCCACAATGGAAAAACACAGGTCTCCACTGCCAAGCGTGCAATTTCGACGGTCTTGCTTGTGTCGTAACGCCAGCCACGTGGACAAGGCGCGAGTGCATGCAGGAAAGCGGGGCCCTCAACCTCCAAGCCTTTCCGAGCCTTTACCATCAGATCTCGCCAGTAAGCTAGTGAGCCTGTGGCCACGTAGGGAATACTATGCGCCACCATAATGTCCGAAATAGGCTTCTTGAACTCAGGTTTACCAGGGATTACTCGGCCAGCGGGCGAGGTTGTAGTCCAAGCACCGTGGGGTGTTCCACCACTCCGTTGTATGCCCGTGTTCATGTATGCTTCGTTGTCGTAGAGAACATAAAGGAAGTTGTGGCCCCGTTCAGCCGCTCCTGACAAGGCTTGTATGCCGATGTCGTATGTGCCTCCGTCTCCTGCGAAGGCGATTACATCAATGCTATCGTGTTTTATGCGGTTTTTTCTTTTCATGACCTTGAGAGCTGTCTCGATTCCAGCTGCGTTTGCAGCCACATTTTCGAAGGCGGTGTGGATATAAGGAATTTTCCATGCCGTGTACGGATAGATGGTTGTGACGACTTCCATACACCCTGTTGCGTTTGTTGCTATAATTGGCCCTCGTGCAGCCTTCAGTATCTGCCGATATGCAACTGCTGGTCCACATCCTGCGCACGCTCGGTGCCCCGGCATCAGAAGATCGGCCTTTTCTGCGATGTCCTTTGTCGTGAATTTCCATGCTGAGTCCATTCCTTTCTCCTCCTCAGTCTCTTACTCCTATGAATTGCACGGGCGTTTTGATCTGTTTCGTTGTGGCAATTCTCTCTAAGTCTCTGTAGATTTCGTGTATGAGAGTTGGCGACATGTCTCTTCCTCCCAGTCCGTAAACATAGTCGACTATCTGTGGCCGTGTTTGGGCATCGTAAAGTAAATGGCGTACTTCATGAAATATTGGTCCTCCCTTGGCTCCGAAGCTGTGGCTTCGATCCATGACTGCTATGGCCTCCACATTTTCTAGGGCTTGTATTATGTCTTGGGAAGGAAACGGTCTGTAGGTACGCAGACGGAGTAACCCAGCCTTTACTCCTTTGGCACGAAGCTGATCCACAACTACTTTGGTTGTTCCGGCCGTTGATCCTATGCATATGGACGCTATCTCGGCGTCTTCTAGGCGGTAGGGATCGATTAATCCGTTTCCGTATTTGCGGCCGCTTATTTCCTCGTATTCATTGTGTATTTCTTTGATTTTTTGCAGCGCACTTTGCATCGCTGCTTCTTGCTGCCTCTTGTGTTCAAAGTAGTAATCATGTAGGGCTAATGGTCCGATGGTTATGGGATTTTCTGGATCTAGCTTGAACGGCACCAATCTACCTTCGTGATTTGTGACGAGCGGTATTTTTCGCGTTCCGACGAATCTACGAACGGCTTCGTCGGCTAACACGTTGACACTTTCCAACGTGTGGCTGAGATAAAATGCGTCTAGCATTACCATGGTTGGTAACAGGACGTCTGGGTGCTCGGCGATTTTGAATGCTTGTATGATGGAGTCGTATGCCTCCTGTGAGTTTTCAACGTAGATTTGTATCCAACTTGCATCTCGTTCTACCATGCTGTCTGCATGGTCGCAATGTATGTTGATGGGGGCAGATAGAGCTCGATTTGCTATTGCCATTACAACTGGAGCACGGCAACCTGAGGTTACGTATAGAATTTCGTGCATCAATGCCAAGCCGGCAGACGCTGATGCAGTGAACGTCCTTGCTCCGGTGGCCGCCGCAGCTAGACATGCGGTTAAGGCGCTGTGCTCTGACTCGACGCATATAAATACTGTGTCTACTTCACCGTTGTGCACGTATTCGCTGAACCTTTCTACGATTATGGTTTGCGGCGTTATTGGATAGGCGGCTACTACGTCTACGTCACATTGTTTGGCGGCGTACGCCACTGCTTCATCACCGTTTAGCGCGCGCATTTCTTGCTTAGTTGATGTCATTTCTATTGCAGCTCCTCCTCTACTCAAGAACCATTCTTATGGCTCCTTGGCGACACTCGTTGGCGCATATGCCGCATCCCTTGCAGTACTTGTAGTTAAATTCAATTTCTTCAGTTGGTGCGTTCCATTCGATAGCTGTGTCTGGGCAGTACAAATGGCACAGAAGGCATTTATTGCATTTCTCTGGATCACGTATTGGCTTGTACGTCCTCCAATCTCCTGTGAAGTACTCTGTAGTTGGTGTCCAGCATGCTCCACCAATTGGAATTTCCTTCCACCCCTTTTTCTTGGAGGTCATCCTAATGTTGCCTCCTCATACGCTGCTTTTGTTGTTTCAACATTTTTCTCAGCTATTTTGAGTGGAAAGCGTTCTCTCACAGCTTTTTCTATGCTTTCTAAGCCCACGATCCTTGACGCTTTTACGACGGCTCCTAACATGGCAGTGTTTGTGACTGGTCTCCTGAGAATCTTGACCGCTATGTCCGTTGCGGGAACGGTCCAAACCTTACATCCGGCAAGGTTTATTTGCTCTCGAACTTTAGCAGGGGTTTCCTGAGTGTTCACGACAAGGATGCCATCTTCTGAAAGCCCCTCAGCTACAAAGGCTGTCTTGAAAAGAGTTGAGTCGAGAACAACTGCCACGTCTGGCGTATAAATCGCGCAGTGCAGGTTGATTGGGTTGTCGCTGATTCTAGTATAGGCACGCACTGGCGCTCCCATGCGTTCAGGGCCAAATTCAGGGAACGATTGGATGTATTTTCCCTCGTGTATCGCCGCTTTTGCGAGCAGCTCACTTGCGGTCCAAACTCCCTGTCCGCCTCTGCCGTGCCATCTAACCTCTTGTAGTGCCACCTTTTGATTTCCTCCTTGTTTATCCTCTTGAAGAGTGTTCCCAGACACTTAAAGATTAACGTGCTGCTTGCTGGTGAGACGCCTAATTCAGCGATTAAGGAAGGTAATACAGCAATTACTAACGAGAACTGACGACCGTTGATAGAGTTGAACCGTGAAGGAACAAGGCTTATTAGTTAAAAACGGGATCGAAAAAACATGGAAAACTATAAGAGGGCACAGTTTGACCTATAGATATGGCTTTGCCATAAAAACGTCATCAACCAGGAGGAAGAAACTTGGCGCAAAAAAAACGAGAAAAGGAGAAAAAACCGAAAAAGCAGAACAAATCTGAAAAATCAGTCAAGCCCGAAAAAAAAGAAAGAGCAGAGGTCACCAAAGAAGTGACTAAGAAACTAGCTGAAAACGTTGTTCTAATTGGAAGAAAACCAGTGATGAACTATGTTGTTGCCTGCCTCACCTTTTTCAACGCAGGTGAAAAAGAGGTCGTAGTGAAAGCTAGGGGGCGAGCGATTTGCACGGCCGTTGACACTGTGGAACTGCTTCGGCGAGCTTTTTTGAAGGATCTAGGGCTTAAAAACATCGAGATTGGCACAGAAGAATTGACTAGAGAAGGAGGGCAAAAGTCCAACGTCTCTACGATGGAAATTACAGTGGGCAAAGGCTAGTCCAAGTAGTACCTTCTCAGGTTAGTGACCTGAACGTCTCATCTACGCTTTCTCTTACACTCAAACAGTGAGGGGTTGCTGTTACAGTCGCTGTTTTTGTGCTAGTGGCAAGTTTGCCTCATAAAACCTAGGACGACATTTGCAGCAGTCTTATTTTCAAGTTGCTGCCTCTTGTGATTCAGACGGGATGTTTACAGATGTGAACCTACGAGTGGTGAGTCGAAGCTGGCCTCCGAAACCTCTCTTGGCATAAGCGTTTTTGATTTCGATTTGAGTTCCAACGGTCAGATCTTTGACGGAGTCTACCAGCTTTCTCCAAACTGAGACTTCTATTGTTCCTGTCTCATCTGTTAACTTGAAGGAGGCAACTGTGACTTTCTCACCTCGAGCTGTAACGACCTCTCTGATCGTTGGGGGCTCTGCAACCGTTCCTCGAACAGTGAATGGCCCACCTTCTTTGAGTTCAACAATTTTGAATGTTACTTCTTTGTGAAGTGGAATTTTCTTGCCTTTCACGGACTTGGGGTTTAAGACCAGATTTCCTCTTCTACCAATATTCAAGGTTACACTTCCAGATCGTTCCCTTGTGTAGGCTGCTTCAGCTAAGATGATGTCTCTAGGATGAATGCTTCCAGCAATCGACGCCTTTTCACCCCACAGGTTGAGGCTTGTTGTTCCAGTTTCGTCTCCTATCAGAAGAGTGGAAACTTGTCCCTTCTCGTTGCTTGAACGTCTAAATTCTCTGACTTCTCCGGTGTATATGGCTCTCGCCAAAACTCTTAGGTTCCTCATGTTAGGTTTCAGTTCTTGTATCTTTGTGAGTTGAGCGGAGAAGTCGTGTTTGAGAGAAGGTGGTGCCTCGGCGAGGGCTTCGATCTGCGCTCTCTCACCAGCATGCAGCTCTATTCTACCGTCGAGCTGCTCTTTCACTGTGGCGTTGAGGATTTGAAGATAATCATCCTTTTTTGCCTCACCCAACTGGTCGACCTTCTCGTTCCAAAAGACGACGGTTATCTGTCCAGTTTCATCTCTTAGATGCAGCCTTCTTACTTTGCCACCTGTTCCGTCTGACCTTTCGAATTCGGACATCGGGTCGACGCTTTGTACAATTCCAAGCACGCTCGCTTCCTTGTGTTTTCCCGTTATTTCCGCAATCTTTTGCATAAACTGCGTTATAGGCGGGTACTCGCTGTCAACTATCTTCGATGGGGAGACCTGAATCTCACTTCGCGTTCCCATGTTCAGCTCCAGCTTTCCATCCAGTCCCTCGCGCACATATCCGTGGGAAACTTTGATAATTTGTCCACGTTGTATTCTACCTGTTTCTGCGAGACTTGTCTTGTCGTCCCAGAGAACTACTCATAGCGTTGCGCTCTTGTCTGCGATCACCAAGCGGAGAAGCCTTCCTTGCGTGTCTTGTGGGCGGGTGAAGGTTCGAACTGGATACATGGTTACAACGCGTCCAATCACGGTTGCGTCGTTTAGGCCGGAAATAAGATCCTTAATTAGAACATGCGGTTGGAAAGGCTCCAACCCAGGGATTTTCACTTCAAGCTCCATGGCAACGATGCGCGCCGCAACTTCGTCTGTTAAGTATGCCTTAGCCGTCCCCTTTTTCTCTTCGATCATGCGTAGAAGTTCGTCACGCGCGAGTTCTTTTCGGGACAAAAGAATTCGCTGTATAATATCGTCGAAGTTCATTCCGTTTTCACTACAACTTTCGGAACTCAGACAAGGGCAAGTCGCTATTAAAGTTATTTACGCTTCACTGGAGCGAGATTAAGGTGACTTCGCATGGCTTGGAATTCCTGCTCGTGGCCTTTGGGGATGCGCGCGCGGGCGGTTTGTCTGGGTAAATGCACGCATGTACACGGCTGAGCCTTAAGTTTATTTGAAGCTGCGCTTTCTAGGTTGTCAGAGAAGTGGCTCGAATGAGCAATCAATTATTTAACATAGGCATGATGCTGTTTCTTGCTGGTTTCGTGATAATTTTCGTCGCTGCAGTTCTTCTGATTTTCGCTACGGCAAAGGGCAAGGCAAAAATCAGGGGAGGAGGAGTATTGATCATCGGTCCCTTCCCTATTGTCTTCGGCACTGACAAAGAATCAGTGAAGACGCTTCTTTTGCTGTCCATAGTTCTGATCGCTCTTGTGCTAGCTGTCATGATATTCTATTACTATTTTTGAGAGTAAAGGAGGATTCTGAATGGGCGTTAAAGTGTGCGAGATTTGCTCCGAGCGAGCGGCAAAGTACGTCTGTCAGAGGTGTGGGCGAATGGTCTGCAAGGAGTGTTTGGAACCACGCGCGTGGTTTTGCTCAGAATGTTGCGTTCGTGTCAAGCAGGAGGCTTCATTGTTTGAAACCATTTCGTGGTCAATTCCACTTAATCTGTTTCTCTTCGGCTTTTTCTTAATATTTGTTGGAACGATTCTTGTCATGGTCGCTATGGTTCTTTCTGGAACACCAGCAACCTTCGGTGCCGTAGTATTTGTAGGACCAATTCCTATAGTGCTAGGCGCCGGGCCCAACTTCCTTTGGGCGATTGCGCTTGCTGTTGTCATAACGATTTTAGGGACTGTCCTCTTTATTATCTGGCGAAAACGAGGATGAAGCATCACGTGGTTTCTGCTTCTCTGCCATAGACCATGTAAAGAAATGCCAAAACCAACACGATCAAAGTAAGCACTATTAGGATATCGATGATCATTCTGAAATATGGTCCCAATTCCATGGGCAGTCCTCTAACCTCCTTTATTTGGGAAAGACCCTATTTAAGGCGTAGCCTTCTTTTTCTGTTGCTTTTGTGAAACTTTGGGTTGAAGTGTCTTCCACTCCTTTATCAGAATCTTATAGAAGCTGTCCTCCTCTTCTATGTTGTCGAATCGACCTGCCGCCTCTGCCAGTTTTTGTGCAATTATGTGGTAGCACAAGTGACCCTTATCGAATTTGAAGTAGAAGTCTTCGCAGGAGCAAAAGTCAGCGGCGGGCATAACTAGATATTCGCGTTCTCTGCCGACTACGATCCAAACAACTCTGCCGCTCGGCTTGAAGACGTACTTTTTTATTCTTCGCTCCTTTACTGTTTCCCAAGCTTTTGCGAATCGTGGGCCGAATGCAGCAGATAACCGTGTGAGGTGGCCGCTGGTCACTTGGCCTTCTGTTTCAATTTGTTTGCAGATCTCATTGAGCGCGTTGTTGTCTGATGTTTTTTCCATGAATTCTCTCCTGCATGTTTCTATGTGAAGGTTGTCTCATTTTTATGTATCTAACGATATGTCGGCAATTCAACCTTGAGCTGAGAAGAGATGGAGTGAAGATTTAAAAGTTAGTGTGAACTGGAAATACGAGTAAAAGGAAGCAAGACGGCTTGTCCCCTCACAAACTTCGGAAAACTCGAAAAAGGAGAGCTTCGAGAACCCATGGTTACGGAAGAGTTGGACAGCACAGGGGAGGTGGGAAAAGGGGAGGTCGTGGAAAAGCGGGCTTTCACAAGCATGGGTGGACCTATGTGGTCAAGCACGAGCCTAATTACTTCGGGAAGAGGGGATTTACGTCACCGCAAAGTCTCAGTCAAAAGATTCGCGTCATCAATGTGGGAAAGTTGGACGAACTAGTGGAAAGCCTAGTCGCTCAAGAACAGCTGAAAAAGAAAGGGAGGAAATCTTTCTTGGATCTCGACGAGCTGGGATACGATAAACTCTTAGGGGCAGGCAATGTTACCCAGCCTATTCTCGTTAAGGTTGCGTCTCATTCTGAGAGGGCAGCAAAGAAAGTGCAAGAGGCTGGTGGCCAAATCCTTATGGTGAATGAGCAGCTCACTGAGACCAAAAACTAATTACTTTGAGCCATTATTGGGCTTGTGGATGGCGGGCTAGGGGAGACACATGGCTGGTAGATTTCTGGAATTGTTCAGGCCTCTTTCAAGAATCATGCCTGAAGTTAAGCCGCCGGAGCGCAGAATAGGGTTTAACGAAAAGCTTTTTTGGACTGCTCTGGCCCTTGCACTCTATCTCGTTATGAGTGAGGTGCCGCTTTACGGCATTGGATTGGGTGGAGAAGACCCCTTCCGTTACCTTAGGGTAATTTTTGCCTCTCGCCGAGGGTCCTTAATGGAGTTGGGGATCGGCCCAATCGTAACTGCAGGGCTCATAATTCAACTTCTCGCTGGATCTGGGATGGTGAGCGCTGACTTTTCCAATCCTGCAGATCGGGCTCTTTTCACTGTCGCTAGCAAAGTTTTCTCAATCATTTTCATTGGGTTTCAAGCTTCTGCCTACATCATCGGGGGCGTTTTCCAAGTTACAGATGTGAGAGTGTCCATCATAATCTTCATTCAATTGTTGGTCGCTGGGTTAGTGTTAATGCTTCTTGACGAGTTGGTACAAAAGGGATGGGGAATCGGAAGCGGAATCAGCCTGTTTATCATGGCAGGAGTGGCTCAAACCATCCTGTGGACTAGTATCGCCCCAACTCCTCCCGTGGGAGATGGTAACAGCTTCGGAGCTTTGATCGCACTCTCCCAAACGGTTCTAAGGGGAGATCCCCTGTCGAAAGCCCTAGTTAGGGAAGGAAATTTGCCTTCCATGCTGGGCTTTTTCACTACGATAGCCGTTTTTCTGATTGTGATCTACTTTGAAGGGGTCAGGGTTGAGCTTCCAATAGCCTATGCTGGCTATCGTGGATTTCGCGGTCGATATCCAATCAAGCTTCTTTATGTTTCCAACTTGCCTGTGATTTTTGCTGCGGCTCTTTTCGCAAACGTTTACTTTTTTTCTCAACTTCTTTGGAGCAATTACAATCGAAACAACACGAACTTCTGGTTAAACCTTCTCGGTCAGTATCAGACCGTGACTGAGGGGGGACAAACCTCGATTGAACCTGTAAACGGCCTTGTGTATTATGTGATTTCCCCTCGAAACTTAACGGAAGTTATGGAAAACCCGGCGAGAGCTTTGATATTCACGGGCATCATGGTAGCGTTCTGCATTGTATTCTCCATCACGTGGCTTGAAGTTGGAGGCTTAGGTCCGAGAACTGTGGCGAAGCAACTCGTTGATTCCGGGATGCAGATTCCAGGGTTTCGAAGATCCCAGAGACCCATAGAGCTTCTTCTGAAGCGTTACATTCCAGTGGTCGCGATACTTGGAGGCGTCGTAGTGGGGCTGATTGCTTCAGTTGCAGATTTCTTCGGGGTTTTCGGGTCAGGGATGGGCGTTCTGCTGTCTGTGGGCATCCTTTATCAGTATTATCAGCTTCTGATGCGAGAGCGGGTTTCAGAGATGTATCCAGCCCTTCGCTCTCTTCTAGGAGGATAACGTTTGGATCGAGTTGTGATTGTAACGGGAATACCTGGAACGGGCAAAACAACGGTTTGCAACGAGCTCTTGAAGCTTACTGAGGCGGCTGGGAGAAATCTTGCGGTGATAAACTTTGGAACCGTCATGGTAGAGCTTTCGGATAAAGGTGACAAGTCTCTCCACAGGGACGAGCTACGGAAGTCGAAGCTGTCTTTCCAACGGGATCTGCAGTTTGAAGCGGCAAAGATAATTTCTGAGAGGGCAATGAACGCTGAGGGAGACGTTGTCGTGGACACGCATATGGCAATAAAAACTTTGGAAGGATATTGGGCCGGTCTTCCCCTGCCCGTGTTGAAGCTTTTGAAGCCGAGCATGTTCGTTCTAGTCGAGGCCGAGCCTCATGACGTGCTCTCTCGACGATTTAGAGACAAAACTCGCAGAAGAGATAAGGCCTTGAAAAGTGAAGTTGCAGAGGAGCTTGTTTTTTCACGACTCATGGCTGCTGCTTGCTCAGTCATGACTGGCGCGTCGGTGAAAATTGTTAAAAACCCGCGTGGCAAACAAGTTGAAGCAGCTAAAGAGGTTCTAAAAGCGTTAGGGTGATTGCATGCTTCCCGAATGGTTGGCGATCCGTCCGGCTTCAACAATCTTCGTCGTGTGTGTCTCATTGCTTCTCGCATTCCTGAGCACCTCGATCAACCGCCTTTTCACCGATAAAGAGAAACTCAAACAAGTTCGGGCTTGGAAACGTGAGATTGACGCTTGGACGTCTGACCGTATCAAGGCGATGCGGAGTGGTGACCAAGAATTGCTTAAGAAAGTTAAGAAAAAAGAAAGGCACATTAAACAACTTCAAGCCAAGATGGTTTCGCAGTCGGCCTCGCAAATGAAAGTGCTACCGATAACTATGGTCCTGTTTTTTGTCATCTGGGGGTTCATAACCGGCAGATTTCTCTACTGGCCCCTGTTTGACACGCCTTTTAGCGTTCCGGTAACCGTTGCCTATCTCCCATGGTTTGACGGCACTCTTCCCTTGGATTTCTTCTCGTGGTACCTCATTTGTTCTATGTTGTTTGGGTTCCTCTTTTCACGCGTGTTCGGCTTGGGGATGGGGGCTACCGACTAGATGCCCAGGCCCTCCCTGCGTACGAGAAGTCGGAAACGCCGCTCTGTCCGCCTGCCAGGGGGGCGTCGTAAGACCCATTATAGACATGAGAAAGCCACTGTTTCATCTTGCACCAAATGTGGCCAGCCCTTGGCAGGGGTTCCCCGTTCAACGCCATCTGAGCTTCGCAAGCTTGCCGCGAGTCAAAAAAGATTGAACCGCGTGTACGGCGGCCAACTTTGCCATAACTGCGTCAGAGAGTTGCTGAAGCAGGCGGTAAGGAGTGCCTAGGCATGGCCGAGAAGGGACGGAAACGGAGGAGAATTGTGATATGTGTAACCGGAATGTCTGGGTGTGGCAAGAGCACTTTGGCCAGACGGCTGGCTAAAAAGTATGGGCTAAAGTATTTTTCCGGCGGAGACATGTTAAAGGCTATAGCCGTCAAAAGCGGTTACAAGCCGCGTGGCAAGGGATGGTGGGAGACAAAAGAGGGGAGGAGTTTTCTTCAGCAGAGGACACGGAACTACGAGTTTGATAATAGGGTAGATGAGGAGTTGATGAAATTGGCGAAGCAAGGAAACGTTGTCTTGGACAGCTGGACAATGCCTTGGCTCCTAAAGGAGAACGCCTTTAAAGTGTGGCTGGAAGTCTCCCCGAATGAAAGGGCTAAGCGACTTGCAAGGAGAGACCGGATCAGCGTCAAAGAAGCCCTCAGCGTTCTTGATGAAAAAGACGGCAAAACCAAAAGAATTTACAAGAGGCTCTACGGTTTTGATCTTGGAGAAGACTTTTCCCCCTTCGATTTGATACTTGACACAAATTTGCTGGAGTCTGGCGAAGTTTTCCAAGCGTTGTGCATGGTGATTGATCGCCTCGTGTTGGGGAAACGTTGATAAGCTATAAATATGCTTGATGATTTCTACTTTCAAAGCTATGAGGGATCTTGTTGCCGGCGATTGAAGTTGGGAGAATATGCGTAAAGATTGCGGGTAGAGAGGCTGGACAGAAATGTGTGGTCGTGGATCTGATTGACAAGAATTTTGTTCTTGTGACGGGTCCTCCGAAGATCACTGGTGTGAAGAGGCGAAGAGTTAACGTAAACCATGTTGAACCAACTGAAAAGAAGATTAAGATTAAGCGGGGAGATGGTGACGAAGAGATTGCGTCCGCGATTGATTCGGACACTAAGAGTTTTCTTCAGGAACCCGTTAAAATTAAGCTTTAGTTTGATCAGTCTCTTGTTCTAAGCCTCAATCGTTTTTCTATCGACCTTCCTTTTGCTCTCTCTTTGCATGTTAGATTTCGGTTCTACCTGTCCCGCGCGCTATATTTTATGTTACGGTTGAGATAGGTCATTCAACACTGAAACCATAGTTGAAGCGTATCCAAGTAGTCAAACCAAAGCGTGCGTTAGTGGGCTAGAGGGAGTGCGTGCTCAGACTCGAGAGAAGTCGCGTAGGTGAGATTGTCTCGTCGGTTCCAGTGTTTCTAGCTTTCTATGAGATTGTACTGTCGATTAACGCAGTCAACCTGCTCCTTCTGAAAAAGTTTCCGTAACGCCTTAAAAACAGCTTTCTCCGGCTTTCCAACTTTAGCCGCAATTTCCTGCAAGGTCATAGGAACGCCAGCCTCCTTCAAGAGCGAAACAATTGCCTCATCAAGCTTAGCCACTTTTGTCACCGACACGTGGATTAATCAAAAGAAGTATATTAGACTTGGTCTTGGCATCCTACGTACATGTTGAAGTATTTACAGTGAATTATCAATCAATACCCTAGCTTCATAAAGCTTTTTTCTTTTTTCAATATCAATTCAAATTGTGTATCATATGAGCGAAAAGAAACTTCACTATGGAGTGCGCCTGACAGTTGATCAACTGAAGTATCTGAAGAGCGTTCAGAACCCTTCACAGTGGATAAGAAAGGCAGTTGATGAGAAGCGAAAGCGTGAAGAGAAGAAACGTGGATTTAAATGATAAGCTGACATGAAGATTATATGCTTACGGTCTGTGGAAGAGGAAGTTCCCATAGGCGCATGGGCGCCAGAACCGAGTCGACCCCCCAACACGCTCAAGCGTTTGCGCACACGCGCACGGCGACTCAAGGTTCTTTGGGTCTCCTCCTCCACAGAAGGCGAGGCCAGAAAAACGTTAATTACTGAAATTATTTGCCCAGAATAAGCACATAAGATTTGTTGTACAAACGTTTTTTGCGGTTTTTTGCCCTTCAGCCAACGTGTATACACAAAATTGAGGAAAAAGGGAAGGTTGAAGGCGACGGATTGTCAACTTAGACCGCGCGTGCATGTCTGTACGCACACGGAAATCGCACGATCTCACTTTTTCTCACGGTCTTTAGTGATCACATCAATACGTTTTACTCAAAAACACAGAGGCTTTCAGTTGTCTCTTACGAATTACCTGCGATATATCGAGCAGACAGGCCCCTGTGCGTGGAAAAAGAGAAATAGGTTCTATGGGAGGTAGTGTATGTATAAGGGAGGTGAGTTTGAAGAATGGAGGAAGCTACGGAGGCTGATACGATTAGTACAGGCAAGGAGTATGCGGGTTCTCCCGCTCCATTTGTGTCTGTGCTGGCGCTGTTTCTGGTGTTTCTAATGTTGGCTATTGTTGCTCTTCCGTATCCTGTTTTGGCCGGTGTGTTCGGGTTTGTCGCGTTAATTTCTGTGGTGTTTTTGCCGTTCACCGTGGCAATCAACAAAGAGTGGGAGGAGGCAATTATCTTACGTTTCGGGAAGTTTCAAAGGCTTGTAGGTTCTGGGTTCTTCTTTAAGTGGCCATTCGCCGAAAATTTTCTGAAGCAAGATATGCGAATTATTACTTTGGATGTTGCGCGGCAGGAAGTCATGACTAAGGATAACATTAGTGTTAGCGTTGATGCCGTGGTCTTTATGAAGGTAGTGAATACAAAAGACAGCCTTGTCAACATTCAGAATGTGTGGAACAGCGTTATGGAATATGCACAAACGACGATGCGCGATGTTGTGGGAGATGTGGAGCTCGACGAGTTATTGGCGCGGCGAGATGAAGTTGCCGAGAAGATTGAGAGA
>CP070636.1:1175511-1179788 GCA_020356305.1 Candidatus Bathyarchaeota archaeon | reverse complement strand
TTCCTTGGATAACCACGTCTTCACCCTTTACCGCAATCTTGGCGTCTCCCATTATCTTAGCCGCGCGTGGGCTTCGTTCTCCAGTGAAGTTTTCTATGGCTACCGTTTTTTCTTTGACCTTAACTGATATTGGGAAGTGGGAGAACACGATTTTCAACTTGTAGGTAAAGCCTTTGGTTACACCTGTTATCATGTTTTTGATGTGGGAAGAGACGGTCCCTACGAGGGCTGCCTCCTTTTTGCGAGGCCATTTCGTGTGAACCTTAACCAAATTGCCCTCTAATGAAATAGATATGGGAGCGTGAGAAAAGTCCCGTGTCAACGTCACCTTTTCACCAGTAGTCGTCACTATCCTTCCCTCCACCGTGACATCTACACCCTCAGGGACTTCAATTGATCTCACTGCTTCTATGGCACGCATTTTCAACCCCTCTCTTTCAATAGATGAACGCTAGAAGTCGCCCGCCGATCTTTTTCTCTTTAGCCTCCTGATGGGGCAACACTCCCTGAGAGGTGGAGACCACGAGGACGCCGATGTTTCTGGATGGAAGAAAACGCCTCTCAAACACTTCAAACTCGTCTGCCTTCACAGAAAAACGTGGCTTCACGGCGCCGCACTTGTTCACGCGCCCTAGGAGCTGCACCTTGAACTTTCCTGAGCGTCCATCGTCCACAAATTCAAACTCGCCAATGTAGCCGCTCAGCTGCATCACCCTCAAAGTCTTTCCAAGGAGCTTGGAGGCTGGACCGATTACACATTCTGGCTTGTTTCGCATCTCGTTATTCATGATGGTTGTCAAGCCGTTTGCCAGCGTGTCTGTCATTGTCAAACCGTCAACCTCCTACTCATACTTCTTGAAGCCAAGTTTCTTGGCGATTTCTCTGAAGCATTGGCGACACAGGTTTAACCCATATCTGCGAACTACTGAACCGTAGGAACCGCATCGCCTGCACGGTCGACTACCTTTGCCGTATTTCCGCTCCTTCTTGGGCTTCTGTTTTACCAAGCCAAATCACCGTTATGTAATTTCCACTCCAAATTCGTCTTTAATGAACAAAGCTGCCTCATCACGGTCTAACAGATGGCGTAGCCCGATCTTAGATCTGGCGTGACGTCGTCGCTTGACATGGTATCCTGGTCTGCCAAAAGTAACTGAAACGTCCATACCGTGTATGCCAAGTTCTGGCACGTACTTGGTGCCAGGTATCTCGATGTGTTCCTTAATGCCAAAAGAGAAGTTGCCGTAAGTATCAAAACGATTCCTTGATAGCTTGTTGTCAACAGCTTGAAGGGCTTTCTTCAAAAAATCTGTCGCTTTCTGTCCTCGAAGAGTTACGATACAAGCGATTGGTTCCCCTTTCCTGATTCCAAAATCCCGTATCGTTTGTTTGGCCTTTCGCTTGGAAGGTTTCTGTCGCGTTAGTTGTTCCAAGATCTTTGCCGCCCTTTCAAGTGCTTCTCCAGACTTTCCCACAGACATGTTCACAGTTACTTTTTCAATTCTAGGTTTAAGCATAGGATTTTTTTGCCATATCTCGCGTGATTCTTTTTCAGACAAATCATTCAGCCTCGGGTACGGATATGTTTGGCTCGATGTCGCCGATGACGAATATAAGATCTGAGATCGTTTGAAAATGTTTGCCGCTGGTGTCCTCGATAGTGACGAGTCGGCTTTTCCGCTTCTGGTCTGGTCTTTCTTCGATGGCAGTGATCTTGCCGTGTCTACCTGCGTTTTTGCCTCCAATAATTATCGCTTGAGCTCCTTCAGCTAATTTCGTGTGTCCAATAATTTCTTGATCTGGAATATTAATTTTCAACGTGTCCATTGGATGGTAAACGTCTTCTTCAGGTTTTTTAGCGTCCTTTACCTTAATCAACAAATTTCTGCCGTCATGTAAATTGAGTTGTATGTGTCCTCCGTCGACGACTGTTTTGCTTTCAATTCGACATAGTTTGAATCCTGTCTCATCCTTTTTGATTGGGTGAAGAGTTAATCCCTTTTTAGAGGGCAGAATTCGATAGGCCTTCTCTGCGTCCTGTATGGAGATTACATCCATTAGGCCTGCTGGAAAAAGCTCGTCCCGCCCAACTTTTCCGTCTACCATTATCTTTTCTTGCGAAATTATCGTCTTGGCTTCCCTTCGTGTCTTGGCAAACCCAAGCAAATCGCGGACTATGAGGGCAAGTGGCAAACAACTGGGGATTGGATGAGGCCCTGGCTTGGGTTTAACTGTCCAAACGAACTCTTTTCTGTGAATAGGCCACAATTTTGGCGCGGGTTTTCGTTTCAAATGTTTCTTTTCACCTTTTTTCCCCAAACCTTACGTTCCTCCAGATTCCGTGACTTTTTTCTGTGCTCTCTTCCTTCTTTTCCGTTTCCTTTTAGAAGGTTCCGGTTTTACTTTTTCCACAACTTCTTCAGCTATTTTTCCCTTCTCGGCGACTCCACCTTTTCGCTTCAAAATTTTCCTTCGCCATTTGTCGTCGAGGTTAAGACGAGTAATCGTAACCTTTGATGGGTGAATTGGAGCGAGTGCGGTGCTTCCATCCACCTTCTCCCGGGTCACTCCTTCCACGAAGATTCTGTACTCCCTTCGGTCAACCCCCGTGACCTTTCCCTCAAATCCCTTATAATCTCCTCTCACAACCCGAACGGTGTCACCCGCTCTCACCGGAACTGAACGGGTATTGTGGGACGACTCTAAATCAGGTGAAAGCGATGCGGAAAATCGCCTGTATCGTTTGTGCAAGGGACCTTGATACAGGTTTTTTCGCTGTTTTCTGGGCTTGGTTGTTTTCACATCTTCCGCCTCTTACACGATGATGCTCGATGCGCTTGCTATCCTAGGCCATCGTTCTGCCGCTTCCCTTGCTACTGGTCCTCGAATCTCTGAGCCACGCATTTCTCCTTCCGGGGTAATTATGACTGCTGCGTTATCTTCGAATTGAACCCATGCACCGTCAGCGCGTCGATAAGGCTTTGCTTGTCGAACTACAACCGCCTGAAAGATTTTTCTCCTCATGTCAGGTGTTCCCCTCCTCACCGAAACAACGATCATCTCTCCCACAGCAGCTGAAGGGACACGTCTCAGCCTCCCTTTATATCCCACAACCTGAATGATTCTCAACAATCGAGCCCCCGTGTTATCGGTGCACTTGACAATGGAGCCGACGGGAAGACCCCTCGAAGTCTTGGGCCTCTGCCCTGCTACTCCCCTAGCTATCAGAGCGCGCGTTCTAGCTCTTGCCGCCACCTCGTCTTTCCTCCAGTTTCTCCACCACCGCGAAGGAGACGGATTTACTTATGGGGCGGCACTCAGCTATTTTAACCCTGTTGCCCTTCTTGGCGCTTATGCAGGGTGGATTATGAGCGGGCAAGTGACTATGTCTTCTTTCGTAACGTTTGAATTTCCGCGAGTAATTCAGATAGTCACGCCGTACGATGGCGGTTTTGTCCATCTTGGCGCTGACAACTATTCCTTCCAGAACACGTCCTCTGACGGAAAGGGTTCCGTGGAAGGGACAGTTTCGATCATTGCAGGTTTTCTTGGGTTTTCTGAGAGAAAGAGCGCTCATTCACCATCTTCTCCTAAGCTTCTTCTTTATTCGGTCTTCAGGCCGTCCGACGATGGTTTTTCCATTGATCTCCACGGTTGTTCCGTTGGACATAGTGAAGTGAAAGACGGTCGTGTTCTTCGCAATTGTCTTGTTTTTGTTTCCATGAGTTATTACGAAAGTGTTGCGAGTTTCGTTGATCACCTTCCCCTCAATACCCACGACGTTGGGATTCGAACTATTAACAACCTTAGCGTTTAGTCCAATGAACTCATTTTTGAGGATGGTTGGCGTGAGCTTCACGTTGTCTCCCTCACTGAAAGATTCTCTTCGTTTTCGATGGTGAGAACGCGGGCGATTGTTTTGCGAAGTTCCCGCACACGAGCGGGATTCTCTATTGCCCCTCCAGCTTGTACCATCGTTCTCAATCTTTGGAGTTCAGTTCGCAGTTCCATGAGCTTTTTTCGTCGGTCCTCTGAAGACATCGCTCGGATGTCCTTTGTTCTAAGGATTGGCATACTATTTATCAGGCTCCTTGGTTTTTTTGGCTTTTTTGGCTTTCTTGGCCTTTGTCTTGGTCTTCTCTGCTGTTTCAGGTGTTTCAGTTGCCTTAGTGGTTTCAGGTGTTTCAGTTGCCTTAGTGGTTTCAGGTGTTTCAGTTGCCTTAGTGGTTTCAGGTGTTTCAGTTGCCTTAGTGGTTTCAGGTGTTTCAGTTGCCTTA
>CP070636.1:1165327-1175411 GCA_020356305.1 Candidatus Bathyarchaeota archaeon | reverse complement strand
TGGTGCGCCTCCGCCGTCGTATGAAGCCTGTCAAGCGCTTCAGTTGCTACATGAACTGCGGTGTTAAAGCCGAAAGACTAATCGGTGCCAGCTAAATCATAGTCAATTGTATTGGGCACCGCAACGCAGGGAAGTCCCATTTCGTAAAGCTTGTAAGCCACACCTAAAGTGTCCTCTCCTCCAATGACAACTACAGCATCAAGGCCATTTTCTTTAACATTCGTCAGAATTTTCTGTGCCCCACCTTCATTTTTGAAAGGGTTAGTTCTCGATGTTCCCAGAATTGATCCTCCACGAGGAAGCATCCCAGAAATTGCTTGGAGATCAAGTGGGACAAGTTTGCCTTCAATTAATCCTCGCCATCCATCCCCAATTCCGACAATTTCATAGCCATAGTTCCGAATTCCCTTTCTCACAACTGCTCTGATAACCGCATTGATTCCGGGAGCGTCTCCTCCTCCGCTTAAGATTCCAACTTTCATATTCTAGAAACCCACCATAATGCACGCTCACAATTCAAGGAGAGAAAAACATACTTTATCGAATCCTTCCATTATTTCGTTCACTGTCTTTGCTTCTGCATTTTAAACTTTAAGATATTTTAACTCTTCTCTATGCCTTTTTTGGGCGTGTGCGTTAATACCACCTGTGAATTTAGAGTAAGCAAGTTTTAAATACACTATCCTCAGAGACAACCTGCATAGGTGAACTATGTTGAGGAAAAAAAGCGTTATAGCTCTAGTGATTGTCTCGTTGGTGTTTCTACCTACTATGATAACTTTCATAACTGCCCAAAAGCCAACAGTAAACGTATACTTGTCAACAGACAAGGCTTACTACAAGTACGGTGAAAGTGGCAAACTCTACGTGACTGTGAGAAACGAAGGACCTTCAATCATAGCAATTAGGAAGATTAAGATCACTTTTCCGTGGTTTGGATGGTATCATGGCAATTGGACTGGAAACGCGACCAGAACAGAAATAGAAGAAAACCTGCTTGACAAAAACCAAACTTCTGAGCCGATCGAATTTGAATTTACTGTCCCAGCAGAGGGACGAGGAGGAATCACGAACGCGGCAAGGGTTTCGGTAGAATACGAATGGGGAGATGAAACCGACTCCGTGACGGAATACATCCCTATCTTGATTGAATGGCCTATTACCCAAAGCGAAGCTCTAGCTCCGATACTCTACTTAACAGCCGGCATAACTGTACTATTCATCCTAGCCCTGATCGCGCTGTTCTTCATGTGGTTGAGTCTCAGAAAGTTAGCCTCAAGTCCACCTGCTGTCGTTGCTGCGCAATGACTTTCAAACATCCTCCTTTTTTTTAACGTTCACCTCACCGCCTCCAGAGCGCCCCAAACCCAGTTGCGCTTAAGTAGTAGAGGTGCAAACAACACTCTATAGCTAATTTCAAGCTTGGAGGTGTATCGAGCTCGCTAAGATTTTAGTCACCTCTGCGTGGCCCTACATTAACTATGTGCCTCATTTGGGCACCATGATAGGCTCAATACTGTCAGCCGACGTTGTGGCTCGATATCATCGCCTCAAGGGAGACCAAGTCATTTTCGTGAGTGGATCCGATGAGCATGGAACTCCCATCGAGGTTGAGGCGGTGCGGCTGGGAATCCCACCCAAAGAGCTGACCGACCAATACCACAATACAGTTGTGGATCTGTTCAAAAAGTGGAACATATCCTTCGACAATTACACTCGAACCGAAAACCCAGTGCACAAAAAGTTTGTTCAAGACCTACTATTGAAAATCTACGACAACGAGTACATCTTCACTAAGGAAAGCGAGCTACTATTCTGCCCCAAGTGTGCCCGATTTTTGCCTGATAGATTCGTGGAAGGAATATGCCCCCACTGCAACTACGAACAAGCTCGTGGCGACCAATGCGATGCTTGTGGGCGCCTCCTCGAACCCACCAAACTCAATCAACCATACTGTACCATCTGCGGATCCACCCCGATCATAGAAAGGAGCACCCACTGGTACTTTGACATGCCAAAATTTGCTCGACAACTTTACACCTACATTGAAAACAATAAGCAGTTACCTGACAACGCACGAAACTTCAGCTTAAACTTTCTCAAGGAAGGGTTAAAACCCAGACCCATCACCAGGGACAACAAGTGGGGCATTCCAGCGCCTTTCCCAGGAGCGCAAGAAAAAACTATCTACGTGTGGGTGGAAGCGGTCTTAGGATACCTGTCAGCCACTATCGAACACTTCAAGAGATTGGGAAAAGAAGAAGACTGGAAAGAATATTGGCTCGACAAAGACGCGAGAACACTGTATTTCATAGGAAAGGACAACATTCCTTTCCACACTCTCATCCTGCCGGCCCTACTCTTGGCCACCCAAGAAGACTACAACCTCCCTTGGAACGTAGACTCCACGGAGTTCCTAATGTTTGAAGACCAAGCCTTTTCTAAAAGCCGAAGAATTGGCGTCTGGATCGACGAAGCACTGCAACTCTTCCCAGCTGACTATTGGAGATACGCTCTCCTGTCCATCCGACCTGAAACCAAAGACACCAACTTCACGTGGAAAACCTTCATGGAAAAAGTGAACGCTGATCTCAACGACACTTTAGGCAACTTTATTCACCGAACATTGTCCTTTATCAATACACACTTTGCCAGCGTCGTACCCGAACCGGCCAAACTCGACGAATACGACAAACGCATCTTGCAATCAGCAAGAAAGAAAACTGGGAAAATCGCACAGAACATTGAAGATTTTAGACTACAAGCGGCCTTGCGCACCGCCATAGGGCTCAGCCACCTAGGAAACAAATACCTTAACAAGAAAGAACCCTGGAACGCGATCAAGACCAACCCGCAGGAATCCGCCAACGCCCTGTACCTAGCCGTCCAAATCGTCAAAGCTCTTGCCATAACCCTTGAACCCTTCATCCCACTAACAGCTGAGAATCTATGGAGGCTCCTTAATCTTCGAGGTCACGTTCACGAACAAGCATGGAGCGAAGCCACAGAACCCCTCAAGTCAGGCCACAAAATCAACAAAGCAAAACCTCTTTTCACCAAAATCTTGGCCACTGAGAAAGAGCTGCAGACCATGCTAGAAGAGGCCAGCTCGAAAACAGTTCTAAAGTGAACCGTTTGCCCCTCAAAATGGATATTCATGTCCACACGTGTTACACTCATGACGCTACAACAACCCCCAAAGAAGTGGTAGCCTATGCCAAGAAGCAGGGTCTAGACGGAGTCGCAATCACTGACCACGACACCGTTGAGGGAGCGCTCAAACTCGTCCAAGAAAAGAGCTTGCTAGTCGTACCGGGGATTGAGATTTCCACCAAAGGCGGTCACGTCCTCGCCATCAACGTAACCACGGAAATTCCTCCGAAGTTAAGCCCCCTTGAAACAATCAAGTGCATCCATGAGGCTGGTGGAGTAGCTGTGGCCGCCCATCCAACTGCAGTCTCCAAGGGAGGACTGAGACGACAGATGAGACAACACATAGTATCTAGCTTTGACGCCGTCGAGGTGATTAACTCAACAGCCTTCCCCTTCTTTCTTTCAACCCACATGAGTCAAAAACTCGCTGTTCGCCTCAACCTGCCACAAACCGCTGGAAGCGACGCTCATCACGCTTCAGGAATCGGCTTAGCCTACACAAATATCGAAGCTGATCCAGATGCCGATGAGATCGTTCAAGCTATAAAAAAGGGGATGACCGTTCCATTTGGAAAGCCTATTCGTTGGAGGACTAGGCTTCAGAACATAGTGTCAAGCCTGAAGAGAAGGAAAACGTAAAAAGGCTTATTCAAAATCTTCGATTTGATCTAGCCCCAAGTCGATTGACAATGGTTCCTCTGGCTCTTCACATTGATCTATATTGAAAAGTTCTGGTGCCATCGTTCCAAACCCGCTTAGTATTTGGGGTGAGCGAACACCCGTCATCACAAGGGTCACCCTTAAGAGGTCTTCTAGACTCGGATTTACCCTGGCGCCCCAAATCACTGAAGCATTGTTATCCATCATTTCTGTAACGATTTCTCCAACCCGATTTGCCTCTTCGATTGTCATCTGGCTGCCTCCGGAAACGTGGATTAACGCTCCTGTGGCGCCTGCATAGTCTACATCAACCAGAGGACTCTTTAGGGCGTTTCGAACCGCTTCCTCTGCCCTGTTGGGAGCATCCGACTCTCCAACTCCAACCACCGCCACTCCGCCTTTTGTCACGATGGTTCTGAAGTCTGCAAAGTCAAGATTGATTAGGCTTGGCGCTGAAATAGTTTCTACCACGCCTTTTATCATGTTTGCAAGAACTTGGTCGCCAACTTTGAATGCTTCATTCAACGGAAGTTGAGGCACAAGCTCCATCAGCTTGTTGTTGTCGATCACCATAACTGTGTGGCACTGTCTCCTCATCTCGTTCAACCCTCTAGCTCCGCACTCGATTCGTCCCTTCTCAATTCTGAATGGCGTTGTAACAGCCCCAACCACGATTGCTCCGTTGCGGCGAGCTATCTCTGCCGCCACAGGGGCCGCGCTTGTCCCGGTTCCCCCGCCCAAGCCAGCTGTGATAAACACTACGTCCACATCCGTGAGGATTTGTTCCAACTCCTCCCGGGATTCCTCGACAGCAGCCTTGCCTATCTTTGGATCTCCACCTGTGCCTCGACCCCGTGTCGTCTTCTCTCCAATAAGCAGCTTACGGGTTGCGCGCGTGGCCTTGAGGTGCTGCATGTCTGTGTTGATGGCTACACACTCGGCGCCAGTCACTGCCATCTCCATGAGTCGACTCACGGTGTTGTTTCCAGCACCTCCTACACCAAGCACTAGGATGCGGCAGTAGCCGGGTTCACGAGGTCCGCTAGGGGCTTCTTCGTGGTACGAAAACTGTAGAACCCTGTTGACTGATCTCTTCATTGCCTATCCTCTCCCACACCTCCACGCTGAGAAGGTCCCGTATTGCAACTCGAATTGCTTCAGCTCTGTTTGGATAGTAGCGCTCGTCTACAAGCCGATCTAACGCCTTGATGTAGGGCTCAGGGATGTATAGTGTAATCAATTTCATCTGTAAATCCTCCTTCCAAAACAGGTTCTGGTAAGAACAAAAACAACAGTGTGGATTATATATCTATGTATTAAAATTAAAACATGTTTAAAATATGCTACTCCTCTTCCCTTTTAAGGTTTGTCCTCTTTTTGCTTTAAGGATCTCACGATTTTATGTAAAACCGAATACCTTCAGAATCTTTATGTTGTTCTAATGCGATTAAAACCGCAGCATTTTCATGTTGCGATTAATCTGTCTTACGTTTGATGGGTAATAGAAGGACGAAACTGATGACAGCGAGGTCGAAACGAGTTTACGTTAAAAGCTTTGGTTGTTCTACAAACTTGGCTGATGGAGAGCTCATAGCGGGCTGCCTCGTGGAACATGGCTATGAAGTTGTGGAGACAGTTGAGGATGCAGATGTGCTAGTTTACAACACCTGCGCTGTTAAGACGCCCACAGAAAATCGGATAATAGAAATTTTGCGAAGGGCTCCACGAGAGAAGAGTCTCATCGTGACTGGTTGCTTGCCATTGATAAACTTTGGGAGAATGAGAGCCGAGGTCAAGTTTGACGGCGTCTTAGGACCAGCGCCTGGCCCTAAGATTGTCGAAGCAATGGACAAAGTGAATCGTGGAGAAATTGTTGTTGCGTTGGAAAGGAATTCCAAGCCGAGTCTGGACCTTCCCAAAATCCCAATGAACAGAATTGTAGGGATCATTCCGATCAATTATGGTTGTTTGGGTTCTTGCTCCTACTGTTGCGTTCTCTCAGCCCGAGGGCGTTTGAGAAGCTATGGCATTGACGAGTTGGCTGAAAGGGCTAAGTGCGATTTGGCTTCGGGGATTAAGGAGATCTGGCTTACTTCTCAGGACACGGCTTGTTATGGAAAGGACATCGCGTTTCGTCTTACAGACCTGCTCAAGGAAGTCTGTCGGGTCAACGGAGAATTTTTTGTACGCGTTGGGATGATGACTCCTAACTATGCGCTCGAAATTCTGGATGATCTAATTCAAGCTTATAAAGATGAGAAGGTGTTCAAGTTTTTGCATTTGCCAGTTCAGAGTGGGGACGACGAGGTCTTGAAGCGTATGAACCGTTTCTATTCCGTAAAGGACTTCATGAAGGTTGTCAACTCCTTTAGGGCTGAAATTCCTGAAATAACTCTCGCTACAGATGTTATCTGTGGGTTTCCAAGTGAAAGCAGAGAAGCCTTTGAACGAACTGTAGAGCTCATTGAGAAGGTTCAACCCGACATCGTCAATGTCTCCAAGTTCTTTCCAAGGCCACGCACGCCAGCAGAGAAAATGAAGCCGTTTATTCATCCTCGTCAGGTGAAGGAGAGGAGCAGAAGGGTGGCCGAACTTTCTAGGAAGTTTTCGTTCCAGAGAAACAGAAGGTGGATGGGTTGGGAAGGGCGAATCCTTGTCGACGAAGTGGGTAAGAAGACAGCGTCTTGGGTAGGGAGAAACCTTGCCTACAAGCCGGTGGTAGTCAAGACTGCTGAGCATTTGTTTGGAAAGTTCGTGAATGTTCGAGTGGTAAGAGTATTTCCAACGTATCTAGAAGCTGAAATCGTTTAACTTCATATATTGTGTATAGTCGTCGCTTTGATTGTAGTGATAGACTATGCGCGCGCATGGAAAAATCTTGTCAGGATATCGGTCTCCTGAGCTTTTTTGCCAACAGACATATATGCAACATCTATGGCAAGATGCAAAGGATTTCATAGAGTAGGTTTGCTGCCAATAAAGAAGTTATGCTTCCACTGTCGTATGGCGGAGAAACCTCAACAAGGTCTGCACCTACAATCTTCAAGCCCTTCAAGCTTTGAAGAAGTTCAACTGTGAAGAAACTGTTCGCGCCGCCGACCTGAGGAGTTCCAGTACCTGGAGCGAAGGCAGGGTCGACAAAATCTATGTCGAAAGAAAGGTAAGTGTTGACGCCAGCCAAAGGCTTGATCGTTTTTTTGAAATCATCAACGTTCATCTTGCTCAATTCCTTCATAGTAATTAGCTTCAAACCCTTTTCCATAGTGAAGTCAAAGTCGCTTCGAGAATAAACCTGCCCTCGGATTCCCACCTGATAGCACTTGTCAGGTATCAGCAAACCTTCCTCTATCGCGCGACGAAAAGGGGTTCCGTGGGAGTATTTTACTCCGAAATATTTGTCCAGCGTATCTGAATGAGAATCAAAATGAAGCAAACCCACTGCACTATGTTTTTCGGCTATAGCCTTCAGTATAGGATAACTAATTGAGTGATCTCCACCTACAGAAATTGGCAAGCAACCTTGTTTCAAAATATTGGCTATTTCATTCGTAATTCTGCTTATCGTATCCTCCATGGAGAGTGGATTCACTGATACGTCACCATAATCAGCGATTTTATGCTTTCTGAAAGGATCTACGTTTAAAACGGGATTGTAGGGTCGGATCAAAGCAGATTGAACTCTTATTTCTCTGGGGCCAAATCTAGCACCTGGCCTATATGAGGTCCCACTGTCAAAAGGTATGCCCAATATGGCTACATCAATTTTGCTAGCATCCCGCTCCATAGGCAGTCTCATGAAGGTAGGTACGCCCTCAAAACGAGGCGATTCCAAGGCATCTACAGGATAGTAATCTGTCATTTACACTTCTTCCTCTAAACCAATTAGCTCATTTTCTACGTATTATAGTTAATCAGAAATGAGGGTAGTCGAGGTTTGCTGTTGCTGCGCGCGCTGACACCGTTACATAAATCTAAGCGTTTCTGCCACTCTAAATGTGGCGTAATCTGTGTGTTAGTTGGTGGCGGAAGCCTTAAATATGCCGTATGTCATAGGTCGCTCCGCGAATTTCAAAGAGGAATGTGTAATGAAGGTTTTGATCCGTACTGACAAGTTGTCAAAGTACTACGGCAAGGGAGGCGAGATCAAAGCTGTTGATGAGCTTGACCTCGAAGTCTTTGAAGGGGAAACTTTTGGTCTGCTGGGCCCAAACGGCGCAGGTAAGACCACGACTGTTCGCTTGTTAAACTGTATTATAAAACCGACCGGCGGCGCGGCCACCGTGAAAGGTTATAACATTCTTAAGGAGCAAACGGAGGTAAAACGGGTTACAGGTTTGCTTGCTGAGTCACCTGGACTGTACGAGAAGCTTAGTGCCCACGAGTTTCTGCAGTTCATGGGAGCCCTATACGATGTTCCCGGTGATGTTCTGCCTGACAGGATAGATGACTTGCTGAAGCTGTTTGGGCTTTATGACCGACGTGACTACCTGCTTGAAGGCTACAGCCGAGGCATGAAACAAAAGATCTTAATCGCGTCAGCGCTGATCCATGATCCTCCAATTCTCTTCCTCGACGAACCCACCTCCATGCTAGATCCCCGAGCCGCTCACATGGTGAAGGACCTGATAAAGAAACTAGCCGACACCGCGGGGAAAACAATCTTCATCTGCAGCCACATTCTTCCAATAGTAGAGGAACTGTGTGACCGAATAGGCATTATCAACCAAGGCAGACTAATCGCATTAGGCGCCATAGATGAAATAATCACTCAGACAAAAACCAAAACCTTGGAAGAAGCATTCATCACTCTAACCGGAGGAGTCGAAGAGAAGGAGCTTTTGGCATGGAGGGAGCAGAAGAGTGGGGGCACATAAGTGGCTCGTGGTTGCGAAGAACGAATACCGAATCCGCATAAACAGAATACGCAAATTAAGACCCTACTTTCCCTTTCTTGCCATTGGGCTGCTAGCGGTGTACGTGGCGTTCATTGCGCCTGCATTTGTTAGCCTTTTCATCGACGACTTTGTCGCTTTCTTTCTATCTCAGGTTGCGGTAGCAATGGTGCCGCTCATACTGTTCATGATCTTTTTCTACTTGATCATACTTCCAATCACCTACACATTGCAGGGAATGCAAGCGGGACAAGTGGAGATCTTTCTCGCAGCTCCCATAACGCCGAGTGACGTTTTGTTAGGAGAATTCTTGGGGGTGATGCCTTTCTACGCCATTGCATTCACGGTGATTGCTGGCTTTTTCACGGCTGCTCTGAATCCGTTGGGGTTGGGCATGGTTCAGATAGCGATAGTTGTCATAATCTTCATCGTCATGTTTCTTTCTGCCCTCTGGATCGGCACAGTGATTGCCGCTCTAGTACGAACAAAATTTGCAAAAACCGCCCGCGGAAGAGATATTGGAAAAGCCCTATCACTTGTCCTTGCCCTACCCATGATCGCAGTAATGTACGCAATTATTGGCGGAGGCGTGCTCGAAGCCCTAGCTGATCCCGGGACAAGCGGAATGGTTAGAATCATTCTCAGCCTCTTGCCCAGCTCTTGGGGGGCGGACGTTATCGTCGGCTTCGCCTCGAATCCCGGCAACATCAGTGCCGTCGGTCTTGAAACGCTCACCCGGTTCGGAGGTCTTGTCATCTTCTTTGTAGCGGTGCTGTGGCTGGGCACGAAAGCCGCTAGTCGCGCCTACAGTATTGAACCCACCACCTTCACAGCTTCTAGGGCTAAGCCGGACGGCTTCTTCTATAGAACCGTTAAATCTCTGGGAAGAGGCGGCTCTTTCGGCACTCTCCTAGTATCTGTCTTCAAAGATTACGGTCGAAAGCTTGAAAACCTGTCAAGAATCGCTTATATCGTTGGCCTAATAGCTCTGGTAAACATCTTCTTTGGAGGAGTCAATGAGGATCCAGAAGGTGCCCTTGTCATGGGCCTATTTTTGTTTCCCTTCCTTGCCGTGTTAGTGGTCGGTCAGGTAACGGCGGGAGGTAAAGAAAGCCTCTTCATATACAAGAAGACTCCGTTTGGTGTGGGAAGATTTGTCAAGGCGAGGTTGCTGCAAGGTTGGTTGGTGGCAGTTCCGATCGCAGCAGTGATCACAGCTGTTTCAATGATTTCAATTCCTCGAATTACACTTATTGCTTTGTTGACTTACACGGGGTTCATGGCCCAACTTGTTGGAGCAAACGTGGCTTTAGCTCTCGGCCTCGCCCTCCTGAATCCAGAATTCTCGGAACATGCTCGTGCACAGATGATGGGGCTAA
>CP070636.1:1160715-1165227 GCA_020356305.1 Candidatus Bathyarchaeota archaeon | reverse complement strand
CTAATTGCATTGGTTTTTTCGACTGTTCTTGCAGCAATAGTATCGCTTGAAGGTTTGGCGGGGCACGAAATGACGCCTGAATGGACAATTGACAGTGAAAATGAATTCACGGAGATAGCCGCTTCGGCTGACGGAGAATACATTGCTGCGGCAATCAACAATACAAATAGGCTCTATGTATGTCGGGGAAACGAATCAATCTGGTACTCTTCAGTGGGTCTCGTTCACTCTCTTGCAATGTCTGCAGACGGAAAATACATCGCGGTTGGCGCAGAAAGCATGTTCTATTTTTTCAGCGTCCATAGTTCTACCCCCCAACTAGAGTATCAGCTAACATACGGAAACTCAAAAGTAGCTACCTCCGCAAATGGAAATGCCACAGCAGTTGGAACAACACCGCACAACCACAATAATACCGTAGAAACTAGATTATACTTGTTTCAGAAAGATGAAGACACTCCAACGTGGACTAGCACTATTACGGGCGTCTTGGAAAGCCTGTCAATATCTGACGACGGTAGCTATGTCGTAGCCAGCACGAGTAAACCAGGCAGTTTGTACCTTTTCGCAAAGGAGCATGCGACGCCACTATGGGTTTATAATTTTGGCGAACGAAGCGGAGGCGCAAAAATATCAGGCAACGGTAACTACGTAGTTGCCGTAGGTGGCAACCAGACTGGCTACAAAGAAATGCGGATTTATCGATTTCTGCGACAAACGTCCCAACCAAACTACGTCAAAGTAATCTCGGAGTTGCCATCCTTCCAAGGCGTCTCAATTTCTGCGAACGGGTCAATCTTTGCTATAAGTTATGCAGAAACCCATCGCCTTATCATGTTTAACCTAGAACTACCGCCCTACGGATACGGTCCTGGAAGTGTCTTGAATGTTTCTTTACCTAGCCCTAGAGTTTCCATGTCGATGTCAGCCGATGGAAGACACATCATTGTCGGAACCTTGGAAGGGCTCTTCACATACGAATACGTCAACCGCCAACTAGAGCTGAAGAATCATTACACCGTGAACAAACCTTTCATTAACGACGTAGCGTCATCAGCCGACGGTCGCTACGTTGCTGCAGCAGTAACCGTGCGACTCAGGGACAACAAGAACTCGATGATATGTTTCTTCGACAACTTCAAAGAACCGAAAGCTGATATAGCTCACCCTTGGCTTCAGCCTGCTCTAATAGTAGTAACCGCCGCAGTCATTCTAGCTACGGCAACATTCATTCTCCGCAGGAAGCGGAAACAACGGTCAGATCGTTCTAGCCAAAGCCGTAAAACTTCATTAATGAAATAGGCTGCGATTCGCCTTGTTTGTAGATTCTAGTGGTCCGGCTTCAAATTCCAACCTCTACTCTTTTAATAGAGTTTTGAACACTATCAGTATACTTGTGAGAGGATGCCCTTGTCAAAGCTAACGCCTTTCAATCGGGTTATGGCAGCCATCGAGTTGAAAGAGCCAGACTACGTTCCGGTGGTGCCCATGATAACCTACACAACGGCACAACTTACGGGCATCCAGTTTCCTGAAGCGCTGTACAGTGCTGAGAAGATGGCAGAAGCTCTTCTTGCTGGGTTCAAGTCTTTCCGCTACGACGGAATATACGTTGGTTGGGAATCATCCTTCAACTTGATGGCTGAGGCCATGGGAGGCAACCTTCAAATCCAGCCGGACAGCATCGCTTTTGTTAGGGATCAACTGATAAAGGAACCCAGTGATCTAGACAAGATCGAGGTCGCGGATCCTGAGAAAGATGGACGGTTGCCCCTACACTTGAAGGCAACTGAATTGGTGAGAGAAAAAGTTGGGAGAGACACACCGATTTTGAAATACGTGCCTGGGCCACTCACCCTTGCAAGCATTTTGCGGAGTCCAGAACAGCTTTTGATGGAACTCGTTAAGAACCCCCACTTTGTTTGCGACATCTTAAAGCCAGCATCAGAATCCTCAAAGCTGTATGGAGAAGCGACAGTTGAGCATGGAGCAGACATTGCGGTTGTAGCAGACCCTATAGCTTCCTGCAGTGTTATCTCTCCCCAGATGTTTGATCAGTTTGCCTTCTCGCCTATAAAAGACGTTTTCAAATCCATTAGCGACGCAGGGGGAATTCCATCATTACACATCTGCGGTAATACCATCCCTATCCTTGACCGGATGGTGGATACTGGCGCGCGAATAATTGAACTCGACTATAAGGTCGATCTTGCAATTGCCAAGGACATGGTCGGTGAGAGGGTTTGCCTCCAAGGAAATATTGATCCAGTCAGCGTCCTTTTGAACGGAAAGCCTTCTGATGTTGAAAGAAAAGCTAAAGAGTGTATTGAGAAGGCTGCTAACGGAGGAGGCTTCATACTGAGCTCTGGTGATGAAGTTCCTTTAAACACCCCTTTGGAAAATGTTAAAGCCATGGTCTTGGCCGCAAAACAGTATGGGCAATATCCCAGTTCGGTCTAGACCCCATTTTTGCGCCTTATATTCTTAATCCTAAGCTGAGAGGATGAGGCAAAATTCATAAACTATAAACATGGCACCCAGCTAGGTTAGTTGAGGTATTCTCCAATGTTGAAAGTTGAAGACATCATGGTTGAAGACGTGATAACCGTTGAAGCAGATTCAACCGTGATGAGTGCAGTCAAGCTTATGAACAAGCATGAGATAGGGTGCCTAATTGTAACAAAGAGTGAGAAGCCCATCGGAATCGTCACGGAAAGAGATCTACTGAAAAGAGTTTTAGCCACGTCAAGAGAGCCAGAAAAGATTAGAATCTGGGAGATAATGTCAGCACCTCTCATGTTTGTCGATCCCAACATGGATATCGAGGATACTGTAAGGTTTATGCTCAAAATGAAAATCAAGAAACTGCCCATAGTCAAAAGAGGGAGACTACTCGGACTCGTAACATTAACAGACCTCGTGCGCTTCCAGCCTGAAGTCGTAAGTATCCTGAAAAAGCTCTCTGCGCTGGAGCTCCCTTCTCATCCGAAACGACTAAGAAAAGTTATTGATTACTACGTGGTTTGAAAAGCTTCAAATCTCAACACAGCCCATGCCCTTTTCTTTGGTCGGTGGCCCACAATCATCGAAAAGGTTTAGTTGCATTAAACCTTTATCATTTTTAGGGGCCGGTAGTTCAGCCTGGTATGAATGCCTGACTTGCAAGCAATGAACCAAGAGCTCAGGAGGACGCGGGTTCAAATCCCGCCCGGTCCACCAGCCTTTCGAATTGTTTTCTCTTGCACAAGTTTCATTCGCTAAAGGCAAGATTAATGAGTTAGACAATGGAGAAATATTTGGTTCAATATTCAGAGGGACAACAATGGAAGATGACATCGCCGTGATAGGTGCAGGGGTTATCGGCGGAGCCATAGTGAAAAGCCTACTAAAAAGTAGATATGAAGGCAAGATCGTTGCTACCAGAAGACAAGTGGATAAACTGAAGGAACTGGAAGAACTAGGGGCGGCCACAACCCAAAACAACAGGAAAGCCGCCGAGCAATCCAAAATCGTCTTTGTATGCGTCAAACCAAACGACTTTGGAAACGTCCTCAAGGAAATAAGAAAGCAAATCAAAGGAAAACTTGTCGTTTCTACCGCCGCACCAATTACGCTGGAATTTTGCAAGAGAATAGCCCCCGAAGCCAGATTTGTCAGAACAATGCCCAACGTAGCTCTTTTAGTGCAGGAGGCTTTCACCGCCTATTGCTGCGACAGCAACGTAACCCCAAAAGAGAAACAGAAAGTCGAGAAAATACTCAACTCCATGGGAATATGTCAGGAAGTAGAAGAAAAGTACATGGACGCAATAACCGCTCTAAGCGGAAGCGGTCCAGCGTATCTATCCGTGATAATAGAGTCAATGATGTACGCGGGATTAAAAGTGGGTTTGCCCAGAGATCTAGCGTTATACAGTTCAGCCCAGACGGTTCTAGGAACAGGGAAGCTCATTCTTCATTTCTTGGAAACGAAAGAACACTTGGCTAAAATAAAAGACATGGTTACGACACCCGGCGGAATTACCATTGAAGGAATATACGAACTGGAAGGAAGCGAAATACGAACCGCACTGATGAGGGCGGTTGAGAGAGCGACTAAAAAGGCTTCGAATATTCGACTCGCCTGGGGAAATAGCAATTTTTAGAGGGGTCTGTCCGTCGTAAGGTCTTCATTCCAAAAGGTCAGTCTGGGACGGCTACATCATTCCCCAGAAAAAAAACACCGTCCCCCAAAATAAACTATTCGCTACGGCTTGGTACATGAAAAAGAACGCCTACGCAGAAAGCACCATAACATACACAACCAAACGACTAAGACACTTAGAAAAGAACTGCAACCTAGAAAATCCAGAAGACGTAAAAGCCTTCGTCGCTCAAAAGAACTGCACACCAAGAAAAGCGCTGGAAAGAGTATGTTGACACAAGATATTTTACTGAATGGGTAGACTACGCTGATTTTCAGGAAAAATATGGGAGAGGAAACCCTGATTTCTACGCTAAACTAAACTCAATG
>CP070636.1:1157384-1160615 GCA_020356305.1 Candidatus Bathyarchaeota archaeon | reverse complement strand
TTCGAACTGTCCCAAGTGATAATTTTTTCAGGGCGAATTCTTATGTAGATGTATTCTATGCCTTGTGCGTCAGACCATTCGATGTATTCGTCGAGATATTCTGGTTTGACGTATTTTGCTGCCATTCTTCGATCAATTTTTCTTTCTGTCTCTTTAGTTAGTTCCTCAATTGTTGCGGTTCCTTCGATGATCACGGCTTTGATGGGTGGTTTGTCAGTGTCGATGGTGACGGCCACTTTGTTGTTTCGTCTAATGTTCCTCGCTTTCACGGAGTCTTTTGGGATTGTCATCCAAAGCTGGTTCTTTTCCCAAAGGTACCAAACAGGAGTGACATGAGGCGAATTGTTGGGTTTGACGGTCGCTATTCGTGCCGTATGACCGTCAGAAAGGAAATCTTCTATTTCCTGAGCAGACATACCAATGCTCATCTTCGTTCCACCTTCTTCCACATTTGAGTTGTTACCGTATACGCGCGCAATATATGAAACCTTATGACATGATCGTTTCATGAGTTCGCTATCGTGTCTCACTATATTAGAGAGACCGTAGAATGAAAAAAGGAGAAAAAGCGTGTCCAATAATGGTTTTGCCATGGATTTGAATATGCTTCGTCAAGCAGGAAAGTGTTGGAAGAGAAAATGCTCAAAGCAAAGGGTCCGTGGTAAGTGTCACTTGAGAGAGATTCAACGGTGCGCGCGCATAGAAAAAAAGGGATGGTTTGATGTTATCTGGTGTTGCTAATCCACACCGTGGTAGGCATCTAGGAAGTCTATCCAGCCGGTTACTGTTCCCCAAGCAACTTCGCTGATGTACTGTTCTCTTTCGCTCCAGGGACCCGTCCAATACGCTGCTTTGGCCCAGTAGAAGGTGAATCCGTAGCAGTCGTTCTGCGCCTTCTCGGCGAAGTTGGCCACCACCGTGTTGTTTATGGCAGTCTGGACGTTCTCGGTTGCGGTCACCAATGTAGCAGGGATATTCTCTTCCAAGAGTTCAACCATGTAGTCGTACATGTCCACGAAATAGTATGTGCCAACCATCTTTTCGGCGCCTCGAAGTGCTGCTGTGTATTTCGTCTTGTACTGGTCCAGGTTGACGAGCATCGCTGACGTCCAATCGGTGAAGGCTGTTGCCAAGGCCGGTATCTCACCGACGTCGTTGGCGGAAAACGTCTGTGAGGCAGGTCCCTTCCACGGTACGTAGAATTCTCCCCAGTTGACCACCATCTCAGCTGCGTACGTTAAAGCGTCCTGCGTCGGATTGTTCACCAAGTCTTGGGCATTGGCGTCATAAGGCCACCCTTCCCACTCCTCGTATTCCTCTGACCCTACCGCGGCAGTGGCATGACCGACAAGCGCATAGTACACGTCCATCTGAGCCATGTTACATGCGTCAAACCCTACGATGTCAATGAAGCCAACGGCGTCCATGATCTGGGCTAACTCGGCGACATCCAGGTTACTGCCCACAACATCATCCCAACAGAAGCCTTTCCAACCCCAGCCGTGATTCCAGAAGTCGATCAGATACCGTTCAGCCGGATACAGCTGTTTCACCGTGTCAACAAAGTCTATGACCACTTGTGGGTCTCCGAAGTCTAAGTCAGGATACGTCTCAACCACTGTGCTGTAGCCTTGCTCGATGTGAATAAGTTCAGTCGTTTCAACGCTCAGAAGATCTACGAGAGCAACAAAATGAACGTCAGCGGTGGAGCCTACGCTTTCTAATTGCGCCAGCGTCGGTGTGACCCCCTGTGCACCTTCACTCCAGTACGGTTCACAGCTGTTGTCGCCAGCTACGTAAACCATGAAAGTCCATTCAGCTCGGGGTGGAGGAGGAGCTGATGCTCCTGCAATCAAGAATGCTTGCGCCAACAACACACAGACTAATCCTAGAGACAGAAATGTTTTCTTCCTCATACTTTCCTCTCCTTCTATTAGTATTGTTTATCATTGCACCAATGTTTGACACTCAAAACCAGGTTCTCTTTTAGAGGTGAGTATTATATAATATTATTCTATTCATTTTTTATTAATCTCAAATGACAGGAAATCCTTCGTATAGAATAGGTTGAAGAAAGCAGTCATTTGTGGCTTCTCTCGTAGACGCGCGCGCTTCAAGGCCCCTATTCCTACGAGGTGTAGGGAATCTTTTAGAGAGCCCATTGTATAGTAGTGACTAGGGCACAGAAAAAAGGGGAAAGACAATTGTCTTGTCGAGGTGAACCTCAAAGACTTCTAGAAGTATTTCTTGGTGGCAAAGGCCGCGATGGTCGGTCCTATGATTATTGCGACTGCTATCAACGCTGCAGCTTTTGGAACTTCCTCAGTTATTCCAAAGATTTCCATTCCAACGTGGGCGATTCCCAAGGCAAGAACAGCTAAGATTATGGCTATGACCAAGCCAACGACGCTAACCACTAGTTCCTTTCCTGAGGAAACCTTCTTCTCTGCCATATGAATCACCAGAAAACATTTTGTGGTTAGTATTTAAAACATTTTCGATCGCACGCGCATCTATTTACATGAGTCTCCTGAGAAAAAACGAGAAATGAAACAAACAAGCAGATGAACCCCTCGAGCACACACGCGATTTTCTGCGAAAGCTCATAAGAGCCTTGAAGAAATAGATTGAAACCATGCCAAACAAGCGATACCCTCCTAATACTGCTGGAAGCAGAATTGTCACAGCATTTCCTCGGGTGAAGGTCGGCGAGAAAATCAGAGATGTAGAGCAGATGCTCCTGGACAAGGCGAACAGATTCGACGCCATCGACTACGTGTACGTTGTGGATGACAATAACGTGTTACAGGGCGTGATTTCCATTAAGGAACTTCATGCTTCCAACGAAGATGCTGATGTTGAACAAATCATGAACAAGAAGCTGGTTGTTGCACGTCCGTTGTCCCATCAGGAGAGAATAGTCTATCTCGCGCTCTCCAACAAGATCAAAGCAGTACCGGTGGTTGATCGAGAACAACATTTTCTTGGAATTGTGCCCTATGACACTATTCTTGCGATATTTAATGAAGAGGTCCGTGAAGATGTCTTCAAGTTCGGCGGCATATTTCACAAGGTTGGAAAGGAGTATACAACCATCAAATCTTCAGCCGCAACGATGATCAAGACGAGGTTACCTTGGCTGGTCATCGGCGTGTTAGGCGGAACGATAACGGCTTCCGTCATAAGCCGTTTTGAGCATGTGCTGAACACCCTGCTTGCTCTCGCTGCGTT
>CP070636.1:1150153-1157284 GCA_020356305.1 Candidatus Bathyarchaeota archaeon | reverse complement strand
TAGCGCCAGAGTTTAACATAAGGGTTCCCCGGTACGTATCATATTTGAGAACATGCACGTGCCCAGTGTGAAAAATGTCTGGTACTCTTTCAATGACCAAGAAATCTCGTCTTTCCGGAGCTATCGGGGTCTTCTGTCCGTACGTAGGCGCCAAGTGCCTGCTTTGCAGAAGAAGTCTCATGGCTTTGTCCGGCGAATGAAAGCTCACGTTTGAAGCAGCTCCAACGACATCGTCTAAACTGCGTCCATGATATAGAAGCAGTTCAACCCCGTGAAGATTGACAGTGGCAGGGTTTCCCAAGGAGAATAGTTTTCTCGCTTCGTACAGTGGTTCAGCGTAATCTCGGGATATAGCGGGTTGAGGCAACGCTTTTCTTGACGCATCGTGATTTCCAGGTATGATTATTAATTCGATGTAATCCGGGATCTCTTCTGCAAACTTCGCCATTGCCTGATACTGCTTGTAAATATCTTTTATTGCAAGTTCTTTCATCTGCTCCGGATAGATGCCTATTCCATCGACAAGATCTCCAGCGATAACCACGTATTTAACATGGCCCGCTATCTCTCTGAAGTTTTTGTTTCCCAACCTTCCGTTCAGCCAGAGCACAAACTGGTGCAACGCTTCATGCAAAAACATTTTGCTCCCAACATGCAGGTCAGAGATGAGGGCTGCGTAAACTGGGATCGGAGCTTTTTGTGGGGTTTTTTGAGGCACATCAGGCAAAAGGAAATCTTCAGCTATGAGCAAATCGTTCCTTCCCTTGATGACGCTGATACAGACAACTTGATCCAACAACACCTTCTGTGCCTTTTCCATCACTTTGGGGGGTAGAAGCACTGTCGCGCTGGCTTCGAGATCATCAACCCGCAGAAAAACTCTTTGTTTGCGTTCTCTCTTCTCAATGATCATTCCGATGATCTTGATCTTTGAGTTGACAGGAGCCCTAAGAGCTTCTGATATGGTCGTTGCGTCTCTAGTGTCTCTTCTTTTTCTTAAAAGCCTCTCAATCCTTTTGAAGCGGTCTTGAAAATATTCCAGGTATTCCTCCATGGAACCCGTTGTGCATATGTTGTCTGTTGGGTCTTCTATTACCTTCATGTGTGTGTTCACATCTTTTGCGTACGCACGAAAAGCGACTTTTCTGGTTTGAAGCATGGGCTGAGGTAGAGGTGTCTTTACTTCTTCCTTGTCAGGGAAAATCCGTTTGGTAGCCTCTTCCAGAACGCTCCGTTCGATGAACAATGGTTTCTCTGGGAGAGCACCAACCTTTTTCATGGCTTCCTCAATTAGCTGCACTGGATCTCCCTTTTGAGACATGGTTTCTAAAAAATCGAATGCGCCTTTGTCCAGCTGGTACCCAGATTCTATCGCAAAGCAAACAGCCTTTTGAACTCTCTCGCTTATAACCACAGCCTCCCCCAGCTTTTTTCTGTTGGAACGACGACTCATCCTTCTTCTCCTGTCAATTCAGTTTTTCCCTATAAGTGAAGATGCCCTGTTAAAGCTGCCGTCACGCGCGCAACCTATATGCACGAAGCCTGTCTGAATCTTTTTCTAGTCTCTTGATGCATTCTTAAAGCTTTGCGGGTGGATGCTGGATGAATCTTCGCTACATTAATACCTTTTCCCAGTAATCGTTGAACGATGCGTATTGGTCTTGAGGATGCGCGCAGCCAGAGAGTTCCCAGAATCCTAGACTAAGCATGCAGCTTCCTAGAAGCCAACTTTGAATACGTGACCGGCATGAACAGCGCTAGAATCTTCCGCAAGCGAAAATGACGCTAATGAACGCTAATCAAAGAATTATATTCTTATCTAGACGAAGAGATATTTCTGTTGAGTGCTTCATATGGACCTCCGCAAAGTTCAGAGAACAAGTAGCGGAACTTTCTTTGTTTGTTTGCCCAAGGATTGGGCTGAGCAAAAAAAACTTGAACGCGGCTCTGTAGTTGCCATCTCAGAAACCGCTGATGGGCGGCTCATTATTGACACGGAATATGACGCGAAACCCATACCGCAGATCGCGGTAGTCAATCCTACACCTCATCTCGATCGTGAGATCATTGAGAAATATCTTTTAGGTTATGACATTATCCAAGTTGAGGCTAAAGAGAGGATAAGCTTGAGTGAGCGTAACCGTGTCAAGCAGACGTCGAGTCGCTTGGTCGGGTTGGAGATCATTGAGGAAGATCAGGCGAGAATTATTATGCAGTGCCTGCTAGAACCCTCGGCCTTTCCTCCAGAAAAGATTCTTCGTCGCGAATACTCTATTGCTTCGGGTATGCACCGAGACGCTATAACGGCTCTGATTGAGGGTGACGTACATCTCGCCAAGAATGTGGTTGCTAGGGACAACGAGGTTGACAGGCTTTATTTTCTCCTAGTGAGGATTCTTCGGACAGTGATTCAAAACCCAGGATTGAGCGAGAGATTAAAGATTCTTGCCATCGACTGTCTGGACTATCGTTTGGTTGCAAGTTTGGTTGAGTCGATTGGTGATCAGTCCGTTCAGGTTGCTGAACAAGCTGTCGAGTTGGACGGCGTCAAAATTGTCGACGAGCTTTCTAAACTTATTCTGAATCTTCACAAGGTCGTATACAACTCTCACGAGTGCGCTCTGAGGGCAATGTTTTCTCGTGACGTTTCACTAGCAGAGTCTGTGGGGGACAATAAGGAAGAGATTGTAGGCTCTCTGCATAAGATCAAGCTCAGTGCTCAAGCTCAGCCCATTGAGGTCGCTCCTCGCATTCTTGCTGCTGTTTCTTCAATAGAACGAATCTACGATCATAGTGTGGATGTTGCAGACTTGGTTATGCCTAGACTTGTTTAGATCTTTTAAGTTGTATTGTTCTTTCCCGTTCTGTCTTTCCAGGCTTCGATAACTGCTTGGCCGTTGTCGGCATCTGCCTTTGATTTCAAGGCGAAAGGATAAAGGCAATCTTTGGAAACAAAATGTTTTTACATTCCAGGCCCTCTTCAGGATTCAGTGAACGGCCGGGGTGGCAGAGTGGAAAACTGCTCCACACATGCGCTGGCCTCGAGATCCTTTGTAGTTGAACTAGGGGCTGAGAGGAGTTAGCCAGTGGCTCTTGCGGGCCTCATGGGTTCAAAAGAGGGAATAAAGATTTGATTCCCCCTGAAAATCCCATCCCCGGCGCCAGGCTTCCAGAGCAGCCCTAATTCCACTTTTTGTTTCATCTTGAAGAATTCGCTAGTAATTTATCTACAATAGAGATAGTTACTTTCGGTGGTACAAATGACCGATAGACTCGCCGCTAAATTCTACGATTTATTTGGCTCCAAAAAATGACTTAGATTTCTACAAAAAACTCGCCCTTCAGCGTGGAAACAGAGCTTTGGAGCTTGGTGTAGGAACAGGCAGAGTGGCTATCCCCCTTGCTAGGGCAGGAATGACGATTTTAGGTATCGACAACTCACATGCTCAGAGTAGCCAGAGCGAAATTGACAAAGGAAACCGAGGGCGTCAAGAAACGTATAATTTTGAAGAGAGGAGACATGAGAAACTTTGCGTTGAATCAGTCATTCCCGTTCATTTACGTTCCAGCTTCAACATTTGACCACAACATTACGATTGAAGATCAGGAGCGCACATTAGATTGCATCTATAAGCACTTAGAAAAGAACGGCAGATTCGCATTTGACCTTGAACAAGCAACACCAGACAAGCCTGAAGCCTCTTGGTGGATTGACCGAAAAGAAATTGATGAGCAGAAGATGGTCGTTAGAAGCATATTCACGAAAAGAGATAAAACAAAGCATACATGCAATTTGAACCTGTTCTTTGACCTCTACGACAATGGCACGCTGCTCAAAAGATTCAATGAATATGGAGAAGTCGCAATAATATCGAAAGACAAAATCATCAAATTGTTGGAAGAGAACAAATTTGAAATAGAAAACGTGTACGGGGATTTCGACCAGACAGAATACCGAGAAGATAGCTCAAGAATAGTGTTGGTAGCCAAGAAAGAGTAAGCCTGCTCGTCTCCACTGAAATCTGAATTCTACCTGTCATTTGTCCCCGTGTTGGGTGATATTTCTCTTTGTGGGGACCTTTCTCAGAGATTTTCTCTTAAGTTGCGTGCCGCAAATCCTACAGGATTTATACTTGCAGTCGCTAGGATACTCTCGGTTGCATGCGGGGCAGTAGAGTATCCAGTGTAACCTAAACCGTATGCCGAAGGTCATGAGTGGGGCAAAATCTATCCCAAGTTGGTTGGCTACGTTCTGGATTGAATAGTCATCCGTAACGATAAGCGGGTTATGGCTTGCGCTCTTGAGCTCGAGAGCCAGAGCCAAAACCTGTATGTCTACTTATGAGAGGAAACGTAAGTCTCCAACCGTTTTGGAAGCTTCTTTGACTCTTTTGAGGAAACAGATACCGGGGTTCCTTACCTTCAACCTTCCACTCTCTATCGCGGTGCTGAACCGCACCCAAGGCAGTGAGTTTGAGACGAGCTCGCCCTTTACCATGGGCACCGAATACTGTTTTTCGTCAACCATGAATGGATCAAAACCCGCAATGAAAGCACAAGTATCTAGAACGACAGCTCTGTTTTTCACTTTCAGACTCTCTCGCCTCTGGGGAAAAGAAACCTCACTTTCAGACGGTGGTAGAAGTCAGTGTCCGCGCGCGCAAGTTTCACTGCTTCTTTGTGGTCAATATGCGCGACCAAACCAACAACCTTAAACAACAAGGCCACCACATACGCTTTATATCAACAAGCAAACTAAAATGGTTGACTGTTGTAAAAATTACGCGTGTCGCGAGGCGAAGAGGATGAGCAAACCTATGGAACTAGGAGCCTTGAGAGTCGGCAGTTATGTCATCGTAGATGACGAACCCTGTCGCATAGTTGATTACACAAAATCCAAGCCTGGAAAACACGGATCCGCGAAGGCGCGGGTTGTTGCCATCGGCGTGTTCGACGGAGCGAAAAGGAGTTTTGTAAAGCCGGTGAGCGCACAGGTTGAGGTGCCCATTATCGAAAAGAGGGGCGGCCAAGTCATAGCTTTGTTGCCCGCCTCAGTCCAAATTATGGACTTGGAAACGTACCAAGTGTTTGAAGCTCCGTTTCCCGAGGAGGAAAAGCTAAAGTCACGACTTGCCTCTGGTATGGAGGTTGAGTACTGGCGCATCCGCGGGAGAATAAGAATAATGCGGACAAAAAGCTAATCTCAAGCCTGATCTTTTGGCTCGTCACGTTTTTTGTTTAAATAGCATTATCTTGCTGGTATATCTTGTAATTTGTAGGGAGAAAACCTTGAAACCTGTGAAACAGATAGAACTAGTTCGGGGGATGAGTGTAGGCGATCTTGTAGAAAAGATGGGCGCGTGCGGCGTGCTTGGTGCTGGAAAAATCGGAAAGGCAGCTCAACTGGCGGCTGAGATGTTTACCGATCCAGAGTACACGGTTTTCCTCACAATTGCTGGGCCACTCGTTCCAGCAGGTCTTAGAAGCGTTATCGCCGACTTGATCGATGGGGAATACGTGAACGTTATAGTCACGACAGGAGCTAACATGGTTCATGATATGGTGGAAGCACTGGGATACCGACACTTGCAGGGCACTTTAGTGGCTGAGGACAAGAAGCTAAAGGCGGAGAACATTGGTAGGATCGCAGACATTTATGTTGAACAAGAGGTGTTCAAGCACTTGGAAACGTGGATATATAGAATGTTGGAGAACATACCAGAGGAAAAAAGGCAGCGCATCTCAGTGTCAGAACTCCTCAAGGAAATTGGGAAAAAAATTGAAGATACGAGGTCTATCCTTGCTGTGGCGGCAAGAAAGAACGTTCCTATCGTCTGTCCCGCCTTCGCAGATTGCATAGCTGGCTTCCACCTATGGGTATTTGGGCAAGACAAAACACTGCAAATCGACTCTCTTTTAGACACTTCTACAATTATGGAGAAGGTTTTTGAGGCCAAGAAGACAGGCATTATTATTCTGGGAGGGGGATTTCCAAAGCACTTTGCGCTGTTTGCGAACACGTTTCGCGAGGGCGTTGACTGCGCCATTCAGATTACAATGGATAGACCGGAACCCGGAGGCCTAAGTGGCGCTCCTCTCGAAGAGGCGATAAGCTGGAGCAAGGTGAAGCCCCAGGGTAAAGCAGTAAATGTCATCTGCGACGCTACAATAGCCTTTCCCCTCATAGTAGCTGCAGCCATGGAAAACATTCATTAATAAAGTTGAAAGAGTCTCTGCTGAAGCCGATGATGCGAGAAGAGCCGTCGGATTCGTGAAGACTTTCCTATGAGCGCTGAGGCTTCATTTCTAGTGTAAAAGTGTTGAGACAAATTGCACACCCACTTTCAGATTGAACTGAGACCCTGTGTTTGTTGCTGCAATTAGTCCAACCAAACCAATACCGGGAAGCCCTTGCGTGCACACACATGACATCGTAGGTAAGGGATTCTCGACTATTCGAAAAAGTCCAGAAGAAAAGTGGCTCACAAGATCTTTATTCTTTGAAAACAAGGAAAAAGAGTAATGGTGAACAAACTAATATGTATTTAAGAGCGATTTCAGTGTTAAGGATGGAGAGAAACTATGGCTCTTGACCAGCTCCACACCAATTAAGGCACCGTTAACACGAACATCACCCACCACCGCCGATTTGTCTTTGATGGCGCCAAGTTCCCGCGACATCCTGTCACCTATCTCGAACACCCTAGCTAATAAGTCATGTTCCTCAACATATTTAATGCCGGCCAGTCCTGCCGCCGCCAGATATCCCATGCCGCCAAAGCTATATCCGTGTTGCAAAGTGTTCTTCCCGGTGAATGCCTCAGCAATCTCACTTCTGACATGCGTACCAGCCAGTGGCCCGCAACCCCAGGACAGGTTCTTGCCCAAGGCGAGCATGTCAGGCACAATGCCATGTTTCTGGCACTCAAACCAGAAACCACTCCGGGCAAATCCGGTAATTACTTCATCGCATATCAGCAGAATTTCATACTCGTCACAGATGTCACGAACCAGCTTCATATACCCGGGGGGAGGCGGTATAATGCCTAAACCGGTATTGGTTGACTCAGTAATAAAGCAGGCAACGGTTGATGGGTCTTCAAACTCGATGACTTTGCGCAACTCCTGAGC
>CP070636.1:1147295-1150053 GCA_020356305.1 Candidatus Bathyarchaeota archaeon | reverse complement strand
TGCGGGCAAGTTTGGCTTCATAAGATATCCAGAGCTGAAACCTTTCCTTCAGCTTTGTAAGCAACTCACCTCTACCATCCACAACTCTATGGTCACAATTTTTATTTAAAAACAGTCTCTGTAAAAGAGATAGTGGAGAATGCTTATGATCCATATGATTCCATTAAGAATGAACGGCAAGACAGCAATAGGCTTGAGCGTAGACTTGCCTGATTCTCCTCCCCTTGTAATGATTGTAGGAAGAACAGGTTTCATGATGTGCGGCTTCCTCAATGTGGAAGTAGCGGAAAAACTGAACGTGACTGCTGCAATGGTGACCGGAGTGAAAGGCTTTGACGACATTTTCAAAGCTCAGGTCAAAGCGGTTACGTCCAAGGCGGAGAGCAAGGGAATAAAGGTTGGAATGAAAGGAAAAGACGCTGTCAAACTCCTGCTTTGAAATCTTAGTAGGCTATTGCCACCCTAACCACATTTTCTGCCCTTCGCCCGCAAACAATGCATTTGCCGCTGACCTTCTCTTCGGTGTCTACGGGAACTCCTAACACGCGTGCGTCCACTGCTTCTTCCAGTTGGTGACCACACTCCGCATGGCTGCACCACAAAACCTCAACGATGCCAGCTCTTTTGCGCAACAGCTGCTTCGCTTCTTCCAAACTGTCAACTCTGTGAATTCGATCCTTCATCCACTGCCAAGCTCTCTGCTGCATATCCACGGTAATCTTATCTATGAGCTTCTGAACGGTTGCCGCAAGCCCGTTGATTTTGCAAGTTTGTTTCTCCAAAGTGTGGCGTCGAATAATTCTCGCTTCATTATTTTCCAGGTCCTTTGGCCCCACTTCAATGCGCAGTGGGACTCCTCGCAACTCCCAGTAATAGAATTTGGACCCTGGAGTTAAATCAGCTCGCAGGTCTAACTCAACCTTAAGGTCTACTTCCATCAACGTGGCAGCAATCCTTTCGCAAGCTTGGTTGATCTGTCTCTCCTTTTTCTTGTAGGGAATAGGGACAACTATGACTTGGATAGGTGCAATATTTGGTGGCAACACAACTCCATTATCGTCGCCATGAGCACTTAAGACGGCGGCTATAGCTCTTCCTGAGATTCCGTAGCACGTCTGCCATACATGCTCTTGCATTCCCTTTTCAGTCTCAAAGGTGATGTCGAATGCCTTGGAGAAATTTTGACCTAGATTGTGAACAGTTCCAATCTGAAGGGTTCTTCCATCTGGTGTTATCATGTCAAACGAAAGCGTGTAGATAGCGCCCGCAAACTTGTCCCAGTCCGGTCTCCGCGAGATGCTGTAAGGAACGCCTATCGCATTAAAGAACCGCTTGTAAACTTCCACCGCCTCCCTCACTTGAGCCTCAGCATCTTCCCGTGTTGCGTGGGAAGTGTGGGCTTCCTTGAAGGAGGCCACCTCTCGCATTCTTATGAGGGGACGTGTGGCCTTTGTTTCGTATCGAAAAATGCTTACGATTTGATAGAGCTTCATTGGTAGATCTGCGTGAGATCTTATCCAGAGCTTCAACATGGGAGCTATGACGGTTTCACTTGTTGGTCTCAAGGCGTACTTTACCTTGAGAGGTGTCAAGCCTCCCTTCGTGACCCAGAAGCACTCTTCCTCAAAGCTTTTCACGTGGACGGATTCTTTGGCTAACGATGTTTCCGGAATCATGAGAGGGAATAAAGTCTCGTTGTGCCCAGTGGTATCAAGCAAATCTCGCAGAATTTGAAAAACGTCTTTGCGAATCTTAAACCCATAGGGCATCCAAACTCCGCAGCCTTTGATGGGGTATCGGTAGTCCATTATGCCCGCTTCTATCAGAACGTTGCGGAACCATTCGCCGTATCGTCTACTCCACCGCTCCCTCTTCAAAGTTGACATGGTGCACCAACCGCTTCAAGTTGTAACAACATCTACTTTACATCGTTTAGGTCTTAGTTCTCTAATTATATGCGCATGTTAAAACTCTTTCTTTCTCGGCGCGCACGCACTTCAGTCGACCAATTTACATTTTGCCTGGCAGGCTCGACGGAGGTCGATTCCGGATTTTCTCGGAAGAAGTGCATACACTATTGACCAGCGTGGAGAGACGCCACGAGCATGCATGCATGACAAGAAGCTACGTAGTCTGTTAGTAGCCGGCTTTTTTCATTAGTTCTTTGACTGAAATATACGCTGGAGATGAGGAGGGAAGTTCAAGTAGCGATTTGCCAGAGATAACGTAGTTTTCAACTTCCTTGTCGTAGGCGATTTTTCCTAGATATTTTAGCGTTGTTCTCTTTTCAACTTCTGCTCGCAAGCCTTCTGGAAACCTGTAGCCTCCGACAATATAGAAATTTGCAAAGTTTATCTTGACTTCCTTGACAATTTTGTATGCCTTCTCCACATGGCTAAAGGATTTTCTAGAAGGATCTATTAGGTCAAATAGATCATCTACCTCAGGAGCTATCCTTCTGTTTAAGTGCTCTAACCCAGCTGGAGAATCAATAAGAACATATCTGTATGTTTTCGTCAAGCCTTCTAGGGCTCTTTTCAACGATGCGTCTGGCAGACAGTAACAACCCTCTACAAATTTTGTTCCAACAGCAATCATATCAAAGGAAGCTCCTTCATGCAGTCCCCTTGCCCAAATCTCACTCTCTATCCTTTCTGAAGGGGGAATTCCAACCGAGGTGCCTCCTTTCTCTATGAAGGTTTCAATTAGCAATTCGGATATGGTCTTCTTTCCATCTTCTTCAAAATCTATTCCAACC
>CP070636.1:1143170-1147195 GCA_020356305.1 Candidatus Bathyarchaeota archaeon | reverse complement strand
GTTGAGCATTTCGGAGTCTATCAGATGAAACCACGTGATTCTGTAAAAAATATTTCAGGCATTGCCGAGACTTTTTCGCATTACCCCGGCTTATGCCAACACCAACATAAGCAGTGTCTTCGCCTTTCGGAAATATCCAGCCATAACCACCTGGAGCAAAAATCTTTCCAAAATAGAACTCTAAAAATGTGGGAAAATCTAGATTGACGTTGCTTTCCTCATATTGTGCACCATAACCTAATCGAATTCTGTCGACGCCGGGATGTAAGCCAACTTTTCGGGCCAACACAGAAGAGACACCTGAGGCGTCTATAACTAAACGGGCTTTGATCTCATCGTGTCCAGAAAGAGACCTGAATTTCAGACCATCCACTTTTCCATTCTGAACCGTTGGGGACGTCACATTTGCAGGTAATAGAATTTCAACTCCTGCATTGGAAGCTTTTTTCGCAAGTTCTTTGTTGAGTTTTTGCCTTTCCAAGATGCAACCTAGCCTCTTCCCGAGAAAACCTGATATAACACGCCCAGATGGTGAGACAAAGGAGGCTCCATCGATTTCTTGAGCTATGACTTGCGTTCCAATTTCGAATTCTTCAATAGTTGAGTATGGGGTTGCGCCCGAGTCGTGAACTGGATACCCAATTACTCTTGATTTTTCGAGGAGAACAACATCTAAGCCCAGCTTGGCGGATGCAAGAGCAGACATGAGTCCTCCTGGTCCACCTCCAACAACTGCTACATCACACATTTACGTCCCACTCAACGAAATCGTGTGCGCTAATTACACTACCAGAAGTTTCGTTCTTAGGTTCTTTCTTAAATCTTTGGTGGAAGTTGAAATGATAATAGAAGTGCGCGCCCTACAATGGATCAAGCTAAAATGTACTAAGCTTTTGAAAATCGCATTCTTTCCTTTTCCAATTCTTTGATTGTTTTCTCCAGTTCCTTGTCTACTTCTGTTTCTAACGGTTCAGGTTCATGTTCTTTTAATATTCTCTTCGTCTCTTCATGTGCAACATCTCTCAGTGTCTTGGAACCAGATTTCTCCCATTTTAGCCTATTTTGTCTACTGAGGATAGAGGGAAGATAATGTTCCTTTCTTAAGTGTTCAAGAGTGTGTTTTTGGGTTAGGTACTGGCCGCCAGGTCCCACTGCCTCTATTATGTCGGTAGCTAAGGTTTCTTCACGAACGTCAATTCCTCGGGCGGCTCTTGCTACCATCCCACAGAGTTCATTGTCAGCGACAACTTGTTCAAAAGAAGCTGTCAACGTTGATTCAAGAGAGCCAGCAGCGTCATAGATGAAATTGATGCCAGCAAGAGAAGTCATCATCAAAGTTATGGCTTTTTCATAACCGGCTTGAAGGTCTGGAACCTTAGCTTCTGTGGTGCCTCCAGTCCCTCGACTGGGTAGGTTATAGAAACGAGCTAATTGAGCAGCTGCTACATTGATCAAACCCGTTTCAACCGATCCTAAAGCTACGTTTCCCTCTCTCATATCCATGATTGTTGAAACCGCTCCGTAAAGTACAGGGCTACCTGGATTCACTAGTTGGGTTATAACTACTCCACTGAGGATTTCTGCGTTCTGTTGTGCCAATAAGCCAGCTAAAGTGACAGGTGCCGTTGCTCCAGCTTGAGCCTCTGGAGCTATTATGACCGGTTGACTGTATTCAGCGTATACTAGTAGTCCTTCCATCATTTCCTTGGATTGTTGCAAGGGGCTTACAGGGTTTACGTAGCCCAGTAGCCTCGGCTTTTTCTTGAGTTCATCTGTTCCACCCGCAACTACGGAAGCCATCTTAATGGTATCTAGAGACCCGTTTTCTCCGTAGCTATCGCCATCTATTGTCTTCGTTGTGTTTCTGAAGCCTTCAAGAACAGAATACAGGGAAGCAACAGGATCTGAAATATCTGTTGGCTCAACTGCTAGTGAAGCGTGGTGAACGTTAGGCAAGGCGTCGGCTAACCTGTAAAATTTCCGCAAGTCTGCCAACGTTGAACTTCTGCATTTTCCTGTTTCTAAGTCTAGAACGTTTACGCCTGTTCCAGGTAGAGCAAAATACGTCCTTTTATCACCCAACCGCAACTTGTAATTTCCATTTCTGCCGTAAAGAGTAAAACTGCTTGGAGCCTTTTTTACAGCTTCATCCACCAAATTCTGTGGAATTCTGGCAATCCTCTCTTTCTGGTTCACATCAGCGCCAGCTTCTTTCAAGACGGAAAATGCGTTTGGCTCTAGCACCCTAACACCGACGTGGCCAAGTATTTCCAAGGCAGCTAAGTGGATTTCATACACTTCATCACTGGTGAGAACCCTTAGCTGACCACTTTTGACTTCCATTTTCTCACCTGAGTTGTGATATCCATCCGACAAGAATTTTAAACCTTTTCATGGGTTGTCTCTACATGGTGCATGCATGCAAACGACCTGCCAAAGCGTATTGGCCAATCAGAAAATTATCAATGGATGTGTACGCAGCTACTGCCAATTCTTTTTCTAGATGAAGCGTACACGCACGGTTTCTGAACTTGTATAGACAGAGTTAAAAATATTTTTGGACATCTAAAGAAGGCTGAGGAGATAAAGAGGCAAAGGGGTTGAGGCTGTGAATGTCTTAGTTCTCGGCTGTGGAAGGATGGGCTCGGCCATAGCTATGGACATGGCGCAGAGTGATGAGGTCTCTAAGGTTGTTGTCGGCGATTTTGACGAGAATAAAGCGGAGCAACTTGTCGCACGCGCACGCAGTGACAAGGTATTGGGGCAACGTGTTGACGTTATGGACCAACAAGCCACAAAAAAATTGATGAAGGATTTCGATATAGGAGTGAGTGCTCTTCCTTACGACATGAGTGGCTTGGCTAGTAAGGCCGCTGTAGAAGCTGGCGTACATCTTGTAGACCTGTCCTATGATGAACGGCAGTGGGAACTTGACACTGCAGCGAAAAAAGCTGGAGTTACGCTTGTACCTGATTGTGGGGTCGCTCCAGGCTTAGCAAACATTCTCGCGGGTTATGGCGCAAGCCTCATGGATGAAGCGGAAGAGATTCACATTCTGTGCGGCGGGATTCCTCAGAAACCGGTTCCTCCTCTTGGGTACAGAATCGTGTTTTCAACCCAAGGCCTTGTTGACATGTATTGTGAGAAAGCTCGAATTGTCAGGAATGGAAAGATAGTCGAAGTAGACACTCTTTCCGGACTGGAGAACGTTGAGTTCCCTAAGGTTGGAGAGCTGGAGGCGTTCTATACCGATGGACTTTCAACATTGTTGCATACCATGAAAGGAAAAGTCAAGAACATGGACGAGAAGACCGCCCGTTGGCCAGGGCACGCTGAAAAAATTGAGGCGTTTAGAGACACTGGTTTCTTCAGCGCTGATCCCATACAGGTTGACGGCGTGAAGACAATACCCCGCAATGTGGCAGTTTCCATTCTAGACAAGACTCTAAGGCTCGGCGGGGAAGAAGACGTTACCGTCCTTAGGGTTGATGTTACAGGCAAAAAAGACGGACACAAAGTAGAACACTCTTTTGTGATGGTTGACTTTTTCGATAAGCAACTGGGAGTGACCTCCATGGCGCGCACTACCGGATATACAGCAGCCATCGTGGGTAGAATGGTTGCACGTGGAGACATTCAGGACAGAGGAGTGGTACCTCCAGAGATAGCCGTAGCCGGGAAGCTAGAGAAATTCACATCCGAACTTGCGCATAGAGGAGTCAGGATCCGTGAGATTTCAACAGTGAACCGTTGCTTATAATCCAACAAGACCGCAAAATTGTGCTTGTCGCTACCCGCGCTCTTCTTTCTCTACCGTCCAAAAGGTGGAAAACAGTAGACAACAGGGGAAGAAGCGGCGGCCATCCACTACATGCATGCGAGAGGTTAAATTCCACTTCGCCTCCACGTATAAATTTTGGCACTCGTTATTTCTTCAGGATTTTTGGTTCTCTCCATTCTTCTCTAAGAATGCTGTAGACAGCTGTGTCTTTCCATTCTCCTCTGCAGAAAAACGCCTTTCTTAG
>CP070636.1:1140374-1143070 GCA_020356305.1 Candidatus Bathyarchaeota archaeon | reverse complement strand
CTTTCGGTCAAGAGCCGGAGGACTCACTCCTCTCTGGATACGCGGTCCGACCAAGTCTTGGATAACAGGGAGAGGTCGCAGAATTCCATCATAAATTTGTCCAATCAGGCCTGGGCCAAGCTCTGCAGATAAAGGCTTACCCGTTCCCTCAACTTTCTCGCCGGGTTTTATCCCCGCGGTCTCTTCGTAGGCTTGTATCGCTGCCGTTTCGCCTTCAAGGCGGATGATTTCTCCAATCACTCCGGCTTCTCCCACTCTCACGAGCTCGTACATCCGCGAGCCCGCCATTCCTTTGGCAAGAAGGAAGGGACCCGCGACACGGGAGATTTTGCCAGTCCTTAACAAGTCAAATCACCGTCACCATAATTTGCGGAAAAACTTTTGTCACAACTTAACCTCGATTCCTGCTTTACGTCTGATGAGCTCAACTATGAGATCAGTTTTCATTTCGATTGGGCCTTCCGTACTCGGAATCGGGATAATTAATGGATACTTACGCTCAATAATCTTTTCAATCGTGTCATAGATTTGGTTAACCACACGCTGCGTAACAAGAATGACCGCCAAATCAGGTTCCTCCGAAAGTTCGCGAATGCACTTTTCAGCCTCTTCAGCATTCTCCACAGAATAAACAGCTTTTAGTCCAGCTATTTTAAAGCATGTTACAGTATTCTTGTCTGCTACGAGAGCAATTCCAGCCATAAACTTGATCCTCTTCAAGAGCATTATACAACTACTTAATTCCTTGTCTCTTAAAAATTAGATGCGTAAGTTTCCTATATTCTGACTTCCAACGATGATTGAGTTCCGCTCACGTAATATCCTTTTTTGGAGTATGAGAGAAACGTATAAATCTGAAAGTTTGTCCGTTATAGTCTTCGGCGCGAGTGATACCTTGGTTTGGCAGAGCTTTCGAGCAAGTTCGAAGACAACAGTACGTAGAGATGTGTACTATTGAATTTGAGGGATAACCTATGATTTGGATGTATGCTATGCAGGGAAAACAACTCTCTGCAATCGATATAACTTCCCTGAAAGAACTGAATGACTTCTGTAGTAACGTCGACTGGTGTTGGATCGACATTTTTCATCCAGACGAAAAAGAAGCTGAAATCATTTCAGAACTACTTGGAAATGAACCAAAGATTGTGGAAGATATTAAAAAAGAAACGCATAACCCTTCAAGAGTACACCCGATGTATGAAAAACTTCATGACTACGTTTTGCTTTCCATCCCCTCTGTTACCCTCGAAGAACGACTACGAATATGCCCTATCTTTATGATCGTAAAGAATAAAATGCTTATCACTTGGGGAGAGGAAAAAGAGCACGGACACTCAATGATCATTAAGTCCACAATCAGAAGGTTTAGGGAACACGCAGAAGAAGGGGGAGAACTGAATTCATCTTTGGCAATCGGAATGTTGTTTCGCGAGATTGCGTTCAATAACTCAGAAGTTATGTTATCTATTAGAGAATTAATCGACCAAATTGAGGAGAAATCCCTTAAGGAAGCTGGAGAAAAACGTACTGTATACTCTATTTTTTCACTTAAAAGGCAGATTTCCACCTTTCATCGGCTTCTGATAACTGAGAAGGAAATCATTCTTGACATAGACGAGACGATGATTCCCCGCATTGTGCTCGATGAAAAGGCGAAACCAATCGTAGGTGATGCAATAGAAGATATCAATCGACAACTTGACTTCGTAGATTCCTACAACAGATCTCTAGACAGCATTCTGACCCTTCAAAACTTAACCTCAATCCATAGAGTTGAAAGCTCAATAAACTACCTTACAATTATCTTAGTAATTGGCACAGTCATCTTAATAATCTTGGAGATCTTAGGGAAGTTTGGTTTAACATCGGGCGCGCACTAACGCTGGTCTGCTGTCTCATACCTGTTTAGATCCGTTTCCCAATTGTTGAGGACGCATTCGAATTCTAATGTTACATTCCTCCCAAGAGAAATGCCGCCAGGGATGAACACATTGCGATTCCGCCGTAGACATAGACTTTCTTGTAGCGCCCTTTCAAAGTCATAAATCCAAGCAACACGCAACTTACGTCAGCAAGGATTATGGGAGGTATGTAAAGCCAAGTAACGAGACTCAGTATTGTAGGCAGCCAAACGATGGCACCGCACAAGAAGAACGCTGTGCTTGCTAGATACTTCGACCAATCAGGCGGCGGCTCTAACCCTTGAACCATGTCTCCGCGCGAGTGGATGAAATCCTTGGCAATAGATCCTCCAACATGAGGAAGGGCCATTATTAACCCGAACAGCACGCTCTTCAGGCCAGGGAAAGCGGCGAAAGGAAACACTGACCAGATTAGAAAGGCAGTTAGTGAGGCTCTCAAAATAGACTTGATGTTGAAGAACACTATTGCGATTGCAGTAGCAATTGAGACGATGTAGATAGCGAATTGGTACAATCGTAACGTTGAGGCGAATAATACTCCTGCCACTAGGAGGATCCCGCTTAATGCATAGGCTTGACGACTTGTGATTAGCCGTTTTGGAATTGGCCGTTGCGGGTGCACTATTCGGTCGCTTTCACGGTCATGGGCATCATCGAGAAAAAAGATTGAAATGGATAAAAAAAGAGCGGCGATGACGGCTTGTAGGGTTTGTATTGAAACGCCGTGGCTTGCAACACTGAAAACAGCGACTATTCCAACAATCTGAGCTG
>CP070636.1:1124387-1140274 GCA_020356305.1 Candidatus Bathyarchaeota archaeon | reverse complement strand
CTGCCCCACGAGAACTGGATTCCCTCGGTCGTGCGGCCGGGATATGGATCCGGCGGGGAGAAGGCAAGTGCAATCACGCTATTTGACCTCTTAAAGGCAGCGGTGAGACAAAGACCCGACTACATTATTGTGGGCGAAGTGCGCGGTGAAGAGGCGTACACCTTGTTTCAAGCAATGGCAACAGGGCACTTGGGGATGAGCACGGTGCACGCTGAGTCCTTCAACGCCGTTGCTCACCGCCTAGAATCTGAGCCGCTGAACATTCCGAGAGCCCTCCTCACCATGATCGACATTGTCATGGTCCAGTTGCGGACCGAGTGTACAGGAAAACCAGCTAGAAGAGCCCTGACGGTAACTGAGATCATAGCCTTGGATCCCAAGACGAAAGAACTCCTCACTAATGACGTGTATCGTTGGGATTCGAAACGTGACGCCTTCTTGTATTCTGGTCGCAGCTACGCTTTGGAGAGGAGTATGGAAAAGCTGGGTTTCAGTGAGGACGAGGTTAGAGCGGAACTTAATCGAAGAAAAACTGTATTGGAATGGATGGTGAAAAACAAGATTCGAAGGTATACTGATGTGGCTTCAGTCATTCGGGAATACTATTCTGACCCCGAACGTGTCTACAGAAGAGCGAGAGTGGGAGTGTTATAGACTTGGTCAAGAAGGACAAGAATATCGAAAGAGCGGTCACACGCCGCAAGAAAGTGTCTAGTTCACTCTTTTCTCCAATTCTCGCCCGACTTCACTGTTGGACCAAAGAATGCCGTCTAGATACGAAAAAGCCTCAGACGTTTGCTCATCAGATCATCGGAAAAAGAATTGCCAGGCTTTTGCCCGCCCTCAGCGACATGGGTGTGAACCTTCAGAGATCTGGAATGAAGACTAGCTTGAAGGTATACGCCAGCTTTGCCATCTTTGTTTCCTTGTTCGTTTCCGTCGCAGTCCTGATTCTGGTTCCTACTATCCTCATTACGATCTTTCGTTTCCCCCTTCTTTCCTCCCTTCTATTCGGAGTTGGAGGAAGCTTTCTCGCGGGAGGGATTACCATGACGCTTTTCTATGCTTATCCAATCTATCGAGCAGACAATTTGAAGAGAAACTTGGAACACGATCTTCCGTTCATGACTGGGTACATGGCGATATTAGCTGGAGCTGGCGTCCCGCCTCACCGGATATTTCGCTCCTTAGCTGAGCTCAACGCTCCATCAGCGGTTTCCCATGAAGCAAAAAATGTGGTGCGGGATGTGGAATTATTTGGGCTTGACATTCTTTCAGCTTTGGAGTCTGCTTCTGATCGAACACCCTCTCCAAGAGTGAAGGAGTTACTTGAAGGATTCATCGCCACTGTTCGCTCTGGAGGAAGCTTAGCGAAGTATTTGAGGGATCAATCTCGTCAATGTATGCGGTTAAAGAATATTGCTCTGACACGGTTTTCAGATACTCTTGCTATACTTGCTGAGTTCTATGTAACCATGCTGGTTGCGGGACCCTTGATTCTGATAGTCATGCTCGCTTCGATGGCGATGCTGGGAGGAGGAACAGGATCACTTGATCCTCACCTGCTGTTGTGCCTACTGAATTACCTCGGCATACCCATTGGATCTATAATGTTTCTTATAATCTTAGATGCACTCTCGCCGAGGAGGTAAGTATGCCTAAGATTGAAAAATGGGAGAAAAAAGTCGCTTGGATCGTATCCACCGTCGTAGGAGCTGCAATACTCATAACCGCCGCTGTGACGCATTGGAATACGCCTCTTTTTGATGAGTACTTGTTGCTCGCGGTTTTGATCACAGTTTTTCCCCCCGCAGTGCTGGATTACGTGCACTATCGATGGAAAAGGGCTATAAATGAACATCTACCGGACCTTTTCCGAAGCCTTATTCAAGCTCAACAGGCAGGAATGCCACTTCCGCAAGCCCTAGAAGAAGCTTCCAAAAGACGCTATGGACCCCTAACTGGGGAATTGAATAAAATGGTCACCCAGATGTCATGGGGGGCGTCATTTGAAAAAGTTCTACAATCCTTTAGGGAACGCGTTAACACAGCGTTGGTGAAAAGCGTAGTCCCGCTTATAGTTGAAGCCGGTCGATCTGGAGGCCCGGTTGAGAAGGTTTTCGCTCCGACAGGGAAGTTCATACGGTCAACCCTAACTTTGGATAAGAAGCGTCAAACGCACACAAGGCCCTACGTTGCGATTGTGTATGTAGCGTTCTTTGTTTTCCTTTTCACCATAATTATACTCTCTAAAACGTTGTTCGCTCAGGCGACTGAGTTTATTGCTTTTAGATCTACAGCTCTGACTTTTGATCAGGCTAGAACGCTTTTCTTTCACATGAGCGTAATCGAAGCTTTCTTCGGCGGTTTGGTTGCTGGAAAAATGGGTGAGGGAACCGTGAGCGCCGGCTTGAAACACAGTGTTGTTCTCTTGACTGCTGGATACTTGGCCCTCAAGTTTCTCATATAGGAGGAATACTGCATGAGAAGAGTATTGTGGGACAAAAGGGGAATCACACCGGTCTTGAGCAACATTTTGTTAATGGCAATTGCGGTGGCAGGTATGTCAATCGCCATAACCGCGACGTATGTCATCACCACCAACCTTCGCGAAACCATGGGTGAGCGTTTCATCATAGAGGATGTGTGGTTTAAGTCAGACGGCGAGATTGCGATGTATCTTCGTAACACAGGTAAAATGCCAATCAAGGTCGCTGCTGTATACGTGAATCATACAGCGCAGTCGTTCACATCACTGCAATTAGACGTAGACAGTCACGGCTGGTTGAGTGTAGCTTACAGTTGGGTTTCGGACTCTCCATATCAGATTAGGGTTGTGACAAGTAGGGGGACTCAGATTGCGGACTATTACAGGTCTCCGGCTTAAACGAGATCGACGTGGTGTAAGCAACATAATCGTGGTCGTGCTCAGTCTAGTAATCATCATCGCAATTGCGTCGAATGTCATTCTGTGGAGCTACCAGATGAATCAGCTAGACTGGGAAAGAATGCGGGAAGGCATGAAAATTTGCGATGTTACCCATGTCAACGCCACCTGCTCTTTTTGGTCTGTTGTTCTCAGCGAATATACAACCAACATTGGGAGCCTCATAGGCGGAACCTACGAAGATACACAAGTTGCCAACGATGGTAAGTGGGAAACATTCCAAGAGGAGGCGAAAGCCCCAAGGTACATCCTAGATGTAAATGGCACCTTTATCATCGATGTATCAGCCTATCCGCTTCGATCCATTTCAACTGTGGAAATCCAATTAAGGCATAGAGCAAGCGATGCTGGCGAACGCTGGTACTTAAAGGCCTTCAATTGGACAGCAAAGGTATACAGCGACAGCGGTTTCAACTATACTGCGGGCCACAAGCCTACAAAAGGGTGGGACGATTATGCTGTGAATCTCACCGATCAGTGGCGCAGTTACGTGCAGGACGACGGAAGGATGCTGGTAAAATTTTGCGATGAAGGAAATGACGCTGTGAAGACCACAGTAGATATTGACTTTTTGGGCGTCAGGGTCGTAGCCAGCGGCACCCAATTCACTTTCAGAAATGAGGGTGCTTCAACCTCTCACCTAGTTTCTCTCTGGATCAACAACTCAACCAGCCATCAGCACTACGACATAAACATCATCGTAAACTCAGCGGAAACTTTGAATTATACTCGCGCCGACATCAGTTTGCCCAGTGGACAGTACATAGTCAGAATCGTAACGGACCGAGGAAACAGTGCAGTTTACTTAGGAAGTTAACCGTCTTCCAAACATTTTTCCTGCAAAACTATCCTTCTATACAAGACTTCAGGCCTCTTATCGCATCTTTGTAATCCTTCGCTTCAATTAGTCTGATCTTGTAAAGTTCTGCCAGTTTCTTCCCGTTCTTGTTCATTTCGGGAATTGCGACCAAGCACGCTCTATCGGGAGCGATGTCGTATACCTTGGCAAACATAGCTATGATGGCTTGTTCGGAAACAATGTCGTCGCCTGACGCCGCGAGGTCAATTACTGTTATGTTTTCATCTTTTCTGCCGCGGGAGGCCGTTATGTCAAATATGTGGCTTGTGCCAGATTTTCCCTTCAAAAGGCCAGGGCTTTCCACCTGGAAACCACAGCTTTCCAGAAACTCCTTTATCGGAGCGATCAACGCCCAGCTTAGGGCGGCCTCCTGTATCACGTTCTCGCTCAAACTATATGAATACACGTCTTCATACAGGGCCTCCTCGAACGTGAAGTGTCGATGGCAATCGCGGCAGAAGTGAGACACAACAGGGATATCGAAACTCTTGCCACACTCTCTGCAGGTACACCACGCTCCGGCCTTTATGTAATCAACATCAAGCTTGGTCAAGGCTTTGCGGCATCTCGGGCAAACAAGTTCTCCGTGCTTCCTGAAACGTTCCTCAGCATCAATGTACCCGCACGAAACATGTTCAATCAAGGAGTTTTTCTCAATTTTGAACGACTTGCAGTAGGGACAGCAGTAGTGAACAGAAATATTAGACGAACTACAGTATAGACAACAGACAGACTTGTCAAAGAGTTCTCTCTCCAGGACGCCAACCTCGAAGAGCTGCGCCAAAAACTCATCGGTGCTTTGAGCGCCGCCCACGATCTTTTCAACAGTTGGATAGGTGTACCCAAACTTGGGATCGTAAACAGGCTCTATTCTGCTGAGCTCCCCACTGATAAACTTGCCAAGGAGCAGCTGAACACGGTGGTCTCTGTATATCTCAGCTCGCTGTTCCTTTGAAGCCTTGGGCATTTTTTCTCCCTTCCGTCGAGCAATATGGCGAGGCTTCGTTATAATCACCTGGCGAACAACTAGTTTATTGGATTTATCTTATGTTTAAGCTTTTATTCAATTTTTCCAAGAAACATTTTTAAAATACGGTAAACTTTTAACTAAAGATCAATACCATCGTGATACTAGTGTCTCAAACAAAGCGAATCATGCATTGTCCTAAATGCGGTTTCACCTTCGACATAACCTACGGCAGAAGCTTCGCTTGTTCAGGATGCCCCTCTCTCATCCAATGTGACATGGCAAAGTGCCCAAAGTGTGGAAACGAATTTCCTTTGTCAAGTCAGTAACGTACTGTTTCTTTGAGCCTCCAAAGAAAATACAGCTAAGATTTTGAAGGTAAACTGGGGTTTTCTTCTCGCAAAAGCTATTCAAGGCGAGAAGCATATCCTGAACTTGAAGGGACATAACTATTGGTTGACAAACACCGAAGCGTGAGAACTAGCCGCTTAATTGCCATGGATGTTGAGGGCGTCATAATACCCAAAAGACGCTACCTACTTGTCGGCGCGACAAGGAGACTCGGTTACTGGAAGACCTTGAAGGTAATGGCAATAGGCTTTTTCTACGAGGTCGGATTACTGTCGCTGGAGTCCGCACTCAAGAGAATTTTCATGTTTTTCCAAGGTTTCACAGTTGACGACCTCCTCCAACTTTACAAGGGAATTCCGCTCATCCCTGGTGTCGAAGACTTTTTCAAAAAGGTGAAAGAAGCCGGATATCAAACAGCTCTCATAAGCTCAGGTCTTCCCACAACTGTTGTTGAACACTTGGCTACCAGGCTTAAAGCAGACTACGCTTTTGGTTTGCAACTGAAGGTCGACGACAAACGGCTGACAGGCGAGATCGGCGGCGACGTAATAAAGCCCAGCGGGAAAGCACTCGTCTTGAAGAAGATTATTGACGGCAATAAGTTATCACCTCAAAACTGCGTTGTAATTGCTGATGACCGAAACAATTTGCCTATGTTCCCGCTTTGTGCTTTGAGGATTGGCTACAATCCTGACTTCCTTGTGAGCACCAAATCTGACCTTGTGTTCACCGACGAACTTTCTGAGAGCCTGCCACGCTTGACTACAGAGAGTTTGGAGACTCCACACCCTTTCCTATCAAAGAGTGACCTTGTCCGTGAGTCAATCCACATAAGCGGAGCTTTGATTCCGTTTATTTGCATTAATCTATTGGACCGTTACTTAGTCTCCCTACTAATACTCTTTTTGATAATACTCTACGCCGCGTCTGAACTCGTCAGGCTACAAGGACACAACGTTCCCTTGTTTTCCGCAGTAACTCGCAGGGCAGCGATCAAACCAGAGCTTTACGAGTTTGTCACCTCCCCCATCCTCTTCGCCTTAGGAATCACAGCTACGCTAATCTTGTTTCCCGTTCCCATCAATTACTCATCTATAATGATACTTGCGCTGGGTGACGGCTCAGCCACCCTGTTAGGGAAGAAATTTGGAAGAACCGTGTATCCCTTTAATAAAAGAAAACGGATTGAGGGGTCAATTTTTGGCTTTCTCTTGGCCTTCCTAGGTGCTCGACTCTTCGTAGATCCGGTTAGAGCATTGATAGGCGCTGCTGCAGGGATGCTAGTGGAATCTCTACCCATTCCTGTTAGTGATAACTTGGCTATACCTATAGTTTCTGGAATGATGATGATTCTAGTCCCATAGGAGCAAAGAAGCAGTTTCATGGGGAAAGAGCTGACAAGAAGATTCATATTGCAATATTGCCCTTAAAGGTAAATATGAGCCGAAGCAGTGAGTCACTATGACTATGGAGAAACGCCGGAGACGCCTGATCTTCAAGTGGACAGCTCCGAAAGGGTTCACTGCAATAGCTTTGTTCTCAGCCCTCGCGCTGGTTGTCGAGTATGCTCTAGTTAACTTCTTCACCTCATTCGGGTTAACAGACATGAATACCCTTACAACAACCTTTCGTTTTCCTCTAACCCAGTCGATCTTCACTCTAAACATCAGTCCACTCTTTCACCTCACACCTCTCGGAGTAGTCGTTGTCCTAGTTTCAAGCTGGGCATACCTCACAAAATACACGGCTATGGCGCCGCGCGTAGTCAAACCCATCAAGAAACCGCAAAAGATTCAAAGGAAGAAGTTTTCCAAGAAGCTCGGCGCAAGATTCAGAAAGGTCAGTTATGCGCTCAAATCCTTTCATCGACGGTTGAACACCGCGGTTCTTAGAGTTCGCGGCATCTCGTATGTGGTGAGGCGTCTTTCCTTCGCCAGAGCTGCTGTCAGGAGCGCCTTAGGCATAATGGCTATCTTTCTGGCGTTCTTTCTTGCATTGTATATTCTTGTGTATCCAAGGTTGCCTTATGATGCAGTTATTGGACTCTACCGGTTCAGCCCCTCCCTCCTCGGCTTTGTGTTAAAGACGATCGAAGTCGCTCAAGGAATAGCGCGGGTGTTTTCCCCGATAGGGTGGTTAGGCTCAGCAATCAGCGAGACCTTGTTCATGGCAGCGCCTGGCTTCAAGAGAGCCCTTGATGACTTCGGAGCTTCAACAACTGATCAACTGACTAAACTCGACCTCATGGGGAGGTACGTTCTTTGCCAAAACCTTGCAGCGTGGACCTCAGCTGTTATCGCCTTTGTGTATGGTCAATATATCTCTCGCTGGCACCTTCGAAAGTCGCGCTAGGATTTTTTTCTTGACTGGAATTGGAAGTAAAGAGAACACTATAGCATGAGGTTGGAAGACAAAACTTTTTGATTTGCAAGTTTCTAGTCTCTACACAACGAGTCTTCGATTCTCTGCCATGTATCTGTCAATGTAGGTTTTGCCCGCGCTTTTCTCACGCACGCGCGCTTCTTCTTCCTGATACTCGGTATATCGCTTCAAAGGCCAACTCCTTCTTGCCCCTTGCTTCGACAATCTCCTTGCGCAGTTTTTTTGCGTCCATAGGGCAATTTCTGGAGACTTCGCTAATGAATTTCCTCAGTTCATCCTTGCTTAAATTGCATTTCAACAGGAGTTCTTCGACAACCTTCCTCGAAGTGTTTGCGTCACCGTAGCAACTTTCACTCAGTTCTTCCATTGCAGACTCCAAAGTCGCCGGATCTAGATCACACTGGGAACTCAGTTTTTTTGCCCACTTTGAACTCAAACCTTTTCACTTCCTTGCGACAACCCGAGACTTGGTCAGTTTTGTATCTAATTGTAGCGACTCCGTACTTAAATCTATTCAACAAGTAGTGCTCCGACTCAGCTAAGCATGAGCAGCAACGAAAAATGAGCAATTTTAAATGGTGGAGTGTTCAACTTCTTTTCTAACAGACTGCGGTGTTAAGTTTTGGTGAGGCTAAAGGGATTTGAAAAGCTCATGGGCGTCGACGAAGCCCTCTCCACATTTCAAAAACAGCTTAAGCTAGAAAGGCTTGCTTCAATCCAAATTCCAGTTCATGCAGCATTGGGACGAGTCACGGCTGAGGATGTTGTGGCGAAAACCGATTTGCCTCCCTTCGATCGTTCGGCTGTCGACGGTTTCGCCGTAATAGCAAAAGATACTTTCGAAGCATCGCAGTTTAGTCCAAAGATCTTCAACATAACAGAGAATGACAGAATCGTTAGAAAGGAGACTCGCGCGTACGCGTGTGCAGTGTGGACAGGAGGCCCTCTTCCTAAGAGAGCAGATGCTGTGGTAATGTTGGAGCATACGAAGAAGATTGAAGACCAGATCGAGGTTTGGACTCCAGTTACCCCGGGCGAAAACGTTTCTAGAAAAGGAGAGGACATTCAAAGAGGAGCGGTTGCATTAGAGGCTGGAACGCGGCTACAACCTCATCATCTGGGTTTAGTTGCTGCACTAGGAGCTACACATGTGAGTGTTATAGAAAAGCCTAAAGTTGCCGTCATTTCCACGGGCAACGAGCTTGTTGAGCTAAGTTACAAGCCCAAGCCAAATCAGATAGTGGACGTTAATCGACTAATTCTCTCTGGAATGTGTCTAGAACTCGGTGCTGAACCCTTAGACCTTGGCAATGCAAAGGACGATGTTAACGAGATTAGGGGAAAAGTCGAGGAAGGCGTGAAAGTAGCAGACATGACTGTCACAACAGGAGGGACCAGCGTGGGCTACGCAGATTTTGTTCCCACAGCCATAAGCCAGAGTGGAACACCCGGAGTTTTGGTGCACGGGATAGCAATGCGCCCTGGTATGCCAACGGCGCTAGCGATTCTTCGCGGCAGGCCTGTCCTCGCATTGCCCGGAAACCCTGTGGCAGCTGTTATTGGATTCGAAGTCTTCGCCCGACCTATCCTCCTCAGACTGTTGGGGATTAGAAGTGAGCCTAGGCCTGTGATTGAAGCGAAGACAACCCGAAAGATTGCAGCGGCTCTGGGGCGGCGAGTCTTCCTGAGGGTTTACGCTTTTGAAAAGGACGGGAAATTCTTCGCGGAACCCGTTCGGGTAAAGGGTGCAGGTGTTCTTTCCACTTTGACCAAGGCAAATGGTTATGTGGTAGTTCCAGAGAGCCGAGAGGGGCTTGACAAGGGTGAAGCAGTCACGGTGCACCTCTTCGACAAGATTGGAGAGCAACAAGATGTTTAGAAAACTGGTCTCCCTGGATGAGGCTAGAAGGATTCTAGAACAGAGGTTTTCCCCTAAACCCGTTGGAATGGATCGAGTGTCTCTCTCTGAGGCACACAATCGTGTTCTGAGTGAAGACGTGGTGGCGCCAAGGGATGTTCCCCCCTTCACTAGATCAACAGTGGACGGTTATGCTGTGAGAGCCGTTGACACTTTTGGCGCGGATGAAGATCGCCCTGTTGCTCTGAAGCTATCCGGAAGCATCAGTGTAGGCGAAGCTCCTGACATTATTGTTCAGAAGGGTGCAACTGCTGAAATAGTAACAGGAGCGCCCTTACCTGGAGGCGCGGATGCCGTGGTGATGTTGGAGTATGCGGTTCAGCAGGGCAACACGGTCCTTATGCATCGTGCAGTTTCGCGGGGAGAAAATGTGATGCCAGCAGGCTCTGATATTCAGGAGGGTGTTGTTGCCCTGAAGAGAGGTCAGATGATGTCGTCCCGTGAAATAGGAGTGTTAGCTGCGCTCGGCTTCACACAAGCGAACGTATACAAAAAACCCAAGGTCGCCGTCATCTCCACGGGCGCTGAAATCGTTGAGCCTGGAAAGGCTCTTGCCCAAGGAAAAATTCATGATATCAACGCGCACGCATTGAGCGCTGCCGTCATGGAATGTGGTGGAGTTCCCTTTAATTTGGGAATTGTACCGGATGACACCAGTCGGCTCACAACAACACTTAGGGAAGCACTTGAGTTGGCGGACGTTATTGTCACTTCCGGAGGGGTTTCAGTTGGGCCCACCGATGTCGTTCCTCAGGTGTTGAACACTCTGGGTGACCCCGGCGTTATTGTTTGTGGGATAGCGGTGAAGCCTGGAAAGCCAACAACTGTAGCGATTAGCAACGAAAAACCAATTTTCTCATTACCAGGACACCCCACATCATCCCTGCTAATTTTTCATCTGCTGGTTCGCCCCTTGATCCGTAGGATGGCTGGAAGGGAGCAGAGAACTCCGGTCACGGTTAAAGCCTTTGCCTCAGCAAAGATGTTTACTGCAAGAGGACGCCGAACTTTCGTTATGGTGAGCCTTTCCCGCCATAAATCCGGTGAGGTGTTTGCCTCACCAGTTGCTCTAGGGCTATCTGGTGCCATAACCACATTGGCGAGGGCCGACGGATTCGTTGAGATAGAGGAGAAGCAACAGTTTATTAAAGCCGGAGAAGAGGTTACGGTTCATTTGTTTGAACCGGTGTGTGTAATTTCTCAGGGGGAGTGATTTTGGTGAAAGTGGGCATAATTGGCTGTGGAAGAATCGCGACTTTAGTTCACCTGCCCTCGCTTCAGAAGATCAAGGGAGTCGAGGTTATTGCTGTCGCTGACACGAACGCGGAACGGTTGCGTGAAAACTTGGAAAAGTTTCACGTCGATGAGGGGTATACTGACTACCGACGAATGCTGACGAAAGCAGACGTGGAAGCGGCTTGTATATGCACTCCACCAGAGACTCACTTCCAAATCGTTATGGATTCTATCAATCAAGGCAAACACGTTTTCTGTGAAAAGCCAATCGCCACGACTGTTAAGGAAGGGTTAGCCATCAAAGAGAGGATGAAAACAAAAGAGACGAATTCATCAAGACGTTTGGTTTTGATGCCTGCTCACAACTTCATTTTCACCCCATGCTTTGCACACGCTCTGAAACTAATCAAGGAAGGAGAAGTTGGAACCCTACGAAGAATTCAAGGGTGCGCAGCGTCAAATCTCACGTTTTATGGGGCAAAAACTGATTTTCGCATCCACGCTAAAGGAGGAGTGATTGAGGATCAGCTTCCTCATATCATCTATTTGGCTCATGAGGTTGGAGGACCATTGGAAAAAATCGTTTCGGTGGAGCCTCTGCGAACACGACATACCGTAGTTGATGATGTGAGTATGGAAGTCAACTTAACGAACGGTATTGCAGCCAGCCTCCGCGCTAAGTGGGCAGGTTTCGTTCCTGGACTAAAATTCAATGTATTCGGTGACTTGGGACATATAAGGATGGATTTGCTCAGGACGCCCTACAACCTCACCATTGCTAAAGACGGTAATATCAAAACCATACATATGGGTAGGAGGCTTCGCCAATATTTTGACGTCTTCCGAAACAGGCATCCCTCCTACCTGAGCGAACAGTTACATTTCGTCAGATGTGTAGAGGAGACACAAAGACAGCAGGTTACTATTGAAGACGGTATTGAATTAGCTAGAACCCTGTCCGAGATTATGACCTTGTACGAACAGAGCCCTTACTCGCCGATTGGAAGTGACAAAGCTGTGATAATGCGAGGGGAAGAAGATGTCGAAGGAGCCGTTCGAAAGTCCATTGGGTTGCTTGGGGACCTGAACTTCAGGAGAAACGCTTCAGTCGTAATTAAGCCGAATGTTTGTTACCATAAGAACGTTGAAAACATGGTTATCACAGACCCAAAGGTGTTGGAGGCAATCATCAACATCGTAAAGCAGAAAACCAAAAACGCAATTGTCGTTGAATCAGACAGCCATTCAGGCACCGCAGACCAGCGAATGACAAAAAGCGGGATGATGGATGTAATTGAAAGATGCAATGTCGAATTCCTGAACCTAAGCGAAGACGAGTTCGAGGAGCGCGAAGTTGGAGGATTCGCCCTTCAAATTCCAAAAACCGTATTGAAAGCCGACTTTTTCATCAATACACCAAAGATTAAAACATGCAATGTTGAACATACGTTCATCACAATAGCAATGAAAAACATGTTTGGGACTTTGGGAAATAAGAAAAAGCAGAGGCTTCACAGTCGGTTGATGGAAATTCTGGTGTTCCTAAACCGGAATATCCGCCAAGACTTGATTATCGTGGATGGAATAGTTGGAATGCAGGGACTAGGCCCCATTCAAGGAGAGCCCGTGAATCTGGGATTAGTAATCTCAGGCCTAAACCCTGTGACAGTCGATGCTGTCTGCTGCAATATCATGGGAATCAATCCCTATGCAGTTGAACCCTTATGGAAGGCCTACAAGGCAGGGGTTGGGGAGATTGACATACAGCGGATTGAGATCTTAGGCGAAGAAATTGATGCCGTAAGAACGAAATTTAGCTATCCCGTCCTCTCACCTAGAAACGTTATAACCGCTTTAAAAACGAGCTTGAAAAGCCACATAGGAGATTAGCTGACTGCCTAGACCTTGACAGAATGCACTCAACCATATATATATGGAACCTTGTGTTGGAAGAACATTCTAAGAGAGAAAACTAAAGAGACGAACTCCAACAGCAACATCGTCGAGATGTTATGAAATCCCCTCCAATGTTTTCGAGTCAATTTGAGGAAAATTGGCAACAGAATTGAAGCCCTGGTTGTGGGCACCACATAATTGAAATGTTTTCTCATGTACATTTGACCAGTAATTATCCTTTTTTGCCATTCTATAAAATCACTGAAGGAGGCAGGGTCTTCGGCATACACCACCGCTTCTGGTACATATACAACTTTGTAACCCTTGCTCTGAGCTCGCCAAGAAGCGTATTCATCATCAGAAACTACATAGGTCGGAAACCCGTCGACAGCACTCTTGCGGACCGCGTAGAACGTTCCGTCAACCTTGGGAGTCATATCCCTCTCAATTAGATGGGTACACAACTCGTGGTGTTGTTCACGAATAAAGTGAGACAGAAAACCGAAAAGTTGCTTTCCTTCCATTTTAGACATTACAGTTCCACTTGCCACCCCCACCTTACAGTCATTGAGAAACGGCTTTATCAAAGTGGAAACGCAGTTATCTCCCAAAAACACGTCTCCATCAATTAGCGCAACCACTTCTTCCTTCGAATTTTGAAGAATCATGTTCAACGCTGCGGATTTTCCTTTTCTCTCTTCCTTCGACAGAATTCTAATCCTCGAGTCCGATCGCATTATCTCTCTAGCTTTCATTTCGGTTTCATCAGTGGATCCGCTAGTCTCGACGATTATCTCTTCCAGCCGAATGTTGTCCATTTCTTGATCAACGAGGGTCTTGAGTAGTTGCCCAATCGTTTTCTCCTCGTTACAAGCTGGGATTCCGACGCTTATCTTAAAAGTCAAGGCGGTCAACCAGCTTCTCAGCCGTCAATCTCACAGCTTCTTCGCTCCTGTATCTTGGTCTCCAACCCTGCTTGAGCAGCTTCTTCGTCGAAAGTAGCATGGTTTTCACGTCTCCTCTCCACCCTCTGCCTCCATTTACGCCGCCTGTGAAAACAAAGTCTACATTTGAAAGGCTCATCTCCTCAACCACGATTTCAGCTATCCTCGCTACGGTGACGCTGTCTGGGGAGCCTACGTTGTAAACTTTGATCCTGTCGTTGCAGCTCAGGAACTCGTTTGCAGTCAGATAAATTGCGTCTATAAGGTCGTCGATGTAAAGATAAGACTTCTTTTGAGACCCGTCTCCAAGGATTTCGAGACGTTTCGGATTTCTCCTCAATTTCTTGACGAAATCTTTGACGACTCCAGTCGTTCCTCTCGATCCAACGATATTTGCCAACCTCAGAACGAGCCCGCGTAAGTCAAACGTGTGAGCATAAGCCTCTATCAGTGCCTCACAACCTAGCTTCGTGGCACCATAGGTTGAAATTGGAATCGAAGGCCCGTAATCTTCAGGTGTTGGCAACAAAGTTGCCTCGCCATAAACTGTAGAGGTAGAAGTAAAAACGATTGCCTTCGCGGACCGTTGTCTTTTCAATGCTTCAAGTAGATTGAAGGTGGCAACCAGATTCTCCTCAAAATGAATGTGTGGATCAGTCTCTCCAACGCGTACTTCAGGATTCGCGGCAAGGTGGAACACCAACTCGGCATCCTCAGTTGCCTTTTTTGTCTTCTGTGGATCCTTCAAATCTCCTTCGATGAATTTGAAACGTTCATTGTCAAGCCACGACTCGATGTTGCTTAGACTCCCATTGCTTAAGTTGTCAACAACGGTTACGACATGGTTCTCTTTCATAAAGCGATCTACTAGATGGCTTCCGATGAAACCTGCCCCTCCAGTGACGAGAACTTTCAAGAGGTCGTGCCTCACGGTACCATTAGCCATCAAGCATTCCACAGATCGATCGCCATAGATAAAACCGTATAGGTTTCCGTCAGACTCAGAAGGTTCGACGGCACCTCCTATTCGAGTTTCTTCCTCACTGCCACCACGAACATTAACGCGATGAATGACAGAATCAAGTAAACAATCAATCCGAGGTGCAACAACAGAATCTCTAAGCTCGGAGAGAACGTTTTCAATATTATGGAGGCATAGAGGGCTGTTGCACCGAACGTTGTTGCCGGGAAGAAAAGGATGACTGCAAGCATTATTGCCCATTTCTTCCCCGCAATCAAACCATAGGCGGCTATTAGACTCAAGACCGCCAAAGGTGCGACGTGAACAAGGGTAAAGTCGGAGAATGCGAGAATGAGGATCTCGGCCACCCCTACAATCACGTAGAAAACGGAAACGGCCAACATCCCCAAGTTTTCAACCTTCATTTTAGACTTCAGCGGCATCCTTCAATCTTCCCTTTAACTGATCAGTACTGCTTCTGAGACTGTGAAGCGATTGTTTTATACTTTGCCACCAAAATAAAAGCTATTCTATGACAGAAATCCTTTATGAGAACTGTTCACCTCTAATCGAATCTTTAGGAGTTAATAATCAATGAGCTATCGTGAACTGTTTGTCGCTCCATCTCCGTTTTTAAGCGGATTCCAAAAACCATTTGAAGACGCAAAATATGTGGTCCTAGGAGTACCTTTTGACGCTACCAGCACTTTTCGAGTAGGAGCTAGATTTGCTCCTCTCGCCATTAGAGAAGCCTTGCGTAACATGGAATCCTACAGTCTCAGATCCAATGTTGATGTTGCGGACTTGAAGATTCACGATCTTGGCGATCTCCACATCACTGGGGACGCGAAAGAAACTCTGAAACGGTTGGAACTGGTCACAAACGAGCTCTTGGAAGCGATGAAACTGCCTTTTTTCATTGGAGGAGAACACACCTTAACCTTGGGTGCACTCCGAAGCGTGGGTGGAAACGTCGGGGTATTGAGCTTTGACGCTCATTTAGATTTGCGTAGCGAATTCATGGGGTTAACTATGTCCCATGCCACATGGATGCGAAGGGTGCATGAACAGATTCGTCCTGAAAAATTTGTGGAGGTTGGCACTCGTGCAGTGGACAGGAATGAACTCGACTACGCCAAGAAATTTAACATCCCCTTTCTCACAGTTCAGCAGATCATGGAGGATGGCGTTAGGAAGACCGCAAGAGAGATCAAAAAACTTCTGGTTGATCAAAAACGAATCTACATCACAATCGATATGGATGTTCTCGATCCAGCCTTCGCCCCAGCGGTTCAAAATCCTGAGCCTGATGGTTTGTCTATCCACGTGCTACTAGACCTTTTGTGTAGTGTTTGTGACCATCGGGTTGTGGCTGTTGACCTAGTTGAGGTGGCGCCCCACTATGATATGGGTGTAACAGCTACAC
>CP070636.1:1121398-1124287 GCA_020356305.1 Candidatus Bathyarchaeota archaeon | reverse complement strand
CTTTTTTCGCTTATACTCTCTAAAGGCTCAAGTTCTATGCTTCGCTCGTAGCCACCCCTTATTAGGCTAACAGCTTTTCTCGTGGCTTCTTCAGAGGACTTTGGCCCGTGAACCCATGAGACCTGTTCTCTGATGTTTATGAACTCGAGCATGTGCGGGTTTAACCCTGCCTGTTCCAGGACGCTTTGAAAGGTGGGAAGGTGCATTCTTGGGGTGCAGCTGGCGATTACGACGCGGTCTAAGTTCTTTTTTTCTATAGCGTTAATTATTATATCTTGGGCTGGTCTTGAACAGAGATATTTGTTGTACCTTGCGACGACGACTCCTTCCCAGTTTTTAACTGCTTCTAGAACAGCCTTTACATCCACGACATCGCCTATGTTTCCACCACACTCGCAGACAAAAATCCCGATTCTTGGTGGACTGTCCTCCATTTTGTCAATCTTCCGTTTCATTTAATCTGTTGGAATTGATACACAGAGGAAAACGCTTAAAAAAGTATTGTGTTTCATTGTATCTTCCACACATGAGAAATGACAGATGGATGCACAAGAGCTCGTTCAGAAGCATAAACTGCTTGAATGTATTCAGTGCGGAATGTGCACTGGAAGCTGCCCGGTGGCTAGAAAAGCCAATTTAAATGTCAGAAGATACATGCGCGAAGTTTCTGCAGGTGGCAGAGTGAGCATACATCCTCAAGACGAGCTGTGGAGTTGCACAACCTGCGCTACTTGTGGAATACGCTGTCCAAAAGAAATAATCCCATATGATTTTCTCATAGACATAAGAAGCCTTGTCGTGGAAAAAGGTCAGATTGATCCAACACTCCGAGACGCTTTAGAAAGCATTTTCAAAAACGGCAATCCTTGGGAGAGAATACGAAGTAAGAGGTCAGAGTGGGCGGAAGGCTTAAACATAAAACATGTGTCTCAGGGCGTTGAAATTCTCTATTTGGTGGGTTGCACACCTGCTTACGACCCCCGAGTTCAAGATGTTGCAAGGAGCTTGGTGAAGTGTTTCGAAAAGGCAGGAGTCAACTTTGGAACTCTGGGAGACGAAGAAAATTGTTGCGGAAACGAGGTCTACGGCATAGGTGAAAAAGGCCTATTCGAGTTTCTCGTCGAAGAAAACATTAAGATCTTCAACAAATACGACACGAAGCAAGTTGTTACAAGCTGTGCCCATGCATATCACTCCTTCAGGAACAGATATGGACAAGCTAGCTTCGAGGTTCTGCATCACACGCAGTTGTTTGCAGACTTGATCAGTAACCGCAAGCTTGCGTTTTCAAAAGGATACAATAAGACAGTCATTTACCATGACCCTTGCTTCTTGGGCAAACAAAACGGCGTTTACGAAGAACCCAGGAAAATCATAGAGAGCATTCCAAGCGTGAAGCTTGTGGAATTCGACCGTTCCAAGGAGCGAAGCCTCTGTTGTGAGGGCGGTGGAGGCAGGATGTGGGTTGATATTCCAGGCGAACGCCTCGCGGAGATCCGCGTCAAAGACGCAGCTGAAGTAGGAGCAGAAGTAATAGCAACTGCATGTCCTTTCTGTCTCCTAACTTTCGAAGACGCAATCAAAACAACGGGCTTATAAGGAAGAATTCAAGTTATGGACATAGCGGAACTGCTCTCACAGGCCATATAGCCACTCCGCTAAACGCGCGCGAATATCCTGTTGAAGAATAGTTGAAATCACGCGCAAGCTTTAAACGTATGTTTTGTAAATTTAGGTGATTCCCTTTAAATTGTAAATAACAGGAGATTTGAATGGAAAAATTAAGCCATGACATGGTTATCGTCGGAGCTGGGTTAGCTGGTCTGAGGGCTGCTGTGGCTGCTACCGAGTTCAGCAGCAAAATCGACGTGGCGGTGATTTCGAAAGTCTACCCAGTACGTTCACATTCGGTCTGCGCACAAGGCGGGACAGCTGCTGTATTAAGAGAAGGAGATTCAAACGACTTACATGCTTGGGACACCGTCAAGGGCTCCGATTATCTTGCAGATCAAGACGTTGTAGAATTCTTTGTAAAACAAGCACCTAGGGAAATGGTCACGTTGGAGCATTGGGGATGCCCGTGGAGCAGAACCGACAACGGAAAGATAAACCAACGCCCCTTTGGTGGCCACAGCTTCCCGAGGGCATGCTTCGCAGCTGACATGACAGGTTTTCACGAAATGCACACATTACACGGAAAAACCACGGAATACAACAACATAACATTCTACGACGAATGGTTTGTCACCTCCCTCATCGTTGAGGACAAGGTTGCAGTAGGCTTGACCGTCATAAACTTGAAGACCGGAGAAATGTACGCCTTTCGCATAAAAGCCATAATAATGGCAACTGGTGGTTACGCTCGCATATACGAGTTTACAACATTTTCACATACAGCGACCGGGGATGGAATGACCATAGCCTATCGAGCTGGCGTACCCCTAAAAGACATGGAATTCATACAGTTTCATCCCACAGGCCTTGTTCCATCGGGAATATTGATAACAGGAGGAGCCCGTGGCGAAGGGGGATACCTAATCAACGCTAAAGGTGAGCGTTTTATGAAACGCTACGCGCCCGAAAAGATGGAGTTGGCTCCACGTGACATAGTCTCCAGAGCAGAGACAACAGAGATTCAAGAGGGACTCGGACTAGAAGGGCCCTACGGGCCTTACATAGCCCTAGACCTCAGACATCTAGGCGAGGAGAAGATAAACGAGAGGCTACCTCTCATACGCGATGTCGCGGTAAAACTGAGTGGAGTAGACCCTGTCAAGGAGCCTATACCCATTAGGCCAGCAGCCCACTACTCAATGGGAGGAATCCATGCTAACATAAGAACGCAAACGCCGGTTTCAGGACTCTACGCTGCCGGCGAATGCTCCTGTT
>CP070636.1:1115759-1121298 GCA_020356305.1 Candidatus Bathyarchaeota archaeon | reverse complement strand
CCTCGGGGGCCGTCAAAAGGATAACCTCTTATTAAACAGTTGGTTCTCTGATTGGCTACGACGTTATGAGGAGCTTGCATCGAGAAGTCGCGCTCATTGCTATATCCAGCTAATATCGCGCAGGTGTCTGCCTGCCTTACTGGCCCCCACCCTCCGACGATCACATTCATGCAACACATATTCAAGTAAAGCTGAACGGTTGCCGTGTGCCAATACAGTGGGAAAGAGAGGATTCGTAAAGCAAATTCTTTACTTTATCTTGTGTCTAATGCCACATGGCGGGCTGAGTTTCTCGAAAATTAGTTGAAATTGCGATGTAGTTGTAGTATTATGTGGCTTGAATTATACAGGAGTGTCTCAGGAAAAGTGTCAAGGCGTGCAAAAGCACTCTTTATCAAGTTAAATGGGAAATCCCAGATGAAAGGACATGCCATGTACGTCATAGCCGTGTGTTGTACCTTGCTGTTGACAAATACGAGTGTACAAGCAATGGAGCAAAGTCGCCAACTGCGAACGCCTCCAATCGAAATTAGTGCTGTCCTTCCGGAAAGTGCTACTCCAGGGTCCTTAATAAAGATCACCTTTAGAAGAGACACTACCCTTGATGCCAGCGAAGTAAAGGTGCAATTTGATGACATTGTTGTTAACCCAGAGGATGTTACGTCAGAATACATCTTAGTTCGAATTCCAGAACAGCTTCCTTCCAATAGGAATCCCAAGGTTGTTGTCTTTTCCGGCCAGGAGCAAAGTGCGCCCTATTTTGGCCTTACCATCAAATCGCTTGGGCCATCATTACCTTCCGTCACCAAAGTCATACTTGCAATTGCTCTGATTATCGGCATTATAGTTATTGGTGCGTCGCTCTCAGGTAGATTCAGACCATATTTCGATAGGCTACTTAGAATATGGTTCAAAACGGTTGACGATATAATAAAAATGCAGAAAAGAGTCAGCAAGAAAAAGTATGACATTGATGTCGAAGCCGCTACACCTCTGCAATTATCTCAGCCTGAGCCTCCAGATGATCTGATTCAGGCTATCGAAGCTGGTGAGAGTGCTCTCTTCGCAGGAGCAGGGCTGAGTGCCCGCGCTAAGTTTCCAACATGGCGACCTTTCATCGGGAACCTGGTGCAATGGGCAATAGAAAATAAATTTATCGATGAAAATTATGGACAATCGCTGCATTCTGCAATAGCTGAAGATGCTATCGATTCGGTTGCTGATGGCATCATCGATGCTCTTAAGACAGATAATCATGAGAAAGCACTGAATAAATATCTCAGACAAATATTTGTTGAGCCTCTACCACGTCTGCCACATTCGCACCGTCTTCTCTCAAAAATCGGATTCTCCGCTGCTCTAACGACGAACTTTGACAACCTTCTGGAGAAGACTTTCGATGATGTGAACGCCAAGGTCTATACGCCGCAGGATACCGAGCCGCTACTTAATGCGTTAACGAAGCGTGATTTCTTTCTTCTCAAATTATACGGTTCTTTGGAGCAGCCAGAGTCCGTACTCATAACCCCTGCCCAGTATGAACAGTTTGTTGCTGGGAATCGGCCTTTGTCACAGTTTATGGGGAATCTATTCTATTTGAGGACGATTCTCTTCATTGGAGCAAGTCTTGACGGAATTGAGGATTATTTGGGCGGCCTACAATTTCAAGGGTATGTTTCTCGCAATCATTATGCCTTGGTGAGTGTCGCCGGCTCAGCCTGGCGGGCCAAGGCAGATTTGCTTAAGAGGCGCTATGGAATTGAGGTTTTGCCGTATGTGGCCGACCAGGAACACGGCCAAGTAGATGTTTTCCTGGAGACGCTGGTGAAAAGACTCGGTCGAAGAGATGTTGCAGGAGGCGCAATTTCAACGGGGGACTTGGCAGAACGAAAGCAGAAGGCTTCCAGCTTGAAACGTGTCAAATTGGAAAATATAGGGCCCTTTGACAGTCTGGAATTGGAATTGAATTCCCACTGGAATATTTTACTAGGCGATAATGGTGTTGGAAAATCGACTATTCTGAGGGCTATCGCTTTGGGAATCTGTGGGAAGGACGCACAACCGTACGCCGACCGTCTGATCAAGACGCGCAAGACGAGTGCGAAAATCACATTAGAGACTACAAACCGCAAGAGATATCTGACTGAGATTCACCGAACCAGTGGTGAAACGGAAATCAAGTCGATCCCGGTACGACTGTTGGAAGCCGAAGGTTGGCTCGTCTTAGGGTTTCCGCCCATCCGCGCCTTAAGCTGGAAGAGACCAGAAGGCTCCGAACCTATGGGGGAAAAAGGACGACCGACTCCCAGCGATTTATTGCCCCTCATAAAAGGTGAACCTGATCCGCGGCTGGACAAACTGAAGCAATGGATAGTGAATCTTGACCACAGGATCAAAGATGAAAAAAGCAGAAAACAAGCAGATAATCGTTATGAAATGCTTCTCAAAGACTTTTGGCAAGTTGTTGATCACCTAACAGAAGGCTTAAGAGTTGAATTCAAGAAGGTTGACCTTGATACATACGAGATCACGATCATTACCGACGACGGTCCCGTCCCCATGGAAGCCATCAGCCAGGGCACGACATCTTTGATAGGTTGGATAGGCATAACCTTGCAGCGCCTCTATGAAATCTACGGGTACGAGGGGCGGCCAAAGGAAAGATTCAGCTTAGTATTAATGGATGAAATAGACGCGCATATGCACCCGGAATGGCAGCAAAAACTCGTGTTCAATCTTAAGAAGCTTCTTCCCAATGTTCAGTTCATAGCAACAACACATTCGCCCTTGATCGTTGGAGGAATGCGGAAGGACCAAGTGGTGCGCCTAGCACGCAATGAAAGCGGCATTGTGCAGAAAGTGGAAATACCGGCAGACATGCTCTTGGGCCGTGCGGACCAGATTCTGACTGGAGATCTTTTTGGATTGGCATCCACACTATCGCTGGGAGAGGAGGGCGAGAAACTCATGGCCGAGTATGAGAAACTGCTTGGGATTAGCAAGAAGACTAAAGAGCAGGAGCTACGCTACCGCAAACTCCACAGCGCCTTGGAATCGCTGCTTCCGCCGGCCAGTTCCGAAACCAAACTGGAACGTCGGACCCAAGAACTCGTAAACGCAATTCTGACCGCAGATTACTCGCCGAAAAAGGTGAACTTGCTTAAGAGGGAGCTTTTAGAGAAGACACGGAAAGTAGCACAAAGCATGGGATGGAAGGAACTCCAATGAGAACCGTCATATTTGATCCGGAAAAGCTTACAGATCCCGACCAGAAAGAGTGGTGGCAGCAGTGGGAGGATGATGCAAAGGCAGCAACTGTCCAAGTCATCAAATCATGGGAAGAATGGCTGGCGACGGACCCTCGACCATCTGAATTCGACTGCCCCTTTCAACAGGCCATCTGGAAGAGGTTGAAGGCTTGGCTTCTTGAGAACGTTTTCAACTTCAAATGCGCCTACTGTGAATCACCGCTTGACCTCGACCGGTATTACGGCGACGCGGAACATTTTCGGCCCAAGGGACGGGTGACCTTTAATGATAGTGACGGGAAAAAAACTATGGCGCGATGCATCCTTCCGGATGGGACGAGCATTGCTCATCCGGGTTACTTCTGGTTGGCCTATAACTGGAGAAACCTCGTGCCAGCCTGTTCATTCTGCAATACAGGAGAGGGGAAGGTCGACCAGTTTCCAACCAATAAAGGCTATTTGCTGATGAAGAGACTTTCGGCGCAGGAAAAAGCCACATTGGAGGAAACATTGAAGGAGGAGACCGTTGGGATCCGAAACCAAGAGGATTGGTACCTACTTGGTCCGAGGGCACTTGACGCCGAAGAGGAGCCACTACTCCTCAATCCCTTGAATCCCAATCCACAGCGAAAACCTAGAAAGCATCTGCACTATGGCTTGGGGGGAACGGTTGTAGCTGTGGACAATAGCTCGTTGGGCGAGAACTCGATCAAGGCTTTCAATCTGCGACGGGACAAACTGAACAAAAGGCGACAGAAAGCACAAGAGTCTGTCCGTCGCCTTTACTATGGAGTCTTCCTAGCGTACGAAAGCGAGACTGAAGTGCAGGAGCGGCTGGTCAATGCGCTGAAACCATTCCGAGATGGAAGCGAGGATTATTCATCGGCAGCACTGGATTACGTGCGCGAACTTGAGCGTATCCAGAAGGCTTCAACCAAGGCTGCGGTAGGAGACGACGATTGAAACGAATCCTCCTTTAAGTGAGTTCTTCACGAATCACATATGACATCGATGTCTCACAGAAACTCAGAGAGATAACAATGACTCAAAGCCTTGTCTACACATCTACAGTCTTATGCAAAGGAAAACAGATTTATAACGATTCCCCTGATGACGGAATTGTCGAATTCTCATGGGCACACTCAGCAACCCATGGACGTAGCCTCTTAAATGCCTACTGTCTTAAACGTATCCAGATGCTAAAGACCTCTGTCCCCGAATTGCAGCCTACCCCCTCCCTCCTCTACCTCACTCTTCATATTCATTCCTTCAAAACAACTCCAAATCCCAATTCATTCAGGTCTGGTCATAAATTGAATCAGACTTACAAGAGTTCGTAAAAGCGAACACCATAAGTACTGCAACCCTCTAAACGGTGCGGGTATGGAGCAGCATGGGCTTTGCTTCGTAAAGTTGGAATTACCAAGCATTTTTCAAAGAAGGCAAGAACTTTATTGTTAGTTTCTACAGGCCTTACCTTGGCAAAGGTGGCCGCAGAAAATTGGCCGAGGCCGTAAAAAAACAGATAGGCTCAGAAGGAAAAGAATTTGCTGCCTCTCGACGACGAGCACAAGCCGAGCAGGAAAAGATCGGCAAAATCATCAATAATCTGCTGGACAATATTACATCAACCAATCGTGAATTCCTCCGCAATTCTACGTGATAAGGCGTTTTCAAGTGTTTTATAGGTGAATTTAGCTTTATACTTGAGATTATCGCTGTCTTCTTCTTAAGCCGGACTTTTGGGCAGATGCCGGCACAGCAAATGACGATTTTTCTTGTTAGTATGGCTATAGTGTGATGATACGATGATCGACAGAGGACAAAAACTGCGCGAGAAAAATACAAAACCATCTGGCAGCATGGCTTCAGTGGCTTTAATGAATTCCCCACTCCCACTCTTCATCTTCTATCAATCCACGATTAATCTCATCTTTCAAAGATTTGAGCGAACCCTCGGCCCATTTTCTTACTTCCGTCATAAGACAGATGTTATTACAAGAACAGTTGGCGATAATCGTCACGCTAAACTTAACAAAGAAAAAATGCGAGTAATGAATGTCGGAGTTACAGGAGCCGCGAATTTCTGTAACTCTTTACGCATCTAAAACTTATCTATCGTCGGCCACGCAGGCCCTGACACAAGAGATAAAATCTAGACCCGTTTTTCAGCTCAAAATCACGAGGGGTCTACCATACGCACTTCGCTAGGACACTCCTGCCTGCCACAAGTCCTATACTCCGCAATTACCTCTAATGGCGGAATATCTATTATGCTACGAAATACGTCT
>CP070636.1:1112902-1115659 GCA_020356305.1 Candidatus Bathyarchaeota archaeon | reverse complement strand
TTCTGAAGAAGACGCTTATGTAATAACAGCTGGAGACCACGTTCCCTTTGTCAGAAATCTCGTTTTCCCTTTCAGATGTTTACCTTCCTTTGAAAGATTTGACATTATGCATTCTCAGTATCATCCCGCCATCTTCGCGGGCAACCTAGCCAAGAAAACGTTGGGGAAACCGCATGTATTCACTTATCATGGTTTCGCTCCCGTTGGGATTTGGAAGAGCCCGAGACAGCAAATAAAGATGTTGGACCATCGAATCGGAACATTTTTTGCTCTTCGCTTAGGCGTCGACAGAATAATATCGGTTAGCCGATATTTGAAGAGACAGTTGTTGGATTCGTATAAATTCAATGAAGAAATGATTCAGGTGATCTATAATTGTATAAACACGGAGAGGTTCAACCCTGAAGTTGAAGGTGATGAGATCAAGCGTAAATACAGCTTGAGTGACGTTCCTATAGTTTTATACTTGGGTAGACTAGCCCCCTATAAAGGAGTCCAATACCTCATCAAAGCTATACCTCTGATCCTACGAGCAAGACCAGAGGTTAAGTTTCTCATAGCAGGCTCAAGGCGTTACGATATGTTAGACCTGCCAAGAATGGCGGAATCTCTAGGCGTTAAAGAATCCGTAATCTTCACAGGGTTTGTCCCGGACAGACTAGTTCCAAAATTCTACGCTTCGTGCGATATTTTCTGTTATCCCAGCCTATGGGAAGGATTTGGATTGCCGGTGGCGGAAGCAGGGGCAACCGGTAAACCAGTTGTAGCGTTCCGGACATGTGCTATTCCGGAAATAGTTGAAAATGAATCGACGGGTTTCCTCGTCGAACCAGATCATACTCAACTAGCAGAAGCGGTCATCGCTATGCTGGAGGATGAGAAAAGGCGCAAGAAAATGGGGCAAGAGGCCAGAATTAAAATTTCCCGGCTGTTTTCTCGGCGTAACATGGTGGAAAAGACGCTCAAAGTATACGAAGAGGTTTTGTGAGTGATAGAACTTCAGAAACGCAAGGATGTGCGGGCGCTGGCGACTTTGGATATGGATGGAACGTTGCTAGAATGCCGCAGCATCGATGTCCTATGCCGGAAATTTGGGTTGGAAACCAAACTCGCCGAGATCGACAGGAGATCTGATTTACTGGAGGGCTATAAGGTGAGTGAGATCGTTGCACAATTGTTTGGAGGGATGAAGGCCTCAGATCTGGAAAGGGCTTTCGATAGCATCAAAGTAGTTAATGGAGCGAAGGAATTCATTTCTTTCTTAAGAAAGAAGAAGTTCTTCACTGCTATAGTTACAGATTCATACACTTTTCTAGCATCAAGATTGGCAGAAAAGCTTGGAATTGACTTAGTCTGGGGGAACAAGGTGGAAATTGTTGACGGCGTAATCACTGGAAGAATAGTTATGCCGCTGGGTTGGGAAAAGCAGAAAAAGTGTCAGAAAAAGGCTGTTTGCAAGTTACATGCAATGTGCAAACTTGCACAGAAAAATGAAGTCGAGATGGATAAAACCTTAGCAATTGGAGACTCCAAAAGCGATTTTTGCATGATTGAAAGAGCTGCGATAGGTGTCGCTTTTAACCCTAAAGACCCCGAGATCGTCAAAATCGCAGATTTGGTGGTGTATGGAGATTTTTTTGAACTTGTTGATAAACTGAAACCTTTTTTTAGATCGGCTCCAAAGGAGTAGTTCGAGTTAGAATTAGCATGGTTTCTGAGAAGATACTTGATCTAGGCGATTACAGCTCTTTTAGTTTGCAGAGGTGCCTTAGGGATAAGACGGACACAATGGTTTTGGATGAAGGTGGCCTCTATTCACCGTTGTCCGTCTCCCTAGTTATTCCGACACGATTTGGAAGTGAAGAAGGACGTGAGATTGAGCGGGAAACATTGAAGAAAATACTTTCTGAGTGCAGCGAACTGGTTGATGTGGGCTACCTTGATGAAATCGTAGTGATAGATGCTACAAGAGACAACAATGGCAATCGTGACTTTCGTGTGCTTCAAAACGTTGTAAAAGTAGCTTATGAGGAAGTTGGACTTTTTAGAGAGCAAGTTCGACTAATCAACAAGTATGGTAGCGAAAATGAGAAGGGAAAACGAGGCTTAACGGACTTTTTCGTCAAAGTTGTACATCAATTTGACGATAACATTCCAAAGGTTCTAGCAAAATTTGGAGTATTCGGAGTCACGGGAGTATTTGGTGTTCCCTACGGCAAAGGTGCGGGATTGTGGCTTTCAGTCCCTATTGCTGGGGGAAATATTTTATGTTTTGTCGATTCAGACATCCTGAACTTCAAGAAGGAAATTGTCACTGCCTTGTGCCATCCAATTGTCTATTCGTGGAATCTTGAGAAGGCAGCAACAAAGTTTGTCAAAGCATACTACACGAGGTTGACAAAAACTCCCGACCTCTCCTCCGAAGAAGCTATTCTAGGAGGACGAGTTTGCCGCCTATTTGCGCTTCCTCTCATACAATCAGTCACAAGTTCTCTAGATCTATACGGCCCTTTGAGAATGGTTAAGTACCCGCTCGCCGGAGAGTTCGCGGTCTCGAGGGATGCCATTGAAGGATTAGATTTATCGTCGGCGTACTCTGTTGAAATGTATTTGTTGTTTCAGTTGCTTGATCTAGTTGGGAGCGCATCGATGGCTCAGGTTGATTTGCAGGTTTTCAACCACATCGGTCAGAAATTCCTGAAGTTGGAGAGCTTGGCCCATCAGGTTGGGACCTGCATCGTAGGAAGAGTCACTGAG
>CP070636.1:1109738-1112802 GCA_020356305.1 Candidatus Bathyarchaeota archaeon | reverse complement strand
TTGCCTGTGCAGGTCTGGCAAGTGTTCCCGAAGTTGGAATCAGCGTTATGAGGTGTTACCCCTTCTGGAGTTTATGGCAACTCAAGATGACCAACGTAGATAAGATGTTCGAGGCCACGAGACTGATGAGTGACTACGGTATCGACAATAGAAACCTTTGCTGGACGGTCAGCTATCTGATGAAGTTGTACGAAATGGGCGTCATCACAGCTAAGGACACGGATGGTGTCCCCATGGAGTGGGGGAGTGGTGAGGCTTTGATAGAGGTCGTCCAGAGAGTAGCGAACAGGAAGGGCTTCGGGGACACCCTAGCCGATGGCCCGCTCCAACTCGCCAAGAAGTTTGGTCCGAAGGCAGAAGCACTCCTCTTACACAGTAGAGGTCAAATGAGTGCTGGTGACGAGTACAGAACCCAAGTCGGATATGCTTTAGCAGCAGCTGTAGACACCCGTCGAAGCACTGAGAATCCTTTGGAGTTCATGCATTCATGCATCTGGGAGAGAAGCATGAAGAAAAGTGGCCGAGAAAAAGAGATGAAAGAAGCCTATGCACGAGCAAAGAAAACCTTTGGAGACGAAAAGGCGATCGTTCCATGGAAATGGGAGGGAAAACCCATAATGGTAATACACGGCCAATATGGAATTGTTGTCGATGATATAATGGGCGCATGTTTTCTAGGATTGGACAGATTCGCAGATTGGAAGAGTCGCATTAAACAATTGGGTACGCTACAATCGCCAGTAGACCCTATGATACTTGACTCCTTCAATGCAGTTACTGGCTTGAACGTTGACAAGAACTATTTGGTATCTGCTGCTGAAAGGACATGGAACGTTGAGAAAGCCTACAATGTGAGGGAAGGATTTACAAGGGATGACGACAAGATAGGGGAAGGATGGCATAAGTGGCCAGTAACAAGTGGTCTACATAAAGGCCGAGTGGTGGACAAAGCTGAGTTAGAAAAGGCGAAATCCAAGTTATACAAGTTAAGAGGCTGGGACGTGGATACGGGTTGGCCAACAAAAGAAACCTACGAGAGACTTGGACTGAAGGACGTGGCGAAAAACCTAGAAAAACTCGAAAAAATTCCCAAAAAGAAAAAAGCCAGCTAACTATCTTTTTTTGTTATATCCACCATGCTATTGGACATGCCAAGATTTCTGTTGCAACGAATTCTGAATTGCGTCAAGTCAGGCAACCTTTCTCAGCGATCTCAGTTAAGTCGTAGACTTGTAGGTTGACTTTTTTGATTCTGCTTGTGTACTTCAGGTTCATGTAGCACATTGGGCACGCTGTTATAATGGCTTCAACATTTAGTGGCAAGACTTCTTCGAATAAATGTGAGTATGCGATACTCCTTGCCAAGTCTGGGTTAAACGTCCAGAGTCCTCCACCGCCTCCACAACAGGGTCCGTGGTTTCTATTTAGCGTCATGTCAATAAACTTCACGTCTGGAATGCTTCTTATCACATTACGCGGCGGCTCGTAGACGCCGCAGTGTCGTCCTAGGTCGCATGGATCATGATACGTTGCGTTAATCCTTAATTTGGTGAAACTTAAGTTACCTTCACGAATCATCTGTTCCATCAATTGGGACACGTGTAACACTTCGAGCGTCATCTTCACTCCAAATATTTCTGGGTAGACCTTCTTGAAGGCATAGTAGCAGCCAGCGCACCCGGTCACGAGCATTTTGGCTCCTGACTCCTCCAGCTTCTGCGCAGTCTTGGCCGCGTTTTCTTTTGCCTCGTTCCACAGTCCGGAATGGTACAGTGGAAGACCACAGCAACCTTCCTCATTGCCCAGCGTCATGAAATCAGCGTCACCCTTTCTCAGAACATTTATTGCCGCGGTGGCTATGTTTGGGAATCGATAGGCGGTTAGGCATCCTATCCAGTATAGAACCTTGCCACTCCTTTGCTTTGGTGTTTCGTCCAACCTACTGAACCACCACGTTCGTGCACGCTTCCGAAGGGGCGTTCTTATAGGGGAGCCGTGTTCCTGTATGAGGATACCCAGATCCTTAAAGCATTCTGGCAGCATTCCTCTCCTAACTATTTCGCGACGAGCAAACGTGATGCATCGATCCATATCCAGTTGCGCGCGCGCATCCAATGTGCACGGGCTGTAACACTGTCCACATGTAGTGCAAGTAAAGAGAACATCCACAAGCTTTTTCGTCAATCTGACGCCGCCATCAAACAGCCCCTTTGCCAGTAGTGTACGGCCCTTGGCTGACCATGTTTCGTTCCAGTCAAAAAATGGCGCCACCTCACAGAAGCCACTGCATGCTGCGCCGCTGGCGAGTTCACACGTTCTACATTCCTGGTGGAGTATCTGGTTTGACAATGCAATCTTCAAGGCTGAGAAACTGGTCATGGACGGTTCGCGAATGCTAACCTCTGGTTTTTGTCCATGCTTTTGCAGACTGCCTCTTAAGCTTGAAATGTCTTTGGGGCTTGTCAAATCTAACATTATCCATGGATCCTTCCCCATGTGAGATGTCGTCTCGTCCCTGCAGACCACGGCGATTCCTTCACTCTCAGCTAGCTCTATGACTTTATGGCCCTCTTCATCAGAATGTACCTTTACAACAGCGTTTGGCTGAGGACCTGAACGCGCACCGAGCGGACCTTGAAAGGAATAAACACACAAATCCTCAATGTCGGTCAAAACACGTGATGCTCCAACAATCTTCTTCAGTTCGTTGATGACGTCAGATTTCAAAAAGACAACTCCATAGCTTAGCCGCGCCTAAGTGATTCTACTAGGATGCGTATAGACCTTTATCTCTTGGTGCTTGTCGAAGCACACAAGCGTTACACCCGTTTTTTCTGCTGCAATGATGCCTGAACGAATTGGGCCTGCTATGGAAACTACTATGGGGATTCCGACATTTGCAGCTTTAAGTACCATATCAGCCGGCTGTCTCCCTGAACTGACGAGAACGGACCTAGAAAAGTTCACTTTTGACTGAATGGCAATACCTATGGCTTTGTCAGCTGCATTATGACGACCCACATCCTCTGCAAAGGCAACGAGTTTGCCCTTTTCAAACAAAGCC
>CP070636.1:1106557-1109638 GCA_020356305.1 Candidatus Bathyarchaeota archaeon | reverse complement strand
TAGAAAAGCGAATAAAATTGGCCGGGGGAAGCGCGGGCAAAATGGAGTAGGTTGACCTAGATCGGAACGGCATGTCCCCGCACAGGGTTTTAGGAAATGCGTACATGATCTTATACCGAAAAAAAATACCTTATGGCGTTCTATTAGAATACCATAAGAACTGCAAATGAGGAAAGATGTGGTGCCACCTAATGACCGAGATTCTCTGAAACGAAGGGCGCTACTGCTAGTGTGGATAGGCGAAGCTTGGAATTTCTTGGAGGCGGGAGTAGCGCTTTGGTCAGCTTTCAGTGCAGGCAGTGTTGCTCTCTTAGCTTTTGGACTGGACAGCTTGATTGAAATCTTTGCTGGATTGGTGCTGATATGGCGATTGTCAGGTGAATGGAAGCAAAGGGAAGAAGAAGCTGCTGAAAGACGGGCACTTAAGCTTGTAGGGATAACCTTCTTTCTTTTGTCCTCTTATGTTCTGATGCAATCTCTCATTACGCTCTTAGGCTGGCTCCCTCAGCCCCGACAGAGCCTGGTGGGTATTGCTCTGGTTATCGTAAGCGCGCTTGCTATGACCTTGCTCTTTTTGGCTAAGTCGAGGTTAGCGAGGAGATTGGGTTCCCGGGCACTGCGAGCTGAAGCAGTGGAAAGCTTGATATGCGATCTCCAGGACTTGACAGTGCTCTTAGGTCTTACGCTTAATGCTCTCCTGGGTTTGTGGTGGGCTGATCCTGTTGCTGCGTTGGCGCTGATCCCCCTCATGGTGAGAGAAGGATGGGGAGCTGTCTTTCTGAAAAAATGACTCTAGCGCGCTTAAGGACGGAAATGACGAAAAGGATGGGCCCCTATTAATTAATGAAAATATCAGCCTTACCCGGAAGGGTCTAGTCTCTCAATAAATAGGAAATGCGTGTCCTTTCTGTCCTTTTTGTCCTTAGGGGACCCGCTACGCGCTCAAAACATAGTAGGTTGGCCCGGGGGATTCCCGTCAGCCCCCGCTCCCCGAAGCCGCCAGCGATCAGTTCTATTCGCTAATTTGGCACCACACATACCCCGAAGGAAGTTTTTCCCTGGGCGAAATACTTCGTCAGAAAGCCAACAAATAGCTGAGCTAGATTCTCAAATTATGGTTTAAATAGTACTTTTTTTGTTAGTTTTCCTTAACATTACACTTGGAGCTGATTTTGGTTTTTTATGAACTGTTCCATTTGGAATGGTTTGCCATGTCCAGGGTAAGTAGTGTCTATTTTCAGTTGTTTCAGTTTTTCGACGCTTGCATCAAACGCTTCATTGTCTACTATCATGGCGTTTTTGGCTGGTTTTTTCGTATTCTGAAGCAAATCACCGCAAAATAGGTCGCCCGTGTTTGTTAAGACTCCGATGGAACCCTTTGAGTGTCCTGGAATGTGAATAACTCGTGCGTCAAACCCAAACGTAGACAAGTCATAACCATCCTCAACATATATATCCGATATAAATCGGTCGGTTTCCTTCAGGCTTGTCCTCAAGAAAAACACAATAATTTTGCCAAGTGCTTTCGTTAGAAAATTTACATTTCTGTTGTAGAAGAGGTCTCCATGTTCAACCATTCCTTTATCTGCATGGTGCATCGCGATTTTCGCCCCGTACTTTTCACGAAGATACGCGCAATTACCGCTGTGGTCGAAGTCGCCATGAGTTAAAACGATGAGCTTGAGAGTTCCAGGCTTGCAGTCTGCGCTTTCTAGTTCTTTTTCAATTTCCTCGCGGTTTTTGGAAAATCCTGTGTCAATCAGGATAAATCCCTTGTCGATTGTTATAAGGTAGCAGTTTACACCACCAAAAGTAATGGTTTTTATCTCTTGGAGCATGATTTCCGTTTTTTCCTCTTTGTGATGTATGTTCTTGAGTTGTTAAGAAACTTCCTTTATCTTCGCCTCGACGCGCGCGCATTAAAGTGCTGTCCACCCTCCATCGGCGAATATTGTCTGTCCAGTAACATAGTTAGAGGCTGGGGACGCGAGGTATATGAGTGCTGCTTTCAAGTCCAATGGCTCTCCTGTTCTTCCCAAGGGCGTTCTGGAAAGGATGTGTTCCAACGATTTTTTATCTTGGAAAATTGGTTCCGTCATTTCACTTGGGAAAAACCCCGGGGCAATGGCGTTCACATTTATTTTGTGAGGTGCCCACTCTACGGCTAAGGCTCTTGTTAGGTTTATGACTGCTCCCTTAGACGCGTAGTATGGTGCTGCGGGAAATACATCGCCTACTGCTCCGTAAATGGAAGCAATGTTCACTATTTTTCCGTATTTTTTCTTGATCATCTCTCGTGCGGCAGTTCTCGCGCATAAGAAGACACCTGTCAGATTGACATCTAGCACTTTTTTCCATTCTTCAATCCTCATATCAACGGATGGACTCAGAGATGCGGCTCCAGCATTGTTAACTATCACTTCCAGCGATCCAAGCTTTTCTGTAGCGGTCTTTACCATGTTGATTACCTGGTCCTCTTGAGTCACGTCTGCTTTGACAGGAACCACTTCAACGCCATGTTTATTGGAAAGGTCTTCAGCCAACTTGACGAGTTTTTCATATCTTCTAGCGGCAATTACAACGTTTACTCCACGTTCAGCTAATGTTTCAGCAAAGGTTATACCCAGCCCGCTCGAAGCGCCGGTCACTATTGCCGTTTGACCTCTAATGGCAAAACATAATTCCATTACAGTTTTGCTCAAGTTAAACCACCCTTTTGTACTGCACAATTTTACCTATTCTTCATCGAGACATCTAAAAAAACTTTGGGAAAAATGACAGGCGCAAGTGCGTGGACTAGATTAAGAGAACTAGTTTTGGCCAATAGAAGAGCGCGCGCTAAACGTATCGGGTAATAATGGCTAGTAGCCCAGTCAGAATGGCTATGGCAGCGCCTATTCCGCCCCCCACTAAATAAGCCACAACTCCAAAGATCAGCACGAATATTCCACCGTTGGTTGCCTTTTTGCCTCCAGCCTTTGTCATTCGCGCGGCACCGAGGATGAGGAACCCTAGAATGCCGAGGACGCTGGCGCGTACTATGCCTGTAAGGCCTTTAATGGGCCTTTCCAAGATTTCTGG
>CP070636.1:1103276-1106457 GCA_020356305.1 Candidatus Bathyarchaeota archaeon | reverse complement strand
GCACTGGTGGCCAGCCGACATGTATCCTGAGGATTCCTCTTCTGATCCATTCAAACACTTGATAATCACCGTTCTCTCTCAAAACACGAGTGAGGTGAATTGCATCAGAGCGTACAGAGGGCTTGCAGCGGAGTTCAAGATCACACCTGAGGCTCTGGCGAGGGCCCAAAAGGAGAAGATTAAGGAGGCTATCAGGAGCGGAGGACTCTACAATGTCAAGTCTAAGAGGATAAAGGAGTTGTCAAGGGTTGTCCTGGACAAATTCGGGGGCGACATAGCTCCAGTTCTCAGGCTTCCAAGGGAGGAGGCAAAGAAGAGGCTCATGGAGCTGCCTGGAATCGGAAACAAGACCGCAGACGTGCTGCTTACAAACCGATATGGCTACCGAGAGGTTCTGCCAATCGACACCCACTATGACAGACTCGCAAGGCGACTTGGCTTGGTCAAACCTGGCGCAAAATATTACCAAATCCAGAAAGCTCTCTTTAGATTCATCTCTGAACACGAGAGGCGAGACAGAGTGGCAGGTCTGCTCTGGCTGCTCGCCAAACACACGTGTAGGGCGCCGAAGCCTAGATGCTATGAATGTCCACTTGTTCAGCTGTGCGAATACCAAGACAAGGCTATGCGTGCACGCTGAGCATCCTTCAAAGATTGAAGTAATCCTGATTGAATGAAACCTACCTTACCACATAGAGTTTCATTCAAAATCTCATTTTCAAAAGGTATAATTATCTAGGAATCAGCTGCTGTCCTGTTGCAATGCTTGAGGTAGTGTGGATGAGCATTAAAGCAGTACTCCTAGATTTAGGGGACACCCTCGTCGGGTTTGATCGGTTTGACTACGATGCCTGCCTGAGAGAGCTTCACAAAAGCCTTTCGCGTGACGGGGTGACTCTTCCTTATCAGCACTTTAAGAAGGCGTATTTTGAGGTTAGAGAGCGAATCTACAGAGAGACAGAAGACTCTCTTGAGGAACTCAGCTTCTGCTTTCGAGTCTCCGAAACTCTGAAACTGTTTGGATACTCATTCAATCCCGATGTCCAGCTGATAATAGATGCTGTCGAAGCCTTCATGAACCTACAAGTCAATTCTCTGACAATGGATGAAGAGGTTCCATCAGTACTTCAACAACTACGTCAGAAATACAAGCTCGCACTCGTCTCCAACTTCGCACACCCACCAATGATAATTCAGCTTCTAAATAAGTTCGATTTGACCAGTTTCTTTGATGCTATTGTTGTTTCGGGAGATATCGGTTGGCGCAAGCCCAGTCCTAGAATCTTTGAGAGTGCTCTGAAGGCCTTGGAGGCGGCTCCATCAGAAGCGGTTTTTGTGGGGGACGCTCCATATCATGACATTCAGGGGGCCAAGAAGATAGGTATGAAGACTGTCTTTTTGAGGAAGAGTTGCGTGGAGGAAGGCGTAAACAGAGAAAATCCGGACAAATTAATCTTGAAGATCGAAGATTTGCCTGAAGCGCTCTCAGATTTATGATCTACTTTTCTGCCCTATCTTCTCTCCAAGTCTGCCAGACTCACGTTCCTTGACCAGACCCAGCAGATAGCGGAATCACTACATCGCATCTTTCTTGCTCTTTGAGTTTTTAACTCCGGTGAGGAAGTGCTCAAGCGAGTCTTCAAACCCCTCCTGATAGCTAGTCATTCTCTCACCACTGGATGTCTCTGTCGGCGATTTCAAACCAGCATTCCTTGCAGATCGGCAGCTGTCTGCCCTTATAATAGATGTAGAGCTGGATGTCTGTGTTCTTACACTTGCCGTTCCAAGGGTTTCTGCAATGTTCAGCCGATCTTCCCATGTATGGGCCTCTGACGTAACTCGCAAGTTCTATGTACACTTAAAACACTCGACTGAACGACAACCCACAAAGAGGAGAGAGAAGGGTGAAAATGAAAGTGCTAGAAATCAAGAGTTCACTCCTACAATCAGAAAACTAAAGAGTGAGAGAGTAGAAAATCGATGGGTACCATCATGTCGATAAGGGAGTTGCCGCGTTCGACCGCTTTCAGACTTAGAGCTGTTCCGCCCTACAACTTTTTGCTCACGGTTCGTAAGCCTGCTGGATGGTCTTTGTTAACCCCTTTCGAGATATTTGAAGACGGTACTCTCTGGACTGCGATGAGGCTGAATTCTGAAAAGACTTTTGGATTGAAGCTCAGATCCGAAGGAACCGTTGAGAGGCCCAAGATATTTTGTGAGGTTTTTTCTCGTCAAAGACTGAGCGCAGGAGAGGAAGGGGAGCTTTTAGGAGTGATGACGTGGATCCTCCGCCTTAAGGAAGACATAAGAGGATTTTACGCTCGTGCTGAGCATGATCTACTTGTCAAATCATTGGTGGAAGACCTGTACGGGATGAGAAGAACCATGCGGCCGGACATCTTTCCCAGCCTCGTTTTGGCTGTGACGTTGCAGATGGCACCGATAAGGAGAAGTGAACAAATGTGGGATCTATTAATCAAGAATTATGGTGTAAAAATTAGGTTCGACCGCAAGGAGGTTTTGTACTGGCCTTCTCCTGAGAGAATAGCGAAAGCGGCGGTGAGAGAACTTGAGGAGAGGTGCAAGCTCGGCTACAGAGCCAAGGCTCTGAAGGGTATTGCCGAAGCCATATGCAATGGTTTCCCAAAACCTCAACAGCTAGAAGAGATGTCGACTGAAGAAGCAAAGGCTAAGCTGATGGAACTGAAGGGGATAGGTGAATACTCTGCAGACATAGTCTCTCCACATCCAGGATTCGCGCTTGACGTCTGGAGCGCAAAAATATTCAACATGCTGATCTTCAGAAAGGAGGTGGAATCGCCCCGTAGTATTATTCCAAAGCTCAAAAAGATCGCAGACGATAGGTGGGGAAAATGGAAGGGCTATGTGTTCACCTACGTGCTTAATGATCTGAAAAACCTATCAAGCAGATTCGACCTTAATCTCGGTGAATTATGAGCTCGCCCGCATGGCTTCGAAAAATAGATGCTTCAAACTGAAAGGCGAAAGCACCCGCAAAAGACAAGCATAAGGTGTCGGCTACTCGCCGTAAGACCCTCTACATTGATTACGTTCATGGAAAGGAGACGAGGACAAAATCAGAGCGCTTGACTATTGAGACAAAAATTTCCTCATTCCTATACTAGTTTTAACAATTGATAGGCCAGACGAGTCTTCAGAG
>CP070636.1:1100218-1103176 GCA_020356305.1 Candidatus Bathyarchaeota archaeon | reverse complement strand
GTCGGCAATTTCCTCAACACGCACTATTCCCGCGCGTTTAAACGCTGCACCGTATGTCATGTCTTCGCCGGTAAGCGATCCAGTGTGCGAAGCAGCAGCCTTTGCACTTTCACCAAACTTCCCAGCCTTTACAATAATTACTGGTTTGGTCCTCGCAAAGTGCCTTGCAGCACTCATGAATTCTCTAGCATTGGATATTCCTTCAATGTACATCAATATGCTCCTCGTTTTCGGATCAGTACCAAAATAGTCTACGAGGTCGCCGAAGTCAACATCGATCATGGAGCCCACGGAAACGAAGGTACTGAAGCCGATGTTCTCGTGGATGGCCCAGTCTCGAATTGCTGTGCATAGTGCGCCGCTTTGAGAAATAAACGCTATGTTGCCTGACTTGGGCATCTTGGTTCCAAAAGTTGCGTTAAGATTGATGCTTGGACGGATGATGCCTAAACAATTCGGTCCGATAATTCGCAGATTATACTTCTTTTGTATCTCATGAATTTTGTCTTCCAACACTTTGCCTTCTGGTCCAACCTCTTTAAAGCCAGCTGAAATGACGATGATCCCGACTATTCCAGCTTTTCCACACTGCTCCGCTACGTCAGGAACGGTTTTGGCTGGAGTAGCGACTATTGCAAGGTCAACCGTTTCTGGAAGCTGATCAACAGTTTGATACGCTTTGAAACCGAGAATTTCCTTTTTGTGAATGTTGACCGGGTAAACCTTGCCGTTATATCTTAATTCTGTGAGGTTTTTCATTAATGTGTATCCAACAGAACCTCCTTCATCACTTGCTCCAACAATCGCAATGCTCCTAGGATTAAAAATTTTGTCGAGATTCAGTGTAACCAAGATGTAGCAGCCCTTGGTTAGGGAGTAAACAAGACTGGACAAAATAAAATTTGCGCGCGTAATAAGGTCGCATGCATGCGTTGACAGTAAGTAGCTAAGTAAGCATCTTGATCATTACTTGCGTGTGTAGTCGAAGTTTTTTTGCGTGCGCGCAGGGGAAAATAGCTAATTAGGCTGCTTTGGGTTTCTTGAATGTGTATGCTACTACTCCAATGCCCGTCAATATCATGCCTAAGCCGACTAGAATCAATACGTAGAATTGATTCATGGCCGCGTCCGCCGATCTAGCTGCTGCGTCCGCTTCTGTCAAGGCTGCGTCTGCTTCATTTTTAGTGGCATTTAACATGGCTTCTTGATAAGCTGCGAGCCAGTCTTCTTCGGCGACAAACGCGTCTTCCCACAAATCAATACCATTTTGAAAGTGTATCTTGGCGTTGGCAAAGTCCCAGCGAGAGAGGTAACCATAACCAATTTCGCCTTCTTCTTCAGCTTCATATGCGAGCAATCGACCCTCAACGCTCTCAAAGTAGTCCCAATAGGTTCTGCTCGTGTCGTATTCAGCCTGTAGGTCCGTGGCTTCTAATTGATCCGCTGAGTAGACAACAAACCTGTATGCTGGGTACCAATAATCCCACTCTGCAATCCATGTGCCTGTCGAAGGAAAGTCATATTTAACATATATTGTGTATTCGTGCGCCCACGCGTTTAGAGTCTCGGTTACGTTGGCGGTGAAACTAACATCAAAGTAGTGTTTTTCATGAAAGTCTATTTTGACTGGGGTTGCCGTATAGTTTAAAGTTACGTTAAAGCCCGTGTCGAAGACTAAGCTTACGGCTGTAACGTTCACATACGGATCGTAGGGGTTTACCACAAGCACTCCGAGGGTAACCGTTGCACCGTGCTCGTAAACGACAATCTGGGTATCATACATCCAATTTTCATAATCTCTGAATACATAAGGTGGTTGCCAAACGAAGTGTTCAATGCCCGCTTGATTCGGACTAATCGTCGGCGTCGAAAGCGTAGCGACTACAAGAAAGCCAAACAAAATCGCAGGCATTTTTCTCATTTTTTAAACCCCGCGAAGCGCTTCTGTTTTATTTGTGGGCATATATATAATTTGCGCGCATTGAAGTGAAGGTTAATTGAAAGGGGAACCACTAGTGTCCTCTGGGCATATATGAAGAAACGTCTTTTGGCTTTGGTTCTTGTTGCATTGCTGGTTCAAGGTGCCGCAATTGCGATAATCTTTACAAATCCTCTGCTCAGACGCACCCACAGACCTTGCCGAAAAAGTCATGTCATCCACGGTGCTGCGGGTGCATGCATGCATGCATGAAACGTTCACTTCCATTCTAAGATGTTCTTGCCGTCAGGATGTAGTAATGCCAAGTTGTTTTGATTCCATTCTTCCTTCCGTACTTTTCTGCGAGTTCTCTAATCTTCTTTCTATCTTTCTTTCGATCGAAATTCATAACAAGAGGAACCATTTCGATAAGATCCATTAATGCATCTTCATTTTCATAGTACTCATTTTCTTTATAGTCTTCTATGCTGGAAACAAGAAAGCCAGCTTCAAGAGCATCTTCACAAACTTCTTGTTTCCAGTTCTCAAAGCTTTTAGGAAAGAAGAAATTCTCCTTCTCAATCCTTTCTGGAAAGAATTCTTGGATTTCTCTACCAGCTTCTGGTCCCAGACTATACTCCACGAAACATCCCTGCCTTCTCAAAACTCGATATGCCTCTTGAGGTGAATAATTTGCCAGTCTTGTTATTACAATATCAAAACTATAGTCAGGGAAAGGAAGCCTATGTCCATCTCCCTCAACTAGACCAATATTATGCAAGTTCGCAGTGTTGTCATGTGACATCTTCAGCATAGCAGGGGAAATGTCAAGTCCAATGAACAGGGAACTTGCATCGCTTATAGCTAATTCCTGAATAATGTGAGCGGTTCCACAACCAATATCCAGAACCTTCATTTGTGGCTTCAGGACTGAAAGGATTTTTGAAACATATCTGCTTTTCTGAGTTTTCCTCGTCTCTTTGATCAGTTTATCTCTCAAGAGTGCTTGTCTCTCAGAGTCACCTCTGAAGCTCATAATC
>CP070636.1:1095335-1100118 GCA_020356305.1 Candidatus Bathyarchaeota archaeon | reverse complement strand
CTCCTTCGTCTACAACCTCGTTCAATACATCGGGGAACTCGGAGGAAAACCTGTTGTCTATAGAAACGACGAAATAACCCTGAGACAGGTCGCGAAACTCAGACCGGATAAAATCGTTATCTCTCCTGGACCGGGAACACCAGAAGACGCCCGGTACGTCGGAGTATGTCCCGATATTCTGCGGCACGTGAGCCGCGAAGTAGCTACCTTAGGCGTATGTCTCGGTCACCAGGGAATCATCTCCACTTTTGGGGGCAAAATCGTACGTGCAAAGAGGTTGATGCATGGGAAAACAAGTTTGATACGCCACGACGGCAAGGGAATTTTTGAGGGCGCAGAGAGCCCCTTCACAGCCACCCGCTATCACTCGCTAGTTGGAGATAGGAGAACAATGCCTTCATGTCTCAAAGTTACGGCAGAGTCTCTGGATGACGGAGAGGTCATGGGCGTCCGCCACGTCAAACACCCAATTGAAGGGGTTCAGTTTCACCCAGAATCTATACTGACCATTCTAGGCAAGGTGTTTCTAAAGAATTTTCTTGAAGGATAGGGGAAGAAGAGTGATACGAGAAGGCGTACAGAAACTGATCGCGGGTGCGGACCTAACTTATGACGTGTCAAGGGCCATAATGGAGGAGATAATGTCTGGCAACGCCACGCAGGCACAGATTGGCGCGTTCCTAACAGCCTTGAGGATAAAAGGAGAGACTATCGACGAAATCTCAGCCTTCGCCGCGGTGATGAGAGAGTTTTGTCACCGAATCTATCCACAGTTCAAAGGACGCCTCGTAGACACCTGTGGCACAGGCGGAGACAGAGTGAAGACCTTCAACATCAGCACCACAGCAGCCTTTGTCGTGGCGGGCGCTGGGATACCAGTAGCCAAGCATGGAAACCGTTCTGTTACCAGCAAAAGCGGAAGCGCTGACATCTTGGAGAAACTAGGTCTCAACCTCGATGTGTCACCAAGTGTTGTCGAGAAAAACATTGAAGACGTAGGCATAGGTTTCATGTTCGCGCCCGCCTTTCACGGCGCTATGAAACACGCGATCGGACCTAGAAGAGAAATAGGCATAAGAACCGTTTTCAACGTTCTAGGACCTTTAACAAACCCAGCGAACGCAACCGCTCAACTCTTAGGAGTTTACGACAAGACCCTGATCGAGCCGCTGGCTCACGTGCTTAAGAAGCTTGACTCTGAGGAAGCCATGGTCGTTCACGGCTTGGACGGACTAGACGAAATTTCCACGATCGGCAAAACAGCGATGGCGTGGCTGAAGGAGGATAAGGTCGACTCGTTGGAGGTAACTCCAAAAGACTTCGGCGTCAAGCTGGCCAAACCAGAGGAGCTCAAAGGAACATCCCCTGAGAAAAGCGCCGAAATTACTTTCCGAATTCTGTATGGTTGCAACAGGGATGGGGATCCGAAAAGGGATGTCGTGTTGGTCAACGCTTCTGCAGGAATTGTGGTGGGTGGAAAAGCCGAGGGCTTCCGCCACGGAGTTGAGGTGGCCCGCGAAGCCATTGACAGCGGAGCCGCGTACAAGAAACTGAAGAGGCTAGCCAAGGCCGGTGATGGAGACACATCTCAACTTGAGAGGCTGGAGTTGAAATATGACTGACTTTCTAGATGTTTTGGGGCGGGACGCTAGGGAAACGGTGAACACGGGCTACTACGAAGCGGGTCCTACAGGGGGAGCTACGTCACCATTTTTAAGTCTGAAAGAGGCTGTGCTGAAGTGTAAAAACGCCTCTATAATAGCTGAGATTAAGGTTGCCTCACCGAGCTTGGGCGTGATCAGAAAAGATGTTAACGTGAGGAAAATTGCGTCGGCGATGGAGAGAGGAGGAGCTATCGGAATATCGTTCTTGACGGAGCCCAAGCATTTTGGGGGTTCTCTACACACCTTCGCTGAGGTACGAGACCAAGCTACACTTCCACTTCTCATGAAAGACATAACCGTAAGCCGGGCTCAGATAGAAGCCGCGGCAAGGATGGGCGGAAACGCGGTTCTCCTAATAGAACCGCTCTTCACGAGGGGATACTGCGAATGCGACATCCACAGTATGATCGCGTACGCCCACTCACACAGTCTCGAGGTTTTGCTAGAGACCCACACTGAGGAAGAGTTCTTGTCGGCTCTAGAGACCGAAGCAGACCTAATCGGCATCAACAACCGCAACCTGAAAAACATGGAGGTAGACCTTGAGGCAACCAAGAATATCTTGGCAAGACACAGGATAAGAGAAAGGGTGATTGTGAGCGAAAGCGGCGTCCAGAGTCCAGGCGACATCCGTTTCCTCCACAACTGCGGCGCCCACGCCTTTCTAGTAGGATCAGCTATCATGAGAGCCAGCGACATTGAGGAAAAAGTAAGGGAGCTTGCGACAGCTCTATGAGAGTCAAAGTAAAAATCTGCGGCATAACCTGCAATGAAGACTTAGCCATGGCTGTAGAAGCAGGAGCAGATGCCGTCGGGTTCGTAGTGCATGTCCCCTCGTCGCCCAGAAACCTCACAGCAGAGGAGGCTGAGAGAATTATGAAAAACACTCCCGTCTTCGTCAAAAACGTTGTAGTTGCAGTTCCCAAAAGTCTCAATGAGCTGATGAAAATTAATAAAATGCTGAGACCAGACGTCCTACAGATCCATGGCCATTCCTTGTCCGACTCCGTTATTCGAGAAAAGTTGGCCAAGACGCGTCTAGTGAGAGCCATTCAGGCTAAGCCGGATCGTGTAGTTGATGAAGCTGGTGAGGCAGCGAGTTTGTTTGACGCTGTTCTTGTAGATTCGTATGTGCCTGACAGGTTTGGAGGAACTGGCACAGTTCACGATTGGGAATTGAGTAAACGCGTTAAACGGCTGATTCATCCGAAACCATTGATTCTCGCCGGAGGGTTAAATCCTGAAAACGTTATGGGTGCTATCCGGCTTGTCGAGCCCTACGCGGTCGATGTGTCCAGCGGCGTTGAATCGCATCCAGGGGTCAAGAGCCCCGAGAAAATTTTTTCGTTTATAAAAAATGCGAAGGAAGTTGAATTATGAAAAAGTTGAGCCTGTACCCAGTTGACGGGAAGTACGGAAGATATGGCGGACGGTTCGTTCCAGAGACTCTCATAAGTGCCCTCAGCGATCTCGAAGAAGCATACGACAGATCGAAGAGAGACCCGCTTTTCCAAAAGCAACTGAAGTATTACCTGTCTGAATACGCTGGCAGACCCACTCCCCTTTACTACGCTGAAAACTTGACCAAAAAGATGAGGGGAGCAAAGATCTATCTCAAGAGGGAAGATCTTGCTCACGGAGGGGCTCACAAGATAAACAATACGCTTGGACAGGCCTTGCTCGCAAAGAACATGAGGAAGAAGAGGGTCATCGCGGAGACTGGCGCTGGACAGCATGGAGTTGCCACGGCCATAGCCTGCGCTGCTCTCGGATTGAACGCTCAGATATACATGGGCTCTGAGGACATGGAGAGGCAGAGGCTCAATGTCTTCAGGATGAAGCTTCTGGAAGCTGAGGTCTGTCGAGTTGAGTCCGGCTCGAAAACCCTTAAGGATGCCATCAACGAAGCCCTGAGAGACTGGGTGACAAACGTTCAAACAACTTACTACCTCATAGGGTCGGTGGTGGGTCCTCACCCCTATCCCCTGATGGTTCGAGACTTCCAGAGCGTCATCGGTCAGGAGCTCAGGGAGCAAATAATGCAGAAAGAGGCACGGCTCCCAGACGCGTTGATCGCCTGCGTTGGGGGTGGAAGCAACGCCATGGGCACGTTCTACCCGTTCGTTGACGACAAATCGGTGATGATGATCGGGGTTGAAGCAGCTGGTTGCGGCATAAAATCTGGAAAACACGCGGCTTCCCTCTATGCAGGAGCAGAAGGGGTCCTCCACGGCATGCAAACCTACTTCCTTCAAGATGAACATGGACAGATACAGACCACCCACAGCATCTCCGCTGGTCTTGACTATCCTGGGGTTGGACCTGAACACGCCCTCTTGAAGACAATAGAAAGGGCCCAGTACACTGTGGCGACGGACAAGGAGGCCGTGGACGCCTTCCTTGAACTCTCCAAGAGCGAAGGTGTAGTTCCAGCCTTAGAATCCTCCCATGCTCTAGCTTACGCCATGAAAATGGCGCGAATCATGAAAAAAGATCAGACAATCGTGGTCACCCTATCTGGAAGGGGAGACAAAGACGTGGAAGTTGTTGCTAATTACTTGGAGGTCAAGATATGAGGAAAATAGAGAAAACTTTTCAAGACTTGAAAGCCCAAAACGAAGGAGCCCTCATAGCCTACGTTGCCGGAGGCGACCCCAAGCCGGAGTACACACCCGAGATCGTGGAAGCGCTAATCGATGGAGGAGCAGACATCATCGAGCTAGGAATTCCCTTTTCCGATCCTATAGCCGACGGTCCAACAATTCAAGCGGCCACTGTGCGGGCATTGAAGGCTGGAACAACACCAAAGAGGGTGCTACAAATGGCGAGTGAAATCAAGGACAAACACAGAGTACCAATCGTAATCTTAACCTACTACAACCCTGTCTTTAGAATGGGACTAGAGAACTTCTTCAGAACCGCCCGCAGATGCAAGGTTGACGGAGTGATTGTTCCTGATCTTCCCATCGATGAAGCTCAAGACTACAAGAAAGTTGCTGAGGCCTATAAGATAGATACTATTTTCCTTGCAGCCCCCTCCACATCCAAAGAGAGGCTACAGAAGATTCTCGAGTACACTTCAGGCTTCCTCTATTTGGTCTCTGTTTTTGGCGTGACTG
>CP070636.1:1091658-1095235 GCA_020356305.1 Candidatus Bathyarchaeota archaeon | reverse complement strand
GGCGACCTAACCATTGAGTACACGGTTCCAGGATACGAAGGCAAACGATACAATCTGATGTCTCATCCAGACGGAGTTATGATAGGTCCAGCGCTCACCTCCGCTGAGCTCGTCAAAACGACTGCAGACAAGCTGATAGCCATTGAAAAAGGCGGGTTGTTCACGCGTTTCATCGAGGAGCAAGTTCACAAGAAATTTAACTCTCTCTTAGTGCTCACGGCTGGGCAGGCACCGCGAGCCACTCGACACTTCATCCATAGATTGAATAGGGAACTCAACCTTCCAGTCTACATATTCACAGACGGCGACCCTTGGGGAATGCACATCGCCATGGTTATCATCTCAGGCTCGGCGAACGCTGCCCATCTGCGAGATTTAACAACGCCCGACGCTACGTGGTCAGGTGTCTGGGCCACCGACATAGTGGATTACAAGTTGCCCAGTGAAGCGTTGACCGATGTGGACATCAAGCGTCTCTATGAGTTGCAGAAGGATCCGCGATATGATGGAGAGCTGTGGCAAAGGGAGGTCAAACAGTTCTTGAAGATCAGACGGAAGGCGGAGCAGGAGGCATTCAGTCGATACGGACTATCTTACATCGTGGACAAGTATTTGCCAGCAAAACTTGAGGAGGCAGCATAACTATATAACGTTACCTTGATAAATCAAAAGTAACGTTTAAAGACCCATAAGTGAAGGGTTAAGGCGGAGAATAGAGATGGCTGAGCAACCTGTGGGGTTAACCATCGCAGAAAAGTTTTTCGGCCTTCTAATCATAATCATAGGCGCAATCATTTTCTACGTAACCTCCACGAACCTCAAAAGCTTGATACATCCGTTCATATTCCTTGCCGTCGGATCTGCCCTGATAGGGTTGGGTCTAATTCTAATAGTATCTAGGCCTGATTGAAATTGTGCGCGCGACAAGTCTGAGAGAAAACCAACATGTTAATGTTTTTATGAGGCATCGTAAACGTTATGAGTGCTTCTCTATTCAAATAATTACGCAACGGCTTCCGGAGAGTTTCATGCTTGAACAAATTTGACGCAGTTGTGGTGGGTGCTGGGACAGCGGGTTGCTTGGCTGCGAAGACACTTGCCGACACAGGCATGGAGGTTGCCATGCTCGACAGAAAAAACAGTGACAACATAGGCGAGAAAATTTGCGGAGACGCTGTAGGAAAGCATCACTTTGACAGTTTGAACCTAGCCTACCCTTCAGGCGACGAACTGGAGCAAACGATCCGAGGGGCGAAAATTTACTCGCCTAGCACAGAAAGTATCTTTCATATAGAGAGCAAAGGGCTCTCCGCATTTGCCGTCAATCGCCATCTCTTTGGACAGAGACTGTTGAAGACCGCCATCGACACGGGCTCTACCTTGCTAGAAGCAACACAAGTGCTAGAGCCCATCATAAAGAACGGGTTTGTAGCTGGAGTCTTGGCAAGAGACCTGAACACGGGAAATAAGGCTGCGTTGCATAGTCAAGTTGTAGTGGATGCCAGTGGTTTTTCCGCTGTCATACGCAAAAAGCTTCCTCCCAAGATAGGAGTTGACACAGACGTTGACAAAAAAGATGTAGAACTCTGTTATCGCGAAATCCGCGAGCTGAAAGAACCGGTTCCTGACAGAGAATTTTGTGAAATTTATCTGAGTCAAAAGGTGGCACCAGGAGGCTATTGTTGGATCTTTCCTAAGAGAGGAAACAGTGTGAACGTGGGATTAGGAGTGGCCATGTGTGAAGGTTTTCCTAACCCAAAAAACCAGCTCTATCGTCATGTTTTATCTAAACCTCTATTTAGCGGCTCGAAAATCGTAAGCAGCGGAACATGGTACGACCCAGCGCGAAGACCAATCGATTGCATGACTGGAAACGGTGTTATAATCATTGGAGACGCAGCTTGTCAAGTTAACCCCATCCACGGCGGTGGAATAGGCCCATCCATGATGGGTGGAGCCCTCGCGGGAAAAACCATAGTTGAAGCCATGGAAAAAGGGAACATGAGCAGGGAAGGACTGTGGCTATACAATGCCAGATACATGCAGTCATACGGAGCCAAACAAGCTGGTCTTGACATGTTACGCCTGCTCCTACAAAAACTAGGCGACAACCTCATAAACTACGTCATGAAGTATCGACTGATAACCCAAGAGGATATACTGCAGACGAGCATGGGCGAGGACTTGCGCCTTAACATAACTGAAACTACCCTCCGAATCTTCAGAGGGCTGAGAAAACTCTCTCTTCTCAAGGAACTGCGTCGCGCAGCTAGTCTGCTGAAGAATGTGAAGGCCCTCTATAGAAATTATCCAGTTTCATCCCAAGGCTTTAATGAATGGAGAAGGAAAGCGCGAGGCCTCGTTGAGGAAGCGAGTCAGTGAAAAAGTGAGAAGTAAACAGTTTCATGCCTGAATGAAGTCCACTCTGATGGAATCTGCAAGATTCTGCACGTAGCTAAGGGAGAGACCGCTAAACAGTCCCTTTAGGACGACACTACTAAATTTGGAACTCTCCATTTTTTAAGACGGTTGTTGTTTCTCCGCTTTTCTTTGTTACCTTTACCGTCGGCTTCGAGATGAGAAAATCCTGGTGGTTTTTCGACGAATTCCTTCCGCCGGGCATGTCGGTGTTGTTTCCAAAGGCAACATGGATTGTTCCAAGAATTTTCTCTGCTTCCAGAAATTCTTGAACAAATCTTGCTTTAGGGTTTATCCCAAATGCAAACTCACCCACAACCTTTGCCCATTCATCTGTCTCCAAAATGTTGTGGATCTGCCCCAAAATCTCTTTATTTTCCGAACGAGTTTCTTCGACGACGCCTTTCCTTATTGTGAACTCCATTGGATTTTCCAAAGGTCCAATTCCACCAATCGCCATGTCGCACATCAACGTGCCTTCCAAAGAGTCTTCAACAGGTGCAACTATGACCTCCCCGGTTGGTAAGTTCATCCACTTCATCTCTTTCCAGTCAATAATAGTGTCGGTAAAGAATGGTCTGCCGTCCGTGCTAAACAAAAGCTTGGTGCCAGAAGGGGACGTAACTTCAACAGTGCGGGTTTGACTTAGCTTCCTCATTAGACTTAGAGCAAAATTCTGCATTCTTCTATGCTCCTCTGGAGTCAACGCTAGTGCCCCAGTGGTAAGCATCTCCAGAGTGACTCCGGGACAGTGCCCCAAACGAGACCGCTTATCCCTGGTCTCCATGTGAATAAGCCGAATCCTAAACGGTGTCTCCTCGCTGATTCCACGCAAAAGGTTGATGTACAAGTTAGGCTTCTTGTCGGTCAAAAACTCAAGAAGATGCCTGGGAATTTCTTTTCTGAATTCTTCGCTAGTTTCCAGGGTCACAAGCCTCGTCCAGAGCCCAGAGGCTAAGGCTCCATCAGCAAAGGTTCTACCTACCTCAGCTTTCTCATCATCACAAAATATGATAACTCGTTCTCCAGGAATAACCTCTAAAACACATTCCAATGCATTCTTAGCCGCTTCCCAAGCTCGCATACTCATCATCTGAGTACAAACTCAATTGTAATAGCCAAAATAAGCTTTGGCTACGCAATTTTATCTTTCACGCTT
>CP070636.1:1088956-1091558 GCA_020356305.1 Candidatus Bathyarchaeota archaeon | reverse complement strand
CGATTTTCCAGACCGTTACAGTAAAGAATCCTTCATAGAACACATCTTATGGAATAAATAGCTTAAACATCTTGATTTTGACCAGGATAATAAGGGTTTCTGGAGCTGTAATGATTTATAGCTCGTCACAAGAATTTGTGCATATGAATTAGAAACAAACATGTGCTAACCTATGGTCTTATAGAAAGATACGCAAGACAAAACCATAGAGGATTAGCACATGTTGTCAAAAAGGATACTTCGTAAAACCCTTGGGATCAAGGACCATGCCGTTGAGAACATTATTTGGGACGACGACAACATTGAGATTTATCTCGATCGTCATAGGCAACGTCTGCTTCCCTGTGGCATATGCCGAACACGATCCCGTGTGCGGGATCGGCTCAAGGCCCGACGGTGGACACATGTGCCTTTGTGGGGGATTGCGGTAACACTGGTTTATGAGCCAGCAAGAGTCAAATGCCCCAAATGTGGCAAGATCAAGGTCGAACAGATCCCTTTGACCAAAGGGCTTATCTGGCTCTTATCCGCCTGGTCCAAATTGCTGCCATGGAAAACAGTGGCTGGTCTATTTGGCGTTCACTGGAACACGGTTGCCGGTGCTGTAAGGCAGGCCGTTTCGTATGGACTAAGATACCGACGTCTTGGTACTATCCTGTTCATAGGTATTGATGAATTGTCCCGCCGGAGGGGTCATGTCTATGTGACGAATGTATATGATCTAGCAAAGGGCCGGTTGATCTGGTCTGGTGAAGGTCGCAGCCAGGAGACTCTTGAGGCCTTCTTCAAAGAACATGGCGAGCCTCTAAAAAAGGTCGTCGGCATTTGCTCTGACATGTGGCAGCCGTACATCGAAATGATCACGTCCTATTTGCCGGAGGCCACTTTGGTATTCGACAAGTTCCATATTATCCGGCACTTATTGGATGCCGTAGACCAAGTCCGCCGTCAAGAGGCCCAAAGGCTCAAAAAGACCCATCCTGAGCTTCTAAAAGGAACGCGATATATCTGGCTGAAGAACCCGGAGAATCTGACAGATAAGCAGCAATCTCGATTGAGTTATCTGTAGCGACTGAACCTGCGTATCCATCGAGCCTATCTTCTCAAAGAGGCGTTTCGCCGCCTTTGGGACTACAGCAGCAAAGGCTGGGCCCGTCGGTATCTGCAGAAATGGTTCTGGTGGGCGACCCATTCGCGTTTGGCACCCATACGCGATTTTGCCTGGATGGTCCGCAATCATCAGGAACAGATTCTGAACTACTTCAAGTTACCTATCACCAATGGCAAGGTTGAAGGTCTCAACAACAAGGCCAAGGTTGTTAGTCACAGGTGCTACGGATTTCGTAAGGCCTCAACGTTCATCACCGCTTTGTACCACTGTCTTGGTGATCTTGCAGAACCTCAACTTGCTCATTCGTTCATGTGAACTGGGGGGTTCTTTATTCCTTGTCTGTATTGGCTTTCGTTGCAATGAAGGCCGTTTTTCTCTTTACCCTCTGAAAGAAGGCAGGGTAAAGAGAAAGACGTACCCAGCACCTTACGGCCGGGATGAATTTAGCAGCGTGAAGCTCCGTTGTGGCAAGGCGCCTGCCAAGTTGTCGTTTACTTGGCAAAGACTTGCTCAACGGAGTAGCTGCGGTCCGATGTGAAAGGGGCTCCAATACTCTTATGACAATACGATGTGCTGCTGCGAATCCTGACATATGCACAAATTCTTGCGACGAGCCAGATATATAGCCAGTTTCTTCATCACGTATCCTTTCCATGACTACGAACAACAAGAAACGGGTTTGTCAATACAAACATAGATCGGTCGGGGCAAATGTCAAGAATTTGGCTTTTCGCACCAGCCAGGGCATAGCTCTCTGATCCTTCTCGAAGTCTCCGTCTGCGAGCTGAGGTCGACAAAAAAGGGCGATTTCAGATTGACCGGGGCACCTTGATTTGCTATATTATTGCCCTGATTGCGAACGATAAGAATCGCCGAAGTGGCGGAATTGGCAGACGCGCGGGATTCAAAATCCCGTCCTGGCAACAGGGTGAGGGTTCGACTCCCTCCTTCGGCAATGCTTCATTTCACGCCGAGGCGGTCAAATGGGCCTGCTCATGAAAAAGATGTCTACTCGGGAGATGCCATGGTTCGAGCAGAAAGAACTCTATTGATAATACTTGTGGTGTGCTTGTCCCTTGTCAGTCTCGTTTTCGGCGCTGAGAGCGTGGATTCGAATGAGGTTACTGCGTCAGTATCGATAACATTCCTGGATATCGACGCGGGCAAGGCTGCGATAATGGACCGGTCTCTCGATTCCTACTTCGGGCAATTGCAGCCTATGGAAATGTCGGCCAAGACAGGTTCGGCGATCACAGGTCAGACACTGGATCAGCAGCGGAAGCAGTGTCGGCAGCGCTATGTGTCAGCAGTGCGCCAGTTTTCAGATGATGAGAAGGAGGCTATCCGAGACTGTGTAGAGAAGCTGGTCCCGGTTCTTGGAGAACAATATCCCCGTTTCGCTAAGCTGCCCTGGAGTTTCTTAAAAGTGTCGGGCAAAATCGAAAGCGGGCTTACCCACACCCATGATAGACATATAATTCTCTCTGAAGG
>CP070636.1:1085893-1088856 GCA_020356305.1 Candidatus Bathyarchaeota archaeon | reverse complement strand
AAGCTGGCCGATGGACGAAAACTGAAATTAACACAGAAAACAGACTACCCCTGGAGCGGCAGGGTGCGCATTACTGTGGATGCCGTTGAGTCCGGTGACGCTTTATGCATTCTACTGAGGATTCCCGGCTGGGCAAAGAAAGCTAAGCTGACCATTAACCGCAAGGCGGCGAAGGTTAAGTGCAAGCCGGCAACATACGCCGCCATTGAAAGAAAGTGGACTGCCGGTGACGTCATAGAGCTGAACCTGCCTATGCCGGTCAGAATGGTTATAGCCGACTCGCGCGTGGAGCAGACCCGCAACCAGGTCGCGGTAATGCGTGGCCCGGTCGTTTATTGCCTTGAGTCTATCGACATACCTCAAGAGATTCGGTTTGAAGATATCTGCCTTGCCGCAAATGCAAAATGGAAGATTCAATATGAGCCTGAGCTGCTTGGTGGCGTAACCGTGCTGAAGACAAAAGCTACGGTCATTGATAAAACAGTCGCAGAAGATATCGGCGGCTACCATGAAATAAGCAATATAAAGTCGCGTCGCATAGACATCACAATGATTCCTTACTACGCCTGGAACAATCGCCGGGAGCCGAAGATGGCTGTCTGGTTGCCTGTTAAGTGGTAGTCACCGTCTGACTGACAAGGGAAAGAATCACAATCGCAATTCTCTTAAAAGAAACTGGCTTCCGTCTTCTGATTTTTGTCTTCTGCTCTCTACTGGCTGGGCATTAATTGTGGGTATTGAATATAAAGAAAGACAATGAACAACAGTCGATGACTGTGCCTTGTGATATTTGTTGGAGTTTTTTTCAAGAGAGACTATCACTATCTTTCTATTCCACTTATCGTACGATTCCAATGCGTCGAGGTGGCCAGTAGATTTTGATAACTCTACCAAGGATATTTTCTCTTGGTATAGCCCCGTAGCATCGGCTATCGATGCTGTAGCGACTATTGTCACCCAAAACGAAATACTGGTTTCCAGGGACCTTATATGGCTCGTCAACACCATAAGTAAGATAGGGGTTATCTCTGCTAATGAAGTCTATGGGAGGGCTAGAGCCAGGATATGCATCACGATGAGCCCGGATGCTCAGATTTCTCTCTTGACCATCCACATAAATATCACCGTCGCGCACCTGTAGAGTCTCCCCACCTACCGCAATAATTCGTTTGCATGCTGTATTCTCGCTATTGGAGTAGTCATTGTTTGGAGGAGTAAAAATGATAATGTCACCAACCACAAAATCTTTCCACCTATACGTAAACCTATCCGCTATCCCCTTTGAGCCCTCTGGTATGGTTGGTTCCATGCTCGAACCTCTGAGAGGACCAAAAGTCGATATAAAGAACTGACTTTGCACCCAAGGCAAGAAGAAGCCCCTCATACAGTACATGCAAATAAATAGAAGAATGAAGATGTTAAAGGGCTGTTTACATTTGACTCTACTAATCTGGCAAGCCGAATAAGCGTGGGCACAAACCGTTACACGAAAAATGATATATACTATGAAGGCGTAGATTGTTTTTTGGGAAATGAAATAGAGCCCAACGAAACTTGCAAGGTACAATACAAAGAATCCACCTTTTCGAAGATAAGCATGTCCTGCACCTGGTAACAGCAGGGAGAGAAAGACCGCCAACCATGGGTCTTTGCTCAAAGTTCGTTCTCTTTCGAAATCCTCGGTATTGCGCCTTTTGGTAAGCCTAAATGCGCAAAGGGAAGCATATACTGGCAGGACTAGGCTGCTACATAGATTTATTAATAAAGTAATAATAATTGGTGTTCGCGCGGAGATCAAAGACCCGAGCCAGAATATGTAAATGATTCCGGCAATCACAATTAAAGAAGCTCCGCAGCTATAAGCTCCAGAATAGAGATGCCCCATACCTGGAAGCAGCCAAGAAAGGTTCGCTGCGAGCCATGGCTCCTTATTTGTTAGTGTATTAATTTTAGGTATCCACAACATATCTGTGTTTCTAAAACTAAAAACAAAAACTTTTTTCAATTTTCAATCATGGCTCTTTGTTAGTCTGACATTACATGTCATTTTTCTTTCCCGCAAACAAGTAAAGATTATACAGGCGTTAATTTGAGAAAAATAGGGGTAAAATTAGTATTGTCTTTTTGTTTTACCTACCGGAAGCACTCGTCCCATTCATGACTAAAAAAAGCAAAAAGAGCCCCGACCTCAAGCAAGAGTAACAATCGCTTTGTATTTCAAACAAGTGCATATAGAAAATACTCCGTTTATATAAATGGTATCATTTTATGCTTCCATCAGAGCCTGTGTTACGTTATGATTATTCCGGTCGGTGATTTCGTATCTCCTGCCCATATTTTACAGTTTCAATATGATGGTAATAAGCAATGCTGAAAAGAAAAATACTATCTAAGCAATTATTAATCCCCATCTTAATCTTTAGCCTAATCGTCATTTCTGTTGTCTATGCGGAAGACCGGCCGCAGTGGGGCCAGAGGTATTCACGGAACATGATCTCGTATGAAACGGTTCTGCCCGACACCTTCGACCCGGCCACCGGCAAGAACATAAAATGGGTGGCCGACCTTGGTACAGAAACCTACTCAACCCCTGTAGTGGCCAGCGGCAGGGTGCTGATCGGCACTAACAACGACAGGCCGCGAGACCCTCGACACAAGGGAGACCGCGGCGTATTACTGTGCCTGAATGAAGAAGACGGCAGCCTCTGCTGGCAGCTTGTGGTTCCCAAGCTAACACCCGCCTTATATCGGGACTGGCCACGCTCAGGTATCTGCTCACCGGCCACTGTCGAAGGTGACAGAGTTTATATCGTCAGCAATCGCGGCGAGGTAATGTGTCTTGACCTCAAAGGCCAAGCCAACGGCAACGATGGCCCATATAACGATGAAGGTCGGCATATGACACCGCGAAATGCCAAGCCTCTGACGGTAACAGAAACAGATGCCGATATCATCTGGCTTTT
>CP070636.1:1081771-1085793 GCA_020356305.1 Candidatus Bathyarchaeota archaeon | reverse complement strand
CGGTAGTATAGTCCGGTCAAGTATAGCGGCCTCTCGTCTTCAGCAGCAATGGGAGAAAGCCGCCGACCCGGGTTCGAATCCCGGCCGGAGCACCATTTTATCGTACGCTCGTTTTAGAGTCAAAAGAATCTTATGCTTCAGTTTCTCTGCCAGCAAGAAAAACTGGGCGCGCATGTAAAAGCTAATAAATTCCTTGGTAGATGACTAGCTACAAGTGAGACTTGTGCCAAGAATTCTTATTGTTTTTGATAGTCATACTGGAAACACTGAGAAGATGGCTAAAGCCATAGCAGAGGGAGCGCGAGATACTAGCGAAGTGACAGTGGAAGTAAAACGCCACGGGTCCCCCTGGGGTCTAGACAGTTTCGACGCCATATTAGTTGGGGCTCCAACCTATCAGCACACTATAACCAATAGCATTGAGAAGTTTCTCGAGGATGTGGCTTTTCACAACGTCAACTTGAAAGGCAAGATTGGAGCCGCGTTTGGATCCTACGGATGGAGCGGCGAAGCACCGGGAATGGTCCTTGAAGTAATGGAAAACAAATTTGAAATGGAAGTCTTGAAACCGCCCCTGCTTATCAAGTATAAACCTGATGAAAAGGGTTTGGAGGAATGTCGTAGTTTAGGAAAAACGGTTGCTGAACAAATCCAAAAACGTTCCTAGCGCACAACATTCGTCAGGACTTCTTTACCAAGCATCGGCTCACCTTACAGCACCAATGACAAATGCGAGCAATCCGATGATGAACCACAGGAGAATAATTTTCTTGACTTTTCTGGCATTTTCCCTCGAATAGTTCTCGACAAGCATGTACGATGATGCTGCAAGTCCAAAATCAGTGATGGTCACCAAAGGAATGAACCAAAAAGAAACAATTCCAAGGAACCAAGGTATCGGACTCAGCAAAACCGCAAAAAAATAGAAGAATGCAGCCGTAACTGCCGCTGACTTCTCTCCATAACGAACAGCCACCGTTTGAACACTCTTCATTCTGTCACCCTGAACATCAACGATTCCCTTTGTGATTTCTCTGCCAGTGTTCGAAAGAAAAGCCATGGAAACAAAAATCAAAACGTTCAATCTAATTGCGTTAGCAACCGCATAGCTGCCATAAACGAAAGGCGTGGCAACACAAACACTGACCAGAAAATTTCCAGGCAACCCGCTACGTTTTCCAACGGTGGTGTAAGTTACAAAGAGAAACCATGCACCCATAGCTGTAAAAAAACAGAAAATGTTCGTCAAATACGCACTCACGAAGCCTATTACAGTGAGAGTGAAAGCAAAAGCTAGGGCTTCTTTTGGCTGGATCAGACCGCTTGGAATAGGCCGATTTGGCTCATTGACAGCGTCAATCTCCCTATCATAATAGTCGTTTACAACCATGGAAGCAGCAGTCAGCACAAAGCCAGTAATGAATCCGTATGCAAGGTTTGGCCAAAGAACATATGAAACATTCCGGATTGCGAGTACTCCGCCCGCCAAAACCGCAAAACCCATCATCAGACAATTTATGGGACGCATTAAGCGCAGATAGCCACCGAGTCTACCCATAGGCGTTCAAACCTTGCAAGAAACCATAAGCTTCCATTGTAGTTATAAAACTTACAAAAGCACAAGTTTTATTCGCTGATTCACGAGTCTAAACTGTTTTCATGCTTCTTTCGAGCTTCAAGAAACCACGTTGAAAACTTACTCAAAGACTTGTTTCACATGTCTTACAAGAAAATGTAAATTTCACTTTGCCATTCATATTTGAAGCCTGTGCCATAATTTCAGCATATTCCATGCGCGCGCAGAGTTGCTGTGATGGATTGTTCATCGACGTGTAATGCGCGCACATATGTCACTTTTCTATTCTGTTTTCAACCAGATTCTCATGGCAAATCCGCATCATTAGGGAAGCCTCGACTTTCCCAATATCCTCTATAGTCCACGTCGTCAGATAGCTCAATTTCGGTTATCCATTTTACCCATTTGTATCCATACTTGCTCTCCGCTACAAGCTGAAAGGGAAAGCCTCTTTCAGGTGGAAGGACTACATCATTCATTTTGTAAGCCATTAGTATGTCATTGTTGATTATGTAGTCCAGTGGCAACGATGTGGAGTAACCGTCATAGGCGTAGAATATGACTACGTTTGCCCCTGAGTCAACTCCTGCCTCTTCTATCAAGTCTTTAACTAGGACACCTTCCCAGAGGATGGTAGCTTCCCAACCCTCTACGCAATGCAGCGTGACAACCTTCTCGAAAAGCGGATGATTGCTAATAACATCATCGTATGTGTATTCCATTTCATTATTCACAAGACCCGTTACAACAAGCCGATAGCTTTCGTTGTCTATGAACTGTGGCCCTTTAATCGAGTTCTCCCGGAAATCATCTATTGAAGAAAGCTTCTGTCCTTCATATTCTCTAATTTCTACGGGTCTCAGTGTCCCGGTTTCATGTTTTATCGCATTTCTCCAAACCCTACTACCGACAAAAACAGCCGTTACAACAATCCACAGTAACAAGACTGCGAATACAAGAGACTTTTTATTATACATCATGTATGCATTGGACTCCACTAGGATAGTATGACTTACGTCATACTTATATCTCTTCTCGTGCGCGCGCATGATGTAACAGTCTTTGAAAGAACTGTCAGTCCTGAAAGTCCATACCATGCAATGTTAATTTTGTAACGTTCAGTATGAGCGTAAGCAAAGCGAAGTACCTGCCTTCAAAACCCCGCTCTCAAGAGAATTACCGTTCTCGCATGGCCCGTGCGCGCATTGTTGTATCATTTGTTTAACTTGGAAAATCTTAGGGGCTCTCCAGCTTCAATATTTGGGAACAGAATTAATTTCAGTTGGACGCACAGGCTGATAGATGTCTCCGAATCTCTCCTTCCTTCGTGAAAAGAAAAATTCGTGGAAAAAGGGTTGAGTCCCGCTGTTGTCAAAGTTTTTGCGTGTGAGCATAGAAAGACAATATGAAGAAAAGATAGCCCAGATGGAAGAAGAGCTCCAAGGGGTGCCCGTTATGATACGTATTTTGCAGATTTGTGTAGCTAAATAACATATCTCCAAACACGTTCATGATGATCCCGGCGTTAATGAGCAGCCAGACAGGCCCTAGCCTTCCTTTAAGCCCTGTCATGGTGAATACCAATAAACCGAGCATTGCTTGTGCCAACAATATGAGATCAAGAAAAGGATACGCAAGACCTACAAACAGGGTTGCTGGATTCATAGCTGATGCTTTGGCTCCGACAGACAGCAACAAAGGCGGAATTATGCCCACGCTTGTTGGCAAAATAAAAATCGAAGCAGTGGCAAGCACTTTCGTTGATATCACTGATCTAAAGATTTTAATGTATGTGAAGATGGCAAAAAACAGGAAGCCATACCCAACAAGCCTGTAAACGTCTGCGACGGATGGGTAGGGCAGTTCGATGCGAAAGATCATTGTGTATATGGCCCAGCCAAGTTCGCCTATGAACCAGAAGATCATTCCGAGGGAGAAGCCAAGCCAGATCCTAGACAGATTACTTTCAAGGCTTTGCCAATAAATTCGCAAGGCAAAGCTCGAAGCAACGACAGCCACCCCGGCGGAGAAAAGGGGAAAAATCTTGGAGAGAAGAGCCATCGAATTTACGTAGTAGCTTTGAAAGTAATAAATCCCCACGAGAGTTATTGCATAAATCAGAGCTAGCCAATAAAACTTTTTCAGGTTGCGATCAGAGTTGGTATGTGGCAGCCTAATCACCTATGTTCTTCTCGGCTCTTTTGTTCTTTGGAGAGCTGTGTTTTAATATTTCTGATTTGAAAATCAGTCTTTCAGAATATCATTTCAGATGTGAATTGTTGCTTAACTAGAACGCGCGAGTGTGCACGTTGAGTCTGAATAAGGTTTTCAGATTCACAAGTTTTTAATTGCTTTATTATTCTCTGCAATCACCAGGGGAAAGTCCAAGAAGTTGGGAGGGTGAAGAGTGAGATGAGTGAAAGTCTAGAATCGATAAAACCTTTCT
>CP070636.1:1078464-1081671 GCA_020356305.1 Candidatus Bathyarchaeota archaeon | reverse complement strand
GCCAAACGGATACCTGCCGATTGCGTTGCTAAGAAAGGTGTTCGACCAAAAAATCGCGCGGATCAAATCTCAGTAACTCGAATACATCACCCTCCACAGTTTTTAAAAGACGCAAGCCTACCAATACTTCTTCTTTCTAGGCATGGCGATAATTTCCCTGAACTCCACTCCCTTTTCCTTATCGAAGAAGTCATCTGAATGGCAAGATTTAACAACTACCGCGGTGTCTGCTCCTCTTCCTGTTCCAGCGATGGAAACCACATCTTGACCTGGAGGTATCACACCTGCGTCAGTCGCCATCATCACTATTTCCGGAGCGACTTTCATACCTTGCGAGAATCTTCGTAACACATCTTTGATTATTGTGTTTTCGCTGCAATAGCCAGGGTAAAGCTTAGATATGGATTCAGCGGGGGATAGAAAAGAATGGGTACTCGTGATGACTTTTGCGTTCATCTCTTTTAACTTTCTTCTGTTCTCTTCCTTGAATTCCGCCATCCCCGCGTATTCGGTTACTACAACAACCTTGACGCTAGTTCCGTTGAATGCCTCTGCCGTCTCTACGCCAGTCGACCCAGTAGCAGTTGCAACTACGACATATTCCAGGGCTAGATTCAAGGCAACATTCTTGGCCGCCTCTATAGTTTGCCTTGTATTTTGAGACCCAAAATCCTCGAAATACTCTACTTCTCTCTTAACCAAACCTCTCATCAACCTTCAGATCAAACGCTATTCCCTATTAGCACATTAATTTTTTGCGTGCACGCTGTGTGTGGGGGTTAAAATTTAACCAACAACAACAAACAACGGAGACGTTAATGGACGGTTAATTCCTGTATACCGCTAATTTGGATACCATCTATGGTAATAATGGAATAGGATCAAGGAAGGATGGAATATAGAAAGCATAGTGAGTGAGGGGTAAAAAAGTAGAGAAAAATTTCCCCTCATAACAAACTAAGCGCGCGCGCCAGCTCAGAGAAGATGGAGCGAAGATGTCAGGTGACTATGCATGCATATGTTTGGTGGTTGATGCGTTTCGAAATGCGCGCGCATACGCAAGCGGAAAGCTTAAAATTTCAATGTGCTGTCTTTTGCAGCAACTTTTTCTGTTTTTATCTCCAATTTACCAGAACGTGGAATGTTGAGTTGAAGTTCGTTTCTGAATTCGGTAACATAGGCACCACTGATTGACACCTTGTTTCCGATGTTCACTCTATCTATTTGTTCCTCCCAAAGCGACATCTTTATTGTTCCAGTCTCGTCTTCAAGTGTTGCATCAGCAACAGAACGTCGTCCATAACGCGTGTTTACTGTCCTAGGTTCAGATTTTTCCGTAATTTTCCCCTCTATGAATACGCCACTCAGCCCATACTTTATTTCGTTTATCTTCATTTGATCACCATCACCTGAAGTTAACTTGTGTTTAACCCTTTTTCCCATTTTTAACTTTTTGTGGTTTGTGCTATTTTTCCGTGGATTATGTTTTCATGAAAGCACATTTGCATGCATGCTCTCTCTCGCATTAGTCATTATCGCTTGAAAAACTATTCTCTACGTCTATTGGCTTTCTTTAGTTCTCGTTCTATATCTTCAATAAACTCAATGTAGTTGTTTCTTGGAATACTAGCTCCGCTTGCTCTACGGTGCCCTCCTCCAAAGCCGCCATATCTCTTAGCCAAACGTTTTGTTGTCTCTCCGAGATGAAGTTCAATCCCCCTCTGACCTCGAATAGAAATGCTCGTGAACCCCGTTTCTCCTCTCTTGTAACATACACCAACATCAACATTCATAGCATCAACCAAGAGACCTGCCACGGCTCCGATTGTCATTCCCGGTACACCTTCTACATACGCCAGTTTCTCAAGTCTTGAAGCTTTTTTAGGCAGAGTTTCTAAAAGTCCAACCGTATCTTCGAGATAAGCTAAAGCAGCCTCTGTGGCTCCCTTTATCTTGTGAGGAAACGAAAATCTGCTAAGTTCATCGGCGACCATCAACCTAAACTTGGAAGTGGCTTTGCGGTGAAGTGCGTGGGTTAAGATTAAAGCCTCATGCTGAACAAAATGTCTATCTAACCTCGCCATAAGCTTTGACGCAATAGGACCATCCTCGAAATGGTCTGATACAGCAGCGTAAACAGCTAGCCTTGCTGCTTTCCAATCTAGTTTCTCCTGGTGGTGGCTGAATAATAATACACTTGAACAGTCTAGAGGGCTGTAAACGACAGTTACTCCAGAATGCTGGAGTCTTTCAATTACTTCAGCATCTGTGGGGTGGTGATCCACAAATGTAACACTTGAAAATTTAGTTATCCTTTCAACTTCTTGGCAAAGTTCCTTTCTGATGTTAAGATCACAGATGTAAACTTCCTCCACCGGAGGTCTTACACTCTTCAACGCTTCTTCAAGATCGTCGTAGGTAACTAGCAAAGTAGAAGCATCCAAGAGATGTTTGAGGACAGCTGTACATATCAACCCATCAGCATCTTCAGCATGCGAGATACAAACCGCCTTCACACCAATCACAGGTCCTACATAGATAGCTGGACTGTATCATATTAATAACGGGAGCGCGCGCATTCAACCGATTATTTCCACTAGACTTCCCAGAGCTTGGCCCGGCACCCCCTTTCTGAAACGAGCCCTAACGAGGCCCTTCTTTCCATGCAACGCCACGATTTTTCCTCGAGCCTCATGTTTTCCGACAGGCCACCCGACCTTTCGACCCAAGAGTCGCGCCGCCCCGTCAACTGATTCAATGCCGGAAAAACGGAGGATGTATTCTTTCGGCTTCTGGGTTTTCGGTCCCCTCCGACAACTCACGATGACGCCTTGACTGGTTTTAGACACAGAATTCACTTCGCATTCAGGCGATAGGTTATGATTAGGCGCAGACGACTCGTATATACCTTTTCAAAGTTGCGCCCTAAGTCTCTTAAAGCACGCGCGCAAACCTTATCAGAAGCTTTTCGTCAGATTGTATCCTTCTTTGTTCTTCTTTAAACAGTTCAAAAGTTCGGTTTCTCGCTATATTCCTTCTGTATCTCACATGTGTTCTTCATCCCTGACAGTGGTTCTTGTGTTTTCTTTTTGTCTACGTGCATGCGAGCGCGTATACCATAAAGCATTGAAAGAAAAAAACATGGATATGGAAAAGATTGTGTACTAAGAATAGATGTTAGCTTGTGAGCCTAATATCTATCTCTTC
>CP070636.1:1075823-1078364 GCA_020356305.1 Candidatus Bathyarchaeota archaeon | reverse complement strand
TGTTTCTCCAAGCCTTCTTCATGAGTCATGGTAACAAAACTGCCTACGAATTCAACTTTTTCTCTAATTCCGATTTGATCTAGATTTCCCAGGTTGTATTCGCATATTGTGGGTTCCGGGTTGTCAGGAACTATTATCTTGACGCATCTTCTGATGTATCTCTCCGTGAACCTCTCTCCTGGGGTAAGGAGGGGGGAGAAACGGTAGCTTGGTCTTATCATGTTTGTGACATAAACAGCGGGAATTCTCCATTTTTTTGCAAGTCTCAAAGAAACCATGTCGCCGTCAGAGACAATTAGGTCGGGCTTTATTGTGGGGACATTTTTTCTCAGGTCATAGTAGCGGCGAACCGTTTCCACAGAACTGGATGTCTTCAGTTTCAGCCTTTTGTGCTCGTAGTCGTACCATGGCAAAGGCGCTAGGATGTTTAGAAGTGAGGCTGAAGGGATTACTCCGTGGGCGTTTTCATACCAGCCCACAGGAGTGCTGAAGAGAACGTTTTGAAATTCTTCTTTGAGTAGATTATGTGCGACTCCTCCTGAGAAGAAATGTATTTTGTGCCCTCGTTTTCGCAGTTTTTTTCCGAGTTGTATAGTTCTTTGCACGTGTCCTAGACCTAGTTCGGTGCAGGCGAAGAAGAGCCGCATGAATGATTAAAAGGTGGATGGAATTTATTTCAGTTATGCTCACGTTCTCATTGATTGGTGCTATTTTCTTTCTTTGTTTCCTAGAACTCCCATCGCCGAGTCAGCGTATGGATGTAAGGACTGTTGTCCTGCAGAAGGAAAAACGGCATCCCCACCAAACCCTTTTCCTCTCTGCAGAGCGAAGGGGTCCACACGGTTCAATTGTTCTTGCGCTCGCGTACGAGAGCGATCGTGTCTATCCTATCAGAATTTTGACTATTTTCTTTGCTGCAGTTCCGTCTCCGTACGGTGAGGAGTGTGGAAGCTGGTTTTTTTGGTGCAAGGCATCTTCCATCGCTGCTATTATCCCTTTCTTTTTCACGCCTACCACTCTGGCAAAGCCCGCGTCAACAGCTTCTGGTCTCTCGGTGGAAAGTCGGATCACTAGAACCGGCTTTCTTATCGGGGGGGCTGTTGCCTCTTCCTGTAGCCCTCCAGAGTCCGTCAACATCATCTCGCAGTTTTTCATCAGCACCAAGAAATCGAAGTAGCCCAGGGGCGGAAGAATTTGAACGTTTTCAGAGGATGAAAGTCTTCTCCACATTTTCTGTTGGCGCAATCGTTTCCGAGCTCTTGGGTGAATTGGATATACAATAGGTAAAGGTGCCTCCGCAAAGGTTTCAACAAAGCTTTTGAGCACAACTGGATTATCAACGTTCTCGGCGCGGTGAGCAGTCACGAGGGCGAACTTTTTGAACCGCACCTTCTCCAAGACATTGGATTTTTTCTCTTCCATTGGAAGGTGTTGCATCACGGCGTCAATGACCGTGTTCCCGGTCACGTAGATCTTGCCCCACACGCTTTCCCTCTCCAGGTTTTCTCGTGCCTTTTCTGTGGGTGCAAACATGTAGGTTGAAATGTGATCTACCAGCCGTCGGTTATGCTCCTCCGGCATGCGGAGGTCATAGCTTCTGAGACCGGCTTCCACGTGGCCGACTGGCACGTTAAGCTTCACGGCGGCGAGGGCCGATGCCAAGACTCCGTTGGTGTCACCCTCCACCAACACAACCTTCGGCTTGGTCTTCTTCATGACCCGCTCCATCAGCGTCATGATTCTTCCTGTCTGCAGACCGGGTGAGTACACTCTGACTTTGAAGCCGTACTCCGGTTTCGGCAGTTCCAGTTCCTCGATGAATTGCTGCGACATCTCGTAGTCGTAATGTTGCCCACAATGGACGAAGGTGTAGGACACAGATTCCTCTTCCAACGCCCGAATCACAGGAGCCATCTTAATGATTTCAGGCCTAGTACCCACCATAGTCATACATTCGTTTACGATGACCTTGCACCTCCATACAGTTTGTAAGTAGCGTCTAAAGCCTGCCAGTACAGCCTTGCGTTTCCTATGTCTATCCTTTTCTCTCCCTTTTGCAGTTCTACGGCGTAGACCCTGCCTCCCCCATTTATCAAAGATTGTATAGCGGGGATCAGTGACACCTCACCGCTCTCCTTATTTGCCTTCACTTTTTTGATCTCAGAGTAAATGTTGGGTTTAAGAAGGTATGCAGTGACGTCGGATAGGTTTGAAGGCGGAACCTTGGGTTTGTAAACAATTGTTTCCACGTCGTGGAGTCCTTCGGCTATCTGTTTGCCCACAATGACTCCATACATGGTCGGGTCTTTCACTCTTGTGGCGAGGAAAGCCGCGTCGGCTTTTCGTTCGTCGAAAACTCTGATGAGTCTCTTTAGGTGACTGTTTTCCTCTCTTGACAGAACCAAGTCGTCTCCCATATGAAGTATAAAGGGCTGGTTACCCGTGAAGTCTTTCACTCTGCGAACGGCGTCACCGGTGCCCCTAGGTTTGGGCTGGTTTATGAACGACAAGGTGGAGTCGTTTACCTTCTCGTAGAACTGA
>CP070636.1:1072657-1075723 GCA_020356305.1 Candidatus Bathyarchaeota archaeon | reverse complement strand
TTCTTGGCTTCCTGTAAATATTCAGAAGAACAAAATTCCATCGCCATCACCTCAGACTTTAGATGTTTTGATTTCCCTTATCAGCCTTGCTCTAACCTAAAACTAGTAAGCGCCAAATTCTAGGCAAATCTAACAGATTGCTACTTTGCTGGTTTGCGGCCTGTTTCTGTGAGCAAGAAACACAGCGCGAGAGCAACCAATTCAAGAATCAGAAGGACAATAACGGAGTCGTACCAAGCACCTGTCATTGATTTGATAGACTCCATACCCAGTATGAAGGCAACTGATCCCACTTCCCCTAAAAGCCACAAGAAGCTCGAGGCACTACCCGCCATAACAGATCCGGAAAGCTCCGCTGACATTTCAAGACCTATAGGCAGGGCGGACATCAAGAAAAATCCTAAGATAAACCCTGCAACCCCAAGAAACGTAAAGTCTGTAGTCTCTACCAATAAGAAGAGCATGGGCGCAGCAACCGCCAGATTTATTATTGCAAACGGCTTCCTACGCATAATTTTGTCGGAAATCGCTGGGATAACAATTGATCCGATAATGCCTCCAACTATTATCAATCCACCGATAATTCCAGCCTCTTCCATGCCTATGCCACTTGGTTCCAAGATCTTTTCAAGCCACGTGATTAACCCTACAAAAAGCCCAATACCGATTAAGAACAAGCTTTCAAGTATCAAGAAATTCTTTGTTTTCAAGATTTTTCCCATGCCCTTCAGAGAAAACGTTGGAATCTCTTCTGCTTCAGAGACCTCCGGCGGCGTTGGAGGTTTTTCTCTCGCTAGGAGGACGAAGAGAAAAGCACCCGCTAAAGCTATTACTGCGTAGATGGCAAGCATCATCGTCAGTTCTGCCAATGTCGCCCCTTCTGGGACAAGGAAAGGCGTAAGAGCTAGGGCGATTATCATTCCAAGAAATAATCCCATGGTACCGAGGCCAGTGGCCAGAGCACGCTCTTTGAGGGGAAACCAGAGGGTTGCAATTTTTGATACGCTGTTAAGGACGAACGGTTGTCCTAAGGCTGCACCGGCCTGAAAAATTAGTAGCAAGGTAAAATCGTCTCCGGCCGGTATCCGTAGAACCGCGAAAAGGGCCATTAATATGGCGCCAATTGTCACAGTTAGGTTGAAGCCTTTTTTATCAATCAGCATCCCAGTTGGGATAGAGAGGAATATAAAAAGTAGGGGCCAAACCATTGATAAAAGTCCTACATCTAACTCCGTTACAGCGAACACATCTTCCACTATGGGAGTTATTGTAGCAAAGCTTAACCATAGTAGTTGTGAGATCGCGGCAACAATCATGTAAGCCACTAGAACGACCCATCGATATGAATAAACGCGTGATTCCTGAGTCATGCCGTTTTGTTTGTTCTATACCACGGATAAGTTTTTTGCTCTTCCTCTCCGCTTTGGGTCAAAGAATATAAATAATTACAAACAATTGTGAAGAAGGGATCCATATGGCTCGTTTAACTGGTGGCGAAATTCTGAAACGTTATCTCGTCCAAGAGAACGTTAGATACGTGTTCGGCGTACCTGGAGACCAATTGTATCCAATCCTAGACGCAATATACAAAGACAAACGCATCGACTTCATTACAATGCGCCATGAAGCAGCAGCGGCTCACGCGGCAGACGCCTGGGCAAGGATGACTGGAGAACCCGGAGTATGTCTCGGAACAGTTGGACCAGGAGCAGCAAACTTGGTTGGCGGAGTATACCCCGCCTTCGCAGACAGCATTCCCATGATCGTGGTTACCGCCCAGAATCAGACATGGCGTTCATATCCAGACCACGGTTCCATGCAAGCTCTGGATCAAATCTCGCTCTTTAAGGCAGTCACCAAATGGAATGCTCTTGTCTCCCATTGGAAACGCATTCCAGAACTTACTCAACAAGCTTTTCGTGTTGCCACATCAGGAAAACCAGGCCCGGTTCATCTTGATTTTCCCGCAGATGTTCTGTATCAAACAGGAGACGAAAACGATGTCAAAATTGTTCATCCCTCCAGTTATAGACCCATCGAGCGGCCTCTAGGAGACTCTTCATTAATAGACCAAGCTGCCATGATGCTCGTAAAAGCCAAATTGCCCCTTATTCACGCTGGAGGTGGGGTGATCAGATCGGGAGCCTCCAAAGAACTCATTGAACTGGCTGAGTATTTGCAAGCGCCAGTAACTACTTCCATGAGCGGTAGAAGCTCGATTCCAGAGGATCACCCCCTCTGTCTGATCCCAGCTTCTCCAGGCACTGGAGCTCTTGTTGCCCAAGTGGAAGCTGACGTCGTGCTTCTCGTCGGAGGCCGCCTTGGAGACATTGAAATGTGGGGACAGCCCCCTATGGCTTGGGGAGACCATTCTCAGCAGAAATTTATTCAGATAGACATCTCGAGCGATATGATTGGACTCAACCGTCAGGTTGACATTGGAATAGTCGGAGACGCAAAATCAACTCTCCGCGTCATCTTGGAAACGGTCAAAAAATACACTCCCAGAAAAGGGGGGCGTGAGTCCCTTCAGGTTTACAAGGAAGTTGAGAAACGTTGGCTTGAGGAACATGAGAAGATATCTCGGTCGAACAGTGTGCCGATTCATCCTTTGCAATTAGTAAGAGAGGTGCGGGAATTCTTTCCCAGAGACGCGATCACGGTGATTGATGGAGGAAACATAGCTGTCTGGTGTCTGTACCTCAATCGAGTCTATGAACCCAACACATATCTAAGCTGCGTATCAGGGGATTCTGGCCATCTTGGAGCGGGTATCCCGTACGCAATCGCAGCCAAATTGGCTGTTTCTTCGAAACAGGTATATTGCATCACCGGAGACGGAGCCTTCGGCTTCAATATTCAAGAATTAGAGACTGCGAGTCGCCTGAATCTGCCCGTCATATTTATAGTGGCCAACGACTTGGCGTGGGGCATGATAAAATCTGGACAAACACTGGTTTACTCAAATAGGCACATCGGCGTTGACCTTAGTGACATTCGATACGATAGGGTTGCTCATGCAATGAACTGCTATGGCGAAAGGGTGGTGGAGCCCTCCGAAATTAA
>CP070636.1:1069889-1072557 GCA_020356305.1 Candidatus Bathyarchaeota archaeon | reverse complement strand
TGATGCTGGTAATCTTGAGGATCTGTTGAAAGCTAGCAAGGGCGTAAATGTAATCGTCAATCTGACCCTGCCTCGATTCAACGTGAACATAATGGAAGCAGCACTCAAGAGCGGAGCACACTACGTGGACACTGCTCTTGGAAATCTGATATGGCGCCAACTAATTGAGAAGAAACCGTTAGAGTTCGATGATGATTTCAAAGAGGCTGGGTTGACAGCTGTCATCGGTTGTGGAGGATCCCCTGGAACCACTAGTGTACTTATCAGATACGCATGTGACAAGCTTGACAGCGTTGACGAAATAAGATGCATGATAGGTCGTAAGCGCTTGAAGGAATCTGAAGACATCATTAGAGCTTGGAATCCTGGATGGAGTCCTGATGTGGCACTTGATGATTACGCAGAGAAGCCTGTTGTCTTTGAAGATGGAGAGTACAAACTAGTTCCTCCATTTAGTGGTGTAGAAGAGTACAGGTTCCCAGATCCTATAGGTCTACAGCTGGTTTCTTTGCATACACACGAGGAAGCGGTAACAATACCTCGATTCATAGGAAAGGGTATCAGATACGCGGAATTCAAGTATCCACTGGACATAGTGGCAGGGGCTCTGGTGAAACTTGGTTTTGCGAGTCGTGACCCTATAGACGTGAAGGGAGTGAAAGTTGCCCCACGTGAGGTCCTATTAAGTCTAGTGCGTCCCCCAGTCGACAGCTTCCTTGCTGAGGATAAAAGATCAATTGTCAATCCTTCCGAATACGCCGCTTTCATAGTGATGGAGATAGAGGGAGAGAAAGCCGGAGACAATGTGAAGTATACGTTGATTCAAAGATTCTTTGGATTCAGCGCTGAGGAGAAGCTTGAGATGTTCAGGAGGTTGGGAACGATCAGAGTCTTTGTCGCAGCACCAGCGATTGTAGCAGCCAAGATGAGCATAACCGGAGATGCACAGAAAGGAGTAATCGCGCCTGAGTGTCTGGATCCTATGAAATTCCTAAAAATGATGGCAGACATGGGAGTACCCGTGAAGTTTCAGGAGACTGTCTCCCGCAATGTAACCATAGCTTGATCCTTTTTTGACAAAGCTCTCTAAGGCACGGTAGAGTCACGCTTATAGCATTTCCTTTTCACAGCCACGAAGAATCTGTTTCATCTCCCTCTGTACTTCCTCTTCGAGCTGAGGCGGCTTGTGTGTGGAGAGTATCTGCCTGACTTTTTCTTTGGCTCTATCGATTATGGACCCCCCCATCGAAGGCAGAATTGCAGTCTCTTTCTTTAGCCATATCTCCTCTTGGAAATGTTCTAACGTATGCTTAGTTCCCAGAAAGTTTCCTCCTGGACCAACGTTTTTGATTGCGTTGAACCCTAAGGTTTCCTCGTCGATTCTGAATCGGCGAAGGTACGCCTTAGCTTGGTCCCACTTCTCGACCTCCAAAATCACTTGCTCTAGTGCCGCGCTCTCAGCATTTTCAAGTGAACCAAAGTCAGCGGAAATGTCGCCGCGACCCATCTGAGTGAGCGATCCCATTGGCGCTGTAAAACAAGGAAGTTTGTAGAACCTTGCCATCTGAGTAGCTCCTGCCGCGATAAGAGGGAATTCGGGCGCCTCATAATTGATTTCTCCCGTTCTCATATTTGCTGGTGTTGACTCTGCGCAATAGATGACTGGAGCACCTGGGTTGGCGCATTGCAGGAGAACAAGGGACCCAAGGTTTTCAGCATTAATTATAACTAGTGTTCCTGCAATTGTTGCTGGAGCTGTTAAACCGCTCAGAGCCATGGACATGGGGACAACTGGAACTCCAGCTCTTGCCAACTCAACCATGGCTTCAGATGAGCCTTCCTCAAATACGAGGGGGCTAACAGGGCAATTCACCGAAGAGAAAATGGGTCTTCTTTTCAGCTTCTCTTCGCTGCCGACAATGGTCGCCGCCAACTTAATCTGCCATTTCGCGTCCTTCTCTGTCAAGGCCTCATGCTGAACGTGCTTTTCAGTGTTCTCAAATGAGATAGCAAGAGCATGAATTTCTTGAAGGGGTGGCGGCACTTCTGTGGGGGTCACAATCGGCCAGAAAAAGTCAACCTGATCTAGATAGTCACTCAAGACTGCAAAGTCCTTCAGATCCGACGAATTCGTCATTCTCTTTTCTCCAGTTTCGAAGTCTCTCATGAAAACTGAGAAACCGCTTGTGGCAACGAAGGGAAGGTCCTTCACGGGGAGGCTGAGGTCGAAATTTGGATTTCTTCCGCACAAAACCATCTCCTTCGGCGCTTTACTAATTGCTTCTTCCACCAACGCATCTGGAATCCTTACAGTTGAACGAGAATCGTCTACCTCTGCGCCGTTTTCAGCAAGCAAACTCTGCACTTTCTTGCTGACGACCTTCATTCCTATCTCTTGAAGTACTCTTAAACTTGTTTCGTGGATACTTGCAATCTCATCATCGGACAAAAACGTCAATCGCCCAAATGCCAAATAGGTTCCCCCAATAATACTCTAGGATTCTGCCTATTTGGTTTTCTACACGGACGCATTAGCCAAAGAAGTGTGTGAAGCCCTAGATTGTATGCATGCTAACAAAGATCCCAAAGTACCAGCCCCCTAGCGCTGTCCTATCTTCTTTTCTAGGTGCACGCGCAAAAATCTGTATAAGCTTAATCTACAGGCCTA
>CP070636.1:1066730-1069789 GCA_020356305.1 Candidatus Bathyarchaeota archaeon | reverse complement strand
GCACCAAAGTCACGATGTATTCAATGTACTCAATACGCTCACGTAAACCGAGGGGAATCTAGAGGGGATACAGAAATGTGTGCGGTAATGAATAGACGGTCAAGTCTCGGTTTGTACCGTCTCATTTAGGGCAGATATGCCCTTTGGTAACTCAGGGAATTTTTCTTTTACTTTGTGTTCAGCGACAGTAGCCGCTTCGTTCAAGATTGTCTGAGCATCTTCGTTTGCTGTCTGAAAGTCTATGGCGACACCAGTGCTCTGCCCAGCATCCATCATTATTCCATTGAGCAAGTTTCCAATGCTTCCAAGTTCCCTTTCGGCTTCTGGAAAGACCGCAGTCATTCCTTCTTTGACACTGCGCATCACGCCAACGGCTGGAGCTAGTGTGCCAACGACGTCGCCGAGCTCTGAAACCGTACTTAGCCTGAGAACTGTCTGTTCTAGGGCCAATCTAGCGTGGATTATCGTTTTTTCCATTCTCCGCATTGCAGCTAGCTCGTTGGCGAAAACGTTAGCCCGTGCCATGTCATGCTTGGAGTAAGCGTTGACGATTCTTGTGAATATCGACCTATCGCGTTCCGAAAAGTGGTCAGCTGCCTTGTCCAACCTTTCAATTTGAATTTGAATGCGTCTAATTGCGTAATCGAGACGTGGTTTCAATGGACCTGGACTATGTATAGCCTCCTTAATCCGCGTAGTGAGAGGGGTTCCGTCTTTTGCTTCGCCCCATTTCCTAGCAAACTTTTCTGACACTCTCAGTTCCTCACAAAAGGAGAGGGGCAAAACATATTAGTACATTGTTAACATGAAGAAAATATACAGGTATATAGCGGACAACATATCTCCACTCTCTCATCGTCTTGAACTTTAAATTTGGGATAGAAAGACAGACGGCACATAGTTGCCCTAATAAGCAGTTTCGTGTAAGTTAGACCATAAAGCAATGCGCGCGCACGTGGGCAACGAGATTCCAAAGAAACATAGAAAAATGTCTAGGATAGTCTTGTCTGTCCTGCCTCAGCCTTTGTTCTCAATCTTTCCGCTGGCTTCCACGATTTACGCACAAACTCCGGGTAAAATCCAAACTCTTGAATCCGCCTCTCCAAAAATTCTAGGGTGTCTGGATCGGTTGGATAGCCACAGCCAATGTTTCCATGTTTCACTTGCAACTCAGCGATCGCCTTGTCACGCTCCACCTTAGCGATTATAGAGGCCGCCGACACCACCGGATATTTCATGTCAGCCTTGTGCTCTGAAACAATTGGAATCTCGAACGGAAGGCTTTCGGCGATGTGATGCCCAAAGCGATCAGCCAAAACATCGGAAGCGTCAACATAGGCCACATCAGGCTTAAGAGTTCTTATCACCTTGGCCATAGTCTGAGCTTCAAGTCGGTTTAGCCGATGAAGCCTTCTGCCAGTCTTCACAACCGTGTCAATTTGAGCCGGAGTCAACCTTACGACATGGTATTCAAGAGCTAGCTTTTTTATTCCCCCCGCAAGTTGCTGTCGCCTGTTAGGCGAAAGACGCTTTGAGTCCTTCACTCCCAAGTCCTTAAGCTTAGACAAGTCCTGTTCATCAATGAGAACGCCAGCGATGACGAGGGGGCCAATTACGGCTCCGCGACCCGCATCATCAACTCCGACCACTCGCATGTTAACAACTCTTATGATTACTTCTGTACGCATTGGATGATTTTGTCGATAATAAAGTTGTGGAGGTCTCGCCTGTTTTCGTATGTTATTTCGAGGATTTCAACATCATCTCTTGCTTTTATGTTGGTGATCAGTGGATCTCTTGCCCTGTAGTGGATTGTTCCCAGCACTGGTTTCCCGCTTCTAATTGCCTGAGCCACTGCTTCTTTGAAGTCAGGTGAAAAGAGTTCCATGGGCCCTATCTCGTCAATTGCCACAACGTCTGCATTTGCTACAGCGTTCAAGATGGAACTTGCGCCTATGACTTGGAGGTGATTCAAGTTCACCCGATACTTGCTTACTTGGGGACCTGTGGGTTGATTCACGTGAGATAGCCATCCTTTCCGTCCCGTTTGGAGGTCAACAATTTCGAATCCCACTCGGACTCGACCTTCCCGGATCTCACGGCTGACCATGCCGCCGACCTTGTATCCCCTGGTCTTCAGTGCATCTAGGACCCTGACTAAGACACTTGTCTTACCGATGCCAGGTTGTCCTGTTAAGAACATGATTCGCTTCAAAGCTTCACCATGAAATTCTTCTTCAGAAACTCTGACACGGCGCGTACTGATTTTGGTCACGATATCCGCACACACTCGTGGGTAAAGAATGATTTCCTTCAGTTTAGTTTTTCGTGAGATGCCTAACTTGAGACATTGTGTATGTCACGGGGATGATCCTTTTCCAATTCCGTACACTTTCGTTTGTCAACTCGCGCGCGCGGAAATTGCTTTTATGCGCATGTAGGGAAAGAGTTTTTTCTGGTTGTCGTGGAACGCATCTGTGCATGTAGAAAACTGAACTTAAATCTTGACTTTGGGTTCATAAGGCTTAAGAATGACATGACATACGTCATGTTCCTGGAGGTGGTAAAACTGATAGAGATAAACGGAACAAGCATCTTAATAGGTGCAACAGAGACGTTGATAATCTTCGGTTTGCTCGTTGGATATCTGGCGTTCAGATTGCTCGTGCACTCGCGTAAGAATAGCTAAGAACTCCTTCGGATTTTGAACAGCTCACTACGTATTCCTAGAATCAACCAAGCACACCTACGGTCCAGCAACTATGCTGAGAACAGTTTTTCGGCAAGCACACCACTTCAACTGAGCCTTCCTATATTCAACGAGGTGAATACTTTTTCTGGGAGCCCAACTACTGAACCCTTCATGTGTTTCATCCAAAACAAAGCACCTGAAATGCTTCTGGCTCAAGCATCAACCGACTGGGAACCAGAAACATCAAGCACATGAAAAATTTAAGTACAACGGCACTTTCATGTAAACACTCGGCGCCTTGAAGTCATTCAGCCCTGGTAGTATAGTCCGGTCTAGTATAGGCGGCTGTCGCCCGCCTGACCCGGGT
>CP070636.1:1063831-1066630 GCA_020356305.1 Candidatus Bathyarchaeota archaeon | reverse complement strand
GAGGTCATTCGCCACATCAACGTCGTTGTCGTTGTTCCAGTCAGGATCATAGATGCGTCCCGGAACCACTTCTTGGGGCCAAGTTGCTAAACCGCTTTCTTGTTCCTTCTGCCATATGTACCAGTCGTCCATGTCAACCCTGCCGCTGAGGTCTGAGTCGCCTAATGCTCCGCTGGAAGCAGGCGCATGATCTGAGTAGTACCACAATTCCATGCATCGAAGTGCCTTGTCTAGGTCATAGGTGAAAGGCATAAGTTCTTCGTTGAAGAGGTGCACTGTTGACCCGGTGAGATCAGGGTCGATCCAGGGAGTGTTGGGCTCGGTGTAGTAATGAGTAGGCATTACGTAGGTTTTGCCGGGGTACGCGGTTTCGATTCCCCAGCTCGGCAGTATTTCGCTGAAGATTCTCTCGTAAGGAACAGCGTAGGCGATTGCCAATCTTACGTATCTGTTGCTAATGTCTGGGTGGTTGAAGTTAAACCATATGGGGTTGCTTGCAGGATAGTCGTATTTGTACACAGTGACGTACGGGTCGGTTTCCATGGCCTTCCACGTTTCTAACGGCGCAGTTGGATACTCGCCGAGGTCGAGCCTGTATTTTTGGAACTCCAACAGCCTAACAGCAGGGTCCGGCAACCACTTCAGATAAATCGCTTGCACACTCGGATCTGGTCCCCAAGCTGGAGATCCAACGATGGCTTCGTCGAATCCAAAGTAGAGCGGGTTCCTCTCCAACAGAACGTACTGGTCAGCCACTATCTCTTTGAGTTTGAAAGGTCCACTCACAGGTAGCCACGCTGAAGAATTGGCGAATTCCGTATTGGCTGGGTCGCCGCTCATGGGCCTTGGATCATCTTCGTACTTTGAGAGTATGTGATAAGGCAGAATGCTGCCTCCCCAGTCGTCTGCAAGGATAGATTTTAAGTCGGGGTAGGGTGCTGTGAGGAAGAAATCAACTGCCGTATTGTTAACTTTTGTCACGTTGTTTATGAATGGTTTGAAGTCGGCCCTCCCTGTGTTACCCGCAGCCGGATCTAGACAAGCGACGTTGAACGAGAAGACGACGTCGTCTGCGTCCACTGTTTCGCCGCTCGTTGCAAAGTCGCTCCATTTAGCGCCCTCCCTCAGTTCAACTCTCATCTGCGTAAAGTTGCCGCCAACAGGATACGGGTCTTTTGCAGCCAACTCAGGCACGATTATGTAATCTGTCGGATCTGGCGGTACACCTGGCTCATGGTTTTCCCATTTGAGTCCCCATCGGTACAAGCATTCCCATTGGAGGGTGCCCATCTGCTCTTCTGTATATGTATTCATATACACCGGCATCAGGCCCCACACTGGCTCGCTAACAGAGTAGTAAACCCAATCTTCATGTAGAGCCTTGCGTTCAGCTGGCATCGCCGCAGTGTTAAGCGACATGTTCGTGATGTCATACCACCAACACCCGGTTGGGTCGTAACCTTCAACCCATCCTCCTGTTACCTCGTAGACCTGTGGGTAATATATGTTGACCCATGGAGGGTCTTGCATGAAAACCTCCTGCCACTTCCATATGTATTCCTGGCGTGTCTCCGCGTCAAACGTTGTTAACGCTTTGGTTAGGAGTGCGTCGGCCTTTGTGTTGGTCCACGGGTGGATATTATATTCTGCGCCCGCCATGACCATTGACGAGAACCAAGGCTCAATCGCATGGGGCTGTAGCCACCATTCGAGCGTGGTCAGGTCCCATCCTCCTTCGGCCGCAGTCTTGTTCCAACCCACATCCCAAATCTTGTCCCACCATGTGAAGTCATCGTAGTAGGCTATTTCAAGGTTGATGCCGATCTTTGCGAGTTCAGTCTTGATGGCCTGCCAAATGTCATGGTATCCGCCGTAGTATCCCCAATAGGGATTAGTGGTAACAGTTGCTTCCAAAGTTAGTGACCACGGTAGTGGAGCCGCTTTGACTGTCACTAAGCTGCTCGCTGCGTACGAACTGACTAGCATAAGAGAAATCAGTGTCACCAAGATGTATTTTCCATTGTTCTGAAATCCTATCAAATTCATTTTCCTTATTTGCTCCTTTGTTTTTTTTGCTCCTTTCTCGTTTTTAGTTTAGGTAAAGAGAACGCTCTCTCGGCGTTCCCCTTCCACACCAAATTCTGTGTCCAACGCGTGATTTAAGTTTTGTCCCATCAACCTACAGAAGAAATTCTATCGTCACCGAAAACACCTGCCCTTAGATTTCAAAGAGACATAAACGAGTGTGTTCTCCAGCAACGAGAAATTGATGTCGGCAGATCCTAGTTTTTACCTTCTCTTTTGTTTTCTTTTCCAAGCTTCCTTGACAATGTTTCTCAGCTCTCCTCGAACATGTCTATCTAAGGGCTCCGGCTGATGAGTGCCTAGAAGCTTTTTAGCCCTTGTCCTAGCCGCCTCTCTAACATCCTTGAGCTTAGGTCTATCCAGAATTTCGGAAATGAAGATCTCCTCCTTCAGGTGTTCAAGAGTATGCCTCTCAGCGAGAAAATTTCCGCCAGGCCCAACTTTGTGAACAATGTCCTCAGCTAACGTTTCTTTGTTCACACGGATTCCTCTCAAAGCTCGCAGAAGCATGCCCGCCACCTCGTTTGAGATGACCATCGCTTCATAGGACAAAGTCCTCGCCTCTTCAATCAATCCGCCACCATAGAGAATATCGGCTTTCGCCAAAGGAGGCAACGTCGCAGTCAAAGCTCCCAGAAAGCTCAGACACTCTCCGTCAAGCTGAGACCACCCGTTGAAGGAGGCGTTAACTAAGGAGGGAAAACCATAGTAATT
>CP070636.1:1055278-1063731 GCA_020356305.1 Candidatus Bathyarchaeota archaeon | reverse complement strand
TAAGAACGCATAAAAAAGGAGACATAATGCTGTGAAGCACATCGAAGCCTATAGTCTTTTTGTTTACTTTTATAGAAAATAATACTAGAAAATACTTACCAAAGGTTATTAAGTAGGCGGGCACATCGTGTTATTTCCTTTGGGGCTTGAAGAGGGTCGCTGAAAAGGGAAAGGAGTTCCCTAATTATCTCTTGATGATCCAAGCGTACTGACAGTGGTTTCGATTTTTGGTCTCCGCTCTAGACGATTAGGCGACAGGTTGTGCGGTGAAACTTGCTCTTCTGTAGAGGATGAAGAGAAATATCGTCGCTGCCGCGAATATTGTCGTCATGGATCCAATGAGGTACATGATTGCTGTTGTGTTTTTGTTAATTTCCTGTTGTTTGTCCAATTGTTGTTGGTAATCTTCTGATTGTTGTTTATAGGGTGATTCTATGAAGAGTGTTAGTTGATGCGTTGGATTTTCTGATCCAAACCACCTTTCTGTTTGTTCGTTCCATAGCTCGGTTTTTGCTCGTACTTCAACGTTTGTGTAGCCTGACGCGATGTTGGTTGGCAAGCTGAATCTAACGTAAAAGGTGTCTGATTGCCCTTGTGGAATTTCGGTAGGCAGTGTCTCGTTTGTGAAGAATTTCTGCACGTAGACGCTACTGTCAGTGTAGTAGTAGTTAATTGTCGCAGTTAGCTCAGTGATTCGGATTTTGCTCTCTTTATCGTTATATATCGTGACTGTGATGTACCCTGTTTCGCCTTGGTGATACGTGTCCTTGTCAAACGTGCATAGGGTAATTGATGTAGCTTGCACAAGAAGAGGAATAAACGCGAGACAGAGAAGAGACAACGCAAAGAGTAGGAGCCTTTTTGTTTGCATTTTCATCACTCTTTGTACGGTCTCTTGTAGAAGTTAAAAGAGTTATGAATCAACAATACAGACTGGAAATAAAAGAATGCAAAACACGGTAGACGCGCGCTCACCCGACAAAACCAACTCCAAGCCATCCTCATCCGCGCGCGCGGCGGGAACAAGTAAAATGCAACCCGAAGTTGCTAAGAGTCATCAAATGTTGCCGTGCAATTTTCGAAATCTTTTTTCGTTGGCTAGCTAGGGCGTGAGTCTGAATTGGTCTCTAGGAAAGAGCACAACCTCTCGTATGTTTCGCTTTCCCGTAAGCATCATCATCACCCTTGCAAGCCCAGCTGCCCATCCGGCATGAGGGGGCATGCCGTAATCGAACACTTGGGCGTGATATCTGAACGATTCGGGTCGCAGGCCCTGCTCTCTCAACCTTCTCACCAAAAGGTCCTTGGAGTGGACGCGGGTTCCCCCAGAGGCAAGTTCTATCCATTTCCACATAAGGTCGAAAGCCTCACTTAACTCAGGGTTATCGGTTCGCGGCTTTATGTAGAAAGGCTTCGACTTGGCGGGCCAGTCAGTTATATAGTAGAAATAGGGGTGGAGCTTGCCCAAAGTTCTGAACGCAGCGGTTGGAACATCCTCTCCCCAAGAAACCTCTATTCCCTGTCGTCCAAGCTCTTCCACGACTTCGTCGTAGGTGAAGCGTTTGAAGGGAGTCTTCGGCACCTCAATTCTGTGTTTAAGGATTTTCAACTCTTTTTGACAGCGGCTTTTCACCGTTTTGCACAGGTGATGCACCATTTCTTCAAGCACTTTCATCGTGTCATTTGCGTCTGCAAAAGCTTGTTCAATGTCAATAGACACAAACTCACTCAAATGGCGTCGGGTATGTGATTCCTCAGCTCTGAAAAAGGAGCCAATCTCAAAAACACGGTCAAAAGCCAGAACTAGCTGTTCCTTATACAACTGAGGACTTTGCGCTAGAAAAGCTTCGCGTCCAAAGTAGTCAACGGAGAAGAGGGCAGCCCCTCCCTCAGTGGCGGAAGCGATAATTTTTGGCGTATTAACCTCTGTGAAGCTTTGTTCAGATAAGAATTCACGTATGGCTGCCAGCGCGACGTGCTGGATTCTAAAGACAGCGTTATTCTCGTCTCGGCGCAAATCGAGAACACGCGCATCCAGTCGCACATCGATTTGCGCTGGAGTTCGTCCTGTTACATCTAAGGGCAGCGGGTGTTGGGCTATTCCAAGAATTCGGATCTCGCTTGGAACAATTTCTATTCCTCGTGGGGTTTGCTTTGTCTTTTTAACTGTTCCCTTCACGCCGATTGCGTACTGCCGCTGCAGGTGGTCGGCTCGTTTGCCCAAGTCCTCAGCAACTCTGTTACGTGCAATGGTTATCTGAACGGTTCCGTCTCTATCTTGCAGAATCACAAACCTTAAGCCGCCTAGGTCGCGGATGTCCTGAACCCAACCTAAAACAATGACTTCTTTTCCGTCGAGCTCCGGTGTGACAGTTGCTGAGAAGTGGGTTCTGCGCCATTCTCCCAGTTGATCAATTTCCATGTAGGAGCCTCTGTCATCGGGCAAATTCCACTCTAAGGGTTGTTCCACGGACCTTTTTAGCGATTTCCTTCAGCGCCTCAATGTTGGTGAGGGACGATTTCATCCTTCGCCTTCGCTTCCTCAGAATCACTCGGGTTTCAGTTGTTCCATCAGGTAACCAGATCGTGTTTATCGTAATGATGCTTGAAGGGGCAAATAGGTCTTCCAAAAATTTTCTGTCATCAACCCCATGTTCCAAAACGCGAATTGTTTTGCCAATTTTTTCACCTAGATTCTTTATGATCTTTCCGCCGTAACTTAGCAGACGGGCGACGTCGCCCCGTCCCACAATCACTGCTAAAAGATTGTCAGCTTCCACCGCCCTATGAAAACGGATGTCTTGAAGAAGAGGATACGTGCTTTCAAGCGACAAAAGATGACGGCCTACCTGTAGGTCCGCCTCCGTTACCTTCCCTGAACTGAGTTTTGCTTGGCACTTGGCACATAGAATTCCACTTTTCAAGCAGAAGTCACAGATGTTAGTCATCTTCGGCATCTAGTTTATCATCATCCTCATCATCGTGAAACGTATCATACAGAGAAAGCGCTGAAGTAATATAAACTTACCGAGCATACAGAATCAATTCTTTTCTCGCTATGCCTTAGCGTCTAGGTTGGGGGTATGATAGTTTTTTCAAAAATAAAGAAGGAGTGGCGGAGCTTATTAGATTGCTGACTTCGCCTATTTTCCCAGCTTTATTTCGATGGTGCTGACGTTTGAAGGCGTGTCTCTTCCCTCTTCGGTAGATGCCAGCTGTTGCGTGCCTATATCTATGTTTTTGACCTTTACATCTGGTAGAAATCGGCGTCTCACGATCTCAACGACGTCGACAGCTCGGCTGATGGCTCTTCCTCGCGCTTTCACGTTTATTTCATTTGCCCCGCCATGGAAGAGGGTTATGCAGGCCAATACGTAGTTCATAGCTGGCTTTCGCCCTATCAACACAGCGTTGCTCTCTGACATTTCAGTGTCTCACTCCTTACTTTTGGGTGCATTTCTATGACCTCACTTCTGAATAAATAGGTTGCGGTTTTGTAATCCTTGCCGAGCCTGCAGTAGTAGAAGGCTTATATCGAGTCTCGTTTAATTGACGTATGCAAAGATTTGCTTTAACTAGCCATAGGTGATGCTGTGAGCAAGCACATTCTAACCGGACGTTCACTTCGGCTTCTTCGCATGCTGTACGAGCAAGGCAGAGCCCTCTCAACTTACACCCTGGAGGTGAAGCAAAGTCAACTGGCGAAAAAACTTGAGATCAGTCGACAGGCCTTGAACATGCACCTGCGTAGGCTTCGGGATCATGGATGCATTCGAACGGGTAGGGGGTTCATAGATGTAACGGAAAAGGGGCTTAATACGTTGGGAGTGTCCGCGAGTCCCGCTTTTGTTTTCATCAAAGTCTCGCCACTTCAGAGGGAGAAAGTCTACCAAAAAATGACCAAGTTTCCCATTCAACGAGTCTTTAGAGTAGCTGGAGACATGGACGCCATCCTTGTCGTAGAGCGGGAAAAGCTGAATGAGACGTTAAAGGGGCTGGCTTCATTGGATGGAATCCAGGACACGAAATCGTACGTCACGATCCAAACCCTTAGATAGCCTTCGGAGGCTCCCTATTGAAACTCTTCGAATATGAGGCAAAAGAAATCCTATCCACCTATGAAATACCAATTCCCAGTGGAGGGCTCGCAGACTCTCCAGCACAAGCTCGAGAGATCGCTGTGCGAGTCAAGGCGCCAGTCGCTGTCAAGGCTCAGGCCTTGGTGGCGGGGAGAGGAAAAGCGGGCGGAATCCTTTTCGCGAACTCACCTGATGAAGCCGAACTTGCATCGAGGAAACTGCTTGGTGCAGAAATAAAAGGTTATAGAATTCAAAGCGTTCTGGTGGAGCAAAAGCTTGACATAACTAGGGAACTTTACTTGGGTATAACCGTGGATCGTTCCAGTCGGTCTTACGTTGCTATAGCCTCGTCTCAGGGCGGCATTGAAATAGAAGAAATCGCGTCAACCAGTCCGGAAGGGATCATCAAAGTCTCTATCGACCCTTTACACGGATTCCGACGGTACCACGCTCGCCAAATTGTCAGAAAACTGGGCTACGGGGGGAATCAAATGCTTGAGTTAGCAACGATTTTCCTCAAGCTCTGCAGAATAGCAATGGACTATGACGCTGAACTGTGCGAAATGAACCCGTTCATTGAAACAACTCGAGGGGAATTCGCGGCAGGGGACGCTCGTCTAATAATTGATGACAACGCATTGTATCGCCACCCAGAGTTCCAGCGGCGGCTAATTGAAAGAGGGAAATCTGAACTTACCCCGCAGGAACTGGAAGCTCGACAAAAGGGGTTGATGTACGTCAAACTTCAAGGAAACATCGGAGTAGTCGGAAACGGTGCAGGCTTGGTGATGGCCACTCTGGACGCAATTCAGCTATATGGGGGACACCCGGCGAATTTTCTCGACGTGGGCGGTGGAGCCTCCCCTGACCAAATGGCCGCGGCTCTCGACCTTGTATTCTCTGATCCACAAGTTGACGTTGTTTTTATCAACGTTTTGGGAGGCATCACCCGTTGTGATGAGATCGCCAAGGGCATATTGGATGCAAAGAGTCGAATGGACTTTGTCAAGCCTGTGATCATACGGCTGGTGGGAACCAAGGAGGAAGAAGGAAGACAGATGCTTGAACAGACAGGCATTCAAGTCCTAGACAGCATGGAGGAAGCTGTCGAAAGAGCTGTCGAAAGCGTAAATGTCAAGAAGTGAAATCTATCTAACAGATGCTTCAACAGCTATCTAATGCATGCGCGTTGACTTGGCGCGCGCCCGGCTCTAGACTCTTTCAATTGGACGCTCTTTTTTCTCTCATTATTGCTCTTGAAGCCCAGCTGATTGGGAGAGGCATTGCGTGCGCATGCTCACCAAGTTGCATGGCTCAGCATTGCCTCACAGGTAGATGCACAGTTTCTAGGTCAATCCGAGAACAAAGCTTAAATATTACCATTTGGTAATCCATATTGGATCTTACCTTTTGGTAATTAAGACGTTGGATGCCCAAGAAGTTGAGAGTTTTGGCAGCAAAGGACGATGGAATCCTCTTTGAAATACCCTCATCCAGGGACGTATGCGCGCCCGGGTGATATCTATGCAAACGGAGATCTACAACGTGGACTACAACGAATACGTTGGTCTATTGGGTACCGCCCACTTCACGAAGCGCAGTCTTCAAGATGCCTATCAGGCGGTTGAACAATTTCGCCCCGACGATCTTGCCGTCGAGTTGGATTTGAAACGCTTCAGAAGTCTGAACATGACCTGCTGGGGATGTCTGAGACGTGATACTTGCGAGACGAAATGCGAGTTCCTTGGTGCAGTCAATGCCCTGGGAAACGTGAATGCCAATATATGGCTCATAGACATATCTGAACGTGAAATAGGCCTGAGGATCCGGCAACTGATGACCCCAACTTGGATCTTCAGAGTAAATCTTCCTTTTCTTCCTCAAGAAGACAGAATGACGCGGCTTTGGGAGCAAGGCTTCAAAGACGAAGTTGTCAACAGCTACCAGAGGAGACTGGAAAACCTTCGGAGGAAGGCTCCCGCGGTTTGGCGAGTATTAATAGACGAACGTAACACCATTATGGCTGCCAGATTAGCTTGGATAGCCTCAGAGAAACTAAGACAGAGCGAGAAACCGAACATCCTTGCTCTAGTCGGAGCAGCTCACGTCGAAGGAATGAAGAAATTGCTGAGCGCCCCTATCAAAATAAAAGAAAGCCTTCCGAGGCTCGGCCTGGCCTTCACGCCTCCAACACATATCAGAAGGATTAGAATCGACACGGACTAATCTACTCAAAAGACGGGGGGGCGCAAAACTGGTTCACCTGATGCCTCCGCCTTCATTTTCTGCACCAAATGTTTCGTGGATCCAATCCGCTATTTCATCTCTTATGCGTCTGACCTTTGCCAATATTTCGCCTTCAGCGCCTTTGAATTCGGATGGATCCGTGAAGCCCTTATGAAGGAATGCTTTGCCTCCAGGAAAAATGGGACACACCTCTTTTGCATGATTGCATACTGTCACTACATAGTCGAAGCTGTCTCTGCGAAACTTCTCGATACTTTTTGAACGTTGCTTTGAAATGTCAATGTTTATTTCTGCCATTACTTTGATAGCGTATGGATTAACCTCAGTAGGCTCTAGCCCTGCACTATAGGCTTCATATCTGTCTCCGTGAAGAGTATTCAGCAGTCCCTCTGCCATTTGAGAGCGAGCAGAGTTATTTGTACAAATGAACAGCACCTTTTTCTTCATCAGTTGATCTCCTACAGGTTCCCGTACTCGTGCGGCGAGGCTTAAAGAAATAGTCGCTGCCAAACCAATTTATTGTTTACCTCATATGGATTTCGACGGTGTCACCGTCTTCGAGAATGAAGGCCCTGCCAACTTTTTGTGGGCTAAAGCGCAGCCGCTTTGACCAGACTTTTGCGTAAGAGAACTGTTTGTACAAATCACTGTGAATCTGCCTTGCCAAATCTAAGATAGTAGTGCCCTTCCTGACAGTGAAGGGTTTTTTGGAGGGAGACCTCTCGTCAGGTTCTTTTGTGTAAATCCGAATTATGTCAAGCATCTCGAATATTTCCTGTCCCAGCTTCTCAAGTCCAGATTTGGTTTTGCAGGATATCGGAAGAATATTCATTTCCACTCCGGCAACTTCTTTCAGTTGTTCAATTTTTTCCTCAGCATTCAGTATATCCGCCTTGTTGGCCAAGATGATGGCTGATCGATAGACTGTGCCTTCGAAAATGGCATCTTCAACATCGTCTAATGCAGCTTCCCCTTGAATCTTGACAGTGGCGTCATTTATTCCATAGCTTTTTAGAAGTTGCTCCACATTTTTTGAGGAACTGCCGTGAAGATGCCCTAGCATGATGATTTTTAGCCCGGCACCCATATGTTTCCTTTCGATTTCAACCCTAGCTTTGGGCTTTCGAGTGAGAATTCTTGCCTTTTCTAATTCTCGCAAGATTAGCGAGAATTGTTCAACAGGATCTTGGGACAAATCGATCATGAGAATAAGCCCATCCGCGTTTCTGGCTGCAGTTAAAGTTTGAGGCCCCCATGTTCCTCCATCTGCAGCACCCTCCATCAATGCCGGTGCCTCTACTATCTGAAACTGCAGGTCTTGATACTGAAACATGCCGGGCGTTGGCTCTTTGGTGGTGTATAAATAACTGGATATTTCCACTTTGGCGTTAGTCAAAAGAGAGAGAAGGCTACTACGTCCCACATTGGTGGGTCCCAAGACTATGACCTGAGCGTCTCCTTCCTTCTCAACAAAGAACCTTGCCCCTCCCCCTCCAGCTTTTTTTCGCTTCTTCTCAGCTATCTCTCTTCGAAGTGTAGCTATTTTCCTCTTAACTTGAGATCGCAGGTTTTCTGTGCCTTTATGCTTGGGAACTAGACTCAAGAATTCTTGGAGTTTCTCAATTTTTTGTTCAGGTCTCCTTGCTTGAGAAGCTTCTCTCCATTTGTGTTTGGCCTCTGCTGTGAGATTAGCTGGCACGGGGCAAACTTCCAAGAGATAGTCAGCGCAGCAAGGATATTATTTCTTTCGAAAAATGAAATCACACGTTCAATTCGTTGCAGAGAAAGATGTGCTTCCGAAAAAAAGAAGGGAGGTCTACTTTTTCTTTGCTTTTGACGGTGGAAGCTGTGGTTTCTTTCGGATGAGCATCGTCGAGAACCATGCTCCTATGGCCGCGATTAGAGCTAATATCGTGGCGAGCAGGTTAAAGTCATATCCTGTTGGAACCACTTCTGCCTGAATGTCGCTGACATCTGCCTCTATGGTCCCAAGATCCGTTTCGATAGTAACCACGTTTCCTTCGATGCTGACAAGCCGAGCATTGATATCAGTTAGATCGGCCTCTATGGTCCCAAGATCCGTTTCGATAGTAACCACGTTTCCTTCGATGCTGACAAGCCTAGCAT
>CP070636.1:1050142-1055178 GCA_020356305.1 Candidatus Bathyarchaeota archaeon | reverse complement strand
TGAAGATAGCCTATTTTGAGATCTATCCTCGACTTGGCATAACTCCGCAGTTTTGTCTGGGGCAAGTTATGGTCATGGGTCTTGCAGAGTTTGAGAGCGGCCTTTTCCTCTTAGGTGGTTCATTGACGACCAACGTCGTTTCGTGGTTCCTAGTTCTGGTTCTACTGAAGACCAAACTTGGACATACAACGCAAATTGCACTGAAGATTTCAGGTCTCTTCGGTCTCCTCGACCTCCCATTCTACGTCGTCTTTCCTCAAATAGGACTAAGACATTGGGTCTTCTTGGGTGGAGACAGACCTGAACCTCTTCTAGGAGCAAGAAAGATAGGTGTACCTGATCCATTGTTTTACGTAGTTACTTTTCTCATAACCTTTGGATTAACATCTCTTTATTTGAAAGCCTCTTGGGAAAAATTTTGGACAGGTTGAAAACCTTGTCAGGGTTAGTTCGGTCCGAGCATCAAGGAGAAACTTCACCAGCAGATTGATTCTCAAATCCCAGCGAGTGGCCCCACAAGGAACTGACTTCTGCAGTCTACCGACAAGATATCGATCAAACATGATAGAAACCAACATGGGCATGCACACAAAGGAAACTAACATGTAAGTAGACCAACGTTGCCTGTCCTAACGTTTTCTAGGTGCTCTTTCGCTGCTTCTCGACATTTGTGGGCAAGTTCTCGGTATGTTGGGGGCAGATCTGTGAGGACATATTGGGGATAGAAAGCCAACAGAGTGTAGGGGATTCTTGGGTCTACCTCCGCTATGAAACTTGCCAAGGTGCGAATCTCTTCGACATCCACATATCCCGGTACCATCAGGGTGCTCGCCGTTAGGATGGGCAGTTCGGAGCGTTCTTTGAAAAATCTGCGGCCTATTATTTGGAAGTTTTGGAGGGTGGGCACGTTGGAAACTCCGCACAGAGCCTTGTTCAGATTTTCGTCCCATGTCTTCAGGTCGAATTTGACATTTCCGCCGCTGACATAAGAGAGCTCAGCCGCCTGTATTGCAAGTTCTTTTTTCCAATATCCGTTTGTCTCCCAGCAGATTCTTAAGATGCGCTTTTCGCTCTTCGCCTTTTCCAACGCGAGGCGACTTGTTTGGAGGGCATGTGGCATCTGCACCGAGGGGTCTCCTCCGAAGAAACATATGCATGATACGTGAGCGTCAGCTTTAGCTGCTAGGCTCTCCGCGCTCACCACTGGTTGAAGATTTGCAGATAAATTCCGGTAATGCCAGTTCTGACAGAAAAGGCAGTCAAGGCTGCAGCTTCCATAAAAGACAGCCAAGTTGGCGTAGCCAGTTTCTGCGCCTCGCTTGTAGGAGTATTTGGGGTAGCCTGCGCCCGTGCATCCAGGACAGAACCACCAAGCGACGCAGTTGGTCGGTAGCGGGTCATAGTACCATTGCAGGATTCCTTTTTCCAAGGTCCCTCCCATTCGGGTCAATCGGTTGTCTATGTTGAAGGCTAAGCCGCAGAAGCCTTTGCCGTTGGCCGGAACCTTGCAGTTGTTGGAGCACATGCCACATGGGATTCCGTGGGGGTCTTGTGGTGGTTTTGGTGGGAGTCCGAATTTTTCTCGGGTTTGGGTGTGAACTTTATCTGTTATTTTGAGTGCTTCGTCTGGTTTTTCTCGGATGCATTGTAGGCAAACTCCGAGCTGGCTTGAGGTTAAGGAAGAGTGTTGATGGCAGATTTGGCATTTTCCCAATGTGTATCCCGTGAGGGGGGCTATGGAAGCTGTCTAACTGTTATTGTTCGTTGTATTATAGGTCTCTTCTTTTTGAAAGGCTTTAAGAGCATTCTAATGTGAGCGCTGAGAAAAGAGGCAAAAACAAACGAAGCTCAATCTCAGAGATGAATTACGCTGTATGATTGTGATAGCCTAAAAACTTAGGGTCAATCAGCTGTCGAGTCTTTGAACTGAAATGTTTAAACTATCGCCGCCGCCGCCGCCTTCTCCGGCTACTGCCGCCCGTGTTCTGGCCTGTTTCCCTCTGTAGAATCACTCTTTTCTCGTAGTTACGTCGACACCGCACTCTAGGAATACGTCTTTTCCTAGGCATTCGCTCAATCTTTGGTGTCTGGGAGCGAACTTTCCCAGCTTTCGACAAACTACCGTGCGTTGGCATGTTCAATCTTCATTCTATACGAGCTACAGCGTTCTTTTAAGTGTTTTCTCCTCTTCCGACATACGGCGACGTATCCCTTCAGTTCGCCGCCCGATTCTATCACTAGACTTGTTAAACCCGCTGTTTCAAGAAGCTTCACGAAAGCTTCCTGAGAGAACCTTTTTTTCAACCCCGTAATGACAAGAAACGCATGGTTTTTGGTAACTCTCTTCATTTCGCGAAGCGTCGCTAACGGGGCTGGCACGTTCTGCAGAAGAGTTATGGCGAAAGTTGTGTCGAAAACATTGTCTTGGAACGGGGTGAAGTCGGCGTCGGCGCGGACGAGTGATGTTGCGTGAAGTTGTTTTCGGCTTTTTTTCGCCTCTTTGAGGATTCTTGGTGATATGTCTAGGCCCACGAGAAGTTCTATCGACTTTTCCATATGTTTGAATAGTAAGCCAGTTCCACAGCCAACATCTAGCACAAGACTGTGTTTTTTGAGGCTTGTGTTGCTTAATGCCGCTTCTAACTTTCGTTCTTGTTCCTCACTGTATTGGGCGTCGTAAGCAGGAGCTAAAGAGTCATAGTGACGCATGACTTCACGTTTTTTATTCCATTTCGCCATGAATCTTCAGAAGTTTTATCTGTGTTCTTTAGCTTCTAAAGTTTGTTGGCGAGTTGAGTGTCCAGTCGAAAGCCTCTTGTGACTCTCGAAATTCCGAACCTTGAAGAGGCGGCGGAGTTCGTTAGAAACGCGCTTTCAGAACGTAAGGCTGTAATCATAGTGGGGAACTGTTGGGTGGAGTATCGAGGGAGGGCGACGTCGAAGCTGGAACCTGGCGAACGAATCATTATGATTAAGGAGGATGGCTCTGTGCTTGTGCACCGACCCACCGGTTATGAACCTGTCAACTGGCAACCACCGGGCTGTCTGTTTCAGAGCCGTTCAGCTGGCGATGTTTTTGAGGTTAAGGCTGTTCGAAGGAAACCTTCAGAGTCGGTCAGAGTGTTTTTTGATCGCGTCTACCTACTTTCAGCTCTCAGGTTGGTTGACAAGGGAAAGTTTTCGCTCTACGCAAGTGAAGAGGACATGCAAAGGGCGATTCTGCTTGAACCAGAAATTTTGGAACCAAGTTTTAAGCCAATTGCATACGAGAAGAAAGTTGATCCTGGGTTTATAGACATCTATGGAATTGACGGGGACGGAAAATTCGTTGTTGTGGAGATTAAAAGGAAGACCGCTGGCAAGAAGACCGCCCTGCAGCTGGCGAAGTATGTGGACTCTGTCAAGGCTACAGTGAGTCGTGAAGTCCGAGGAGTGCTGGTGGCTCCGCGTTTGGCAAAGGGCGTTCAGAGACTTTTGACCACCCTTGGGCTGGATTTTAGGGCTTTAGATCCGAGGAAGTGTGCAGAAATTTTGAGCAGGCCCGAGACAAGAAAACTCGCGGAATTTTTTGGCGAAGGAACATGATAATGAACGATGTTGGAAACTAGTTCACGCTCGCATGTAACTGAATGGAGCGTGCGCGCATAGTTTAGACAAATTGAGGCGTTGGTTGTGCCTTCCTCTTTCTATGTTTGCCGCAAAATTTCGAAAGAGTGCAGGAATTGCGGTTTCTGTACCGAATATTTCTTTTGTCCTGGGGTTCGCAAGCCCAGCATAGAGCGGTTTGAAACCGCTTGCATTGACTGCGGAGTTTGCTACGCGGCTTGCCCGCACAGCGCAATTGAGCGCGTCAGAGACACAATCCCTCGGAAGCAGATTACCATCATTGTTGATGGCAACCGTTTTGCCGTGCCGGAGCGCATCACCCTCAAGCGTGCCCTAGAACTGCTTGGCTTAGAATTTGGCAAGCTTCCCGGCGAATCTAAGGTCTTTGCCCCCTGCGAGACGGGTGGATGCTACGCTTGTGCCCTGCTGGTGGACGGAGAGCCTCAGCCAGCTTGTTTGACGTCAGTTCGAGATGGAATGAATGTCAGCTTGACGTTGCCTAAAGACTATGCGCCACTTCGAAGGGTTTCCGGGTTTCAACCTCACCTGATTGGAGGCGTCGGCACACCATGGAGGGTGAAAAAGAGTGATCTCTACTACGTGGAGGTAGCATGCTTTGCCCATGGCTGCAACCTGCACTGCCCCCAATGCCAGAACTACACGGTTACCTACGATAACATCACGCCGGCTCTGAAGCCAATAGACGCAGCTGAAATTTTGACAGCTCAACGAGACCGATACGGAGTGGACCGCATGGCCATATCAGGAGGAGAACCCACACTCAACCGAGCGTGGCTCACACAATTCTTTCAGGAGTTGCGACGCCTAAATTCGGATGACCACGCGAGACTGCATCTCGACACGAATGCAACGGTGTTAACTCCAGATCATGTGGATCGTCTGGCGGAAGCGGGAGTGACCGATATCGGTCCAGACTTGAAGGCGCTGAGACCAGCGACTTTCACGAAGATAACAGGAATCGCCGACAGAGAGCTTGCCGAACGGTACTTGAAAAACGCATGGGAAGTCACCAAGTACATCATTGACAAATATTATCCCGAGTCTCTCTTCGTCGGAGTGGGTATTCCTTACAATAGATACCTCATAACTTTGGAGGAGATTCGGGAGATGGGAGAGAAAATAGCAGACATTGACCCTGAAGTTCAGGTTTGCTTATTGGACTATTTTCCTACTTTTCGTCGATTTGATATGGAGAGGCCGTCTGTCGCGGAAATGAGAATAGCCCGGGAAACGCTGATGGAAACTGGATTGAAAACGGTGCTAGCCCAAACAGTAATAGGACACCTAGGACCATGATGAACAACTATGAAAGTTCTTTTTGTCTGTACGGGCAACTCCTTTAGAAGCCCTGTGGCCGAGGCTCTACTGAAAAAGCTTCGAAACGATCTAGAGGTCGAGTCTGCTGGAAC
>CP070636.1:1047025-1050042 GCA_020356305.1 Candidatus Bathyarchaeota archaeon | reverse complement strand
TCATAACCAAAACTATAACAATATCGCAATTTCAGACCAGGGAATCTCATTGACACCATACGTGGCCTAGCAACTGGGTGATAGTGAAATAACATTGAAAGAAGAAGACCAATTAAACGCGGTCCTTGTTGAAACCGTAGACGAAGACCTATCAAGCATTCGCAGATCAGCCACACCCCTGGTTTTTTTCTTGCTATTGAAAAACGGTTCAATCAAATCAATAAACAAACGCACACTTGCTTGACCTCAAACACCGTCAAACACGGGGAACCTGCGTCGAAATGACCAGAAGAAGAATGATGGTAAACAATCAAAGTAAAAGGAGAAGACTTTACTATGCATAGAAAAGGCAAAGCATCCCTATCAGCAACATTGCTCATCATTTTCAGCATCCAACTACTACTTTCCACAAAAATAGTTGCTTCAGAAACGGTAAGCACATACCACCCAAATGGATACAACCTCCTCGGCGCAACCACTAGAATTTCAGGTACCTTAACACACTTGCAGTCTGACAATAGCGACTACATGACTTTTAGAAGTTATTTTTCAGGAATAGATGCATCGGATTTTGTGGACAACAACACATTTGACGTGGATTCCTCTGCCGATAAAGGAACACACGCCAATTTCTCAGCACAACAATACGGTCCAGATTTGATTAGTGACACTTTAACAGAGGAAAATACCGGTGGAAATGGTAGCGCGCAAGCGAATTATGAGCTTGATTTAGAGGTTCAATGGACAGACGTAGACTACGATGAGTCGAACGAATTGCTTTGTGTATATGGAGGTACCATGGATGCTGAAGATATTCGAGTTGACGTTTGGAATGGCATAGCATGGCAAAACCTTCTAGCAGACCTCACGAACGGATGGAACAACGTTTCAGTTTCTTCTCACCTAAACTCGCCAACATTTGCAGTTCGATTTAAAGGAGGCAAAGAAACAGGTGACGTGACTCAAGACAGTTGGAATATAGATGTCACACTGTTACGTGTTTGGTCCAAGGAATACACAACGGAAGTTGAATTCACTGGTTCAGCCGATAACAAAACATGGGCTCAACTAGACTTCTCGATTAACAGCGCATGGACGATCGCCTCAATTAGTGTCACACTACAACTCTACAATTATTCTCTTGGCAGCTACCCAACAAACGGGAATGGATCTATGAATTATGTCTCAAGCGCCACCACAAACACAGATGAAACGAAAAACCAAACCATAACTGTCAATCCTACTCATTTCAGAAATGCTACTGGCTACTGGAAATTCAGAGTCAAGGGAGTCAAGATAGCGGATACACCGTTTGATTTCAAAGCCGACTTGATCAGGTATGAAGCTACTTATGTACGCGCGCACGCGCCATTCGGCTGGGTTACAACGATTTTGTTTGCATTGCCCGTAGTCTTCGGGCTTCTCTTTCTCTTAACTGCAAAACGTAGGCGTAAGAAGAAAACAGACGAAGTCTCAGAGTCATTTGGAATGACCCACCAACAAATGATCGGCAAAAAAATGCTGTTGGAAATTGATCCAACGTCAGACTATCACAAAGCCCTTCTCAAGTTTGCTTCCGAGGCAAGAAGAAGCAGTGAGCCATTGTTCGTCTTCACGAGTATAAACAGCGCCTTGCATTCAACGCTTAGTGAAGCCGAAAATGTAAAGTTTTTTGTTCTAACTTCCAACACATCCTCTCTTCAGCAGATCAACGATAAGGAAATTCTTCTACCCGCACACGACCTTTCGGTCCTTCTAAGCGCGTCCCTTGAAGTTCTAAGAGTTCAGGAAGAAAAAACCATAAACATGCTCTTCGATAACATTTCCAGCGTCATGATCAGATGTGGATTCCAAAAAACCTATAACTTCATGCATTTTCTTCTTGAAGCAACCTCTTCACCAAAAGCAACGGTCTTATTTGTGTACAACCCAGCAGCACATGATCCAGTGATCACATCCTCCATCAGAGGTCTGTTTCACAATCAATTGGCTTACACAAAAAGCGGACCAAAAGTCGGGACTCTATAGAAGCAGAAGAAGCCACCAACAGCTGCTTCTTCTCCAGCTGTTTTTGTATGCAGTATGCATACGTTTACAGTAGCAGAAATAGAAGTCCTAGCTCATGCATGCATGAAGTAAAAGAGTCAATGCGCACGCGAATTAGTCATTAGGGAATTATATAGGTAAATGAACAATAAAGGAAGGCGGTGGGTAAGAATGGTTGTTTCCATAAAGTGGCTGGCGCATGCCTGCTTCCAAATTAAGACTGAGAAAAGCATCACCTACATCGACTTGGAGAAATACAGTGAACCATCCGAGAAGGCAGATTTGATATTGGTTACGCATTCCCACACTGACCATTGCGATCCATCCAAGATCAAGACGATTCGCAAGGAGGACACTGTGATAATTGCGCCTGAAGACTGCATTCCAAACATCAGTGGAAACGTCAAGACGCTCAAAACTGGAGAAGAGACAACAGTTGGCGACATAAAGGTTAGAGCAGTCGAAGCTTACAATTACAAACGTTTCAGATCTCCTGGAACACCTTATCATCCTAAAGGGTACGGGGTCGGCTACCTCATAGCGGTTGAAGGAAAGACAATCTATCATGCAGGAGATACCGATTTCATTCCTGAAATGCGACAGCTGAGACAAGTGGATGTAGCCTTGATTCCAAGTGGAGGCACCTACACGATGGATAACCCTGAGGCTGCAGAAGCAGCATTGGCAATCAACCCCAAGGTTGTAATACCGATGCACCGTTGGGACAAAAACCCTGAAGAGTTCAGAAAGAAGGTGGAAGCCAAATCAAACATCAAAGTTGTGATGCTGAGAGAAGGCGAAGAATATCAAGTGACCTAGAGAACGACCATTGGATTTTGGGGTTAAAATTTAAGCCAACCAACCAACCAACACGGAACGACGACGGACGACGGGAAACGGATATTCCAGTCCTGTTTATCCATGCTTGTGGAAGGCACCCTAATGGAATAGGAATAAGGACGGATGGAATA
>CP070636.1:1031480-1046925 GCA_020356305.1 Candidatus Bathyarchaeota archaeon | reverse complement strand
AGAGCCATGAGGGCCCTGTCCCGGGCATTGTAAAAGCTCCATTGAGTCTTGTAAGGCCACGTCTTATCAGTTATCAAACGGTATATTTGGCTAGGCCGAAGAAACTCCTTAATGTCCTCCAAGGTTCTGCGTTTGACACCAACAAGCCAGGGTTGAGGCATCAACATCAGCTCCTAAAACGTATGCAGTATGCATACCAAAACAGAAGAAGCAGAAGCAGTCACAGAACACTACTTCCTTTTTCTGAACAGTTTTGCGTCGTCCATTTCTGTCACGTATTCAAATCCAGCTTCCAATAGTTGACAGGCTTCTTTGACAGTCGTGGCGACTCTAACGATATACTCTTCGTCTTTGAAGTCGACAAGATGAGTGTAAATTAGAGTGTTTTCCAGTCGCTTATGGCCTAGTTGCTCTTTGACATAAAGAATGTCCTTTGTCTTATGGTAAAGCATGGTTGCGAAATGGTGTCTGAGATCATACAGCCTAATCTTTTTGAGAGTAGGCTCATGTAGCTTCACTGCAACAAGATTCCGGTATCTTGCAAAAGAATGTCTAATTGCAGAAGGGTTAGGAAATAGCTTCTGATCTAAACTGGGATTATTCTTTTCAATGTATTCTCGCAGCATAGCTTGTGTTGAAGGTTTGAGTTTGAGGACTCTTGGATTGCCAAACTTAGCTGACTTAACTGTAATTGCTCCTCTTTCCAAGTCAATGTTCTTCAGTGTTAACTTGTGAATTTCTATCGGCCTTAAACCAGTGTCTCTTAGAACAGAGAAAACTAAAGCATACTTCTTCGAAGCTCTAGAGATTATCTTGTTAATTTGCTCTGTTGTTGCTACATATGGTAAGCCTCTTTGTCTCTTGTACAAAGGTTTGTTCCATAATAATCCATTCAACTTCACGTAATGGTCATAAGCGTTGACAAGGGCTTCTTTGAAAGCGTTACTACAATTCTTTCTGGCAACAAACGATCTTACTGAGTCAGGGTTGTTTAGATCTACTTGCCTCGAAACAGTCTTGAGCTTTCTCGCGTAGCCTTTGATAGTCGAATCTGCATAGCCTCTTTTTCTTCAACTCCCAAACAATTCTAAAAATCCCTTCCTTCACGGAAATTAAACCGGGTTCACGCATGGTGGACCGGGCGGGATTTGAACCCGCGACCTCCGCCGTGCGAGGGCGGCATTCATTCCACTGAACTACCGGCCCACAAACGTTTTGGAAACGTGAGCCTAATTAAACAGTTTGAACATTCTAGATAACGTGCCACTCATTCGGGATTTAGACGGTCTTGCTCGACGCGTGCAATCTGGCGGGCATCCATGCACTTTCCGAATCGGAAACCTAATAAATTCAACCATTCTAGCTAGGTTGGAGGATGGAAGAAATGGAGGATAAAGAGCAAACGGTGCTTGAAGCCATGAGAAAAGTCGGAAAACCAGTTAGGCCTGGAGATATTGCAGAAATGATCAGTCTACCCAAAGATGAAGTCTCCAAGATCATAAAAGGCCTGAAAAAGAAGGGCAAGGTCACCTCTCCAAAAAGATGCTTTTGGACAACAACAGAATAAAGCGTTCACGCGTATTGGAAAACCAATGTTTGCGTGCTAGTGTATGGAGGCAAGAGTCTATTTGATTCTAGGGAAGTTTTCCATCTTTCATGATGACCTCTTCTGTACCAACGATTTCAATTGTTGCGCTCGGATAAGTTACAAAGTCCCAGTGCATACTTGACTTTGAGGTTCCTCCGTAGCCGATGTTTGAACCGAAGGCGATGTGAACAGAGCCACCTAATTTTTCGTCTGTGAGCACATAGCCAATAGCTTTGTCAATTGCCGGGTTGCATCCTATTCCCAATTCGGCGATGTGCGTCGTTCTAACCTCTTTCTCTTTCTTATCAATTTCTAGGCAACGTTTGAACGTGTCAGTTATTTGGTCGCGATTGGCTCCTGCAGTGCATTCGTCGAGAAGGAGCGTTCCATCCTTGAAGCGAAGTGTGATGTCCTTAATGATCTTGTTGGTGAACCAATCTATGGTGATGGGGCAGTATATGGTTCCTTCACCGAAGGTTTCATGCGGTGCAATGAAGAGCTCCCCAGCCGGTAGGTTGTTGCCTAGATCGTTCATTTCGATGTCATGATCATCGATGATGCCGTCGTCCTCGTAGATACGGCGCCCTTTGATCTTGCACGTGAAGTCGGTGCCTTTTTTGTCAGTAATGTGAAGCACATCTTTTTTTCCCAAACGTTTGGCCAGTTTCGAGGTCTTCGCCTTGAGAGTCGCGGCAGGCACCATCATGCCTTCGATGATTAATCGTTCCAGATCGTTGTAGTCAACGCCGTAGAATTTTGCCGCATCTTGTGTCGGCCAGCCGGCGTAGGTCCATTTCTTCCCTTTCCCTGTCTCTTCTCCGTAGAGCTCCTTTCGAATAGGAACGTTCGCCTTTGTCTTGGCGGCAATCTTTTCTTGCAGAAACTTTGTTTGGATTTTGGGATCTTGGAAAGGTTCAACCACCACATAGGCATCAGCTTCTTTGATCGCTCCTAGGTAATGCTTAGGAGTTACTTCCAGAGTTTCCTTCGGGATTTCATCATAGACCCTTGCTGAATAATCGTCTGTGGTTGCCATGATCAATGGCTGGGCGCCTTTCTTGTAGCTTAAAATACCTATCTCTTCGAGGAGCTCTTGGGTGTGGGCTCCTCCTCGTATTACAATTGCTTCCCCTCTCTTGAGGTTCATGCCAGTTACAATGGATTCCGCACACTTCCCGATTTTTTCTTTTGTGATCATAGAAGCGTCTCCATTCCAAGCTAGAAACCAAAAGCTTGTACAGACTTATTAAGTCTGCGTGCGCGTAGTAGTGCCCAAGGACCAAACAAAGAATCAGATAATGATATGGAAAGCGCAATCTCCTAAAATGGAGCTGATGGTGGAAAAATGCCAAATGAAATTGAGGTCATGAGAGCGGACCCCAAACTGGACGTACGGGATATAGTGAGACTGATTGACATCTGTAGAGAGGAGCGCCGCACAGTACTCGACCATTACACAGTCGAAGAGGAGAAAGAATATATCGAGAATCTGAATCCGAGAGAAGCTGTTTTTGTGGCCCGAATAGACAGGACAAAATTCGCAGGCTTTGCAGCTATCGCTCAACGTTGGACCTACAGCAAACGGCTTACGCACTGCGGCGAGGTAGGCACGTGGGTGACGCCTAACTACCGCCGATGCAGAGTTGGCACAGCCCTCTGGCAAATTGGAGTTCTTCCTTGGTGTCAGAAACAGGGATTCAGACACCTCGGTTTTTTCATAATGGCCCAGAACACGGAAAGTGTAGCATTCTACACGAGTCTAGGGTTCCAGACGTGCGGACACCACCACCGACTCGTCAACTGGGCTGGAGAGTTCCTTGACGCGATAGAAATGGAGATGTGGCTTGAGTGAAAGGCAATCATTCGCGTCCGCATGACGCGTGCAAACAAAAGCAAACAAGATTTGTTTGAAGAAGGTGAATGCGTTCAAGCGAGTCATCTTGATTACGGGGACTCCCGGCGTGGGAAAAACCTCGGTCTCCAACCTCTTGGCTTCCAGACTGGACGCCCTCCACATCGATCTATCAGACCTAGTCAAGCGGGAAAAGCTGACCAGCGGCGTGGACAAAGCCAGAGGAACAATAATCGCTGATTTGGAGAAAGTTTCAGAACGGCTACAAACAATTATGAGCGATTCTGAGGGAGATATCATAGTCGACGGCCTCTACGCGATCGATGTTGTGCCAATCCAAGACATTCACATGGTCTTTGTTCTCAGGCGGGATCCCGAAGAACTAAAAGAAGCGATGGAGGAACGCGGGTTTAGCGGGAGAAAACTTTGGGAAAACTTGGCTGCTGAGGTTTTGGATGCTTGTCTATGGGATGTGGTGAGGGATTGTGGTTCTGAAAAAGTGTGTGAAATTGATGTTAGCGGTAAGCGAGTTGGAGAGGTTGTGGAAGAGATCGTCTTGATCTTGCGAGGGAAGAGAAAGTGTGGCGTGGGCATAGTGGATTGGTTAGGGAAACTTGAAAGGAAAGGGCGATTGCATGATTTTTTGAGAGACTTTTAGTCTATCCTAGTCCTTGCATCATTTGACGTTTTGTGAACAACGTGACGCCTCGGCGGTTAGCATAGGCCTTGGCGTGTCCACTGAACTTTCCCGAGACCATCACGGGGTTTGGAAAGCCAACATCCGCCGATGCTTTGTCCATGTTTATCACCATGTTGACGCCAACCGTTCGCTTCCAGTCTCTGATCCAAACCAGACGTCGCTCCTCATCCTTGCGGATAACCAGGTCAAAATTGTGAGGGAGCCCAGAAAGTCCCTCCAAAACTGTGTTCTTCTCTATCTTGTAGCCTCTCTGTCTGAAATACTTGGCTGCAAGGTCAATTAGCGAGACACCGCGCATTTATTAACATCCTCTTACAGCAGTTAAAACGGTGTTGAGGAAAAACCTTTCGCCTGGTGAGGCGCATTAGATGTTCATCGTGATCGTTTGCTACAGGTGTGGACAATTCTTGTTGGCCAAAACAACTCAGAAAACGAGACGGTGCCCTCGATGTGGAGCTCGACTGGTTTTGGAAAAGGCGCGGAAGGTCGCCCGTGCGAAATCTGCTTCCGAAGCTTCGAATCTAATACGCACCTTGAAAAGTAGAAGAGCCGTCTCTCTTAGTTCTTAGCTCCTCTTTCGAGGAGTTGCTGCCCCTCTCCCAGCAATTGTTGCACCAAGTCGTCGCTGCTTGCCTCTGCGTAAATCCTCATGATAGGTTCTGTTTCCGAAGCTCTTATCAGAAGCCAACCTCGCTGGTCGGCAAAGTGAAATTTGATTCCGTTAACAACCTCAACTCCAAGATAGGTGTCGACTTTAGTGACTTTCAGGCCACAAACTTGGCGTGGCGGGTTTGTCTGCAGATTAGGGACAAGCTCCATACGGTTTGGCTTGTCATACGGGAGGTCAACTCGATCGTAGTGCACTTCACCAAACTCCCCCTTCAGTTCTTTCAAGATTTCGTTAATGCCTTTTTCTTCCATGGCCATCATCTCCAAGATTAAGAGAGACGCCAGGATCCCGTCGCGCTCGGGTACATGATTCTTGAAGCCAGCGCCTCCACTTTCTTCTCCGCCGACGAGGATGTCTTTCTCAAGCATGAGCTCACATATGTTTTTGAAGCCCACCGCTGTCTCATAGACCGGTAACGCTAGTTTTTCAGCTACGTTGGACACAATGTTGCACACCGACGCCGTCTTCACCACCCCACCCCTCCAGCCTTTATTCTGGTGCAGATGCAGAATGAGTAGTGCCAAGGCTTCATGAGGCGAGACGAATGCTCCCTTAGAAGTGATCACCCCAAACCTGTCAGCATCTCCGTCCGTCGCCAACCCGATGTCAGCGTCCCACTCTAAGACTGCGTCGATCAGAGGTTGCAAGATTTGGCGGATAGGCTCGGGTTTCACCCCGCCAAACATGGGATCAGGTTGAAAGCGAATATCTTTTACCTGACATTTGGTGGCCGAGAGCAGCCTTGCAATTACTCTGTCTCCGGCCCCGTGCATGGCATCAGCAACGATTTTGAAACCAGCTTCTCCGATGAGCTGTAAATCCACCAGACTTTCTATCTTGTCCAAGTAGTCGGGCTCAAAATTCGCTTCTTTGGTGTATTGCTCCCTTTTTTCCGCATCGTATTTCACAGGATTCTTGTAAAGAAAACTCTCAATTTCTTTCGTGTTTTTGGTGAGGGCTGAACCGCCGTACTCGGACTTGAACTTTATCCCGCTGTACATGAACGGGTTGTGGCTAGCGGTAATAACCACACCTCCGCCTGCCTTGCGGTTTTTCACGGTGAAGGAGATTAGGGGCGTCGGAGACGGTTTTGTAGTCAAAAAAACTGGTATGTCGTTGCTGGCCACTACCTCGGCGAGACTTCTTGCAAACCTGTCTGACAGAAACCGTGTGTCGAAGCCAACAATCAAGCTCCTTTGGTCCAATCCTGTAGCCTTTAGGTAGTCAGCTATGGCTTGAGCAACCACTCTAACGTTGTCAAACGTGAAGTCTTGAGCGATAACTCCACGCCAGCCATCTGTTCCAAAAATTATCCGTTTCAACTTGCCGGCTCCTTTAAGACTTTAGTTCGCGTGATCTGCGTCTGGTCCAATAATAAAGCTCACCTTATTTAAAAGCTCAGCAATCAGCGCTTTTGTGGGTGCAAATCGCAGGTGCGCTCAGAAGAATTCGGTATCTATATGATTACACATGTGTATCGAGAATCAGACAGTTACAAGGCAGCTCTTCAAAGTTTTCTCTTGAATTTCCATTCGGTACCTTCAGGCTTGTCTTCAAGAACGAGCCCCAACGCTCGTAGTTTGGTTCTGATTTTATCTGTAGCCTTCCAATCTTGCCGCTCGCGGAGGTGCTGCCGCATGTCGATGACTAAGTCCATGAGATCTTCCACAAGTTTGTCGGTTTCCGGTTTCTGTCTCTCAATCTTGATGCCGAGTATATCTTCCATCAGCCTCTTTATGATTTTCGTTATCTTTTCTTTGACTTCCGCGTTTATTTCCACGTGATCCTTGACATACTGGTTGATTTCCCTTATCAGGCTGGAGAGAGCGGAAACGGCTAGAGGCGTGTTGAAATCGTTATCCATTGCTTCCTCGAATTTTTGTCTTGTTTTTTCTACTTTTTTGAGGAGATCTTCGCCGTCAGGCTCCTTGTGCTTTCTTTCTTCCAGTGCATTGAATTTTTCCACGGTATTAATAAACTTCTCTAGACTCCTCTTCGCTTGCTTTAGGCTTCTGTCATTGAAGTCGATAGGGCTTCGATAATGGATCGAAGCCAAAAAAAACCTTACGACCTGTGAACCATATTTCTCTATTGCTTCATGGGCGGTGATGAAGTTTCCTAGAGACTTGGACATTTTTTCCCCGTTTACCGTGAGCCATTCGTTGTGAAGCCAATATTTTGCAAGGGGTTTTCCAGACGCAGACTCTGATTGCACAATCTCATTCTCGTGGTGTGGAAATATGAGGTCTTTCCCACCGCCGTGAATGTCCAGCGTTTCCCCCAAGTATTTCATGGACATAACAGAGCATTCCACATGCCACCCTGGCCTTCCCTTGCCCCAAGGACTACTCCATGCAGGCTCTCCAGGCTTCTGTTTTTTCCAGAGCGCAAAATCGGCAGGGCTCTTCTTGTTAGGGTCGACTTCAATTCGGGCTCCAGCTTCTAGCGCTTCTGCCTTGTTTCCAGAAAGTTTCCCGTACTCTTCAAACTTTGAGACATCACAGTAAACGTTTCCCTCAACTATATACGCACATCTCTTGTCAATCAAGATTTGAATGAGGTCGATAATTTCTTCAATATGTTGGGTAGCCCGCGGGTTAACATCAGGCTTTTTTATGTTAAGTGTTGTTAGGTCATTGAAGTAATCACTGCTGTATCTCTCTCCAAGTTGCTGGAGGCTTATCCCCATTTCTTTTGCTCTTCTAATCGTTTTGTCATCTACATCGGTTAGGTTACTCACGTATGTCACGTTATAGCCCTTGTATTCTAGATATCGCCTGATCACATCAAAAGCAACGAAAGATCTTGCGTTGCCTATGTGTATGTAATCGTAAACGGTAGGACCACAGACGTACATGCCGACTTTACCCTTTTTCGCTGGTACAAAATTCTCTTTCCTTTTTCTGAGCGTGTTGAAAACCTTCAATGTCACAACGTCTTCCTCACTTTCTGACAGAATACTGGATCTTCAATTGATTTTAGGATTTCTGCACTCTGAATAGTCTTTGATCATTAAGAATCTCTCAATCTCCACTATTTGACAATGAAGTTACATAACCCAACCATAAATGTACTTTACTACCTTTCTATTTTGAGACCTTGAGAGAAACACGTTTGCGGGACGCGTGTGCACGTGTTAGAACATTTGTCTTTGAAATTAGCCTATACACACGAAAGGTTAGAAGTTGGCGCGCATGCATGCACAAAAGCTGTAAATAATTGAGTAGAACAAACCGATCTGAATAAAAGGGTTATTGTACCATCAAATCGGGTATATGCACGCAGGGTGGAGACAATGGATCTTAGGCCGCTATATCTTGCCTTGATCATTTTTACTATGAGTGTAGGAATACTTTCCGTAGTTATTCCGTTGTATTCTTACAGTCTCAGCGCGGACAGCTTAGCGGTTGGTTTGATCGTTTCAGCCCATGCAATTGCACATATTCTAGCGTCACCTCTATGGGGTAGGGCGTCTGACCGGTTGGGCAGAAGACTATCGCTCGGCATTGGAATGCTGCTGAGTTCAGTTATTGTTCCTTTGTACCCATTTATGAACGATCTAGGGTTCCTCGCTGTAATTTCATTTTTGAGAGGGCTGGTTGACGCTTCTTTTTGGATTGTGCCATGGGCTCTCATAGCAGATCTCTATACACCTCAAGAACTAGGACAGGTTTTCGGCAAGGTTGGGATGATTCAGGGGATAGGCTTCATAGTTGGTCCATTCTTTGGTGGTTTTCTAGTGGGCCAGCTCAACTATCCTAGTATATTCTACATGTCGTCGGCCTTTGTATTTTCTACTGCTCTGTTAGTCTTTTTTGGAGTTGATGAAGAGCCCAGGGTTCCTACCGAAAAGAGTACGGGTTCATCGGAAGCCCAGCTTGAATCTGGAGCGATAGCAAGAAAAAGCGTAGCCATCGCCTACGTCGACACGGCACTCTCCGGTTTGTTCTTGGGAGTCATCAATTCTCAGTTCATTATTCATGCGAGTGAAATACTGAGGGAAGAATACTTAGTAGGTTTCCTCTTGACCAGTTACTACTTGGCAGAAACATTTGTCCAGCCTCTAGCTGGCAGACTATCGGATATGCTTGGTCGCCATCGTACAATTCTTTTTGCATTTGTTATATGTGCTATCGGTTTTCTCGCGTTACTTCTACCTCCATCTTTTGTGTCTTTCCTGATTGCGACTGTAATCGTGGGAATGGGCGTAGGAATGCTATACATAGCGCCAAGCGCTCTCCTCATGGATGCAACCCCGCCTTCTCAACGTGGATTGACCGTTGGCTTCTATAGCACTGTATGGGGGATCGGCTTTTTTCTCGGACCAGTGCTCGGAGGCGCAGCGGCTATTTATTCAGTTGGCGCTCCATACATTCTAAGCACGATCGCATCAGCAATGGGAGGCATCCTAGCGTTAATCGGATTAATGTTGACACCCAAAAAACGTCACTGAAAACTTGAATTGAGGCCTTGTTTGTGGCTCATCGTGGTTTCGCGCGCAAGTTGCGTATGGAATTGATTGGGTCTTCGAAGAAGTGCTTCACAAAATGCTTTGTTACCTACACTCTGTAGTGCACGCGCAAGTATGACGCTATTGCTGCATTATTTTAATTATGTGTCTCTTTTCGAGACGTTTTATCGCATCCAAAAACTCGCTTTTCTGTTTTCCACTCAGTTTGAAATGCTGTAACATTTCTTTTATGGAGGATCGTGCGCGACCACATCTTCCAATCTTCTGCCGCAGATAATTCACCACCAACCGCTCCACCCTTCCACATTTCCAGGTAGTATTTCGAAGAAGAACCGCGATGGCTTTGATCATCTTCTGGGCGTCTCTCCTAGTTTGCCCCACCATTGCCTTCGCCTTCAACGCTACGCCTATGTATGGGATACTAGTGATTTTTAGGGTTTATCCTACAAGCTGTGACTTGCTTCATTCAGAGCGCATCCTACAATCAAGAATTGAACAAAGACTTAGATCGACGTCAAGATAACTGAGAAGATGACCCCATCAAATTTGGGCGAAAACATCGGGGAAGGACTGCTAAACCCTAAGACCAAGCATGCTATTGAAATGATTTTTCATCGGAAACATCTTCGATTCAAACGCGCACGAAAAGATTGATCTCGTGGAGGATTTGTACACAATCGCCGTATATTGCAAAAAGTTGTCAATGTACATTCGCACAAAAGAAGGTTCCGAGGGAATGCCTCCACAAGACTCTAATATATTTCCACAGTTAGAACATCTGTAAACGGGAATATGTTTCATTTGGGTCATGAGGGTTGCAGAGATGATTTTTGTCTCGCCTAAGGCACAGATCAAAGGACACTTGGAAGGCGACACCACTATCTTGGGGCCTACAGTGATAGGAGAAAAATCTATTGTTGGAAAAAACGTGATAGTAGGATACCCTGCTCGAAGGTCTGTAAGAGCCTTTCAGTTTTCTGAATCCTTCAGTATCCGAAACTATGACTTAATCAGTAAAGGCGCCAAGATCGGGAGAAACTGCGTTGTCCGACCGGGCACAGTTATTTACGAGCTTGTTTCCGTGGGTGACGAAGTGGAAACGGGACACAATGTGTTAATTAGAGAAGGCAGCGTCATAGACGACAGAACGCTCGTTGGGTCTTCAACGCAACTAGACGGCAAAGTCGAAGTTGGGAAAAACGTAAAAATTCAATCAAACGTTTACATCCCCCACTTAACCGTGATTCACGATGGAGTTTTTATAGCGCCCAATGTGTGTTTCACTAACGATCCTTATCCGACTAGCAAACGCCTGATAGGTGCTGTGGTAGAGAAAAACGCCATCATTGGCGCAAATTCTTCTGTAGTAGCTGGAATCACAATAGGCAAAAATGCGGTGGTAGGCGCCGGCGCTATTGTCACGAAGAATGTGCCGACCGACACCGTTGTGGTAGGCGCGCCAGCACGCCCCTACATAACGCGAAAGGAGTACGACGAGAAGAGGCTGAGGTGGGAAAAACTTGGATGACTCGAAAAGAGAAGATCAAAACGATGAAAAAGTACGGCACAAGGGCTGTTCAGGAATATCCTAACAAAACTCTTTTATTGATACAGCAATAAACGTTGCTGAAACACATCAGGAGAGTAGTGCACTTGGCGTCCAAGGTTCCCTTAGTGACCTATCTTTTGATCTTGGCAAATGCTATTATGTTCTTCTACATGATTGGGCTCAATGAATCAGAATTGATTAGCTTCATTAACGAGTACGGCTTGGTTCCCGAAAGGATCATGCAAGGCGAACAACTTCCCACGCTCATCACATCAACGTTCATACATTTCGACATCATCCATCTGGTCTCCAACATGCTTTTTCTGCTCATCGCCGGTGACGAGTGTGAACGCGCTATGGGCAGCGTAAGATTCCTAGCTTTCTATTTTGTCTCAGGCATTGGTGCAGGGCTTTTTCACGCCTATATGAACTCCACCTCCTCTATTCCGACGATTGGTGCCTCTGGAGCAATCTTTGGCGTGTTAGCCGCTTTCGCGATACTATTTCCGTTCAAGTTGGTGATTTCCTTTGTTGGGTTCATTCCAGTACCACTCCCTGCAATTTTTTTTGTCGTCCTGAGCGTGGGGCTTGAAACGTTTTACGTTTACACTGGTGCTAACCCACATGTTGCCCATACTGCCCATATTGGAGGTTTCCTCGTCGGCGTCTTCTTGACACTGTTGTTTGGACCATCAAAACGTGTGGAAGAAGAGACATAAGCCAACGCCTCTTTAAGACAACTCAGCCCGTGAGTAACCCCTAAACTCCAAGCCTCTTTTTAAGTCGAATTCCATGGGTTCCCATTGGATAGTAACCTTTCAATCGTTCCGTTTCCATATAACCCTGTTTCCGATAGAGTTGTCGAGCCGCCGCGTTGTCAATCCGCACCTCTAGATAGCACGTTTCAACGCCCTCCTCCACAAAAGTTTTCTCAAGCTCCTGCAAAAGTCTTAATCCAATTCCCCTTCTGCGATGTTTAACAGCAACATCTATAGTGTAGATGTGGCCTATTCTCACCTTGTTCTTATTGTAAGTTAGACCGATAACAAACCCCACGTTCTCACCATCTATTTGTGCAACTAAGCCTATGGCGTTGGGATTCTGCAAGAGGTAACCTAACTGCTCCTTCGTGAACGCTTCCGCTGCGAAGCATTCTTTTTCAATTTCGTAGAGCGTTTCCAAATCGTTAACTTTAGCCAGCTGTATGGTGACGGACAAATAGTCGCAACCACTCAATGTTCTATGATAAACATGGCACCAGGTAAATTTGAGGCTTTTGGGTTGAAAGTCCGAATCTATTTCTTCTAAGCAAGATCTATGATGTGTGGGCGAATCCCCCATGTATCTACATAAAGTGCGGAAACCTGTGACCTGATGGCTTGTGCACCGAAATAGAGGAGGTGGCTCTCACAGTTTTGCTTGCAATCAGAGGCGCCGAAACCAGCAACAGGAATTTTCGCCTTCAATCTTTCCTTTATGGAACGATTTATGTTGCATTCCGCTTCCATGCATGCATTTGTGTGAGCCAAGAGAAAATCTATGTGCCAAAACTTTGATTTTCGTATCTTCAAGTGTCGTGCAACACGCTGTTTCAAACTTGATGCGCCTATGCCCAACGCGGATCCTGTGTAGGTGTAGTATCCTGCCGGAAATCTTTGAATGCCCAGCTTTCCCACTTTCAACCACGTTTCGATAGACAGGGACACAATCAACGTGTAGATTCCGTTGATTGGAAGCATGCTCGTCGAGTCCACCGTTGTTTTCATCATGAGCCACTATGTAGTTTAGCATATTGACCATAAACCCTTTGTCGTTGAGAGTATTGTTTGCAGAAAGGCGGAAAGCCTAAAAGCATGAGTGTCAAATCATAGGCAAACATGATTCGATCGTGGGGTGAAATGAACATGAGCGCCGAGAAGGCCAAAGAGGATCCAATAAAACTTCACAAGGAAGGAACCAGTCTTTGCGATGTTGGGAAGCATGAGGAAGCAGCAAGCAAGTTTCTTAAGGCATCTGAGCTGTACGAGAAGGCCGGCAACCATTTCGACGCGTCCTACACCTTGTTCAAGGCAGCGGAATGCAACTATCTGCTGAAAGAGTACATCGCCGCGATTGAACGTTTTCTCAAGGCAGCGGATCTCGCTTTTCAGAAAGGCTATGATCGTTTTGGACTGAGCGCGCTAGAATATGCCGTTGACTGCTACAAGGCAACGGAGGAAGAGAAGAAGGCTGCGGAGCTGAAGAAGAAGATAAAGAAAGTAAGAGAAAAACTCTCAACTTTGTGACAGATCAAAACTTTGCGCGGGTGCGCTCGAGAGTTTAGCCTTGGAAACGTTTATGTTGTTTTGAGAGGCTAATTCTGGAGAACACAGCTAGCTGTAAAGGTAAAATTTATGCAGACGAGGTTTCGAGCCTTAGCTGAACTCTGCGAGAGGTTGGAAGCTACTTCCAAACGTACTCTTATGGTTGATCTGGTAGCAGACTTTCTTAGGCGGCTAAATGTGGACGAAGTGGAGCCTGCGACATCTATGATTCTAGGCCGGGCGTTTCCCAGGTGGGATAGAAGAACGCTTGAGGTGAGCTGGAACACGCTGAGCAGGGTGATCAAGCGCTTAACCAATATGGGATGGAAGGGCTTCTCGGAAGCTTTCAACGAGACAGGCGACATAGGATCGGCAATTAGAATCGTGTTTGAAGCAACCAAAATCCAGAAACAAGCTACACTGCTTGACAAGCCCTTGACAATTCTTGAGGTGAGACGCAGCCTAGAAACTATCGCCGAAGCTACCGGCGTTGGTTCAAGGGAGCAAAAGGAGCGCTTGCTTGAGACACTATTAGGCTCTGCTACCCCACTAGAGGTCAAATACATAGTAAGGGTCTCGATCGGAGAGATGAGGACAGGTTTTTATGAAGGTCTGATGGAGCTAGCCGTGTCTAAGGCTTTCGACGTTCCTCCTGATGTTGTTCAAACAGCCACCATGCTGACCGGAGACGTAGGGGAGGTCGCTGCAACCGCCAAAGTGGAGGGGAAAAAAGGCGTCAAGCAGATTCGATTCCGAGTTTTCAGGGCTGTCAAGCCCATGCTAGCTCAAACGGCCCAAGACGTTGGCGAGGCTCTAAGCGAACATGGAGGCGAAACAGCCTTCGAGCACAAACTAGACGGCGCCCGTATTCAAATACACAAACTTGGAGACTCTATAAGAATCTTCAGTCGAAGACTTACCGACATAACGCAGAGCCTACCCGAGATTGTTGAGCTAGTTCGAAATGAAGTAACGGTGCAAGAAGCAATCTTGGAGGGCGAGGTCATAGCGGTGGGAAAGAACGGCATCCCTCTGCCTTTCCAGCACTTGATGAGGAGGTTTCGAAGGGTCCACGACATAGAAACCATGACTAAGCAAATCCCAGTTGACCTCCACCTGTTCGACCTGATATACCTGAACGGTCAAAGCATGACCACTACTCCCTACGTGGATAGGCGAGAGAAACTCAAACAAATTGTTGGAAGCCTATCCTTGACGAAGCAGATAACCACTAGTGACCTTCAAGAAGCGAAAAAGTTCCTGAAGGAAGCCCTAGATAGCGGACACGAGGGACTGGTGGCCAAAAAACTGGATAGCCTGTACACTCCTGGAGTTCGTGGAAAGCGTTGGTTCAAGATAAAAACGTCGCTGGAGCCACTTGACCTCGTCATCGTCGCGGCGGAATATGGTTACGGGAGGAGACATCGCTGGCTTTCCGACTACTATTTGGCGGATCGAGAGGTAGAGACAGGAGAGTTCTTGGTAGTGGGAAAAACTTTCAAGGGGCTCACTGACGAGGAAATGACGGAGATGACCAAGCGACTTAAAGAATTAGTTGTCGCGGAAGAACACAGAAGAGTTGTTGTGGCCCCTCAAATCGTAGTTGAGGTAGCCTATAACGAAGTCCAAAAAAGCTCTAGATACGAATGCGGAATGGCACTGCGCTTTGCCAGAATAACACGGATAAGGCCTGACAAAAGCCCGGAAGAGGCTGATACCATCCAAAGGGTTAGAGAGATCTACAAGACACAGTTCACAGCAAAGGGCAGATACAAACAGTTTCTCGGCGATACCTGAAGTCAAACGTCCCTGACACATAAACAGGCTTCATGAGCTAGGCTTCTGCTTCGCGTGCGCATGAGCCTACTGACTTGCTATTTTTCTTGCCACCAGGTTGAAGTTACAAAGTGTATATTGCAGTTATCACAGTCTCCTTCTGCGGATTCGGAGTCCAGCATTCTTTTAGCCTCTTTTTCAGATCCACATTTTGGACATTTCACAATAAACCTTCGTGCCAAATTCATCCCTGCGGGGTCATCAGTCATTAAACCTTTAAAGTTTCTGTTCTCATGTGCTACGGGGAACCCTAAAGGTCGCGCGTCCATGAATGGATAAAAGAGTTAATATTAATATTGCTTCCAACGGATGATTTATGAATACTCGATTGTTGAAAACTGCAGCTCGCGTTTGGTTGATGGAAGTCCTTGTTTCAGGCTTCAATTTTTTTGTACTCATGAACCTTGTCTATGAACCGAGATGGGGCCAGCTAGTGGCGCATCAAATCGGAATGTCTACCAGGATCGTGTATATCT
>CP070636.1:1022929-1031380 GCA_020356305.1 Candidatus Bathyarchaeota archaeon | reverse complement strand
GGTGCTGGCTTTATTGGTAGCCACCTCGTAGACCGACTTCTCAACGAAGGTTTTGAGGTCATGGTCGTTGATAACCTTGACACCGGACGCCTAAAGAATATTGCCCATCATCAAGGCAACGAGAATCGCCCCAGAGAGAATCAACTATTATGTTGCGGCGCCTTGGAAATGGAAGATCTATTTGATGGCGCTGAAAAGGTCTTTTTCTACGAGGATCAGCTTGAAGGACTTGATGAAAGAACTGATGGCCCATACAGACTTGAGGAGAATAGCGAAAAAGGTTTCGAGATTTGCTTCCCAAATCGTCGTTGAAGTTAACCAGATGCCTGATGACAAAAAGAATTTACAGCTTGAGACAGGAAGCGTCGACGAATTCAAGACATTGATAGAGGCGGAGAGCTTCTTCCAAAAGGAACTCGACGCGGAGGTCCATGTTTATTCCGAAGAAGCCCCGCAACGCCACGACCCTAAGAAAAAAGCTGAACTAGCCAGACCGTATCGCCCCGCCATTTACATCGAATAGAAAGAACCTATTCAAGCTATTCCCAAAACTCTGTCATTATACACACTGACGATGATACGCGCGCGAGTTCAGGAAAAATGCTTATCTTGTGAAGGCTTGGAAATATGACAGGGTAGCCAACCTATGGTTGATTTGCTGTTAGATTTGAATCTTCTCTTTCTGATCGCACAGGTTGTTGTGATAATACTAGCCAGCTTCATATTGGTAGCGATCTTCAGTCGTTTCCTACGGGTTGCTGAAAAGAAGGTCAAGGTTAAGAAAGGACGTCTTGTTCACATTCAACGATTCTTTCAGCTGATTGTCTATTCTGCAGCAGCTATTTTGATTTTGTGGGCGGCCGATATTGATGTTACAGGGCTGCTTGCTGGCTTAGGTATTGGGGCTCTGATAATTGGTTTTGGGCTGAAGGACATAATTGAAAATTGGGTTGCAGGTCTATTGATAATCTCTGGAAAGACCTACAGAATTGGCGATGTGATAAGCGTTGGGAAATTGAAGGGTGTGGTCACGGATATAAGCCTGAGAACGACCAAGCTGGAGACATATGACAAGAACGAGATTATAATACCAAATTCCATGCTGTTGAAACAGGATATAATCAATCTCACTGGGGGCAAAAAAGAGGCCGTAGCATCAATCATTTTTTACGTTGACCACATTTTTGAAATTGAAAAAGCTAAAAAGGTTATCGAAAGCGTTGTCAAGAAGCACCCAAACGTTATCGTAGATCAAAAGAAAAGAAGAGAAATCCGATTTGTTGTGCGAAGTAAAGAATGGACTACAGAGATAGAATCTTTGTTCTGGGTTAATGAACCTGAAAACGAAGAATTCATAAAGTCGCAAATTACGGAATTGACAAAGAAGAGATTTGAAGAAGAAAAAATATTGCCGCCACTCCCCGGAGTTATGAGAAAAGAGTTTCTCAAAAGCAAAAAATAACTTTTCTAGCCGGGATCTCAAAAGCGGCGTGCCACAACACAAAAGCATGCTACATTTTTCAAGTGAATATCTGCCAACAAAGCGCCTCTCAGGAGCCGAAGATAACCTCGAAAAACAGTTCTGGTTTTCAGTTCTTTCAATTGCGTGTTAGATAGAGACAAAAAGTGGCGGGCCCGCGGGGATTTGAACCCCGGATCTCCGGCTTTCTCCCTTCCTCAGTAGAAGGCCGGCGCCTTATCCAACTAGGCCACGGGCCCCAATTGAAGGTTCACTGGCCTCAAAGGAGCAAGCTATATGGCCCTTGAAAAGTTTTTGTTACACTTCCTTATCTCTTTAACTAATTTTCTTAATTTCTTACCTCCTGTGGAATAACGATTTATCTTTCGGACTTAGAGGGCGGAGTCACAGAAAACAATAGTGCCAGTGGAAGATAGAAGAAGAGACAATGAGACTAAGCTCGTCAGTCTTCGAGGTGTGCGCGACTTTTTTTGTGACTAGAGTGGTTTGAAGCTTTACAAAGTAGACGCAAATTATAAATTGCCTTAAAACAAATACAATGGCACCATTGGAGTTTGCCGCGTTATTGTAAAAAAAGGGATTGATATATGAGCACCCATGCAGAGGACCTGAAACTTCGATTAATGACGATCGAGCTGCTTCGAACCGCGAAGAAGCGATATACCTACAGGGAGTTATCCTCCAAAACTGGTCTGCCCGTGACTGTTCTGAGCCGGTATGCCAAAGGACATGTCTTGCCAAACGCCGAGAGAGCTCGACAGCTTTGGGGCACCCTAAAGAAGCTCGTCGGCTTGCAAACCGAGCTACGAAAGAGGGTAGAGTTCAACGATCAAGGTTATTTCAATAACACATGGATTGTCGGCGACTTCAACATACTTCGGCAAGCGGCTCACCACGCCCTCGCCGCCTTCGCTGGGAGACGTGTAACAAAGATCTTGACCGCCGCAGTGGATGGTGTGCCACTGGCAACCATGGTCGCAGACTCGTTGGGTGTCAATTTGGTCATGGCGAAATGGAATAAGGAAGTGGGAGTTCCATCGTTTCTTGAGGAAACCTATGTGCTCAGAGACTCTGGTGTAACCAGGACATTGTACGTGCCGAAAGAGGCAATAAGAAAGCGAGACAGCGTGCTCATTGTGGATGACATGATAAAGACCGGAGAAACTCAAGCTGCTCTTGTTACACTCATTCGCAAAGCAAGAGCAGAAATCTCTGGTGTCTACTCTCTTATCTCTGTTGGAGACGAATGGGAAAAGAAGCTAGTCCTCCCAAAAGGGTGCCTAGTCGAAATCGTGACAAGAATTAAGCCCACGAAGTAGCTGAACAATACTCTCTGACAACGCATTCTTTACATTTCCTTTTTCTGCACAAGTCTTTTCCAAGCCTGAGTAAAGCGGTCTCAAAGTTCGCAAAAGTTTTTCCGGCTATTTCATTATTTATCCAAAAATCCTTCAGCTCCACCAATGCTCTTTCAGGGCTTTCATCCCGTATCAGCTCCAGATTTCTTGCCGCCAGAATGATCAGAGGAGTTGGTTTTGGGTCAGCTTTGTTCCACAGGCCTCTTAGCTCTCTGAGGAAAATGCTCACAGTCACTTCTCCTATGCCCTTCCCTAGGTCCTTCAAGCGTTTTTCCAGATCAGAAGAGTTCAAGGATTGTTTGTGAAGTAGATTCAAGCTTCCCTTGTGTTTTTTGACAAGGTTGTTCATAATTTCCAAGAGCTTGTCGCTTGTTTTGAAGTCGTAGCGGGTATAGCCTCCTTCGTCAAGAATCTCAACCAGACCATGCCACCCTGTTTTGAGAACTTTCTGCGGCGTCAGCACCTCTCGCCTCTCAAAACACTTGTAAGCTCTTTTCACAGATGTTTCGCTTATGGGAGCCCCGAACAAGACCGAGGTCAGAAACCACTTAAAAATCTCATCATCATCCCCTTTTTCTAGGTCAATTCCCAGAATCTCTGAATACCTTCGCCCAAGGTTCTCGATCAACAAGGGTAAGACTTTCACGCGAATCCTCTTATTATTGTGTATTTAGAACGGTCATAAAAGCTGAATGTACGCACACATTTGGTTAGACAAAAAACAAAAATCGACAAACAAGTAATAAAGAAGGTCAACAGGTGGGCGTATGAGAACGATAGAATGGAAAGAAGGTACGGTTACGACAATAGACCAGACAAAATTACCCACAGAAACGTCTCTGCTGAAAATGAGAGAGTGCCGTGAAGTGGCTTCCGCTATCAAGGATATGAAGATAAGGGGAGCCCCACTTATCGGAGTGGCGGCTGCCTACGGCTTGGCTCTCACGGCGTATCATTCTAGAGTTGGAGAAAAAAGTGAGTTAATCAAAGAAATTGAACACTCAGCTGAGATTTTGAAGAAAACAAGGCCGACGGCTGTCAACCTTTTCTGGGCGGTGGATAGAGTTGTGAAGCGAGCACGGGAAACCTTGGGGAGTGCAAGGGTCGTGGCCGAAATTGTAGTCGATGAGGCTGAGAAAATGGCAAATGAAGATGTTGAAGCCAACCGCAACATCGGTAGATATGGAGCAAAACTGATTGACTATGGAGACACTATACTCACCCATTGTAACGCAGGAAAACTAGCCACCGTGGATTATGGAACCGCGCTGGGGGTAATACGAGCCGCGTGGGAAGAGCACAAGAAAATTAGAGTGATGGCTACAGAGACCAGGCCTAAGCTTCAAGGCGCCAGACTCACCGCGTATGAGCTAAAAAGTGACGGAATTCCAGTGAAGCTGATTACGGATAGTATGGTTGGATATGTAATCTCCAAGCAGCTTGTGAACAAAGTTGTGGTAGGAGCAGATAGGATAGTTCGAGACGCTGTGGTAAACAAGATTGGAACGTACCCCATCGCTGTGCTGGCCCATGAACATGGAGTTCCGTTCTATGTCGCAGCCCCAACTTCCACTTTCGATCTGTCAAGTTCTGCAAAAGATGTAGTTGTCGAGGAGAGGAGCCCTAGGGAGGTCACACATTTCTATTTAACGAGAATTGCTCCAGAGGGGATAGAGGCTCTGAACCCAGCGTTCGACGTTACCCCGAGTAAATACGTGAGCGCCATCATCTGTGAAACCGGTGTTCTGTCGATCGCACAGCTCCAAGAGCTTGCAAATGGTTCAAACAAAGGGTTTAAATCATAAACGTATACGAGAGAGCGTTAGCACGTGACTGGGAGGTTACGGGTTTGAAACAACCAGGGGGCAAGGCTGAGATGGCTCGCGAAGCCGAGTTGAAGATAAGAGCGTCACTCGGAGAGGAAGGAATTCTGGTCTCTTCACCAGAAGAGATTGAGGGACTTTCTGCAAGAGGCTACGGAGTGTCCGAAAACAGGAAGCTTGCACTTACTTTCTATGAAGCTTTGTTTCTGTTGGATAAGGATATCCTCGTGGTTGAGGATGAAAAAACTGGAAAAGATTTGAGCTTTCAAAACCTTCTCAAGCGTTTTCAAATAGTAGAGAAGGAGGCCTGGGTTAAGTATCTCATCTACCGGGATTTAAGGAGTCGCGGGTACGTGGCAAGGGAAGGGTTTGGACTTGGAATAGACTTTCGCGTGTATGATAGGGGGGAGTACGGCAAGGAAACCGCAAAATACCTAATATTTGGAATTCAGGAGGGTCAACCTGTTTCAGTGGAGGAGTTGGCGCGAACCCTGAGGCATGTTCAAGGTCTCAAAAAGAAGCTGGTGCTTGCGGTTATCAACAGGAGAGGAGAAGTTGTCTACTATTCTCTTTCACAGCTTACCTTAAAATAAGAAACTTGGAAAAAGATTGCAGGAAGTTAAGAGGTTGGCGCTTGTCTGGATGATGATGATTCCGTTGTCTTTTGTTGCGAAAAACTTTGGTAGGTTATTATATGCAGCAGTTTAAAACTCTCCGAGGAATGAGGGATTTTCTTCCTGAAGATGCGGAGAAGTTGAGGTATGTGGAGATGGCTGCAAGAGACCTCGCAAAGCTCTACGGCTATGAAGAAGTTGTTACACCGGTCGTGGAACATTATGATCTATTGGCGGCGAAATCTGGTGAGGAAATCCGAGAGCGCATGTACGCTTTCAGAGATATGGGCGGTCGAATGGTGGCTTTACGCCCCGAGTTCACTGCTTCTATAGCCCGCCTAGTGGCTACCAAGATGAGACATGAGCCCAAGCCGCTGAAACTGTTTTCAGCTGGAAGTCTCTACCGTTACGACGAGCCGCAATACGGGCGCTTCAGAGAGTTCTGGCAAGCAAACTACGAGCTAGTTGGCTCCGGAAAACCTGAAGCCGACGCAGAGACACTCATACTCACCCACGACTTAATGGAAAGACTGGGATTTCACACCTACTGGTTCAAGGTTGGACACGTGGGAATTCTGCGGGGAATCTTAGCGCAGGAAGAAATAGCAGAGGAGCGGCAGAGCAGGATCATGCAGTTGCTGGACAAAAAGAGGTGGAACGAAGCGTTAACTGCATCAAAGGAGTTAGGTGCCTCGCAAAGCTGCAGAACAACCTTGAAAAAGCTTCTTGAAACTCAAGGGAAAAATGTCTCGCAGGTTCTCAAAAAAGCGAAACGATGTGTCAAAGACTACGATGGCGCTGTTTCGGCCGTGGAAAACCTGGGGGAAATCCTCGAATTAACCGGCGAGAGCGGCGTCAAGTTTGAGACATTGATAGACGCAGGATTTGCTCGAGGACTCGAATACTACACCGGGATGATTTTTGAGTCTTATGTTCCCGGAGTTGAGATAGCCTTGGCAGGCGGAGGACGCTACGATAAACTTATCGAACTCTTCGGTGGAGAACCAACTCCGGCGTTGGGAGTCGCTCAAGGAATAGATCGCATAGTGCTCGCCATGAGAAAGAAGAGAGTCTCTCCAAAAGTTCAGGAGGAGAACAAGGTTATGATTATCTCGGTCGGCGAGGAACCGAAGAGAAAAGCTGTTGAACTTTCGGTGAAGTTGAGGAAGGCGAGGATATGTGCCGAGGTGGAGGTGATGGGGCGCACAGTTTCTAAGGCTTTAGCTGACGCCGACAGAAGAAGAGTAACGCATGCCGTTATTGTAGGTCCTGAAGAACTCAGTGAAGGCAAAGTGGCGCTAAGAAACATGAAGAAGAGGGAGCAGAGAGTCGTTGAAATCGAGAATCTTTCCAAAGAAATTCTTCGAGACACCTGCTAGAACAGACATAACTGTCACGTTTCCTCTTCCATTTCCTCTTCACAGGTTTTCCCACAGTACGGACAGAACATAACGGCCTCAGGCAGCGACCGATCACACCGACGACAAAATCTGAATATCGGTGGGGGAGTTGGCACCGCGTGGGAGGGGTGAGGGAAAGATTGGAGCTGCGAAAGAGCAACATCTTTTCGTCTTCTGTAGAGCCAGACACAAGGTAGAGTCGTAAGCATTATCCATCCAAGGAGGCCCAAGATCAATGTCCCCAAGTATATTAGGAGAAAAATCGGAGATACTATAGGATAAAAGTCTAAGGCGAGACTGTAAGCGCCATGACCGCTTATGTAATAATTGAAGAACCAATGTAGAAGTATTGGAGCTTGAACGCCGTAGAGCAGGTAAGCGAGACCAAAGGCTAATCCGTCGATGGTCACCGATATGCTTTTTCCAGCCTCCCAACCATCACCTATATGGACTAACCCAAAGGCCACCGATGATAAGACGATCACAATCCACTCAGCCAAACTGATGCTTCTGACACCTAATTCACGTACGGTCCTTATCCCAAGCAATTCTTTTGCCTTGTCAGGATACAGCGGGGTCAAAAAGAGCACTTTCAAGAGCTCTCTTCCTGACAACGCCACCACCCTTTCTCTTCCAACCACAAAGAGGTAAACGACAAGAAAAATGCCCATCGGAATCACGCGAAAGCCTATTTCTTCAACTAGCGGCGAATATGTTACGGCAAAAAAGTTTTTGAAGGGTTGAAGAGGGTCCTCAGATGGCTCAAAGGGACCGGGACCTGTTGGGACACCCAAAAAAACATGAATTGTGATGAAGCTTACGAACAACATGCCCGTTATTATGGGCATAGCAAAAAGGTTGTTGTTAAAAAGTTGGCTGAAGGGACGTGAGAATCCTTTCCGGATTACACCGTGAAAACTTTCTCTTGACATTAAAGCACCGACAAAACAGAGAGTGTACACGCTCAAAAGAAACAAGAAAAGAAGCCCGGCGTTGATTGCCACAGGAATAGAAAAGTCAACATCTATGAATAGAGGAATTGGGAGCTCAATCAGGTAAAGTCTATTAACGTCTATTCCTTGAGGGGTTAAAAAGAACAGCGTTAACCCCAAGGGTATTGAAAAGAGATATGAGACAACAAGAAAAAGAACTACGATGATAAGAAGCGCCGTCAAAAGTGGTTTAAAGAGCATTTTCAGCTCGTACTGTGCCACCACGAGACTCTCCAACAATCTGATCTAGCATTCGCATTAGGTCCCCAGTTCATGGTTAATTAACCTTAACGACCTATCAAATGCACGCGCGAATTCTATGAAGTCTTGCTCCATGAATGCGAACATTTTGTGCATTTCAAATGTTCTATTGTTCTTTCTCTCCTAATGCCCGCATGCTCACCTGATACTCGAGAGAATCGCTGGAATGCTTCTTTGCTTCCACATTTTGGACACACTTCAGCAACTTTCAAGTGCTCATCTTTTGAAGTAGCGTCAACCACGTGAATTAAACCAGAATGCTCCATTTTCTTAATGCCAATCTTATGCATTCCAGTATTAGCATAGGTCAGATTTCCACACTTTCGACACACGAAACCATTCCTCGTCTTCTTCATATAGGAACCACACTTATCACAAAACTTCATGACCATTCACATAGCATTTCATAAGACTCTTCTTACCAAAATCTCTTTTGTCAACGCCCGCATCTTGTTCATGTGACGCGCTTATATCTATCCAGTGTGAGGTTCCTGCTGGCAATATGGGCAGTCATATTCCCGCC
>CP070636.1:1016725-1022829 GCA_020356305.1 Candidatus Bathyarchaeota archaeon | reverse complement strand
CGTAATGATGTTCCCAGCAAAACTATCAGCTGAGAGAGCTGTGAGAAGTGTTGAGAAAGCTGTTTACGCAATTAAACCTTTAGCTGGAGGAAGGGTAAGCCCGAAGAGAGCGTTCACTTACGTTTTCAACTTCCAGGTAGAGGGTTGCATGATTGGGGTTGGCTCTGTTCCTGAGTTGAAGGAAGACATCAAGGCAGCCATCGAAGCTTTGAGAGAATTAACCACAAACGCATGGACTAGAAAAAAAGGGGGGGGTTTGCGGGAGACATCTCAGCGTAACGTGGGTTCAAGTCCTCGGCACCACGGATCAGCCCGCGACTAGGCTATTCTGTTCTGAGGGCTATTACCGAGGCGATTCCACCAGCGATAGTAAGGATGGCTGCAAAGGCAATGAGGTAAGTCATATCGAACATCATTGAAGATAAATCAACGCTGCCCTGCACTATTAGAGTCCTTGTCACATCCGCTGCCTTAGAGATCGGGTTTATTTTAGCTATTGCTTGTAACCAATCTGGCATTGATGTTACAGGGAGTAGAGCGCTGCTCGAGAATAGCAATGGAAGGTTGAGTAGATTAACCACGGCCACCAGACTTTCCCATTTTGTCATTCTAATAGCGATTGCTGTAAAGAGACTTGAGAACCCGAGAGATAACAGGAACAGCGTAAGGAACAGCAATAAACCGTCTAATAAACTAAAACTTGGATCAAGCTTTAGACCATCCGGGATAAATAGCGCCACAAAGAACACAATCAATGATGGAATCATTCCTTTAACTACTGTTGCAAAGACTCTTGAGAGGAAAATGGATGCTCTCGGTATTGGGGAGGCCAGCAACTTGTTCAGGTATCCAAATCGGCGATCAAGAACTAGAGAGCCGCCGCTGAAAGCTGAAGTAAAGAGCAAAAGCAAAGAAAGTATTCCTCCCGTCAGATATGTTATGTAATTTGGGGCGTTGCCGAATGTCTGGCTCAGAATAGACTGCCGAATCTGCGCCAGCACCTCGGGTGTGAGATTTGTTGGACCTATCGATACAGGGATCAAGTTTGTTGGGTTGAAAGCGCTTCCGAATAGAGCTAGCCAAACTATCGGTTGAAATAGAGCAATGAATACGGTTGCAGGTGTCCTTATCCACTTTTTAAGCTCTCTGACAGTTAGTGCCCAGGTCTCTGTCAACAATTCTAACCTCTCCTTGCAATAATATCCTGTCTCCTCAAAGCAGCCGCAGCAAATTCTTCCTCCCTGAACTCCTTACCAGTTACCTCCAAGAAAACCTGATCGAGGCTTGGCTTCGAGCAGGATAGAGCTTTGATCTTGATACCTCTACCATATATACCTTCGATTATTACCGGAATAGCATCTTCGGCCTGTCCTAGCTTTATGCCATAAGTCGAACCAGATTTCTTTACTTCCTTGACGCCGTTTATCGAGCTGAAAAAGTCTTGTAAGTCCCTATCTTTAGTCAATTCGATCGTGAGTAATTCTCCTCCTATAATCTCTTTAAGTTCCTGTGGGGAACCCTGCGCCCTTATCTTTCCACGGTCGATGATGGCGGCTACATCGCAGAGAGCGTCTGCCTCCTCAAGATAGTGTGTCGTCATGAATATTGTTACTCCTTTATCTATGTTCAATTTCCTGATGTAATCCCAAATGATTTTCCTCGTGTTTACGTCAAGTCCGAGAGTCGGCTCGTCCATGAAGAGTACTTTAGGCTCATGTACAAGTCCAACTATCAACTCAAGCCGTTTCCTCATCCCTCCTGAATAGGTTGAAACAAGTCTACTAGCTGCGTCATTGAGTCCAACTAACTCGAGTAAATTTTTAACCCGCTTTTTGGCAATTTGATTCGGAACGCGGTATAGTTTAGCCGCCAGCATTGCATTTTCAATACCCTTCAGCTCGTTATCAATCGTAAGATCTTGTGGAACAATCCCGATTGACTTCCGTACCATGTTAGGGTGCTTGGTAACATCATATCCAAGAACTGTGGCCTTGCCGCTGGTGATTGAAGCGAGAGTCGTGAGCAACTTTATTGTAGTTGTCTTTCCAGCACCGTTCGGGCCGAGAAAACCGAAGAGTTCTCCTGCATTCACATCAAAAGATATATCATCGACCGCTTTGATATTCCCTTTATATATTTTAGATAAATTTTCTACTTCTATAACTTTGGTCATTTAAGTCCTCCCAAACGCGCCGTGCATTTCAATTCGTGCTCTAACTCTTAAGTATATGTGACTGTAACGCCACAGTAACATAAGCTTAAAAGAGGCGCTAAACAGAAAAATGGGAGTTTGCGGGGGAAACTCGGGAGATATCTCCACGTCGGATGTAAACTATTATTTATAGTTTGACATCCAGCATAAACTATCTATTTCGGGTTATCACTATGGTGTATTTCGAGTTTGGACATCATTGGGAGAAGCACGTATTTGCTTCAACGATTTGTGGAAAGGAATTCAGTACGTTGCTTGAGTCTTATAGATGTTTTGTCCAGGGTAGACTTCGAGCCCTGTTTGTCCTATTTTATAAGGTCTCGGAGTAGAATCGACTTCAGTGCCACGCATCTTCACAATTCTGACTGCACGTTCTCCTGTTCCAAGTGTCTGTAGAAGTACAGCACCGTGAGACAGGTATTCCTCCGGTTGCACCTGTCTTTCTTCGCCTATCGATATGGCTTCGCTTGTAATGAGGCAGGTAGCTCCTATGCCATTTAACGCCTCCATGATATCCAACATTGCCTGCCGTTTCTCCCGAGCGTCTGGAAAACGAAATGTAAGTCCAGAAATTGAGTCGAGCACAATTCGTTGAGCACCAAGATCGCCGAGTGCGCGATCCATCAATTGACCGGATTCGTCAAGCGTCTTGAATATACTATCTTTCAAGCGTTCGCGCGCAAGTTCTTTTCCAGCTACCTGCAATTTGCCGACTTTAGCCTCTTCTGGAATGCGCCTAATACTAGACGCGTCTATAAAGGTGAACACGTTATCTTGCTCCAACTCTTGGAAGTTCCAACCGAAAGTAAGCATCTCTTCCAAGAAGTGAGACTTAGTCTCATCTAGACTTATGTATACAGTCTTCTCCTGTTTAGTAGCACCATGGTACAAGAATTGTGAGCAAAGGATTGTTTTTCCAGTTCCCGGTCCGCCTATTATCAATATCATCCTTCCTTCTGGAAAGCCTCCTCGCAACATCTCGTCAAGACCCGTTATGCCAGACTCCACTTTTCTCACCATTTTTCACCATCGACCTAAGCAGTTTAAGTTCAAGGATTGCAACAAATTAGGAAAAGGAGTATATAACTATTGTCGGGAGAATTGCAAAAACGAAGAGTGACGCTTGAAAACCGCTTAAGACAGAACAATGTGTTTGTTGCCCATGTGATCACATGTGGTTTGTCACATTTTATTACTGAAATTGAGCGATCTTAACCCTTTTCATCGAGACAGAAATCCATTTCTAAAGAATGCGTCTATATATGAGTGAATAGCTATCAAGATCAACAAGAAATTTTTTATAAGCGCGCCTAATGAAACTCAGAATATGTCAGACAAGTGTGAGATGCTTAGACACTTTCTTGCCTCAATAGCATATCGAACCACCAAGGCGATAAAGAATGCCCCCAAAACCTATCCAAACCTCTACATTGGGAAAGGAGTCAGAACACCAATAAGAATATTACACCACATCACAGGTGTACTCACTTACGCACATAGCTTCTATGAACATTATGATACAACCCATTTTGATATGAAATCATGGGATGCTGAGGTTGATAAGTTCTATAATATACTTTCAAAGTTGGACAAGTCATTCCAAGAGAAGAAGCCAAACGAAGTCACCGAGGACCAGCTTCTTCAAGGACCTCTCTCGGATTCTATGGCACACATAGGACAGTTATTGATGCTGAGGAGGATGGCCAACTCTCCAGTACCTTCTGAGAACTTCATCTTTGCAGACATCAGAAAAGGCGAAGTGGGTCCAGATCAACCAGATCCTGTTGCTCCTGATGAATAGTGTGACAAGGTCGCGCATATTCTGTTGAGAAAACTATAGTCCTCGATTTACTTCTATCTTTCCGTTTCTCATTACCATCTTTATTTTTTCCAATTCTTGTAAAATTGTTATGTCTTCTAATGGATTTCCGTCGACAACAATTATGTCAGCAAGTTTTCCCTTTTCTATGGTTCCAATCTTGTCTCCCAAGTTGCATGCATATTCAGCGGCGTTTCTAGTGGCGGCCACAATGGCTTCCATAGGTTTGAAATGACATTTCTTAACGAGCAACTCGAGTTCCATAGCGTTTTTGCCAAACTTTAGAAGCGGTGAACCACAGAAGTCGGTGGCTGCGCAGATGGGCACGCCGGCCTTATGTGACTTTTCGATGTTTCTGCACGTTTCTTTCCAGGCTTCTTCAGCCTTTTCCACAGCCCACGGAGGATAACCTGCTTCAACTCCTCCCTTTATTATTTGTTGGTTAATCGAAAGTGTTGGAACGAAAGCGACATTTTTCTCGATTGCCATTTCTATTGCTTCCTCATCTGGATAGAACGCGTGATCGATGGTTCTTATTCCGCCTTCGATGGAAAGCTTCATAGCCTCGGTTCCTTGGCAATGCGCTGTTACAAATGTTCCTACCTTCTCCGCTTCCCGAACAATAGCCCTAATTTCTTCCAGCGTAAACTGCGCGTGTTCCGGTCGATCTAGTTGAGACATCACTCCACCACTGGTCATCACTTTAATGAAGTCTGCTCCTTCCCTAAGCGCTAGACGAGCCGCTTTGATGCATTCCGGAACCCCGTCGCATATGCACGGATTAAGTTGTCTGGCGTATTCTATTGGAAGATAGTGTGCATCTCCGTGACCGAAGGTCTGGCTAAGAGCGCGACCAGCCGCCAACACCCTTGGAGCGCTAATAATTCCCTTCGACCATTTTTCTTTCATCGCCTTCTTTAGAAAAATTCCTCCCCTGCTTCCGCAGTCCTTTACCGTGGTGAAACCTGCCTCTAGAAGATCTCCAGCGTCAAAAACCGCCTTTATAATTCCAAGCTCTTCAGGTCTTACAATTCCTTCTTCAACAAATTTGTCGCTTACCAAGCCCATAAAGTGCATATGAGAATCTATCAGCCCGGGCATAATTGTCTTGCCTGAAGCATCTATTAGTTCAGCTTCATCTGGAATCTCAATTTCAGTTACCTTGCCTACCTTCTTGATCTTCGCTCCTTCGATTACAACAATGGCTTGCTTAGCTGGAGTGCTTCCAGTTCCATCAATTAATCTTCCCCGAATCGCCTTAATCTTCTTCTCTTCCCGCATCTTATTCACCTCGCAGATTAAGTTGGACAGCTAAAGTTGTTTATAAAGCTTGTAATCGACTGGAAATCGGACTCTGCAACCTTGGTTATAAGAACGCGCGATATAGAAAAATATCTCTACGTGAGTTTCGGAAGATCTGTTTCTGCTTTAGCGTCGTCTTAGGGTTTCTGGAGTTGTGATTAGAATTGGGAGTCTTAGGAGTAAATCTATTGCGAGTGGTAATAAGAAGAGCATAGCTGGATCAGCCGTTTGATATATTATTCCTCCTATTATAGGAGCTGGAATTCTCACAAGATTCCTAAACAACATGAGTACTCCGGCCCATCGTCCTCTTTTGCTTTCAGCGACCATCTCCATACTCATGGTACTCCAGATTATCCACTCCCAAGGAAACCCTAGAAAAGCCCAGGCAAGTATTAGCCAGTAGGCGTTTGGAGCGAACGAAATAAGCAGGTAAGAAGCATACATGACAGGACGCATCACATACAACGTCTTTTTTCTCCCAATCCTGTCAGCCAATCTTCCAATTGGAATAGCGAAAATCATGTTGCAAAGCGTCGCAGCCATACCCATATACCCCAGAATAAGGGGAGTCGCTTGTTTTAATTCTACGGCGCAAACCAAGGCAAAGGGAAACACCCAACTCAGGGAAAAGTTCGCTTGATGTAATTCTTATGAATTCACCAATGGTTGGTTTCTCTGGTTCATCGAAGAAAGCAAAAGGAGTATAGATTTTGAGATGACCTTTCCTTGTCAAGACTCTCTTGCATTCAGCTATTGCACATGGAAGTT
>CP070636.1:1013484-1016625 GCA_020356305.1 Candidatus Bathyarchaeota archaeon | reverse complement strand
CTATTTTCAAACCAAGTTCCTCTTCTGCTTCTCTTTTCGCTGTCTCTTCAACTAACTCACCTTGTTTCATTCCTCCACCAGGCAAGAACCAGAAACCATTCGATGTGTCCATAACCACCACAATCTGCTCATCAAAATCTACTAACAAAGTCACTCGAGCCAATCTTCTCGCCCAAGGTTCTTTCCATATGGAAATGCATCTTGATTCTACCCGGATAGTCAATTCCTGATTTATCATTAAATGCAGAACCTTTCTCGTGCTGTATACAAAGGACACTTAAGAAAACAAGCACAATAAAGATTCTTGTGTGTGTTGGTGGGATTTGAACCTCGCCCAAATGGAGATGTCCACCGCAAACCCCCTTTTTATTGTCCGCTGTAAACAGTTAAGAAGAATCTGTGTACTGTCTTATATGAGAACTAAACATAGTGGTCTCAATGAAGAACAAAGAGCTATCTAGGATCTTTGCCGAGATCGCTGACGCTTTAGAGTTCAAAGGTGAAAACCGTTTCAAAATTATTGCGTATAGAAAGGCTTCTAAAGTTCTTGATGACTTAACCGATGACATAGAGGTTCTGGCAAGAAGAGGGCAGCTTCAGGAGATTCCGGGGATCGGCGAGGGAATTGCGAAGAAGATAGAGGAATACCTGACTACAAGAGGGATAAAGAAGCATAGAGAAGCGCTATCGGGCATCCCTAAAGACCTTCTCAAACTGTTGAAAGTTCAGAACCTCGGACCCAAAACGTTAGCCCTCGCTAATGAGAAGCTAGGGGTCAAAAATCTTGAAGATCTTAAGAGAGTAATCGACAACGGCTCAATGGCTGACCTTTTCCGAATGGGAAGACAGCGAGTTGACAACATAAAGAAGGGTATAGAAGCTTTTGTGAGGACAAGGGAGAGAATCCCTCTCTACGAAGCGTTTGAGATCAGCGATGAGATAGTGAATTACCTAAAGACGTGTCCTGAGGTTGAAAAGGTTGCTCCAGCCGGCTCTCTCAGGAGAATGAAGGAGACTGTTGGCGACATCGACATCCTCGCAACCGGCAAAGACGGAGCCTTGATCATAGATTTCTTCACCAAATATCCGAAGACGGATAGAATCCTTGCTTCAGGAAGAACAAAGGGTTCCATCGTTGTCAGAACAGGAAGAGACATCAGACAGGTCGACTTGAGGATTGTGCAAAGCGACTCATATGGTGCCGCACTACAATACTTCACAGGTTCCAAAGCACACAACATACGGCTCCGGAGTATAGCAAAAGAGAAAGGGTTGAAGATCAGCGAATACGGCGTCTTCAGATCAAACGAAAAGATCGCTGGGAAAAGCGAGGAGGAAGTTTACAAAGCCGTGGGGTTGCCCTATATACCGCCAGAACTACGAGAAAATCGTGGCGAACTAGAAGCAGCATTGGAAGAAAAGCTTCCAAAACTAGTAAATCTCTCCGACGTTAAGGGCGACTTACACGTTCACTCCACTTATAGCGATGGCCTTTCGACCATTAAAGAGACAGTACAGCATGCGAAGGCTTTAGGCTACGAGTATGTTGCCATCTGTGACCACTCCAAATCGGTTAGATATGCTGGAGGACTGAACGAGGACAGATTGAAGGAACAGATGAGAGAGATCGAGAAGCTCAACAACGAGGTCGAGGGAATTAAGATCCTCAAGGGAATTGAGGTTGACATACTCGGCGATGGCACACTAGATCTTGACCATAAACTTCTGGAACAGCTCGACATAGTGGTGGCAGCAATTCACATGGGCTTCAAGAAGAACGTGACGGAACGAATTGTCAAAGCCATTGAGAGCTCCTCTGTCAACATCATCGCCCATCCCACTGGAAGATTGATCTCGACAAGAGAAGGCTACGACGTCAATATAGACAGAGTCATGGAAAAAGCCGAAGAACACAAAAAAGTGTTGGAGTTAAACGCTACCCCCAACCGCCTAGACTTGGATGAGGTGCATTTGCGCAAGGCAAAAGATATCGGGGTGAAAATCAGCATCGGCACAGACGCTCACAGCGTCGCCGATATGAGGTGGATGCTGCTTGGAATAAGCACTGCCCGACGCGGGTGGCTTGAGAAGAGGGATATAGTTAATACACTGAGCTACCGAGAAATGTTCAGAAGATTACAGTCTTGAACAGTTGTACTACCTCTATCGGCGCGATTTAATGAGGGTCAAAAGATGAGGTTGGGTCTTCACTTGTCAATCATTGGTGCGATCCATAAAGCTCTTGACAGAGCTGTGGAGAGGGGTTGCAACACACTGCAGATGTTCTCGCGTAATCCACGGGGATGGCGCTCGAAAAAGCTGGACTTGATGGAGATCGATAATTTTAAGATGAAGCTGGAAGAGAGTGAAATATGGCCTGTATTTATTCACACACCCTATCTCTTGAACCTCGCTTCGCCAAAGGAGGATATCTTCGGTAAATCTGTTGAGGCCCTTAAAGATGAGCTGCGTCGAGCAGCTGACTTAGGTGTCCCTTGTGTTGTCACCCATCTAGGTAGCCACCTTGGCCATGGAAAGAAGGCAGGGTTCAAGAGAATTGTCGCAGCCGTTAACAGCTGCTTTACTGAAGTGAACAACAACGTCATTCTTCTTTTGGAGAACACCGCCGGTACGAGAAACAGCATGGGATCTTCTTTCGAGGACATCAAATATATCGCTTCAAGAATTGAGGATCGCGAACGCACTGGCGTGTGCTTCGACACATCACACGCCTTCGCAGCAGGTTACGACCTAGTTTCACAAGAAGCCGTTAAAGATACCCTGCGGAGATTCGACGAAACAATAGGACTCAAAGAGCTTAGGCTTGTTCACCTCAACGATTCTAAAGGAGGCCTAGGTTCTAGGATAGATAGACACGAACACATTGGTATGGGAAAGATCGGGGAGAAAGGGTTTAGAAACATCCTGAGAAGCCGGCTGGGGCAACTCCCATTAATCTTGGAGACTCCCCTAGATGAGCGAAGAAGCGACATTGAGAACTTGAGAAAGGTAAGAGAACTTGCGAGAGACAAATGAAGTGGAGATATCCCCCGCAAACCCCGCTTTTCATTTAGTTAAGCTAGCTAGGTGTTTACTTCATCTTGCTTGATATTCATATTCAGTCAAGACATTAATTGTGTT
>CP070636.1:1005146-1013384 GCA_020356305.1 Candidatus Bathyarchaeota archaeon | reverse complement strand
TCCCGCAACCACAACCTCCGCCTGCTCGATCACGTCCAGCTCGCGGCCAGGTTCGAAGATGGTCGCCATGCTCGGCCTCCAGGTGAGCGCGCTAGCTACCCTCGGCGGTGCCCAGCAGCCGCTTCGCGTTCCGCCACCCGATCGCCTCTCGCCACTCTTCCGGCATTGGATACGTTCGGAGCCACTCCACCTGTGGCACCTTCTGCCCGACCAGAAAGTAGTCGCTTCCGAACAGCAGCTTGCGCCAGTGACGCGCGAGGAAGCCCTCAGTGAACCCGGGATCTCGCGTGAGCGCGTTGTTACCCGAACCGGCCGAGATCTCCGCGTAGAGGTTCGGGCACTCCGAGAGCAGACGATCCGCGGCCCCGCCGGGGCTGATGGCACCGGAGGGATACCCTCCGGCCCGGTCATCATCGCCCGAGATCGCGGTCCACCACCCAGGTCCATGGGCGATGAAGTTCGTCTCGGGCGCCTCCCGTAGCGCCCGCTCGAGACCGGGCAGGCCGGCCTCATCGCTGTTGAGCCCGGGGTCCATGTGGAAGAGGACCGGGAGACGCAGCTCGCCGCACAGGCGATACACCGCCATGGACCGCTCGTCATCCATGGCGAGTCCGCACTTGTGCTCGCCGTATCCCTTCGCGCCGCGACCGTGGTAGTGGCGCACCTTGTCCAGCACCTGCTGCTGGCGGGGATCGGCGCCGACGAACGGGATCAGCCGGTCCGGGAACCGGCTGCACAGCTCCCACGCCTGCGCGCTCGGCGCGTACTCCGTGTCACACTCGGGGCTTTCCAGCGGAAGGACGACCGCCTGCATGACGCCCGATGCATCCATCCAGGCGATCAGCTCCTCCACCGCCACGCCGCGCGGGTAGCCAGACGCCTCGCCATACGGCACCACAAGGAAAATCAATGACCACCAAACACCATACTCAAAAATAGAGAGACCACCAATAGAGTCGCAAACTACGTTTAAAGCAGCAAAAATTGCAATAAGAGAAAGCAACCGGGCCTTTTTCATTCGTTTCCATTCGCAACTCATTTCGGAAGACCACCCTTGTGCATAACCGGCTCAGTTTTGAAATCTTCTGTTGACAACACCGTTTTCTTTACAAGCATGTTACTCTCATTGGTCAGGCCAATCACGGGGCAAAGCAGATGATTGTTAACAAACTCGCGCGCGCGGGGTTGAAAGATGTTTCCGCTATTTTTTCACTAAAATCGGTTCTGGTCATGTGGTTGGTTATGTAGGTGTTTAACATTAAAGTATTTATTCAATTTTCGATTGTTATAGCGTGTCAAGAAACAGCGGGACCCCCTGTGTGCGAGGGCGGGATGAAACATGCTGAACGCTACCTCTTGTTTTCGTGCGTATCGTCCTGAGAGATAGGTGCAGTCGAGGAATCTGATGGACCTCTCTGGTTGCAGAAATCTTCAGCTTCAAACGTAAAGGTTTTGCATTAGTCGCCAAAAAGGACACAACCTCAAATTATATATGAAACTTTCAAAACTCATTTATTGCCACAGGTCAAGAGAGTTGAAACTGATTCGATATCTGCACTCGGGCGTTGAATTCTACGGTTTCTTGACTAATGAGAGTGTTGTATGCTTACCAAAGCTCTCAGAGATCGTGAGGCACCCTCTTCCACTAAATCTGAATGGGCTAATATCGCTCGGAGTTGAAGGTGTCGCTGCCGCAGAGGAATTGATGCGCACCTCGCCGGAAGACCTGACAAGAAAGGCAACACAGAAAATGGAAGATGCGACCCTTCTGGCTCCAATTGCTTCTCCTCCTAAGATCATCTGCTTAGGCTTAAACTACAGAGATCATGCTGAAGAGCAGGGGGCAAAGATGCCTGAAGACCTCATAATTTTCATGAAACCTAGAACAGCTGTTATTGGTCCCAACGAATCCATAATCTATCCGAGCATCGTGAAAGAGTTGGACTATGAAGCAGAGTTAGCCGTAATTGTAGGGCAAAGAGGAAAGAACATGCCAATTGCAGAGGTGGAAAACTACATTTTCGGATACATGGCTTTCAACGATGTTTCCGCCCGGGACATCCAGTTCAGAGATAAACAATGGACAAGAGGAAAAAGCTTCGACACATTTGCCCCAATGGGACCGTGCATCACCCTCGCCAACCAGATCTCAAACCCAAACAACTTATGGATACGAACAAGAGTAAACGGAGAGCTGAGACAAAACTCTTCAACAAGGAACATGGTGTTCAGCGTCTACGAAGTGATTCATCGCCTTAGCAGAGTTATGACACTGGAACCGGGCGATGTCATAGCCACTGGAACCCCTGCCGGCGTGGCTGCCTTCATGAAACCACAACCCAAATATCTGGAGCCAGGTGACACTGTTGAGGTCGAAATCGAGCAGATTGGAACCCTTAGAAACGTGGTTGCGAAAGAAAACTGAAACTGAACGATCACACAGACTGAAATCGAGCAAAATCCTGTGTTAATAGGATGTTGAGTTTTTGCAGGATTGATCAATCGAACTCATTCAATGACGCTCCCGCCGGAAAAAAATAAATCCAAGCCGACAAACTTACTCAGAAGCTGAAAAGGAGCCGGGTGAATGAAGCCGAAGACGAGAATTCTTGTCTGTGACTCACTTCATAAGGAAGGAATAGAAAAGCTGGAGCAAACTGGTTATGAGGTTGATGTAAAGCCCACCATATCACACGAAAATCATAGAAACGTTGTATCAGGTTATGACGCACTGATTGTGCGAAGCCGAACAAAGGTTACGAGGGAAATTATTGAAGCTGGAAAAAGACTAAAGATTGTGGGACGAGCTGGAGTCGGCTTAGACAACATCGACATAGAGATCGCGAAAAAACGAGGCGTCAAGGTTTTGAACACACCTGAAGCTCCAGCCGAAGCTGTGGCTGAGCTAACAATAGGGTTGATGGTTTCACTGGCGCGCAAAATCCCTCTCGCAGATCGAACAATGAAAGATGGCGAATGGATAAAAAGAGACCTGAGAGGCTGGGAGTTGAGTGGCAAGACTCTCGGTTTGATCGGCTTGGGAAACGTCGGTGAGAGGGTAGCGAGAATCGCCAAAGCCTTTGGAGTCAAAATCTTGATTACAAAGCGAACCCCTCCTAAGCCAGAATTGCTGAGAGAACTACAAGGAGAATTTGTTTCGTTATCGGAGCTGCTCCAACGGAGCGATGTGGTTACCCTACATGTTCCGTTGACCCCTCAAACTCACCGCATGATTGGCACTAAAGAGTTACAACTCATGAAAGACGGCGCCTTTCTCGTCAATACCTCGAGGGGCGGCATAATTGACGGAAAAGCTCTGCTGAATGCCCTGCGATCTGGAAGACTGGGAGGAGCTGCGCTAGACGTCTACGAAATGGAACCCCCAACAGATTCATCAGTAATAGAGTTGCCCAACGTTGTCTGCACACCGCATATAGGAGCTCAAACTCAAGAAGCCCAAAGAGCTGCAGCCATCTTGATTGCAGAAAAGATCATCAAATCATTAAAGTAAATTCATTCTCTGAGAAAAGCACCCATCCTTTTTTTGTGTGTTCAAGTTTGAAGATGCTGTTTACAATCAGGTTGAGGCAATCAAAAAAGCACTTGAACTAACTCAGGAGGTCTCACGAATTGGGAGTCAAGGTTTTTGTGGGCACCGGAAAACACAAGGCACGATAGTTTCCATCCTTCTCGCAACGATTTTATATAAGGTCTCTTGATTTCTCTAGGGTAGTTTTTCTAGGGAGGAAAACGAATTGACATTGGAAAAAGGAAAGATGATTAAAATATTCAGGAAGATGCTGGAGATCCGGCACTTTGAAGAGAAGGTTTATGACTTGTACGGCCAGAACCTTGTCCCGGGAACAATCCATCTCTACGCAGGTCAGGAGGCGGTGGCAGCTGGGGTTTGCGCCAACCTCAGAAAGGACGACTACATAACAAGCACCCACCGAGGACATGGCCATTGCATCGCCAAGGGCGCCAAGCTGAGCAAGGTAATGGCAGAGATTTTGGGGAAGAAAACAGGCTATTGTAAAGGCAAGGGAGGTTCCATGCACATTGCAGATTTCAGCATAGGAATGCTAGGCGCTACCGCCGTCGTAGGGGCTGGAATCCCCATTGCCGCTGGTGCAGGCTTATCCATCAAGTTGAGGAAAACTGATCAGGTTGTGGCGTGCTTCTTCGGTGAGGGGGCTTCCAATCAGGGGACCTTTCACGAACGGATTAACATAGCGGCCATTTGGAAGCTTCCAGTTTTGTTTGTGTGCGAAAACAATCTTTACGCCATGGGAACTCGTCAGTCAAGAGTCATGGCAATACAAAATGTGGCGGATCGGGCGGCAGCGTACGGCATTCCTGGCATTGTTGTGGATGGGAATGACGTAATTGCAGTTTATGAAGCTGCCCGTAAGGCGGTTGATAGGGCGAGGAGCGGAGAGGGATCTACCCTGCTGGAGTGTAAGACCTATCGACATAAGGGACATTCTCGATTTGACCCTGCCACCTACAGACCAAAAGAAGAGATTGAGGAATGGTTGAAAAGAGATCCCATCAGACGATTCAGAGCGAAACTACTTGAGCTGAAGACCTTGAACGAAGTGGAGGCGGACAAGATCGAGGGAGAAGTTGTTGCTGTGGTTGAAGATGCAGTCAGGTTTGCCATAGAGAGCCCATATCCGTCGCCTGAGGAGGCTCTGGAGCACGTGTACATCTAGGAGACGTTAAGGGTTGAGGGAAATAGCCTATCGCGACGCTCTTCGCGAGGCCTTAAGGGAAGAGATGCTTCGTGACGAGACGGTTTTCGTACTGGGCGAAGACGTTGGGCGGTACTGGAAGGGAGCCTTCAAGGTGACGAAAGGGCTGGCAGAAGAGTTTGGAGACACGCGAGTGAGAGACACCCCTATATCAGAATCTGCCATCATAGGCGTTGCCGCTGGAGCAGCCATAACTGGCATGAGACCAATCGCTGAGATCATGTTTGGAGATCTCTCTGCTTTGGCTATGGATCAAATTGCGAATCAAGCGGCCAAGCTGAGGTACATGTTTGGGGGTCAAACGAGAGTTCCTTTGGTGATCCGAATGCCCTTCGGCGCTGGAGTTAACATTGCGGCGCATCACTCTCAAAGCTTGGAGGCTTGGTTCATGCATGTCCCAGGCTTAAAGATTGTGATGCCTGCGACACCGTATGATGCGAAGGGACTGCTGAAAACGGCGATACGAGACGACAATCCCGTTATGTTTTTTGAGCACAAACTTCTTTACTCGATCAACGGAGAAGTTCCAGAAGAAGAGTACACGGTTCCGTTTGGTCTTGCAGATGTGAAGAGAGAGGGAGAAGATGTGACAATCTTTGCCACCTTATACATGGTTCACAAGTCGCTAACTGCAGCTGAAGAGCTCAGGAAACAGGGAATAAGCGCAGAAGTTGTTGACCCAAGGACACTCGTTCCCCTAGACAAGCAGGCAATCGTGAACTCCGTGAAAAAAACGGGGCGAATCGTAATTGTTACAGAGGACAGTAAGACAGGGGGCGTCAGTGCAGAGATTTCAGCTGTGATCGCTGAGGAGGCAATTGACTATCTTGACGCTCCAATTAAGCGGGTGGCGGAGCCGGATACGCCTATACCCTTCAGCCCGCCCCTCGAGAAGTTTGTTATACCCGACGAGAACAGAATAATGCAAGCTGTTAAAGAAGTTGTCCATTAACCTTGAACGGAGATGGGACAATTGGTAACCAAGGTTATGATGCCTAGGCTCAGCCTAACCATGAAGGAAGGAACCGTAGTTCAATGGTTCAAGAAGGAAGGAGAAAGCGTGGAGAAAGGAGAACCTGTGGTAGAGGTGCTCTCTGACAAGGTGACATTTGAAGTGGAGGCTCCTGCGTCTGGCGTGGTCCGCAAGATTCTTGCAGAAGAAGGGACAGACGTTCCAGTTGCTGAAACACTAGCTATCATAACTGCACCTGAAGAAGAACTCCCAGATGCAAAAGCCGTAGCCAAAGTACCTGTAGAAAAAGTTGAGAAGCGCATTATTGCCTCCCCAGCAGCGAAGAGACTGGCAAGAGAATATGGGCTGGACCTAGCTCAAGTGGAAGGTACAGGCCCAGAAGGAAGAATCGTAGAAGAGGACGTAACTAGATTCATAAACGAGACAACGGTAACGCCGAAAGTAAAGGAAGTCATAGTCCTCACCGGAATACGAAAAACTGCAGCAGAACGTATTTCTCTAAGCGCCAGAAGAGCCCCCCACAGCACAATAACCATGGAAGTAGACATGTCCAATGCCACGAAACTCCGCAAAGAATCTCAGCTGTCTTACACAGACTTGCTGGTTAAGGCCGTTGCTAGCGCTCTAGAAGAGCATCCCATCATGAATTCAACGCTGGAAGAAGATCAAATCAAAATTTTTGAGGATGTCAACGTTGGCGTCGCTGTTGCCACCGAAAAGGGACTGATTGTTCCAGTAATACGCAACGCAGACAAGAAGGACCCCAAAGAAATCTCCTTGGCACTCAAAGAACTAGTAGAAAAGGCGAGAGCAGGCAAGCTCACACAGGAGGAGATGAGTGGCGGAACATTCACTATCACCAACCTCGGCATGTTCGGGGTAGACATTTTCACTCCTATCATCAACCCGCCTGAAACGGCCATACTGGGCGTCGGAAGAGTAACAAAAAAACCAGCGGTAGTGGATAGAGAAATCGTGGCCAAGCCAGTGATGAAAATGAGTCTATCCTTCGACCACCGAGTGGTCGACGGAGTTCCAGCCGCTCAATTTCTGCAGAAGATTAAACAAACTCTAGAAAGCGCGACTAGTCCTTGGTAGCTACTTTTGCGAATGAGAAATCAGCCGGTTCAGCATGCGCGCTCATACGCGCACGCGCTTTGAAGTGTTGGAGGTTGGTGGTTGGGAGGAAGCTGGTTCTAGGTGCAGAAATAACAAACTCCTTTCTCTTTTCAGCATATGCTCTCCTCAACCAACCAATTGAACGTTGCATCTTGTAGCCTAAAATAACTTGTTTCGCTCGTCGACATATTTCGAAATCCTACGTAGCTTATGTTGCATGCATGCAGGTAGAGACTTTCATGAAATAAAGAGGGCGTGGACAGGCGAGCTGTTTCTTTTGCCCAGAGGCAGCAATGTAAGATCGAAAGTTGAAGAATATCTAGCGTCAAGAGGAGAACCCCCCATCCTGGGATACAAGTTCCCGGGGGCTATGATGAGTATGTTCGCGAAAATATTGTGGGCACACCCAATGACTGTTGCTCCAAGATAAGAGAATATCTCAAATTGGGGATCACACGATTTTACTTAGAGAAAACTACTACGGAAAGTAGAGAACTTTTTGCAAAGGAAGTTATGCCTAGGTTTCAAACCACATAAGCTGGTTGAATCAAGACTTCCACTAGATGTGCACAGTACACGTGTGTAATCGGACCTTGATCGTGTGCACACTGGGTTTGGATTTGGGCATAAAATTTAATTGATTGCTAATTATCATGGCTCTACTTGGAGCTGCAAAAGCATGAAGATTTTTCATTTTCAAGACATAGAAAAAAAAGATGCTGAAAAAAGTGCGGTGAAATTAGGAGTAAGATGGCTTATTACAAAAGAGACGGGTGCAGAAAACTTTGCAATGAGATTGTTCGAGATGGAACCTAGAGGCTACAGTCCTTTTCATAGCCATCCTTGGGAACATGAGGTTTTCATCCTAGAAGGGGAAGGCATTGTAGTTGGTGAGGGAGAAGAAACAAAGTTTAGGCCCGGAAATGTCATTTTCATTCCTCCAAACGAGAAACATCAGTTCAAAAATACCCACAAAAAGACTGTGAAGTTTCTCTGTTTAATTCCCTATGCTCATGAGTATTTACGTGCACATGGCTCTCTTGAAAAAACACAATCGTGTACAAATACAACTCTTGACGCGACATAGTGGAGAAAACATGTTTTGCAACTGTTGAATTAATATTCCTCAAATGATGGAATGGACACCACATTTCAAGGGTCAGTTTTACTTCCTAATCCCCGCTCCGAAGGAACACTCCCCCCAGAAGGATACGCGCGGGTCGCGTGCGTCCTTCTCTTTCTTTTTCTCTTCAGTGATTTGAAACTCTTTTTTCAGCCCATAGCGATTTTGCGTTCTTCCACTGATCTTTTATGATGTCTAAATTGCTCAGCACATCGGAGTGAAGAGAATAGAAGATGTAACAGAGATATGCACATCGATCACATTTGCTA
>CP070636.1:998250-1005046 GCA_020356305.1 Candidatus Bathyarchaeota archaeon | reverse complement strand
GACGTGTACAAATCATCGCTCAGTGAAATCAAGGTGGCAACAGGGTTAACCAGCTTGCAACTCGCTATGCAAAAAATTCACAACTGTGGGCCGAGAACGGTAATAGTAACAAGAGGAACGAAAGGATCATCATTGCTTGTCGATGGAGAAATCTGTGAAATCCCGGCCTGCAAGCCAAGAGTTGTGAAGGACCTCACTGGCGCCGGAGATGCCTTCATGGGCGCTTTTCTGGCTGAACACATTCAAAGGAAAGATCCAGCGTGGTGCGCTTGCGTTGGATCATCTGCTTCATCCTTTGTAGTGGAGGGCAAGGGACCCACTCTGTTTGGGGAAAAGAAAGAAACCTATAAGAGGGCTACCGAAATCTATGAGAAAGGACTTAAGCGGTCAACAATTTAAGAAAGAGACAATTGGAGGATTCACCAGTTGGGCAAAGTCGCTAGAGGCGTGAAATGTAGCGTCATTGGGTGCGACAAGCTGGCAGTTCGCTCCCTCTCCAACGAAAGAGTGAGCAACGCTGGGTTGAAAGTTGACGTAGCAGGAAGAGGGAGAGCTTACCTCTGTAGGGATCACTATAAAGAATTCAAGAAGGAGACCAAAAAAGAAAAGATGTTGGAGCAGTGGAGGTACAGAGGCTGAGAATACTCCAACTGCACTCTGACTTCATAGAGTACGAACCAATAAAAAGGGAAATCGCGACGGCAGAGAAGTGCGAGAAAAAGAGAAAGCGACTAGAAGAGCTTGTAGTACTGTTCACGTGCGTTGAAAAAGGAGACGACGAAGCTGTTGCCAGAAAAGCTGTAGAAGAGATACGATCCTCTCTTCAGCAGTTGAAAGTCAACAGGATTCTGATATATCCGTACGCTCACTTGAGTAGCAACCTAGCTAAGCCTCCTGACGCTCTGAAAGTCGTCAAGGCGGTAGAGAAATACGCAAAGGAGGCTGGCATCGAAACATATCGAACTCCCTTCGGCTGGTGCAAGCAGTTCTCCATCTCCATAAAGGGACATCCCCTGGCTGAGCAAGCTAAGGTAATTGTGCCAACCGAGACCGAAGAGAAGGAAATTGTCTCAAAGGCTTTGAAGGCGGAAAAAAGGTTAAAGTCTTCTTGGTTCATCATGCAGACGAACGGAAAGATGACTCCAGTCGAGAATTTCGACTTTTCTCGACACGAGAATCTGGAAAAGTTTGCGGCATATGAAATTGAGAAGGTGAGGGGAGTTCAACAGGCTCCGCCTCACGTAAAACTCATGAGGAGGCTGGAGATTGCTGATTACGAGTCCGGCAGCGACCGAGGGAATTTCAGGTGGTATCCAAAAGGCAGTTTGATCAAATCTTTGCTCGAGCAGTTTGTAACGCAGAGGGTGACTGAGTATGGAGCCATGGAAGTGGAAACTCCGGTCATGTACGATTTCGAACATCCTAGCCTAGCTAAGTATCTAGACCGGTTTCCAGCTAGGCAGTATGTGTTGGAGTCTGGTGGTAAAGAATTTTTCTTGAGGTTCAGTGCGTGTTTTGGCCAGTTTCTTATTGCCCATGACGCCCAGTTTTCGTATCGCCAACTACCACTGAGAATCTACGAGCTGACAAAGTATAGCTTCAGAAGGGAGAAAAGCGGAGAACTCGTTGGGTTGAGGAGAATAAGAGCCTTTACTATGCCCGACTGCCACGCACTGTGCGCAGATTTAGACCAAGCGAAAAAAGAGTTTCTTGTCAGATTTGAACTGTGTAGAGGAGTTTTGAATGACGGACTAGAGTTGGAAGAGGACGACTACGAATTGGCCATACGGTTCACCAGAGACTTTTTCGAAGAAAACAGGGACTTCATCGTTTCGTTGGCTCAACAGATGAAAAAGCCTGTGCTCATCGAGATGTGGGAGGAACGGTTCTTTTACTTCATACTGAAATGGGAGTTCAATTTTATGGATAACTTGGACAAGGCGTCCGCGCTGTCAACGGATCAGATTGACATCGAAAATGCTGAGAGATATGGCATAACCTACGTGGACGAAAAAGGGGAGAGAAGCCACCCCTTGATCCTACACTGCTCCCCTAGCGGTGCCATCGAGAGATGTGTATACGCCATGCTGGAGAAGGCTTATCGAGATCAGCAGAAGGGAACGGTGCCAATACTGCCACTTTGGCTTTCACCGATCCAAGTAAGAGTGATACCAGTCTCTGACAGGTTCGTCGAGAACGCCGAGAAAATAGCTGACGAAATTGGGCGACACCGCATAAGGGTTGATCTAGACGACCGACCGCTAACGATTCAAAAGAAGGTAAGGGAGGCAGAGACAGAGTGGATAAACTACGTGCTTGTGATTGGGCAGAAAGAAATTGAATCCAGAACACTTCCAATAAGAGATAGGAAAGAGAGAAAGATCAGGAAGATTCGGCTCCAAGAGTTTATAGGTGAGGTGAACAAGAAAACTGAAGGTATGCCCTTTAAACCTCTGGTGCTTCCGAGGCGTCTATCTGAAAGACCTAGATTTTTCGGGTGAGAATGCAAAAGACATATCAAAAGCCTCCTGAAATAGTCTAAGGGTTCTGGAGGAGGTCAAGCGTGGAAAAGGAGCTTCTCATTTACATCGACGGAGAGTTCTACCCTAAATCAGAGGCGAAAGTTTCTGTCTATGATCACGGTCTGCTCTATGGCGACGGAGTTTTTGAGGGAATACGCGCCTATGACGGTCTCGTGTTCAAGCTTAAGGAGCATATAGACAGACTCTATCGATCAGCACACGCAATAGGCCTACGGATCCCGCTAACAAAGAGCGAGATGACGCGAGCCGTGCTGGCGACTCTCAAGAAGAACAATTTTGAAAGCGCGCGCGCCTATATTCGCCTAGTTGTGACGAGGGGGATAGGCGACCTGGGATTAGATCCGAGAAAATGCCCAAAACCAACGGTCATCATCATCACTGAACCCGTTATACAACTATACGGAGCAGAAGCCAAGGAAAAGGGCATGACTGCCATGATCTCTTGGGTTAAAAGAGATTGTGTTGATGCGACCTCTCACGAGGTAAAGTCGCTCAATTATCTGAACAGCGTCATAGCTAAAATCGAGGCAAACACTGCCGGCGTAGACGAAGCCATATGTCTAGACAGAAATGGCTTTGTCTGCGAGGGAACTGCTGAAAACATATTCATCGTGAAGGAAAACAAAATTGCCACTCCTCCCACTTCCACCGGAGCCCTTGCCGGAATAACACGAAAAAGGATTATGAAGCTGGCACAAGATCTAGGATACACCGCAGAAGAAAAAAATATTACACCTAACGAGTTGTTCAACGCCGAAGAGGTTTTCTTCACAGGAACCGCGGCGGAAATTGTGGGAGTTAGAGAAATAAACCGAAGGATCATAGGCGACGGGAAGCCGGGACCCGTCACGAAGCGGCTAATGAAAGAATTCAGCAGGATTGTGAAGGACCCGCAAGAAGGAACGCCGATTAGTTAGGAAAAGTTGCCAATCAAATTTTTGCTGACGGAAGAATTGGAAAGTATCCTTTCGCGCGTGCAATTTATATTCTCGCTTTTCAGCCTTCAGGAAGTGTGTATTCGGAGCGCGTTTCAAATCCCTGTTGAGTGTGTACAGTAATCGTCACTACCATGCCTCGATAATCATCCCAGTTCCATGAGCCTACAAATGCAACTTTCGAGTCTGGATAAAGTACGTAGGGAAGCGTAACATTCAACTCTGTTATTTCTTCAGTGGTTTCATCGACTTTTACAGTGATCCGGTCAACATTGACATGTGTAGGTGATGACGCGTTGTTTTGAGCCACAAAATTGAAGCTGCTTGTGTCAGTGATGTTGAACAGAACGTCACTAATGGCCAAGATCACAGGCTGCGGTGTCGTCTGAGTGCTGTCTGCTGTGTAGCCCTGTGAGGTTTCAACCTTCACTGTAACCTCTTTTCCTTGGTAGTCTGTCCAGTTCAAAGGACAAACGAAGGCAACTGAAGCGTTTGGGCTAAGGAGATAAGGGAGAGAAGGAGTTGCATTTTGAATAGATTCAGAATCCACTGCAATTCCAGAGATATCGACATATGTAACGGATGATGCGGAGTTTTGAACGGTCACGTTAAACTGAGTTACGCTTATCGTGGAGTTAAAGACCACCTCAGAGATGATGAGTTTTACGAGAGGCGTTTTCGCTTGGAAGGTTGCACCGGACCCGTCGGCAACGAAGACGTGAACCTTTACGTTTTCGTTGGTATGGTCCGCCCAGTTCCAAAAACATTTAACGGTTTTCGCCTCGCCTATTGAAATCGCAGGTTGCACAGGATCAACCACCACGTCGTTGAGAACACCCTCTTCTGTGGAGGCCATAACCTTTGTTATGTTGGCATCAAACGGAGAAAAGGATGGATTAAGGAGGCTGAGGCTGAAAAAAGTTGGATCTTGAGGATCAAAGGTGACGTCGGTCACGGTCACAGTAGGTGTTTCGGGGGGCTGTGACTCAAGGGAGATGTAATAGCCTATAGTCCACATGTAAGACAGGATCGCTCCAACTATGGCGGCAACCAACAAAAGCAAGATGAGAATAAGCTTAGAGATACCAACCAAGTTTCGAGTCACTTTCACATTCTTCCCTCACACAAGTCGTATGAGTTAGTCAAAGGTTTATAATAAGATTTAGCGCGCAAGCGGATATTTAGCGAGATTCATACCAGTGTTGCAGTCCACGTTTCACGTGTGAATAAGTCTCTTTACATCTGAAAATGCGCATGGTATGATACATTCATACATAGTACCTTCATCCAGCGCTACCATCGAGGCGACATTTATTCTTCATCTTTTCTTGAATGCATCTCATTCAATACGTTCTATGTCACCTGCGTCGTATATAATTTAATCATTCGCTTTCCGCAACTTATTAATACGTGGCGCGATAATATATTTTTGCATTTTTGAAGAGAGGGGAAAATGGAAATGAAGCATGCGCACATGCTTGAAGGAAAGGAGAAGAAGAGAAACACGAGACTGTGTAAAGCGTTTCACAAGGGGGAAAAGTACCTGTGGGTTCCACTGACCCTGATGCTTCTAGCCAGTATGGCTATGGCAAACGTGCCTGTGCAGGCATCTACAATAGTTCGGATTTACGTGGACATGCCTCTAGGATACATACCCGGAGTTCCACCGGGACCGCCACCAGGCGGCCTCGTCTTCGTCGACCTCTACATTGACACGGATATCCCGGATAACACACCGCAGGGGATTGTCCAATGGGCCATCAGCGTACAGGTTGACCCCACTGTGCTTGAGCCCATGGGAGTCCAAGGAGCCGCCGCTGGCTACTTTCTCAACGACTTCCTCGCAAGATACGGGTACAACTTCATGGGCTACAGTGCGAGCTTGCTGCCTCCTGCCATCGACAAAGGAGCCGGCACAATGCAGTGGATCACAGAAGGAATCGTTGGCAGCCCGGCGATACCGAATGGAGCAGGTGCGGTGCCGGGGCAGATGCCCTATAAGCTTTGTACGCTCGTCTTTAATTCTCTGTCGGAAACGGGCTACTCGCCCATAGACCTGTTCTACGAAGTGGGAGTTGACGCTTGGTACTGGACTGTAGAGAGCGGGTTGGCAGCGATTCCAGTGGATGTAGTTGAGGACGGCTACTACAACCAACCACGTGTTCACTCATTGACTGTGGAGTCAACACCAATCGATGGAATCAATTTCACCCTGGACGCAACAACCTACACGACAAACGTGACGGTTGAATTGGAAGAGATGTCTTACACTATTACAATGCCTTTCACATGGTTGGTTGGCAGCGACCGATACGTCTTCAGTCATTGGGAGGACAATTCCACCGGCTTACTTCGCACCATAAATCTGACATCCAACATGACTATCATGGCCACCTACGAACTCGCGAAAGAATACATTCTGACGGTTAATTCAGAACCTGTTACGGGCATCAACTTCAAAGTTGACGGCACAACTTACACAACGCCCTGGTCCGATCTCCTAATGGAAGGAGAGTATACGGTTACTATGCCTTCAACCTGGATGATTGGCTCTGACAAATACCACTTCGTGAAGTGGGAGGATAATTCCACCAACCGAGTTCGCGTCGTATCTCTAACATCGAACGTGACGGTTACTGCTAGCTATTTACCCGTTCACTCGTTGAGTGTGGAGTCAACGCCAATCGATGGTATCGACTTCACAATTGACATGGCAGGCTACACCACAAACGCAACTGTAGAGTTGAAAGAAGATTCCTACATCGTTACGATGCCTTCAACCTGGATGGTTGGACCGGAACAGTACAACTTCGTTGAATGGGAAGACGCCTCAACCAATCCGTCTCGCGTCGTATCCTTGACTTCTAACATGACCATGGTTTCCACGTACGCGCTGGTGCCCGCTACGGTAGCTCTTATATCCGATCACTCAGAACTGATGTATATAAGGTATATACTGGATTCTATGGGGATAGGATATGACGTCTACAATGATAATGCAATTCACCTTTACACAGAAGACACTGGCTTGCTGCTTGATTATCAGGTAGTGATCTTCTACACGGATTACAGGCATATAACTTCGAATGAATATTCAGCACTTGAATCTTACCTGTCCTCTGGCGGCAACCTGCTGGTCACGGGCTTCGATTGTCTCGTAGACGACTCGCTATTAGCCGACCTTGTCCGCTCATCCTCTTACGGCGATAACACGGGCGAGCCCGATTTGTACGTGGTAGCTGCGACGCATCCAATAATGAACGGCCCATACGGAAACTTCTCAATAGGATATCACATTTCAGGACTGTACAGCGATTG
>CP070636.1:990493-998150 GCA_020356305.1 Candidatus Bathyarchaeota archaeon | reverse complement strand
GGAAAACATACAGATTGGGGGCCAACAGGCTTCACTTCTGCGAAAAATTCTTTATGATGAGCAATGCATATCAAGTATCTAGTATGAAGAAAACATGGGGTGGTAAAATGTCGAAAGAGAATGAAATGTTGAACGAGTTGAAACGAATCAGAGAATTGCTTGAGCCTAAACCCGCTCCTCCGCCGCCGAAAGGATTATGGAGTGAGTTCATGGATTTCCTTTCGAGATATAAGGTCATGGGTCTCGCTGTTGCCTTCATAATGGGCATTTACCTGGGTGCCCTTGTTCAAGCGTTTGTGACAGGATTGATAATGCCTGTAATAGGCGTTGCCGTGCCAGGTCTTGGAAACTTGGCGACATTCAAAATAGCAGTTCCACCTACAGAACTAGACAGTCAGGGGAACCCTATAAACACAAACTATGTAGGTCAATTGTTTGGCGTGGGAGAATTCTTGGCTGCACTGATAACTTTCATCATCGTAGCCTTTGTAATCTTCGTGCTAGTGAAGATCACCAAACGATGGGGCATAGACTAACCTAGTCTCGCAGTTACTCATCAGCTTTGGGTCCGCTTGGAAAAATCTTCAATGTGCGCGCTGGCTGTTTAAAGAATTTCGAAGAAGGCAAACATAAAGATTTGACACAAAAAGAGGAGGAGAGCGCACATGTTCTTCTTTGCGCTCTAGCAGCTGTAATTACAGAAACTGTCATCGAAATAAGGAGAGACGGTTTAAATTCTCAGAAGTCCCCATCTCAACGGTCGAGAGGTCATTTTTTGATTGCCAACTTTGCACCGCAAGCAGAGCATTTACCATCTGCTGTTACTTTTGGTTGCTGTGGCACTTCTGCTCCGCATAGTCCACATTTTACCATCATTTCACCTCCATAACTTTGCTCAGAATATTAGCAGAACTAGAGTTTTGGTGTGTAATATTTAAGGTTATGTTGCTGTTGTGGCACAGTCACATAGCTTTAAAAGCGAATGCAGAAAACGTTTCTCAATGCATTGAAGGAGACATAAAATGGTGTCCAAGAAATTACTGGAACTGCTGAATAGAGGAATAGCGCGGGAGCTTCAAGTATCTGTTCAGTATATTTGGCAACATGTTTTAGCTATAGGCGTTAGAGGTGCAGTAGTTGGAGACACGCTCAGGAAAATCGCTATTACAGAGATGAAACATGCGGAAGCGATCGCAGAGAGGCTGGCTTATCTCGGTGGAACCCCTACTACTAAACCAGATCCCATCTTTGTAGGCAACGATTTGGGAGAGATGCTTCGCATGGACGTGAAAGCGGAGGAGGAAGCAATACTTCTTTACAAACAAACTGTAAAAGTTGCGGATGAAGAAGGTGATATTACAACCAGAAGACTATTTGAAGAAGTTTTGAGCCATGAGGAGGAACATCACGACACGTTCTCAAGACTTTTGGTCGGAATGGTTGAGCTTTCACAACCGGAATTGTAATCGGCACAAACACTCTTTTTTTAAACAGCGGGCACGTCATGCCTCGGACGCAGACCAAGGTTGGACAAGCCTGAAAAGACATTATAGATCCACCGCTCGCCAGCCTGCCCAGTTGAGGAGAGAGACCAACTAGCTGATGTATGGTTGACTTGTTTTGTCAAAATCTCTAACTATTTCCATTGATCGCTTTGATAACGAAACATTGTTCACGGGAATGTTTCGTAGGATAAATCGTAGTCCTCCCTTTGCCATATCGGAAACCGCAGAGTATTCACCGAAAGACTCTTTTGAGATTTGGTGGACCATGGAGCTGACTTCCGACTCCGGAATATGGCCAAGCGCGTGTAGATACTCGTGAAGCAAGAGGGTGTATATGAAAGCATTCACTACTCGCCGTGACTTCGTTGTTCCTTCGACAAGTTCTATGAGGGCGCGATTCAAAACGATGTTGTTGGTTCCAAGAGGATGATAGGCTCCCATGTGTAGTGGAAGGTCGTCGAGGAACAGCATCATGCCAACTCTGTGTTCACCCAAGCTCTTTTGAACAGTGAGTTTTACTAACTTCCATATTTCACTGAATCCTTGAGCTTCATCGAGTTTTGAACCGTATGTTGGAGGTCTCATGAATCTTTCCTCATTGTCTGTGTCACTTCTGTTTGTGCATAAAACAATGGAAGTTCCACACATAAGTTATGACGTAAGTCATATTTAAGTTCTTTGAGGGCGACGACACTCCCCCTCCGTTATTCAAAATACACAGAGACTCAATCCACGTGATCATCTAACAGGTGAAGTGGGGCAAGCTTTTTGATCGACTATGAAACAAGAACTAAGAGATCTCAGCAGAGTCTGAGTATCCTCTGCTCTCCCAAGAACCTTTGAAGTCGTAGTTGACAAGCTCGATGTGGACGAGTTGGCTTATCCACTTGTAGCCCCACTTTCCCGGAACTACTAAACGGAGTTTTTCAGGCAGGGGCTCGCCATCCGTCTCATAAGCCAAAACTACATCTTCACGCATGGCTGTCGTGACAGTCAGATCGGTTGAAAAACCATCTGCAGCGTAGAAAGCGATCTTCACTGCCTCCGACGAGACTTCAGCCCTTTCCAATATAGCGCCAAGCCTGACTCCAGTCCAGTTTCTTTTGGCCAGAACGTGTGCGGGGGCGTCCACACAAATGAGTTCGGCATCAACCGTGCTCCTCGGCATAGCCACAAGTTCCTCAAAGGTCAGGTTCAAGGAATAATGAACGAAACCGTCTACCAGCAAATGCCATTCTGATTCTTCAGGACCTTCGGAGGCTGCAGGACTCAGAAAATCGAAAAATCCGGCTAAAGATACAATACCAATTACTCCAAAAGCGAGTGCCAACAAGATTATCAGAAGCACAATTCTTTTCATTTCCAGCTTTCCAACATCCTACAAGTCACAGTGAAAATGACGTACGTCATATTTTAGCCTTGCGCTACATGCGCGCGCAGTTCATTCTCAACACGTGCATCATTCATAAAGGGAGATCTTCGAATCTGTTCACCAAATCTGTAGACAAAGTTTAAATCTGGTGGGATTAGACAGTCAAAAAGGAAGTTTTAGGGGTAGATCTAGATGGAAAAATCTGGATTCATCGTGAAGTTTTACGACAAGGACTATGAAGACAAAAGCATAGAAGAACTGGTCAAGGCACCTGTATCTTCAATAAGCGGAGTCAGCGAATCAGACGCAGCAGACCTGAAAAAGGCGTTCGGAATTGAAACAGTTGAAGACCTTGCCACGAACAAGTACGTAAAGCTTGCCCAAGGAATCAATTGCTTATCCGAGTGTTCTGAGCAGGTTCAAGACAGAACCTTCGAATCAAAGGTATATGAAGATCTGGCAAAGAAGTCGGCCTCAACAATCTCGGGAATCTCTGATGGGGATGCTTCCCTGCTAAAAAGGGCCTTCGGAATTGATAGCATCAAAGAATTGGCTGAGAACAAATACGTTTTAGTAGCTCAAACGACCGTTGCAATGGCTTCAATGTTACAGTTCTTGAGAGCGGCAGGGGTTCTATAGATAGCTGCAAGAACTCATGAAAGCGTCTATGCATACATAACAACTCATCCTTTTTCTGGCTCCACACGCAGAAGAAAAGCCAAGTCAACTTGCCCTACAAAAAAGACATCCAAACAGTATTAGAATTTAGCAAACTATCTTTCTTGGGAAAAAACAGAAGAAAAGATTTATGACTATATAAGCAAGGACTGCTAATCCTTGAGACGAAACCCCATCCATTGAGGAAGGCCACGCAAGTGTGCATACTGGTTGACAAGGATACCCATGCGATAGTTCAAGGCGCAACTGGAAAACAGGGCTTGTTCCATACAAAACTCATGGTTGAGTATGGCACAAAAATAGTTGCAGGAGTGACTCCTGGAAAGGGAGGGCAGGTGATCAACGGCAACTTACCGGTCTATGACACGGTGGAAGAAGCCTTGGAAACTCACGAGGCAGAAGCCTCCGTCATTTTTGTTCCAGCTCGCTTCGCGGCTGACGCTGCTTTTGAAGCTCTTGAAGCTGGGTTGAAGACCCTTGTAATCATCACTGAACACCTTCCAGTGAAGGACACTCTACAAGTTATGGCTTACGCGAGACGACGTGGGGCAGTTGTGATTGGCCCTAACACGCCAGGTATCATAACGCCCGGCGAGTGTAAGCTCGGGATAATGCCTGGTCACGTTTTCAGGCCGGGAACCGTGGGTATCGCCTCACGAAGCGGAACCCTCACCTACGAGATTGCTAGTGGGCTTTCCAATAAGAGGCTGGGCCAATCTACATGCGTGGGGTTAGGTGGAGACCCCGTTGTTGGCTTGAGCTTTGCGGAGGTTCTCAGAAAGTTTGAGAAGGACGAGCATACTGATTCAGTTGTGTTGATTGGTGAGATAGGAGGAAACATGGAAGAACAAGCAGCGGAATTCATAAGCATTGAAGATTACACCAAGCCCGTAGTTGCCTTCATAGCTGGCAGAACCGCGCCTCCGGGAAGAAGAATGGGGCATGCCGGCGCAATTATTATAGGTCGAGCGGGAACAGCTGAGAGCAAGGTTGAAGCTTTCAAGGAAGCTGGTGTCAAGGTCGCTGGAAAACCCAGCGACGTAGCGAAAATGTTGGTCGAAAGCCTCAGAGCAAAAGGTATATTTGGCGGGGCCGAACTGAAATCTAGCTAACTCGAATGAAGAGGCTTAGTGCTGTGCCGATCACAGATCCCTTGAAAAAGGCCATCGCTCAGAAGCATAGGCTCTACATGAAGATTTGTCGAGAATGTGGCGCCCGAAATGCTTCCAGTGCTGCTAAATGTAGAAAATGTAGGAGCAAAAACTTGCGGTGGAAGAAGCGAGAACTCGTTCGTTGATCTAGATTTTATTCCCTAGCGTGTACTAGGTGGGTGCTACTCAACTGCGTCTCCGAGATATCTTAGAGACAAGGGCTTCCACGCGGGTTTCTGTGCAAGACTAACGACAAAGGATTGAATGTCACGAAGAATCTGTATCCACTTTTGACGAAAATCTGACAGGAGATTCATGTAATCCGTATACGACTTGTGGAAAGAGATGGTCATTATGTTCATGCCCATCCCTTCGCCTTTAGTGGCAAAAATGATGTTGGGAAGCTTCATGAGCCATTCTCTTGCTAGTTGAAGTCTCTGGTTCTTCTCCTCTTCTCCAGCTGACCCAACGCTTGCTAAGGCTAGTTTGAAAAAGGTGAAGGCAGCTATCTCGTATCCAAGGCTTTCCCACTTTGGAATAATAGTGTATTCTTCAATCGCAGTCTTCTCCAAAGCTTTTCTCCTCCGAGTAATAGTGGGCTGAGAAACGCTGAGAACCTTGGCCAACTCTCGGTCACTTCTTTTAGAATTCTTCAACAATTCAAATAGCAGTTTTTTTTCAATTTCTTTCATTTCTCTTCACTTTTTTATTATATATTTACCGTGGATTTAATAGTTGCGCGTACCCATCTGTAAACGCGCATTTCCCTCTCTGTTACCTAAAAGATGCTGCAGAGGATCAAACTCCACAAAAGTTTTTAGAAGTGCAAGGTTAAAGATACAAGAATACACAATGCCGACATCTCCCAATTCAATAGCATTCCACCAACTGGTTTTCGGTGTCGACCACATGGGCCGGTAGTCCAGCTCGGCTAAGACGTCGCCCTCACGCGGCGAAGATCGCCGGTTCAAATCCGGCCCGGCCCACCAATCGTGTTAAACGGATTCGCCTCGTGCACACTTTTCATAGGTTCTCTGCTTCTATTGAGCGCAAGTTTATGCTTTTGTCGTTTCCATCACGCCTACAGCTATCGCAACTAGGCCAATGATTATTTTGACGGCTGCGTGCCACGCTGGTTCTGTCCCCATCTCCAGGTCTGGAACCAAGCCCAGAATTCCCATTAATAAAGTGATTATTCCGACAATAATCAAAACCGGTTTTGCGTATCCCATTTTTCTTTTCACCTCCATAATTGTAGATATGGTGCCGATTTTGGATTACACACTTTTAAATATATGTGACTGTGACACAACAGCAACAAGGCACATGCGCAAATTGTTCGTTCTTCTTTCTATGGGTTCACGCAAGAAAAAAGAAGGGAGTTTAGTTAAGTGCTCTGTCTTTGAGATCCGATATCCACGTGAGGTTGAAATAGTTGCGAATAAAAACGCTTGACGAGAATCGCGCGCACATTAGAAAACCGAAACTATTCAAAAATGCGTACATTGCAATTCTACCCTTTTGGTGACTTTTTGGATTCCTCGGAAAATCAATCACCAACATCACTGGTTGGCGCATGCGAGATTTTAAGAGCATGTATGCGCAAGGAATAAATGACGTAGCAAGTCGACAATGAGCTGGAGAGATGGTCAACTTGGATCAGAGTGTTTATAAGAAACTGGCCCGGCGACTCGATGCAATCCCTAATGGATTTCCGAAAACTGAAAGCGGCGTTGAGTTGAAGATTCTGGCCAAAATCTATACTCCTGAGGAAGCAGCGCTTGCCTCTGAGATGCGGTTAACTCCGGAAAGTGCAGTACAAATTGCCCTCAGAACCGATCGAGATCCGGCCAAGACTAGAGCACTCTTGGAGGTCATGGTGCAGAAAGGGCAAATCAGAGCCACCGGCGAAGGAGAACAACGAAGATTTTCTCTCATGCCGTTTATGGTGGGCGTTTATGAGGAGCAAATGAGCAGGCTTGATAAAGAACTAGCTCATTTGTTTGAAGAATATTACCCAGCCTTGGGAGAGGTGCTGTTCAACGAGCCGCCTTCAATTTTTAAAGTTATTCCAGTGGAGAAGAGTATCCCCGTCGAAGTGAAAGTCTTTCCGTATGAGCAGGCCTCCGCGTTGCTGAACAAGGCCAAATCCTTTGCAGTTGGGAAGTGCATCTGCAGGGTGCAGAAAGCGTTGACGGATCAGCCCTGCAAATATCCTGTGGAGGTCTGTCTGTGGTTCGCGCCAAAGGAAGGAGCGTTTGAAGATGGCCCGAACACTAGAGTTCTCACGAAGGAAGAGGCTCTGCAAATCCTGCGGGAGACTGAAGAGGCCGGTTTGATTCACTCCTCAACTCATGTTCGTGAAGGACACTCTTTTATCTGCAACTGCTGTACCTGTTGCTGCGGAATTATGCGTGGCATCTCCCAATTAGGCATAGAAAACTCCGTGGCTAAGTCCGACTTCTTTGCCAAGGTAGATCCAGAAATGTGCACAGGCTGTGGGACCTGTGTGGAGCGTTGCCAATTCGGTGCACCGTCACTTGCAGATGAAGTATCGCATGTGGATCTAAAGCGCTGCGTTGGATGTGGTCAGTGTGCGATGGCGTGCCCTTCCGAGGCGATGGCCTTGGTGAGAAACCCGGAAGATCAGATTTCGCCGCCTCCTCGCGACATAGAAGAATGGAGGAAGGAAAGAGCTGAGAGCCGAGGCATTTCTCTAGAAGAAATCCTTTGAGATCGTTCACACGACAGCTTTCACGCGCCCGGGCTATCCTTCTTGCAGGTTTTCCACCATAGTATGAATTGAGAAAATCTTGGAAGTAAAGATCTAAACGCGCATCTGATGTTACTATTTGCCCTTCTTAGCTACCTTCTTGCCCTTCTTAGCTACCTTCTTGCCCTTCTTAGCTACCTTCTTGCCCTTCTTAGTTGCCTTCTTTACGTCCTCAGTT
>CP070636.1:987290-990393 GCA_020356305.1 Candidatus Bathyarchaeota archaeon | reverse complement strand
GGATGGTGCGCCGGTGGTTGCAGACCTTCGAGGCCTCGAGGTTCGCCATCGTGGCGACATATTTCTTCACGTATTCAGGATCTTCGAGTTTGACGTGAGTTCTTCCTAGGTTGGCCTCGACGGCTTCAGACGCGTAGCAAGTACGGAAGACCTTTGCTGAGAGCCCGGTCATCACCTCATCGAGGAATTCGCTCACATTCTTCGAGCCGACGCCATCGAAAAGCGTGGATCTAGCGTTCGCTGCGAATTCCTCGAGGTTTCCGATGACATTGTCTGGGAGTTTAACCCTGAAGACATGAGGTACAGAGTCCTTTCCGAGGAAGTTGAAGGTTACAGTATCATCTCCGTTGGAGCGGACATGCTCCGGTCGAAGAGTGGAAGCGCCGACGGTATCTGCCTCATCAGGATCCTTCTCGTCGCCGACCCTGATCTTCAGCTTATCAATAAGGAAACAGACGGTCGCTGTCTTCCTCCGTCTTAGATCATAGGCGTCGAGGTTCTCCCAGATGTGCCCTTGGACCCGTGCAAGGTTCCGACGGAGCTCCCTCGCCTTGTCAAACTTTTCGATATCCTTACTCTGCTTCAGAATGCTGGAGTCTGAAAACCAGACGTATTTCGTCTTTCCTGTGAGTTTATCCCGCCATCGTGCAATCCACATGACATCGGGCTGCCAAACTATGACCTTCCAGTTGCCCGACGGCCTCGGGGCATCCGGCGAGAGATTGAGTTCGATGTCCTCTTCACGAGATCCCTCCTTCCAGCGACCTCTTAAGGGATGGTTCCCTCGGCCCATGAAGATAGAGTTTGGTTCGACGGCATAGTTGGCCACCTCCATCTGGACGCCGTCAACCCATGCATATCCGTAACGCTCCTTATTCGCTTCTCTCTGGGCTTTCCTCTGAGCCGCCAGCTGTCTCCTCTTCTCCTTAGAGAGGTTCGCCTTCCAGTCGCGCTGCTTTTCGACAAAAGATAGGATCTCTGAGTAGTCGACGTCGCCGGGTTTGACACTTATTCCGAGTTTCTTTGAGAAGCTACGGTGGAAGTTCTTGGCGAAGACAGGGTCTTCAGTATAGGGAGTTCCCATTTTCTTGGCCCAGGCGAGAGCCATTTCCTCTTGCTCCTGCGTCAGCTTGAGTTTCTTCTTCCTTATTTTGATGGTGAGGCCTTTTCCCTTGTATCGGGGTGGAACTAGAACGCCGTTATGGTGTAGCTGTTTCATTTGGGTTCTCCGCCTGACTAGATTCCTATTCGGGGAAGGGAGAAGACTTAAACCTTGCTTATCTCGAATCCATGTTCTGAAGCTTCTAGTTCATAGAAACATCTCAACATTCCTGATTATACTAAGCTGCTCAACTTGACGAAGGGGTTTGGCTTAACTTTTTATATTGTTGTTGCGCAAAAGCTACTGTTGGTTAGCCTTGGATAAGCCGTACTTCCGCAAAGTTTTTCGTCCGAAGTTAGAGAGCCCAGTGTTTGTTGAGGGGTTGCCGGGATTCGGCAATGTGGGCAAGATTGCTGCTCATTTGCTTATCGAGTTTACTAGCGCGAAAGTTTTTGCAGAGTTGTATTCACCGTCTTTTCCCGACTATGTCATTGTAGATAAAGATGGGATATGTCGCCCGCCCTTTTACGAGTTTTATACAGCAACAATGGGAAACACAGATTTCGTTATTTTAACTGGAGACGCCCAGCCTTCCGTCGAGGATCTTAAAGCGCATTATATGCTTTGCGATGAAATCTTAGACTTTGCGGAACAGTATGGTGCCAGATTCCTCATAGCCATGGGTGGAATGCCCACACCAAAACCAGCAGAAGAAGTCTATGTAGCTGCCACTTCGCCTAAGCTTGCCGCGGAAATAACGGAGAAAGGCGCACTTCTCTATGGACGCGGGAGAATCATGGGAGCCACAGGCTTGCTGCTGGGACTAGCAAAAAACCGAGGATGGAAAGGTGTCTGCCTACTCGGTGCCACAACGGGCTTAAAAGCTGACCGAGGAGCGGCCTTGTCGGTTTTCAGATTCTTAACTAAAACCCTAGGAGCCGAAGCCTTTAATCGCTTTTTACACGAAGAGGAAAAGGGTTAAGAGCCAAAGAACGTGTATTCTCTGGTTAAGTTGATGGTTTATGACTGAACCCGCTTTCATAAGCGAAGAATTATTGTCATGGGTGTGGAAGGTCCTCCTAATTATAGGAGGTTTTGTGCCGATCGTTGCTACTGTTCTCGTGTGGTTTCAAGACAACTTTGAGATGCCTATGTCAGAAGCGGTGAGAAATTCGATTCTGACAAGTCCCTTGATTTATTCAGTTTTCATAGGGCTAATAGTTGCATCTTTTGCAGTGCAATATTTTTTAGGCTCTCCGGCGAGAAGGAAACATGAGATTAGGCGACGGGCTCCTGTTCTCGTTTTTATTGGTCCAATTGTCGTCCTAATCATATCTGTGCTTGCTTGGTGGCAAGGCGGCAATTCTTTAACAGCTGTTATTTCAGAAGTTGCGCAGAAACCCTTTATGCTGGGGTCTGTCGCAGGCTTAACTGTGGGAGGTCTCATTCTGGCTTTTGCTATGTCGGTAAGAGAAGAGCAGGAACGATGCTTTAAGGTCTTGGTTACTCTGGCTTCGGTTTTTCTTATGTTCGGAGGACCAACCTATCTAATATATGGGCTTCAAGCTGCAAAGGTGCCGTATTTGTATTCGACGCTTATCGGCTTAGCTTCATTTGTAACAGGTATAGTCATTTTTCTGCGCTTTGTAATAAAAGAAACTAGAATCTAAGTTTCGGAGAAATCTCCAATAGACGAGCGACTTCTATCTGCCCTCATCCTTGAAATAAGCTACGCCATTCCTTCTGTTTGGTGAGACCAGCGAGGGCTTCTGTGTAGATTTTAACCTTCAAGAGTTCAGCGTCTTCTAGCGCCATATCTTTTGTATGCTTTTGCCCGATGGTTTTGAGCTGTTTCAACATAACTACAGCTAATCCTTCAAGAGTCATTGAAGAAACCTTAGAAACGTGATGGTATAGTTTAAGAGCACTAAAGATTCCCCTTAAATGTTCTATCTCCATCCGTATGAAATATCTTTGAACATCACTCGGTATATGGGCTGG
>CP070636.1:981678-987190 GCA_020356305.1 Candidatus Bathyarchaeota archaeon | reverse complement strand
AGCAAAATATTCTATAAGGCTCTCTCTCCAATATTCAGTCTTCTTATTTCAGTTCCAACTCTGGCTTGGGTTCCATTGCTCTTGGTAACTTTGGGAACAGGAGACGAAACGATTGTCATTGCGATCTTTCTCGGTGGCTTTTTCCCCGTAGTATATAGCACCATGAACGGGATTAGAGGCATCGAAAAGCAGCTGGTGTGGGCTTCTCGAATAATGGGCGCAAATAGAATCACTGTTTTCTTTGATGTCTTCCTGCCGGGAGCCCTAGTCTCTATAATCACAGGGTTAAGACTTGCAATAGGTTATTCATGGAGAGCATTGGTTGGAGCAGAGATGTTGGCAGCTGGCATTTCATGGGGGGTTGGACACATGATATACGCGGCAAGAGCCTTCTCGGACATCGAAGCCATGTTCGCCGGTTTGGCTATCATCGCGATCGGAGGCCTCTTAATGGATCGTCTAATTATGGATCCCATTGAAAGAAGAACTGTAGAAAAGTGGGGGATGGTTAAAGAGAGGTAATGGGCATGAAAAAAGTGAGGGTTAAAGCGATCGATGTTAGCAAGACCTTTGGCAGCGGAAAGAATGAAGTCGTAGCAATTTCTGAGTTCAACCTAGAGGTTAAAGAGAACGAGTTCACAGTCCTCGTCGGGCCTTCTGGATGCGGAAAATCAACTTTCTTATACTTGGTAGCTGGCTTCGAAAAACCCACCAGCGGCAAGATTTTGCTTGACGGTAAAACCATCACGAAACCTGGTCCAGACAGAGGTTTTGTCTTCCAAGAATTTGCTCTATATCCTTGGAGAACAGTTATAGGCAACGTAATGTTTGGACTGGAAATTGGAGGAGTTCCAAAAGAAACCGCTAAGAAAAGAGCCATGCATTATATAGAAATGGTAGGCCTTGAGGGATTTGAAAACGCATACCCTCATACTCTTTCAGGTGGAATGAAACAGCGTGTGGGAATCGCTCGAGCCATCGCCTATGATCCAGAGGTTCTGTTAATGGATGAACCCTTCGGCTCGTTAGATGCCCAAACCAGAAAGGTCATGCAGGGTGAATTGATAAGAATCTGGGAAGAAATGAAGAAAACCCTGATCTTTGTTACCCATTCTGTCATAGAAGCCACATATCTGGCGGACAGAATAATTGTGATGACAGCGAGACCCGGAAAAGTCAAAGGCGTCATAGAAGTTGACCTGCCGCGTCCTAGGGACTACACTGGAGAAAAGTATCTCATGATAAGAAAGAAAGTGTTGGATTTGCTAGAAGAGGAGGTCATGAAAGGCTTGAAGGGTTCTCCCAGAATGAATTGAAAGTCCTTGAGCCCTAGAAGTTCCGGGAGCCAAAGAAGATTCAAATGCTACTTATACATAATCTACATGCGTGAGAAAATGAAGGATTTGAAGGTGATTCTAACAGCCTGCGGATGCCCCGGAGCCTCAACTATGATAAAGATGTTGAAAAACAATGGGGAAAGAAAGATAGAAATAATTGGCACAGATATGGACGAAGAGGCTGTTGGAAAGTTTTTGACAGACAAGTTTTACGGAGTCCCCTCCGGAGAGTCAGAAGATTATATACCAAAAATGCTGGAAATCGTGGAAAAAGAAAGGCCAGACGTTCTTTTCCCCGAATCAAGCTTTGAGGTGTATCCTTTAGCTTGTAATAGGGCGTTGTTTGAAGGTTTGGGAACAAAAGTGTTGGTTTCTGATCCCTCGCCTATCGAGGTTTCCAACAACAAGAACAAAATGTACAAAGTCTTAGGTGAAAAAACAGAAGTTGATCTGCCAAGATATTTCTCAGCAGAATCTCTAGACGAATTTATGGATGCAATAGAAAAACTTGGATACCCTAAAAACGCTGTGATTTTCAAACCACATATAGGCAAAGGTAGCAGAGGTGTCAGAATCCTCGACCCGAAAGCCGATAGAAGAGAAATGTTGATGAAGAAAAAACCAATCAGCAAATACATGTCCATACAAGAGTTTGAAGAGATTTTCCGCGAAGCAGAGGATTTCCCAAAACTTTTGGTTATGGAGTTTCTAGAAGGAATGGAAACGACAACGGATTCCATCACCATGAAAGGAAAGGAACTTTTGACAACCGTTAAGACTGTTGAACAGGCTAGATGGGGAGTTATAGTAAGAGGGGAATTGATTAAAAGGGGCGATTTAGTTGAGCAAACTCGAAAGATACTGAGCGTTATTCCTCTAAGCTATTGCGTAAACATGCAGTTTATCGCTGGAAAATTGATGGAGATAAATCCAAGAGTTTCAACCTTCATTTATCAAAGGGATTTGGTCGCCCCCTATTTAGCTATAAAGCTTGCTCTGGGTGAACTAAGCGAAGAAGGCATAAGAAAATATGAGAGGAAAATAGATTACGGAAGGAGGATGGTGAGATACATGGATCAGATCTTTCACAAGGGAGAGAAAAAGGTTTTATGAACAGACACATGTTTAACAGCGTTCTTGTTCTAAGCCCTCACACAGACGATGGAGAACTAGGAGCTGGAGGAACCATAGCCAAATTAATTGAAAATGGAAGCAAAGTGAAGTATTTCGCCTTTTCCGCTCCTAGAGAAATCTTGAAAAAAGAATGCAAGAAATGTTTAGAGGTTCTCGGCGTCAAAAAATTTGGTATATTCGATTTTAGAGTCAGACGTTTTCCAGAAAATAGACAAGAGATCTTGGAAATTCTATTCGAGTGCGACAAAGAAAATGAAATCGACCTTATTTTAACGCCATCTACAAATGACTTGCATCAAGATCATCAAACAGTTACAAATGAAGCTCTCAGGGCCTTCAAACGGAGTACTATTCTAGGATATGAGCTTCCTTGGAACAACATAGTTTTCAGGGAGAACTGCTTCATTGCGCTGGAGGAAAAACATGTTCAGAAGAAAATTGAAGCGTTATGGAATTATAAGACCCAGATCTCTCAAAGACAATATTTTGACAAGGAGTATCTGAGAGGCTTGACAAGGTCAAGAGGGGCTCAAATAGGAGAAAAATATGCTGAAGCATTTGAAGCAATTAAACTTGTTTTGAATTCATTCTAAGATATAAACCTTGAAATACTATGTGTTAGATTGTTTGTATAGAATAACACGTGCGCATGACTGAAATTGCCAGTATTTATCTTCTTCCACCACGCTTAATAATCGTCCGAACTCTTTTCCAAAAGATATTTCTCTGCATCTGATTAACCCACTCTGCAACGTCAAGCCTATCCACATCCTGATGTAGAAGCCACCCCAAAAACATATTCAACCCGGCTTTTGGGCTTCTAAGGAAGGTTAGCACACATCTTCCCAAACCATATTTCCAGTCGTATCCAAGAGCATACATTGATTTACCCCAAAACTTTGACTGCATCACACGCGGACGCCCAAGCCCGGTCGAACGTTGTGGTGTCGTTACGACATCACGAAAAGCTCTAGCCTCGTATCCCAACTGCATAGCCTTAAAACTAAGCCATGGCTCCCAACCCCAAGCTATAGGATATTGAAGATCACCAACTTTCCTCCAAAACTTGGCATCTACAACTCTACTTCCGCCTCTGGGGCTGTACTCAAAGTAAGGCTCTCCCTTAGCTCTTGCGCTGGCAACAACCAGTTTTGGATTCCGTTTCATTTTGAGTACCATAGTTCGAAAGAAATCTTCCGGCAGCATGTTGTCTGCGCTACAAATCAAAACATAGTTGACGTCTTTTTCGACTTTCTTCAATCCGGCGTTAATCACCTTACTCAATTCAGGTCTGCCAAGTACGCTATATCCCCGATCAGGTAATCGAATTATTACATGCGCGTACTTAGAAGCTATTTGATTCGTCCTGTCTCTCGAACCATCATCAACTACAATGATTTGACTCGGCGGGATAGTTTGTTTCTTCAACGCAGAAAGCGTCTTGCCAATGTACTTCTCCTCGTTTCGCGCAGGAATCACAACAGCGTACTTCACCAACCTCTCCACCCGCGAACCTCATACACTGCCTTCATATGAATAACAGTAATAGTAGCCAAGATAAAAACTGTCACGCACACCGGTGTTTCGTGTGCCATTCTGTCGGGATCTCTATCAGCACATTCGAAGTGCACGCGCAAAAGTTTGATATTGAATCATTCTATGTAGGTCAGAATGGCTAATGGCTATGGCAGACTTGCTGTACTTCTCGTATGTCTAATAAGGTTTTTAAACCCTTTTTCAAAGGAATTTTTGGCTTGTAGCCTAGTGTTCTTTCGGCCTTTCTTATGTCCGCCCAGCTCTTTCTTATGTCACCCTTTCTGTGATCTACATACTTAGGCTTCAGATTGCTTCCTCCTTTGAGTGCCAACAAAATCTCAGCTAGCTGCTTTATCGTTGTCGGCTTTCCAGTGCCCACATTGAAGCTGTCACCATATCCTTTTTGACACTTTAGCGCAAGCATATTCGCTTCAATTATATCCTCAACATGCACGAAATCTCTTGTCTGCAGTCCATCACCGTAAACAATCGGGGATCTTCTTTGCTCCAATCGATCAATGAAACGCTGAATAACTCCGCTGTACGAATTTCTCGCCTGCCTGGGTCCATAAACATTGAAATACCTGAGGCACAGAGTATCTAGCCCATAGTTCCGATTATAAAGTTTGCAATAAAATTCGGCAGCGAGCTTTGAAACAGCATAAGGCGACAAAGGATCAGTCGGGCAACGTTCATCTATTGGCAAACGGTTTACTTCACCGTAGACCGCACAAGAGGAGGCACATATGAACCGCTTAACATCAGCTTTTGAGCCAGCCTCCAAAACGTTCAATGTTCCTTTCACATTTACATCGTTGACAAGCAATGGGTTCTCTACAGAGAGTGGCACACTCACAATTGCCGCAAGATGAAAAACCGCATCAACATTCTTTATAGCCTCTTTTACATCGTTCGAGTTTCTAATATCTCCCCTAACTAAACAGAACATTTCGCTTTTCAGGCACTGTCTTATGTTTTCGGTGTTGCCACTGAAGAAATTGTCCAATACTACTACTTCGTATCCCTCTTTCATCAGTCGCTCTACTAGGTGACTTCCAATGAAGCCTGCCCCACCCGTCACCAAAATCCTCGAGTAGCCTTCCAACTTCGTTGATCCTCTGTTTCTTCGTCGACTTTACTTAACAAACGCCTTTTATTAAAATATCTAGACATGTAGCGGCTGTCTACAGAACATAACATCAAATTCGAGTTTCATTGACCAGCGATAGGATTCTTCGTTACCGAGAAATCAGCAGAATTCCACAAAAGATACTAGGATAATTCACCCATCGCATAGAGTCAAAGACCTAAATCGCTAGTCCACTGCGTAAGAGATAGAGGATGATTGATGGAAAACCGTAAATCAAATAAAAGGGTTTCTTGAATGTTTGACGAGGGAGGGGCTCCTTGATGGTCGAATTCGGAAAGCTTTTTGGCAAGGAAAGAGTGATTGAGGCCTTGAAGAGTTTTGGCGCCCTTCGTTTAAGAATTTCCCACTCTTCCTT
>CP070636.1:978951-981578 GCA_020356305.1 Candidatus Bathyarchaeota archaeon | reverse complement strand
AGCCCTTCCTGTTCGCTACTCTCTGGACGACCTCTATCAAAGCCTCACCACTCCCCCACTCCATGGGGACACCATCCGTGTCCTTAGCTGTGATGACTCCCATTTCGTACAACTTCATCAGATAGCTGACCGTCCAGCAAAGGTTTCTATTGTCGATACCGTAGTCACTCATCAGTCTCGTGGCCTCGAACATCTTGTCTACGTTGGTCATCTTGAGTTGCCATAAACTCCAGAAGGGGTAACACCTCATAACGCTGATTCCAACCTCGGGAACACTTGCCAGACCTGCACAGGCAAATGGACAACAACCTGTATCACGATAGCTACGCGTCTTTAACCAATCTGCTCCCCTGGTCTTGTCGAGGTCAGTCCATTCGGACCCTTCAAGGTATCCAACAACACCAGACTCCGTATAATCAAAATAATAATCTTTAGCCTTAGCCCCTATTGTACCGTAACCCTTATCGTAGCGGGAGGGTTCTGGTTCTCCTCGCTCACGGGCCAGCCTTATCACTTCTCTCTCCTTTTTCTTGTGTGTCTCTAGCAATTTCTCGTTTATTTTTAGGACTGCTTCTGGGTCGTGCACTTCAATACCTTTGGTGCCACGGACTACAACGGCCTTGAGGTTCTTGGCACCAAAAACCGCTCCGAGACCAGTACCGCTTCTGTACTCGTGTTCAATCGTGGCAAATCGGACGAGGTTCTCGCCGGCCTGTCCTATGGCTAGTATCCTGACCTCTGGGTCGGAAAGGTCTTCCTTCAAGATTGTGTTTGTATCGAATACTCCCTTTCCCCATAACCCTGATGCGTCTTTGAAAGCGATGTCATCGTTCTCGATGTGTATATAGGTGGGTTTCTCAGCTCTTCCGTTGATCACTATGTGGTCGTAGCCAGCGTATTTCATCTCGGCTGCGAGTGAGCCTCCGCTACTTTGCATTGTGAAGCCCTCTGGCACCTGCTCTGGAGAACGGGTCGCAATCACGTGCTTGGTCATGCAGAGGATTCCTGTCCCTGCTAAGGTGCCGGCTCCAATGATTATCGGGTTTTCAGGGTCAAGGGAGCTGACGCTAGGTTTAGACGCTTCAAACATCAACTTGGCGTTTACACCCCTGCCACCTATGAAAAGTCTAGTGTACTCCGAGGACGGTGTCTTCGACACCTTGCCCCTTCCTAAGTCTATGCGCAGGATAGTTCCAGCCCAACCATAAACCATGATCTCAGCCTCCTTAGGTTCCACTGGCGATGAGTGTTAGCCTGTCTGAAAGCTTTTTGGCGGCTTCTCGCATCTGGACTAGGCTTCGTTTGTCCCTTTTGACGTAGGTTACTGCTTTTTGGAGGCAGAATTTGGCGCAAAGGGGATCTCCATTGCAGAGGTCACATTTCATCGCTGTTTTTGCTTGAAGGTCGATGTTGATGGCCCCTATGGGACAGGCGATGGTGCATAGTCGGCAGCCGACACAGGTGTTGGCGTCAACGACATAGGCTCCTGTCTCAGGGTCTTGGGTGATGGCGTTGATTGGGCAGACCTCCTTGCAGAGGGGTGTCTCACATTGCTGGCAGACCACTGGAACGCTGAAGTAATATGAGCCCATCTTCTCATATCTTAGAGCTCTGATCAAGGAACGCGCTGGGTTACACTCCCCAACATGCTTCAAGGAACAAACAACTTCACACGTTCCACAGCCAGTGCACTTGTCAGGATCGACTAAAATCAGTTTGTCCATCTATGTTCCCCTTTCGGAGTAAATCGATAGAATGAATAAACCTTATTAACCTTGCGCATGCGCGTGAGCATCAGATCTTGACGCCGAGCTTGAGCACGGCGAGACCGACGACGTATACAACCAGCGCGACAACAAAGATGCTGTTCAACCCGAAAGCGTAGGCGATGTAAGCGGCTATGAGCGGGGCCACTGCACCCATGATGCTACCCGGAATAAAGAAGAAGGCGTAGGCGAGGCCCCGCCTCTGGCTCGGAGAAAGCCTGGCCATGATGGCGGAGTTCGCCGCCATTCCGAGGAAAGTACAGAAACCGTAGCAGAGGTATAGGACGACGAAGATGACGATGTTGGGAACGGCTACGGCGAGACCTAAAAAGACGTAGGAGAGGGTAAGGACGATGAGCAGCCACCTCTTCTCGCCGAATCTCGACGCTAGGAAACCTCCGACAGGGGCTCCCACCAGTCCCATGAGAGAGCTGCTTCCATAAATGAGGCTCGAGAGGACGTCGCTGAGTCCTTTCTCATCGACGAGGTAGACGGGGAGAAAGGCCCCGATCATCTGTCCCGCAGTCATCCTTACGGCGAGGAAGACGAGAAACATGAAAAGGCTCACGGTGTACAGGGAGTTGTTTTTGGGCGAGGACTCTGGCTTGGAGGTGTCGTCTCTCACGTCCTCGGTGGGCTCATATCTGATCCTCAACACCGCAACGATGCCGAATAGGAGGGGGACGAACCAGAAGAGGTAGACTTGCCGCCAGCCAAACGCGAAAATTCCCATGAGGATGCTCACGGAGATGGGGCCGATGGCTAAGCCGAAGGTGCCGCCGGAGCCGTGGATGCCTAGAGCTTTCGGCCGGTCTCGAGCCCTGAAGAGCCGGGTTGTGAAGCTATAAGCAGCTGGGTGGT
>CP070636.1:974495-978851 GCA_020356305.1 Candidatus Bathyarchaeota archaeon | reverse complement strand
GACGAAAACATGCATGAGCCCTCTTCCTTGAGCCAAAGGAAATGCTAATATTCCCGCAGTTTGACTAGTCTGAGTGAGGCGGTTTGTTTGATTTTCATTGTTCTAATCAAATGGAAGCAAGCGCCTAAAAAGGAGATTGTTGACAAAGCCACCAAAACGCTTGAAGAGCAGAAGAAGCGAGGCATCAAGATGCGTGTCTACTGGACTATGGGGCGCTACGACGCAGTCACAATTATGGAAGCCCCAAACGAAAAGGAGGCCACGAAAACGATCCTCCGCTTTCAGGGCATAGTTGATACAGAAACAATGGTAGCTATTCCACGAGAAGAAGCAATAAAACTCCTCTAAATCGAGACCAACAACGCCCTTCTATTTTTGCATGCAGCATGCCTAGATTAAGAATGTTTGTCTTTCAGTTTCGCTTTTCTCTGTCTCCTCTCTCTGCATAGTCGTTGCTGGGCTACCGCTAAATACTGATTCTGCAACAGCGTTCCAGCATGCTGGCATGCATGCGCGGGGGTGTGTCCTGTGGCGCCGGGGGTGGGATTTGAACCCACGCGACCCATAAGGGTCACAGGCTTTCTATTCTAAGGCTCCAGGCTTGAGCTCCGTTTGGATGTGATCTGCTCCATACCTGATTTCCCGCGTGCAGTCCGCTCTAGGAGACCCCGGCGAGTTACCGTTTAAAGTCTAGAGAGTGCACCGTGTTTTATAGCTTTTGAAATTAATACTCGATGCCCGCTTCGTCTCGCAAGGACGGTGACGTTTCCGAAAGTCTCAGTCATGAGTTTGGCGAGTCGTTTCCCGCTCACCTTAGATCGGACAACAATCTGCAGTGTTCCCTCATTTGCAAGGTGTCGTGGAGCATGTTTTATCAAAGGCTGAACCGTTTTCATGCCAGCGGAGATCGGCGGGTTAGAGAGAACCACGTCAAACCTCATGTCTCGCACTGGCTCATAGAGGAACCCTTTCTTGAACTCAACGTTTTCCACCCCGTTTCGCTTAGCATTTTCCTTAGCCAGCCACACAGCCCTCTCATTCACATCGGTCATAACTACGTGAAGGTTGGGACAGAATACGGCTGCAGCTATTCCAACTGGTCCATATCCGCATCCGAGATCAAGTACAAGTCCTCTTTCAGGAAGAACCATGGACTCGACTAGGAGACGTGTTCCCACGTCAATGCGTGTTCTCGAGAAGACTCCGGAGGCCGTCAAGAACTCGAAGAGTCGACCTCTGAAGTAAGCGCGTACAAGTCCCAAATTGAGCTTCGACTCTGGACGTCTAACAAAGTAATGCTCGCTCATAAGGCTCCACGCCAAGCCTTCGGATAGACACCGCGAGGCATGAGAACCCGCTGAGACTTGGCAACAAATCCGTGGTCCATCTTTAAGATTTGTTCAGTAGATGCCAAAGCTCTCGCCAACGCCACAGCCTCCCCCTTCTGAGTGAAAACGGCAACCGCATCGTTGGTTTCTATTTCTCTTCCTAAAGACAAGACGCCTGGCGCCGCCAAACTAGCTCCATGACAGAGAGCATCCACCGCGGAATCGCGTATAAAAATCTTAGGAAGCAGTTCCAGCGCCTTTTCCATGGGGCTTATGAACTTTCGAGGGACACTTTCATCGTGGGTTTCCTGCCACTGCCCATGAAGATAAGAGATTTCGTGCAAATTCATCAATCCTTCACCCTCTGCGAAGGGACCTGCTCTAGTTCGACGGAGCTCTCTCATGTGGGCGCCGCAACCCAACACTTCCCCCACGTCGTGGCACAGCTTTCTTATGTAGGTTCCCGCCTGACAACTCACTTTGAAAAGAACGTTTTTGCCGTCCGTCTCCAAGAGTTTCAGATCGTATATCCTCCTCTGTCGAAGTCTCCGACTGACCGAGGCTCGCACGGGAGGACGCTGATATATAGCTCCACGGAACTCTCTTAGAACGGTCTTGATTCGATCTTCTGGCGTCTCAGCGTGCAGCCTCATGACGCAAACGTATTCCTTCCCCGAAAGGAGGAGGGCTTGAACCGCCTTGGTAGCCTCTTCCAGAGCGATGGGAAGAACTCCAGTCACTTTGGGGTTTCCCCGGCCTGCTAGGCCTCTAGGGTCCCTCCGTGACCTGCCTTTTTGACATCTAAGATTCGCTTAACCCACGCCGTAACCTCGTGGCTTGACGGGCCAGCCGGCTTGTCCAAGTTGATCACGCCAAACCTAACGTATTCCTGAACCGGTCTCTCTTCAGGCCTATTTCCGAAACGTGGGTCAGTTTCCTCCTCGGCCTTCACCACAAGCTTTCGCTCGGCTTCCCAAGGCGCTTTGGCGCTCTGCATTGCTGATCATCCAAAGGGATGTGAGAGTTGTGGAAAGTTAAAAGAGTTGAGGTACCATTTCTTTCCTGACAACGGGCTATGACCGGCTTTGCAGAACAGATGGAGGATGCCACTCGTAAGCGTTAAAAGACCGACTCAAGAGATTTAGCTGCCAGCTAGAAGCTCAAAAAGCGAGAGAGGCTTCAGCTATGAACTCTCTAACAGACAAAGTGGACGCGCTGTTCGCAGACTGGAACAAGCCAGACTCACCAGGATGCGCCCTCGGAATCATCAAAGATGGCCAACTCGTGTATAAACGTGGCTATGGAATGGCCAATCTGGAACACAACATTCCAATTTCTTCCACCACGGTCTTCCGCATCGCCTCTACATCCAAACAGTTTACAGCGACATGCGTGATCCTGTTGGCGGAACAAGGAAAACTATCCCTGAACGATGATGTACGCAAGTACCTACCGGAAATGCCAGAATGCGAAAGCCCAATCACAATCCGCCACCTCATTCACCACACCAGCGGCATCCGCGACTACTTCGAGCTAATGGAATTAGCAGGGATGAGCGATCATGACTACTACACGGATGAAGAGGCGCTCGAGATGCTGACACGACAGAAAGAACTCAACTTCAAACCGGGAGACGAGTACTTATACAGCAATTCTGGATACCTCTTGCTGTCAATAATTGTTACAAGAGTCAGCGGCAAGTCCCTGCGCGAGTTCGCGGAAGAACACATCTTCAAACCCCTAGGTATGAAAACCACCCATTTTCACGACGACCACAGGATGATTGTAAAGAACAGAGCCGCTGGCTATTCTCCCCGAGAAAACGACGGCTACAAAATACGCATGACCACTCTTGACATAGTTGGCGACGGCGGTGTTTTCACCACGATAGAAGACCTATTTCTCTGGGACCAAAATTTTTACCACAACAGAGTGGGTGGAAAAGGTTTAATCAATCAGCTACTGACACCCGGAATGCTCAACAACGGTGAAAAATTGAATTACGCTTTCGGACTAGCAGTAGGCGATTACAGAGGTCTCAGACTAATCAGCCACGGAGGGAGCTTTGCGGGCTTCAGAGCGCAGATGATTCGTTTTCCAGAGCAAAAGCTCTCTGTCATCTGTCTCGCCAATCTTAGCACAGTCAACCCGACCAAACTCTGCAAACAAGTAGCTGACCTCTACATCGCCAAACAGTTCAAGGAGCAGAAAGCCGAATTCATTGAACTCTCTTCACAGGACCTCAAGGACAAAGTTGGCACCTTCCGAGACCCCAAGACTGGCACCATCTGCGAAGTGTCTTACAAAGATGACAAACTAACGGTAAACCTGTTTGACACCGACTTTCAAATTGCCCCTTTAACCAAGACTCACTTCAGATCAGTAGGCGCGTTATTCGATACAGACGTGAGATTTGAAAGGCAACAACAGAATGAGCCCCTGCTGATGCGCGTGAAGGTAGAGGGCGAAAGGCCTGTCACCTATGAAAACATTCAGGTTGCGTCTCCAACTCTTGCGGAGCTGGAAGAGTATGTGGGCGATTACCACAGCGATGAACTACAATTCACTCATATACTAGTGCTGAAAGACGGAAAACTGTATTTTAGACACAAGAATGCCCCCAAAAAACCTTTGTCTCCCACACTTGGCGGCATGTTCAAAGTCAGCTACTCCACGATTCATTTCATCCGCGACCACCAAAACAAAATCTCCGGTTTCACCTTGAGTACCGAAAGGGCGAGAAACATTCGCTTCGTCAGAAAAAGAGTTGAATAGACCCAATGGGATGCGCGCGCGGCGCGACGCGTGTATTATCACTTCGAGAGCTGGGATGACGCTCCCTAAAAAGGGCTGCGAAAGAGTTCATGGTTGCGCGCGCATCTGGGATGGTGTAGCCTCCCAAGGAAGAGCAGGATAACAGTGCATGCATGCACTATGTTGGCGTGTGGTCGTGTTCTTCCGCTAGTTTGGCTATTTTTTGGTTTTTCCTTCTTTTGGTTGTACAAGTTTCTCCGCTTTGCTTGCTGTG
>CP070636.1:969325-974395 GCA_020356305.1 Candidatus Bathyarchaeota archaeon | reverse complement strand
GCCTTCCGAGCGACGACACCACTTTTTGCGTGAGTTGAGCTTTGACTCGAATCGTCGCCGCGGTCGCCCCAAACGCCTGGAGAATTTTCTCTCGCACAAAGATGTAGTAAATTGAGGTAAAAAAGATGGAAAAGAGCAAGATTAGGCTAGAGATATACGAGGGTGATCCCTTTGGAAGCACATGTTGCGGTCCAGGTCCTCGAATTACATCTCCAGAGGCAGCCGAAAAATTCAGACAAATGTTGACCGAAAGGAACCAGACTGTTGAAAAGCTCTCAAGGGAATTTCGTGACGTTGTTGATGTTGAGAGAGAAATAATGAGTCAGAAACGATGGGGATATCCTGAATATGTAAGAAAACTGGAGTCCGAAGGCAAACCTCTGCCTTACATATTCATAAATGGTGAACCAGTAGTCATCGGCAAGTTCCCGACCTATGAGGAATTTGTGACACTACTTAAACCACATTTGAAGCCTTGAAGTAACGAAGATACGCGCGCACACACAAAACACATGCATGTTAAGGAAGCCTGTAAACTGGTTGACGCCGGGTTCGATTTTGTCTGTGAGATAGGTGGTGTCCAAGTCTTCAGAAAAAGAAAATAGATTGACAAAAAATGGGGTTGAAGTGGCGGAAACTAGTCTTGAAGAAGCCATTTGAGCGGAATATCTTGGTGGGTTCCGTCAGGTAACGTCCTGCGGATCGTGATAGGAAGTATTCTGCTTTCGAGCTCTTGGAGGGCAATATCAATGGGATTTGAAAGGGTTTTGGAAGGTTCCACAAGTACCGGTGCTCCCATAGCGATCTGAAGAGCTCTCGCTCCCGCTATGCGAGCCTTCTCAAAACGGGTAAGCTTCGGAGGGCCTATCCAAATTTTGTCCTTGCTCGTTTCCCTAAAACTCCCCGGCACCCCCAGGCCCCATTCCTGGAGCACCCTTCGGCGGCACTGGTGGTGCTTTCATTTTGCCACCCGCGATTACGTCGTCGATCTTCAAGATCATAGACGCAGCTTCTGTGGCGGATTTAATAATCTGCTTCTTAACTGCGAGCGGTTCAAAGACACTAAGCCTTTTCATGTTCATCACTTTGCCCTTGTGCGCTTCAATTCCAGCCCAAACGTCGCCCTTCTCGTGCAGAACTCGAAGCTTAGACATAGTATCGATGGGGTCAAGCCCCGCGTTCTCAGCTAGAGTGATTGGTACAGCTTCCAGCGCCTCTGCAAAGCGCATAACTGCCAGGTGTTCCCTTCCTGGAAGTCTTCCTGCGTATTCTTTGAGCGCTTTGGCGATCTCGAGTTCTGGCGCACCTCCTCCAGCCAAAATCTTTGGCTCTTCAACAACATCGCGGGAAACGCACAATGCATCGTGGATTGAGCGTTCCGCTTCGTCTATGATTCTCTCTGTTCCACCGCGTATCAGGATAGTGACAGACCGAGGGTCTTTGCACCCCTCGATGAAAGTCATCTTGTCATCGCCTATCTTTCTCTCTTCCACGAGTTCCGCGTACCCAAGGTCTGCCTTGGTCAATTCGTCTATCTTTGTAGCCGTTTTTCCCCCTGTAGCCTTTGAAAGTTTTTCCATGTCTGATTTTTTGACTCTGCGCACCGCGAGTATGTTCTTTCGGGCGAGAAAATGTTGAGCCAGATCGTCGATGCCTTTTTGGCAAATGACTACGTTGACACCGTGTGCGACGATTTTTTTAACCATCTCTTTGAGCATGTTCTCTTCTTCGTGCATGAAAGCGTCCATCTGCTCTGGACTCTCAATGTTGATTTTTGCGTCGAATTCGGTCTTCTCGATTTCAAGCGGCGTGTCCAACAATGCTATCTTCGCTTTCTCCACGCGTTTCGGCATGCCCGAGTGAACCACTTCTTTATCGAGCACGATACCGTTGATTAGTCGGGTGTCCGTTACCGCTTCGCCAGCTTTTTTCTCCACTCTTACATCGTCAATATCCACTTTGAATTGACCTTTGATCCGTTCGGCAACCTGAAGAACTCCTGAGGAAGCGATCTTGGCAAGATATTCTTTGTTCTCGGCCACCAGCTTGCTTGCCATTGATGTCATCGCAACCTTTTCTACCATTTTTCTATCGGTGGATTTCACCGAGATAGCAATGTTTTCAAGCGTCTCAAGTGCCTTATCAGCGGCTTTTCGATATCCATCAATGATGATGGTTGGGTGAACATTTTTCTCAATGAGATCTTCAGCCTTCTCAAGAAGCTTTCCCGCAACGATGACCGCGGTGGTGGTTCCGTCGCCAACCTCATCGTCCTGTGTCTTGGCAACTTCAACCATCATTTTAGCAGCTGGATGTTGGATATCCATCTCGTCGAGGACCGTTCGTCCGTCGCTGGTGATAGTAGCGTCGCCAAAGCTGTCCACAAGCATCTTATCCATGCCCTTCGGTCCCAGGGCGCTTTTCACCGCCTCTGCAACTGTTAAAGCTGCCATAACATTAGCGTGCTGGGCTTCTCTCCCGCGGGATCGGCTTGATCCCTCACGCAGAATAAGAACGGGAGTACCCGCAGCGAGTTCTGATGACAATCTCAAACAACTCTTTTTGCTGTTGCGAACACTAGAAAACGTGCTTTGAATATAAATTTTTCTAGTGAACTATCTTTCTGCACCGAAAATGATAAGCAATGCGCACTAGCGAAATAGAGTTGTTAAAGAAAACGGAGCGGGAAGCATGGGAACGATGATCTCCATTAATAAACCTCAAATCGGCGAGCAGGAGATTGAAGCGGTTGTTCGTATTTTGAAAAGCGGTATCTTGACTAATCATTCCGGGAATGGACCCGCGGTTAAGCAGTTCGAGGCCGAGTTCGGGGAGTTCGCAAAGGCGAAACATGCTATCACGGTGAACAATGGAACGGCAGCCCTTCACATGGCTCTTCTAGCGAATGGCGTAACCTCGGGCGACGAGGTGGTTTTACCCAGCTTCACTTTCACAGCGACTGCTGAGGCAGTAGCACTCACTGGCGCCAAACCAGTTTTTGCGGATATTGACCCTGGTACTTACAACATTGACCCAGAAAAAATCGACGATTCGATTGGTGCTAAAAGTAAGGTTATCATGCCAGTGGATTTGTACGGCCTGCCATCGAACATGCAGGTGATACGCGAAATCGCTGAGAAACACGGCTTGACTGTCATCGAAGATGCAGCTCAGGCTCACGGAGCCGTTTACCAGGGAAGACCACCTGGATCCTTTGCGGATATGGCATGCTGGAGCTTCTACGCCACCAAAAACATCACGACGGGTGAGGGGGGCATGATAACTACCGACCATGATGAGTACGCAGAGAAATTGCGTTGCATACGGAGACACGGAGAGAAAGAAGGGTATAAGTCCGTCATGCTCGGGCATAACTACCGTATGCCCGAGTTAGAAGCGGCTTTGGGGTGCGTACAACTCCACAAGCTTCCTGGATTCTTGGAAAAGAGGCGGAGAAACGCAAGACTGTTAACGGAGAGGCTTGGCGATATCCGAAGACTTGATCTGCCTAAGGAACCACCAGACCGAAAACACAGCTGGTATCTTTACTCTGTTCGACTTCGAGATGCTGACTCGACGGTAAGAAATGCTGTTGTGGATGAGTTGAGAAAGCGTTCTGTGGGTGCTACTGTATACTACCATACTCCAATTCACACTATGCCCTACTACCGCCAGTTTGGAGAGCATCGCCTACCTGAAACGGAAAGAGCTGCCCAACAGGTCTTTTCGCTACCGGTTCATCCAAGTCTGACCTTTGAACAGATGAATTATATTGCGAGTTCTGTCGAACACGTGTTCCAGTAGTTTGGTCAGGACTTATATGTTTATAAATAAAGGTATTACGTTCTTTTTCATGGTGCGCGCGCTTGCATTATTTTGTGCTACTCAGCATATAGTTTTCATGCATGCATTTCTTTGAGGCATCGTACGGGCAACCCAAATTCCAACACTTAAAGAATAAGTTATATGTCGAGAACTAAGAAATAGAGAAAGTGCGTTGAGACTTGGTGGATAAACTTGCGCCAAGAATTCAAGCGTTGGGCTCCCGTTCTCTTCTTCTCCGTCCTAATAATTGTTCTCGCATTCATTTGGTACATCCTATTTCCCAAATCAACGTGGGAAGAAACACCTAACTACCTTCACATGTATATCGGATTCGTCGTCACAAGACCCGTCGATTCGTTTCTAGTTATAAGCTCAGGCCCCGGAGTGCGTTGGGCATCCATTGCAGCATACTCACTCATAGCAATCAACACCATACTCTACATGGTTGGAAAACAAAAGCAACAATACACCATATTGAACAAATACTACCTCATCTACCTCGTTGTCCTGGGGCTCTTTGCCATATCATTTCAAAATGCCAGTCAGCACTACGGCTGGTATTTGAACCCAAATTTCATCAATCCTACAACTGGCTAGCCTGCTCAAGGCTACGTTGACACATGGACTCACATCGTCTCTCCCTGGCTTTTGGGAGCCTTGATTGTACCATTTGCTCTAGAAAGATTCTTGGGTTGGGACCGAAGGCTCATGTGGCCCTTCATGTTCGCGGTGCTACTGACCATAGCACTTGGATGGGAAATCATAGAAACTTTAGACATATATGTCAATCCAGACCCATCCTACTTCAACTATCCAATGGATTCTATAAAAGACATAATTATGGGAGCAGGGATTGGCACCATCCTGTGCTGCTGGATCTATGAACGCTTGGTAATGGACTTGAGTGAAAAAGCGTAGGTCTTAGGTGAATTCACTTGCCTGCAAATCCATTCCATTTCTTAGCCATTGCTCCACTGCATTTTAGACGACCGGAAAACTTAGACATCACAGCACTACTCTTCTCATCTACTTCTGTTGATCTTGAGTTATTGTATTATTTCCTGACAGAAAAACATATGAATCATGGGCTTTGGCATAGCTACTTCTTCGTCCTAACAATCTATCCAGTTGTGTTAAGTCTAATTGTTTATGTAACTGAAAGAAAGCTTGACAAAACCATCTTTAGGGTTTATAGGTTTTTCAGGTTTTTTCCCAAAAAAATGAGATATTCTTTCAAGACGATTT
>CP070636.1:966255-969225 GCA_020356305.1 Candidatus Bathyarchaeota archaeon | reverse complement strand
TCATGGCGGCTTTTGAGGTATCCATCGAGTCTATCTATCGATTTCTCTCTCGATGCGATTAGAACGGTCCTTTCGTACCCGCTAAATTTTCGGGGGCTTGTTTTTGGGAGGTAGAAACTGAAAGGAGTTTTAGCCTTAGACATTAAAATAATCCATCATTAATGAGATCAGCGAACAGAATTGGAATAAATGCATACCAGAGCCAAAAATCAAACAAGTCAAAGATTAGCTTAAAGACGTCATTTCTAACAAAGTCGTGATTTTCATGTGATTTTGAATGTATTGGAGGCCCTTCGCAGTTGTTTTGTAGACGGTTTTCCCATCATTATTCACGTTTTTTAGGAGCCCTATTTCAAGAAGAAGGGGCAAGTATTTATTTAATTGTGCAAAGCTTAAGTTCGTTTTGTACATGATCGGGGTTTTTAGTGCGCCATTCATGGCTATCTCTAGTATTTCTGCCATTATGCATAGGCGGTCTCTGTGCTTCCACGAGTTTTTCCAGCCTCCCTTCAACCTAAAAACCCCGCTGTTTTTTCCGACAACTCATACCACTTCATGATTTTTCTAATTGCCTTCAAAGGATAGCTGTTGTAATTCAACGCCGAACACGGGTCTATGGTCTTGTATGCGGGCAATGTGGGGTTTAGTGATAGAATCGGGTAAAACCGAATGTATCTTAGTCCACACACAAATATCCACCCCTAGTTCTCGCATTTTTTTACGAGCCATAATACCAACGCATTACACAGTTTACTGTTGCACAGAAATACAGTTTATGTTGGTTCTCTTTAGATAAAAATTGAGTTAGTTTCATGCGAAACAAAATGACTCTAGATATTTACTGGTTGATGAGATGTTTAGAATAAGGCTTGACGAGGTATAGCTGATTAAGTAATGCTTGTTTCCTATACACTTAAGAGTGGCGCGCCCACTAAACCGAAAAGGGTCAATAGATGAATAATAAAGCGCGCGCCAGTTCCAAGCGCGCACGCAATCCTTTATCGCTGTGTTTGTTGTAGTCTTTGTTCTCTTTTCTGCAGTTCTTTGTAGAGATATTCAAACCACTTGAATAATTCGGGTAAATTATACTGCTTTCTCATGCCTTCTGTTATGGGCTTCAATTTTTCCCATACACCCGTAGTTGATCCGCTCAAAATGTACTCAATTGTATCGATATCTATGAGTCGTTTGTGTAGTAGATATCCAAGTCCATCATAGTACCCCGTAATTGTGTGAAGTGCTTCATCAGACAGTGGATCACCATAGTTTTCCAGATAGTCTTTATAGTCTTTGAATTCCAGATTCCATATTTTATATATATCTTCAATAATTTCTTTCATAGTAACCTTTAGAGCGGGATTGAGTTGTATAATAAGTTCAGTGTGTCTCGTTTTAGCCGCATCTCGCATCTGAAAGATAGCAAAGGCCACACCTACTACTACGCTTATAGCTGCTACTGCCGCTGAAATAGTTGCTACATCCATTCTATCACCCTCCAAACCTAGAATTCTGCAAGAAGTGAATATTAAAGGCTGACTCTATGACTTGCGGAAGCAACTTCGATTACTGGATGAGACTGGACACTCATACCTTTCAGAAACTTGAAAGCTTTTCTCTATTACCGACAAGATTGTCTGTTCAAACCACGCTCCATCTTCCCTATCGGGAACTTAGAAAGGCGGAAGATTATGTGTAGGATTAAGATCTAAATCCGCGGTGCCTTGGTGATGTCTCCCGCATCTTCCCCATTCTTTCCAACTTGTACGCTGCGTCTCCATGTATTTCTTTGCCTTCAGAGTGCTGGAAATAGAGATGTGTTCTGTAACTATGTCGCTTATGTCTTAATAGGTGGCGAAGGGGGGTTATTGACATGTGTAATTAGAAGGGTAGACTGGAGTGCCCCTAAAAGGATGGAGAAGGTGAAACAATGAAAATGAAAAAGAAGCTCGTCACTGCAATCCTGCTAATCCTGTTTTTAGTAAGTGTGCCAAGCATGGCATCCACGATCTCAGTTAAATCTGAGTCTTCCTCTAGCGCAAGCTTTGCAAACGACAATGTCGGTGAAGAGAATTCTACAGTGGACGATTGGTTTTCTGTAGCCTCTGCAGGCAATGATATCAGTGAAGAGAATCTCGCGTTGGACAATGTCACCCTGGCATTTGATCAGCTAACATTTCAGGGAGAATGGCTTGGCTTTCATATGGGGCCAGCTCCGGATACATACCCTCCACCGGGCCCTGAGCATTTTCAAGGCATTGCTCGGTCGCCTCGTACAAGCATTCCGCCTATTTTCTATGTGACGCGAAGCGGAAACAAGGATAACTCCGACTATTATGGAAGCATAATGGTAGTGCAGATGAACTCGCGTCCGCAGGATGGAGAAAGACTTCGTTCAAACCGCCTAAGCACGGATGACGAGACACTTGACACAGAGCCGCCTTCGAATGACACATGCATAAAGAACATTCCTTTTAGTGATTACGGGCACGTAGGTGGAATTCAGATGGTGGGAGACATTCTGGCCGTTCCTCTAGAAGACAGAGCAGACGACACACTACCGGAAGGCAAAGTGGTGTTTTACAACTGCTCAGAACCGACAAACCCGGTTAAACTAGGTTATGAGTTGAACACACCATCCCACAAGATCGGTGTTGTCGGTATCACCAAGCTGCCAGACGGCTACTTCCTCCTTGTAATGAGCTGGGGAGATAGTAAAGACCTTGATTTTTACCGCTCAAGCAAAAAGAGCTTCTTTGATGCAGGCTTCAATTTCACGCGGGTTTCAAGCATATCCGAAGACTACCTGAATGATCTAGAAGCCGACCACTTCTGGGAATTTGGAAAGAATTCGCCTCAGAGCTTAAACTTTGTAACTCAAAAAGATGGGAAAGTCTTTCTCATCGGGTCCAGAAACACATACCCAGCGGCTCCAATGGGCAACGGGGATGACCAGATGTACCTTTGGGAGGT
>CP070636.1:961146-966155 GCA_020356305.1 Candidatus Bathyarchaeota archaeon | reverse complement strand
TTAAATTGCATTGCAGGTCTCGATACCCCCGATTATGGAGTTGTACTGTTTCGCGGAAAAAACCTTCATGAATTAGGAGATTCTGCAAAATCCAAGTCTAGACTATTGGATATGGGTTTCATATTCCAAACCTACACGTTGTTGCCTCATTTCAACACACGAGAGAATGTAGCGTTACCAGCAGATCTGGCTGGATTAAGCAAGGATTTGAAAGATCGTATAGACAATCTTCTGGAGGGAGTTGGGATCAATCAGCAAGCTAAACAGTATCCTGCCACATTGAGCGGTGGGCAAATGCAGCGTGTAGCTATCGCCCGAGCATTAACCAACCGTCCTGCTGTAATATTTGCAGATGAACCAACCGGTGATTTGGACTCTGTAATTGGAAAACAAGTCATGGATTTACTCAAAAAATTCCATCAAGAAACAAAAACCACAATCATTGTTATCACCCATGAACAAGATATTGCCGCCTATGCAGAAAGAACTATAATGATGAAAGACGGAATATGCGCGCCCGCGGAATCCGAACTCTCACCAACCATACTCGAACCATATTCCCACTAGTAAATTGGCGTCAAAATCCCGCCCCCCGCACCAACGGATAGATTTTCCGAAAGCGAAAGAAACGCTTCCTTCCGCATGCATTCACACTGTGTCTTAGATTTATATTTCACATTTAATGTATTAGGAGTGGTGAGTGTATGGATTGTATATATCTTACCGCAGGGACTGTGGGCGGACGTGTCACATTTTTTTGTCACGCACAACCACTAAGAGCAACGGAAAACATAATTTTCTACAAGCCTACAAAAGATGAGCTAAAGGATTTCTGTCAAAACTCTGAAGGATTTGCTTCTTGTCCTCGATTCAAGGCATTTCAGAACCATCAGAGAATCTATTTGATCAAATCCAAATGAATGTCACTTCCCCCATTTTTGTTAGATGCTGTCATGTGTTGTTACTAGTAAATCCGTGTCGAAATTCCGCCCCTCACATTCTTAGAGCAATCTGTGCTTCCTTGTTTTGAAGGCGCGCAACTCACAGGGGTAGAAGTTTGGCTTATGTGCGCACCTAGGGTGTTTAGAAAAAGCTTTCAATATCTTCATTCTTATACGAACGCCTTCCCTGCTCAAAACTGGGAGAGTTAATCTTCAGAACCTCAGTCTAACACCAAAAATGCCCGCATAAATGCTTCATCAAGTTTCGCGCAAATCTTGCTTCCAAAATGTTGGACGCTATTCTTTCTTTTGAAACCTATTGTTTACGTGGGTTCGCCGTTTTTCTTCGTTTCTTCTATATATCTTTTGACGAACCATATGAGAAAATCGTGTGTTCGCTTTTGCATGCGTAACAAAGTTTTCATTCCAAGTTGGGAATCAACTCCAGATCTACGAAATTTCCGCTCTAACCATCTCAATTCTTTCTCAAGTTCTTCAGCTTTCTTCTCAAGGTTCTCTTCAGTGCTCATAGCATCCACCGCCCTCTTCGTCTAGGGGGACGCTTAACCTTCCCCATCTCTCTTAAAAAGTTTTTAGATTAGTCGTACCTCTGTTTCTAAGTGCACATACTACGTTCTTCTGCGCGCGCGACCAAAATTGTGGGTCCTATGGAAGGCGTCAAATCCAAGGTCTTTAGGGATCGATTCTTTTGTTTCGGCTTTATGATCTCTTAAAGTAATTTAAGGCTTAACGTTCAATGAGATTTTGCTTTCGATATGAGGACGAACACAGGGAATCAGTGGAGTTGAAAATAGTTGGCTCAAAACTGGAAAACAGTTCTTAGGGCTGACCCTACAGAATGGTTATTGGAAAAGGAGAATCCATCTGTGCGTTGCTTTACTCTAAGAGATCTCTTGGACTATCCTGAAGATTCCTCGGAGGTCGTCAAAACAAGGAAAAACATCAGGAACTACGAGAAGACCACCAAGATATTCAGCAAACAGAAATTCCAGGGATATTGGGAATCGGCTGAGCGACCGTATCATCCCAAATACAAGAGCACATATTGGCAGATCATGATTTTGGGTCAGCTGGGTCTCGACAAAAGCGAGGAACGTGTCAGAAAAGCCTGTGAATACATCTTCCAATTTCAACTTGCTGAAGGCGGATTCTCTACATTTAAGGAAGAAGGGGCGAAGGAAGAATATCGTTGGATTAAGGAAAAAACGTTGAAGAGAGGAAGGAAGCCTCCCCCCTTTGAAGCCTGGGCTAAAGAGAAGATTCGAGAATATGAAATGTCATGTCTAACCGGAAATGTTGCAGCCTCTCTAATCAACCTTGGGTATGCCAGCGATGAAAGAGTAAGAAGAGCTTTGAACTGGCTGGTGAACGTTCAGAACAAAGACGGAGGCTGGCTGTGCCCCTACTGGAAAGCCCACATCAAAGATACGCACAGTTGCTTCATGGGAACAATAACACCCCTAGACGCCTTCTCTGAGCTACCAGCAGCCCTTGAGCCCCAAAGTATAAAGGTAACTGCCAAGAGGGGAGCAGAGTTTCTTTTGATGCATAGATTGTTTAGAGCTGATCACCACGAGTTTAGGGTAATAAATGAGGCATGGCTGGAGTTGGGCTTTCCATGGTTCTTCTATGACATTTTAAGAGGACTTTCAGTTGTAACAAAACTTGGATTCACAAAGGACAAAAGAATAGATGATGCTCTCAAAATTGTTCTTGAAAAGCAGAATGCGGAAGGAAAATGGATTTTGGAACGTACTCCCTCTGGAAGAATGCATACAAGTCTGGGACAAAAAGGAAAGCCTAACAAATGGATCACTCTGCACGCTCTCAAGGTCATAAGAAGAGTCTATCAATAATCGACTGTGCGCTTGCAGTAGCGTTAAATAGAGATTCGACGAGGCTTGTATTTTCCCGTGAAAGTTGATTTTCTATATTCACATGTCTTGGGGCAATATTGGCAGGCGACGTATTCTTCGTCTGTGACGGCGAATACGCCTGACTGCGATTTTTTCGGTATCATCAAGTATTTGGGTGTAAGCTGTACTCCTATACTCTTGAAGGGTTGGAGAATATGGAATAAAACTGTCTGTTGTTCGAGGCCGAAGAGTTCTCCTGTACCCTCTCCGGGACCGAAGTCGGAAACTTTGTCTCCCAATGATTGCTCCACAAGCGTTTCTATGTTCTCTCTAGCGAGTTCCAAGGCATAATCCCCAATTTTGCTCAGCATAAAGGAGTGAAAAACGTTCTCTGTTGCAAGCTTTGACGAACGGTCTTCAAGCTTGGGGCCCAAAGTAACTACATGGGGAGCAACTTTTTGACCGCACCTTAACATGTCGGCGAGAATTACACCTTTCAATACATCACCGCTGTCCAAGTGCACGCTGTCTCCAGCAATCTTGACGACTTTCAGATATGTGTACACGGCTTTCGGTTCAATCAGTTCACGGCTCTCTTCGATCAGAGCAAGGATTTCCTCCTTTTTCCCTTTCAGCGTCTCCACCTTAAGCTCCCGCCATAACTCTTCATCGTCATACTTAACAGCTATATGGTCAACCACATGCATCAACAGACACCACAATATACACCTGAAAGTCAGTCGCGCGCGCATTTTATGTTTTTTTGATACTCAGCTTCTCAATCTGGCACGTGCGATCTTTGTTTCATTCCGAAAGTTTTCATTATTGAACTCAAGATTTTCCTGCCATGTTTCCATCGATAATACAGCGCATAGGCAACCATTGCCGCAAGCCTCATCTTCCATTGAAGACTCTTTGGAACGAAAACTTCTATGTTGCGTTCCCAGCATGTGGCTATGAGCTCCCACTGCAGCGGCGTCAAATGTTTCAAATCCATGTGCCGTGCTTCTCTGAGCATGCAGTCTTCTTCTGAAGTAAACAATAAAGGTACATAGAATATCTTGCTGTGTCTGAGCTTGGTTAGCAGTTCCAGCGTCGCAATCGTATCCTTCTCGGTCTCACCAGGCAATCCGACGATAAATGTTGCCAATGGCCAAACCTGGTTCTCGTTCAAGATGTCAATCCCTTTCGTCACGATGTCATGCCACTCTTCGGGTTTGTAAGGTAACATCTTGCCTTTCATATGTTCATTCATAAGTCGAATGCTTCCTGTCTCTATGCCAATTTCGACCGAGCTATGCCGAGTGCCATTTGTAAACCAATTCGCTTTCTCAAGAAGAATTGGCCCAATCTCTTCGATCAGTTCAGGATCATAAACAACAGGCGCCAACGACGCGTGAGCGAGTTGAATATATTCGACTCCAGGCACAGCCGCAATTGATCTAATTAACGTCACAAGTGCCTCACGATTTGGCAGAAATTTTCCTTTAGATTGGTACAAGAAGATGTCTTCACTGGCTAGAATAATCATCTTTGTGCCGTTTTTCGCGTTCAATTCTACTTCTTTCAAGATGTGTTCCAAGGAGAAGGAGTAGCTTTTTCTCAACGTCGGTGAGCAGAACTTACATCCACGACCGCAACCTCGCGTAATCTCCACGGTACCAAAAATGGACGGGTGCACGATGCATGGAATTTCTTCTGGATTAGGTGATTCGGTTTCAACTACTTGAGGAAGCCTCTTGCCATGGAAAACCATGCGAAAAATTTTCAAAGCGGTTTTCTCACCTTCGCCCATCACGATGCAGTCTATTCCATATTTCCGCTGTGACCTCGCCTTATGAATTTGCCAAGCGCCTGAGCCCCCGAGGATTATTTTAGCACCCCATTTTCGCAGAATTGGCATCCTTACTAAGTCTCTGAATTCTGCAGCCGCCACGGGTTCTCCGCCAAAGCCCACAAAAGAGGTGTAAGTTCGACTGACAAAACCTGTTCCAGCTGGTTCCATAGAAGATATGCCGATGACTTTCGTTTTCGGTCCCACAACCTTTTTCAGGTTGTCTGGATGCACCACCGCAACATTTTTTGCGCCAAATTCCCTAATCAGCAAGGCTTCAATTTTTCGCATGCCATAGGGCGCATATTTGGCAGTGTCATCTCCATTGTTGGGCACAGGTGGATACCAATATTTTCT
>CP070636.1:958527-961046 GCA_020356305.1 Candidatus Bathyarchaeota archaeon | reverse complement strand
GTTGCTGAGACCTCTTCACAAGGAAATTCCTTTGGAGCCTTTTCGCAATAGAGCAGGTCCGTAAGAACGCTTTCACGATATTGATATAAAGCTTTCCTGCAGTTTAGACAGGTACAGAGGTGCTTCAAGACCGCGGCACTGGTTTCGCGAAAAGCCATTACGGCAACGCATAATATAGCAGCTCGGGCCTGCGAGCAGCTAACACTATCGTCACTGGATTTCTCTGCCAAGAACTGGCTAAAACGGCATAACTGTTTACGATTAAGATTTAGACTTCGAATTATCTCCAGATCTTCGGCACACTTTTGGCAATTATCCAGATGTGCTGTTATCGGCGTGGGTATTCGAATTTCTAAAGCCGGGTCTAACAAGCCAGGCAGAAAAGGTTTGACGGTCTTGCAAGTTACACGCTTGCCAATATATGCGAAATGAAGTTCAAGCATAGTAGTAATGCCGGAGCTGACTTGCCCTTGCTCTGCTTCGATATCATCGGTTTGCGATAACAGAACTTTAAGTTGGTATATCTGCTCTTGGCAGTGTTGACACTGCTCTATGTGGTTAATGATAGACTCTGGAATGAGTCCATAGCTGTCGTCCAATAGAGAGTCATAATAATACAGCTTAGCCTCTCCACATAATGAATTATGGTTTGGAGCGATCATTACCTTTACCTCATTTTAGTTTCAAGGACTGGCGGATTCTTCCCAATCCTCTGGAAGTATATTCCCTGACGGATTTACACTTTACACCCATTATTTTTGCCACATTTTTGATGCTATAGTGACTCTTATATTGCAAAGTAATCGCTTGAAATTCGTTATTTCGTATCCGCCCCTTGATGAGTTCGAACATCTTATTTGTTTCTTCCACACAAATAAAGGCGTCTTCCGGAGTTCTTTTGTTGATAGGATGATCAAGATGTTTACTATATTTATGCATATGGTTCCGGTATCTCTCTACTCGACGAACGGAGTCAATAATGTCATTGGTTATCGCTCTATAGAGATAGCCTTTGATATTCTTGACATTTTGGGGTACAGGTTTACAAACAAGAGAAAGAAAGAAATCCTGGAACATATCATCTGCTTGAGTTTCACTCTTAACCTGGGAATGAATAATTGCACGAATAAAACCGCCGTATTCAGCAAAAATCTCAGCCGCATGATCGACATCACATTGGCACTTACTCGTGTCTGGCAACGCCATTGGGGTTTTGCTCCTTAAAGAAAGTCTTCAAAACCACAAAGAAGATAAATTACAGACAGTAAATTAGCCATCAAGATCCGTGAGCTTATTTAGCCATAATTATACAAAGGAGGTCTTATGATTGCAAATAATATCACCAGGAACCGATTCTATCAACCTACGTACAATGGTTGCTGTGTCTACATCCCTATAAGCGAGTTGCGTTAATAGCTATCTACTCATTTCAAATCTCCCGTAGCGCCGGGAAATAGCTAATGTCAGCGCATACAGCAAAAATACCGATGATTCTACGCAGCCAGACAGCCAAGCCTCATTGCTCAAACCAATAATTCTTGTCATACAACACTATATACTTCTCAAAGAACGCTATGCAACCCTCGCTTTACCTACTCGGATGTAATTTTTGGGAAGCACACGGAGAGCATCTAAGGCTATATGGTTGACTTTTTTTCAAAAAAGCTCAATTTTCAGGGATTTTTGCATCAACATCTACCACCCGGCAGACGCCCAAAACTTCAGAGTAAAGAGTAAACTTATGGAGAAAAAGTGCAAGAACTGCGAGCATTTCAGGAGGGTCAGTGTAGAGTATGTCACGCCCCCCTGGGGCGATTGTGTGAAGCCGGGAAAGTACTCTTTGGATTCACAGGGTACGAAAACACCTGGTGCTTTTATGCGGGCCGACAAGAGCTGTGATGATTTTGAGCCCAGAAAGACACCTGCGGATCGGCCAGCTCAGGATTTTCTGTAGGACGACTGGGAGAGGATTTTTATCAAGAGCGTAAGATGAAATTATGTCAAGGCGAAGTCACAAATTTTACGAGAAGTGGAAAAAGAGGCAAGAAGAGCTGAGAAAAAGAAAGCAGCAAAAATTAGCCCAAAACAAAGAACAATCAAAAAAACCAAGAAAGAGCAATCACAATAGAAGTTAACCAACTTTTTAGATGGCCCAGCAGCAGCTTTTCAATATCACGAAAAAAAGTAAAGCCCCTGCGATGCGGAGGGAGAGGATAAAAAGCGACATATACCACAGGGGCTTGGTGACCGTCCTTTGGTTACTTCTCTGACCGGTCAATGTGTTATTTTTCAAACCTCCACATATCTACGGTCATCTCTTCAGCAGCCATCCATTCGGCGTGCCAGTCAAGAAATAGCACATTGCAGCCGTCTCTATGCCGAGCTCTTGCGACCCGTCTGCCTTCGGTTATGTCCTGATTGTCAGAGTCAGGCAGATGCGTCTCAGTCCATACGTCGCATCGTGTAAGATCCCGGTCGGTCGCCATTTTGATTATGGTCCGCCATGGCCCGTCCTCGTT
>CP070636.1:955045-958427 GCA_020356305.1 Candidatus Bathyarchaeota archaeon | reverse complement strand
AGGTAACCTATCGCCTGTTTGGTTGCTATGTAAGCTAAGGGGTAGCCTGTTGCTTTGCTAGCGAGGGCTGAGCTTCTTGACATCCGAGCGTTGACTTCGATGGCGCGATTTTCCTCTGATTTTGGGTTCAAAGCCCACTGAATATTGCATTCGCCAACTATTCCCAAACTTTGTATGGCTCTTATTGAAGTCAAACGAAGCTGGTGATATTCACGGTTTGACAATGTTTGTGAAGGAGCTACGACTATGGAGTCGCCGGTGTGAATTCCCATGGGGTCGATGTTTTCCATGTTGCAAACTGTTAAGCAATTGTTAGCGTAATCTCGCAAAACTTCGTACTCAACTTCTTTCCATTGACCTACGTATTCTTCAATCAGCACTTGGGAGATCATGCTCTGGGCTAAGGCTCGATTAACTATTTCTCTCAATTCCCTTTCATTGTGGGCCACGCCGGATCCTTTACCGCCGAGAGCATAGGCCACTCGAATGATGACTGGATATCTTATCTCCTTCGCCATTGCAGTGGCTTCTTGTAGGGATGCGGCGGATTTGCTTCTCGGTATTGGAATGTTTGCCTTGATCATCGCTTGCCTGAAGAATTCTCTGTCTTCGGTGTCTTTTATCGCTTGGATCGGTGTCCCCAAAACTTCAACATCATATTTCTCGAGAATACCCTTTTCTGCAAGCTGAACTCCGCAATTAAGGGCTGTTTGTCCTCCGAATCCTAAAAGAATTCCATCTGGGTTTTCTTTTTCAATAACTTTTTCAACGTATTCTGGGGTTACGGGTAAGAGGTACACTTTCCCTGCTAAACGAGGGTCGGTCTGAATTGAGGCTATGTTGGGATTGATCAAGACGGTTTCTACACTGTCTTCTCTTAGGGCCTTGAGGCACTGGCTTCCCGAGTAGTCGAACTCTGCGGCTTCTCCGATTTTTATAGCTCCGCTACCAAGAACCAAAACCTTACGTATCCACTTGAATTTTGGCACCTCTATCCACCCGCGAGTTTCGAAAATTCGTCGAAGAGAAACTCTGTGTCGTAGGGACCTGGTGAGGCTTCAGGATGCCACTGAAGGGCAAAGGTGGGTTTACTCTTGTGCTTTATTCCTTCAACTGTCTTGTCATTGGCGTTCATGAACCAAGCTTCTAAATCGGTTCCGTTTAGAGAGTCCAAGCTTACTGCGTATCCATGATTCTGGGTGGTGATATAACATCTACTTGTTTCTAAGTCGAGTGCGGGTTGATTTTGAGATCTGTGGCCGTACTTCAGTTTGTAGGTGTCTCCGCCCAGAGCTAAAGCCAAAATCTGGGTTCCCAAGCATATGCCCATTGCGGGAATGCCTTCCTCAACCAACCCTCGGACGCATTCTATTGTTTTCACGCATTTTTTCGGATCACCAGGGCCGTTGCTTATTATCACGCCGCTTGGATTGTATTCTAAGATCTCCTCCGCCGAAAAATTGTAAGGCACCCTTACGACGTCGATTCCACGTTTCAAAAGGTTGCGGAGAATACCGTATTTGGCACCGCAGTCAATCAAAACGACCACCTTGTTTCCTCCAACCTCATGGCGAACAGGTTCTTTGGTTGTTACCTCCCTAACCAAGTCTGTTGAGTTTGGATCTGGAACCGTCTCCACTTCCTTCAAAAGTCTTTCAAGGTTAGGCTCCTCTCCATCTCCGCACACCTGCAAAATTCCGAGCATTACACCTTTGACTCTGAGTATCTTTGTAAGATTTCGGGCGTCGATTCCGCATATGCCTGGAATGTTTTCATCTTTGAGCCATTCGTCTAGGGTTTTGGTGGAGGCCCAGTGATAAGGTTCCTTGCATAATTCGTGGATAACGAAGCCTGTTACCTTGATGCTTTCAGATTCAAAATATCGTGGAATCCCTAGTTCAAGGTCATACGGGGGGACTCCATAGTTACCAACAAGAGGGTACGTCAACGTTAAAATCTGACCTTTATAGGAGGGGTCTGTCAAAGCTTCAGGGTATCCAACCATGGAAGTTGAAAACACAAACTCGCCTGAAACCTTCCCTACCGCTCCAAAGCCATGACCGAAAAAGTGGGAACCATCTTCTAAAACTAAAACAGCTTTTCCAGGTTTCAGAGGATTAAGATATCCGTCCAAAGCCCTAACCTACATGCCCATTTGGGTTTTTAAGCTTTCCGATGTTCGCGTTGTCTGAAGATGAATAAGATCGGACTACGAATTGCAGTTTGCTGTCAGCTTCGTTTAGTTCGAGTTTTCTCTTTGACAAATTTGACTTTGACAGAACAATCCACTTTTTTCGAACCTTGAGCATTCTTTTGACTTCAGTTGGAGAAGGGCCACCTCTGGCCTTATGGCTTCCAACGAATTTCATGAGGTCAGTGGATTTCTGTATGTCTTCCACTTTGATGTTTAACGAAAGATCCGAGGAATCTCGGACAACTTTTTGCAGTGATTCCGGTGTCACGTCAGAGAAAGTCAGTTTATGTTCTATCAGAGTTCTAATCAGCGAACCGACTATTTTGTGAGCTGTTCTAAATGGAACTTTGTACTCTCGAACGAGCGTATTTGCCAGTTCTGTTGAAGCTGAGAAGCTGAGAAGGGGTTCACTAGAAAGGGTTTGGAACACCTTCAATTTTGTGGCAATTTTTGAAAGCATATCCAACGAGCCGGCAACACTTTCGAGAGATTCCCAAAGCCTGGGAGTAATTTCTTGGAAGTCCAAGTTGTAACTTGATGGCAGCGCCTTCAATGTGGTTGCGGAGGTGAGAAAGTTTCCTAAGACATGACTCATCTTGGCACGGATAACCTCAAGGACGTCTGGGTTCTTCTTTTGCGGCATTATGCTGCTGGCGGACGAGAAGACATCAGGAAAATCGACTATTCCAAAGTTAGGGGAACTCCAAAGGATCAGATCTTCAACGAATCGGCTGGTGTCAACGGCGGTTATGACAAGGTTTGCCATGGTTTCTAGGACGAAGTCTCGGCTGCCTACGGCGTCTAAGGAATTCTCGAGGACTTCGCTGAAACCTAGCAGTTCAGCTACTCTCTCGCGGTTTATTGGAAAACTTGAGGTTGCTAAGGCCCCTGCGCCCATGGGACACAGGTTGACTCGCTTGTAAGTTTCCTCAAATCTGTGTAGGCCTCTCTCCAACATGTCCACGTAGGATAGGAGGTAATGGGCGAAGGTTACGGGTTGGGCTGGATGTGTATGCGTGTATCCTGGAACAATCGTCTTAACGTGTTTCACAGCTAGTTTGGCTAAGGCTTCTTGCAGTCTCATCACTGAACCGGTCAAACCAAGGAGGTTTTCGCGTAGCTTCATCCTGATGGCTGTGGATACCTGATCGTTCCTACTTTTGGCGACGTGTAGGTTTCCGCCGACTT
>CP070636.1:945837-954945 GCA_020356305.1 Candidatus Bathyarchaeota archaeon | reverse complement strand
TGAGCCTGGAACAGTACGTGATCGACAACGAAATCGTCGCGGCGGTAAGACACAGCCTAAAGGGCATCGAGGTGACGGATGACACGATTGACTTGGACACGATCATGCGGGTTGGACCCGGCGGCCACTTCATGAGCCAGGCGAGCACCCTCACGAAGGCGAGAACCGCCGTGTGGATACCCGACCTCTTCACCAGAGACTGGAGGGCCGACTGGGAAAAGAAAGGGTGGAAAGACCTCTTCAAGCAGGCCTGCGAAAAGGTTGACCACATCTTGGCGCACCACAAACCGGAACCACTGGACAAAGACATCGCGAAAGACATTCGCGCGATCGTGAAAGAAGCCGACAAAAAAACTCACGTAACATCCAGCTAACAGCTGGTGCCCCTCAGGAAAGGGACAAACAGCTTAGTGAAACGCTTTGAAAAGCCGGGAAGCCCGGCCCAAAAGCGTTGAAAGCCATTCCCCGCCCTGAACAAAAATCGGTTTACCTTTAAATATCGTGTTTTGAAAAGTCTCGCAAAAAGGGCATTCAACCTTTGATGCAGAAGAAGTGCTTGCACATGCACGCGCCCGATGTGTAGACAGTTTTGCGCGAAATCTGGCAAGAGTAGATGGCGCTTCACCGTAGGCGTTTACAGTTTCAATGAGGATCCTCATTGAGAGCCAAAGAGCAAATGTTTATGGGGGCAGGCGGCCAAAAAGATATATATAAAAAAAATTCTCCACCAAGAAGTGGGGGTTTGGCCGAGGTGGTCGCGAGGGTTCTAAGCCCCCGCAGCCGGGTTCGACTCCCGGGGCCCCCGTTGGCATGAAGGGATAGTATTGAGTAGACACCTTCAATTGTTTTCCCTTGTTAGTAAGATCAAGTTGTGGCCTTCCAAAAGCGGTATTCTTCACGGCGTTGAGAAAGTTGAAAACCTAGGGCACTTTATTAGGGTGACGACATATTGTAAAGAAACGATCTTGGTGAAAGATTCAAGAAGGAGCAGAGCGGCGCGTTGGTTAAGAAACAGATGGGTTAAATCGGTTTGTAAAGATTGCCGCATTCCATAATGGAAGGTCAAAAGATTCTTGAAAGGAAAGAGGGAGAGAAAGAATAATCTATGAACAACATCCAATTCACTCTATCACAGAAGAGAAGATTAAAAGAATTAGGAGCAGACAGTCACGTTACTCTTACATTCAAAAATGAGAAAGAACGCGACGATACCTTTGATGGTCTAACTACCGCATGGGAGCGGAAGCATAAGGAGGCTCTGCTGAATCTACTTAAGATCACAAGGAGACCTCTCATAAGAAGAATTGAATCTAAACTAGTTGAAGCACTTACATCTGCTGGATTCGTTGAGGTCACCACGCCATTTGTCATTTCGAGAGAGTTCATCGAACGCATGGGAATAAGTGAGACACACAAACTTTGGAACCAAATTCACTGGCTTGGAGACCGCAGATGCCTGAGACCCATGCTTGCCCCTAACCTTTACTACATTATGAAATCCCTGAGAAAATTCACGAAACCCGTAAGCATTTTTGAGATAGGTCCATGCTTCAGAAAGGAAAGCAAGGGACGAGAACATCTCGAAGAGTTCACGATGCTAAACGTCGTTGAATTGGCGCCAAATAATGAACCCCTCGAAAGATTGAAAGAGATTATTAATATCGTTATCAGGGCAGTTCAACTGCCTCCCTATAGATCGAAAAACGTGAAATCAGAAATCTATGGAAGAACAACGGATTTAATAATCGAAGGAAATGAAATAGCATCTGCTGTCGTCGGCCCTCACCCATTGGACAAAAATTGGGGGATCTTCGAGGCATGGGCAGGGGTTGGGTTTGGCATCGAGCGAATGGCCATGATTAAAATGGACACCAAAAGAATCAAGCACGTTGCCCGGTGTCTCACTTATTTGGACGGAGCCAGCTTAGATGTGCAGTGAGAAACAAAGTTCATGTATACGGAACCAAGTGATTAGTGGCCTAAATTGACTATCGAATCCAGGTTTACACATATGAAAGCTAGAGATCCTGCAACTTTGAAAATCTTAGATAAAGCCGTGCGCGAAAAAAAGCTGACCAAAAGGGAAATCTCACGCTTGATGAAAACCAGCGATATAATTGACCTTTACGCTATCTTCTCCACTGCGCAGCGTATCCGCGAAAAGAATTTTGGAAACGCTGTTTTTCCATACGGCTTCATTTACTCATCAACCTATTGTAGGAACTATTGCATTTTCTGTTTCTATAGAAAACCCAATGTCAAGTGCCCAAGATATCGAAAGACTCCAGAGGAAATTCTAGAATACGCAACAAGGCTTGAAAAGTCCGGAGTTCACTTGATTGATTTAACCATGAGTGAGGATCCGTTGATTCATGACGAAGGACATTACGAGCATCTTGTAGGTCTAGTTAAACAGATCGACGATGAGACACGATTGCCTGTTATGGTCTCACCTGGCGTTGTTCCAAAGAAAATACTGCGAGCGCTGGCTCGCGCCGGAGCGGACTGGTTCGCTCTATATCAAGAAACACATAACAGGGAGCTTTTTGATCGTTTGCGGGTTGGACAGAGTTTTGACGTTAGAATGAAGGCAAAGTTACAAGCGAAAAAGGAAGGCTTGTTGATTGAGGAAGGGGTACTCATAGGCATAGGCGAAACCGATCAAGACCGAGTTGATTCTATACTCGCCATGCAAGAAATCGGGGCTCATCAAGTGCGCGCAATGGGTTTCCAACCTCAGCCCGGGACCCCCATGGAAAATTGCTCTTCCCCATCAATACTTGATGAGATGAAATTTATTGCCTTGATGAGGATAACACAACCAGACAAACTTATTCCAGCATCCTATGACATTGATGGAACTAGAGGCCTTCAACTCCGGTTGATGGCTGGAGCCAATGTTGTGACTTCCCTTATCCCACCCAAATCTGGACTCGCGGGAGTGGCACAGTCTAAATTGAACATTGAATGTGGACTAAGAACAGTCAAAGGAGTTAAGCCGTATATAGAACAGATAGGGCTGAAGTTTGCGCCGAGAAAAAAATACATAGAGTGGGTTGAAGAAAAAAAACTATCCAAAGGATAGAATGCTGAAAACCTAGTGAAAGCTTCGACGTTTGAACCTGTGTTTTCCGCACGCAGCCACTATTTTAACGCACAGAAAAAAGACAAAAAAGGAGATTGTTTGTGTTTTAGTGTCTAGGAGCTATTCTTCCGTCTCTTCCTCTCCCACTGTTGCCTCTTCTTCGTCTTGAGACAAGGAGAACTCCTCTACTGGAGCCTCCTCCACAGCGATCTCGGTCTCCGCCATCTCACTAGTTTCAGTATCTTCGAGGGTTTCTTGGTCTTCAGAACTTTCACCAACCTCAACAGTCACGGTTTCTTCAACTGACTCCTCAGATGAAGGGAAACTTTCTTCTGTTGATGTCTCCTCTACGAGCGTTTCAATTGCCCTCTCGGCTTCTTCAGTTGTAGAAATCTCTGTCGTTTGCTCATATGATGCTTCGTCCGACCCGGATTCAACCTCTTCCTGTGCTTCCACGGGCGCTTCGGTCTGAGGCTCAGACTGCACTTCAGGCGTTTCTTCCCCTACTTCTTCTATAGTCTCAGCTGGCTGGGGAGAAGGTTCAAGCTCGGCTTCTCCTGGCAAAAGATCTGCCATCGCCTCTTTAATTACACCAAGTTGTTGTTTTGCAGTCTCAAGTCCGAGGGTGAGGGCGCTGCTTTCACGTTCATGCAGTTCTTCATCGACTTCTCCTGCCGCATATTCGATCTCCGTGTTTGCAAGGAATCTCTCCAGTGTCTTGACCTGCTGTTCGAGTTCGGTGATTTTGGCGGTCATTTTTCCAGCTAAAGTTTTCTGGCGGGCTTCAATCTCAGAGATAGCTTCAGTGATGCTCTTGTTCAGATCGTCGTAGGTAGACTGCGAGATTTTGCCTGTGTTTAACAGATCGTCCAGAGTCTCCTTCTTTTTCTTCGCTAACTCGAGCTCTCTGCTTACTTTTTCAAAAGAGTACTTCCATGAAATCAAATTTACACACCTAGCTGGTTTCTAGCCTAAAAGAACGAAATAACTTTTATTTTCATCGTGGTATATCGTAGATTAATATTCTACAGTTCTTTTTCACCAACTCTTACACAAATAAATGTAGAATTGAAGCCCACAGGATAGTGAACTTGCAAAGAGAAAAAGGACTGGAGAAATAGGATGATTTAAGAATCAGGAGAACAAACATCAATAAAACTGGAGCTCTGACACCTTTCCTCTTTTAACTGTTCCAAAAGTTTCGGAGCGAGTTAAACTACTGCCTTCTCCGCCTTGCCTCACTTTTCCAAACCTAACAGAAACCTGTGTTTTTGTTCCACTTTCTATCCATGAACTGCCACACGTACATGGCAAAGAAACGCTTGCAGAAGGATTCGATCAACGCCACTGTCTCGCACCGTTTTTTGCTTCGAATAAAGTCACATGATTAACAACTGGCAAAATTCTGAAACCGGTAGATTTTCACTCATTTCGTGTCTCCTCTCTCCATATCACGTGATGATTTCAATCTAAATTCTGTCGTGAACTGAGCTCATTGGCTTCTTATGCCATCCGTGTTAATCGTAATGACTTGACAAAATCCTCTTTCTTAAGTTCTTCATCTCATCAGCCGCAAACCTCAAGAGACGTAACTCTTCAAACTCCTCTCTCAACCGTTTCAACTGCTTCATTATTTCTCCCAAGAACTCTTCTTCATCATTCAACGTACAGTCCTCCATCTCAGCCGACTGGTGATTTACGCCATCGTAAGACTCAATATACTAATTGCTTCGCTCCATAAAAGACTTGTTTATCACTTCTTAACAACAAGAATTAGGATTAAACCTTCAGAGAAAGACTAGCCGACTGCTAGGACTCCTTCAAAAACCTTATCCTCGGAAACATCCAGCTCTTTCGACAACCAGGTCCTGAACAAACTAGTGTCCCTCGGAAACTCTCCGCTATAGCTCAGAACTCGACCTTCTTTCAAAGCATCAGCCTGAAAAGTTTTCTCCGCCTCTCTGAAGAGGAAAGAAACCGTCTCCGCACCATTAGCTAACACCTTGAAATCATCCCATTGCTTACACTTAACAATCACTGGGGGTCCACGAGCATGGACTAGTGCTTCACGGGGAGACGAAATAAACTTGATCAAGGCAGACATCTCAGTTTGAAGGCTCGAAAGGCGGTTCTCAACCGCATCCATCTTGCCCGACACCTCACCGGTTTCACCAAACCGTTCTGTCACTTTGCCCAGCTCACCGATCAGGCGATCTAGATCTTTCTCATGCTCCTTGAGTACATTTACGATGAAATCCAAGGCGTCGAGAGCCTCGTTTTTCGTCGGCCTTTTCGTCATGTTCTTTCTTCCTTAGAACAACTAATACTTCAAGTTCTGCGTAGATAAAGGTAGCGAATCGAGAAACTATATCGATATAGAAGCACGAATATACTAATTAGAAATTCACACCGAGGAAACTAACCGAAATGAAACATGGAATCCTTCGACCAAAAAGGGAAAACGTACATTTAAGATAGACGCTTGCGTTGAAACTGGAGATGCCTTGCGATTTCTCCTGTAATCTCCACTTTTCGACCTATACGTGCATGAATGAAACGATTGGACACAGATCCCTTGTCAAGCATTAATTTGATGTTTGGAAGAGGAGAGTGAGTCGAACAGATGAGAGTTTGACTTTTTCCTGTGAAGATGACTTCGAAATGTCCAAAGTGCAATCAGAATTCATATTTCAAATTCATAAATTAGTTAAAGGCAAACGCAAACAACCATTCGTCAATGGAGGACAAGAATTGAGAAGAATATTATCTCCAGGGGAACGTAAACAACTCGAAAACAAAATAATGGAAACATTCAGAAACAAAACAAATACACTTTCAAAAGAACTACAAAGAATCTTAGCTGATGACCTACTTACCGCCTTTGAGAATCGACTGGCTACCCTCATGAGAATTCAGTCCAAACACGACAGATAGAAACGACGGAGAAAAAACGTAGTCTAAATCCATAAATGATTTATAGTTATGTCATGGTCAAATAAGGCAGAAGGGCTTAAAAATGCGAAGATCCAAGCTCGAAATGTATATCGACATCCTGAAGGTCCTAGCTCGTCACGGACCTCTAAAATTAACCCACATCATGTATAAAGCCAACATTAACTGCAGCGTCTTGAAACAATATTTGGACTTCTTGATGGAGCAGAACTTGGTCGAGGAGAAAAGCCTGGGAAAGAAAAGAATTGTTTACGCTATTTCTGAGAGAGGCAGAACTGTACTCAAATACTTCAGAGAACTAAGAACTATTCTTCCCATCGTTGAGGAGGCCCGTCTCCGCTTACCCGCCTCCCTCTACTGAACGACTAATGCGAGTGAGCACAAAACGAAAGTATACTACCCCAGATTCTCGTATTACTGAACTAAACAGCATTTTTGCTTTGCCACATCATATTAAGATGCTGCTGGAATCGTGATAGTCTACTCCAAAGAATATTTTCTCTGATGAAATACGGCTTATAAGCAGTCCTAGGTCTAGAGGATCATGGATGACTCAGATTGTTTGAAGAAATAGTGCTTTATGCCGCTCGAACGCTTGCATTGTGGTTCTGGATATTTATAGTCTTCTTCATCGTGTTCGGGTGGTTTTGGACAAGGCACTAACGTGGACAAGAGGTTGGCCTAGGGCTCGTCTTTTTTGAGTGTTCACCTTATCTCTTCCACTGAGGGCTTAGCTATATCGTAAGACTTAATAGATGCTATGATCTAGAATTGTGTAGACGTGTTATACACTTTGGGGAATCCATACGGTGTCGGAGTATAGAATCCTGGGGAGAAATCCTGCCCAGATACTGCAGAAGATAAAGGAGAGCCTCGATCAGTTAAACGAGAAAATGGAAGTTATGATTGAGATACAGAAGCACAATCAAAAAGAGGGTGAAAGCATACCCGATGTCCTGGATGTGATGACTCTGCTTTCTCTACCGGACCATCTGAGAAAAACAGCGGTGACAATTAGCAGACTCGATCAAGCAACGGCTGAAGAAGTTGCTGAACAAACCAAGCGAGCGAGGGCAGTGGAGAGCGGCTACTTGAATCAGTTGGTAATGATGGGATATCTGAAGAAGGAGAGGAGGGGACGCAAGGCCTATTTTTACATTGAAAAGTAGGTTCATGGGTGGCACCAATGGGAAAAATTGTGGCGTTTCACTCCTATAAGGGCGGAACAGGGAAGACGCTGCTGTCAGTCAATTTGGCAGCCACGTATGCAAATAGAGGCAAAAAAGTTTGTCTATTTGATCTTGATTTCCGAGCTCCAAGCCATCAGGCGGCGCTCAAAATAAAGGATAACGAGCACTGGTTGAACGATTATTTGAACGGAGTTTGCGATGTCAAAAAGGTTTTGATTGATATTTCACGAGGACATGTGAGACAGGGAGAGCTTTGGATTGGGCTTGCAAACCCGTCCACTGAGGCCATTCGAGAGATGTCAGGAAAGGACAGAAAGTGGGAGATGAAGGCTTTGGGGCGACTCTTGTCGCTAAAAGATTCTTTCCTTAACGAAATGGAGTTTGATTATCTAATTTGGGATACAAGCCCTGGTCTTCATTACTCTTCCATAAACGCCATCGTGAGCGCTGATGTAGCGTTGGTAGTAGCTACCATAGATACGTCTGATATAGAGGGAACTCGCCGAATGACCCATGAACTTTACGATCTCTTTGAGAAAAAAACCGGAATCCTCATGAATAAGGTTCCCGCCGAAATAATCTCGACCAACACTGGGAAGGGAAAAATGCGTAAACAGTTTCAAGCCATACATGGCCTTCCCATATTAGAGATTGTTCCCTGCTTCTGCGATATACTAAGAGCAGGGGGAACATACATATTCACTGAGGAGAAGCCTGAGCATCCATTCACAAAGATTGTAGGTACAATAGCCACGAAGATCGAGAGATTCTAATCCTGAACCACCTCTCGAATATGCTTCTCCTTAACAATCTTTGCCTTCTCAACGTATTTTCTAAGTCTCCGAAGCTCAATCTTCTTTTCAGACAAAGTCTCGGGAGCATACGTTAATGGAAAGACTCCCAGAAACAAGAAGAAACTGGCCACAAAAAAGGGTAGATATTGTTGACTTGTCGCAACGGACGGACCTGAAAGCTGCTGTACTATGAAAGTGAGAAAATAGGGAATTGCTCCAATTGCATAATATTTTTCTCCAGTGCCAGATCGAGACAAGTCTCCCCATAATATCAAAATGAAGAGGACCCACAATATCCCTGTTGATATGCTCTCAAGGGTGATAAAAAAGTACCATGAGAAAATTGCTTCTGGAGCAATTCCTATTATTGCATAGGCAATTCCCAGAGTGGCAAAACCACAAAGTACTACTCGCTTTCGCCCAATCCGATCGGATAACACTCCCGCAACTAAAGCGAAAAAGCTACCAATTATAGGACCTATCATTAAATAGGAGAAATCACCGAAAAGATGCGTTAGAATTGGTCTCTCAAAACGATCTACAAAGCAGAACATAAGCCAAGCAACAAAATAGAGAACAAAAGATCGGTCATGAAAAACCGACACAAAAGAAATGTCTCCTCCCTTCTTTGAAGCACTCTTTTCTTCTGGCTTCAAAAGGAAGAAGAGTAGCCCGATTCCTCTCCACACTGCCAAAATCAGCGAACACGCTATCAGATTGAATGAATTCAGCATTGAATTTAATATAACTGCAAAAAGCGGTGCACTTAAATTAGTTGCCAAAAATACTATTCCACTTGTCTGCCCCCGATTATCAATGGGTGTACAGTCCGTGAAATAAGCTAAACATGAGGGCATGCCCAACCCAAATGAGACTCCTAAAAGGACTGAGACAAATAGACCATGTGCCACTGTAGAATTGCCAAGCAGAATGGACAATAGAGAAGCAACTACGCCCAATAAAATCCATAAACAAAGGAGATTAATTCTGCGGATTCTATTCGAAAAAGTTGAACCAACTAGGCTTGATCCGATTATTGATACGAAGTAGGCTGCTCGGACAACAAGATCTTGTGCAGATGCGAAAC
>CP070636.1:939972-945737 GCA_020356305.1 Candidatus Bathyarchaeota archaeon | reverse complement strand
GAGAGGTGTCGGAGTGGCTGATCGAGCCGGTTTCGAAAACCGGTGTGCCCTTTGCGGGTACCGCGGGTTCGAATCCCGCCCTCTCCGTTACATCAGAGAGAGATGTTACAATTTCCCGCACTTCAGGGACTTGTAATGTTTTCTCGATTTTTGACTGGCCTATTGCCCTCAAATTGCCCTCAAACGGAGAATATTCTTGCTGCATCGAATCCACAGCTGCATTTGACTTTGCTAAGGCGATCATTGCTCTTCGACTGTCTTCATCATGCAGATGATAATACAGATCAAGCATCTCTGAAGAGCTGTGTCCTAACCAGGCAAGGGCTTTGCGGTATGCTACATTATGGTTTGCACACAAGCTGGCAAAATGATGTCTAAATGAATGCAATTTATATTGTCGTGGGTTTTCGAAGCCACACAACTCGCATAATTTCTTCAAACGTTTGAGCAAACGACGTTCGGCGATGCTCTTGAAAACAAACCCTGCGTTTTCCTTAGTTGGCCCCAAGAGTACCTCTATTATTGGGTGTATTGGCACGAAACGTTCATCTTTATCCTTTGGAGTGCCGTTTGAGCCACCTCTCCTGACATGTATCATTGTAAACTGTCCTTGGTTGATTCGTAAATCACCCCAGCAGAGCTGTTCGACCTCACCGATTCTAAGGCCTGCGTAGCCCATTAATGCAAATGCAAGCTGCTCCTCACCTTCGCCAGCTTCGATAAGCTTATTAACTTGGTCAGAAGTAAAACATGGCTGGGGAGCAGCGCGGGCCTTGGGAAATGATATACCTTCCAAACGATAGTCTTTCAGCAATCTTTGACGCCGTGCCCATTTGAACATTTGTTTTGTCAGAACGACAGCACCTTGAACCGTCTTATCGGCATAATCCTGGTTTACAAGCCAATTTCGATAACTATAGAGCTGGTTTTCTGAAAAGTGTCTTGCCAGTTTGAGGTTTGCTTGAATGCTATAAGCTCTGAGTTTGTTCAAATCAGTTCGGTATTTCGAATCTGTCTTGGTTGCAACACCTTTGGTCTGAAAAGCTTGGGTATAGGCGTCAATAAGTTCCGTTATGAGGAGATTACTTTCAGGCATGCACTTGACTCCAGATTCTAGCTGTTGCTGGATCTCGATCGCCTTACGCCTGGCGTCTGCCCGGCTCCTGGTGCCAAGACTTCTGCACACTTGTTCTCGGTCAGTATCCCGATACTCGGCTGCATAACACCTGGAGGCTCTTTGTTTCTTGTTTCGATAGTACACCCGACGGCCAATAGTGACCTGAGTGCCGTCAACACGTTCACGGTCTACAAGTTTCATAACATAAACTCCTGTACTAATCTATCCCGCCAAAAACGCAGCGGTTTGCCTCTCTTAACTGCTCCACTGTAACGACCCTCAGATACGTGGCGATACAGGGTCGAGACTTTTATTCTTAGAACTCCTGCTGCCTCCTCTGGGGTCAGTACGGGCGGCAAATTCTTCAATGCCGCATATAGCTCAATTTGTGTCAGTTTCCTGTTCATTCTAGCGCTGTCCAAAAATAGCGCAACTATTTTTTTAAAAATTTGCAAAATTATGTATCAGTTCTTACCTAATCCGACCACGCCTGCGTCATGTCCCCTAATTTGAGCGACGTCTTCTGGCTTTAGTCTTGCGGGGCACAAAAGAAATCTTAAACGGTTGATACCCGCAAAAAAAAGCCCGTATTGCCTGCAAATTGGCATAAAAGCTTTTCTTCATGCTCAGTAAGTGTAATACCAGAATTTCGGTTTGCTATTACTATTCCTCTCACAATTATCTCCTATATTTCTCAAAAATTTGACAGTTATTTGACATCTTTTTTACAATACTTTTACGGAAGCCAGACATCATTTTTACAGTCCTCGACTGAAATATCTGAACAAATTCCGGATGACCGTGCCTTTAATGGGCGATTGTGTCAATTCTTCGGGATACAGGGCTTTAACAGCCTTTTTGACTTTATCGCAGGTTACGTTTAATCCCATTTGTATTAAAATATCTGTAAGGTCTTCATACTTGCGATCTGACCGATTCTGAGATTTGCTGGATTTATTTTTCCGCGGGCTGTAGAAAATTACCAGTTGTCCGTTACAGCCTATGCCAGTTTTGCGAATATTGATACACTTTTGCTGTAGACTCAGAGGATAAAAAGGGCGTTTGGTACGGACACAATAAACCGGCCTTGGGAATACGCCTGTTTGCTGAAGCTGGTAAAATCTTGCCCTGGATAGACCAAGCCTTTTCGCCAGTTCGGTAACGGAGCAGACAGCTTTAAGATTATTATGACTATTATCTGATAACATTTTTACCATTATCCTCCATTAGTTAGAAGGGAACGAGGTGCTTTCAATATGTTTTCTACCCTTTTGAGTTATGACTCTGACAGATGATTTGTCTTTGATGATAAAGTTCTCTTTAAGCAAGTATGGCTCAACAACCCTTTGTATAGTTAAAGGCGGCAGAGACAGTTTCGCGCTCAATACCCCCAAAGTAGACTGGCCATATTCATGTAACATTGTAAGATAGTTCCTGTCCAGTGGATTTAGTCCCAACTCGTCGATTTGCAAATAGCAAAAGGCCGCGTGTGTATCTTCGATACTAATCACATTACGATCACAGTCACGACTTTTGGTCACATGCCAGCACATTTGAAGATTCCTATGAAGAGCCTGTCGAGGATTTCTTTTGGCCCTTTTGGCAATGATTTGTAAAACCTCATCTGACTCACACTGCCAATTTAAACACCGTAGCCGTTGACGCACGATTTCTGCAATATCTTCCACCGAATAGTCTTTAAATCTGCAATGGATTCTCATCCTCTCAATTAGGGCTGGCAGAAGCAGGTATTCGTGCGTTGTTGCCATGACCATCGTAAAGTTGGCAAGGGGTATAGTATGATAGTGTGATGTGCCGGCAGGCACACGCAGAGTTCTTTCGGTAAGAGCCGTCAAAAGAATCTGTTGTGTTTTTATATTCAGGGCTTGACATTCATCAATGAAGATAGTTGTGTTTTCATCCGCATCGAGAAGAATTGAATTGCGTTCTGCTTTGTTATTTACTATCACACCGTTAGTTTCGATCAGATTCAGGTTTCCCAATTCTGCATGCAGTACTTTAGCTACTGTTGTCTTTCCACAACCCACTGGACCAGATAGAATAACCGGACCAAAAGGCGAGCTGGAACTTTCGCCGGTCGACCGCATGTTGAAGTACGCACGTATATCGACTTTCAGTTTATTTACGACCTGCGGTTGACCGTGAATATCGGTTAGGTTCATCAGCCTGACTTGGTTAACATCTGTTCCAACAACATTTTTTTGCATGTTCAGTACCTTTCTTTTCGTGCCATTAATAGTGAAAAGCGTTTTAGTATAGTCATATCGATACGAGGTTGACTTATCCTGGAAGCTCTGGCAAGTGACCGAGGACAGAGCATAAAGGCTCTATCACCGTGGGGTAACGTGGCAGGCATTATGAACATATGAGGCGTCTTTTCTTCTTCGGGCAAAATCCAAAAAATATTCAATGACTTTGTTCCTTTTTTTCTACAAAAGATCGAGTGTGAATAAAGCCCTATGTTTAAAGCCTTCCAGAGCGTACGTAAACGAGTTTGCGCGCATAAATCCATTTCTCGCAACTGCTTTTTTGGTAACCACTTATATTGTCCGTTTTTCATTACATCTCTTCCTTTGTGCGCGTTTGTGTCCGCCTTTATGTACGGTTTGTGCACGCTAACCGGAACGATAACCCAATTTCACAACCTCTTTGCTGACAACCACCTATATTGTCCGTTCTTCATCATGTATCTCCTTTGTGCGCCTTTGTGTCCGCCTTTATGTACTGTTTATGCGCGCCACTGGGAACAATAACCAGGGGTTTTCCCTGTTTGTCTAACCGCTCAAATTTGGCTGCAGAAGCTTTTTTGAGTTCATTAATAATGCGTTCAATCTTGCGACGGCTGGTGATACCAAGTTGTTTGGTAATAAAAGCTAATTTGGCCGGTTCACCAGTTTGATGGTACTGTTGGTCTACCATATCAAGTACAGCTTGTGCCTCTATGGATAATGTTGGCTGCGTTTTGGCGGCCGACTCAACAAGTTTTCTAACCTCTGCATCAAAGGGCTCCCATACCTTGGAAAGTGGCGGACGAACAGAAATTCTGGTGACTCCCCATTCAGAATTACAGCAAAAGGCTTCAGCAGTCTTCAATCTTACGATCTCACTCCCATCGTCCAAATATTCTGATGCATAGTCTATTTCACGGTCGCTATTACGCATAAAAATTCGCGTTGCTATATTTTGCCGAACTGCTCCGAGACTATAGGAAAAGTCTCTGATTGTCTGGCTGAGTATTACAAGTTGAAGACCGTATTTTAGGCCCTCTCTTGTGACTAACTCGATAGCTTTTTCAGTTTCACCGGCAGCGGCTTCGACTTTTTTGCCGACGTGTTTTTTCATAAAGCGATGCGTTTCATCTATCACCACAATGACCCGGGGTTTGCTTGATTCTGACCGACTACAAGCATCGAATAAAGACCTAAGTATGTCTGCTGTTATTTCGCATCTTCTTTGATCGTCCGAATCTTTAAAGCTTACAACACGAAGGCCACTTGCAAGTTGACGTAAATCTTTTGGCAAGGGCTGCCCGATTCCCTGGCCTACACCATGGTATATAAAATTAAAACTTCTTGCCTGCTCGGGCTTAAGGCCAAACAACTTGTACCGCTCAAGGATTTTGGGCCTATCTTCTGGACAAAAAAGACCAACCCATTGATTATTTGGCGTAATAACCACAACCGCTAAATCTGAGTAAGTTGTACAGGCTTCCGCGATGCAAAAAGCAAGCGATGATTTGCCCGCCTGAGTTGAGCCCGAGATATAGACATGGCCAGACCGTGTAAGCGATAGTTCCCAAGGATTTCCAATTTATGTGACACCATCAGTAGCGTTGCCAACCCATGCTGGCATATCACTTTCAGAGCTTTGGGTAGATTTAATTGTTGTGGTTGGAACAATTTCGAGTTTTCTTAAAAAGTTCCGTACGACCCTTGTACCTACGAGTTTTTTCTCGTCCTGAACGGACCCGCTCAGAAGAATGTCTTTTCGCGGAAACACCATGAGCTGCTCTTCAACTGCTTTATACAAATCTTCAAACTCAGGGCCCGAGTTGGCCAGTTGCCGTGGATTCAGTGCAGCACCAACCCATCGGGTCAATAATGAAATCGCAGGCAAATCAACTTCTTCTATGTAAATTTGAAGTTTGCCGCCTTGAAGCTTTTGCTGGATTTGATATTTATGTATATCCTGAAGCTCCTTGACAATACTATGCATTGCATCTGCAAAATCTTCCTTCTCTCCGGCAATTTGGATATTGGAACAACATGTAAACAGCAAACAGGTAGCTTCAGCTTTGTGCATATATTGATTCTCCAGATGCTTCTGCACTGCCAAGTGTTGGCTGAGGGATTTCTTTTTTATCCTAAGTTTTTCAAGCTGGCGGCGTTTTTTGGCAATTTGATCCGGTAGATGTTCCTGTAAAAGGTTATGTCTTCCGCGGTTTAATTTTGATAAGCTTTCGTTACGTTGCAGGGCAGCTTGTGTGGCAGAAATGTCATCAGAGATGTTCTCCAAAAGCCTTATCATATCATCGGTATCTACAGTTTCTTCGTTTGCAATGTGCCGGAAGTTCTTCTCCTGAATTTTCCTGGCAGCCAAGCTGGGGGTGATGTCGCGAAATGAAGAT
>CP070636.1:937268-939872 GCA_020356305.1 Candidatus Bathyarchaeota archaeon | reverse complement strand
GAGCTAAAAATACCTAAAACAAAAAAGAAAAAGAAAAAAGTGGTAAAACGAAAAGGAACAGGCTTGTCCGGTGATAGTGGGGCATCCAAAAAGATACCCACACAATCTCCGGCTAAAAAAAAGAAAGACGCAACACCCAAGAAAAAGACGACACGCCGCGAAAAAAAGAAGACTGCAAACAGTAAAGGGTCGAGCCATTCCCAAGATGGTCTGATATCTGAAACAGATACAGGAACGGACGTGCCGATTGGCAAACAAGAACCTTAATGATAGCTACCAATTGCTGAGGCCGAGATGGCTGATGAGAAGTCCAGTAGCATAGTGCAATTGTCTCACCTGAAGCAGGCATAGAGAAAAATGGTGTAATCAGGACGCATAAACCTTCGGTGTGGATTATTGAGTATAGTAATAAACCTAAAAAAACCGTTCTTCCAACTACTTCTGTGCTCTACGTTTCTGAGCGTGCTATACTTTGTGTGTATGTAAAACGACAAATAAGAAATTGACCATAAGGAACAGTATATGGGACTCTGAAAAATGTGGTTAATAGAGATATCGAACCGCAAATTCTTAAGGCGGTTCAAAAGGGGTTCAAGACAATGGAGTACGACGATAAAGAGTCTTCAGGAATAGTTTCTGTTGTATCCAGGCAAGCAGGTACTGTTGCTGGAACATCAGTAGTCATCAGCAAGAAAATTGCCGGCTGCGGCGTTAAGACTGTAACAGCGGCGAAGGATTTGCTTAAGCGGCCTTTAAAAATTCTTACGCCAGCAAGAGATAAAAAGAACAGGACCACATCTGAAGCATTCACCCTCGAATCAAGGGACGAGCAGGAAGAAGGGCGTAAAGACGCGGCCAAGGCTCTAATCAATGCGCTGGAATGGGATCTTACCGCGGCCGAGCGTGAGTTGGAAAAGGTCCGGAATAATGCTGAGAAGACACAGTCTGAACTCTCTTCGCAGCTTGGTGAGCTGAAAGCAGAGAAGGAATCGTTGCTCTCTGATCTGGAGCAGGCGAAAAGTGAAGCCAGCGAGGCAGCTATTCTGGAAGGTGAGGTGAAGACACGGGTAACTGCATTGGAGTCCGACCTTGTTGCAACCCAGGTTCATTTAGAGAAGTCTCGCAAAGAAGAGGAGGGCGCAAAGTCTCAGCCACTATCCGACCTCAGCGATGTTCAACCGGAAGAAAAGGCTTCCGTTTCTGATTGGGGTCAAGAGAAGGTCGAGGTAGTATCGACCGAGGAAAAGGTCGAATCGGAGATGGAACCGATTGTTGCTCAATCAGCTGGGGAGCTAAATGCAAAAATGGAAGAACGACCGTCTCAGCGGGTATCTAAGGTTGAGGTACCAAGTCTTCCTGCTGTAACGGAGGAGCAAATTCAAACGGCTTTCTTTTCCAACGCAACTGATAAGGTAATCTTCACAAGAGCTCTTTCCGACATGGCCAGTCAGGACATCGAAGTGCGAACAAATGCAGTCAAAATGATAGGGGGTATCCGACATAAGTTATCAATCAAGGCTCTTGTTACTCAACTGGCGTGCGAAACATCCCCTCGGGTTCGGCAAGAGTGCGTTAAGGCCTTTACGAGGCAAGAAGTGAATGAAGGGCAAGGGCTGCGAGCTATTAAACGCGCTTTGACCGACCAGGCAGCTTCAGTTCGCCTGGCTGCCGTATGGGGCTTATACCGTTTAGCCGGAGCAGAAAGCGCTTCTGATCTGGTACGTATGCTTTCTGATGAGGATGAAGAGATCCAACGAAGGTCTGCAACCTGTATTGGCTGGCTGCATCAAGAAGAACTGGCTGTAGAGTTATTACCGCTCTTATCTAACCCAAGTGCTTGCGTCCGGCGGGCAGCAATCGAAGCAATGGGCAATCTCCGTTCACGACGAGTGATCTCCGCTCTAATCGAACACTTGAACGACCCTGAGAAATCAATTAGGAAGGTTATTCTTGACACACTAAAAAGAATCACCGGTAAGAAAATGAGCGGGCCGGTACCAAGGGATGAGAAAACACTTCAATGTTGCATTGCGCGATGGCGCGAATGGTGGAAGGGGGAGCTCTTGGGATGATAAGACTGTCTCAAAAAAATGGGATACGAGAAGTGTCTATGTTAACAGAAATTTTCGATAGAAGTTGCGGGAGTGGTGTTATAGTTTCTACCAATCCCGTGGAGATTAGATTGAGGGTTGCAGAGGCCACGCGTACAACATTGAGTTATGGTTCTTGTTGGAAAACGGCGCTTATTGAAACTCTCGCTAACAAATAATAAATTAAGGAGGTCATCTAATGCCAAAAAGCCGGAAACAAAGGACAAAAGTAAAGAAACAAACCAACCAGAGCACAAAGAAAAGTTACGAGCGAACACCTGCCGTATCCCTTTTGGAATCCCCCGCAGAGGAAGATTTTGTGGATGTTTCCGAGGAGCGGACCAGCATTCTTGCTATTGTCAAGGATCTCGAAGGACAGGTCGATACGGCATATCAGTTGAAAGAGATTCTGGAAGCTGAGCTTGATGCAGCTCAGAAAAAGCTATCCGAAGAGTCGACAGCTCGTGCTCAGTTAGAGACCCAAGTCGAGTCGCTTAAGGCACAGGCTGTTCTG
>CP070636.1:931334-937168 GCA_020356305.1 Candidatus Bathyarchaeota archaeon | reverse complement strand
TTCGGCTCAGAGATTCTCGAGATCGCAAAGGGCCTTTTGTTCGTGTACGTGATTCTGAGTCTGGTCTGCACGTCACTTAACGAAGGAAACGCCGATCGTGAAAGCCTTCTAGCCTCTATTTTCGTGTGTACCTTTCTCTAATTTGAGTGGTCACCAGGAGAGTGGTCTGCCTGTGACCCCGTTGATCTTTGCTGTTTTCATTTCACCTGTTCTCACATGTTTGAATACCAGTTTGTAAATAGGCATATACATCACTGAGCGTTCAGAGACCTCAAATGATTCATGAACCACCCTTTCTACATCCCGAGGCTTTCTAACTAGCTTCGATCGGAGGACACGAACTTCCATATCCGGGGCTGCTTCAAGCTTTTTGCTGTTTTCTTTTGAGTTAACCAAGTCTTTCTTGGGAAGTTCTTCAGATGGAGCAGAAGGCACTCTTCTGGGATCAACCTCGCGTCCAGCCTCATCCAGAATGAGACACGCTCTATTCCTATGGAGCAGCCGTTCTTCTCCTTCAAGGGTTATTGACTTGTAGGGAGTCTTAGAAGATTTTTTTGGAAGGTCAGGCTTGAGCTTTTTATTGAGCAGTATAACCTCTTGGACTTTTCCGTCGATGTTGAATGTATAGAAGCGTTTTCGATAATAGTCAATGGTGTAGCTCCCGTCGATAAGAAAGTATTGCTCGTAGTATTTCTCAACAGACACGTTTTCTATTTCATCGGGTTGAGGCTTCAGAAACCAGAGTTTACTGAATAATCTATGTTTCATTTTTTCCCCAGCGATCTTTATCACGGTGGGATCCACCAAGGTTTTGTAGATAACGGTCTTCCTTTCCGGCACTGTCTCGGGTGTTGATTCAATCTTTGTCAAGGTTAAACCTCAGTTGGAAAGAAGTTGGTTCTCTATTAATCGTTTATGAATTTGAATTTAATATTCCCAATATGCTGTAGCCGCTCACCCATAGGGTCAGCTGTGTGCTTGACAATTGAAGCATGCCGAGCAGAACTCGACGAACGATGCATTCGGGTTAAGAATGCGTGGGCGCCCACAAGATGGAGCTTGATGGTAGGCATGTGGCAGTCTCGGTTTGGAATATTCCCGCCTAAGGAATACTTCATTTATGCAGAGAAGCAACACAAAATGGTGACTAAGAGTAATCCAATAACGGGGAAGTATGGGAAATATGCCATATTACATAGCTGAGATACGACTTAACAAGACAAGAAAAAACACGAGAAACAACAGAAAGACGGGAAAACAGGTAATAAAATGCTTCGTCACTCTAGTTCTCGTTCTCGCGTTGGTTCTGACACCTGTCCTAATAATCTCGGTGACAGTAGGACAAGACCAGTCAAAGATAATTGGTTCTTTGGAAGATCTCTGTGGCGACATTTCTGAATTGCCCGGGGGAGCCGACGGCTTCAAGAATCCGAGGGCCGCAGAGGGACAAAGAAAAGCACTCTGCAACAAAATCCACGCGGTGATCAACCAAGTTGAGGCTGGAACTTATGAGAGTGCTGTCAACAAGTTGAGAAACGACATCAAAAACGCAATTGTACGCTGGGTTAGCGATCAATGGGTTGAGGATCTAATCGAAAAAGTGGAGACCATTATCGACCAAATTCTTGAAGTCGACAAGGAGCCTCCGGTGATCGTTGCGGTATCGTTGGCGCCTGAGACACCTGCATACAATGAAACCGTAGCTGTCACGGCTGAAGTCATCGACGTAGGAAGCGGCGTAGAAGCCGTTATTGTCAGCTATTTCATCGACACAATTGATTGGACCAACGTAACGATGGAATTCGTTGATGGACTTTATGTTGGCGAGATTCCTGCCTTTCCCTACGACACAGCCGTGTACTACAAAATTTACGCGTATGATGGAGCGGACAATGTTGCGACAACCGTTACAGATTTCTATACAGTTGGCGATCCCTATCCTCCAACAATATCGTTTGTTGATCATTCGCCAACTTCTCCAAGCTACAATGAAAGCGTTTCAGTGTTCGCTGAAGCAACCGAACCCTCCAACGCCAGCGGCATCGACTCTGTGATTCTAAGCTACTGGAACGGCTCCGTTTGGACAGACGTTACGATGACGCTGGGGGACATGTTCTATACGGCATCTATCCCGCCATTACCCTATGGGATAACCGTGCAATACCAAGTATTCGCTCGCGACTATGCGGGAAACTTGGCTGCCTCGGACACTTACTCTTACAACGTGACCGACAAGTACCTGCCGATAGCTAGGATTGATGGGCCTCCTCACGGGAGTTATTTAGCTGGCAAAGTCAGCGTAATCGTCTATGTGTACGACGATAACTTCGACAGAGCCGAGCTGACAATCGATGACACAGTTGTGGCACAGTGGATGAAGGCCGGACAGTACACTTTTGAATGGAACACAACAATCTCCTTCGACGGCGTCTACCCTATCGAGTTGACAGTTTACGACATGGCTGGAAACGTCGCCAAGACAGAAATAATCGTGACGGTGGACAACACACCACCGTTGGTTATCATCAACGCACCAGCAATGGAAAGCTACGTGAAAGGCACAGTTCTCGTTAGCGTAACCGGCAACGATGCCAACTTCCACATAATGGAACTGTACATCGACGGATCTCGAGTGCAAAACTGGACTGAATGGGGAAGCCAATACTACAGTTGGAACACGACCAACTACGTAGACGGCTCCCACACGATTGAGCTGAGGGTTTATGACCTCGCTGGAAACTTCAACAGCACAGCCGTGACAACAACTGTGGACAACACCTCACCAACAGCATCGATCAACACTCCAGCGGATCAAAGCCTTGTAAACGGTATGGTTCTGACCAGCGTTACCGGTGATGACGACAACTTCAAGAGCATGGAGCTATACGTAGATGGCAATCTAACGGCGACTTTTGACGAAAGCGGCACAAACGAGTTCACTTGGGACACAGCAGCCTACGCCGATGGCGTTTACAAGATTGCCCTAAGAGTATACGACAAAGCCAACAACTTGGCAACCGACGAGATAACCGTTGCAATCGACAACACCTTTCCGCTGGCTGAAATAAGAAAGCCCGTCGAAGATGCTATTCTAATAGGCATAAGTGAAATCGTTATCTTCGGATATGACGCCAATCTTGAACAAATTGAGCTATTCATTGACGGAGGTTCAGTGAAGACTTGGAACGCAAGCGGCGAACAGACTTATGCGTTGGACACGAGAACCATTTCCGACGGTTCACACGAGATCAAACTCGCCGTCTCTGACAAGGTTGGAAACGTCGATGAAGAGGCAATTTTAGTAACCATAGACAATACGTTGCCTTCAGCAATAATCAACACGCCAGAAGAAGGAAGCTACCTGAAGGCTACCGTTACAGTTACAGTCACTGGCCAAGATGTTAACTTCGACAGAATGGAACTGTACATCGATGGCACTCAAGTGCAAAACTGGTCCACACCTGGAAGCCACAATTACGACTGGGATACAACAGATTACTCAGATGGCATTCACACAATTTCACTGAAAGTCTACGATGATACTGAAAACACAATTGAAAAAACCATCACGGTGAATGTAGACAATACGCCGCCGTTGATTGGCACTCCCAGCTGGGAGCCCGAAGAGCCATATGCCGACGAGCAGGTCAACGTCACAGTGTTCGTAAGCGACCCTTCTCCTGGAAGCGGTCTGAAAACCGTTGTCTTATGGTTCAAAAACACGACTGACGACGAATGGCAATTCACAGAAATGACAGAGACAAACCTGGGAAACTGGACAGCAACAATTCCAGGTTACAGCGCAGGCGAGAACGTCACCTTTTACATAGAATCTCTTGACAACGTAGAGAACAGCGCCGAAACACAGACGTACGGCTACACTGTGGTAGGAGCGCCACTCATACCGTGGGCCTTGTTTGCAATAGTCGGCTTGGGCGCAGCAGCCCTCGTCGCGACAGTAATCTACCTTTGGTACCGACGGAGAAGAAAGAAGACAGCCAAAAATGCGTCAACGGACCTCTCAAAGCCGGGAACCCCAACAGCCGTCACTCTTTACGTGCCGGCAAACGTGTTGGCAAGTCGCAAACAAGAACGTTAGCCAAAGCTGATAAGAATTCAAAGCTTCCGGAACCAAGGTAACTCCTTCTGTTCCCCTCTTTCAAGCTACCCACGTGCACATATATATTAAAAGAATCCACAATAGAAATAATGACAAGCAATGGAGGAGCTCACGCTAACCTCTAAGAACAAGCAGGATGCTCGCATAGCTCTGCTCAAATACTATTCGTCAGAATGTGTGGCACACGGTGTCTATCACATAGCGATATCACTAGGATTCCTCAGCCTTACTGAGATCGATTCTATTCCCTTCACATCAGAGCTTGTCAGAAGCATTGTAGCTAGCCTGTTACTAAGCCTCTTCATCGTCTTGCTAGTCTACACGCTTGGTCGAACATTTTTTTGGAGTTACCTGAGAACGACAATACTTAGCGTGAAGCCAAAGGAGGAAAATGCAGTGAAATATGAAGTCGACAAAACCACAGTAACTTTTGTTCAACGATTGCACTTAGCTTGCGTTGATTACGTGAAAGAGAAGCATAGTTGGTCAGCGACCGTCTACACGTTGAAAAATAGCTCCCTAGCGCTAGTCTGGTTTTATCTATTTGTCATATTCACTATTGTTTCTATATTGTTACTTTACCTACTTTAGCTTCAACCGCGGGCGCCAAATGCGATTATTAATGAAAAACACTTTCGTTGGAAAAGAATATTATCCATTGAATTTGTTCGTGCACTTGACTTTATCTCCAGAAAATATCAGGTTTTGACACTCTGCACCTGGTGATAGGGTTCACGTCTCTTGACGGCTTCTAAGAACAGTTTCCTTAACTCCTTCTCATCCGCTCCATTTCGCAATGGCGTAAGCACATCCACCAAGTTGTCGTTCCTCATTAGACAGGGCTTTAGCCACCCATCGCTTGTCACCCTCAACCGAGTGCAACACAAGCAAAACTCTGTGTTCTCGATTGGACGAACCACCTCCACTTTGGTTCTGGGCAGAAAGTAGACCTTACGACTCTGCATATCTCCACGAGTCACAACACGTCTAGCCTGTTTCTTCAACTCGTTTTCAACAGCGTCCAAAGCATAGTGATAACGTTTGTAGTAAGATGTGCTAATGTTCAGTGGTTCCAGCTCGATCATCTGCAAAATCGTGCCACTTCGTTCCGCAAAATTGATCATCTTAGGAATCTCATCGTCATTCACATTTCTCAGAACCAGCATGTTTAACTTCACAGGGAAAAGTCCTGCATCCACCGCTTCTCTGATTCCTTTCAGAACGTTCCGCAAATCTCCGCCCATCAGCGCTCGATATGTCTCAGCATTCAAGGAGGGAATACTAATGTTCACTCGCTTCAGACCGCTGCCACGAAGTCTCTTTGCTAAAGACGCTAGATTCGTTCCGTTAGTGGTCATGGACAGGTCTCGCAAGCCCCTGACGTTCGCGATATCTTTCACAATGTCTATGATATCTGAGCGAAGCAACGGCTCGCCGCCAGTCAACTTCACTTTAGACATACCCAGCCCAACAGCAACTCGAACAATTCGAACAATCTCGTCTTTGGTCATTTCAGTTGGAGGATTTGCTGATTCGCCTTCTCGGTGACAGTATGGGCATTTCAAGTTGCAGCGCTGAGTGACTGATATTCGCAGATTCAGCACTGGCCGCCCATAGTCGTCGCGCATCATTTTAGTCCCAGCTTTATTTTTCGCGGGCGTGTTTCAGTATGTGCCCCACTTCGGGCAAAATAAGCTTTTCCAAAACAAGCTTT
>CP070636.1:928243-931234 GCA_020356305.1 Candidatus Bathyarchaeota archaeon | reverse complement strand
TTGTAGGCAGGCAAACTCACCCTGCGGATAACCCTTAAGAGGAAGCATAAGGCATTGATTCAGAAAACCCAGGAGCTTCAATATGGGGTTGTCACAATCTCATGCTTCTCTTATGGTGCTGTACGTTTCCGCTTTTTTGACTCAAATGTCCCTAAGCGTTGCTTTCATCACCACGCCAATCCTCGCCTACCGAATGGAAGCGTCTCCCTTTCTCATAGGCTTGATCGGAGCCAGCGGCGGAGCAACATACGCTGCGATGACCCGAGTTTTCGGATCCATATCTGACAGATTTTCGAGAAAGAAGCTGCTTCTTACTTCAGAAGTTATCCAAGCTCTCTCCATGGTGATTTGCTATTTCTCTCAAGATCCCTACCAACTAATTCTTTCGCGTCTTGTCTTCGCTTTTGGTGCCGCCCTGTTCTGGCCACTGGTACTAGCCTATGTTGGAGACCTTGTTGAGGCAGAGCAACTTGGCCCGGCTTTAGCAGGCTACAACGTGTCGTGGATTTCAGCAACTGTAATTGGCCCTCAACTAGGAGGACTACTCATAATCTGGTTTCCTATAAGAACATCCTTTCTGGTAGCCTTCGCTGTCCTATTTTTCACTTCAACGTTGATTTTTTCGGGAACCAAAGCGCGAATTGACAAATTGCGTTCCTTGGTTCATCCAGCTGAGAGCGAAGAACCGGTTCAAGAAGATTCCACTGTTTTTCCTTTGATCCACGCGTTTCTCGTGGCCTTCACTGCGGCCACCTTGAGCGCGATATTCCCAGCCTATGCCACTCAACTCGATGTCCCAGCCGACCAGATAGGCCTCATGTTTCTTCTTTCAGGTCTAACTCAGACCTTGACCGTTCTTTTAGCGAGTAGACTGCAGCCCAAGCTGGGAGAAGGAACTATGTTACTTTCGAGTTCTCTCTTGCTCATCTGTTCTCTAACGATGATTGGCTTGATCCTAACGGTGCCACTCTTTCTTGTCGGTTTCACAATCTTCGGCCTTGGTCAAGGACTGGCATATTCCACAGCGACATTTTCCGTCTTGAAGGGAAGCGGTTCAAGGCGAGGCAAGGCCGCTGGAATGTTTGAAAGCACGCTAGGCGTTGGGTTCTTCGTAGGCCCGTTGGTTGGTGGCATCCTGTATCAACTCGGCGGTTCATACCCGTACTTTTTCGGGGCCGTTCTAAGCTTGTGGATAATGATCACTCATCTCGTCATGAAGCTGAAACGTGTCCACACAAATGATTGAACCCAAGCAAAGACTTTCGCGTCCATACCGAAGCACAGTTTGCTTTGGCTAGCTGTTTTTGAAACTCCCATGCAGGCATGCGCAATGCGCGCGTGTAATCTCCTGCGTGTCTCACACATTGAAGAGACTACTCGCCTCTTCGCATGACTCTACACTCTGTGCAGTATTCAATATTCGTCATGAACATGCCCTTGAGCATCTGTTCATGTGCCGTTTCTTTTCTACACACAGGACAGTACTTCATTTCTCGGTTTCTTTTCCTCTCTTTTCGTTTCTTTAGCGCTGCGACTGCTCCTGTTGCCGCCACGGTGCATTCACCGCACTGGGATTAGTAAAATCAGTTATAAGGTTTGGGTTGGGCCCTAAATTTTCGCGCGCGTATGTTTCAGACGCTAGGAAATCGTAAAAGGCAACTTGAACAGTCATTGCTGCTCTTTTTCTTGTTCTCTTGAACCGACAGTCAACGAATCGGTTGAGATAATCGAGGGTTCTTCCGCAAGTCATAAGACCTTCGAATCGCAGAGGTTGGGGTCGAAACTGACATGGGTGAGCTGTCGTGAGCACAAAGCGTGTTTACTTAATGGTTCTGGTGATGCTTCTCATGGGCGTGTTCGGTGTATCGATCAACGTTCACACGGTTGAAGCGGCATCTGAAACTATTTCTATTAGGCCTGATGGAAGCGTTGACCCCGATACGGCGCCTATTTCGACCGTTGACAATGTTACGTACACCTTCACGAGCAACATAGTGTATGATGAGATTGTTGTGGAGAAGAATCACACTGTGGTTGATGGGGCAGGCTACTCGATTCAAGGGGCGTGGACTCTGCGCAGGGGAATCTCCCTTTATGGCGTCAGCAACGTGACAATCACGAACATGGAAATACGAGCATTCGAATTCGGCGTCGTTCTCAACTCCGAATCGTCAAACAACACCATTTCCGGAAACACGATAACCGAGAATGCAATCGGCATCCTCCTTGCATTTTCTTCGGATAACATGATCAATGGAAACAACATAACCATCAACTACGGCGCCGGCATCGAGCTCGATTTTTCGTCAAACAACACGATCAGCGGAAACACCATAACAAATAACGACAGCGGCATCTTTTTTTACGCAAGTTCGTTCGACAACGCGATTTACCATAACAACGTCATAGGCAATAACCAACAGGTGCACATCTTACCGTCTGAGCAAGCGAACTTCTGGGATGACGGCTACCCTTCTGGCGGAAACTACTGGAGTGACTACAACGGCACAGACCTGTACAGCGGGCCAGATCAGAACGTACCGGGACGCGATTTCAGAGGCGACACCCCACGCGTGATCGACGCCAACAACACGGACCGCTACCCACTTACGATTCCATACGAGACCGAACCGCCCACCGTAGCCATTCTGTCGCCTGAGAACCAGACGTATGCCGTCGACACTGTTGCCGTAACCTTCACCGTGGACGAAGCGACCGTGTGGATGGGCTACAGCCTGGATGGCCACGCCACCGTCACCACCTCAGGAAACACCACGCTCCCAGGCTTGTCGGATGGGTCACATTACGTGGTGGTTTACGCGAATGACACGTTTAACAACATGGGGTCTTCAAGCATGGTTTACTTCACGGTCGATACGACTGCGCCAAGCATCTCCATCATGTCGCCCGAGAACAAAACGTATGACACAACGGACCTTCCATTGAATTTCACCGTGAACGAACCCGTTTCATGGATGGCTTACAGCTTGG
>CP070636.1:923891-928143 GCA_020356305.1 Candidatus Bathyarchaeota archaeon | reverse complement strand
TGCTGACATCAAGATGATAAGAGATATGGATTCCTCAAGGGCAAGAGCTGTCTCCAGACATGGGCACGAACTGTGTGACAGAATAGAAGAACTGGGAAAGCCGGTGATAGCTGCCATAAACGGCTACGCCCTAGGAGGCGGCTTGGAGTTAGCCATGGCCTGCGACATCAGGATAGCCTCGGAAAACGCTAGGCTGGGACAGCCCGAGATAAACTTGGGGTTGGTTCCTGGTTGGGGAGGCACTCAGCGCCTTCCAAGACTCGTGGGAAAGGGGGTGGCAAAGGAAATGATTTTCACGGGCAAGATGATCGATGCCGAGACTGCTGGCCGATTGGGTTTGGTGAATGCGACTTTGTCAGCTGACCAGTTGAGGTCTGTTGTTAGAGAGCTCGCCAAAGAGATTGCTGATAAACCTTCCATATCCATCAAGTTGGCTAAAGAGCTGATTAACAGCAGCTTGGACACCAGTCTAAGGGTCGGCGAAACCCACGAGGCCAAGGCTTTCGGCATCGCCGCCTCCACAGAGGACTTCAAAGAGGGTGTGGTCGCCTTCCTTGAAAAGAGAAAACCAAAGTTTGAAGGGAGATAGCTAGAATCACCCTATGCTGCTAAAAGATTGTTCCAACGCGTGAGCTGAAAAAGGAAGCTTAGTGGCGAATCTGGAAGACCTGTTCCTCTTTCATCAACTTCGGGACCAATTTGTGATATTTCAGTGGCTTCGCTTGTTTAAGTTCCTTGTAAGTCGCTTTTGCTAAGGCTATATCGCCCTGCTTATCCTTCTACAAGGCTGCTAGGCGAGCGCAGATGTGAGCAGAAACCAAAATATAGGCATTGACAGGTCTATTAATTGCAATTGGGTTAAGTGTTTTCTTTGAAGGGCTTTTGATATGAGCAAGATTGAGAAGATTAAGAAACGAGACGGCAGAATTGTTGATTTTGACTCTAACAAGATTGCGGAGGCTATATGGAAGGCGGCGAAAGCCATCGGAGGTAAGGACCGAGAGCTTTCCATTAAACTGGCTGAACAAGTTGCTGAGACGCTGGAAAAACAGCTCAAACCAGGCGAGATGCCGGGTGTAGAGCAGGTTCAGGACATTGTTGAAAAGACTCTGATAGAAAATGGACACGCAAGAACGGCAAAAGCCTACATTCTTTATCGGCAGAAGCGAACCGAAATACGAAGAATGAAGGCTTTGCTCGGGGTGACTGACGAGCTTAAGCTGCCCTTAAACGCCATTGTGGTTCTGGAACGACGGTACCTTCGCAAGGATGAGAAAGGGAGGGTAGTAGAGTCATCTAGTCAAATGTTTAGACGAGTCGCTAAGAGCATGGCCGAAGTGGAAAAACAGTATGGCAAGAGCGATGCTGAGATATCTAGATGTGAGGCTGAGTTCTACCGTGCGATGACCCGTCTTGAGTTTCTTCCAAACTCGCCTACAATCATGAACGCGGGCACCATGTTCAGACAGCTCAGCGCCTGCTTCGTCCTGCCAGTTGAAGACTCGATAGAAGGCATATTTGACACGTTGAAGGCAGCTGCCATAATTCACAAGACTGGTGGAGGAACCGGGTTCTCCTTTTCACGACTTAGGCCAAGAGGAGACGTTGTTAGAACCACTGGTGGCATAGCGTCTGGAGCTATATCCTTCGCGAAGATTTATGACACTGCCACAGAGGTTATGAAGCAGGGCGGCCGTCGCAGAGGGGCTAATATGGGCATATTGCGTGTGGACCACCCGGAAATTATGGATTTTATTGTTGCAAAAGAGAAGGAAGGTGTGCTTCGAAACTTCAACATTTCAGTGGCTATCATTGACAAGTTTATGGAGGCTGTTGAAAAAGACGGTGTCTTTGATCTGAAGAATCCGCGGAACGGTGAAGTCGTGAAGACCTTGAAGGCTAGAGCGATATGGAACCTAATCATTATGATGGCTTGGAAAAACGGTGAGCCTGGAGTTGTTTTCCTCGATACCATCAATCGGCATAATCCGACGCCTAACATCGGGCAGATTGAATCTACAAACCCGTGTGGCGAACAGCCTCTTCTTCCCTATGAATCCTGCAATTTGGGAAGTATCGATGTCAGCAAATGTGTGACCGAAGATGGTAAAATGGACTGGGATAGACTGAAGAAAACGGTAAGGCTGGCAGTTAGATTTCTTGACAATGTCGTGGACGCCAACGTGTACACGTTGCCTGAGATAGAGAAGATAACCAAGGGCAACCGAAAGATCGGGTTAGGAGTAATGGGTTTCGCAGATATGCTGATCAAAATGGGCATAAGATACGATACAGAAGAAGGTGTGCAAACTGCGGAAAAACTCATGAGGTTCATAGATGACGAAGCAAAGAAGATGAGCATCGAGTTAGGCGAGGAGAAGGGAAGCTTTCCAAACTTTAAAGGAAGCATGTGGCAAGGGCAATTCAAAACATTAAGAAATGCTACAGTAACAACGATTGCTCCCACAGGAACCATAAGCATAATTGCCAGTTGCTCCCAAGGAATCGAACCACTCTTTGCCATAGCCTATGTTCGTGAAGTCGCTGAAAGCCTCGGTAGAAGCCTAGTTGAAGTTAATTCGTTATTCGAGAACATGGCCTTGAAGGAGGGCTTCTATAGCGAGGAACTGATAAAAAAACTAGCGAAAAAGACCTCAATTCAGGACGTGGAAGAGGTTTCGGAGCACATAAGAAAACTCTTCGTTACTGCTCACGACATAAGTGCAGAGTGGCACGTCCGCATGCAAGCAGCGTTTCAAAAGTACACAGACAACGCAGTTTCCAAAACCATCAACTTTCCCAACTGGGCGACACCAGATGACATTGAGAAGGCGTATTTGCTCGCGTACAAGTTAGGATGCAAAGGGATCACCGTTTATCGACATGGAAGCAGAGAAACGCAGGTTTTGAGACCCATTGAAAGTGAAGGAACTGTTGCCGACTACAGCCAAGTGTGTCCAGTCTGCACCTAACCTCGCATTGCCAAGTCTTATGGTGTAAAGGAGAAAGAGAGAAGATGGTCAAGAACCGTGGAACCATTTATTTGTACACGGGTGAGGGAGGAGGAAAGACGACCAACGCCTTGGGCTTGGCTTTACGGTGCTTAGGCCATGGCTACAGAGTTGTGATAATTCAGTTTTTGAAATGGTGGAAAAACACTGGCGAGTACAAGTTTCAAAAGAAGTTTCAATCTCTGTACAAAATCCATCAGTTTGGAAGAAAAGGTTGGATTGGACTGGGCAACTTGGACGAGAGGGATAAGGAACTGGCTAGGAAAGGCTTAGAGTTCGCGAAGAAGATTGTGAAAGAGAAACCTCGACTCCTCGTTCTGGACGAGATTAATCTAGCGTTGCATTGCGAGCTTCTGGAAGTAAACGAAGTTATTGACTTTCTCAAAACAGTGCCCAAGGAAACCAACGTGGTGTTGACTGGAAGGTATGCTCCTCGAGAACTTGTGATATTCGCCGACTTTGTCAATGAAATTGTAGACGTGAAACATCCAGAGGAAATACCGACGGTTAGAGGAATCCAATTCTAATTGTCAGGCAGCTCCTCTATTTTCTGGATAAGAATCTGTCCTTATAGAATGTTACCAAAAGGCAGAGCAAACCGACCGATGTCAAGGCAAGCTCTCCAACCAAGATGAGCTTGTTGGTTTCACCAACCATAACGTATCCGTAAAAGAAAAAGATGATTAGGTGTATTAGAACCCAGCTTATGCAAGCTAGAGCTATGCCTATTCCCATGGCTTCCCTGAATAGCCGAAGGATAAACTCTTTGTCCGACTTGCCCATACCTTATTGTGCGCACGCATGATTCTTTTAGACGTTATGAAATCTACATATGTACTCAAAAGATGGAGTTGTCGTACTTCTTGTTTCGAAACTCTAGTGGCGAATGAATTAAAGGTAGGAATCAAACATTTTAGATGATATAAATAGATGATATTAAGAGTGGGGGGAGAGATCTTGCTTTCTCAACTTGTGAATGAGTTACTTCGTTGTCTAGAAGAAATGAAACCAAAAACGTTCGATGTCGTTGTTATGCCCGATTTTTTCCTAGATCGGTTGGTAACGTATGAAGGAGACGTTGAGCAGCTTTCTGGAACTCTCGCTGAAGTCGCGAAGCGCAAAGGGGGAACCGTGCACGGAGTGAAACAGACGGAGTTGAGAGGTGGAAACGCAGCAAATACCGCCGCCGCTCTAGCTTCTTTAGGCGTCAAGGTTTGTCCCATAATTGACACGAGTCCACT
>CP070636.1:919320-923791 GCA_020356305.1 Candidatus Bathyarchaeota archaeon | reverse complement strand
TCATAGGGTGCAACTTTGTGTGGTTTCCAAAGTTTCTTCGCAAGGTCGTCAGTGCACAAACCGATCAAGACGCGGTTTCCGACATCGAAAGCTTTCAGGAGCAGAGCTCGGTGACCTTTATGAAATTCGTCGAAAGTTCCGCCAACAGCCACGGCCTTGAACTTCTTCTTCATATCTTTGTCACTTACAGAACTGCGTGATGTGAGTTTCTGAAGCTCTGTTGAAACCAGCTCTCAGCTGTAAAATCATTTTGTGTTTCACTAATCATTTCTTTGACTTTCCAATGGGAGTCCTCGACCAAAGAAACATTCTACCTGTGTAAACTATCATGCCCAAAACCGCTAAAATGACTCCGCTCCCATAGAACAACAATTGAATGAGGCCAAGGGTTACTTCTCCGAAGAAGGAGTTTATGTAGTTGCCAAGAGTGGTGTAAGTTGTAGCTAATCCCATCAAAATCATGACTAAACCAGGAATCAATATCGCCAGGCTAAACGTTGTCTTCGGAAGCTCTTGTTTCAAACTATGAACCCTCACTGCGTCCGGGACAACAGAAGGGACAGCTGTTGCCACCGCCCGGATCAACAGAGGGGTGACCAAAAGCACAAAAGGAAGCATTGTAACAAACCACCAGATTGTGAGACCAATTGACAAAAATGTGAGGACATCCAAAGGCATCTCAACATAGTTTAGTTGACCTAGATACAGCACCTTAAAGAGAAAGATGTACAGAAAGGCAACAATCAGATTGGCTATAGTAAGCGTGATATTCGAAGCTAGAATGAACCGTCCCCAAGTGAACTTTTTCTTCACAATATAGCCGAACAAATAGAAGCCTATAAAATTTCCAGGTACCGCCGCAAAATAACTTCCTGGGTAAAGATATCCATGCTTTACCGAGTCTGCAATCAATGTGCCAATGGCTGCGCCGATTCCAGCAGGCATCGGCCCAAATATTGTGGCGAAAAACACGGGGATCACTACTGCCCATCTAAATTGGCCGAAGCCCCAAGGAGAAGGTATATATGCCGTTGAGTATGCTCCTATGGCGTATAGAACCGCACACATGATCATTGATACCGTTAGAAGTGAAACAGGATGTTGTTTCTCGACCATTGCAGCATCCCTTTTTCTTATCTTGAACAAGCCTCTTAGAACGCTTATTCAAAAATAACGATTTCGTATGATTTGTTTAGACACCTTTAGACTAGTATGTTGATTTCTCTAAACCCCTTGAAATTCTTTGCTTGCGCTTGCGGAAGATTTTGCCGCTGTCCCTGTACTCTCCGGTTGAGTATTCAAAGCCGACTTCGATGAGCTTGTAGGCTTCTCCCACATTCTTCACGACTCTTACGGTAAAATCGTAGCTCGTACGCGGGCGTATCTTGCACTGATCTCAATCTATGCATTTCCGATGAATGTACTCGCGTTAAAATATGCAGAAAGAGAAGAAAAGGGGAGTTTGCAGGAGATATCATCCGGGCACTGCGGGTTCAAATCCAACTGGCGCACAGATACTGTTAGCTCTGTTGTAATGGGATTTTGTGCGTGTACGTTTGTTTGTCTATATTTTTTATCGTACTCTTAGCTCAAAGTAGTCTGCGAAAAACAGTAGTCCTTGGATTATGAAGTATAACCCAACGATCCACTGCAACAGATCTGGAAAGGCTATGACAAGTATGCCGAAGATAATGGCTATCAAAGCAAGCACTGGTTTTGACACTGTTACGCCAAATTTTTTGAGCCCTTTTTCAATAGTTTCGCTCATGATTTTGTCCTCCTTGAACAATTGTTTTTCCTTCAGTTTTTATGACTTGTGGGTGTGATATGCCCTCACCCAGTTCCTTTCCATAGTGGAAGCCCCGCTCAGACTTTTGAACCCAATTTTCAAAACTGCTGGACTAAATAGCGTGATGTCTCCTCCCCTTGGAAGAAGTGAACACAGAAGATGACAGAAGACTTCAGAAATGTAGGCCCCCACGGAGCCGTCGGCGTTCTGAATACTGCGTTGATAGTCGCGCGCGCATTTCTTTAAATAAGCCAGCGAGACCGAGGCTCTTCCCTCGTTTTCTTTTCCTCTATTGGGTGAGTTTGAAAACCGAAGGATTCCAGTATATTGCGGGTCGCCTCTGCAGCCACATCCAGCTTCCTCAAGTCGACGTCCAAACGCAACATTTTGCAGACAGCCCTTAAAACCTCGCGCGCAGCCGTCGCATCAGGATAAAGACCTGGAGTCTCAGCGAGCAGGCAGAAACCTGTCATACCTCGCAGCTTACCTAACCCCAGGAGCAGACCTGCCACACCGAAAATGTGTCCACGAACAACTTTGGCGCCGAGACCTAATGCATCGTGCAACCTCTCCGAGTCGGAAGCAGCGCAGTATAGCCCAGGAATTTTCACTTTTTCTTGACGCTTCAGACCACCAAGCGTGATGATTTGACGGCACCCCAAGTCTTCAGCTATGTCCAAGACGCGTCCGCAAAGTTCATATTGCCCCTGCGGAGTCAAGGCCTGCGTGTTACCGTAAAGAATAATGAGGTCACGTTGCTCTTGTCGTCCCTTGTAATAGTACAGTTCGCTGATTGGGAACCGTGTTTTGCCATTCTCTGCAGTCATGGTGAAATCTTGAAAAGAGGAGGAGCGAATTTCTCCGAATTTCTTTGCCTTTAACCCCTGAATTAAATGCAACGCGGCTATGTTTGCCACGAACCCTATACCCGGAAGTCCCTCAATCAAGATTGGACCGTTCAAGACAGGTCTATCGTATATCCGAGTAACACAGACCATGACCCAACTCCTCTTAACAGCATAGTTAAGAGAAGCTTTTATTATAAGATGTTTCGGCGACTGTAACTTATGTTCTTTGAAATATGCGACAGAGACCTGCTTGCGAGAATAGGACGACTTGAAACCAAGAGCGGCGCAATCGAAACGCCTCTTCTGCTGCCTGTCATTAACCCTACTGTTCAACTGATAACGCCTAGAACCCTGCAAGAAGCGTTTAACTGCAAAGCGCTCATAACCAATGCCTATATTGTGAAGAAGCACGTCGAACATGAGACGGTCGAAAACGGAATACATGATTTCCTAGACTTCGACGGCGTGATTATGACTGATTCCGGAGCCTACCAGATTCTCGTGTATGGAGACGTGGAGGTCACTTCGAAAGAAATTGTAACGTACCAAGAGGAGATTAACACAGACATAGCCACGATATTGGATGTGCCAACAGGGTGGACAACCTCTAGGCAACAGGCGCAACACACGGTTAGCGAAACCTTGAGAAGGGCAAGAGAACTAGCGAAAATCAAGACTCGCGATGACATCGCTTGGGTCGGCCCAGTTCAGGGAGGAAAGCACCTCGATCTTGTTGCTCGATCGGCTAGGAAAATTGGAAAATTGCCCTTTCAAATCCATGCGCTAGGAAGTCCAACGCCGGTTATGGAGCAATATCTCTTCGATGTCCTCGTTGAGATGATTCTCACAGCGAAGAAGGCTCTCCCATTGGAGCGACCCCTGCACCTCTTTGGAGCTGGACATCCCTTCATGTTTGCGTTGGCTATCGCACTGGGATGCGATATCTTTGACTCAGCTGCCTATGCGATCTATGCCAGAAAAGAGCGATACATGACGGAATATGGAACCACTAGACTTGATGAGCTTGAGTATTTTCCATGCTCCTGCCCAGCTTGCAACAAAAATGATCCTCAAAGTGTCAGAGCGATGGCAAGAACTGAGAAGCAAAAAATGCTTGCCCTGCATAATCTCGGCGCCAGTTTTTGTGAGTTAAAGCGAATAAAGCAGGCGATTATGGAAGGGCGCCTCTGGGAACACTTGGAGTTGAGAGCCCATGGACATCCAGCTCTCCTAACCGCCTTGAAGAGTTTAAAGAAACATAGTGATTGCTTGGAAGAACAAAGTCCTGTGACGAAAAATAGCGGTCTCTTCTTTTTCAGTTCCCTTGGACTGATTCGCCCCGAAGTTGTCCGTCATAGGGAGCGGCTGTTCCAAAGATATTCTCCTCCAAGAGAAGCGAAGATACTCGTTTTGATTCCCCAAACCCGAACAAAACCTTTCCACAAATCTAGGAAACATCGAGAGGCCCGAAGATATATCCAACAGAAATTGGGCGACGGAAAGGGTTGGCTTCACATGTGCACGTACGCAGCGCCCTTTGGAGTAGTACCTCAAGAAATTGACGAGGTCTACCCTCTCTCACAATATGAAATCGCTATTCCATTTGACAATGAAACACTAGCGTATACAGCAAAACAGGTTTCAAACTACATAGAAGCCACACAGTACGAAAAGGTGGTTTTGCTTCAAGATGTCAAAATGTGGAAAGGAAAAATTGGAATTGCCTGCAGAAAAGCCTGCGTGAAAAATGGAATTTTCTTCCTAGCATTGCCCTTGAGAAAACCACAGAACAAGACAGTACTTGAGAACCTCCAAAAACATCACTATCCGCCTT
>CP070636.1:916295-919220 GCA_020356305.1 Candidatus Bathyarchaeota archaeon | reverse complement strand
TGAGAGATATAGGCTAGTCTGGGATAATTTGCCGATGTGGTTCAACCTCAAATTTTTCGACTACTTGAACAGCTTGAGCGCGGTTATTGTGGCAGAGACTTTTTCTCACGTCTGGGCAGGGAGCTTGGATGTTTCGAAGCCCCTAGAGAGCCTGGCTAGGAAATATCTTCCGAACTTTGCGAATGCGGTTGTGAAGAGACGGATCGATCTCCTCCTGATGCTTGTTAAGGATTGGAGTGTTGACGGCGTCGTCTTGCCCACCAACCGGGGTTGTAGGATGATGTCTGTCGGGATCACGGTTTTGAAGGATGTGATCCATGAGAAGCTTGGGGTTCCAAGCTTGATATTGAATGTTGACTCTTCCGACTGGAGAAACTACAATGAGGCTCAGGTTAAGGCTGAAATCGAAGCCTTCATAGAGATGCTGAGTGGGCGAGGTTAGAGCTCGGAACTTTGTCAACACAATGCATAAATCGGGCAGTTGTCAAGAGCATGTGCACACGAAGTGCCGCAAGATGACTGAAAATCTGTCAGAAGAAAGCTATCACTTGGAAGGAATCGCCTTCGGATTGGCAGATGGTTTGATCATGTGTTTAGGTTTGATAATGGGTGTTGCCGAGGCTACTTCTAGCACTCAGCTGGTGATAATCACGGGAATAGTCGGTGGTTTTGCGAACGCCTTTGGAAACTCCATTGGGTTCTTCATGTCCCAATCGGCTGAGAGGGCATTGCAGATTCATGAGGCAACAGACCACGGAGTAGCGACAAGAATACATACTAAAAGGGAAGTATTTACAAATACCCTCCTAGCATTCGCTTCAACAATCACAGCCACACTAGTTCTTTTATCCCCTTTCATATGTTGTTACATGGATCTCGCTGTTATCCTCACATTTATAATCGGAATCATAATGGCATTCATTTTAGGAAGCTACATAGGCAGAATCAGTCGTGAAAACCCTTACAAAACAGGATTGAAATACACTTTACTCGCCATCCTAGGCGCCATAATCTCTCATTATATAGCAGATTTCATCCAATTTCTAACTTAAACGCAAAGTTTGGACGCACACGTTGAGTAGAAGCCCTGTATGTTCGTTCTATGTGGTCACTCTTGGCGGGATCTATTAACCACACTAGATTGTTTTGTAGCTTTATCTCCCGAACCAACAGAAACCGTATTAAGAATGTTAGGATTCAAAGGTAGGAAGGAGAAAGCCATGAGCGAAGAGACTAAGAATATTGTTTACTCGCTGAAAGATATCATCGCCAAATTGAATACGCTCGTAATTGCGCTGGAACCTACAGATAAGAAGGTTGTAAAGCACATGGAGAACAGAATCCTCAAGATTTCGAATACTGACCTTGCCAAAAATGAAGACAGAGAATTCTTGACGGTGCTGGAGGCTTTGCATAGGTTAGCCTTGGAGAATCCACATTTTCAGCAAATCAGTGAGGAATGGAAGTTCTACCATAAACCACAAGACGCTTGGAAGATAATCAGACAATACCTAGAAAGCTAGTACTCGAGCGAGGTAAATACCAGAGAGATGATCCCCAGAGAATTCTTCACAACAAGCGGAAAAGCCATCAGCCCCGTCTCCAAACTGAACGCCTTCGACCGCGCCTTGAAAAACGCAGGGATAGCTCAATGCAACCTAGTTCAGGTGAGCTCCATACTCCCCACAGGATGCAGAAAAGCAGAGTTGAAAGCGATGCCCGCCGGGTCAATAATCTACACCGTGATGGCTAGGATGGACGGAACCGAAGGAATGGCTATCGGTGCTGGAATAGCTTGGGCTTGGGAAAAGACCGGGAAATACGGGCTAGTGGCTGAAGCTCATGGGCAAATGGATCGAAAGTCTTTGAAGGCGACCTTAGAGTGGAAAATGAGCGAAATGGCTAAGATACGAGGGATAGAGATCGCCGACACAACTTATCAGACAGAGGTCTTGACCGTGCCCGTGAAAAACTATGGCTGTGCCTTGGCAGCACTAATTTACGTACTATAAGAATTGATGGCAGACCCCTACTTCTTCTTTCTACGCTTACGAACTGCCGTGGCACTCGGCCTAACCTTCTCAGCTCCACGCCCCTTGTGACGAAGACCACGAACCTCCTTGCCCGCGCTCGTCAACCCACGGAAAACTCGCCCTCGATGAACATTCTCGCAGATCCAATTCACATCCTTGTCCGACTGAATGACCGGATGATTTGGATCGACCAGAATGACCTCAAACCATTTGAAGCGACCGTCCTCCCAAACCCAATACGAGTTCAGCACTTCAAGATTGGGAAATTTCTTGGCCACTCGCTCTTCAGATATCAGTCTCAGACTCTTGGCCGGCTTGAGCTTGGCGACGCCCATGCGCTTCTGCGTCCGACCCATCCGAGGACGAGGCCTACTTAAGCCTCCACGTCTGACACGAACCCGAGCGACTACAAAGCCCTGCTTGGCCTTGTATCCAAGCTTTCTGGCTCGACCGAGACGCGTCGGCTTTTCCACCCTGACCATGGCTGGTTGCTTGCGCCATCGCATAGCTCTCTCCCACATGAGGTCCTTCACGAAGGAGGTTTCAGGCTTCTCCCACGCCTTCTCAAGGTATTTGTAAGTCATTTTCTATGACTCAACTTTCAAGCTTATGTTCAACCACACCGTCAGGAAGCCTAATAAACCTTTTCAGGTGTTTTTTTTCCAATTGTATATATTATATGACATTACTTTGGCTTTAGAAATAGCTCCTTGCCATCCGTGTTGGTGACGAAATGAAACCCAGCTTCTATGAGTTCTTTGGCTTCCTCTAGGGATTTGGCAACTCTACGCGTAGACTCTTGTATACATTCAAAATGCCTTACTTAATGTTAAATTGCCAGGGAAATTGGAGATTCTTATCGCTTTTTGTCGCTTGGATAACGTTTCTTCTT
>CP070636.1:912319-916195 GCA_020356305.1 Candidatus Bathyarchaeota archaeon | reverse complement strand
GCTAAGGAACTTAGCAGCCAATTCCACATCATCCAACTACAACTTGTTATATATAGGATCCTATCTTCTCGTTTCAAGTCTGTATGGAGCATCAGCTCCTTCAAGTGATTGATAAGAACTCCACCAGCTCCTTGCACCATACACTTTGGCTTGCCTGTTGTTCCCGAAGAAAACATAATAAACACTGGATGATCGAAAGGCAACTGTTCAAACCGAATTTCCGGTTGTTTCTCTGAAGACAGAAAATCATCGTAAAGCACAGAGTTAGGAATACTGCTAATATCCGGTCTAGCTTCCACATATGAAGCTACAACTGTTTTTTCCAACGAAGGGATTCCCTTCGCGACTTTCTCAGCTTTGGCTAAAGTATCAAAAATCTTGGATTTGTAGAAATATCCGTCAACTGTAAACAAAACCTTGGGTTCAACTTGACTAAGACGATCCAGCGCAGCTTGTGGACCAAGATCGGCACCACACGAAGCCCACGTAGCGCCAATACTCGTAGCGGCAAGCATAGCAACAGCCGTCTCGATCAGATTGGGCATGTAGGCACTTACCCGGTCTCCTGGGGCAATCCCAATCTCCCGTAGCGATTTGGCTTAACGCGCAGCAGAGTTATACACTTCTGCATAGGTCATCCTGCATGATTTCTGGGTTTCTCCTCTAAAAATAAACGCTGGGTGATCGTCTCTATGTCTCAAAAGGTTCTCGGCGAAATTCAATCTTGCGCCTATGAACCACCTTGTCCCAGGAAACTTGCCTAAGTCATCAACTACCTTATCGTATCCACGAGAAGCTTTGATCTTCCCAAATTCCCACATGGTCGCCCAAAGGTCTGAGATGTTGTGAATCGACCAGTTATACAATTGAGGATAAGAGTCGATTTCAAGGCCATATTTCTTGTTGACACGATCGATAAACTTCGTCATGTTGGCTTGTCTTATGCGTTCTTCAGAGGGTTGCCAGAGCAATTTTCCCATTAATTTGCTCCCTTCACGTTTTTTGTCAGCGATTGTGTGTAAGTTTTAGGTTGGAGCTAAACACATCCAAGAATTTTTCCGCGTCGGAACAAACCCCTCTGCTTGCCCTCTAGGCTTCCAACCTTGTTAGTTGAAACCCAATTTCGATATTCGTCATCATCGTGCCAGGCCAGTGACTCCTTCAACCCTTCATTTGGTGATTGCATTTTCCCAAAGCCTCAATCACTAGTGTTAGAAGTTGACTTTGTTCACTCCTTTAAGGGCTAGGATTTTCCTTGTCTCGTCAGGATCTGCTATATCCCTACCTAATTCTTTAGCGATTCGAACCATCTTTGAAACAAGTTCGGCATTACTTTTAGCTAGGATTCTTCGTTCTATGTAGATGTTATCTTCAAATCCTACACGGACGTTTCCACCCATTAGTGCTGCCATGGTTCCAAGATAGAATTCAGCTGGATAACCTACTCCTATAACTGACCACGTGTAATTTTCACGTCCTATCAGTCTGTCAGCCGTATTCTTCAAGTATAATAGATCCTCAGGGGCCCTGCCTATTCCGCCTAAAACTCCCATCACAAATTGTATGTGAACAGGGGACTTAAGAACCCCTGTTCGCAGAAGAAAGGAGACGTTGTAAAGATGCCCCGCGTCATAAACCTCTAGTTCAGGTTTGACGTTATTCTCCATCATGATTTTGGCGAGATATTCTATGTCCTGGAAAGTATTGGGGAAAATAAAACCCTTGCTGGTCCTTGCGTAAGGTTCTTCCCAATCATGCTTAAACTCTTTAATCCTATCGGCTACTACGTGTATGCTGAAGTTCATCGAGCCCATGTTAAAGGAAGCCATTTCAGGCTTGAAAGTTGGGATAACCCTTACTCTCTCTTCCACTGGCATTCCAATAGCTCCACCAGTAGTGATGCAGATCACCACATTACATCTCTTTTTTATCTCGGTTACTACTTGCCGGAAAACGTTCAAGTCGGAGGTAGGCTTTCCAGTCGTAGGGTCTCTGGCGTGAACATGAACTACGCTGGCCCCTGCCTGACAAGCCCTAAACGCTTCTTCAGCTATTTGCATGGGAGTTATTGGAAGATATGAGGTTTGAGATGGAAGAGTACCTCCTCCGGTTAGAGCAGCTGTTATAATCAACTTTTCCATATAAGTGGCCTCAATAATACAGGTTAGAGGGGCTATCTAGTTTTGTTCTTTATTAGTTTTGCTTCAACACGCGCGATCGAAGAGGCACCTTGAACGCTGATTTTAGACCTATTCGTCATCTAGGAATTATTGGCAGTAAGATGTGTGATGGATGTTTCTTATCATGGTAGATTCTCTGGGTGGCAAGAACTGTTTCCGCTTCCATACCGAACTCGTGATCTGTATTGGGGTTTCGGTCAAACCTGGGAAAGTTGCTGCTCGAAACCTCAACTCTAATCTTGTGCCCAGTTTTGAAGAGGTTACTTGTTACCCAAAGGTCTACAGTGTACTCATATACCTTTCCCGGTTCGATGAGAGAAGGATTCTCCCTCGATTCACGGTAACGAGCCCTGATGATTCCCTCTTGGATGTACTGCGCGTATCCATGAGGATGAACGTCAACTAGCTTAGCGGTGAAGTCTGTGTCCCTTGCCGTCGACGAGGCATGGAGTTTAACGAAGAGAGGCCCAGTGACTTCCACAGCATCTCTTAGAGGTGGCGTGGTATACACCAAGACGTCGTCTCTCTTCCCAATAATTCGCTGGTCTTTCAGTGTGGTGATGAAGTATCCGAGATCTTCGGCGGCAAAGGGAATTGGATCTGTGGGGTCATAGACGTAGGTGTCCGGAGGCTCTGAGGTCGTTGGAGCCTTTGTGTTTAGAGTTCCGTCTCCATACATAGAGTTGGCTCTTCCGTCACTATGGAAAAAGTATTCGGTGTGGCGGGTTCTGGGAAGAGGCCATTCCTTTTCATGACGCCACACATTTTCTCCCATGATGAAGAATTTCACTGGTGGCTCGTCCATAAGACCATTGGCTATACCTTTTAGCCAGTAATCAAACCATCTTAGACAGATGCCGTTGAGGTCTGGGTCCGCATTGGGACCGAAATCGATATCTTTTCCTGGACCAAATCCCCTTTCTCCTGGTGGTTTGAATCCCGCGATTTCGTGATGACAAGCCCCAACAATCAGCTTTTGATTTCTCCTCGCTTCTGGTGTCGCAGCCCTTTTGGTCATGGCCGCAAAATCTTTGAGCTGTCCTCGTAGAAACATGTCATACCACCCCGCAATATGCAACACTGGAACTGAAACCTTATTGAAATGATAGTCACTAGTCTTCCCTTTCCAATAAGAATCTCTGTTGGGATGCTTGATGATGTCTTTGTAGCATTTTACTGCCCGGCCGGTAACTTCATCAGCCGTAACTAGTGGAAGGTGCTTGAAGTTGATAGGGATGAGCTCAGGGTCAACGTTGTGGAACAGCATTGCCTTGGCTCCACAGCATAAGTACATCCATCCCAGCGCAGCATAGAGATTGAAAGCCCCATCTATGTAAAACCATTCTTCATAGAGGTCCGTCGCCGTAACCAAAGTGATCATTGCCTTGAGGTGAGGATTCTGCAACGGGGCACTCGCCCACTGAGTGTAACCATAATAAGACATACCGAAAGTCCCGATCTTTCCGTTAGACCACGATTGATTTGCAATCCAGTCTTGCGTCACGTATCCGTCATCAGGCTCGTTGACAAAAGGGTAAAAAATCCCCTCTGAATCGTACTTTCCCCTCACGTCTTGAGCCACAAACACGTAACCTCTCTTCGCAAAAAACCAACCGAGAGCAGGCATTTCACAGTACGCTTCAGTCTTGCCGTAAGGAAGCCTCACAAGGATAGCGGGAAATCTTCCTTCAACGTC
>CP070636.1:907311-912219 GCA_020356305.1 Candidatus Bathyarchaeota archaeon | reverse complement strand
GATACATTTTAATGCAACCTCAAAGCTTAGTGGTACAGCGTTAGGCACAATATTACAAACAGGTAACCTAGTACCTACAGCAAACAATACCTATAGTCTTGGTATAACAAATTATGCATACAAAGCTTTGTTTGTGGAAAGGCTCTTTCAATCTTGTATAGTATGTGGACAAGAGCTGTGCTGTCTTTTCCGCCTGAAACTGCTACCATGACTTTGTCGTGGGGTTGAAGCATTTCATACTTGGATATGGTTGCTCGGACTTTGTTTTCTATGGATTTGCAGAAGCATCGTCTGCAGAGTTTCTCCCCTGAGTGAGGGCGCATGATAACTGCTTCTCTTCTGTCGCAGAGTGTGCAAGTCGACATTGGTCTTGTTTTCCTTCGCGTTTCGGTAAGGGCATCAACTAAAAATACCTTTGTGTAGTTCTTTAGAGGGAAGAAAATTGTCGTCCTATGTCGTCGTCCTCATGACAGCTTCGGACGAAAAAGAGGCGTCAAAAATTGTTCGCTCTCTACTCGATGATAGGCTTATTGCTTGCGCAAATATTATTGGTCCAGTTTCTTCCCTTTTTTGGTGGGAAGGGAAAATCGATAAAGCGAGCGAAGTTCTAGTCACCATGAAGTCAAGGAAGCGTTTTTTCAAGAGGCTTTGTGATAGGGTGAAGAAAATGCACAGTTATGAATTGCCGGAGATCCTTGAGCTTCCAATAACGGAAGGTTTACCCTCATATTTGGAGTGGATGGGTGCCTCCCTTCATGGTGATTGTGATGGCTAAGAAACCAGTAATCCGCGCCGAACGGCTAGAGATTGTTTACGACGAGAGACATTGGAAACTGTTGAGGAAACTGAGGTCTAGAGCAGTTCAGATCATGGAGGTTCTGGATAGTTGCCATATGCCATCTATTGTGCACGGGAGCATCGCGCGAGGAGATGTCTCTGAGACGAGTGACATTGACGTGTTCATAGGGGATCCATCTTCTTCCTTCGCTATAGAAACAACGCTTGAACGCGCCAACATACCTACTAACCGGCGAGTTGTCATGCAAGCCACACCTCTCTATGCACCGAAGGGATATATCGAGATTGATCAACAGCGAAGTGTTTCGTTCCCTCTCGTAAAGCTTCGCCACGTGGAGAGAGACTTCTACAAGTTCAGCGGGGAAGCTTCCCTGTCAACAATCAAGCAGGATATGCGGGTATCGGGTGTAGACAAGAGGTTGATGTTGATTGAACCCACATTAAAGGGTCATGTTGAAAGCAGCATTGTGTGTCGCGAGGAAACGGTTGCCCACCTCCTAGGGGTATCTCTAAACACGGTGTTAGACCGAGTTCACGCTCTACTGCGCCGCAACGAGGTTGGAAGAACCGGAGTCTTCATCGAAAAGGAACTTTCACCAGACGAAACATTTGAAATGGCTCTGAAGAAACTTGCAGATCAGAATCCAGCGGTTCGGCGACGTCTAAAGCTCTCCGGAAAATAGTTGGCGTCTAAGAATACGTCTCCAGAGAGAAAATTGTATCTTCAGTTTTCTGAAATAGCTATTGCGCGCGCAGTCAAAATCTTCTTTCTGTCTCGCTTGCGTGTTCTGTATAACATATTTGTTTTGGTTGTGGCTTATGTTTCTCTTTTTTATTCTTCTCGCTTTTTTGGTTCATGCAAACGGAGAGTGATGATAAGTGAGGGAACTAGAAACATCAAGATAAAGAGAAATGGAAGTTGAGGGTCTGTTGCGTATAATATGCCTCCTATCAGTTGACCTATGGCTATAATCAGGTGGGTGGTAAAGTTTGTGAGTCCTATCACTTTTCCTCTCTTTTCTAGAGGGACAAGGTCTGTTCGTAACGATTCGAAAGCAGAAAAGAAGAGCACGTCACCTATTCCAATCAGTGGAAGAGCAATAAACAGTTTGAACAAGTCGCCGTACACGAAGAGCAGCACAGCTGGAAAAAAGACTACGTAAGATATCAAAAGTGGAATTTTTCTTCCAATCTTATCGATGAGCTTACCTATGGGAACAGCTGAAACTATCATTGTGACGAATAGAGCAGTGGATACAAGCGCCCAATCAAACTCGCTAATAAACAAGACACTCCTGCTTCCCTCAATGGCATAGACAACAAAGTACAGTTGACCAAAAGAAAGAGCCAAGGTCGCTGTCAGGTTGCCGAAGAAAAGGTAAAACATCGAAGTAGGTAATGTTTTCCAGACACCAACACTTTCTCTTAATGCCTGAGGATAAGAATTCAAAAGATCTCTGAACTGAATCTTTCTAGGCTGATCAACAGTTTCTTTCAGTCTAGTACGCAAAATAGCTGCGATCAAGAAGAAAGCAACCACTATTGCGTAGGCTATCCTCATGCCGTTTGCGCGTGCAAACGCTGCAACAAGCAGACCAGCAAAAATTGGCGCGGGAGTCGTAGCAACCCTCGTTATGAGCGTTATTATCGAGAACCCCATCCCTCGCCTTTCGGAAGGCGTGGAATCCGCTAGAAGCGCGTCAAGAGCTGGCATATGAAAACAGCTGAGGTTTACGAATACGGCTCCAACCAAGATCCAGTGCCAGCTTGGAGCCAGCACGTAGAAAATGTGCGAAAGCCCCACTCCAAAGGTCATGGTTGAAATCAACCATTTTCTCCCATACTTGTCTGCCAAATACCCTCCTGGAAACTGCACAAGAGCCAAAACTGCGAAGGAAACAAATCCTATGAGACCCAGGATTGTTTCTGTGGCGCCGAGGTCATACAAAACAAAGGGGCCGTAGTAGGTTCCTTGTAGTTCCATAGCAAAATCTATCAGGATCCAGCTCGTAGCGATAAGTAGATAATTTCCGCGGATGAAAGAGAATTCTTCTTTAAGTTTAGGTATGATGTGCAAATCCTTTCTCTCTTGTTCTGCGGTAACTTTCATTGAGATTAATAAATTTGACTCTGCGCACCTACTGATGTTGAGTTAGCCAAGGGGAAAACGGAGAAGTGCGGCGATGCCTCCGAGGGAAAGCAGTTTCGCTCCTGCCTCATGCTCAGTGCTGACAAGAACGATTTGTCCACCTCTTTCTTCAACTTCTCTCATGAGCTTTTCCAGGGCTGTTCTCTTTTCGTCAGTTGTCTCCCTCAACGTAACATCTGCCAAAAGAAGCTTTTCAACTGCGCCGAAAAGGCTCGCCTTCTCGACATCTGCGAGTCCATAGGTGACATCTAGTCTTCCTTTGCCCAATCGTTCAAGGACTTCTTCCATGACTTTCGTCTCCTCGGCTATCCGCACGTGTCTCAACGCTTTGTCTAAAACTCCGGAGCGCAGGGCTTCTTTTATTCCCGCCAAGCCGCTGCTGTTCACGCCTTTCACATCAATGACAGCATTTGCAATCTCTGAGGCTTCCGCTTTTGTATATCTCATAAAGTCATTCTTTATGAATCCTGGGCCTATTACCACGATCGGGCCGTGTCTGGTCTTCCAAGCCTCTCTCAGGGACTGTAGGGCTTTCTTAAAGAATTCTCGCTTTGCCTTTGTCCTTTTTTCCACTTCCAGTTTTCCGGGAAGTCTTGTTCTTTCCTCAACTCTCACATCGACACCGTATTGCCTTAGGATAGCGACGCAGTATTCCTCGTCGTCCATAGAGATCACGGTGATCGGCGTCACTTTGACTCTACTGGCTCTGTCAAGTCGATCAACATGGTGCGTAGGCCACCTGGATTTTACGATGGTGATCGGTTTGTTCACGACAACGTTGATTGTGTGATGGAACCCCTTCACATTTATTTCGTCAGGTGCTTCGCAAACGATTCCGTGTATTCTCAGCCGGTTTAAGATCCTGTCCCACAGCAGTTTCTCCACTCTTATGCCAAGAAAAACTGAAACTCTCTGACCTTTTTGGGGACGGGTATAGCGCTCATCAGTCTTTACTACTCGGCTTGTCCGAGCATACACCTCGTCATTCGACACTACAATGTTATAGAGATGCCAAAGATCGTCCAAGGTTTCTGGAACTACGGCAACCTTGCCATGTTTGAAATCCTTTCGTAAGATCTTCAATCAATGCTCACCTTTCACGCGCTTCTTTTTCGATCGACAACACGAGTCTCCTATTAGTGACCGTTACGTTCATCGACAGCACTCAATGCCTATAGAAAGGACTACGAAATAAGATTTGCATCTGCGCGCGGGATTTGCATGTTGACCCGAGGTGTGGGGACAAATATGCGCGCTCGTTGTAAATTTATTAGGAACGTCGAATATCTTATGCTCAAATGGTGATAATCTTTGTCTCGTCAGCGAGTTATTGTGGTGTCAAACCTCACAAAATTCTATGGAGACTTCAAGGCTGTAGACTCTGTCTCCTTCACAGTTGACAAGGGATGGGTTTACGGCTATCTAGGTCCAAACGGGGCAGGCAAAACCACAACTATAAGAACTATGCTTGGCCTCCTGAAACCAGACGAGGGTGAAGTCCAAATAACCGACATAAACCCAACGAGATATCCAGTTGAAGCGCTTCAGAACTTAGGATACGCCCCAGAACTACCAACTCTGCACACCTTTTTCACAGGGAAGCAGTTGCTGGACTTGATGGGGAAAATGTTTGGTTTGGCTAAGCAGTATCGGGAGGAGAGGATTAAACAACTTCTTGACCTCGTTGGGTTGGAAGAGTGGGGAGACCAAAAGATTGGGAAGTACAGTAAGGGAATGGTTCAGAGACTGTCTGTAGCCCTGGCTTTAATCAACGACCCTGTAGTTCTGATTATGGACGAACCTACGATTGGCATGGATCCAGAAGCTACAGCCCATTTCAGAGATCTTTTCACAACTCTTTCAAAAGAAGGAAAAACCGTCTTCATTTCATCGCATCTCCTAGATGAAGTTGAACGAATCTGCAGCCATGTGGGGATGATCAACAAGGGCAGAATGGTCTT
>CP070636.1:903820-907211 GCA_020356305.1 Candidatus Bathyarchaeota archaeon | reverse complement strand
GATGGCGCACGCATGATATTTCTCCTTCAATATGGCCTGTGTGTAGATCAACTTTGGTTTTTGATGGGTTCAACAATCACTGCGGTTCCATAAGCAGAGAACAGCGTAGCAGTTCCTTGCAGAATATCGCTCGTTTCAAAATCTGCGCCGACTATTGCATTAGCTCCAATCCTTGTGGCTTTTTCAACTAGTCTTTCCAAGGAGTCCCTGCGTGCTTTTTCAGCTTCTGAAGTATACGATGTCACTTCACCTCCAAAGATCCCTTCAATCCCAGCTACAATCTTTCCGCCAACTCCTCTAGTCCTCACAGTTATGCCATGGACAGCTCCTAAGACTTTCACAATTCGATAGCCTGGCACTGTCGGCGTCGTAACAACTAGAACTCGTGCGTGCTCGGATTCCATAAAGGATATGCCACAACTCGAGCAGAAACTTGCGTTAGCAGGCGATTTTGTTCCACATTTCGGACAATATTTCTCCACCAAATCAAATCACGCGATTGTTTATTGAACAAGGAACTTTTATTCTTTTACGCACGCTGTAGTTGAAACGTGGGAAGCATGTTTCGTTGCTTCTTTTGCGTCAGATAGAACGTCGAAACTTGACAACAGAAGACGCGTGTTTGTTCTCCCCCTTTTTCCAATTTGCACTTCTATGTCAGCTTTTCTTCTCAACTGTTAAATTACGTAGGCTTTAAAACAAAACTTGCAGGACTATTAAGATTACGACAGTTTGGTGGAAGGAATGTCAGGAACTGAAACGTTGTTACCCTACGTCAAAGAAAAGACCAAGGAGGAGCAACCGACCATCATCGTTGACAGCCGAGAAGCCGCCACAGCTCCAAAAATCGTTAAAGCATTGAAAGAAATCGGAGTAGAAATCGGAATCAAAGCTCTTCCGAAAGGAGACTATGTCATATCGGACCTCTGCGCGATCGAACGCAAAACCGTCCACGATCTCGTGTACACCCTAACCAGAAGGCACCTCTTCGAACAGCTCTTCCAACTGAAAGATGTCTATGCTACACCCGTCATCCTAATTGAAGGTTACCTGCCGATCATCTATAAGTTCAGTAGAATCCAACCATCCTCAGTATGGGGCGCTTTGTTCTCCCTAGCAAAACACGGGATTTACATGATCCACACTACGAACCACAGAGAAACTGTAGACTTCCTCTACACCGCTGCCAAACAAGAACAAATCATTAACAAGAGAATTCCAATTGTGCACCCATTCAAGAAGCTTGACACCCTAGCCGACGCCCAAATCTTCTTCATAGCCAGCCTACCCAACATAGGAAGAGAAAAAGCAACCACCCTTCTCCGCTTCTATCAAACTCCTCTGAACGCTTTAATTAACGTAGATCGATGGGCAAAAAAAGTTCACGGCCTCGGGCCCATAATCACAAGCAAAGTGAAAGAGGTGCTTAACACGAGCTACAAGGGATAGTCGACCAATATGCTCAGGCAACTTGCCTGATCAATGAAGCTCCTTCAACATTCTGAACCGTGATCATGTGAACATCTTTCTCTTCGAAGGTCACCTGGCTCGGTGTAATGGCTAAATATTGAGCATTGAGTCCTTTGACCGAAGATACAAGCAAATTGGCAATGACTTCCCTGTTCCGAGGGTCCATGTGAATGTCGTACTCATCGACGGCTCTGAAAGGTGATTGAACATGTTGTTGTAAAGCAAGGAGGAACGTCATGGTTGCTGTGCTCCTCTCTCCACCGCTCTGCGTGTACATGTTGAGGGGAACAGGCTTCGCCCCCTTGAAGCCCACTAGAATCTCGAGGCCAGCTGCCTCAATGTCATGCTCATCAACAAGTCGAACCTCCCCGATAGCGTGAGCCTGCGAAAGGATTCTCTGATACTGGAGGTTAGCCTGCTCTAGCAGGTTTCGAAGAACGGTCCTCCAAGCCTCCATTCTCGCCTTCACTTCCTGCAAGGCTTTTTCACGGTTCTCCGCGACGAGGCGACCCTTCTCTTTCAGTTCCAGGTAAAGTTTTGAATAGGACTCGTACATTCGCTCGATGTCTTCAGAAACGTCGGCAAGGGCGGCGAGATGCCCATCCGTAACGCGAATCTCGTCTAGGATTTCGACGATGCTCTTCGTGGGGACGATTTGGGTTCCAATCTCCTCAGCTTTTCTCGTTGATTCACGAAGATCCGAAAGTGAAACTTGAAGCTCCTTGTTCAGTTTCTCGAGAGTCTTCTTTAGGACCTCCCTCTGATAATCCATCAAGGCTAGGTTAATCTTCCGATTCGTAAGATCATTGACGGTGTTTTCCACTTCTAAGTCTAGGTGATCCATTCTGACCTGAATATCTGAAACTCGGATGTCTAACAATTTGAGTTTCGTGTTAGAGTCTTCAATAGAATCTTTCAAGCTTTCACTCTTGATGTTGAATTGCTGAATCCATGTTTTGTCAAGATTTTCATAGGCGGCCCTCATCTCAACTAGTTGGGTTTTTAGGTCAGAGGGGTTTTGGATTTCACCTAGCTTCGTCTCTAATTGCTGTATCTCACTGAGGCACCCTTGCATCTGTTCTTGGTGACTTTCAGCCCACAATCTTGTTTCTTCCAGAGCTTGACGAGCCAGTGAGACGTTTGACTCTTGCCTTGCCCAATCACGCTCCAGAGTTAGCCTTTCCTCTAAAAGCTGCCGCCACTCGGTTTTCAACTGTTCTGTCTTTGATTGAAGCTCATTTAGTTGGTTGTTAATGATTCCAGTTTCGCTCTCGATTTGTAAGACTTCGTCTTGTTTTTCTTGAATCTGCTTCTCCAAGTCAGAAAATGTCTTCTCTCGCTTAGCAACCTCGGCCCAAGCCAGTTCCCGTTCCAGGAACCGACGCTTTATCCTAAGCTGCTTCTTCTGTTGGTAGTGGTCATACTGTTCCCTCCAGTAGCTTAGAGTTTGCGTGGCGGATTCCAGAAGCTTTCCCACAGACTCCTCTTGGCTGAGAGCTCTACTCAACTTTTTTTGGGCCAGCAAGACGTTTCGACGATAGGATTCGAATCCCACTGCAGCTTCAACCATTCTAAGCTTTTCTTGAAGTGAAAGAACCGTGAACTGCTCCACCATGTTCTGGTGCATGATTATGAGCATGTTATCGGGATCAACCCCGAACTTGGACAAAAGCCTCTTTACTTCACTTCTGTTTGCAGCTTTATTTTCGAGCTCAAACCAGTATTTGCCATCTCGCCTCAGAACTCTAGTCAAGTATATAGAGTCCTTTGGGATTTTTCGAACTGGCCGACGACTTCCCTTACGGGAGTTATCCAGAACCAGCGTGACACGACCCTGATCTTTTCCCCACCTAATAAGATCACTCAACTTTCTAGACCGTTCAGTGTAAGACTGGCCTAGCGCCACTGAAACCCCCAACAG
>CP070636.1:900022-903720 GCA_020356305.1 Candidatus Bathyarchaeota archaeon | reverse complement strand
ATCAAAGATGCCTAGTTCCCTTGCAACTTCGAGGGACTGCAGAATTCTCTTTCTCGTAACTTCTCTAATCAGTGGGTCAAGACTCCCTGGACGCAAATCATAAAACGCACCATGAATGGTTCTATAAACAACATCTTTGTATGCTTGATGCTCCAGAATAGCTTGTTTAGGATTGTCTAGAATTTCAGGTTCACAGAAACTCTGAAACTCAACTCCAACATTATTCTTTCTAGCAATTGAACCAACATATTTAAAATTGTCCCAGTCACATAACAAAATGCGTTTCATATTGCTTCCCTCTTCAACATCCTAAGCACCAACTTGTTATGGACACTAATCATTTGACTACTACTGACTTGGACTTTTCTCCTTAAATCATTAAATGCAACTTCAAATGAAAGTTGAGAACTATCACAAGGGAGAGTTCCTTATGTCTAAGAAAGTAGAAAAATACTATTCTGAATTAGGTTTAAAAGAGTGGAGAAGACTCACTAAGGACCCTTATCATCAGATGGAGTTTAACACAACTCTGCACTTTCTCAAAAAATACCTTCCAAAGAAAGGTTTGATTCTAGATGCTGGTGGTGGACCTGGAAGATACACCATTGAACTTGCAAGATTAGGTTACAATGTTATCTTACTCGATTTAACACCAAAACTATTGGCAATTGGAGAAAGGCAAATTAAGAAAGCAAAAGTTCAAGAAAAAGTGAAAGATATTATTCAAGGCTCTATTGATGACCTTTCGATGTTTGAGAACAACAGGTTTGATGCCGTAATTTGCTTGGGCGGAGCACTGTCTCATATTGTGAACAAAAGGAAAAGAGAAAAAGCGATTAATGAAATAGTCAGAGTTGCGAAGGAAAACAATCCAATATTTATTTCAGTAATTGGAAGATTGGCAGTATTAGTTGGTGGATTAGTTCGATTCCCAGAAGAACTTGAAATAAATGGACTCTATCAGAAAATTTGCAGCACTGGCGATTACGATGGCAGTTTGGGTTTCGCCCCATGCCATTTTTACTTACCTGAAGAATTGGAAGATTCTCTCAGAAATAGAAATGTAAAGATTCTAGAAATGGTCGGTCTTGAAGGACTTGCCACGTTTCATAGCAGAGAAACAAACAAACTCTTTAAACAGTATCCAAAGGCTTGGAAGAACTGGCGAGAGATTCACTTGAAGACATGCGCACACCCAACTGCAGTCGGCATCAGTGAACACTTCATGATTATTTGTAGAAAGTGATAGCATGTATGCATCGGCTTGGAGTATGCTTGTTAGTTGCAGGTGTGTCTGCTTTGAAAATTAAAGCAGTCTTGTTTGATTTGGGGAATACTCTGGTTAAGACATGGGTACCTGAAGCGGTGTTTCACAGAGTTTTAGGTTCATTAGGAATTGATAGATCAAATGACAAAATAAGAGAGGCACTTGAAAGAACAAAAGACCAGTTTGATACTTTTAACTATCAGTCGATGTATGGCAAAGTTTCTTATAGAGAGTTTTGGGATAAGTGGAACTCACTTGTTCTAAGTTACCTAGGGTTTCCTGAGAACGAAAAACTCGTTAGAGAAATTGAAGCAAGATGGTTCGATCATGTAGAATGTGAGCTCTATTCTGATGTTAGGGAGACACTATCTAAACTGAAACAGATGGGTTTGAAAATAGGACTTATTTCAACCGCATATGAAGAAGACATCTATGCCATTTTCGGAAAAGCAAACCTTCAAAAGAAATTATTCGATGTTATAATTGGAGCAAACACCATAAAGAAAGAAAAACCTCATCCAGATGTTTTCAGATACGCTCTTATGAAACTAAACGTCAAGCCTGAAGAGACCTTGTTTATTGGAGACAGTATAGATGCTGACTATAAAGGAGCAGAGAAAGTAAGCATGCATGCAGCACTGATCCAAAGAACAGAAAACAAAACCAATGAAACCTACGGCTTAAGGACAATCACCAACCTTAAAGAAATCTTCAAATACATAGATTAAAGCGTCTACATGCATGCATGCAACCTTTTCACCAGCCTAGATGCGCGCGCAATTTCTGTTCTGAATGAGATCGGTAAATTGTTCCACGATGAATGAACCTAGTTCTCCGCTTCTGTGTTCTCTGATGGATAGCGTGTTGGATTTTGCTTCTCGTTTCCCGCATATTGCCATGTACGGAATCTTTTGAGATTCGGCTTCCCTTATTTTGTAGTTGATGGTTGAGGAGCTTTCATCCACCTCTGACCGTATTCCCAGAGCTAACAGTTTCTGGTGGACTTTTTTCGCGTATTGATTGTGTCTCTCGCTGACGGGTAGAACTCTCACCTGGATGGGAGCAAGCCAAACGGGAAAGTTTCCCTCGTAGTGTTCAATTAAGATGCCAAAGAAACGTTCAATAGTCCCAAGCAAAGCTCTGTGAATCAGCAAAGGTCTGTGTTCTTCACCATCTGATCCTGTGTAGGTTAGGTTGAATCGTTTTGGAAGATTGAAGTCAAACTGGATTGTGGAACACTGCCACTCTCTTTTGGAAGCGTCTACTATTTTGAGGTCAATCTTTGGCCCGTAAAACACTGCTTCACCCTTCATTTCAGTGAATGAAACGTTCCTCTGTTCAAGGGCTCTAGCCAAAGCGTTCTCTGCTGATGTCCATTCATCATCTGAACCCATGTACTTCTCAGGTTTTTCTGTGTCTCTGGTTGAAAGCTCTACTTTGTACTCGGTGAATCCCAAAGTCTTTAGAATGTGCGCTGCAAACTCCAAAACCTTCGGAATCTCTCTGCTGAGTTGTGGGAGAGTGCTGAAGATGTGAGCGTCATCTTGAGTGAATCCTCTTACTCGCAGTAAGCCATGCATAGTTCCTGAACGTTCATATCTGTATACGGTTCCCCATTCAGCGTATCTGATGGGAAGTTCTCGGTAGCTTCTCGGTCTGGATTTGTAGATTTGGATGTGGAAAGGACAGTTCATGGGTTTAACTACGTATGATTCTTCCTCCTTCTCGAAGACGTACATGTTTTCAGCATAGTAATCCAAGTGCCCAGAAGTCTTCCAGAGCTCTCCCTTTGCAAGATGTGGAGAATTGACAAGTTGATATCCATTTTTTAAATGCTGTTCTTCCCAGAAGTCTCGAATTATTCTACGCATCACTGCCCCTTTGGGGTGCCAAAGAACTAAGCCTACACCAACTTCTTCGGTTATAGAAAACAAGTCCAGTTGTCTGCCAAGAACTCGATGGTCAACTGGCTGTTCTGATTCATTCTTTAATTTTGAATTGATAAGGAGTTTTTTGGGGTTTTTCGACTGTCTTGATGAACGTTTGTTAGAGATCTGTTTCTGGATCACCCATTTCAGGTTGCCCCCAACGATAAACTGTGAAGCTCATACACCTTTTATATATTTTTGCGTGCAAAACAATATTTGTAATACGCACACACGCGCGCGGCATGCTTGCTTGGTCGGTGGATAGTTGGAGTCTCCTAGGTATCGGCGTGTTGAAAAACTGCCGTGGGTTCCAACAGAATCAGAAGTTGATCAACTAATTGCTGGATGCAGCCACAGAATTGCAACCTTCCTCCAACTACTGAAGGAAACTGGAATGCGCCCAGGCGAAGCATGGTTTCTCAAATGGATAGATTTAGACTTCACCAATAACAGCGTACGAATAACTCCTGAGAAAAGCAGCAATCCGCGTATCCTCAAACTCT
>CP070636.1:895729-899922 GCA_020356305.1 Candidatus Bathyarchaeota archaeon | reverse complement strand
CGTCTTGCCTTGAACTTGAGTAAATACGTTAACGGCGTTGCCAAAAGACATAAAGAGTTTTCTTTGAAATTGTTTCCGGGGCACCATATTTCAGCAATAACTAACGGAGTCCATTCATTTACTTGGACTTGTGAGAGCTTCAGAGGATTATTCGATAAATATTTGCTTGGGTGGGCAAACGAGCCGGAGTTATTAGTAAGAGTCGCGGGAATTCCTGATGAAGAGATCTGGCGGGCCCACATGGAAGCAAAAGGCAAACTCATGGAGTTTGTCAAGCAAAAAACGAACGTCAATCTCGATCGGGATGTTCTGACTCTGGGTTTTGCTCGAAGGGCAACTGCATATAAAAGACCCAATTTGTTGTTTTCGAATCTGGAAAGACTTGGAGAAATCAACCGGAAAGGACGGATACAGGCAATTTTTGCAGGGAAGGCCCACCCCAGAGACTGGTCGGGAAAGCAGCTAATTGAAGGAATTTATGGCTACATAGAAAAGCTACGGAGCGTGATGAAGATTGTCTACTTGGAAGATTATGATATGCGGATGGCGGCGAAGCTTACTTCGGGTGTCGATGTTTGGTTGAACACTCCTTTGCCGCCGCTTGAAGCCTCTGGAACGAGCGGAATGAAGGCTGCACACAACGGTGTAGTAAATTTCAGCGTATTGGATGGCTGGTGGATCGAAGGCTGCGTCGAAGATGTTACGGGTTGGGCAATAGGCCCATCTCCACAGGAGTCGATTAGCGAAGATGAAAGGCGAATTAGAGAACTCGAGGACCTGTACAATAAACTGGAGTACTTGATAATTCCTACGTTCTACAAAAAGAGAGACGATTGGATACGCATGATGGAGGACTCGATAGGAAAGGTTGCATACTACTTTAACAGCCATCGGATGATGCGAAGATACGTTACAGAAGCCTATTTGTGAATCATCAAGCGCGCGCAACCCGGAATGGTTAAGAATCATCGTGTACGTGCATGCATGCGATGGATCCCAGAACATGAGAACCGAGTAGTAAAGCTTATCTATAACCGTGTTCTGCAAAATTACGAGAGCTCGTAATTTACATGCTTGTGATTGCAGTGAAGAACAAAGAAATCTCTATCTCGAGAGAGTCTGAAGAGTATCTTGAAGCAATCTATCGACTCGAGGAAAAGACAGGCTTCGCCAAAACCATGGAGCTCGCCCGCCAGTTGAAGGTAGCACCCGGCTCGGTCACAAACACGGTAGAAAGCTTGGAGAGACGCGGACTGGTTATACACAAACCCTACAAAGGGGTGAAACTGACGAGAGAGGGGCGAAAACTAGCTCTAGAGGTTCTAAGGAGACACCGCCTTGCCGAACGACTTTTAATGGATTTTTTGCGTTTGGACTGGAGCCAAGTGCACGATGCAGCCTGCAAGCTTGAACATGCCATTGGAAAAGACATCGTGAAGCCGCTTGAAGAAGCGTTAAGTCATCCAAGGATTTGTCCTCACGGGAACCCGATACCTACAGCACGTGGAGGAGTAATTGAAGAAAGATCAGAGCCCCTGCTGGATCTCAACCCGAAGGAGACGGCCATCATAGTCAAGATAACCAAGGAAGACCCTGCCACACTACAGCACCTTGCGAGGCTAGGTCTTGTACTGGGAGCATCCGTGGAGGTTGAACATAAAATCCCGTTTGGCGGACCCATAACCATCAAAGTGGGCGACGTCACCCATACGATAGAAGAGAATTTCGCATCTGTCATCAATGTAAGGAGAAGGTAGCGAATGCAACTAGGCTCAACGGAACTGCACGTATTGTGGTGGTTGGTTTGAACTCCATCATTTTTGCCTGGTTTTTGAGCCTTTTAGCTGGGTTAAGCACAAGTGTCGGCTGTCTCATCGTTGTGATGACTGGAAAACTAGGAAAGAGATCTCTAAACTTTTCTATGGGTCTCGCATCTGGAGTTATGCTTACAGTAGCGTTTCTAAGCCTAATCGCCAAAGCATTAGACATGAATGCTGGGCACTATACGGTGGTGGCAGGGTTCATTGTCGGAGCTGTTTCGATTATGATCCTAGATGCAAAGATCCCTCACATCTTCTCGTCCAAGGAGTATGGACCTGTGAACGAGCGGCTCGTAAGAACGGGCATGCTTGTGGTGCTCGGTATAACCTTGCACAATGTACCTGAAGGACTGGCGGTGGTGGCGGGTTACGCGTACTTACCGGAGCTTGGATACCTTGTCGCGATTGCGATAGCTCTTCATAACATACCGGAGGGCATCGCGGCTGCTGCACCGCTTTACGCGGCTGGTATGGGACGAAGAAGGGTCTTTGGAATGACGTTTCTGTCAGGACTAATGGAACCTCTAGGTGCTGTAGCAGGTTCTTTCATATTGATATTGCCCTTTCAGTTTGTCCTACCTCTTCTGTTGTCAATCGCCGGAGGAGTTATGACTTATGTGACAGCTGATGAGTTGATTCCAACTGCGCACGCCTACGGACATAAGCATGAAGTGGCAGTCGGACTCGTAGTGGGGTTCACGCTTATGCTTATGTTAACAAGTGCATTTCGATTATAGCTGTTCATTTGTGCCGAGACAGTAGCCAAAAAAATAACGAGAAAAATGCGCGTGCATTAGGCAACTACGAAACCATGGTTAGCTTAACCTGCTTAACTCCCCTCTTGGTTGTCAACTCTCGGGCCAGACTTTTGATCTCTTCAACGTCGCCTTTGACCGCTATGGTTTCCAGACATTCTCGCTCGCTCAAGTGAACGTGCATGGAAGAGCAAATCACCTGATTATGTTTATGTTGAGTGCTAGTCAATGTGGTTTCTAGTCCCCTGACTTCATGGTTATAAACCATCACCAATACACCTACTTTGGTTCCTTTCTGTTCTTGAAGCAACCTATTTTCAGCAACGAAGGATCGAACTGAGTCTTGAATAGCCTTTGACCTACTGTCGTAACCAATCATATCGATTGTTTCGTCCAGTTCTCTCAACAATTCTGGTGGAAACGTCACGCCAACGCGAACAATCTTAGTCATGCAGATCCCAGACGAAAATGCTGTGCGTTAACCATAAAGCTTTTATCGAAAGTAACACTTTTCAATCAAAAGGTGTTACCAACGTCCCAACCAAATCGACGAATGACCTCCAAACTAATAACCTTTGTGGCAACCATGTGCGCCGTTGCCAATGTTTTGGGCTTATTTGCGATCCCTGTAGGCGCAACCACTATTCACTTCATGCAGCTACCAATCATTCTTTCTGGACTGGCACTAGGTCCGTGGGTTGGAGGTTTGGTGGGAATTATTGGCGCAGCAGCTATGGCTTTTAATCTTCCTGGGACCAATCTGTACATTTTACTTGGAAACGGGTTGCTCGGCTTTTTCACCGGCTTGTTTTATCTCTATCTTGGAAAAATGAGAGTGAGACCGATTATACCTCAGGTGATTTCTGTTCTGGGAGCATATATCATTCAAGCTCCGTACGTTTATGTGACAGACGTTTACTTCATGCTTATGCCGCCGTCCTTGGTTCTAACAATCCTTGTTAAGCTTCTCTTGGAAGATGTAATCAGTGTCCTGCTGAGCCACATTATACTCTTTCGCGTTAACATATCTGAAATTTTACGTTAATGGGGCCGCATGCTAGTTGGTTGCGCGTAAACAAACCCAAAAACAGGAATTGGCCACCCTCATAAGAAAGGCTGCAGAGTTTCACGGACACTTGGGACCCTTTCTAGTGCTAGGCGTCAGAATGGGACTCATTGGTCTTCGAGAGTTAGGGACAAAAGAAGACGGAAATCTACAAGTAAGAGCGCTGCTGAGGGACTCTGTTCCGTTTTCATGTACCATAGACGGAATCCAGATGGCAACCAAATGTACAATAGGAAACCAAAAACTAAAGCTGATTGATTCCCTAGGGATCGCAGCGGAATTCCAACTCCAACCCAGAAAGAAAATAACCGTTGCGGTCAATCTTGACACTTTCAATAAATTGCGAAGCAGGTTACTTGAAGACATCCCTCCAGAGGAGGTTCGAAAACTCGGCTGGATGGTTGCCTCAATGCCCGAAGAACAACTTTTCATCATAGCCCGCGGGTGACAAGCAAACTTTTTCTAAGCGTGTATCTTCATATCAAGAGAATGAAGAATGCGTGACCTAAGACTTGCTGAAGACAGGCTGAGGCAGAAAAATCTGAATCTCGT
>CP070636.1:893126-895629 GCA_020356305.1 Candidatus Bathyarchaeota archaeon | reverse complement strand
GGCCTTCACCCTTGCCTTTTCTTATGTGACCGCCTTGAGCTTCATGTCTATATTTGGCTTTCTCTACTTTGTCTCTTTGTTTGTGGAGTTTTTTTTGGCGTTGTTCCTCTCATGGCTCATATTGAAGTACATCGTGGATTTTCATCCTCGCAGTGTTATTTTGATGACAGGTATAATTGGATGGTTTCCAGCATCACTAGTACTGACGTGGACGTTGGGCTTTTTTCAGCGTGGTTATTTTGACGGCCCTTATTATGGTGGTTATAACTTTTTCATGTATTTCGCGATGGCAACCAGCTATTCGTTATTTCACACTCTTGCTTACTGTGTTGGAGCACTCATTAGTACCTTTGTTTCGGTGAGCTATGGAGAACGTCTCAAGAGGAAGATTCTTTTCGCAGTTTCTCGTGGCGGAGAAACTGTTGATCTTCTTAAACTGGCGGTTAACTTGGAGGATGACCTACCAACCGTGAAGGATGGAGTCCAGCGACTTATCAAGGAAGGATCCATTGTGGGGCATTTGGACAAGGCCTCAAACAAGCTTCATGTGCGTTTGACAGCTTCATTGGCCCCCGGTCTTGTGCCCTCAGCAATTCAACATTCCGAAGGATTGGTTAGGGAATACAACATCTTTAAGAGCCTTTTGAAGGATCTGGAAGATTTGCGGACGCAAGACAGAATCAGTTCCTCTTCCTACGATACGCTTCGGCAGGAGTATGAGCACAAATTGAAACTTTTAGAATCAGCTATGCGCGAATCTCCTACTTGACATTGAAGGATCAGAAGGACGTTCTATAGTGTTTGTAATTTCCAATCCAAAGGGTCAAGATGATGAGTGCAGCGCCTATTATTAGTATGGAACCCAACTCTCTTCTTTCAGGAATAGTCGTTGTGATATCCACTTTTGCGCTCCACGTTTTTGTAGGCACATAGTATTTTCCTAAGAAGTCAAGCATAGCTTCAAGCTCCTTCACACTTGAAGACGCAATGAACTCTCCTCCGGTTTCTTCTGCAATCGTCTGTAAAAGTTCAGGGTTGGAGTCTTGCCCCATTTTGCCTATGTGAAATGTATATACTGGAATGTTGTTGTCGCTGGCTCTCTGAGAAGCCTGATAAGCCGATGTAATCGGGTCTGGATAACCATAGTTGGCGAATCCATCTGATACCAGCAGGACCGCGTAGGACTTGTTAGACGCAGCAAAGGGAGCTAGAAGATCCACCGATGTTCCTAATCCAAGACCTATATCGGTGAACTCCTCCAAGCATGGCAGGGCCTCTGAGGCGACCAAATCATCAATCGTCGACGTGACTCGTGTCTTGTTTGTTGTCAACGAAAGCGAACGTTTCAAGTCCATGTCAAACGCAACGACGCTGAACCTGACCTTGTCGCTGGAGTTTTCGACGAATTCTATCAGAACCTCGTTAGCGGCTTCCAGTCGCGATTGGGCCACGTCTCTAAGGCCCATTGATGCTGAAACGTCTATAGCCAGCACTATTCCTCCAGCCAAATCTTGCTCCTCAGCCATGGGAATTTCAACGGTTTCTGTTCGTTCACTGAAGGTCAACAGAACGGGATTGGCTAAGCCAAGTGTTATCAACATTATTATGGCTATCTTTAATGCCAAGCTGATTCCACGCCATCCTCTTCTAGGCACTCCTTTTTTTGCCGCTATTCTTACAAGTTTCTGCACAGGAGGATAATGAAAGATCTCTAGGCTTCGCTTGAGTTTCTGAGCTGAGTAATGCCCCAAAAGAGTCAAAGCTATGAACAGTGGGGCTAGGAGGATTAGCTCCGGCCTTCCGATTTCTATCATGGCTTAGACTCCTGTGAACCATGTTAAGAAGAGGGCAGCAACCAACAGGACCGAAAGGATTGTGACGGGAGTTTCGTAGTCTTTCGTCTCCACAGTGATTTCATCTTGGACAGATTGCAAAGCGCCAGCCTTAACTTCCTTTGAAATCTTTGAGACCTCGGCTGCGAGGCTTTCTATTTCTTCATTTCTAACCTCATAGAATCTTCCCTCAGTCTCGCTAGACATTTCCCTGAGAGTAATTGGGTCAGATTCTCCAATGCCGTAGGTTCCGACAAACACCGTAAAGATGGGAATTTCTAGGGTAGCAGCTTCGTCAATAACTGAAGTCAGGTTTATACCCCAGTTGTTTTTTCCGTCGCTGAAGAGCACAAGCGCTTTTCCTCCCTCGTATGCTTCAGTCACTCCAATGGCTGTTTCCAAGGCTGTCCCTATGGCAGTAGAATTATGGTAGGTTTGATTATGAATCAGGTCTATGAGAGCAGACGTGTTTGCAGTCGGAAGCATTGTGTCATGGACTTCACCAGCGAAGGAAATGAATCCTATTCGATCTTTTTTGCCCATCTTTCCTGCCAAAAGTTCGATCATAGATTTAGAGACCTCAAGCCTTGTGGGTTTAAGATCAGAAGCCTTCATGCTGTTGGAAACGTCCATTAGCATCATGACAGCCACGGAGTATTGTTCCATCTGCT
>CP070636.1:885114-893026 GCA_020356305.1 Candidatus Bathyarchaeota archaeon | reverse complement strand
CTTTTCAGCGTCGGTAGTTGCTGCGGTTCTGTAGTCTACAGGTTCGACGTCCGTAAAGAATATGTATCCAACGGGGCCCACGCCCTTTACCTGTGCATGCATGCATGTAGATGAGTTTCACCTTCTTCAGGTTGAATTTGTTGTCTAGGAAAACTCCTTCGTTCACATAGGTGGTTAACACTTCGCCAACGAAAAGCGTATGATCTCCCATAGATATTTGCTGATACAGCTTGCATTCAAGGTGTGCTACGCACTCCTTTATGATGGGTGGACGAACTGTCTTGGCTGGAAGGAGAGTTAATCCTGTCTCCTTAAACTTGTCGTGTTCTTTTCCAGTTTTCCTACCGCAGAAAAGCATTTCTTTGACAATCTCTATTGTTGGGACATTAACTACAAATTCTTTGGTTCCAGCGATTAATTCATGTGAATATCTTTCTGGTGCCACACCCATAAGAAGCAGGGGTGGATTGATAGATATGGGCATAACCATGCATGCATGCATGGCGCAAAACTCGAAAAGAATGTTGGACCGTAATTCACTAGCTGCGGCAATTCTTTTGACAAATAAGCTTTTCAATAGTATCCAGACATCAGATTTAGGGGACACCAAGAATTGACAGAGTCTTCTGCCGGTATTGGCAAAACTACACTAGACCCATTCGGAACGACAGTAGTGGAAGATTACGAACGCCTATACGAAGAGTTTGGAATTCAACCCTTCAAGCCGTTGTTGCCACAGATGTCCAGTCCATACACGTCCATGAGACGAGGCGTAATCTTCGGACACAGAGACTTCGAAAGCATCATAAATGCCATGAAAAACCATGGAAAATTTGCCGTAATGAGTGGCATTAAACCAACAGGAGAGTTCCACCTTGGAACGCTCATGACAGCCCGGGAAGTAATACACTTCCAACAGCAAGGCGCCACTGCGTTCTACTGCATAGCTGACGTTGAAGCCTACGAAGATAACAAAATCTCATTCGAAAGAAGCGAAGAATACGCGGTCGGCAATGTTGCTGACCTCCTTGCACTCGGATTTGATCCGAGAAGAGGGTACATTTATCAGCAATCAAAAGATCACAGAGTCAAAGACTTGGCCATAATTTTCGGTAGAAAGGTAACGTTGGCTACAATGAAAGCAATCTATGGAGAACGCCACATGGGACTCTACATATCCGCCCTAATACAGGCGGGAGACATACTTATGCCTCAACTTGAAGATTTTGGCGGACCAAAACCAACCGTGGTACCGGTCGGCGTGGACCAAGACCCGCATCTCCGCCTAACCAGAGATTTGGCTTTCAAGTTTCACAAAAAATATGGTTTTGTCTTGCCATCTTCTACCTACCACAAACTCATGAAGGGCCTAGATGGCTCCCCTAAGATGAGTAAACGAGCTCCCATGAGCTACTTCACTTTTCAAGAGACGCCCAAGACCATTACGAAAAAAATTTCCAACGCGTTTACTGGTGGAAGGCCTACAGCGCAGGAGCAACGTAAACTCGGCGGAATTCCAGAGATTTGCCCTATCTATGAGATGTACATGTTCCATTTCTTTGAGGAGGACAAAGAGGTGGTTCAACTGTATCACGATTGTAGAAGCGGAAAGATCTTGTGTGGAGAAGACAAGCAAAGATTAATCAAGATTGTCTTAACCTATGTGAAAGAGCATCGGAAAAAAAGAAAGCAAAACATAGACAAGGCAAGAAAAATCTTGAAAGTTGCATAGATAAGCATAAATAATCTTTTTCCTATTCGAAGTGCAGTGTAGGGATGTCCCGCCAATTTCCACAACTCTGCTCCAAGTTTTACACTTAATCAGTCTGGAGCATCCCCAATTAGAACCATTGAAGAGCTTTTATCACAGCAACAAACTACTTTACCCTATAACAGTAAAGTTAGAGCCAGCAAACTCTGGAGGGAGATGCAGTGGTTGAACTTCGAGAACACGAGCAGAAAACCCTGCTCGTGTTGCAAAAGCTCGGAGGAAAAGCGCCAGTCGATCAGATAGTTAGAGCCAGCAGCTTAGCCCACGCCGCAGTCATGCGAGCCGCTCTATATCTCACAACAAAGAAACTGACACGAATCCACGAGCAAAAGCAGACCGTGATCAAGCTAAACAAGGAAGGAAAACACCACGCTAAAAGGGGACTTCCAGAACGCCGCTTAATCGATTCTTTAGTCAAACTACGCGGAAAAGCACCAATTGAGAAGGTGGGTGAAGATTCACGTTTAGAGGAGAAGTTTATACTCATAGCATTGGGTTGGCTTCAACGCAAAGACTGGGCAACAATCGAGAAGAAAAAGCGAGTATTAACAGCTTCAGAACGTATACCAGCAAAGGGAACAGATGAAAAATTGATTTCTCTTTTGGATGAAAAAGGCTCTCTTATTGCAGAAGAATTGAGTAAGGACTTAAAAATCGCGGTCGCTATCTTGAAAAGAAGAAAACTTGTGGAAATTCGCGAAAAAGTGTTGCGGGAAATAGAACTCACAAGTGCTGGTCAAAAACTTGTTAAGAAGCGACCGCGAATCGTGGAAGAAGTTAGCCAACTTACGCCTGAACTCATTGCTTCCGGAAAATGGCGTCAGGTTAGGCTTCGAAAATACAACGTTGAGGCGCCAGTTGCTATAACATGGCCTGGAAAGAAGCATCCTTACGCTCGATTCCTTGATGAATTGAAAGAAAAACTTGTTGCATTAGGCTTCAAAGAAATGATAGGTCCACTCATAGAGCTGTCCTTCTTCAACTTTGACAGTCTCTACACACCACAAGACCATCCAGCTCGAGAAATCTTTGGCGTCTATTATGTGAAGTCACCAAAATACGGGAAAGTCGACCCCTACAAGCCAATCGTGAAAAATGTGAAAAAAACTCATGAAACGGGCTGGAAAACCGGCTCTACAGGTTGGAGATATCGCTTCTCCCTTCATGACACACAACGCCTACTGTTACGGGCACATGGAACAGCCCTAAGCGTTCGAACTTTACTTAACAAAGATCTGGAGATTCCAGGGAAATACTTCGCTGTAGCCCGTTGCTATCGTCCCGATGTGGTTGACAAAACCCATCTAAGTGAGTTCAACCAAGTTGAGGGCATAGTGGTCGGTGAGGATTTAACACTTAGAGACTTGTTAGGCGTGTTAGAGACATTCGCCATAGACATTGCAGGCGCAGACAAAGTGAAGTTCAGACCAGACTACTTCCCCTTCACAGAGCCGAGCGTCGAGTTAGTAGCCTACAAGAAGGACTACGGATGGATCGAATTTGGCGGCTCAGGCATCTTCCGCCCAGAAGTTACGTTGCCACTAGGCATAAAAGTACCAGTCTTAGCTTGGGGTTTAGGCGTCGACCGTCTATTCATGATGAAAGCTGGAATCAACGACATCCGCTACTTGTTCTCGCAAAACCTAGACTGGATAAGACGCAAGGAGTTGACTTGAATGCCAACTATAGAAGTTGAACGTAGAGACTTTGAAGCCCTGCTTGAATCAGAACTGCCTAGAGATATAGAAGAACTCGACGACATGCTGGCTTACGTGAAAGGTGAGGTCAAATACCTCGACGAGCAAGAGGTTCACGTTGAAGTGAAGGACAGCAATCGCCCTGACCTCTGGAGTGTGGAAGGACTCGCCAGAGCGCTCCGAGGATTCCTAAATCTAGAAAAGGGGCTGAAAAATTATTTCATTGCTGGGAGTTCTGGCGTAGAGATTGACGTGGATTTGAGGCTGAAGAACATACGGCCTTACATTGGCTGTGCCGTATTAAGGGGCATCAAATTTACGGATATGATGATTCGTGGAGCCATGCGTCTACAAGACAAGCTGGATCAAACTTATGGAAGGAATAGGAGAAGAACCTCTATTGGACTTTATGATTTTGATTTGATTTCTCCTCCACTTCACTATAGCGTAGCAAAACCCAAGCGGGTCAGCTTTGTGCCTCTAGGCTTCGGTGAAAAAATGACATTGAAAGAGATTCTGGAGAAGCACCCGAAGGGCATAGAATATGGACACATTGTTCGCTCACATGCTGTTTGGCCCTTGCTTTCAGATTTAAAAGACAACGTGCTTTCTTTTCCACCGATCATTAACTCCAACGACCTTGGAAGAATCATAGAGAACACGCGCAACGTTTTAGTTGAGGTAACTGGGACTTCCTACGAAACTGTTTTGAACACGCTGAACATGATGGTGACCGCTCTTGCAGATCGCGGTGGAAAAATTCTCACCACAAAGGTTCGTTATCCTTATAAAGAACGAAAGAACGCTATCACTCCACAACTTGAAACCAAAACAATGCGTATAGACTTAGCGGACACAAATCTGCTTTTTGGCTTCAAACTCACGGCAAAACAGGCCACTGACCTTCTTGGGAAAGCCAGATACGGAATAGGCAGAACACAGAAAAACCGCATTAGCGTCAAGATTCCGTGCTATCGAATCGACATTATGAATCCAGTTGACATCGCAGAAGATATCGCCATAGCATACGGCTACAACAATATCAAGCCAAGAGAGCAACGCTTACCTACTACGGGTAGCTTATCTCCTCACGCACAATTCTGCGACCTCGTCAGAGAACTTATGGTAGGCTTAGGATTCCAAGAAATTCTAACATTCACAATGACCAACCCAGAAACTTTGCAAACAAAAATGAATAAAAAACGGGAGAAGGTTGTGAAAATCGCCAACCCCAGAATGGTGACTTACACCTGCTTGCGAGATTGGCTTTTGCCTAGTCTCATGGAATTTCTCAGTCACAATACCCATGTTGAGTATCCACAGAAAATCTTCGAGGTTGGCTACGTCATCGTCTTTAACGGTCAGACAGAATCCAAAACAAGAGATGTAACCAAACTTGCTTGTGCTACGACACATCCAAACGCTAACTTCACTGAAATAAAATCTATTGTAGAAGCGTTACTTGTCAACATCGGGGCAAAACGATGGGAGATGAAAGCGACGAGGCATCCAAGCTTCTTGGAGGGAAGGGTAGCAGCCGTTCATGTTGAACGTAGAAAGGTTGGCGTCTTTGGAGAAATCCATCCGGAGGTCATCAACAACTTTGAACTTGAAAACCCAGTAGGCGCTTTTGAAATAGACCTTGAGCAAGTTTGAAGAGTCTGCGGCTTGGCTTTAGGAAGATTTATCTCCGTCCACTCTCGTATTCAATGCCAGCGATGAAACGAGCGGGAGCGAATCCCACCGGAACCTACTAGAAGGCTCATGCAGACGGACCCAACAGAGGCTGGTGACTTCACCTGCCCTTGACGAAGGGTTAACCCAAGCGTGGGACACGGTGGGCGCGGGCGCTCTAAAACCCCGCGTCAGAGAGAGCTCCGCTGAGAGGAGCGTGAGGCTCCGACTGTGAGGCTGAGTGTTAGTTACGTGGGACACAGCGCCCGCGACAAGAACTTTTAAGTTAACTGACATCGAAAAACTAAGAGGCGAAAAGGCTTGGACTTAGAGCGGAGACTGGCTTTAGTTACGAGAAACACAGAGGAGGTCGTAACTTCTCAAGAATTGCGCATGCTCTTGGAGACCGTAGATAAACCCAAAGCCTACTGGGGATTTGAATCCAGCGGTCTCATGCACGTTGGGATGGGGCTAGTCTGTGGCTCTAAAATCAAAGACATGGTGAACGCCGGTTTCGATTTCACGATTTTTCTCGCAGATTGGCACTCCTGGATAAACAACAAACTGGGAGGCAAAATGGAAAACATTCGTGCTGGTGGCGAGTATTTTAAGGAGTGCTTCACTGCCCTTGGCATAAATTCCGGTAGCGTGCGGTACGTTTGGGCGTCTGACATAGCTAGAGACATAGAATACTGGGAGAAGGTAATTCGCATAGCTAAGAATTCCTCACTGCAAAGAACGTGGCGAGCGCTTCCGATAATGGGTAGAGAAACGGGCCTAGCCGACATGGAAACAGCTTGGGTCTACTATCCCTGCATGCAAGCTGCAGACATCTTCCATATGAATCTCGACGTAGCCTGCGCTGGTATGGATCAAAGAAAAGCCCACATGCTGGCGAGGGACATTGCTCAAAAACTTCACTGGGAAAAACCTGTATGCATTCACACCCACCTTCTAATGGGACTGCAGGAACCCGAAAAGCTCGAAAAGCGGTTTGACGAAGACACCAACATAAACCTGCAGATCAGCTCGAAAATGAGCAAAAGCATGCCACAGACCTGCATATTCATACATGACACGCCGGACAATGTTAGGGCCAAGGTCAGGGCGGCATACTGCCCCCCCAAGCAGGTTGACAGAAACCCCCTGCTTGAACTGGTCAAGCACGTAGTATTGGCGGAGAAGAAAAGTCTGGACATTCCGCGACCCTCAAAGTATGGTGGTCCAGAACGATACGAAACCTACGAAGCCATGGAGAAGGCTTATTCGAAGGGAAAGCTTCACCCTCTGGATTTAAAGAACGGCGTTGCAGAAGCCCTTATGGAAATTCTAAGGCCAGTCAGAGAACATTTTCGTAGACGTCCAAAAACTCTGAAGAGGATGATGGAAATAGAGATCACAAGGTAACGATTTTGTCAACTAAATTGGAGAAAAGAACCGAAGAAATCGTGAATCTTATAAGGAGACTTGAAAAAGAAGCAGCCAAAGGCACCCCAATAATTGTCGAGGGAAAAAACGATATCAACGCCCTGCAGAGACTTAACGTAAGAGGTGACATTATCTCAGCTAAAACCTCGGGAAAGTCTCTTCTCGATGTTGTTCGTGAGGTTGAGAGAAGAAAAAAACGGGAAGTCATCCTTCTGATGGATTTCGACAAACGTGGCAGGGAATGGACTAAACGATTGACGGGACACCTTGAAAGAATGAGGGTAAAACCAAACTCGGTCTTTTGGAGAAGACTCCTAGGTCTCGTGGGGCGAGACGTGAAAGACATTGAAGGCTTGGCAACCTACGTGGAAACGCTTATGAAAAAATGTGGAGTGCAAAATAGTAAAATATAAGAGGTACAAGCCAACTACAGCCTAAGAGCATCTCATTGCTTTAATGAGGTTAAATCTGTGATTGAGGTGAAAATTAATGGGTTCTTCGCAAACGGTCACGGTAAAGTATGTTATCCGTGCCAATTTCCAAGTGGAGGGTGTTGTCGAAAAACCTGATGTCATCGGAGCGGTTTTTGGACAAACAGAAGGGTTGTTTGGCTCTGAACTTGATCTTCGAGAACTCCAGAAATCGGGACGAATAGGAAGAATAGAGATCGAACTTAAGTCAGAAAAAGACAAAACCACAGGCACAATATCTATCCCAACAAGCCTCGACAGAGTCTCCACAGCCATCGTTGCAGCAAGCATCGAGAGCATAAACAGGGTTGGACCTTGTTCCGCTATGGTGACCCTAGAGAAAGTTGAGGACGTGCGCGACGCGAGAAGGAGAGCCATCATAGATAGAGCAAAAAAAATCCTGCATGAATGGACCATTGAAACCCTTCCCAGCACTGAAGAGATCTTCCGAGAAGTCTCTGAGATTTTGAGGGCAGCGAAAGTTGAAAAATATGGGCCAGAAGGATTAGCAGCTGGACCAGAAATTGAAGGAAGTAGGGACATAATTCTGGTTGAAGGAAGAGCCGACGTGATAAATCTGTTGAGGAACGGAATCGAGAATGCCATTGCGGTTGAAGGCGCCAAAATCCCAGAGAGCATAATCAAATTGTGTCGAGACAGAGAGGTCACAGCGCTCCTCGATGGAGATCGAGGTGGGGACCTCATACTGAAGGAGCTCCTCCAAGTGACCGGCGTCAAGTATGTTGCCAGAGCTCCCCAAGGCAAGGAAGTAGAGGAGTTGAGCCTCAAACAAATTAAAACTGCCCTCAACAAGAAGATTCCCATCGAAAAAATCAAGGGCAAGAAGCTTAGGGAGCGACAGAAGATACTCG
>CP070636.1:880681-885014 GCA_020356305.1 Candidatus Bathyarchaeota archaeon | reverse complement strand
CGGAGCTAGTATTCCAAGAAACAACTACATTGAGTTTATTGAAGATATAGAACGAGAACTAAAGAAAGCCAATAGACGTAGAGAATAGTTTTTCAAGCAATAATGACTAATGCGAGAGAGAGCATCTACTCCCAAAAATTATGCATGCAGGATACTTTCCAGAAGCTGGACTGCGTCATGCATGCATTGCATGCAAACTTCTCGCATATCCTTTTAGAAGGCATACGGATTCTCGTGCTAGAACTCTCCTTTAACACTAAGAGTCTTAAGCGAGTTCTCAGACAATACAGAAAGCGAGGTAATACGAAATGTCCGAAGCAAAAGGACGGTGTCTGTTTGACAAGAGCAAAGAATGTCCAGTTCGAGCGGTAACAGAACTTGAGGATTTGCTAAACCTCGGAAAAGTCTATTGTCCAATCTGCCCGATACGTCAAAAGATGACAGAAGAAATCTAAGGAATAGCAATTCTAGGAATCCAACCCTTCCTTTCATCTCTCAGATACTTACCTAAGAGCAGAGCCTCTTCGTCAATTAGGGTTTCTAGTTCCTGTTTGCATGCATGCAGAGCCATGGAAAACGTGACTCAAATACCATGCATGCTTTGAGGGTGATGACTTCTATTATCCTGTAAGTGGTGCATGGGCACTCAGATATTTTTAAATGCACATACTTGTATTCTCATTGTTCTCAAATAGAAGACTGCCATTTCCGAGAGAGTGGTTGATCAATTTGGCAGGGGACAAAGGAATTGAATCGATTCATGGCCCATGGAAGAAACATCCTAAGACTTTCTATAATCTTCCTAATGAGTTCCCTAGCCATTGATCTGATCCGTCCAATAATGCCGATTTACATAAGAAATTCTCTTGGCGCATCTATGACAGAACTCGGATTCGTGTTCTCTGCATCCAGTGCTGTCGCTGCAGCAATACAAATTCTAGGCGGATTCCTGTCCGACAAGTACGGTAGAAAACGACTACATGTTTTGGGTACATTGTTAGCTGTTTTCCCGCCACTGATGTATGCTCTTGCTAGCAACTGGGTGGATTTGATGCCATGGATTATGCTGTCTGGTTTTGCAATGGGCTTATACATGCCTGTCCGATGGGCAATAATAGCGGATGTTTCTTCAACCGAAACTATGGCTTCAGCCTACAGCTGGACAAATATCTCTTGGCTAGTGGGTTCCACTGTTGCCCCTTTTATAGGCGGAATAGTTGCAGATTTGCTTGGCATACGCATTCCTTTCTTTACCTGTTTTATATTGAGACTCGCTGTTTTCCCTCTCACATTTCTTATACAAGAGACGAGAAGGAAGCCGCAAGTAAAAGGTATGAACTACAAGAATGAACAAGTCGATATGGTTGATAAATATCTGTTAACGGTAGTTCTGTTCTCATTGATTAACATAATTCAAGGGTTAAGTATAGGTGTGACTGAACCAGTGATTGCAGTTTTCGTCGTGTCAAAATTTCATGTAGACTTCACATTCATAGGTATCCTATACGCCATTGGTTTTGGAGTTGCCTCCATAATTGTGCAAATCCCAGGGAGCAAGTGTAGTGATTTATTTGATAGAAGGAAGGTTATGTTTGTAACTTTTGTGGCTTCGTCGCCGTTTTTCTTGTTGTTTGCTTATTCTCGAAGCATGCTAGAATTGATTGTTTTTATGTTTCTATCAAACGCTACATTGAATCTTTCGTGGCCTGCAATGCAAACTCTTATGATGGATGCCACACCATCTTCAAAGTGGGGTCTGATAAATGGGGTTGCGGCAGCGACTTTTTGGATAGGTCTAATGTCGGGAAACGCTCTCAGCGGTATCCTTTGGGACAGTTGGGGCATGTTAGCGCCATTCTATGCTTCCTCTTTCGCGATAGGACTATCTGCTTCACTACCGCTTCTGCTAAAAGAGACCAGAGGCAAAGTAAAACGATCTTCGACAACTAAGTAGACTTTTGCATTGACTATAACTGTTCAAAAAATAAGACCAGCATGCATGCACCTATCTTCCAAGAATCGTAAGTCAGATATCTCCTGAACTCCGACTTAAGGGATATTTCACTTTCTCTAAGATAGACTAGGGCGAAGCACATTCTTAGGTATTTTCACTTACCTCTCCCCTACTGCAAAATACGTTAGAGCGCTTATTTTAAATGTGTTGGAATGACGAAAAGGCATAATGAATGGAGGTTATTCACATCCCATTCAATTGTGATTCTGAATCTCCTTTCATAGATATAAGAAAAACTTATGGGTTTCAGATAACCGCATTTCCTCCAGCTAGACCTAAGTATAAAAGCTTAAAAAGGCGCTTCAAGGGGGATGGCCTAATTTTCTACGAAAATGGGCAAGGAGTATATCACTTGGAATATTATCTGGGAAGAATGCCCTCACCCATTGAGACAAAGGTTATCTTGCCTCACTCTTGGGAACTCCAAACAAGACGATGTGAAATCACAATTACTTACATCGGTTTAGGATACAAATGGAATTCAAGGAAAGAAGTCTTTGATTTCGCAAATGCTATTTCTTCACGCATGCATGCATGCAGTTGGCCACATGAGATTGTTTGGTTTGCTGATGACCACAAGAGAACCAAATGGAAAATCAGCAAAGAAAAATAGTTGCACCAGTATCTTTTCATGTCGGGTTACTTAACTTAGCAGTATCGCTTTCTGTTATGCCCTTTCGCCTAGACTATTCAATTCTTGCTCTAATTCTTCGACTCTGGCCTTGGCCTTCCCTCATGCATGCGAACGAACGAATGAGAGAGAGATTAAATTTTAATCCCCCACACACATTAAATTTAATTCAAACGAAATCCGAAGTGCCACACTAGAATTAGATATTTCTTAAGGCATTACTATTACCGGCTAAATGTCTACTTCTACTCCTAGCAGTGAGAGGAATCGCAACATACTTCTGTGTAACCTCTACCAAACGGACAGCAGCCCATAAGAAAGTAAGTATATTAAGATGAATAATGCTCCTGCCTTCTTGTCGAGTTTCTTTCTTAGTGCAAGTGTTAATATTACTACGATGGAACCGAATATTGCATACAGGCCTGTAATCATAGCGGTTTCCCCAGATACTATTTGCGGGAAGAAGAGTTGTCCAATTCCAATAGAAACAGAAGCATCAACAATACAACTTCCTATGGCATCTCCTATCGCAAGCTCGAATTGACCTTTCCGGATAGCTGCCAAATTAACCACGAGCTCTGGAAGAGACGTTCCGAGCGCGAGAACAAAGAAACTGATGAAGAACTCTGAAACCTGAAAAGCTGCTGAAAGTTGGATTATTGATTGCACTACCACATAAGCTCCAATCGAAACGCCTATGAAGCCAAGAGCGGCTACTAAAATGGGACGGAAATGCCTCTTTACAATGATTTCTGCTGGAACCTTATCTTCTTTAAACTTCTTAGTTATGGCGTTTCGGAATAATATGAGGAAGAGGGGCCAACTAGCCAGTAAGAAGAGTGCATTAATTCTTGTGATGTATCCTTTCTCGGCTATTGACACTGCAAGTATGAGTGCTAAGACTTCACAGACGCCAATTATCGCTATCTTTTTTCGGTCTACTTTGAATTTTTTCCCCAAAAAGGGAAGAAGCCCTATTACCAAAGTCATTTGTGTAAGGACTGAACCGAGGGAGTCTCCCACACTGATGTCTGCGTGACCTAGCGAGGAAGCGATGATAGAATTGACGATCTCGGGTAAATCAGTGCCTATGGTCACTAGTATGAGGCCTGTTACAAATGGGCTGATTCCCCATTCCAAAGCGATGTTTATTGTGTGCTGTACTGCCTTGTTGCTGGAATAGATTAGAAGCACAAGACCTAGAATGAAACCAGTGACTGCAAATACCATCTCAAACGGCAATCCAGAACCTCTCTGCATGCATGCATTTGCATTAATTCCAAAAGAACTAAAAATTGTGATATTAAAGCTTTCATAGCTTGGTAGGTGTTACTTTTGTATGATGATTAAATGGTTGAAGTAAGTGAAATTAATGGAAAAAAGGTGATCACTGCGGATCCTTTCAATGTCGGTAAAGTTTCAGGAGCTGAAATGGACGATCAATGGAAGATAACACATGTACATGTGGACTCATCCAAAGACGCTGCTAATGAATTAGGATTCAAGAAGCCTATTCTTGGTCACATAACAATCGCGCTGCTGGTTAACCTAATTCAAGGCCATGTAGACGTAGTCACACTAAGCAAAACCAGAGATGAACTTGTGCGCGCATACGTTATTTTTTGCATTTTACGGCATCAGCCAGTTTTGCCAGTCCAGCATAGATTACTCCTCCTCCGACAATTCCT
>CP070636.1:876188-880581 GCA_020356305.1 Candidatus Bathyarchaeota archaeon | reverse complement strand
GAAGAGAAATACCGGCATATCGAAGACTTACCGGGTATCGGACCAGCGATAGCTCAGAGACTTCGAGAACTCGGATTTCACACGATAGAATCCTTGGCCACTGCCACGGTGAGAGAGCTTGAGTCAGCAGGCGTTGGAGACAAAAAAGCGCTAGAAGTCATCCGTGCGGCCCGATCAACCATTGCTGTTTCGTTCATTCGAGCTGATGAGCTGCTGAAGATGCGGCAAAACGTGCTGCGGTTGACGACCGGAAGTAAGCAGCTGGACGAGCTTCTTGGAGGAGGGCTGGAAACTCAAACCATCACAGAATTTTATGGAGAATATGGAAGTGGCAAGAGTCAGCTTTGCCACCAGCTGTGTGTGAATGTGCAGCTACCGGATGAGTTGGGTGGGTTGGATGGTGGAGCTCTCTACTTGGACACGGAGAACACCTTTAGAACAGAGCGCATCGTTCAGATGGCGCATCAACGGGGGCTAAACCCGGAGAAGGTAACAAAGAACATCATTTATGCTGAGGCCTACACGTCGGAGCACCAGATGTTTCTTCTTGAAAACGCGGACAAGGCTATCAAAGAAAACAGAGTTCGTCTGATCATTGTGGACTCTTTGACCTCCCACTTCAGAAGCGAATATCTCGGCAGAGAAATGCTAGCGGAGAGACAGCAGAAACTCAACAAACACATGCACAAGCTGATCCGGTTGGCTCGAGCTTTCAACGCAGTTGCGGTAGTAACCAACCAAGTCATGGCCAAGCCAGATGTCTTCTTCGGTGAGGCGGTACACCCCATTGGAGGCCACATCGTTGCCCACACAAGCCACACCCGAGTTTTCCTCCGCAAGTCTGCACGCGGACGAGTCAGAATTGCCCGTCTCGTTTCCAGTCCACATCTGCCCGAAGGAGAAAGAGTGTTTAAGATTACGGGAAGCGGAGTGGAAGACGTAACGGAAGACAGTGAGGAAAGGTGAAGGTACGATGCCCATAGCAGCAGCCCTTGTGACCCGTTTCTTTCAACTCTTGACAAACAGGCAATTTGCCGAGGCAGAACGAGAGATAGAGCGACTGAACAAGAACGTGAAGAAAAACGAGTTCAACAGAGGGTTTTTGAGGGCACTTGACGGCATGATTTTGGCTCACAGGTCAAATGATGATCAGTACGTGCTTCTTTCGAACACGAATCTGAAGGATAAACAGGAGCTGATCAAGTATCGCCGAGAATTTTCTGGACATGTCAAGAACAAACTTCACTCAGACTACGATCGCGGCTTCTTCAAAGCTTGGACGGAATACATGCGCGTCTTAATAAAACTCGAAGAAAACATGAAACCCAAGAAGATTATACAGGCCAAACTGGGCTGATTCTGGAAGATATACACACGCGCGTTAGTTTTTCAAATCTATACAGGCGGCCCAAACAACAAGCTGTAGAAGGCAGTCCATGCGACGATCCAAGTGAGGAAGTAGGCTCCTATCCCCATTGTGAACACCTTAGATGATTTTTCCACCTTGGCTATGAATTGCCATTTGAGGATGTAGTAAGTAACAATGTAAACAATTATTCCCATTGACAAACCGGTTACTAGGGGATAATTGGCTTGATCAAGTCGCAATAGAATACAGGTGAGGGCTGCAACGATGCCGAAACAAACTCTGCTCCAGTAGATAATGCTAAGAGGCTTCAATTCCATCCCGTAACTCTTCCTTGAACTTCATAACTTTTCTGTTCGTACCTTATGTTACTTTCGCTTCCGAAAGATCTTGCCACTGTATTTCGCCACACCTTGAGTGCGCATACAAAAAACTCGTCGATGAAGCCAGATTTGACGTGAAACGGAATGCGGTTATGAATGCCACATGAATCGACGGAAAAGGAAAGCTATTACCACCTACCACGTTGAGAACCGCCATTTTGCTGAGACACAATCCAGAAGACGCAACAATAATCGAAAAATTGGCCCGTAGAGAAGCGGTTGAATACATCGAAAACGTGGACTTCTGCAGCCTCCATCTGCCACTGAAAGACCTGCGCGAAAACCATTTACGAAGGCGGTTCTTCAAAAGTTCTTCGGACGCCTTGAAATCTACCTCGTGAATACTACGCTGCTCGCAATTGAAACTCACAAAGTAATAAAATAAGAGATCTTGAAGATATAACAACTTGAAAAGGGAGTCTGTTAATATGCGAAGAATCGGCGTCGTAACCGCTGGCGGAGACGCTCCTGGAATGAACGCAGCCATCCGCTCCATAGTTCGCGTAGCCACTTACCATGGACTAAAGGTCATGGGAATCGAAAGAGGATATGCGGGGCTCATTGAAGGACCGGTTCGCCCATTAGACTCACGCTCCGTAAGCGGAATAATTAATCGTGGCGGAACCATACTCAGGACTGCCCGATGTGAAGAGATGAAGACTAGTCAAGGCATCCAGAAGGCGAAAAACACCTTAGAGAACAATGGAATTGACAGTCTAATAGTAATTGGAGGAGATGGCTCTTTCAAGGCCGCCAGCGAAATACACGAAGCCAGCGGATTACCTATAATAGGAGTGCCAGCCACCATCGACAACGATGTAGCCGGAACGGATACCACGATTGGCTTTGACACAGCCGTCAACACAGCCTTGTTCACGATTGACAGAATTCGGGATACAGCGACATCCCACGAGAGAATTTTTGTGGTGGAAGTGATGGGTCGGAAACGAGGCTTCCTCGCCCTAGAGGTTGGTCTCGCAGAAGGTGCAGAATTCATCCTCGTTCCAGAAGTCAAGTATAACACACAGGACATATGTGGAAAACTTGAACAAGGTCGAAGAAAGGGGAAAGCATCCGAGATCATAGTTATGGCCGAAGGGGCTGGGAATTCTGCCACCATTACAGAACAGATAAGGAGGAAAACCGGATACGACGTGCGTTTGACTATTTTGGGGCACGCACAGAGGGGCGGACCTCCTACAGCACGAAGCAGAATCTTGGCCCACCAGTTTGGAGCTCATGCTGTGGAATTACTTCTAAAAGGTGCAAGGAAGAATATGGTTGGAATGAAGGGAAGAAAAACCGTTTCCGTTGATCTGGACTACGCTTGGAAGGAACGCAAAGATTTGGACATGAGCGGATACCGTTTGGCTGAGATTCTATCCTCATAATGAGCGCGCATACTTCAAGCAGAAATAACTGAGGATGGAAGACAGATTGAGCATCCTAGCGCGCGCAGCACAAACTTGGGAAAAAGTCAACCTTAATGCGTGTGCGATGTGGATTCGAAAGAAGCAAGGTTTAAGTTTTCTCCTTCTTCGTATAGGAATCTACCTAGGTGAAGAGACTTAATGAAACACCTACACCATAATGGCGTTCTGGTTCCACCTCTGCACAAGGGAAAAGGTCTTACGATTCAGGTTAATGAAGAGAAGATTAGGCTGACACCTGAGCAGGAGGAAATGGCTCTCGCCTGGGCCAAGAAAATAGGGACGCCTTATGTGGAAGATAGTGTATTCGCCGAAAACTTCCACCGTGACTTCTCAAAGAAGCTTGGCGTTGAAGTGAAACTTGAGGATGTTGACTACTCTGAGATTTTGTCTTTTGTCCAAAAGGAGCGAAGTTTGAAGGCAAACCTCTCCAAGGAGGAGAGGAGACAGCTGGCAGCTCAGAGAAAAACACTGAGGGAAGCGAACAAGGAACACCACGGATACGCTTGGGTTGACAGCGCCCAGATGGAAGTGGCTAACTACGTCGTTGAACCAAGCTCCATTTTCATCGGCCGCGGAAAACATCCTCTGAGAGGTCGCTGGAAGGAGGGGCCTCGTGAGGAGAACATCGAACTTAATCTCTCGCCAGATGCTTCTAGGCCATCAGGAAATTGGAAGGCCATACTCTGGCAACCCGACGCCATGTGGATCGCCAGATGGCAAGATAAACTCACCGACAAGATGAAATACGTCTGGTTTTCCGACTCCAGCATCTTGAAGCAGAGGAAAGATATCGCCAAGTTTAACAAGGCAAGGGAACTTCGCAATAACCTGGTATGGGTCCAAAAGCACATCTGGAAGAACCTCGCCTCTGCAGAGCAAAGACGAAGGAAGACAGCCACCGTCTGTTATCTTATTGACAAGCTTAAGATCAGGGTCGGCGACGAGAAGGACCCTGACGAGGCGGACACCGTTGGTGCTTCAACTCTCCGACCGGAGCATATTCGCTTCAACGGCGACGGCACTGCAACCTTCAACTTCCTCGGAAAGGACTCCGTACCTCACGTCTTCAGGGTGAAACTTCCAAGCAGGGTCATCAGAAACCTTGACGAGTTCGCAGCGAACACGAGATCCACTCTTTTTGACGCTGTCGGCTCAAAACAGGTAAGCGAACTCCTAGATGAGGTGATGGCAGGGCTCTCAGCAAAGGTCTT
>CP070636.1:871825-876088 GCA_020356305.1 Candidatus Bathyarchaeota archaeon | reverse complement strand
GCCTTGATAACAGCCTCTGTGTCGATGACCCACGTTTGGCCTCCAAGTGCACAGAAGCTTTCATATTCGGGTCCTCCCGTGTATGTTCCCGCGTACGGTCCATCTTTTACTGCCACAAATCTATGACAACTTATTGTACAGCTGAAGCATCCTGCTCTTCTGAGCAAATAGCCTTTTTCGATAAGGGTTTGACCCGTTAGGGGCTCCACATTTTCGACGTGACCAAACTTGAAATTGCGGTTTGGAAACGTATACAACTCGTTGTCGTATTCTGTGGATCCAGATGTTCCATACTCATAAAGTTCTTGTGAACTGCTGTCTGCCGCCAGATTCTTCCTAACTTCAAGTGCCAGCTCCCTAAACCCGTCAGGATTCCAAAGTTCTATCTCTCTTGTACCTCTAACCGCGATGGCCTTGACTTTCCTAGAACCCATGACGGCTCCTCCGCCGCCTCTTCCAGCCGCGTGGTAACCGGAACTCATTATGGCGGCAAACTTGACGAGGTTTTCGCCTGCAGGGCCTATGCACGTGACTTTTATTTCCTTGTCTTTCAACTCCTCCTTTATTGTCTCAGTTGTTTCTCTGACGTCTGATCCCCAAAGATCAGAGGCGTCCATTATTTCAACGTCATCGTCATGAATCCAAATGTAAACTGGAGATTTGGCGACGTTATAGAGCACAATATGATCGTACCCGGCGAATTTCAGTTCAGCCCCCCAGTGGCCGCCCACACTGGTCTTCAGATAAAGGTTGGTTGCTGGACCCTTACATGTGACCGTTGTTCTTCCGGAAGAAGGAGCGGTTGTTCCCGTCAGAGTTCCTGTGCCAAAAATCAAAACGTTTTCCGGTCCTAACGGATCGATCTTCGGCTCTCTGATCAAATCCCAGAGAAGTCTAGCATTTATCCCCCTCGCTCCGAGAAACATTTCGCCTAGTTTCTGTCTGAACCTTTCCGTCCAAATCTTCTTTTTCTTCAGATCTATGTGAAGTATCTTCCCTGCCCAACTGTACATTTCAGGAACCTCCTGCCCGCGCTGGTACCGTTGCCAAAGCCTTACCTCGTTTTTCCATTCGTCTTCATTTCTTTTTCGAGTCTTCAGTCGCCGCATCCTCGTACTTTATTGCCCCAGGCGTGCATGTTTTGGCACATTCTGGATCGCCTTCGCACAAGTCGCATTTTACCGCTAGTCCCTTCCTAACTGTTATGACACCGAAGGGACAAGCTCGAACGCATTCTTCACATCCAGTGCATTCATTGCTGACTATAACATAGGCGCCAGTCTCTGGGTTGCGCAATATTGCTCCTGTGGGGCAAACACTTTCGCACGGAGCGTTTGCGCATTGTTTGCAGATTACTGGAACACTTGAACAGGTAACTTCCTTTTTTTGAATCCAAAGCCTTGACTGCTTCAATCCGTGAACTTTCTCTTTTATTGATGAGCACGCAACCATGCTTGCGCGACATCCTGTGCAAGCATCTGGATCCACGAATAGGATACGGTGACTCATTTGCGAGCATCCCAACATGCACAGAGTAGTCATGTGATGATTGTTCATATATCTTTGCGCGCGCATACGTATTAACTGCGTTCGGTTAAGACTACTCCCAGTATGACAAGAAGCGCTCCAATAGCTAAGAAGACATCTAGAGACTCTGATAAGACGAGGTGTGCCACAAAAACTGAGATTACGGGTAGAAAGAAAAGAAAGACCCCCGCTTTTGTAGCAGAAACATCTTCCAAAGCTTTACTCCAAAACAGGTAAGCCAATCCCGAGCAAAATAAGCTCAGAACAAGTAGTAGAAACCAGCTCCATAGGGACCTAGGCAAAACTGGCTGTTCCAAGAGAAACGTGCTTGGAAACAAGAATAGTGTTCCGAAGATCAATGAGAACATGGTGACCCTGTTTGCACCATAGTTTGACAAGACATCTCTGCCCGCAACGGAATAAACCGCCCAAGAGATGGCAGATCCAAGAGATAGCAAATCTCCCACTATTCTGATTGGATCAAGTGACCATTCCACAGGCCTTATTATTAGCACAACTCCCAAAAAAGCAAAGGCAACACCAAACACATGCTTCCAAGTCATTCGTTCCCTCAGATAAAAATGAGCTAGCAAAACAATGAACACTGGATTTGCCGAAATAATTAGGCTGGAATTCGAAGCTGTCGTCAGTTGCAACCCGAAATTTTGAAACACGTGGTATAAGGTCACCCCTGCGAAACCCAGCGCCGAAAAGATTTTCCATTCTTTCAGAATATCCCCGCCGAAAGCATTCTAGTCTTGAGAATAAGTGAAAGCAACGACAAAAGGCAGAGCAACTAGGAAACGCAGAATAGCCAACGTTACAGGCGGGATTTCTTCCAGTCCCAGCTTAAGCAATGTAAAAGACGAGCCCCACAGAAAAACAACCGACGAAAGCATCAAAGCACTCTTTAGTTTCATCACTGCACCTCTTCATTTTACGTAATCTAAGTTGTCATAAGGCTTGTGTTCAAGAATCAAGTAGAAAGAACAGTGTTTTGCGGGGGCCATGTCCACGGCGATGCAGATTCAGGGCGGTTTTTGTTCGCAGGTGAAAAAACCTATTAAATGTAAGAGAAACGGAAGGATTGAAGCTGTTTGTTATGGAACGCTCTTTGAAGACTCCGATTCGTAGACTTGAGGGAATAACCTACTGGGTGATTGAAGACTCTGAAGGGATTCACGATTTCATCAACACTGAAATTCGGAAAGAATGGGAGGCAGATGCCAAGTTTGAAGGTCGGGATTCGCACGAAGATCCGTGGTGGAAAACACTTTCGAAACGCAAATGGCGTCTAGAAATCATAGAGATCGAACACTTCAAACTGAATCCTGACATTATGAACTATGTTGATAGTGAACGAGGCTACAATTTTGCGGCAGAACTTGCCAAACGCAGCGATGAACTTCGAACATCTATCAGAGAATATTCTATCGTCATTTGGCCCGTCATAGCTAGACAGGAAGACTTTATGCTCATCGACGGTTACTGTCGCTACACCGCACTGAAAACCATGCAAATCAAACGAACCTACGCCTACATAGGAACCTTCTAATTCTCTACCTGCGCGCGCACATTCAAGTTAGGCCGTTTCCACTCGTTCTTGTACTTTTATGTCTTTTTCAGCTAGTTTGGTCAGCAGGGTGTCTCTAGCCTCAGCTTCTAAACATTGCATGCATGCATGCTAGCTCCGAGGCAATTACGATTCCAATAGCTCCAGTTCCTACTATAACAGCTTTCATAAACGTCTTTCAACCATGAAGTTGAAGTTCTAGCTTTCTCGCAACTAATAAGTTTTATGTGCGTGTGCAAGCGTAAATGAAGCCTTGTTGAATAGAACAAAACAATTTGAGGGGAGGTGAAAAATCTGGGAAAAAGTATGCTGAAGCTTCTTTCCAAAGAAGACATGGACAAGATTCACCGCGCTACAGTGAAAGTGCTGGAGAAGACAGGTATCCAATTCCTGCACGATGAAGCCATGGACATCCTTGAAAAAAACGGAACCTTAGTGGATCGGAAAACGAAGATGGCAAAGATACCGGAGGCCGTGTTCGACGAATTCAGAAAAAAGGCTCCAAAGGAACTACCTCGATTCAATCGGAACGGTGAGAGGGTTCCAACGTCGAAAAACGATTTTCGCATCTCGACTTTTGGTGATGGAACATTTTTCACTGATCGGGATGGGACTCAGCGCCCTAGCACGTTGGAAGACTGTGAAAAGATAATGATTATCGGAGATGCACTGGAAAACGTCGATGCAGCGTGGGTGGGAAGTATGCCAACGGATGTGCATCCGAATGTACAAATGATCCATTCAATGGAGGTTATGATAAACAATAGTTCCACCAAACCTGTTGGCTTAGGGGGAGAGAATGGAGATCAAATGAGGTACGCAATGAGAATGGGTGTCGCGGTGCTGGGGCACTCCTGTTGATTCCAGGTAGCTTCCTCTCTCTTGTCTCCGACCGCCAGCGGCGCAACCTCTGGAAGAGCCCGCAGTTTCTCGCCGTAACCGTTTGTGCACTGGCAGCCGGTGTAGCCTGGCTTGTACCGGCGACGCTTCGGGGGTCGGGTGAGTTTGCCGGGAACCAGCTATGGACACCCTTTTCGGGGATGGGGCGATCGTTCGGTGCCGCTGTATCGAGCTTCATCGTAGCCCTCTGGGAGCTCTTTGTCCGAAACCTTCCCTGGTCGATACCAACGGTCATCGCAGTCGTTCGTATCCTCTTCTTTCGG
>CP070636.1:869138-871725 GCA_020356305.1 Candidatus Bathyarchaeota archaeon | reverse complement strand
TTCACGAGATTAATACTGTGCGTAAGCACCTTTCCAGGGTTAAAGGGGGTGGGTTAGCGCGTTTGGCCTATCCGGCCACCGTGGTCAGCCTTATGCTCTCGGACGTTGTGGGCGATGATCTGGATGTGATCGCTTCCGGACCTACAGTTCCCGATTCCAGTACGTTTAAAGATGTTGTAGAAGTACTGAAGCGTTACGAGATATGGGATCGTGTCCCTCCATCTGTTCGTGACCGGGTAGACAAGGGGGAGAGAGGAGAAATAGCAGAAACTCCTAAGTCCAGCGATCCCGCGTTCGAACATTCGTCCTGGCAACTTGTAGGAACTAATCTACAGGCACTCATAGCTGCCAGCAAGGAGGCTGAACGTTTAGGTTACAGGGCGTTGATCTTGTCTGCAAGGATCGAGGGGGAAACGCGGGAGGTCGCCAAAGTCCATGCAGCTATTGTTAAAGAGATACGTGATTCAGAAAATCCTGTCCCAGTCCCTGCCTGCATCTTGTCCGGTGGGGAGACGACAGTTACCCTGCAAGGACAAGGTCGAGGAGGTCGAAACCAAGAATTCGCGCTGGCTTCAGCCATTGCTCTGGCTGGAGAAAGAGATGTGATTGTTCTGAGTGGGGGGACAGATGGAACCGATGGGCCGACGGATGCAGCTGGTGCAATTGCTGATGGTCACACCGTGGAGCGCGCCCGTGAAAAGGGCCTTGATCCGTACGATTACTTGCGCCGAAACGATGCGTATCCCTTCTTCGAAGCGTTGGAGGACCTGCTGATGACAGGACCTACCAGGACTAATGTGATGGACGTGCGCATTTTTCTAGTGGACCGGAAGTAACAGAAAAGTCTACAAGAATAGATATAGGTCCTCGGTGGTAGCGTGCAGGCAAGAGAATATCTTCTCTGAAGAATTCAGGAGGAAGGCATGGTAGACTTAAAGCGACGCGCTGGACTTCGAAGAACGAAGATCGTGTGCACCATTGGACCGGCTACTTCCTCAGAAGCGCAAATCAGAAGACTCGCTCTTGCGGGAATGGATGTGGCTCGACTCAATTTCTCCCATGGAGACCGCGACAGTCACCGAGAGACCATCCGGACCATCAGGCGAATATCTCAGGAACTGGGCAAACAGGTGGGAATACTTCAGGATCTTGGAGGCCCAAAGATTCGCCTGGGTAAACTCGCGGTTGAAGAAAAGAGACTGGAGGCAGGTGAAAGGATTGTCCTCAGCCCCAACGATGAGTCTGACCCATCAGCGCTTCCTGTCAATTACCCGTATATTGTTGACGATGTGAATACCGGTGAACGCATTCTGCTGGCAGACGGGCTGGTGGAACTCGAAGTGGAAGAGAAAGCAGTGGACAAGGTGATTTGCCGGGTGTTGGTCGGTGGCACGGTTCAATCGTACAAGGGAATTAACTTGCCATCCAGCAGCTTGAGCGTACCTGCCTTTACAGAGAAGGATCGAGGCGACCTGGCGGTTGGACTGGAAGAAAAGGTCGATTTTGTGGCCCTTTCCTTTGTTCGCCATGAGCGGGATATAGACCCTGTTCAAAACGTTTTGAGTGAGGCTGCCTGTCCTCCTTTGTTGATTGCTAAGATAGAAAAAGCCCAGGCGATCAGCAGATTGGAGGCCATTCTGGCACAAGTGGATGGTCTTATGGTTGCCCGGGGCGATCTAGGTGTTGAAACGCCACTGGAAGAGGTGCCCATAATTCAGAAGAAGATTATTCAAATTGCTCGCCAATCCGGTAAACCCGTAATCACAGCAACGCAGATGCTTCGGTCAATGGTCAGCAGTCCACGTCCAACCCGCGCGGAAGCCACTGATGTAGCAAATGCGATCTTGGACGGCACGGACGGCCTCATGCTATCCGAGGAAACAGCCATGGGGAACTATCCCGTTGAAGCCGTGCGCATATTGGATAGGATCGCCAAAGCGACCGAAGCCCATCTGGATCGACGTTTGTACATTAGCGAACCCCTCTCTGATCTGTTGCCTATGACGGAATCGTCGATCAGTCGGGCTGCCTGCCAAATGGCCGAAGATCTTCGGGCAGCTGCGATTATGGCGGGCACAACCTCTGGGAGTACGGCTCGTTTGGTTGCTAGATTTAGGCCGTCATGTCCTATCGTTGGGTTGACGCCGAATCTGGAAACGGAACGCCAGCTGACCCTGTCTTGGGGGGTAATCCCGGCCTCGGTAGCATCCTTTTCCAACACGGAAGAGATGTTTGCCTTGGCTGCGTCATGGGCTGTGGGTCAAGGCCTTGCTAAGCCAGGAGATTATTTGATCGTTACAGCAGGTGTTCCAGTGGGTGTCCCTGGAGGCACGAACTTGTTGCGGGTTATTGAAATCACATAATTGGGAAGCAAGGGTTGTCGGGCGTCCTCTACGCTATGTCACCCTGAATCATGAGCGGCGGTTGTAGCCTCGGTCGGAATTGAGATCTAAATGACCAAACCAAGTTTGTCCGTTAGCCCTGTCCATTCAATCTATGATCAAGCAAATATCAGGGATTACTTCGATGGAGCATGTATTACAGTATGGATGAAACCATCACCCGATATGGGAAGTTCCACCAATTG
>CP070636.1:864947-869038 GCA_020356305.1 Candidatus Bathyarchaeota archaeon | reverse complement strand
TGGAGGCACGTTTCCGAAATCTGACTTATGCCGCTCCTATCTCTCTTGAGATGACTCCGGTAGTCGACGGCAGGGAACTGGAAACTGAGCTTGTTCTGATAGGTGATCTCCCTGTAATGTTGAAGTCAAAGCTCTGCGCCCTCTCTCAACTTCTTCCTGAAGAACTGATTGAGCACGGAGAGGACCCTAATGACACAGGCGGGTACTTCGTTGTCAATGGCTCTGAACGTGCCGTCGTCGCGTTGGAAGACCTTGCTCCAAATCGAATTCTCGTGGACGTTGATACGCGTGGCGCGGCGCCGGTCTATCAAGCCAAAATTTTCTCCACCACCGTCGGCTTCAGAGCAAGAATCGAGTTGCGAATGAAATCGGATGGTGCCATCTACGTTTCCTTGCCTGGAGTCCCTACGGAAATCCCTCTCGTAATTCTTATGCGAGCTCTTGGATTGGAATCTGACAAGGAAGTGGCTGAAATTGTTTCTCTTAGGAAAGCTGTACAAAATGAGCTCGAGTCATCTTTTGAAAAGGCTGTGGGGATGGACACCGTTCAAGAGGCTATAATGTACATCGGGAGCCGCGTAGCTCACGGCCAAGTGGAAGAGTATCGACGGCAAAAAGCCGAAAGCATTCTTGACCGCAACTTTTTACCTCATGTTGGCCGCACTTCGGAAACGCGCAGGGATAAGGCGCTCTTCTTAGGGGAGATGGCCTGTAGGGTTATTGAATTAAAACTCGGAAAACGGAAAAGCGATGACAAAGATCACTTCAAGAACAAACGCTTAAAGCTCGCTGGGCCTCTGCTCGCTGACCTTTTCAGAGTCGCCTTCAGGAACCTGTGCCGCGACATAAAGTATCAGCTCGAACGGATGGGTTTCAAGCGACAAATGATCACGGTTTCCACCGCGGTCCGCCCTGGAATCATAGCTGAACGCCTTCAACATGCACTTGCAACGGGCAACTGGGGACGGGGACGCGTAGGCATCACACAGCTTCTTGATCGAACCAATCATATCTCTACGTTGAGCCACTTGCGGAGATTGCAGTCACCGCTCAGTCGAAGCCAACCCAACTTCGAGGCAAGAGACTTGCATCCAACCCATTGGGGAAGGTTGTGCCCAAACGAAACACCGGAAGGATCAAACTGCGGCCTAGTGAAGAACCTCGCCTTGGCTGCTTGCATCTCTGTGGGCACGAACGCTGAAAATGTGAACCAAACCCTGTTTCGAATGCAGGTGATTCCTATTGAGGAAGCGAACGAAAACCTCCGAACAATCGGCGCCAAGGTCTTTGTCGATGGAAAACCCATCGGCTACTCCGCGTCACCGGTAGAGCTCGTCACTGAACTGAGAGCAAAGCGCAGAAACGGAGAAATATCCACAGAAGTCAATTTCGTCCATTTCTCTAAGAGCACGGGCGAAAAAGAAGAGATTTATGTTAACTGCGATCAAGGACGCGTGCGTAGACCCCTAATAATTGCTGAAAATGGCGTATCCAAACTGCAACTCGAAGCCATCGAGAAAATTCGTTCGGGAGAGTGGACATGGAACGATCTTGTGAGCCAAGGCATCACCGAATACATTGACGCCGAAGAAGAGGAAAACGTGTTTGCAGCCGTGAGTTTTGAAGATCTGATACCTGAACATACGCATGTGGAGATCGCACCTTACACCATTCTTGGAATATGCGCCTCGCTCATACCATACGCCGAGCACAATCAGTCACCACGCAACTCCTACGAAGCTGCAATGGCAAAGCAAGCGCTTGGAATACGAACAACCAACTTCACCTTCCGAGTGGACTCACGTTCCCATATTCTACATTACCCGCAAAAACCCCTAGTTGACACGAAACCTATGGGCATAATAGGTTATGACCTTCGACCCTCAGGGCAAAACTGTGTAGTTGCCGTTGTATCCTTTGAGGGATACAACATGGAAGACGCCATAATCTTCAACAAGGCATCTATTGAGCGAGGTTTAGGACGGTCGACATTCTATCGAATCTATGAAGCAGAGTGCCGTCAATACCTCGGTGGACTAAGAGACCGGTTTCTCACGCCTGAACCGGGAATTCGGGGTTATCGAGGCGAACAGTACTATCGCCTCCTGGAAATGGACGGCGTCATCGGTTTAGAATCGGAAATCATAGGCGGCGACGTTCTCATAGGAAGAACAAGCCCACCAAGATTCTTGGAAGAATACAAGGAGTTTGAAGTCAAAGGACCAACACTGAGAGACACCTCTGTAGACATGAGAACCGCTGAAACGGGCGTTGTGGACGATGTTTTCATAACTGAGAGTAGCGAAGGAAGCAAAGTTGTGAAGGTTCGGGTGCGCGATCAACGCATCCCGGAGTTGGGTGATAAGTTTGCCTCCCGCCACGGACAGAAGGGCGTTATGGGAATTATCATCCCGCAAGAAGACATGCCTTTTTCCTCGGAAGGGACAGTTCCTGATATAATAATCAATCCTCACGCTATTCCTTCACGAATGACCATTGGACAGTTCCTTGAATCAATGGCTGGAAAGGTCGCTGCCGCAAGGGGAAGGCCAGTGGATGGAACACCCTTTATCAATGAAAAGCCCGAGAAACTGAAACAAGCGTTGATAGATCTGGGGTTCAGTCACACTGGACGAGAGGTTCTTTACAACGGTGTTACAGGTAAGAGATTCGTTGTCGACGTTTTCATAGGACTCGTGTACTATCAAAAACTTCACCATATGGTTTCGGACAAGATCCACTCTAGAGCGAGAGGTCAAGTTCAGATGTTAACGAGACAACCAACCGAGGGACGGGCAAGGGGCGGTGGATTGCGATTCGGCGAGATGGAGAGAGACTGTCTGATTGGGCACGGTGCTGCGATGTTGTTGCGAGACCGATTGCTCGAGGAATCTGATAGATACCTTCTCTACGTATGCGAAAACTGCGGCTACATCGCCTTTTACGACATTAAACAGCGCAGGTACGTATGCAGGCTCTGCGCTGAGAAAGCGCGGATATCCGCGGTGATTGTCTCTTACGCCTTCAAACTTCTTCTGCAGGAGCTGCTGAGCCTCTGCGTGACGCCTCGTCTCAAATTGAAGGAGAGAGCCTGAAGTGGCAATAGAGGAAGGAGTACACAAGGTCGTAGACCAACTTTACTTTGGAATACTTTCTCCACAAGACGTACGCAGGTTCTCAGTTGCAGAGATTCAAACCGCCGACACCTATGATGAAGACGGGGCTCCTATAACCTCGGGACTCATGGATGGTCGGCTGGGAACCCTTGAGCCAAGACAACGGTGCAAAACCTGCGGAAACACAGCCATACGATGTCCAGGACATTTCGGTCACATCGAACTTGCTGTGCCCATAATTCACGTTGAGTTCACCAAAATAGTTTACAGTCTTCTCGGAGTAACCTGCAGAAACTGTGGGCGCGCACTGTTGCCTCCAGAGAGAATCGCAAAAATAAAGGCTAGGATCAAAGAGTCACGCAAATTGTTGGGAACAGTTCCCGATACTCTTTACAAGAAAGTTTTGAAGGAGGCGAAGGGAAAAGAATGTCTCCACTGTGGAAGCCCTCAATATAAAGTGGTGTTTGAAAAGCCCACAAAATTCAGCGAAGAGATCCCAGAAGGAGGCGCGCAACGACTAACGCCAAGCATGGTTCGAGAAAGACTCGAACGAATACCGGACGAAGACCTTGAACTGTTTGGGTTCAATCCAGAGAATGCCCGTCCGGAATGGATGGTTCTTCAAGTTCTTCCAGTTCCACCGGTTTACGTACGGCCCTCGATCACGCTGGAGTCAGGCATCCGATCTGAAGACGATTTGACCCACAAACTCGTAGACATAATCCGCATCAATCAGAGGTTAATGGGCTGTGAAGCAGGGTATTGCCGATCCGGAGAAGGTGGCGATATATGGTGGTTCTTATGGCGGCTACGCTGCTCTGGTTGGCGCCACGTTCACGCCTGATGTTTTCTGTTGTGCGGTGGATATTGTCGGTCCGAGCAATCTGATAACTTTCATCAACACAATTCCGCCATACTGGACTGCGTTTCTTAACATAATGTATGAACGGGTCGGTCACCCTGAGAAGGACAAAG
>CP070636.1:860073-864847 GCA_020356305.1 Candidatus Bathyarchaeota archaeon | reverse complement strand
TCTGCAAATGATTAATGGCAACATAAAGCTTTTCGAGAAATGAGCTTGGAGAGAGAAGTATGAGCAAAAGGTTGCAATCTATACGAATGTTCCTGGGGGAGGACCTAGAGTTTGAAAGAACAGCCGTACAGACATATTATGGGTTTGCCGAAAGGATCGAAGACTTCAGAATTAAAGAAATGTTTCAAAGCTTGGCTGAGGATGAAGCTGCACACGCGGCCGGATTAACTGAAATGCTCCACAGACTGAAAACGACAGGGTTTGAAGTAAAGTTCTATTGCCCAAGATGCGGATGGACTCTCAACTTTGGAAAAGCCTCTCACATCAAAAATGAAGTTAAATGTCCCATGTGCGGAAATGTTTTCAGATTGCTAGAGAGGAACGAAGACTACACTATAGAGGAAGTTACCCAGTAGTCGCGCGCGCAAAGAGGAAGTTTTGAGCTTAAATCTTTACTACAATTTCGAACGATGTTGGTGGAAAGAAGAGGAGATGAGAAAATGAGTGTTTTCGTAGTAGAAACATATGTGGTTAAGCCAGAAAAACAAGGGGAATACCAGACGTTGATCCAGAAACTTCTTGAATACAAAAAACAGAATCCGCAGTTGTTCAAAGAGGTAAAATCATTCAGACTCTTCCATCAAATGTTCGGCGGTCTCGCTGGTGCATACATTGAAATGTGGGAATTTGATAGCATGGCAGACCTTGAAAAGTGCTGGATGAAAGAGTTAAAAGACGACGGATTCATGAAACTCCACAAAGAGTTCACGCTGTTTGTCGAACCCACTACTTTCTCCATGAACGTATGGACTACTGTCCAATAGGTTGACAGGTTTTACAGTAAAAATCTTGCGCGCGCATCAAAAGGTTCTGAGAGGCAGGTACAAAAAGGGAGGAGATTATTTGTCTTTGAGATTCTTTGGTTAAGCTAGGAGCAACAGCATGTCTTGTGCATCTTTTCTTTATGGGCTTCTAGTTCTGCCTTTGTCGCAAACGTTTTACCACAACACTCGTATGATGTCTTGCTGGATTCACACATCTCACAATCTCTCCAACGTTTGTGTCTATTACTCTTAAAACCCGAGATATAAGTCTATGGCGTGCGCAATGCAAGAAATCGTTTCTGTATGAACAAAGCTTGAGGACACGGTTTGGCTGATAGAATCTCAGCTTGCGCGCGCATGTTTCCTAAAGAATTCTTGTTTTTCGGGTTCTGCATGCTTTTGTCCACCGCAAAGATCTCGATTTAATTTGACATGAAAGTCAAAACTTAAAATTCTTCACACAACACATTATTCTAAGAGTGGTTGATTTGCAAGAAACAAGCTCTGGAGAAACCGAGTTAAGATACGTGATTGACACAGAACTTTCCTCCGGAAACTTGAGGTTTCTACCAGAATACTTGAGGCGCCACTACTTGCTTCGACATGAAAAATATAGAACCTTCCGGAATATCAGCGTCGTTACTGAAGGCGGGAGAAACTATCTTTCATACAGAGTATTGGTTCCTAACACAGATCAATATGTGGACGTCACAGTGGATGCCACTATTCCGATAGCAGTAAACATGAAACTCAGCGACGCAGGGATTTCCACATCTCTCTTGGACCAACTCTACGAGGACCTGTTTCTCACGGTCCAACTGTTTGAAGAAGAAATTCGCAAAACTACCTTGTACTTTGCTTTTATGCCAGGGGAAAAAATAGTTCCCAGAAAAGAAAGAAGAGGGATGCTTGGAAGAATCTTCACCGAATCCATGCTCCCTCTTTACATCGCTTTGATAGCCCTCACCTTTCTGTTCTTTTCGATATTCGGCGTGTACGCACCTCTCATCTTTGTCGGGGTCTCGTTTGTGTTGGCACTCTTTTCCGGGAAGCTGATAGCCAGATTTAGCAACTGGAAAATCACTGAGGACAAACCTGAGATACATCTCCTACAATACAATTTTTCACCTGACAAGTTCGAAGAGTTTCGTGAAAAACACGCCAAAAAAATCCCTGAAATACGAAAAGAAATATACGAGGCTACTATCGCCGTTGACAAACCCATCAAATGCGAAACAGCTGGCAATGTCTTCGCAAACTACGGCATAGATTGCCAACCGGAAGAGTTCACCGTCAAGAAAGTAGACCTCTTCCAGATTGTAAAAAAGGCAGCCAACAATTTCGATCTTCCTATGCCAAAGATTGTAGTGTCCAACACGATCATTCCAAACGCTGCAGCCGCAGGGCCGAGCCCTAGGCTGGGAACCATAATGGTGACAACGGGGATCATGACGCAACTTGAAGAAGACGAGTTGCTCAGCGTCATCGGTCATGAAATGAGCCACTTAAATGCACATGATCCGTTGGTTATGTCCTCCCTAGCCAGCGCAGAATACATGTTGCGCTTCTACGTGTTCTTGCCATTTCTGCTGCGCTTTGGCTTCATATTCTTCTGGCTGTATTTCATCGTGGCAATAGGGCTTATCTACTTCTTCGGAAAGTTCTTAGAAAGCAGAGCTGACTTGGACTCCGCCAAAATGATTGGTCAACCAAAAGTGATGGCAGAAGCCTTGCGAAAGATCGCGTTCAAAAGACTTTTTCCCCTCTATAAAAGAGAACCCAGATTCGGAGGTTACCGCAGATCTGAATGGCTTCAGTTTGACCCACATCCCCCTGCGTACTTCAGAATTGCTCAGCTTGAAGGCCTCGAGGAACCTGAGAAAATCAAGCATACATTCCTCAAGTCAGTGAAGAATGCCCTCAAAGGTTTTCTTCGAGCATAGTCTGCATGCATGCATGCGCGCCTATCGAACCATATAAATATGCAAACTCTACCCGTGAAAAACAATGAACGACGAAAAGAAACGACAAAAGAGAGATTTTCTTCCTTTTTTTCCAATGGGCGGTATATTTGTCTTCATCTATAGTCTGGCGCTGTTGGTAATAAGACCGTTTGAAGCCGCTGACGTGATTGTGTTTGAAAACCCAAATGATCCCGTGAACCTCCTATATTTCTTTGTGACCTTGTTCGTTTTTACGGCCATAATATTGTTGGTTGCAAAATTTTGGAAGAAACAACTAATCCAAGGAATAGATTTGGGAGCAACAGCATACACTGAGTCTTTTTTTTTCAATCCCTTACTGTCCATTGTAGTTTCAGCAGTGTGGTCATTGGTTATCTCAATAGCAGCCGCAGCGGTCCTGGTGATAGCGGTTGTCAAGTATCCGGAATGGTATGTAATAGACATATGCGGCATCGTAGTGGGAGTGGGCGCTATCGGAATGTTGGGCATTTCATTAAGCATCTTTCTGGTTGTCATATTGCTCGTTGGTTTGGCAATATACGATGCAATATCTGTGTATCGAACAAAACACATGATCGATCTCGCAGACACTGTTTTAGATCTTAAATTGCCCATCATATTAGTTATACCGAAAATCAGAAAGTACTCTCTAATCAAAGAAACAAGAAGTTTGAAAGAACGATTGAAAGAGGACGAAGAGCGACACGCGTTGTTTTTAGGATTGGGAGACGTTGTAATTCCAGGATTCCTAGTCACATCCACCTTTCACAATATTGCTAGTAATGGGCTCCTGATAGCCCTGTCAGTGATGCTTGGTACCCTCTTCGGTTTTTCCGTGCTATTGACACGCGTCATGAACGGAAAACCACAAGCCGGACTGCCATATCTTTGCAGCGGTGCCATATTAGGCTACGTAATATCAAGCTATCTTTTGTTCGGAGAACTGGTCGGTCTTACCCTTCCTATTTGAAGCTGTCTTTCCTCGTAGTTTGAAGACTCATGTGAGGGAAAGAGCTCCATGCTTGGAAGAGGCCAATCTGTCACTCTATCTCTTCTTCAAGCTTTCAATGAATTCATCGATTGGAATCGCTGCTAAGCTCATGATTTGAACGGTTCCTCTAGAACCTAGCTCAAGCGACATGTGGGCAATGGTCTTGTTATCGGCTGCTTCGACGATGTTAACGAAATCGTAAGGCCCAAGCACAACATACTGCGATAAAACTTTCACTCCCAAAGCCTCAATTTCCCTGTTGACTTCTTTAATTCTCTCCGGTCTTTCCTTGACAGTTTTTCTTCCCTCATCAGTCAGAGTTGAAAGAAGAACATATATGGACATCTATCACCCTCCACTAGCATGTACTCTGCTTTTTGCATTTCTATTTTTCGCAAAACGCCAACACCCATAGTGAAGTATTGTAAAATAATTTTTCACAAAAACACAAGTATTATTCGACGTTTCGCGAGTTTAAACTGTTTTCACGCTCCTTTCAAGCTACAAGAAACAATGTTGAAACGCGCGCGCATTGCGAATGAGGTTCAAGTCCAGTCGGGGATGCAGTATATTGTATGCACGCGAAACAACTTTTTAGAAAAAACTCTAAAGCTTCAGAAAACAAATGAAATGCTAATGGTGGTATTGATGAAGCTCGAATCTAAGGATTTCTACAAGCTGCTGGTTCGACCGACGGTGGTTATATCTACAATCTCGCCGCGTGGAGTCTCCAATGCTGCACCTTTCAGCTGGAACTCACCGATGGCTACCAAACCTAAGCCGCTCTTCGGTTTCTCTTCAAACGTGAACCATGACACATGGCGAAACATAAAAGAGAACACAGAATTTGTAGTCAACATGGTCGGAGAGGACTTCGGCCCCCTAATGGAGATCATAGAAAAAGACTTCCCATACGAGGTTAGTGAGATTGAAGAATGCGGACTAACCGAGATCAAGGCCAATCATATCAAGCCGCCCCGAATCCAAGAAGCCTA
>CP070636.1:857364-859973 GCA_020356305.1 Candidatus Bathyarchaeota archaeon | reverse complement strand
TAGGCTTCGATGTGCTTCACAGAATTATGTCTCCTTTTTTATGCGTTCTTAGAATCTTCTTGAAGGTACGGCCCCACAAATGTCATATAACGAAGTTCGAATCATTTCAACTATCGGCGCATCTGTTAATTAACGCGCAAACATTGTAGCTACATGTCTATTGATGTTCTTTGATAAAAGCTTTCAAAAGAGCCGTGAGGTAACACAAATGCGATGTTATTTGGCTGGGCAGAAGGAAATCATGTCATGTGAGACCTGCTATTGCAACCAGGCATGTCCAGTGTGGGAGCTCGTTAAGACAGAAGGGTAGAATCTAAGCGCTACGCACGACAAGAATCCGCAGTGATTACCGATTAACCTTCCCTCTTTTTTGTCAAGTTTTCCGCAGCGAATCGAATTTCATGCGAACGCGCATGTTGCGCGCGCATTTACGTTTTCTGTTATTTTGACGTACATCATTAAACCTGTTCTGTGTACTCTTTTCTGGGCTTGTCCCTTTTTTCTTTTTGAATGTGCACTTTTCTTTGCGCAATTACACAGCAGCAGTAAACGTGCTCCTCTCCTTCAATAACTCTCTTGTGGGTTGCAAACACACATTCGTCTACAGAGGTCTGTGCGTTGCAGATTTCACATTTTACCAAATCTTTCATTGTTTGCTCTCCTTTTTCTCCAGATAATTCTTTATAGCTGCATGCAACGCGTCTGCTGCCAAATTAGAGCAGTGCATCTTGATGGGTGGTAGCCCATCTAGGCTCTCTGCAACATCACCTCGGGTAATCTTTAAGGCTTCTTCGATCGTCTTTCCTTTGGCAAGCTCAGTAACCATACTGCTTGTAGCTATGGCTGCTCCGCAACCGAAGGTCTTGAACTTAACCTCTGCCAATCTATCGTCTTTAACTTTAATGTACACAGTCATGAGGTCTCCACAGACGGGGTTACCCACAGTTCCAACTCCGTCTGCGTCTGGGATTTCACCTATGTTTCGCGGGTTCATGAAATGATCCATAACTTTCTCGCTATACATTTGATCACCTCAACATTTCCTTAGGAGTTAAAGGAGACATTGCCCTCAGTTTCTTCACGACGCCTGGCAGCGCTTCCAATACGTAGTCTACGTCGTCTTCTGAGTTTTGCTTGCCCATGGTGAAGAGTAAGGAACCATGGGCTTCTTCGTGGGCTAGGCCTATTGCGAGCAATACGTGAGAAGGTTCTAAAGTTTTTGAGGTGCATGCTGAACCCGAAGATACTTGAATACCCAGCATATCTAGACCTAGAATGAGAGACTCTCCTTCTATATAGCTAAATCTGAGATTGGCATTGTTAGGAAGTCTTTTGGTTGGATGACCATTTAAGTGAGATCGCTGGATCGTGTCCAAAACACCCTTTATGAGTTTGTCCCTTAGCTGGCTTAACCGTTTACCTTCTGCTGTCATCTCTTCTTGGGCGATCTCCGCTGCCTTACCCATCCCGACTATGCCTGGTATGTTTTCTGTGCCGGAACGCAGGCCCCTTTCCTGACCGCCGCCCTGCATGACTGGTTGAATTCTGGTTCCTTTTTTAATGTAGAGGGCTCCGATGCCCTTCGGTCCATACATGTCGTTGGAAGAGATTGACAGGAGATCTATGTTTTCTTCTGAAACGTTGATGGGTACCTTTCCTGCTGCGGCGACGGCGTCCACGTGGAAATAGATCTGGTTCTCGTGAGCTATCTTTCCTATTTCTTTTATTGGTTGAATTGTGCCAATCTCGCCATTTGCGTACATAACCGATATTAGGCTTGTTTTATTTGTGATCTCTTCTTTCAGTCGTTCAGAATCAATTATGCCTTGCTTGTCCACTGGTATGTAGGTAGTTTCGAAGCCCTGTCTTTGAAGATGTTTACAGATGTTTATCACCGAGATGTGTTCGATGGTGGCTGTGATTATGTGATTCCCCTTCTCTTTGTTCCGGTAAGCAACTCCTTTCATCGCCAAATTGTTGGATTCTGTACCCCCTGAAGTAAAAATAACTTCCTCAGCCTTTTCTGCGCCTATTAGTTGAGCAACTTTTTCTCTCGACTCGCTCATGGCGTTTTTAGGCTTTGCCCCAAAAGAATGAGAAGATGAAGGATTCCCATAGTTCTCCATAAAAAACGGTTCCATGGCTTTCAAGACTCTGGGATCTACGGGCATTCCTGCCGCATAGTCCATATACACTTTTCTCAAAAGGATCACTTCCCTACTTCGCTTTCTTGATTAGAAAATGAAACCGATTATTCTCTCTGCGAACCTCTAAGAGTTGATGTCCAAGTCTCTTGACTAACCTTTTGATGTCTTCTTCTGCCGCCGGGTCGTCGGCAACTACTTCTAGAACCTGACCAACAGCCAACTTGTCGATCTCCTGCCTTGTTCTAAATACTGGCTCAGGACAATAGAGACCTAAACAGTCTAACTCTCGAGCAGGCTTTTTCTGTGCGGACAAGATGGATTCCACGTTTACTATGCGAATCAGATTTTACTATATTGTTTCCATGGTATATAAACGAATGCAACCAATGATTTTCGCGTAAACAAACATGTTTTATGTGTACACTCGATAATAACGATGGTTTCTAGAAACTAGGAAAGCCG
>CP070636.1:853012-857264 GCA_020356305.1 Candidatus Bathyarchaeota archaeon | reverse complement strand
CCATGATTTTCATGTGGTCAAGTTCCTCCGCTCTTCAGCTTGCCAAGGAGCTCGCTAATCTCGCTCTCGAAGACTCTGTAGGCGATCCTGTTGCAAGTCAGTCTACAGGACGAATCGAGAATCCTTGCAATAACCTTTAGCTTGTTTCTGCGCAGCGTTTCCCCTGTTTCCGTGATGTCCACAATTATCTGCGCTAGCCCGAGTCTAGGCGACAACTCAGCGGTTCCGCGAACTACAAGAATCTCGACTTGCTTTCCGACACTCTCAAAGTATTTCTGGCATAGATTTGGATACTCTGTTGCAACTCGTGCCAACGCTGGGACATCATCGACGGAGTTGATTCCCGAGTGTTCAGGAACCGCGACGACTAGCTGGCACTCTCCAAAACCCAGGTCTAAGAGTTCGTGAACGTCAGCTCTTCGTTCAAGGATCACGTCGTGACCCGTTAAGCCGAGGTCTGCAGCTCCGTACTGGATGTATATCGGCACGTCGAAAGCTCTGGCAAAGACTGCCTCAAATCTGGGGTCAGAGGTTTCGGAGACATAGGTTTTCACTTTCTCTGGTATGTTCATGCCTGCGGCTTGGAGCGCTTGGATTGACGGGTCCTTCAGTCGACCCTTGCTTGGCACGGCTATGCGAATTTTTCTTTTCATCTTTCATCATCTTTCACGCTTTGCAGAAAAGCTTTGATCGTCATGTTCTTCACAACGTTTAACTGAACGTCATGTATGACTGCAGGCTTTTTAACAGAAGAATCCGCGAAGACGACGTAGTTTATTCCGCTAAGCTTCGCATACTCGAGAACCTGCTTCCTGCCGCCTCTTCTCACATCGAGAAAGGCGGTCACGCCAGCGCCTCTAATGATTTTAACCGCTCTTATCGCGGCGTCTTTGAATTTGGACGTTACAAGGAATCTAGTTTTGCGCCTCTTTATTGGTTGAAAACGCTGAGTGGTGAGGGCTTGTAGGCACTTTTCAATCTCAACCGCGAAACCTGTTGCTGGAATCTTCAGTTTTCCAAACTTTTCCAGGAGGTTGTCGTATCTTCCTCCTCCCCCCAAGGGGAGGCCGAGGTTTGGAACGGAAGCCTCGAACACAATTCCAGTGTAGTATTCGATCTTTCTGGCCAAAGAGAAGTCGAAGAACACGAGGTTGTCAACACCGTAGTTGGCTAGAGCATTCTTAACCTCGAGTAAGGCTTTCATGTAGTTCTTTGTCTTCTGGCGTTTCGACGGTCCCAGCGATATCGAAGAGAGTTCGTGTAGCCGTCTGCAACGGGAGAGCTGTATGAAAGCTTCTTTTAATTTGGGGGAGAGATTGTTTTGATCCATGAATTTTTCCAGTCGGTTCTCGTCTCGATATCGGAGGAGGTTCTGAAGAACCTGCTTGTTTTCTTTGTTCAAGCCAGTGGTTCTGAGGAGGTCTTTTAGCAGACCAGCGTGTCCAACGTCGATCCGTACCTCTTCTAAGCCGAGTTTTCTTAAGGATGAGGCTAGAAGAGACAGAACCTCTCCGTCAGTTTCGGGAGTGTTGCTGCCGATGAGTTCGACGCCCGCCTGCCAGAACTCTCTTTCCCGCTCAAGATATGACTGGTTGTACCTGAAAACGTTGGAGATGTAGAAGAGCCTGATGGGCTTCGGAGCCTCAAGCATCTTGGTACTCACAATTCTTGCCACAGGCGCCGTCATCTCAGCGCGTAGCGCTACGATTTTTCCGTCAAAGTCTTGAAACTTGAACATGTTGTCAATTAGCTCGGTTCCCACTCCTGTGGACAAAACTTCAACAAGTTCGATGGCTGGAGAACGAATTTCTTGGTAGCCCCAGAGTTTGAAAACTTCTTTCAGTTTCTGTTCAACGTAGTGTTGGCGCTCAACTTCCGGTGGTAGATAATCCTTGGTTCCTTTTGGTGTTTGCAGTCGTATGAACGTTATTCCTCCGATTTGTCATTCTCTACCTCCGTGGGCAATTCGTGGGTTACGACCCATATTGTACACACGGCTTATAAAGTTTTCTAGTTCTGTCAGCCTTTTGGACCTCGACGCTAGGGTTTGACGTAAGTGCCAACCATTGAACTTCATCATCCGCTGCGTTATGCTATACTTGACTTAGAATTCCACTCTATTTTTGAGTATATAAGGCTGAAAAGGAGACCTGTTTAAGCCCTATGTCCTTGAAAAAGGATTTTTTGCGTCTATTTTTTTGAACAAAATGCATATATACAAGTTGCAGTGCCGAGGTTTTTTTGGGGGTCAAAACATGCGTGGCTATACAGAGGAGGAAGAATGGGAAGAGGAAGAAGAGGAAGAAGAGGAAGAAGAGGAGTGGTAGAATAATAGAGAAGAGCAAGCGAAAAGGAAAGAAAGAAAAACAGAGCAAAATCGATTGAAGATTCTCTGCTGCCCTCCGTATCTTGCGCTTTTTAACGAACGTTTTCCTACTCTGCCGTTCAAAGCCGTTTGTGGACCCGTGAAGTCGTGGAAGATCGGGGAAGCTTGACTAAGCTCTGGGCAGCTGGCTGCTAGTAGGCTATGCTTATTAGCCCCCGAGACTTAACAGAGTCTTAATTTTACTGAGCATGAGGCAGAATTATGCGGATGTCTGAAATAGTTCGGATAGATTCTAGGGGAAGGGTGACCATGCCGTCATCTATCCGGGATGCGGTGAGGCTTTCTGAAGGTATGTACGTTATGTTGATAGCGGACTTGGACAATAAGGAAGTTCGGATTGTTCCTTTCGCAGACCCAGAGGCTCGACTAGTTGAATTCCGCATCGCGTTCAGAGATGTTCCAGGTGCACTTGCACGAGCCGCAGCGGTGTTGGCAGAACAAGGAGTGGACCTGTTGTCCACGGAATCAAGAACCTTGCGGAGAGGAGAGTCCGCGGAGTGGTTCGCCGTAGCCGACGTTTCCAAGAGTAAGTGCAAACCGGAGGAACTTAGAGAGAAGATTTTGAGAGAAGGCGCTGCGAGGGAAGTCGAGCTCCGAAGCTTTCCCTAGATTCTGATGGAACTTGTCAACCACAGATGTCCTGGGTCTGTAAGACTGGAGTCTAGATTGAATTTTTAGGCGAATTTCTATTCCAGAAAGAATATATGACCCATGCGAGCATCTTTGAGTATGCTGCCTTCTCTTGAAGAGATTGCTCGAAAGAGGAGAATCCTTGGTCTCACCCAGAACAAGTTGGCGAAGTTGGCGGGTGTAAGTCAGTCTCTTATCGCCAAGCTGGAGTCAGGGAAGACTGATTCTTCCTATACGAAGGTCAAAGCCATACTTGACGTGTTGAATCAGCTAGAGATGAAGATGGAAGTTCACGCTCGGGAAATACTGCACGGAGAAGTGGTGCGTGTTCAGAAAACCGAAGCGGTTTCCAAGGCTGTGCGGCTGATGATGGACCATGGATACTCTCAGCTTCCAGTTTTTCATGGAGAACACGCTGTTGGAAGCATATCAGAGAAAACTATTTTGAGCCAGATGTCAGCAGGCAAGGACCTCAGTCAAGTGTCTGTCTTATCCATTGAGGAAGTCATGGACGAAGGTTTTCCTCAGGTTGGAACAGAGGCACCGCTATCTTTGATCTCGGGTCTCCTGCAGGTTTATTCCGCCGTCTTGGTCTCAAAAAGAGGAAAGGTTGCCGGCATCATTACGAAGGCAGATTTGTTGAAGATGTTTCTCTGAGTTCTCCTACGTCACAAACACTCTTTCGATAGCTCACTGCTTCAGCTTTAAGACCAAACTTGCCGTCCTTTTTCCAAGTTCTCTACAGAGCTTGAGCTCTTCTTCGCCAGGTGATTCAAGGGCTGCTACACCATAATGCTTGTCATCTGATCGCCCTCGAACGATCATTCCATGTACAAGCATTGCTTGCACGATAGACAGAAGAGTTGTTTCTGCACCAGTCGCTGTTCCACCTGCACTTGTGAATGCGGCACCCACCTTTCCCTCAAGCTTTTCGTGGATTTCTATTGACTTATCCAGAAGAGCCTTCAGTTCCGCAGACATCTGCCCGAAGTAGGTTGGTGAACCCATGATTATTCCGTCGGCATTCAACAAGTCTTGAAGAGTAGCTTGATCAACCTTCCTAAGCGTTGCGCTCACTCCTTCAACTTGCTCCACGCCTTTGACAACAGCAAAAGCCATCTTCTCAGTGTTGCCTGTATGTGAATCATAAACAACCAACACTCTTGCCAACCCATTACACCTTCCAAATATTTGTCTGTGGATATGAGGTCAACATCTCTCCATCTTCTCGCATGT
>CP070636.1:847337-852912 GCA_020356305.1 Candidatus Bathyarchaeota archaeon | reverse complement strand
CGTTGGCATTTGTTGCGACGGATATGGATATGGCGTTGACGGTGAAGCTTGGGGCGGCGAGATTCTATTTTGCACTCAAGTATCTTCCGGTTATGAACGTTTAGGTCATCTTCAAAAACAAATTTTGATAGGCGGAGACCTAGCAACACAATACCCGCTTAGGATTGTTGCCGGAATACTTCATGGACAAGTGAACATAGAGAATTGGCTTCTGCAACGCCAGCAGCACTTTCCATATGGCATTAAGGAGATTCAAATGATTCTTCATCAACTTGAAAAGGGAAGCAACACTGTTGAAACAACTAGCTGTGGAAGAGTCCTAGATGCCGTTGCAGCCATTTTGGGCGTATGCTACGAGCGCACTTATGAAGGTGAACCTGCCATGAAACTGGAATCTGTGGCAACAAAAGGTAAAGACGTTTTAAAGCTTGAACCAAAAATAAAAGGTAACATTTTGGATACTACACAGATGCTTCTGGAAATATTTGAAAACAGACAAAAACATACTAAGGCGGACATAGCATATTCCGCCCATACGTATTTGGCTAAAGGCCTAGCCACGTTAGCCATTGAAAAAGCACTAGAAAAGGAGGTTAGAATTCTGGGCTTTTCAGGAGGAGTCGCATGTAATGGGATTTTGGCCAAGGCAATCCGGAAGATTGTGGAAGCTTCGGGTTTGGAGTTTTTGATCCATGAAACTATTCCCCCTGGCGACGGCGGGCTATCTTTAGGCCAAGCTTTTGTAGCTGGTTTTTCCTCGTCTGGCTGTACTTAATATATTGCGTATGGACTCGACGAGTGTGATGACAATGTGTCTAGCAATTCCGGCGAAGGTTATACGCATCAAAGGTGAAAATGCTCACGTCGATTTCGGTGAGGGCGTTTTGAGAGAAGTGAACACTGCACTTGTAGACGCGAGAAGAGGTGATTATGTTTTGGTTCATGCTGGCTACGCAATTCAAGTGCTAAGCAAAGAAGAAGCCCAAGAGACTTTGCGCTTGTGGAATGAGATTCTTGAAGCAGAAGTGGAAATCCAGCGCGCTCGTAAATGAGAGCTCAACGTGCTGATGCGTGATGGTTGAAAGCCTGAGATTTAGGAATTCAACTTTGGCGAATCAAGTCGCTAGGAAAATATGTGACCTTGTACCAAAAGAGGACACTCTGAAAATTTGCCATGTTTGTGGCACGCATGAATGGACTATTACCCATTTTGGTCTCCGTAGTCTGTTACCCCCTAACGTGGATGTTATCGCTGGACCAGGGTGTCCAGTTTGCATCATACCCGCTTCAGAGATTGATGAAGCCGTACAATTGGCATTAAACGGCTTCGTCGTCACATGTTTTGGAGACGTTTTGCGTGTTCCCGGCTCGAAAATGTCTCTTTTGGATGCCAAAGCTGAAGGAGCTGACGTTCATGTTGTTTATAGTGTAAGTGACGCGGTCAAAATGGCTGAAAGAGACCCTGATAAAGAGTTCGTGTTTTTTGCCATAGGCTTTGAAACAACAGCGCCTTCCACAGCCGTGGAAGCTTTGAAGCAGCCGCCCGAAAACATAAGTTTTCTAGTTTCACATCGTCTTATTCCGCCAGCCATGAAGCTCTTAGTGGAAATGCAAGATTTAAGTTTAAACGGTTTAATCGCCCCCGGCCACGTTAGCACCATTATCGGGCTTAAGCCATACGAGATTTTTCCAACGCTTTACCATATGCCAACAGTTGTTGCTGGCTTTGAACCATTAGACGTTTTGTTCAGCGTTTACATGATTCTGAAACAGTTGATCGAACACAAACCACGATTGGAAAACGAATATGTAAGAGCTGTCCGTTCAGAAGGCAACACGATAGCTCAAATAGTGATGAAAGAAGTCTTCGAAGTAGCGGATGGCAAATGGCGTGGACTCGGCACAATTCCATCCTCAACCCTGAGACTTAAAAAGGAGCATGAAGTCTGCGACGCGCGGTTAAAGTACGATGTCAATATTCAACAGGGCGGCGTGGATATCCAGCCCGGCTGCAAGTGTCATCTTGTAATAATCGGGAAGGTTAGGCCGACAGCATGCCCCTTGTTCATGAAGACGTGCACTCCACAAAAGCCTGTAGGTCCATGCATGGTAAGCAACGAAGGAACATGTAGAATCTGGGCGAAAGTCTCCCGAACAGGCTAAAACGATAAGCATTAACATATCCTGGGCACGGGGTCTCCAACAGGCCTGCTCACTATTCTTTTGCCGCCGACAACTGTTTGCATGGCCACACCGGTGAAGTCTGCTATTGCTTCACCAATGGTTTCCGCTTCTTTTCCTTCCTCGGTCATCCGCAGAAGTTCTAAAATCTGCTCATGCTTTTCTCTTACCACGCCTATCACTATTTTTCCCTCATTTCCAATCTCAAGCGGGTCTAGGCCTAGCATTTCACATGCAGCTTGCACATCCTTTCTAACTGGGATTTTGTTCTCATGAACCAGTATGCCCACGTGAGATTTTTCGCTGAACTCGTTTAGAGCATCAGCTAAACCGCCTCGAGTTGGATCTTTAATAGCGACCATGCCGCCTACTTCGCCCAGCAAACGTTGGATCAAGTGGTTTAGAGGTTCTACATCTGATTTTATTTCGCTTCCAAAGCTCAAGCCTTCTTGTGCAGATAGGACAGCTAGACCGTGGTCGCCGATAGTGCCCGACAATATCATTTTGTCACCAGCTTTGAGGTTTGAGTCCAAAGTCCAGCGTGTTTTGAAATCGGATCTGAATCGCCTGACAACTTCAAGGTTCTTCTCCAACGCAGCGCTTCTTCTACCAATTCCAGAGGTGTTTATGATGCACCCACCTAGGCTTCCTTTTTCTACAACCTTTGTGTCACCTGTGACTATGCTTACACCCGCTTCTACACACGTCTGCTGCATGCTGGATAAGATGCGTTCAAACGCAGTCATGTCCAAGCCTTCTTCCAAAATGAAACCGCAGGCTAAAGCATAGGGTTCGGCACCTAACACTGCAATGTCATTCACTGTGCCAGCCACAGCCAGGCGTCCAATATCTCCGCCTGGAAAGAAAATCGGCTTAACAGCGTGTGAATCACTTTTCAAAACGATATCATTCACAACAGCTGCGTCATCTAGAGCCTCAAGTGGCACTTCAAACTTGCCTAGGTTCCCAAAATATTTTATGATGTAATCTTTGACCAAACTATGCATGACTGTTCCGCCAGCACCATGCAACATAGTAATATGCTTATTTCTAACGACCAATTATTCTCACTCTCACCTTCTCTCTATTGAAAATGGCCAAATGGCTTCCTTCCAAGTATGCGTTATGGACGTAGTATTTCCCTGGCATTTTTTTCGCACGAACGAGATTTGTTCTGACAAACTAGTGGGCACGTTCATAGTTTTCTGCTTACGTTTTTATTACTTGTGGAAGAGACTTCGATTAATGCCAGTTGATCCATAATCTCTAAGATGCTTGACAATATTTGGAAAAAGAGGATTATTCAGGGGTGGTTATTCTTTCTTTTTCCATTTGTCTCGATTAGCCAAGCCAACGATGAGATACCTTAGGCTCATAGCAAAAAGTAGCATACCAAAAATGAAGTGTATGTCTGAATAAAAGATTGAACATGAAGACAAATCCTGCAGGAACCCAGAAAATTCCTAGTACAAAAAAGGCTCGTGCTACAAATAGAGTTCTTCGCTTATCCAAACCGGGGCAACGTACAACGATAAATCTGTTGGTCATGCGGTGCCCGCGCATGCGCAAGTTCACGCATTTCATCTACTATCGTCTGGTTCTAGCTTCTTTTCAATAAATCTTACAACCTCTTTGAGAATATTTCTTTCTATCGTCCTTATCATCATTCTCATTACTTCAGGAGAACGGACCATGTCTGTCGTGGTAATCAGGCCGACGAGGCGACCCTTTTTGACGACGGGAAGCTTCTTTATTTTCCGTGTTCGCATGATTCTCGCAGCTTCGTCAACATCCATTTCGGGGTTACCAACCACCAAGGGTTGTGACATTATCTCACCTACGTTGGTTTCTTTCGGATCTATGGAACCCAAGATCACTTTTCGCACCATGTCTGTCTCGGTTACTATTCCAACAGGTTTTCTCTTCTTCACGACTACTAAACAGCCTATTTCATGTTTGTTCATGAGTTCCGCTGCTTTCCTGACGGCTGCTTTTTCTGGCACCGATACGACTTCTTCAATCATAACGTCTTCAATTTTCAATGACATGGGCTATTGGTCCCTCAACAAACATTGGTTTATCTTTTCACAAGTTATACATTCGTTAGGAATCGGAGTTTTTCTTGGGTGTTCCTTCATTAGATATCCTACATAATGAGAGCATCCTTGGGGGTTACTGTCTTCTGATATTTCGGTTTGTTCTTCTTTGGTATGTGCCGCTGAGACGGGTCTCGGTCTTTCAGTAGCCTCGACCGTTGCGTCGGATTCTTTTTCAGTCTCACGTGCAAGCGCGCATTTTTCCCAATCTTCCATCGACTTTCTCATCGCTTCCAGAATGAAGTCGTCAATACCGCGATAATACTTGAACCATGTCCTCTTTTTAACGTCCTCAGTCATAGTCTTCAAAATTTTCTCCGCACTGTCGTCACTCGTTTTCGTTCACCTTCCTTGAATGCGCGCATTGGAGTCCTCTAAAAGAACCTTAGTTTTTTCTTGCTATCCTGCTCTTCCGGTTCTGCTTCTGGTCCTTCTTCGCTTTCAGATGTTTCATCATACTTTTTCCAGACTGCCCTTATCTGTTCGGTCTTCTCTGCTTCTGGTTGTTCCGTTTTCTCTGCTTCTGGTTGTTCCGTTTTCTCTGCTTCTGGTTGTTCCTTCGCCTCTGTTTCAGACTCATCCCTTTTGTCTTCCTGCTCTGCTTTGGTTTTCTCTGCGGCTTTTGATGGGGAAAATTTGCTTGGTTGTCTCAATCTCTCTTCCATTTCTCTTTTCTCGAAGGCAAGCCTAGAGACCTCGTCTTGTTCCTCTTTTATTTTTTCCTCTAATTCCCGAATAGTCGCTTTTTCTCTGAGAACCCGTATTCCTTCTTCCAAACTGTTTCGGTCTCTTCTTATGGCTTCTAGTCTATTCTCCAGGTCTTCTCTTTCTTTCTGAAGCTTCTCTAACTCGTCTTCGGGCCAATCTGTCATGGTAGTGCCTCACCATTTGGTTGTGCAGAGAGAATGAAATATAGGTTATGACTTTAGAGTCTGTATTACAGAGATGTTTTAGCTCTCGTAGCAACTTCCTTCTAGGATACGTGTGCTCACTCTACTAGAAAGGGGCAAAAACTCTACGAACACAATCCAAGCCAAGATTGTCTTTGCTACCAGACTGAGAATGATGTAGACTCGTTCACCGTAGAGATAGTCCTTCCAAAGGCCGACGCCTTTGTATTGCATGACCATATTGAAGGCGAAAATATTGAACAAGATGAGATAGATGAAGAGGATGAAGTATACGAATGTTGGGACTTCCTCAGCTACGGAGCTAACAGCTGCAATGAAATAGGCAAAAATCACAACCCATGACGTCCCGCCAGAGATCGATCCCAAGATAAATGAGGACCAATTTGT
>CP070636.1:844657-847237 GCA_020356305.1 Candidatus Bathyarchaeota archaeon | reverse complement strand
GCAGGAGCAGTTACGAACGCTTGTTCCTTCAATTGGCGCTTCCATTCAGAATCCGATTGACTTGGGGAACCCATGGATCTCTCCGTCCACCTACAGGCAAATCATAAAGGTGGTATCCTCGGATCCTCGAATCGACGCATTGATCATTGTCATGTGGCATTTGCCTCTATTCTATACTCGACGGGAGTTGCTGTGGAAATCTTTTCAGCAGATTATTGAGGCCCCCGTAACAATTGGTGGACGGCAACGGAAGCCAGTTGTCATCGTGCTGTGGGCTACTCCCACAGAATTTGAGATGTTGGAAGTGGAGGGCGCGTGGAGAAGGATTAAGGATCGTTACATAGCCGCCGGAATACCCGTGTACCCAACCGTTGAAAGGGCAGCAAAAGCATGGAGCAACTTTGTTGCATACAATGAATTCCAGAAGTGTAGAAACAACTCATCTACTAGGTAGGCTGAAAGACGAAGCGGCAGATTTTGAGATTTTCGAAGGCTCTAATCTCTTTCCGGTTTTTTCGCAGGTATGGCAAGGACGGTTGCCACAACGGCGGCTACCGCGCCTAAAAGGAAGGCAAGATAGTAACTACCAGTCACATCAAATATATATGCGCCGAGGAACGGCCCCAAGGCTCCGCTAATAGTTGCTCCAATGCCGATGAGCCCAATAATTGCACCCAAATTTTTTGTCCCAAAAAATTCTGCGTCTATCGCGGGTATGAGAGGTACAAGACCTCCATAGGAAAAGCCGAAAAGTGGAGCAAAAACATAGAGCATCCAAACATTCTTCGCTTCTGTAAGCCAAAACATCGTCGCTACTTGACATACAAGACAAAATAACCACACGCGTTTTGTCCCAATCCTGTCTGAGGCAGCACCAACCGATATTCTACCAAAAATGCTGCCGACACCAATCAGGCTTAGGACCCCCGCTGCAACCATCGACGATGTTCCAATACCCCTTCTTGCGTAAAGAAAAATGTGAAACATTATCATTTGTAAACACAAATTCCACAAGGAGTTCGAGAACAATACAAGCCAGAAGCTTCTTGTTCTAGTTGCTTCTAGGACCTCCCAGCCTTCGTTCAAGTTCCCTCCTTCTTTTCTATTCTTGTCGCTGGACAAGACGTCATTCTCTATCGGACCAGATTTCAACATAAACGCAGCCGAAATCAGGATTATCCAAGCGATTAAGCCTACAATGACATAAGCACTTCGCCATCCGTAGATGGAAATTAAGTAAGTGATTACTGGCGACATGACAAGGGTTCCTATCCCTATGCCTGATGCGACAATGCCCAGCGCTAACCCTCTCCTCTCAACGAACCATCTTGATGTTGTGGCCATGGTAGGTGCAAAGGCGATGCCCATCCCCACGCCTATCAGGAGGCTGGAAAAAACATACAATTGCCAAAGAGCACTAATCTGGCTGGATAGGACCAACCCTAGACCCACTAAAAATCCATTAACCCCAAAAGTTATTTTGGGGCCATATCTGTCACTCAGTCTTCCCATAGCGATTGTAGACAAACCGCCCACAATCGTGGAAAACAAAGAAGCCCCGAAAATTAATGTTCCAGTCCACCCAAACTCCTCTAACAACGCGTCCGAGAAAATGCCGAAGGAATAACGAATGCTAAAGGAAACGAATGTAACAAGAAACGAAGCTGCTACCACTACCCAACCGTAGAAAAACCTTAGCTCGTTGTCCCCATTTTTCGCCATAAACCAGTCTTCCGCCTTGTTTTCTTTTAGACATCGTTTTCTGTCATAAATTTTCACTTCGAAGAAGCAGTAATTGAACGAACCTGTGATTTATAACCTTTCTATTTCGTACAAAAATAGAAACTTCTTCCAATATAAAAGGGATTTTTGATTTTGAAGGAACGATCTTAGGTCCGCGTTTCTAGTTAATAGATGGTCTTTTCTGAGCCCAAGGAGAAGCTTCTTCAAAAGCTGCTGCCGCGCCAAGAACTGTCACGTCGTCGAAACGGCGACCTATAATCTGGAGGCCGACAGGAAGCCCTTCTTTGGTCCATCCGCAAGGCACCGAAGCGGCTGGTTGACCTGTTAAATTGAAGGGAAAGGTGAAGGCCATCCAGCCGAGGATCGAAACCTCTTTGCTGTCGATTACTCGTGGTCCCATGCCTTCTTCTATTGCGAAGGGCGGAACAGCTAGAGTTGGGGTGAGAAGTAGGTCGTACTTTTCAAAAAACTTGTAGACTTTTTCCCATAACTCCTTTCGCTGGAAAGTGGCTTTAAGGTAATCCGTGGCTGAGACATCTTTTCCATACTCGACTAAACGGGCTAAAGGCGGATCAATCTTATTTCCCCATTCTTCCATCGCATCTGTCAGAGCTGCAGCTGTCTCGGCGACTATCATAGTCGAGAAAATGGGTTCAGGATTTCCAAATTTGGGATGGGCTTCTTCTAGCTTCCAATCTAGACCTTCAAAGACTTTTACAGCTTTTTTAACAATTGCACGAACTTGGCTGTCCACCACAGCATAGCCTAAGTCGATGCTCCAAGCCACCCTAAGTTCTTTTGGTTTGCTTTCTATGGATTTTGAGTATCTGACTTTTT
>CP070636.1:839590-844557 GCA_020356305.1 Candidatus Bathyarchaeota archaeon | reverse complement strand
GCAAATCCCCATCCCATGTTAAAAGTCTTCAGCATCTCCTCATCCGAGACGGGGGCTCTGCCTTCTGGAGCTGCTTCTTGAATCAGTTCAAATATCGGCTGCGGTCTGAAGTTGTCGAACTCGAATCCTATTCCTTTTGAAAACATCATCAGTCTATTAAACTTCAGATAGGCGTCCCCCGTGATGTGGACTAGCCCCTTCGTCTCGTGTGCTTCAGCAACCTTCAAGACTGGTTTTACATAGATGCTCATCGGTTCCAGAACCTCATAGACGACTTCTCTATCAAGAATTTCTGGGACATCATATGGCTCATACTTACCGCCCCATCGTTTGAATAGAACTTTTCTTGCCAATGATATGCCGTTACTGTGGATGCCAGAACTTCGCAAACCAATCACCACGTCGCCAGCCTTAATATCGTCTCCGAAGACAATCTCTTCCTTAGACAACTCACCTATGCAGGCGATGACCATGTCGAAGGCCCATCCGTTCGCTACACCTTTAACTATTTCTGCCACATCTCCTATCTCGCCGCCTGGCACTATACACTCAGCTTCAGTTGCACCTTTCACTATGCCCTTCATCCACTCGTCTACCAGCTGAGGATCAGAAACTTGTGCATGAATGTTGTCAACTATGGCTAGTGGTCGTGCGCCAGAACGGATCACATCATTTGCAGCCAAGGCAACTGCGTCAATACCGATAGTGTCGTACTTATTCGCCATTTGCGCCACAAGAACTTTGGTACCGACTCCTTCGATGGCTAGGTCCAGATAACCTTTGGCAAAGGGGAAAATCCTACCGTAGGGAAGCTGAACTATTTCGCCGTATCTGCTGAATCTATAGGTTTTTTCAAGAATCTTCAGGGCTTCTTTAGATTTCGTTCTTAATTCTCGATCCACACCAGCTTTGGCATAGGTAAACTCCTTTGACACAACGGCACCTCGTTGCAACAATTGGGAAAATTATTAGATTAGGTGACTATTTCTTGGAGTTGCTTGTTCTTCCACGCTCTCTTTATTTCCAGAGCAATTCGGTCGCCCATGCTCATTCTTCTTTGATACTTGGCGTTGGCATATTGTGAACCGATTCCCATGTGAGTGTTCGTCCCACCGCCATGTCTCAATGCAACATCCTGTGTGGCTGGGATGTGCATGTAGGCTTCTTTTCCTTCGGGAACGTCGTACAAGCCGTATTCAACTGCCATGCCAGGTCCTATCTTCCTCCATGTGATGATGGTTTGCAGACACCAAGCGCCGACTATCCCTGGAGGCTCGTACTTTCTGGTCGCGAGTAAGAACGCATCCGCGTACCTGTGCACGTCTTTGAGCAGCGATTCTCGCAAACTCATGGGCACATGGCAAGTGACTTCGAAGGAGGGAACCTTCTTGATCTTCAGCTGAATATCAACAGGAAGCCTCTTCAAGCCGTCGAAGATCGTTTCTCTCCTCTCGTCGATTGAGAGGAACTGATTTGCTAAGCAGGTTCGCCCGTCATCTAGGCTCACCTTATAGAGTTTTGCGTACCAGTCATCGACATCTCCCCAATCTTGTTTTTCGTCAAGTGGTGAGAAGAAAAAGTTAAAGTTTGCATGCGGACCAAGAATTATCTGCTCCACTCTAGCTCTTTCCAAACTTTCCTCACTGAGATTTCCAAGCTCCATCTCCTTCTCGACTTTCTCCTCCAAATCGTTAGAGTCTGCTGCGAAGATGAATTCTCTTTCAAACTCTCTGTGCGCATGCTCTGCTTTCAGCAGAATGGGCTCATAAACGGGCTCTTTGAACTTCATACCCGTCTTGTGAACTTCGTATTCATACGATTTCGGATACGGAATGCCTGCTTGCTCGGCGAACCAGTAGTAGTCTCTTTCGATTTCTCCTCTGTTTTCGATCTTTAACAGCTTCCGTGACCCCACGATCGGCACTGCAAACTGGTTCTCAATTACACTACAGTGCGAGTCTCCGCCAACATAGACCGAAAACGCCCTGTTCGGAATCTGAAGGCATTCCAGATCGATTAAGTCGTCTACGTACTTGACGATGTCTGAGTATTTGTCTAGAATCAAGATGGCGCTTTTCCATTTGTTCTTTGCTTTTATGTCGGCAGGATCTTTTGCAACAATTAGGTCTCTGCGAACGAGAGCTGGTAGATTTTCTATGGTCTCGCCGGGCTCTCCAACCATCGGATTTTGAAGGTAAATCCTTGCTCTCTGAGGAGTTGTATAGATTATGCTTCTAAAGTCGTAGTCCCTCTGTCCTAGCCAGGCGTCAAGTGCGGAGTGAGATCCCAGGTTTAGACCAACTGGTTTTCGATAAGATTTGGCAATTTCCTGCATCTCTTCTCTTTCTATAACCAATTCAAGTCACCTCAAAGCGAACTTAATTAAAACCTTCTCCTAGTTAATCTTTCGTACGCTTCGACATATCGTTGACTTGTTCTCCGTATGATTTCTTCTGGTAGGATGGGCTTAGATAGTTTTGTTCCAGGCATTGGTTGAGTCTTGTCCCAACTCTTCACTTTTTCAAGATAGTCTCTCACAATTTGTTTGTCGAAGCTCTCCTGCACCTTGTTGGGTTGGTATCTGCTTGCGTCCCAGAACCTGCAAGTGTCTGGCGTTTCTGCTTCGTCAGCCAAGATTATTTTTCCTTCCTCGTCTATTCCAAATTCGAGTTTGAAATCTGCAAGAATGAATCCGGCTCTCTCTGCATCTTTCAACATTAAGGCGTTCAATTCCACTGTGGTTTTTTCAATTTGAGAAATTTCAGGGGTTCCCAACCATCCGCTGGACACTATCTCTTGCTCAGTTAACGGTCTATCCTTGGCCTCAAACTTTGTTGTAAACTCGACTACGGGTTCAGTGAGCCTTGCCGCTAAAACAGGGTTGGTTCCTTCTGGGAGCTGAATTTCACCCTGTTGGTATCGTTTCCAGTAGGAACCGTAGAGATAGTTTCTTCCTATGACCTCAATTGGTATTAGGAAGAGTTTCTTTACCAACATTTTATTTGGGTCTAGAACCTCTACCATGTGTGTTTGAATGCCGTGATCCTTACAGTTTGCAAAACAATAAGCGGATAGACGGCAGAGGACTTCACCTTTTTGGGGAACGCTGTCAGCCAACATCACGTCGTGAGATGATAGCCTATCCGTATATACGAACAGGAGCTTATCGTGGCCAGCATCGTAGATGTCTTTGACCTTGCCGCTTCGCAAAAAACGTTTTTCTAACAAGTTCATTGTTCTGCCTCTTTCAGTTTTTCCTCTATTTCAGAGACTTTCTTTCCTTTCACATTTTTGTCAGCGATGTTGACTTCTGCCTTCTTTTTCTGTTGAAACTGGTAAACTTTTTCGGAAAGGGCTGGATTTTCTAGTCCGAGCATTTTCACTGCTGCTAAGGCAGCGTTCTCCGGGTTGAGGACAACGAGTGGAGCGACTCCGCTTGGCGTTCTTAGAGAGGAATAGATGTCTGCGCCTCCGAACTTCTCTGAGTAAGGGGGACAAGCAATAACTGGATGCCTAGTGTTTGCGTCTACGAGACCGGAAAGTGCGTTGGACCTTCCGGCGACTGTGACGTAAACGATACTGTCTCCAGATCTTTCATAGTCTTCTAAGATTTCTAGTAGCTCTGCCGGAGTTTTGTGCGCAGAGGCTATTCTGTATTCATACTCAACGCCAAAATGTGTAAGTGTGCGACCTATGGAAGTTGCGAAGCTGAGGTCGCGTCTAGAACCTAAAATAATTATGACTCGTTGTTTTTGCATGGCCCATATATTCGAGGAAAAGCTATATAAAAACAAAGGACGCTGCGTCTTTTCTGTTGATCAAAGAAGTCAAGCGGGAAAGAAGTTCAGTGGAGTTGCATACGAATCATTTGATGCGAGTCCATTTTTAAGGCGCTCGATGAATTTCTGTGCGTAGAGAAAAAAATAGAGCGAAGAAGAAAACCAAGACCTGCATATGATCAAAAGTACTCGAGTATTTTGAAAACATGGAAAGCGTCAGAATTCTACAACACTCTTTTCAGGCTCTCCATGCTGAACCACGTGTTTGCACACCCGTTTTTAGTGAGAGGGACGGCTTGACCCAACAGACTGTTGTTTCCAATGTAGTCACCTCCCACCCTCAGTTCTTGACTGCACGCCACCCCAACGACTCAATCCTCCTCTCAGCCCCCGACACTCTTCGGAGTGGGCGGGGGCTGAGTACATCTGGGTCCTGCCCTCCGGCCAGCCATCGCCTCCATCCGCTTCGCTCGTCTCCTCCATCCGCTTCTTCCCTCGCCGTTCATCCCATCGGTCGGTGTGGCCCTTGGCTTGCTCTTTACATGCTTTTTTCAAAAAATCGCGTTCTCACGAGGTGGAAAAATGGTGGATAAAAATGAGGGATTTCGCTCATCTGCGCGAGAAGTCTCGCAGAGTGTGAGCTCACCGGCTTTTCCACACGGGTGTGGATTGCTGCCGACCTCTTTCCTGGAACGTGGCTGTCCACCCAGGGTCACACAGCTTGACGGCGCGGTCATCCCCGACTACCCTGCCGTTGTCCCGCCTGTACGCCCAACCGTTTGTCTTTTGTCGGCCGCAGTTACCAGCTGAACGACGCTGTACGTCGCGGTAGTATCACGCGATCGCGTGAGACAGATGACGGATCGGCGGGGTCCACAGGAGGGGGGCATCGGGCAGTCGTCCGCCGGGGAGGTCTCGAACGGCGGCACGGCCACCGGTCTGCCTCGCGTAGCCAAGCCGATATCCGCCGCGACGCTGTGGACGCCTCGCTCCTGGGGCGAGACCGAGGCTCCTTCCACCCACGAGGCTCCTTCCACCCACGAGACCGACATCTTCATCTGGCAGGGGGCCCTCCGGGACATCGCGTCACACCTCTCGACCCCGGGGAACCGTGATGGCTACGGGATGCTGGTAGGGCGGCTCTGCCACTGTCCGGATTCCGACACCGCGTACCTGGCGGTCGAGGAG
>CP070636.1:835204-839490 GCA_020356305.1 Candidatus Bathyarchaeota archaeon | reverse complement strand
GGCATGGAGCGTGCAGACTCTCTAGCTGTCGATCTTCACAAGTGGATGTACATGCCCTACGGCATTGGATGTGCACTCATCAAAGATCGACTTGCTCACTATAGCGCGTTTGTCTACGGTCATGAGGCGAAATATCTTAAATCGGCATTTGACCACGTCAAAGATCGAATAGGTGATCCTCATAATCTAGCCCTTCCGCTCTCCCGAAACTTCACCAGCCTCAAGGCATACATGCTCCTCAGAGCCTATGGCCAAAACAAGTATAGCAACCTAATACAACAGAACATTGACCAAATAAATTATCTAGCTGAACTAATCAGGAAGGAGCCTAACATGGAGATTGCCGCTCCAGTCGCGTCCAATATCGTTTGCTTCCGCTACAAGCCCAAAAATCTCACTGAGCCCGAGCTAGCGAAGCTGAACAAGCTGATCTTCAGCGACCTCAACCAGAGGTCATTCTGGATGATCTCTGACACCACGATCAAGGGCAGGTACATGCTGCGCGCTTGTAATGTCAACCACCGAAGCCAAAAACAAGACTTTGACTTCCTAGTGAATGAAGTAAAGAAAACCGGGGAAAACATAGTCTCTCAGATAACTCCGTAAACCATTTGCGCGTGCGTGAACAAGTTTGCTGCAAAGCTCTTGATCTTTTTGTGCAAGCCTACAAAGCGAAGAATTATTACTTAAAGGTAATATTTATATATGACGCCGTTGATATTTACTTTTTGGTAATAAGGAGCCTGTTTAGTATGACCCTGAAGCTGCGACTAGTTCGAAATGGGAAAGTGTTGTTTGAAATTCCTCTTTCCCCTGCGGATTGGCCGAGGGAACAGTTACGAAACGAATTAAAGGCTTTCGACGCGGATTGCGAAAGATTGTCAAAGATTTTTGATGCTCTGTCCCATGAGACTCGCTTGAGGATGATGAAACGGCTTATGGAGGAAGAAGATCGCACTATGAACTTCGTTGATTTCATGAGAGACTTGGATTTGAATCCGAAAATCGTTTGGGAGAACGCCAGAAAACTCAGAGAGGGAGGGCTCTTAGAAAAGGTCGAAAGGGGAAGATATCGTTGTTCACAGGTTGGGCAGAGTGGGTTCATACTGATGAGCCTTGTCCTCAGGCATCTAATGGAAGCTTTGGAAGAAACGGAAGACTTTTGGAGAGGTGAAATGTAATGGCATCTGATGAAAATTTCTGGGGTTCTAAGTCGAGTCAACTTTTGGATCCGTTTTACCCCTTTGATCCTCTTAAACCATTGAATCCTAGAAGGCGCAGGACGACGCCCAAAAGGCCTTTCGAAATCAACTATGAAGTGGCATTAAAAGGGGCTCTTTGAGATGGAAACAAAAAGGAGGTGACAAGTCGTGTCAGAAGATGATTGGTGGTCAAAGCGGCTTAGGAAGCGAAGGTGGCCCTTCTTCTTTAGAAGTGACTTCGGAGACATAGACGAGGTCTTCAGAGAAATGGAAGAAATGATGAAGAGAGAATTTGAGGAGTTCTCCAAAAGAACTCCCCGCGATCTCATTCAAGAACGAACGCTGCCAGATGGGAGCAAGGTGAAACGGTGGGGACCATTGGTCTATGGATACAGTGTGACCGTTGGCCCAGATGGAAAGCCTCAAGTCAGAGAGTTCGGCAACATCAAGTCGGAAACACGTATGGGCAAACCTCAAGTCAACATCAAAGAACAGAGAGAACCCTTGGTCGACGTGCTAGAGACCGATGGCGAAGTCAAGGTCATCGCTGAACTACCGGGCGTTGAGAAGGAAAACATCAAACTCCATGGAACTGAGAACACCCTCACGATCTCAGTCGATACGCCACAGCGCAAGTACTATAAAGAAGTACCGACGCCAGCAGGGATAGACCCGAAACAAGCAAAGTCCTCATACAAGAACGGTGTCTTAGAAGTCACTGTTCCCAAAAAGAAAAAGGAAAAACCCAAAGGCGAAACAATCAAGATTGAGTGAAGGAAAACTCAAAAGCGCTAAGATTTGACCCTCGCTGAAGGCCACTCCCACCCTTCCCTTTTTTCCATTATTTATATTTGTATATACTATACTGGCTGCATATGCCCATAGCATATTATAGATCTTCCTCAGTTGTGACAACCAATCTCCATTAACTAATTCTTCACAATTGAGCGCATGAAAAGTTGTACAAAAAGTTTAAGAATCAAACCTATCTCTCTACAGAGGGAATTAGTTATGGAGTTAGACTTGTTATGAAGTCTTATGAATGCGCGCATATTTTCGACTTAATCAAAGAAAATAGAGAGGCACGGGCACGATGAAAACGATTCGTGCCTATCTGGAAGAAGCGGTTGATTATTGTTTCTACCATTTGATAGACCGATTGATAGACCACGTGCTAGAAAATGCAAAGTCGCCACGTGACCGTGACCGATTAATAACAAAGTTATGGGAAATCACTTATCCTCATAAAAAGAACTGACGTTTCTCATTTCTTCTCATGGTTATGCCGAAGCTTGAACAGATAGCGCCCGCAACAGCAAGAGGAAGAACCAAAAGAGTTATTTAGGATTGCTTTGATTGGAGGATAAGCCATTTGAGAGTCGCTATGAATGAAGAAGATTATGACGAAACTTCTTTTGGAATTGCTGAAGAATTCCAAGAGGAGTGATAGGGAATTAGCTAAGATTCTAGGAGTTTCACAGCCAACAATCACCAGAACTCGCCACAAACTTGAAGAGAACGGGCTAATTCAAGACTATACAATTATTCCTGATTTTAGGAAGATGGGTTTTGAAATATTGGCTGTAACCTTTGTCAAGATGCGTCCTGGAGTTCTAATACCGGAAACAATCGAGAAAGCCAAAAAATATGCTGAGAAGATTCCCCATGCGATATTGTCCTGTACTGGAGAAGGTTTGGGCATGAATGGAGTAGTTATCTCTTTTCACAAAGACTATGCTGATTACCATCGCCATTTGAATCAGTTGAGAGTTGACTGGAAAGATTTTCTCAAGGACATTCGAAGTTTCATTGTTGCCCTTGGAGAAGAAGAGTTCAAGAGATTCTCTCTAACATATCTGAAGGATGTGCCTCTATAACCTAGTTTGGTAGCTCAATACGGTAGATTTTAATCTTTTCTTCTCTGTAGCACCAGAAGGTCTTTCTTGATACAACTTGAAATGATGAAAAGTAGCTGTTGAAATACAGAAAAGTTAAAACCCAATAAACCCAATGCCTAACCTATCTTTTGTGTGAACAGTGACAACAAAACCAAGAGAACTAATAGACTTCTGGAAGGGACAGAAGATATACGGTGACTGACCTATTTGAATGAGGGCTACAGAATTGCACATTAGAACTGTTGCAGCTATTCTGATGTGGTTCGTAGTAGCGTTACTCATTTTAAACAAAGTCTTTGGGTCAGCGTGGATATGGTTGATATCTATTACTATGGTTATATTGGCAGTTCTAGTTTATTTCATTCCTCGACTGAGGAAATGATCAAACATTTGCGCGCGCAAAAGTTAGAACAGGTAAGCAATACGCACGCGTAGATCTGTAATGCTACCAAGCTACCAAGATTGGGACATAGCTTTTAATTTGCAGGTCGATCGATCGCGTAGAGGTCACTTTTGAATGCGGCTGCCATCACAGAAAGGCTTATCGGAAGATTTGCCGCAACGGCAAAGGGTAACGCGATTGCGAATTTCATAACTAATACCGTCAGCAGATTCAACTGGAATAGCGCCGCGAACCCAGATTGGGCCTTTCACACCTTTTTCCGGATCTTCAACCAACCCGATTGATTGATCAAAGTCGGGTTCAATTGTTTCCTCGGTTTTCTTGTCCCAAACCACCAGACGCCCAGAAGGACAGTTTGCCGCTTCTTCGATGGCAGTTCTCTTGGCTTCAGGGTTGTCTGATTCCCGAGTGAGCTTCCATATTCCACCGGCTCGGTGGCAAAAACGTGCGATAGAACATAAGTTCTTAGCATCGGTGAGTCTTAATGCGGGGCCATCGATCTCATTGGCTCGGTCAAGATAAGGCTCTTGGCTAGCCGTCTCGGTTCCGTTGAAATCGACTTTCCAGTGTGTTCTATCGCAAAACGGTTTGCCCTTTGATTGTCCGCAGCGACAAAGAACATAGTTTTCTCTGCGAGGATACTCTTTGCTCCCACGCCATTCATGGGAATACCCGTCATTGTCGGTAATGATTGTCTGTTCGGACAGGGGAATTCCTCCTTTGACAATGTAGGGTCCATTCTTACTTACCTTAATCTTGCGTTGATCCATTGGTTTCATTTTG
>CP070636.1:832086-835104 GCA_020356305.1 Candidatus Bathyarchaeota archaeon | reverse complement strand
TATCCCATCGGTGCGCGTTGTTGTTCCTGAAGTTGTTCAGCACCTTGGTGTAGCTGTCTCTTCCTACCCCCCTCTTCTGGGTCTTGACCCAGACGGGTGGTTTTCTTTTTTGTTCAAAACGCCGCTGACGCAAGATTAATGCTTGAAAGAAAGCTTTGCTGCAAACCCAAACATTGGCAAGCAAGTTTACAAGCATTAGCGGGAGAAGCCAGATGCCACGTCTCCTCTGATCGAGGAAAAGGCTTCCCCCGGTCTCGGCAAATACAGCAAAGTTCCCGATACTATTGTATGCGAAGATGAAGAGTATTGCTGGGAAGAAGGCGCACCACCATGGTGCCCCTGCTAGGTAGGTGAACATTCCTGTCAACCACCCGATCAGAATGAGGAACGGTGTGATGTAGACTCCAAGCAAGAGAATGCCATCAATCTTCTGCCAAAACGTCAATACTCGAGACCTTAAGGTTTCAAAGAAGTATTCGAAGAAGCACTGGTCATGTCCAATCGCCCATCTTGTGAGCTGCTTTTTCCTCATGTCCCAGGAGAGGACTGCTTCCTCGTAGCACTCGGCGGCGTTTACGTAGGCGACTTTCCAACCATGCAAGTAGAGCTTGTAGGTGAGGTCCGTATCCTCTGCGAGTTTGGTCTCGTCGAATTCCCCGACTGCTTTCAGCACGCTCCTCCTGAAACCTCCGACAGTTCCTCCAAACTGCGGGATAAGGTTTAGGTTATACCTTGCCTGCTGGTTGACTTGGTAGCCTCCAGCTCTCTCAATATCCATGATCCTAGTGACAAGAGACTCCGGACTGTTGACTGGAACAACCCGTCCCATAACCCCACCGACTTCCACATCAGCGAAAGGAGCTACAAGTCTTTTGACGCAGTCACGTGGGGGCAAATAATCGGCGTCGAAGGTAAATACTATCTCGTTTGACGCCACCTTGAGTCCAACGTTGAGCGCTTCCGGCTTGCCGTTCCCGCCATTCCCGGTGCGATGTACAGCCTTAATGAAGGTGAATTTCGAAGCGTAATCGTCAACGATCGACGGAGTGGCATCCGTCGATCCGTCGTCGATTGCGATCACCTCGTATCTCCCATCATATTTTGGGTAATCCATCTTGACGAAACGTTCCAAGATGTCGCCGGCTACCTTCTCCTCCCTATGCATGGGAATCAGAATTGAGACGCTCGGCGTGTAGGCTCCCGCTAAGTCTTGGTGACATCTCCGCTGCTCTTTGAACATCCGGTTCCAGAAGAAGCGGAAGTGGCGTACGATGTAGAGGCACATGATTGCAGATATGGTGAGTAGAATGAAGTTCGATAGGAGGCCGATTAAGGAGATAATTTGTGGTTCAAGCCTCAAATTTCGTAGCCTCCGCTTACTTCGTATTTTGAAAGGTGAGCGAGCGCAAGTGAGTAGAATGCGACAATGTAGACGAAATCGATGAAAGCGCCAAGCATGTAATGAAATAGCAGAAACACTATGCCGCCGAGGTAGTAGAGAGTCGCTGTCACGAGGGACATCCGCAGGAGGTTCCAGACTATAGAGAAACCTATCGCCGTGAAGAGCCAGAAGACTTTGACCCATAAGGGACCCTTAATAGTAAACAAGAAAGGAACGTAGATCAAAGTTATGAGGCACAAGTTGATCACCCCAGAACACGACCAGTCCATGGTAACCCAGTGCAAACTGTATGAGGGGATTGGAGAGATCGTGGTTTGCCACAGAAGCGTCAAGATGGCGAGGATTGACATGATTGACCAAACAGCCTTGATGGGAGGCGGTACTATCTGGAAGATGTTTACGATGAGGATTGACGATGCGAGGACAATTAATAGAACGACTATTATCATGGACGGAATTGTTCTGTAGCGCACGGGCATCTCGAAGGTGAGACCGGTTGAGACATACGAATCTGAGACGGACGGAAAGACGCTGCCTTCAGCCAATCCGTCCGGAATTAATAGTCTATGAGAAGCACCAGCAAAAGAAAGGAGCTGATCCATCACGCTTGCCTGCCAAACCCAGAAGTTGAACCCGTTAAACGCGACAAGTAACGTGAAGGCCAGCGAAATTGCTAGGCCAACGAAGAAATGTGACTTCTGAAGTCTCAGGCTCCTTGAATATCTTCTTTCTTTCATATGGTCATCTAACTCTGAGGTCCAGCAACGACCCTATACTTGCAGCTGCAAAATTCGTGTGGATTACAATTCAAAATAAGAATTATGACTTGAAAATCCAGATCCCGAATTCGACTTGCAACCTACTATTTTGCTGCTTAGAAATCAAGTGGAAAATCGGATTTATTATTCAAAAATAAAAGAGGGTTGAAATTGCTTGATAACGGAAGTGCATTAGTTGCTTAGACTTCTTGTTCTTTCCGTGTTTTGCTCTCTGTACTGCTCCATGCTCTGCGTGCAGTTGCAGATTCCGTTTTTGGACCATTCGCTGGTCTTATGTCTGTGGCGATATTGTATGTGTTGGCAATCATAGTCACAGTCATGTGTTCTTAATCTGTCTTTGTCCCTATCGCGGTCTTGAGTGTGAAGCAAATCGCCATTGGCAGTTCCATTGACGTAGGCTTGTATGGGTGCAGCAAGTAAAGCGATGGATGTGATGCCTAAGACTAGGGCTATTCCCATGATCATTTTTGTTCTCTGATTCATTTTTTGTCACCTCCCGTTTTTTGTTCAGAAGAAACCCATAGTTTTCGTGCGGTTTGGATGTTTGCTGTAACGAAATGTTTCAAGTTTTGAAACAGCTTATAAAGGGTCTTTCCCCATTAGATTCTTTGAGTGAAACATGCGCTTCGGCACTTTGTTTTTCATTATAATTGTTGCACTCTTGCTCAGTGTTGTTGGCTTGTTCTTTTTCGGATTTGAAGGCAGTCTTGGAGGAAGAGGTCGCGGAATGACCGCAGAGATCCCACGGTTTTTCTGGTAGAGTTTGTCGAGCTTTATAACTTTGGCTCATCAGATGTTAATCTTGCGGGCTGGTATTTCAGTGACGGTATCTTTTAC
>CP070636.1:829223-831986 GCA_020356305.1 Candidatus Bathyarchaeota archaeon | reverse complement strand
TAGAGGTTGGTAGCCCGGGGGAGATTCGAACTCCCGTCTGCGGGTCCAAAGCCCGCTACTCAAGGGAAGCCTGTCACCAGGGCAGTCCTTGCTTGTCCACTACACTCGGCGGAGTTTCCTCCTCCACCGGGCTAAGCAGTTTCCGGGCTACAATAACTCTGTAATGGCTTTTTCTTGATATTAACCTTAACGTCGAACAACCCGAATAGCTAGCGTGCGCCCCGCAAAACTGTTTCCGTTGAGAATGCAATTTGCTTGCTTACGTTGTCTCTCCGAGAGTTCTATTCGGTGGCGTCTTCTCTTCTTCGGGTCAACGATGAGAAGAACACATCTTAGATCTGCTACGCGGTTGATTTCAGTTGACCCGCTATACGAGATTGAGCTGTTTTAGTTTCTCTTTTGTCGGACGGCCTTCTTTGTCCCATCCTCTCAATTGGTAGTATTCGTCAAGCATTTTGTTGAAATCTTCGGGTTTGACGACGTGTCCGTCCGCTTTCCCTCCTTTCAACGGGTCATTGGCTATTCTGTAGGGTAGAGTGTCATCGTTTCTCGTGAATCCTTCTCTCACGTTGAACATCCTAATTAGGTTCCATATTCTTTCTCCGATGAGCTTCATGTCATCTACGCTTAGCTTCCAACCCGTCGCTGCAGAAGCGAGTCTCGCGATGTTTTCCCACCCTATGGCGTAGAAGTCACATACAACAAGACTCCATTTTGCACAGTACAGATTTTGGCCTATGCTGCCATTTATCACTAGTTCCGCTTTTCCTTTCGTAGTGAAGGGATCCATATCTCCGAACACTTCATCGTTCACGGGCCAAGCTCTCATGTGACATGCTCCTCTGTCTGAAGTGGCGTAGGCTAGCGACATGCCGATTGATCCTCTCGGTTCATATCCTGGTAACTCAAGTCCTTTGACCTGAACGGCGAAGCGGTCGGCTCCCTTTCCTATTTTCTCAGCTGCTTTCCTGACTCCTTCAGCTAACACGTCTCCAATCGCTTTTCTATGGGCAATTAACTTCGGCATTTCAATGTAGGCTTCCACATTGCCGAAGGTCAGTTCTAGTCCGTTCGTGTCCTTCTTGGTGATGAGACCCTTTTCGAAGCATTCCATGGCAAAGGCTATAGCGTCGCCTGTGGATATTGTGTCCAAACCAAGCTTGTCGCATAGCAGATTGTATTTGGCTATAGCTGCTACATCATGTATGTAACAGTTGGAACCTCCCAAGGCCAGAGTCTCGTAGTCTGGACCTTCAATCACTGTGCCAGCGAACGGGCCCTCTTTAACTTCCGTTAGGTTGCCACAGCCAAGGGGGCAACCATAACATGCTCTTTTTCGAACAAGTATTTTCTTCACAGCATCAGAGTCTATGTCATTTGCATGCTCAAACACGCCCATTTGAAAGTTTCTGGTGGGCAGGACGCCTCCTTCCTGAACCATTTGAAGGAACCCTGGTGTGCCATCGGTCTTAGCCCACAAGTTGTCTTCGATTACTACGTCATTCTTTGTGAGCTCCTTGGTAAGTTTGATGAATTCTTCGATGTTCGGAACCTTGACTCCTTGGTGGCCACGAATAGCGATTGCCTTTAGGTTCTTAGCGCCCATTACAGCTCCTGCTCCGCCTCTGCCAGCTTGTCTGTAGGTATCGACTGTAACACAAGCTGTTTTTACGAGATTCTCGCCGGCAGGTCCAATAACAGCAACTTTAACTTCTTCGTCGCCAAGCTCCTCTTTGATCCGTTTTTCAGTCTCGAGATTATCTAAGCCCCAAAGGTGTTTTGCGCCTCTGATTTCAGATTTACCGTCCTTGATCCACAGGTAGACCGGTTTCTTCGCTTTTCCTTTTATCACCAAACCGTCGAAACCAGCGAACTTCAATTCTGCCCCAAGGTACCCGCCCATATAGCTGTCCAAGAAAGTTCCTGTTAGGGGCGACTTGGTAAAAACGGCGAACTTGGGAGCACATGGTGCTGTGGTGCCCGTCAAGGGACCAGTCATTAGGATAAAAACGTTGTCAGGCGAAAGAGGGTCTTTTCGGGGTTTCAACTCTTCGAATAGGTATTTTGCACCTAGGCCTTTGCCGCCAATAAACATTCTCGCCCATTCTAAGTTCAGGTTCTCTGAAGAAGCTTTTCCCTGGCTTAAATCTACATGCAATATCTTACCAACATATCCTCCAGGCATTTTCTTTCACCTCTACTAAACAAACTCAAGAACATCGTCTGGACATATTTCAACACATCGAGGGTTTCCCCTGCACACATCACATTTTATCGCGTAATTCTCAGCCGGATCAAGTCTTAACCCATTGTACGGACAAACTTCAATGCAGGCCCCGCATCCCGTGCAAAGTTCTTTGTCAACCACATAAATCCAAAGTTCTCTGTCCTCAACTATGGCTTCAACTGGACATGAGTCCACGCAAGGATGTTCATCACATTGAATGCATACGTAAGGGCGCATGACCACTTTTTCAGGTAGAAGAGACACCGCATACACTGCAGATCTAGATGGGTTGAACTCCCCCACAAGCCTCGCTGAACAGACAGCCGCGCACAACCAACACTCTGTGCATTTTTCAGGAGAAATCTTCAACTTCAATTTGGTGCACCTAAAACCATTTTGTAGATGTTAGAGAAACATGTTATACTTCATAATATAAAAACTTGATTATTAAGGTCGGAAGAGAATTGCTGCTGCATGCATGCATTTTGGCGGGCGGGGTGGGATTTGAACCCGCGGTGCCCAGGTGATATCTCCCG
>CP070636.1:824831-829123 GCA_020356305.1 Candidatus Bathyarchaeota archaeon | reverse complement strand
CCTCGCTGTAGCGATACACGAATCCGGAGATGTTTATTGGGCAGGAACAACCACAAAAGATCTTGCCGGTACAAATGCAGGCGGCTACGATGCATTTGTTGCCAAATACAGCCCGGAGGGTGAGCAACATTGGATCGTTCAGCATGGTACCCGGAAAAAAGATGAAGTCTATGGTATTGCAGTTTGTGTGAAAAGCCAATATGCTGTAGATTAAAGCGTATTTTTTGCTGGCATGGGATATGATTACGTTCAATTCTTCTTTGGCTGGAACGTGGGGAAGCTTGTGGTCTCGCCTATACTTTGGTTTAACGAATTTTATTCCATAATAATCAGCGTAATGCTTGTAGAAATCACATAGGTTAGCCTTGTATGAATCCTTAACTTTCTTATTGGCAATGTATAATGATACTTCACTAGGATTATGCAAATTTACGTTTCTTGATATTTCTAAAAGACTTCTAATCAATGGAGCCAAGTATGTTTCTGAATATCCTCTCTCCTGAAGTTTCACTCCTAGAGTTAGGACTTCTCCTTTGAACGCACAAGGTTCAACTATACTCTCGAAATGTGTAGTTACACTTGGTGCACCGGAAAAACTGTGTTGAGGACTCGTCGCTCCCTCTAGTTTGCACCTGCCACACATAGGCCAGGTTATTTCCGCATTTTGGACACTCTATCTTAACCGTGGGCAAGGTTCGTAGCTTTTGTTCCTCCCTTCCAATCACGACTATACGCTCTTGAGGAGCCTGTTCTATCGTTTTGGAGACAGCCACGATTGGGCCAGACGCTGGTTTTTTGTAGTGGCACTTTGGACAAGAAAGGTTAAGGGTGCTCTTCTTGCCCTTTTTCTTCTTGACTGGAGTCAATCTAGTCCCACACTTGGGGCAAAACTCCATTTTACACCACCAGATATCTGACTTCGCACTTGTCCTTTATTTCGAGTCTTTTAAACCTTTCTTTCAAACGAGCAGAGCCCAGAGGCTATAATGTGAGCTACTCTCAACGCTTCCGGCATATTGCTCCGCGTAGAAGTACTCTTTAGAATCTTTTCAGCAACCTTTTCTGAGATGCCCGCAACCTGCATCCAAACGGACCCTTCAGTCCCTTGCGTGTGCACCTCGACAATTTTCCCGGCATTTTCCATCGCTTTCCACCGTTTCTCACGTTCAGGCAAATTTTCAAGCGCTTTCTTTATATCTTCAAAGTCGGGCTTCTCTCGAGTTACCGCAATGACGGGCAATCTCGCTTTTTCAGAGAGCTCCTTGACATCTACCACGTTAAAACCTGCAAACGTGACACCGTCTAACATCACCACCCTAATTTGATCGTGGTGAGGTGAGCCTTTTATCATGGACGCTATCTTTTCCGTTGCGTCTGTCCCGTCAGCCTCCACTTTTGTGCGCATAACTCCGTCAAGCCAGTATCCACCCCGAAAAACGACCCCGACAACATCTACCATGCCTTTAGCGTGAGGGAGAAAACCCCCATCATCGATGCCCAACACCCTGATCTCCCGTTTCACTGAGCGAAACGTCATCACTTTCTTTTCACTCATGTGCTACGCCTAGTCTTTTCTCGATCTCCCGTAAAAGCCGAGCGAACGCTTCTGTAATATCGTCACTTTGCCCAAGGATTTCTATGCAATCCTCGAAACTTACAGTCCCGGTTAGCCAAGCATACACTATCAACGCTTCAGCGGCATTTCCGCGATCGTGGCGATCGACTCTCCGAGGCAACATCCTTCTCAAACCCGATCTCTTCACAGCTTCAGCCAAGATTCGGTTATTCACCTTAGCTCCTGTTGGTCTCTCCAGCCTGCATGACAACATTAGCGAATAGACAAAGTTCACGTACGTGTCGCCCAGTCCTGCTAAATCCTTGTCGAGTAGCACACTCTCAAGACTTTCATGTCTTTCCAGAAGTTTACTTGCCTTTATTTTTGGGTCCATTCCTTTAAAGCCCTCTTGAGGGACTTCTTGAACTCTTTGCTTCTCTCCTGCATTTTTTTCGCCGCGTCTCGCAAGGCAGTTTCCGGTTTTCTTTTCTCCTTTGTTCGTACATAAACGGTGGGGTTGGAGATAAGGGGATGGCTTATATCGTAGCCGGCCATTTCGATTTTGTCGTCTTCTAAGAGGGCTTTCTGCAACACATTGCAAAAGGAATGCCCTTCGCCCTCGATCTCTATTTTCAGCTCGTTAGTTGTTTTTTTCAAAACTTTGATTTCCACGTTAAATCTCTCCTTTGCCGTAGTCGGCGGCAAGTTTACGCCGTTCAATTTTGCGGCAGTTGGTACATTGCATCTTACGTCCTGTCAGAGGCAGCATGTGTCCGCACCGAGAACACAAAGCATAGAGAACGCCAAGGTTCTTGTCAGCCGTTGACAAGTGGAAAACTCTGTTCTTATCGCTGACTACCCTGGCGCGCACTATGTCACCTGCTTTACACACATCAAACATGCTCTCGATGAAGCCAGGACTCACGTCAGAAATGTGTAAGATGCCGGTGAAAAAGCCTGAGAGCGACCTTTTACCCACTTTTAGTATACGCAGTGTGGCGCTTCTGCTTTGTACATCAGAAACTTGGCCGATGATGTCACTCCCCACTTTTGGAACGCCTACCGTCCTAGTGAGGGAGAAGACTGAGACCTTCTTGTTTAGCATGTCCATTAGCGCGCGTCCGGCAATCTCGGAATAAATGGTACCTTCTTCCGTGTATGTTCCGGGGCCTGGAGTAAACTCCTCAATGACCCCCAAGCGGTCTCCGGGCGCAACGAACTGGCCGCTTTCCCTCCTTGAATCAGCCATTGCCTTTGCCCTCCATTCGATAAAGATCAGCTTTAACAACGTGTTTTCTCTTAGTATGAAACTTGAAGATTCTCGGAATTTCTACTTCCATAGGAAAGATGCCCGTAATCTTTCCCCCGCGCTTCTCAATAAACCTTTTGATAAATTCTCTGTTGGTCTTTCCACTCTTGTGCAGAGAGTACACTCTCTTTCCCAGCTCTATGGATTTGTCTAAGAACTTTCGATCTGCCGCTTTTCTCTGCACACCGAACGGAGGATTCTGCAGAACTGTATCGAAAGAACCTCTTACCATATCTATGTCAGCCAGTATCCACTGTGTTTTTTTCCTCGCATCTAATTTTTCCGCGTTAGTTTGTGCCATGCTTATTGCCGCTCGGTCGATGTCCACACCGAGCACTTCCTTTGCTCCTACAAGAACCGCTCCAATCGCAAGTCTCCCTGTACCACATCCTAGATCTACAATTGTCTTCTCATCGATGTCGTCGTACGTGTAGGCTGCTATGCAGAGGATTTTTGCCGCAGCTTCAGGAGATATTGTATACTGTTCTAAATATGCTCTAGGCTTTTGGTGAGGTTTGATCTCTGACAGTGCTTTTTCTAGGTCTAGCTTCCGAATAAGCCTTCTCTGCATAGTTCTTCCCATTTGATCTCGCCGAGCAAAACGAGAGCTTCGTTAGACGTAAGAACAGGCTTCAGAAACTTTGACGTTTCGTCCAAGGAGACTCGGGGGCAAGCAGTGTTCACAAACGCGTCTAGACTGGAGAACTGCATAAGCGCGTCTGGAGTGACCTCTTTAGCCGAGAGCAAAGTCGCGTTTTTCCCGCTTTTCTCAAGCTTCTTTTTTATCTGCAAGGCTTCATGGAGATTCTTTTGTCCAGTCTTCAAGCCAACCAGTACCCCAAAATTCTTCGCTTTTTCAGCTTCAAAGATGCTTGCCCATCGTTGTCGAAGTATTTTCTGAGCACCTTTTTCAATCGAATAGGCTCTTTTCTCGAAGGGATCCGCGATCACCGTTGGCTTTGCGGTGGCTAGCGTTGCCCCTAATGCGTGGAACCTTCCGCCTCCAAGGAAAAGGAAAGCTTCAATTTCTTTTGCCACGAATTTGGCGTTGCTATAGTCACAGCCTGTAACCTGCCCCGGATGTTTCAAGTGTCCAGCGTCTCCCACAATAACAGTTTTTCCAGCCTCGAGAAGCAGATCTCTCGCTACATTAAGCACATGAACGTGTTGCACGGTTGTTATCAATCCGATCTTGTGCCAACGCTTCAGGAGCGATATTGCCTTTCTCACTGCCTCTTCGACATCCACCTTCGCTTTGGCTTCTACATAGATTGTGGGCATCTGCTCTTGTTCGGTCATCTTGCTGTGCCCGTAGTGAATGATAGATCTGCATCTAGATTTTTGGCATCGAAGATGGCCAAGTCGCAAGCCCCATAGCAAGGATCAGTTGAGACTATGGCCAACGCACCAGATTTTTCGGCTATGGCT
>CP070636.1:818342-824731 GCA_020356305.1 Candidatus Bathyarchaeota archaeon | reverse complement strand
GGCGCAAACCCTCTAAGATCAGACCACGGCAATGCTCAGTGGAATTTTTTTTGAGATATCGTCTTTCAGGAACAGGCCATCACGCAAAACAATGGGTGTCTATCACAGCGTGCCATAGTATCTAATACGTTAAGTATTAATAAAAATTGCAAAATTCAGTCTTTCCCTATAAATATGAATCTTTGTTCATTCTAAGCGCATGCGAGGGAGGAATAAAATGACGGAGAATGTAAAAGTCAATTACGTGGATCACATTTGCATTTCAGTACGGGACGTACTCAAGGCGGAGCAGGATTACTGCAATCTATTTGGCTGGGACGTGGTGGAAAGGTATCATGACCCTGGTGCCCATATTAATGTGACGTGCTTCGCAGTAGGTCCAACCACTCTTGAAATAATGGAGGACGAGTTCTCCGGAGGGTGGTATGAATTGCAGGATGATAAGGGAGCCGTGGCTTTCTCTGGGCCTGGTGATAAGACCAAGTGGGTAAAAAAAGGGTCCCCTCAGCCAGAGGGGAAGATGGGACACGTGGGTGATTGGATTGAAAACAGGAATCAGGGTCGCGAAGGGGTACAGCTTGTCTCCTTCAATGTCGACGATACCCACGAGGCGACAAAGAAATTCAAAGCGAATGGTGGCGAGGTCGTTCCCGTGGGCGGAAAGGATATCCAATATTGGGCTGAAAAGGAGAGAAATTACTCTTTTTTGCATCCCAAAAAAGTGCATGGCGTCATCCTGGAATTTATTGATGGAGCCTATGACTGGAAAAAACCTAAATAATTCACTTAACGTGGCTTTGACAAACTTTCGTGGAAAGAAGGTTGGAACCCACTCTTGTGGGGAAGGAATCCAATACAGGCCCGAAAAGGCCTCTATGAACAATATGAAGGGGAGGCAGGGAAAAGGCAATACTTTGGTACAAGGGGAAGAAGAACTCGAAGAAGGAAAACTTCCCTTGGGAGCATGAAAGGCTTCATGGTCTCATGTCAAGGATATCCCAGATTTTTGCTGCCCTCAACAGATTACTGGGCATAGCGACCTTTGCACGAGTGCATCAAGCTGCGAAGAAACTAAAGAATGCCATAAAACATGCTCCATCCGTGAAGAGCGTTCTCAAAGGCTCAACTGTTACCTCAAATGAGAGACCGGAGAAAGAAGGAATCGGCCTAGGTCGAGACAAAGGAATTCCTTCGGTCGGTCATGTATCAAAATCACCAGACGTGAATGAAGGCTTTTCTGTGGTCAATAAGATCAAGAGCAGTGTTCTCGCGCCCTTCAACCTTTTTTTCAGTGCACAGAAAACTCCTACTAAGAAACGTAGCAGCTACGCTGGGAAAAGAGCGGAAACGGTGACGAGCCTTCATCGCGGCAGACCCTTTGGATGGAAACTCCCCCATGACAAACCGGCTGATATCCATCTGCCAGCAACGATAAGAGTTGCAGCGAGGAGACAGAGAGACAGGGAGAAGCCGTTTGAGACGGCGCTCGCGATATGCTTGGAAGATGTGCGCGAAAAGGTAAGACTCTACAAGGCTCCCATGACTATTGTCCTGGTTGTAGACCTGAGCGGATCAATGCTGTTTAGCATTGAAAGTGTGAAGGAAGCCTTGTTAAAACTCCATAGGGACGCCTACAGATGCAGAGACCGTGTGGGAATCGTGGGGCTTAAAGAGACCGGAGCAGTTGTAGTTCAGCATCCGATCACAAATCTTCGTGTAGTGGCAAACAGGTTATTGGGACTACGGATCAGCGGTGGCACTCCCCTAGCAGCAGGGATGCTAAAAGCATTGGATGTCCTAAAGGAGGCCAAACGAAGAGATTCCTCAACGATACCTGTCATGGTGATTATTACGGATGGAAGCGCCAACGTGCCGCTTTCGAGAAGCTTGGAAACAAATGAAATCCGCAAGTTTGACGAGATTAGCATCGCTACCAGACAATATGAAGATGCGGCCGTGAGAGATGTGTTGTCTGTTTCCAAAATGATCAGAAGAGCGGGAGTTTACACAATTGTAGTGAACACAAATCCTCACTTCTTCGGGCGAGAAACATATGGATTTGCCGTAACTGAGTTTATAGCCTCAAGGACAAAGGGCAGATTGCATGTGGTTGGAAGAGCAGTACGCAGTGAGGAACTCGTACAAAGTATAGTCAACCAGTTAGCTGAAGACCAACGGCTGATCGCCCACGAGGCTTCTCTCTACCCAAAGTTTGCTTAATTGGCCGAGAGTTGCTTTTGTCTATGCTGTACTAGAAGCAAGTCTATTGCTTTCTTTCTTTTATGATGAAAGTATCTTCTTTTCCAGCGATCACGCGAAACTGTTCCTTCAACTCTGCTCGATGAAGGAACTTTCGAAGAACAGTTCGAATGTAGCTCTTTGGAGGCCGTTTTTTGTCCTCGTAGTTTACGTTGATCTCGCTCCCCGCAACGTCTATTTTTGCGTCCACTTGGCCCTTCAAATATTCGACAAGATCATTTACGTTTTCACCGTTCTTGCTTCGAAGTTCAGAAATTTTGATTTCAAAGGTTGACATGTTCGTCTACTCTCTTGGAGCTCACTACCAAACGGTTCAGAGCTTTCTTTCTCTCAGATCTATGGTTTCATCAGTTGCAGGTCCTGTTGAAATCAATGTGACCGGAACCTTAAGTCTTGTCTCGATATTCGAGATGAAATCCGTAGCTTGGGCGCTCAACTCTTCATAATGTCTAACGCCGCGGCACTCCGGGTAAAGTCTGTCTATGCACGTCAGCGCGATTTGGGTTGCGCTATTCAATTTTAGGGTTTTTCGTGCTATTCCGAAGTCGAAGCGTCCAACTCTCATTATTCCACCAGGTTGCTGGTACACGATAGCCGTCTCGGCTTCTTCCAAGCCAAGTTGCCTAATCTCTTCAGCTGAGTACTCGATTGCCATTGGTCCTGGGCTGGCTCGGGTTACATAGGACTTGAAGGCAACGACGACATCGTTGATCCTTAAAGGTCCTATTCCCGCGTCTGCAGTAAGTGTGCCAGCTGTCGTATCTTTCGATGTTACGTAAGGATATGTACCGTGGAACAGGGAGAGACAGCGGCCTTGTGTTCCCTCAATTAGCACGTTACCGCCCCTGTCTAAGACATCATTTAGCTCATCCGAGACATCTGTCAGGAATGGCTGGAGTTCGTCGATATCCTCTGCGATCTTAAGAATTCTATTTGCTCTGTCGGCATTAGCTGGTCCACAACCCATTCCCATCGTCCTTATCTTGCCTGTGAAGTGCTCCGATGAATGCTCGGCTTCTATGTGTTTCTCGTCGATTATACCGCATTTTCTGTCGATCCAAATTCTCTCTTGTGTTTGTGTCTTCTCAACCTCTTCAAGGAATATTTTAGGGTTAACCAACACTCCTGCTCCAATGAATAGTTTCGCGCTTTCGCATACACATGCGCAGGTGATTTGTCTGAGATCATATCTTTTTCCTTTGAAGATGAAACCATGCTCCGCGTTGGGTCCAACTCCGGTCCTAGCGGCGGCATCTGGGTTGTCAGTTGAACTGAGGTAGGAGACAACTTTTCCTTTCCCCTCGTCACCCCAGAAACCGCCACAGACTATTGTGCAGGACACAATTTATCCCCATAGCTCTTTCAACGTGAACGTTGTTTTTATTCTTAAATTTTGTCGTTGGGGTACTGTCAAAATTGTCAATATTCCAGAAGTGCACTCTGTAACTCTCGCTACACCCCGCTTTTTTCTTTGAACCATATCGACTATTTGATCAGCGGGAGTCTCTTTCAATCCCAGCGCCTAGAGCAATGATGAGTGAAGCCTCTTTCCGCCTTAAACCTTGCCAAATTTTTCTCTCCTATCCACGATCTCCCATGCGTCTGGTCCTGTTCCGATCAGTGTCACAGGCAGTTTGGTTTCTTTTTCGATCTTTTCGATGAAACTCTTTGCTTTTTGTGAGAGTTCTTCGTAAGACTTCACTGCTTTGCACTCTGGGAACAACACATCGATCTTCGTTACGGCTGCTTGCGTAGCTCCATTCAACATGATCGCTCTCCTTGCCAACTCAAAATTGAAGGGTGCTGCTCTCCTTCTTCTTCCGGTTACTGCAGCAATTTCAGCCCAATTCCTCTTCTCAGCTTCTTCCCATGACAATTCATTTGGAAGCGGACCCGCACCAACTCGGGTTGTGTACGATTTGAATACGATAATTACCTCATTGACTTTTGTCGGCCCGACCCCCACGTCTGAGCATGCGGCTGAAGCGGTCACGTCCTTTGAGGTGCAGTAGGGATAGGTCCCATGATACAGAGAAAGATAGGTTCCTTGGGTTCCTTCGATTAAAACTTTCTTTCCTTCAACTATCGCTTCATTTATCTCGAGCGGGACGTCTGTCAAAAATCTCTCAAGTTCAGGTGTATCACGGGCAAGTTTAACCATTCGCAGCGCCCTTTCGGCATTGCATGGTCCAGTGCCTGTACCTGTTGTTTTTATTTTTTCGGCGAGATGTCCTGATTTATCTGCGCTGATATGTTTGGATTCGATGATCGCGCATTGAGGATCAATGCCAATCCTGTTTTCAGAGTTGGTTAACCGTATCTCTTGAAGGAGGATTTCTGGATTTAGGAGAACACCGGGGCCTACCAACAAACGGCATTTGTCGTAGACAAAGGCGCTGGGTAGCATCCGCATCTTGTACTTTTTGCCGTTGTAGACTACGGTGTGGCCTGCATTAGGACCCACGCCAGCTCTTACTGCTACTGCTGTTCTGTCTTTCAACGATAAATATGAACTGACCTTGCCTTTGCCAGTGTCTCCAAAGAAACCACAAATCAAAACTGTGCAAAGCATTCTATTCCCTTCAGCTGTTCTAGGCTGTCATGGTTCTTCGATCGGAAGAAGTACCAGAGTTTCGGCTTCGTAGGGATTTTGCCGCTTGAAGGATGAAATCTTTTGCCGCCTAGGTCGAATGCCTAAGAGGGGACGACTCAATCGAAACGCCCAAACACTAGGTAAACATGCAAGATTTTGATGCTTACAGGCAGCGCTAGCGTTCTGATTTTTTTTAGAGCGCCAAGTTGATCTCCTCGGCCTGAGAAATCCTTTCTTGGGGTCAAGAAAGAGCACCATCAATCACCTCTCACACCGGAGTTAGTGGAGTGTTTGCTTAAAGCTCTTTTACACAACAAAGTGAACAAGACAAAACCCTAGTGAAAAAGCGCCTTGACTGGGCTGATGCCTCGGAAAATGTAATATCATTGGGATGGCATAACATGCTGAGATTGGAAAGCTTATGGAACTCATCAAAACATGGAAAAAAGGCATAGATGAAACGCCAGAAAGCGGTGTCATCTATGAGAACGCTACTCTCCTCGCAGGGCGATAAAATGAAGAGAAACAGAAGGATTCTTTACTCTTTGAGACGTAGCATAAGAATTGAAACGCGACTTGAGCTGGTTGTCGGTGAGGATGAAAACCTTGGAAGTGGTTGAAGCAATCAAAACCCGAACAAGCATTCGAGCTTTCACGAACAAAGAAGTTTCAGAAGAAGAAGTACGGAAGTTGATAGACGCTGCCAGACACGCTCCATCAGCTGGAAATATTCAACCATGGGAGTTCGTTGTTATGAGGGACCCTCAAAGAAAACATAGGCTAGCTGCCGCAGCGCTAGATCAAACGTTCATTGAGGAGGCTCCTGTCGTGATTGTTGTTTGTGCAAATGAAGCCCAATCTGGAGTAGGATACGGGGCCCGAGGTGTTACCCTCTACTGTTTGCAAGATACAGCTGCGGCGACACAGAACATGTTGCTGACCGCCTGCGCCTTGGGACTTGCAACATGTTGGGTGGGAGCCTTCGACGAGGAGGAGGTTGCAAAAGTGGTGAATGTTCCTAGAGGAGTGAGGCCTGTTGCAATTGTTCCAGTTGGGCATCCGGCAGAGAAGCCAAGCCCCAGGTCGAAAAGGTCAATAGCCGAGATCATCCACTTCGAGACCTTTTAAAACAGGAAATTGGACAAACAAGATTCGGTCAATCTTGGTTGGCGTTTCGTCTTTTTTGGCGTCATCAGCGCGCGCTGGCCATAGTCAAGTTTGGTCTACGAACAAGCCATCTTTGCCCAAGAAACAAAGCAGACTACGAGAGTAACTCCAACCATCAAGAGATTGCACCTGACATTTAACTTTAATCTCTCTCTCTCACACACACGCGTGCACAGTTAAAATTTAACCTTCTCTCTCTGCTATTTTTTTCTTATCTGTACTCTACTCTTCTCTTTACTTTACTTAGCTACACTCGCCTCTCTACTCTCTACTCTGCTCTCTGCTCTCTACTCTGCTCTCTGCTCTCTACTCTGCTCTCTGCTCTCTACTCTGCTCTCTGCTCTCTACTCTGCTCTCTGCTCTCTACTCT
>CP070636.1:814357-818242 GCA_020356305.1 Candidatus Bathyarchaeota archaeon | reverse complement strand
GGTCAAGTGGAGGGAAATTGGATGGGCAGAAATTAGAGGTTAATTGGGAAGGTCAAACGTTGGAGCTTCATCTTTTAGCTTTCAGAAAATAAGCTGTTTCAGAACCGACGTCCCCCTTTTCCTTCGTGTCCCTCCGTAACTGGCTCCCACGCCATCAGTGCCCCAGCTTGTAGAGCACCCAACTTGCGATCCGGTTTCCCAGTGAGGGGTTTTCCCCGGTGCGCACGAAGAACATGCGCCTGAGCGGCAATGTCAGCTTTCTCAACAGCCGGATGTGCAGTGCTTTGCTCTTGTGGCGGAAATGTTCCTCGTCCATTTGTGAGGTGGCCGTATAGAACAGATTGCCGAAATGGTATTCCGCATCCACGCCTTTGTGAGCAAAAAGGCTCAGAGCTACAGGCACGTTCAGCCACGGGCGGTACTGCCTCCTATCACCTATCAGATGTATCTCAGGCTTGCCGAAGGTCTCTACAGCGAGACGCATATACTTGCTGATCATGGGGTCTATTCCCATCTTTGAAGCCGCAACCCAGTCCACGGCCACTAGATCTTCTCCACCTATGATGGTGTACGTCTGGTTCGGCCGCGTGTCCGCGAATATCCCGAAAGGCCCGTCAGCACTCAGGTAGGCGTCAACAAGCCCGAAATGTACAGGAAAGGCAGTCAGATACGCGATAGTGGTGTGGTAGATGTCCCGATCGCAGTGGTATTCCTTGAACTTGTTAGCCAAGGGTAACGCTCCGTAGATGTTCTTAAGTGTCAAAGTGTAATACGCATACGCATGCGTCTTGTTTTTCGCAAAGGAGATGCGAAAGTCAGCATCTCGCCAGCTGCGTGAAACCGGATGATCGCCCAAGTGTGGGCCAAATTCCTGCCGGTCAAGAGCGTCTTTAGTCATGTCGATGATCTCATAGCCATTAGCTCCGTCAAAGCCAAGGTACTGGGCCATCTCCTGGACGCTGCGTTTGTCAAAGTACTCGCCATAGGTGCTCTGCGCCTCAACCACAGCTATCCTCTCAAAGCCCGCGGCGCGTAGTCGCTTAACTAGATGCCCCACCAGCTCTGGATCAGTGAAGGTGGTGCGGTCACGCTTGTTGTAGGCGAACATGAAGTTCGGTTTAATGACAACGGAAAAATCAGCTTTGGTCTTACCAGTTGCAGCCAGTTGCTCCTCCACCAACGCATCAAAGCCGGTTTCGTCAAGAACTTCATCCAACGCGGCAAACTTGCTCTCTTCGTTCTTGATCGAGGCCACGGTCACCTTCCTGTCCGAGTTAATTGCCTCGAGCCGCATTAGCTCCATGTCCTCTTCAAGGGCTAAACACTGCTCTCCGGACGGATCACGCACCGTGATGATGCAGCGCTGAAACACAGCAGTAGGGAATTGGTCATTGTTTATCTCGATAATGGGAGCTCCAAGCTTGACAAACAAGTTGCCTTCAGCAGCTTCCTCGCCCTGACGGCCGAGCTGCCTCACCTTCAGCCCCCCACCTTCCATCAGCATTTCTCTCGAGGCAGTGCGCGATACAATGCTGCCAAGGAACGCATCCAATTGGTCTTTGGCCCAGTGCTCGCGCTCATCACGCAGTGTACTGGTGTGGATCTGGACGCGCGCGGCTTGGGACACCGGCCTTACCGCACAAATGTACCCGTAAAGCATGGTGGGTTCTTTGATGTTGCGGAAGGTGGACCGCTCAGCTTCCCCAAAGGTCTGATCGGAATCGATCCGCAGCTCCTCAGAAGCGGTTGCGTCGCCAGTGTTTCCGCCTTGCTTCTCAATTAAGAACTTACCCTGACGAACGATCACCGTATGGGGGGTAATTTGAACGCCCAGCGGATGTTCTGAGGGCAATACTTCACGCAACTTTTTTGCCAAGGGCGCCGACAGCTTGCGTGCCAGCTTTTCCGACACTTCAAAGGGGAACGACACTGTCTCATAAGGCTCGGCTTTAAAGTCAATCTCAAAGTCCGCTTCGCACTCCTTCAGGTGATCTGCCCCGGAGCGCATCTCAGAAAAGGATGCGCTATAGCCCTTTTGTAGCGCGAACAATGGGCCACGGTAGCGGTAGATGCCGCGCTCCACATCCAAGTGTAGACCTTCCAGAACCCGGTCGGTGATACAGTACCTTTGGAAGCCTCCGTTGCCGTCATCAATTGCGAGCATCACATCCCAAAAAGTCTCACCGTCACCCCAGGGAAAGCCCTTATCGTGCACTCCTGAGATCAGGAAGAATGGCCTCGGGCCGTTCTCACCCTGCAAAACGCCGGAAAGCACGAGGTTCTCATACTGGGTGTTATAGAAAAGCCGCACATCCTTGAGGTACTCATCCCGCACCGCTCCGTAAGCGAAGGAGGTAAAAGCAGTGTAAGCAGCAACTTCCTGCCAGATGGACGCCGCACCGACCACCTTCATAGAGGCCAACAAAGACGGCGCGTCCAACAACTTGAAATACAGTTCGCCTGCGCCATAGACGGGCGCCTGGTCATCCTCCCCGCGGTATATTGTGGTGAATAGTCGCGTCATGTCCTCTATCAAGTCAAATTGGCCCCGGTCGTCATGGATTTCCTTGTGACCATAAAGAAAGTACGTCTGCCCATCCTCAGCCGTGAATTTGAATGCGTAGACCATCTGCCGCATCCCGGTGGCAGGATCCACAGTAAAAAGGTTGAAGCGCCCGTCCCTGATGGTGAAGGTTCCGCCCAACGGCTCAAAGGTAACCGTGCCCGAAAGCTCGGCTTGCTGCTCGGATAGCTTCAGGAAGCGACTCAGGTCAGTAATAAATATCTGCACGTCGAAGCGGATAGGAGTTGCGCGGTCCTTGCCGATTTCCGCTCCATTGCGAGGATCGCTCTCGTCGACGCCTAGGTAACCCGACATCGACTCCTCAAACTGTATTCCCACGCCTTCCAGAATGCTCATTTTTGGTCTCTTCTTTTGACGGCATTTCAAGACGCCAATATTATCTATGGATTGGGCCCAGAGATATATTTGTTAGAATTCTTACCCTTATTCTCTTTTAACACTCAAAAAACCAATACTCGTCCATCTAGTGTGACCTGTTGATAAGCAGGTAAAAATCGACATGGGGCAAAGTTATCGTTTGACAATTCGAACTGACCAGAAAATCTCCGGGCTTCTATAGACAGCAGAGATTTCATATATTTTCGTTCTGTTATGACTGTTGAATTTGTCTCCATATCTAGCTAATCGAGATGGATTTGAACCCCTCTTTGGTCTCATAGATGAAGACTTCTGCACCACAAAACTCAATTTCTTGGTTGTCATTAACCCGCTTTAGCCATCCACCAGTGTTGTATAAAGTGATAGGGCGCATGCTGCTCTCCGGAGAAGATTTGGTCTTCGGAGCATTCTCATCTCCCCATGGTGTTGGTTGATGAGTGTGGCCAAAGATTACATACCGGGGTACAGGGATGTTGTATTCGTATTTCCTGTTAAGCAAGTCGATTTCGAGCAAACTCGCACCATAGAAATTCATGAATCGAGCTTGAACTTCCTTTTTATGAATGAATTCGTCGCTGTACCTTGTATCTTGGATATCTTCAACAAGCTCCAATGCTAGCTTCTTGATAGCGTTTGATGCGGCGTCTGTTAACCATTCGAGATATTGCTTGTACCAGGGAAAGCGAGTTAATTTGTCTACTTCATGGTCTAACCGGTTGAGGTATTTTTTGATGCGTTTAGGGTTCCCGTCCTTCACGTCACGTTGCACTTGGCGGATAACCTTGGTCAGGGGGCCGGCTTGACCGATGCCGGAACAAGCCAATTGAGAAAGGGGGAAATTAATCCCAACAAGTTCCTTCAGGTCGAGTGCGCCACCAACTTTCAGATCTTCTTGAGCGATTTTCATGGACCATTCGCCAGCT
>CP070636.1:804465-814257 GCA_020356305.1 Candidatus Bathyarchaeota archaeon | reverse complement strand
TGTTGGATTTCGATAACCGGCCTCGAAGGAGGAGGGTTACCGTCCAGACAACTGGAAAAAGAGATACTCACGTTGAAAGGGAAAGAGCGAGGAGAAGCCATCGAAACGTATCGAGAGCTTCTATGGTCTCTTAAAGACGAGCCAATCTATTTGTTAAGGTATGAGTAAAACGCCCTTCTTGCATGCATGCATGTTCAGTTGTTCTCTTTCTCAAAAAACTATATAGGCAAAAATTCATATCAAAGGCTTATCTCAACACGAGAGGATTAGTTTGGCTGAGCTACAATGGGTGATTGAAGTTCGCTGTGTCAATACACTTCTAGCTTCAATTAAAGTGGGAGAGAGAGGTCAGCACTTCATCGTCGATTCAGCTCAATGTTTTGACCCCTCTGAATTCACAAAGTTGATAGAAGGTGTAGAAGTGGCTAAAGCACTAGGACAAGAGCACTATGAAAAGTCTAGGAAACAAACACAGACCACCACCTCTGATACACAGCCCTCAGTTGATGTGAACATCATTGAGGAGAGAGAACTATACAATATTCAACTGCTGAGCACAGGAGAGCTCGCCATTGTGACAATAACGACACCGCAAAAGTTCTTTGCCCCCTCTGAGTTCGACCGATACCTTCGAGACCTCAAGAAAGCCCAACAGAAAATGAATATGCTAAGAGAGAAGTGATTAGAAACAACAATTCTGGATTGTTTTTCTGCATGCATGTCTAAAGTTCGAGATATGCATATTTCCAATCTGTGACAATGAATCCTACTCGGGTGTGTAATTTAATCGATGGCGTATTGTCAGGGTTTATTGATGAGCTAATTGTTTTTTTGCCTTCTTCTTTTGCTTTGTCAATTAGAGCGTCATACAATTTCTTTCCTATGCTTTTTTTCTGAAAATCTGGATGAACAGCAATATGTCTAACGACAACCCCATCTTTGAATGGCAAATTCTCGTGAGCAAATAGGAATCCGACTATTTCACCGTCTTTTACTGCAACGAAAGAAAAAACAGATTTACAGTTAATTTCAAATTCGTTTTTTCTTGACTTCATGAATTTCTCTTTTTCTTCTTCGCTATATGTATCCCATTCTTCACCTCGATACCTTCTTTGTGTTAGTTCATCGATGTTTCTAACACCGTTAATATCCGTGAATTGCAATTCTTGTACGATAATATCATTCATAGTGGTATCTAGATCAGAGGCTCTCATATACATTTCTAGGCACGCATTCCACGTTCTGGAAGCGTTTTACATATATAAAACGGACTGAATACCGTATCTAAAACAACGCTAAGAATCATTAGTGACGATAAAAACAGCTAGTATACTAGCTAATAGGAGAGACTATAATAATTCTTGAATGGACTACAAAAACAGCTCTTGATTGCGGAGCCCAAGTAACGACTTGAAGAAACCCAAGCGAAGATGAGAAGATGCCACTCTAAATTCGAGTAAACATTCGAGTAACCCTTAAAAGTTGCTTCTAACTATTTTGCGTGAGCTCGATTAAAGGGGTAGGTTAACATCCGTAAAAAATGGAAGAAGAAGCGGGTGCGCCGGGAAAAAAGGAAAAGGAAGCGCAAGCGTCAGAGGTATAAGTAGAAATTGAGCTCTCACAATTCAAATTCTTCATGAATTGCTCGGACAACCTTCTCTCCATCAGTTTCCTTCACTACAAATGAGATGTTGAGTTCTGATGACCCCTGGGCGATCATACGTACGTTCACTCCCATTCGTGCAACTGCTCCAAGCATTCTTGCGGCAACACCGGGTGTACCCTTCATGCCAGCGCCTACTACCGCGACGACACAAACGTCATCTTCTGTACTCACTTCGCGTATCAAGCCGCTGCCCAAGAGGGTAATTTCGAGTGAGCTGACAGCTTTCTCTAACACCTCTCTCTGGAGTATCAAAGAAATGTTCGCCTCTGAGGCGCTTTGTGAAATCATTAGAACGTTGATGTTGTCTTTTCCCAGTATGTCGAAAACCTTCGCGGCTGTTCCGGGAGTGCCAATCATTCCAGCCCCGCTAACGCTAATTAATGCACATTTCCTGATCAGGGTTATTCCCTTCACTATGTTTGCAGACTTGATTTTCTGGTCTTTAAGTATCAAGGTTCCAAGGTTTTGCAGATTGAAGGTGTTTCTTATTCTAACAGGTATTTCTTTTTCCATTGCTGGTTCCAATGCCCTCGGGTGCATAGCCTTGGCTCCGAAGATAGCCATTTCTATTGCTTCATGAAAGGAAAGTTCAGGTATGACCTTCGCCGAGGGAACAATTTTCGGGTCAGAAGTCATCAACCCGTCTACGTCTGTCCAAACCCAAACTTCGTCAGCTTCCAGCGCAGCCGCCATGATGGTGGCAGTATAGTCAGATCCCCCTCGACCCAGTGTTGTAATCTCTCCGTCTTGAGTTGCAGCTATGTAACCAGTGACCACCGGAGTGATTCCTTCGTCTAGTAATGGCCCAATATTTTGTTTAACCTGATGTTCAGTCACCTTCAATAGGGGCCGCGCTTCTCCGAAGTTCGAGTCGGTTACAATTCCCGCGTCCTTACCTGTGAAGTATTGAACATCCAACCCTAAGTCACGGAGAGTTCCCCATACAATTGAGGTGGCCATTCTCTCTCCAAACGACATAACGTAGTCTTTTGATTTTGGAGTGAGTTCACCTAAGTAAATTATTCCCGTCAGGACTTTTTCAAGCTCATCGAAGGCTCTTCTGAGTGTCTGTTCTATTTCTTCCAATATCGATTTGTTTTCAATAGCGTTTCTAGCAGCTGTCACGTGTTCTTCCGTTATCTTTTGCAAGAGTTTGTGAACGGCATCTTTGTTTCCGCTTCTCGCTTCTTCAGAGGCTTCGACTAGATTGTCTGTAACTCCTTTTAACGCTGAAATTACCACAACTAGTTGATAGCCTTTGTCAAGGTAGTTGTCAGCTATGCCCGCGACTTGCCGAATATGTTCGCCGCTTCCTACCGAGGTTCCTCCGAACTTCATGACTACTCTTTTCACAGTCTCCTTCCTCCGAGACGCTAGGACATGACTTTAGTGGCGAGACTCTGCTTTATGTCTAGTAGGTCTCTCAATATGGCGCTTGCGGTTTCCATTCCTCCCGCTCCTCGACCCACAATTGTCTCTTCACCGGCAAATTCTGAAACAAAAGTGACGGCGTTAAGCACACCATCGACGCATAACGGGTCATGCTTGGATATCTCGCTAGGCACAACCTTTAGGTTTTCATTGATGGATCCTATGAGCTTGATGGTACAGTCTCTCTTGCCGGCTTCTTCAAGGGCTTGTAACGTGACGTCGCGTATACCTTGAACCCTCACATTTTTTAGGGTAACTCTCTTGTTCATTATCCAATTCGCCATAATAACTAGCTTGCAAGCAGTGTCCAGTCCGTCGATGTCCATTGAAGGGTCTGTTTCAGCGTATCCACGCTCTTGAGCTTCACTTAGGGCTTTTTGAAATGTAATATGCTTTCCATCCATTTCCGTCAGGATGTAGTTGGTAGTGCCGTTCAATATTCCTCGAATGGAAAGGATTCTGTCCCCCAGCAGACATCTTTTGGCCAAGTCGAGTACAGGGGTTCCTCCTCCTACCGTTCCGCTGAACCTCAGGTAGACCCCGTTGTAGTCAGCCAACTCAGTTAGAGCTGGTAGAGCTAGAGCAAGTGGCCCTTTGTTTGTCGTCACCACGTGTCTTCCTGTCTTGAGAGCTGTTTTTATATGGGATAACCCTGGTTCCCCATTCTGGATGTTGGTGGGCGGTGCTTCAACGATTGTTTCGGCGTCAACACTTTCTATTACGCTTGATGCTGCCGTGCCTGGATGTCCATGTTGGGGGTGGGTTGCCACCGTGCCCTTTTCAGCTTTAAGAGCCAAAGTTTTCTCTAGATTTAGACCTTTAGGGTTTACAGCTGCTCCGCCTCTGTCTGCGACAGCTACAACTCTTGGGTGGAAACCGTAGTTTTTGATGAGCTCAGTTCTTCTGCGAAGGAATATTTGGGTGAGGCTCTGGCCGACGACTCCGTAACCTATTAGGATCATTCTCATCGAAGTCACCCAGAAGCCGCGATTGGTACAATGGGCTTTGAGAGGACCAGATACTTTGAAATGGCTTCGATTCTTGCTTCGATTTCAATTGGCTTCTTATATGTTTGCATTACAATATCCGGGTCCTTTAATCCGTGGCCTGTTGCGACGCAAATTATGGTTTCATCTTTGTCGACTCTCTCCAGTTCAACGAGTTTTCTCAAGCCGGCAATGGATGAAGCACTTGCTGGTTCTACAAAGAGTCCTTCGTGTCTGGCCAACATTTTTTGAGCTTGCAGGATTTCGTGATCGGTTACTGTTTCAGCTGTGCCTTCGGATTCTTGAATAGCTCGTATTGCTTTTTTCCAGCTGAGTGGGGCTCCAATTCTTATTGCAGTGGCAACTGTTTCAGGCTTGTCTGTGGGTGTAATGTTATTTTTTCCACTCTTTACTGCTTGTGCTATGGGTGCTGCGCCCTCAGCTTGAATGCCGATCATTTGGGGAAGGCTGCTTATGAGATTGAGTTTGTAAAAGTCTGAGAAGCCTTTCCAAATGGCGCTTATGTTTCCTGCGTTGCCCACTGGAACCACCACTTTGTCAGGTACCTTATTCTCTAATTGGTCGCAGAGTTCGTAGGCTAGTGATTTCTGTCCTTCTATTCTGAACGGATTGACTGAGTTGAGGAGGTAGACTTGCCTACGCTTTTCTGAGAGTTCCAACACAATCTGCAGGGCTTGATCAAAGTTTCCTCTGATCTGCACAACCTTGGCGCCGTGAATTATAGCTTGCGTCAGTTTTCCATAGGCGATTTTGCCCGACGGGATAAGAACAATGCACTGGAGTCCGGCTTTTGCGGCGTAAGCAGCTAAAGAAGCTGAAGTGTTACCAGTGGAGGCGCAGATGACCATTCTCATGCCCAACTCCAAAGCTTTTGTCACTCCCACAGTCATGCCTCGATCTTTGAACGATCCTGTTGGGTTTTCCCCCTCGTTTTTTACATAAAGGTGCTTGACTCCCAAGAGGTTTCCAAGCCGTTTGCATTGGTGTAGTCCTGTTCCTCCCTCGCCTAACGAGACTATTCTTGAAGAGTCGCGAATTGGCATTAGGTCTCGATATCGCCAAACGGAGAGGGGCAAGCTTCTCCAGTCGGTCTCCCTCAGCTTCCCTTTTAGGGCTTCATAATCATATTTGATTTCAAGTAGGTCTCCGCATCGCCTGCAGAAATAGATAATCTCGTCTTCACTATACTTTTCTCCGCAGGCTATACATTGTATGTGAATAGTCATCAAGCCTCCGGTGATGAAACATCTTGCTACTAAGATTGCATCTTGCTGTAATATATTTATAGAAACTCAAGTTTTGTTCGAATATTTTGCGTGTGCAAACACTATTCCATATGATGCGCGCGCAGCATGTTGGTATCACGCACTTAGCTACAGGAACAGAAATGTGTGACAAGATATTAATAATTCGTCATGTACTGCTAAAGTTTCAAGAGGTGGCTTAGTATGCATGCATACGTTTACAGGGTGCTGGAGAACATTGTTGGACCCGAGAACATAACGGACAAAGATTATGACATAGAGGCCTATACCCGAGATCTCGGCGCGGGCGACGAGAAACGAGCCTCTTTTGTAGTTCGGCCGAAAACAAATGAGCAGGTATCGACGATAGTGCATGTGGCGAACAGGTACAGAATCCCAATTTATGTCAGAGGCGGCGGCACCACTCACCACGGAGCGTGGCAGCCGATTCAAGGAGGAATTCTCCTTGACATGACTCGGATGAATAGGATCATCGAAATAGACGAGGAAAACCTGACTGCCACCGTGGAGGCGGGGTGCACTTGGTATAAACTTTACAAAGCGCTCAAGGAAGTCGGGCTTGCCCATGACCCGAGAGAGCAAGGTGGCCGTGTTGGAACAGTGGGGGCAAGCATTGCCAAAATAGGCTCCGGACCAATCGGAGTAAGCAAACGTGGCCGCCTCGGCTGGGACGTCTTAGGACTCGAGGTGGTCCTGCCAACAGGCGAGATCACCAAGACGGCTGCTGTGGAATATATGGGGACACGACCCTTTGAAAACCGTGGAATCGGTCCTGACATAACCCATTTTTTCATCGGTTCTATGGGCGAGCTGGGAATATTCACGGAGGTGACCCTGCGAGTATCCCCGATTCCACATGACGATTACCTCTACTTCAACTTCACAAACTACAAAGACTTAGAGAAGGCAGGGGACGCTCTCTCCAGACCTGTAGGTGACGAGCTTGTTTTCACTCTACAGCACGACGTAAGTGCACCTTGGATACGAAAAGGAGGAACAGGGATCGATGTCGAAGCTTGGATATGCGGCTACTCTATGGAAGAGTTAGAGTTTCGAAGAAGAAAAGTTAGAGAAATCTGTGTCGAGGCAGGCGGAAAGGAAGGAGATCCAGACATCGCCGAAAAGATTTTTCATAGACATGAAGGCTACCACTGGAAAGGGTTACCCGACTACTTCACGAAGGGTCCAGTTGATTACGTCTCTGGCTATTGCCCTCTCTACTCTCTACATGAGTATTACGATCTGTACAACAAAATTGTGATCAAAAAGCATAGAATGGAGGAGGAGGGAAAAACTGGTTTCGGCGGATGGTTAATTCCGCGTGGCTGGGGAATTTACGTTGAATTTGTATACACGGATCCGGAGGAGCGGTCGAAAATCCTTGAGATAGGTGACGAGCTTACCAAGAACTTCTGTAAGATAGGCTTTTTGCCAGAACAGTTGGGGGGCCATCAAGGTCTACACATGGCGAGACACTCTATTCCTCGTCTCGGACCCTGGTATGAGCTCACAAAGAGGTTCAAGAGAATGCTGGACCCGAATAACATTCTGAATCCAGGTTTGATGATTCGTTGAAGGAGGAGCAGTTCGTTGCACGTATCTAAATATTATGAAGATATCTGGAGGTGCGGAAGGTGCGCGTACTGCGGCGGAAGTTGGGATGATGACTGTTGCCCGTCTCGTTTTCTCAATGGTTTCCAGTCCGCCACCGGTAAGGGAAAGATGCTTATCGCGAGGGCAATCATGAGTGGGCAACTTGAGTATTCTTCCTCTCTCGCGGAAAACTTGTACAAATGTTCACTTTGTGGCGCCTGCGAAGACATCTGCAACGTACTGGGCAAGCTACCGTTGCTTGACATACTTCATTCGATGAGGGCTGACCTCTTTGAGGCGGGGCTCACAATGCCGAGGCACAAGAAAATCGTCGCCTCATGCAAAGAGAACCACAACCCGTATCTGGAGAGACACGAGGATAAGATGAGGTGGCTTTCGAAAGGGAAGGTGCTACCTAGAAAGGGTGACGTGTACTTCTTCATGGGTTGCACCGCACCTTACAGGAATCCAGAGTTGTGTCTGGCGCTCATTAAAACAACTGAGGCGGCGGGAGTCGGAGTAGCTGTCACACCGGAGGAATGGTGTTGCGGATCGGTGATGCTGAGGATCGGTGCCAGGAGTTTGGCGGAGGATCTGGCCAAACACAACGTGGAAGCCATAGAACAGTCAGGGGCTAGCACCGTAGTGACGCACTGCCCAGGTTGCTACGACACCTTGAAGATGGAATACCCTAAACTAGTAGGTGATTTACCTTTCAACGTGCTCCATATCACCGAACTGATGAGAAACCTGATCGACGAAAACAAACTGAGGTTCCAATCTAAAGTAGAAGAAACAGTAACGTATCACGATCCATGTCACCTCGGGAGATTTCATCATCCCAGCATTTATGACGATTCAAGAGCTGTGCTCGAAGCAATCGGCGTCAAACTAGTCGAGATGGAAAGGACAAGGGAGAAATCTTGGTGTTGTGGAGCAGGCGGAGGACTCAAATCCGCGTTTCCCAACCTCGCCGTGAAGGTCGCCAAGAGAAGGATCGCTGAGGCTGAAGAAACGGGCGCGAAGTATCTGGTGACTGCTTGTCCATTTTGTCTACGTAATCTCAAGGACGCTGTGGAAGCCGCTCCATCTACGAAAATAGAGGTGCTTGACGTTATGGAACTGGCATCGTGGGCTCTAGACTCATAGAACTCGCTTCTGATTCGCGGATTGAAAGTGAGAAAGAATCAGTATTTGGATTGTGAACAAATGAGGCAATTCATGGTGTCAATCTTGGTTAATGCATGTAACTTTTGGAAGAGAATTGAGACCTGCCCAATTTGCGCGTGTGCAGGTAACAATAGCTCCAGACATAGTTAATTTTAAAACATCAACACGTACACTATCGTAGTCAAGAGGTGAGAGGTTTGGTTAAAGTAGACAACTCCGAGTTGCCAGAAGGACTATACTATTCCGAAAAATGGATGTGGGTACGCGTCGAAAACGGAAAAGCCAGAATCGGCATAACAGACTATGCCCAAAAGCAACTCCGCGAAATTGTGTTCGTCGAACTCCCAAGTGTGGGCGACACCCTTACCAATGCTGAGCCCTTCGGAACCGTAGAATCAGTCAAAGCCGTTTCCGATCTTGTCGCTCCTTTGAGCGGCACTATTGATCAGGTCAATGAAGAGGTAAGCGACAAACCAGAACTGCTGAACGAAGATCCATAAGATAAAGGCTGGCTTGTCGTCATTTCCCCAACCAACCTGGGCGCCGAGTTGAAGCAACTCATGGACTTCAATAAGGCAGTGGAATGGCACAAGGGACTTGCCAAGGAAGACTAAGTATGCCGAGGAAAATCGTAATCATCGGCGCTCATGCCGCAGGCGTCGATGCAGCAGTGGCCGCGAGAAAAACCGATAGAAGCGCTGAGATCACTCTCCTATCCACAGAGGATAGAGCAGGATACTCACGATGCGGCATCCCATTTGTGTTGGGAAAACATATTCCTCGCTTCAGCGACCTCATCGTCTATCCAACAGGCTTTTATCGCATGATGAAACTCGACCTCAGATTGGAAACAACCGCAACCAGCATCGACACAGAAGCCAAGACCGTAGAGATCCAGAACACGACGGGAAATAAAGAGAAGCTGGAGTATGACAGCCTAATCATAGCCACCGGCGCCTACCCCTTTGTTCCGCCGATAAAAGGACGAGAAAAACAAGGAGTGCACGTGGTCCGCACCCTCGAAGACGGAGAGAAGATCGATCAGGCAATTGAAACAGCCAAGACAGCCGTCGTAATAGGAGCTGGATTAATTGGCTTAGAAACCGCTGTGGCCTTTGTGGAGCGAGGACTAGAAACCACAGTGGTGGAACTGCTCCCATATGTTCTTCCAGTAATGCTAGACAAAGGCATGGCTGACATGGTTCACAAGATGCTTGAAGAGAAAGGCTTGAAAATCATTGTAGGACGCGGAGTCGACGAAATCTTAGGAACCGAAAAGGTTAGCGGAGTCTCAGTTGCCGGAGAAGAGATCCCCGCCGACCTGGTTGTAGTGGCTACTGGCATAAGAACCAACACAGAATTGGCTAAAAACGCTGGCATAGTTCTCGGCGAAACCAGAGCCGTTAAAGTAAACATGAGAATGGAAACATTCACGACAGTGAACAAGAGGGTAAAACCTCTCAAAGACGTTTACGCTATTGGAGACTGCGCTGAGTCCGTAAGCCTGCTGACTCACAGACCGGTGCTGAGTCAACTTGGTACAACGGCTGTGCGACAGGCAAAAGTGGCGGGAACCAACGCTGCTGGCGGGTACGCCATGTTTCCTGGATGCTTGGGATCCGCCGTTACACGGTTGTTCGACTTTGAGGTTGGCGCAACA
>CP070636.1:800258-804365 GCA_020356305.1 Candidatus Bathyarchaeota archaeon | reverse complement strand
CCAAGTATCGTCTGGTCTTGTCATCAAGACCGTAGTAACATACGGTTCCATCCAGCGTCTTATGCTTCCTCAACCGTTTCTTGTAGACTAGGTCTCTCAGCACTTCTTTTCCTCTTCTATCGAATTCCTCTTCTCTCACCATTGTAGTGTCACCGCAGCGAAGCAGAGTGGCAACAAAGTCACGCGGAAGGAGAAAATACACCTGTTTAGCATCATACAAATACATTTTATCACGTTCCTTGTACAACGGAATAAAGCCACCAGCACGTTCTTTAGCATCTCTTGAACTCTTTGCATGGATCGTGCCAAACGACTTCGGACTTTCACCTCGTTTCTCCAATTCTTCTCTTCTACGTATTGTGTCGAATTGTTGATCCAGCCGCTCAGAATTGAGCAGAAAAGTCCGTTCAACGATCTTGCCAAACCTGCTACTGATGAGGTTGACAATGCTCTCTACCGTCTTCAAAATCCTGTTTAGATCCCCTTCGAGATCCGTTGGTTCCATGACAATCTTCGATAATTTGAAGCTTCTACGATTTACCGTCAAATCGCTGCGCATATAATCATCGAGTTTCAAATTATCATAAACTTCAAAGCCTATCGGCTGCTCCAACAATATTTCTGTGGCTATTCTACGGTCGAAACCTTCCATAGTAATCGTAACCGGACTGAGAGACATAAATTCCAAATCGACACCGGGAAACACTTCAATCGAAACACCTGGATTGTCCTTGAGAACATCCAAGAACCTATCATAGTCTGTCTTCTTCAACTCATTCTCTATCTTGAAACGCAAGTGAGATTTTCACTTCAGTTGCTTTCTTTCAATTTTTCTTAGATAATAGACCATAAAAAGATTTTTTCCAAAAAGTGTTCAGTTTTTAATTAAGCTTACGTGCGCATACGCAGTGTGGTTTGTTGTAAACCAGTTTTAAACAAAGAGTCAAATGCAGTTTCACATATTTACTCGATCTAGGAGGAATGAAAAAGACATGAAAAATGTTCAGGGAACGAAAAGAAGAGTTCTGTTTCTAGCAGCTCTGATTGGCATTGGCATCGTTCTAGGTTCAATCGTTCTATTTGCAATAAGCCCCGAAGGGGAGACAGGTTCTTGGAAACTAGAGTTCGAAGATGGCAAAATAGTGCTAGACGCCAGAGATAGGACGATGCTAAGAGAAAAGGCGTTAAACGTAACGTTGGAAGATGAAGAAATCAAAGAATTGATTGCTGGAAAAGACTATACAACACAAGTAACCCTAACTGGCAATGCCACGGTCGAGGAAATCATTGTAGATCCAACAAAACGGGGGATAGTAGCGGAAGGGGACGTGAACCTGATAGTCGTAGTTACCTTGACTTTCGAGGATGGCTCCGGATACAACGTTCCAGTAGATTGGCAGAATTGGACAGTAGGAGAACCAGAGTTTGCTCAGCAAGTATCGCCACCAGAAGATCAGTTTCGAATAATTGGATTGCCCTCAACAGAACGAAGTACATCTGTTCCATAGCGGGCTGGTAGCTGTGTGTTGCTGAAGAATGCCATTGTAGCTGGTGAGTACAATGCTTAATAATCTTTGCCATCCTTTTTTCTGTCAAGGGGCTCCCCAATGAGAACTGGAAAAATCCTTGCGATTTTTGGTTTAATAGTATCTACTCTTGCGGTCTTCGTCAAGATAATGACCCCAACTACTGTTCAGTTTGTCATCGACGGGAGCGTCATCAAGTTTACCAATATTCCAGAAATCTACGGTTCTTCTGACATGGTTGTCATCAGCATTTCATGTTTTGTCATGGGCTCAAGCTTGGTATATCTGTGGTTTGCTGGCAAGAATGAACCCGTCCAGGCTGGGACCTCCTCATTAAAGAGGAGTTGGGATGAGCTTTTGAAGAGATTATCAAACCCTGACGAACAAAAAATTGTCCGTTTGATCGTTGAAGAAGGGGGCACCATCTTTCAAAGTCAGTTGGTCGACAAAAGTGGGTACTCAAAAAGTAAGGTCAGCCTTGTTCTCGACAGGCTTGAGGCGAGGAAAATTTTGGAGAGAAGAAGACGCGGCATGAGCAATGTCATCGTGCTAAAATGAATTTCACCCTTACTTTCGCGTGCGCATGACAATAGTGCAGTCTAAGCTAAATTACAAATGGTGATTAAAAGGGAGAAAACATGAAAAAGACGAGACAATACTTTCTGGTATCTGTATTTCTCTCTGCTCTAATATTTCTCTCTATTTATTTCATTGTTGGTAACCAACGAGACTATTCCTACAGGGTCCCTGAACAAACAAATGACGGATGGGCAACAGTTTCGTTGACTGATATTGGAATGGATACCGAGCCCCTAATTAAATTAATGAATGGCCTGTCACGCCGGAATGTCAACCATGTCCACAGCATCCTTGTTATAAAAGACAACAAGCTCGTCTTCGAAGAGTATTTCAGCGGAGAAGATCTGGATCTAACCAATAACCAACTAAATTTTGTACATAAAGATTTTGATCATAATACTCTGCATTGTCAGGCTTCCGCATCTAAAAGCATCACATCTATCCTCCTCGGAATCACTATCGATCAAGGTTTAGTACAGGATGTTCAACAAAACATGTTCTCCTTTTTTCCTGAGCACTCAGATCTGAATGATACTGAAAAAGGAAAAATAACTCTTGAACACATGCTTACAATGTCCTCAGGAATTCCATGGGATGAATCATATCCTTACACCGATCCCAGAAACGATTTAAATCAGATGTTCTACAGTGCCGATCCAATCAAATTTGTGCTTGAAAAATCAGTTGTTGCCCCACCAGGTTCACTGTTTACCTACAACAGCGGAACCACAAATCTTCTCGGCGATGTCGTAAGAAGAAGCACTGGATTAACTCTCGTAGACTTTGCGGAACAATATCTTTTCACGCCGCTAGGTATAAACTCCTTCAACTGGATTGGATTTCCAAATGCTCCTCATATTGCCATTGCGTCTTCCACCCTCTATTTGCGACCGAGAGATATGGCAAAGATCGGGCAGCTGTATTTGCAGAAAGGCATCTGGAATGGGAATCGTATAGTCTCCGAAAACTGGGTAACAGAATCTACCCATGAATCCATCCAGGTTCCTCCTTCCAAGAACCCGATACCTGGATTCATCGAAAGTTATGGCTATCAATGGTGGCAAGGCACGTTTTCAAACGGAAACACTGAGACATACTTTGCCGCAGGTTGGGGAGGCCAGTTTATCTACGTTATACCCGAGATCAATATGGTTATTGTTGTTACCGCCGGAGATTTCGAGGGCCAAGGGTATCAAGGATTCTACAATTTGATAAACGATTACATTCTGGCTGCCGCATACTCTGGAAGTAGCTAACCCTCCAGAATGCGCGCGCATCATCAGGAGATTCAGATTATTGCCTATCGTATTCTTCAACGTCTTCATTCATCACAACTAATTCAATGCCTGCCAACTCGAATAGCTGTATTGTATCTTTGTCAGCGTGATAGTGCTTTTCACAAACCACACGCTTGATACCAGAATTTATTATCATCATTGCACACCTCCGACATGGAGTCATTTTACAAAAAAGTGTGGCACCATCAAGAGCTATGCCAAATTTCGCAGCCTGAATGATTGCATTCTGCTCTGCATGAAGAGTGCGTACACAGTGCTGTGAAACATTACCACTATCATCAAAAACTTTTCTCATATCATGCCCCACTTCATCGCAGTGTGGCAAACCGATAGGCGACCCAACATAGCCAGTTGTCATAATACGCTTGTCTTTAACAATTACACACCCAGTCTTTCCTCGATCACAAGTGCCACGCTTAGAAACAGCTTCACATAAATCCAAAAAATATCTGTCCCAATTAGGTCTTGCCATGATTACCACTCTTCAACTCTTGAGTATTAGGATTCTTAATCTTTAATAACTTAGCATGCGCGCACTAGAGAGGTAGTTTGGGTTTGGGACTAAAATTTAATCCACACACAGAAGGACCATCTGGATTGAAAACAGCTTAGTTCTTGATCAACCGCGTGCGAATCATTGCTTTTTGGTGAGCAAAACTAAGATTGCTTTTTGCGTGTGTAACCTATTCTCGGCTTGATCGTAT
>CP070636.1:797005-800158 GCA_020356305.1 Candidatus Bathyarchaeota archaeon | reverse complement strand
GTGAAGCGTTATTGCTGTCGCCGCATGCTCCTGTCCCACGTGGAAATAATTGATGAAATTCTCAAATTCTACGAAGCCGCGGAAAAGAGGAAACCAAGTGGGTCGCTGGAATGAGGTTTGGTTAAGCGTTGTCTACAGCTATAGATGAAGTCGTCGCCCGAAAAATCTTCAACAGTCGGGGAGAGGAAACACTCGAGGTTGATATAGTAACCACCGCTGGATTTGGAAGAGCCTCTGCCCCAGCCGGCGCCAGTAGAGGAAAAGCCGAGGCAGTTCCCTATCCCGACGGCGGGGTGCCCGAAGCCCTAAGAAAGGTTGAGGAGGTCATTGCCCCAGAACTAATCGGCGCGAACGCTGAACAACAGGATCAGATCGACCTTCTCCTCCACAAAATCGATGGAACCATAGATTTCAGCAACATAGGTGGAAACACCGCCTATTCTATTTCAGTAGCCACGGCAGAGGCTGCTTCCTCCTCCTATGGCTTACCACTTTTTCAACATTTAGCTGGCTACTTTGCAAGCGAACTTCCATTCCCGTTGGGAAACATTCTAGGGGGAGGAAAACACGCGCTTGGAAAGACACCTGACATACAGGAGTTTCTAGTTCTCGCCTTCAAGGCAACCTCGTTCTTAGAAGCAGCAACGGCCAATGTTCTGGTTCACAAGGAAGTTGGCTCCTTTCTCACACAATCAGACGCGACCTTCACTGGTGGGAAAGGGGACGAAGGAGCTTGGGCGCCTAACATTAGGAATGAGGATGCTTTGGAGATCATGCTGAAGGCTTGCAAAGAAGTTTCTGATCAGTGTGGAGTAGCATGCGGAGTTGGCGTGGACATGGCTGCTTCCACTCTTTGGAGTCCCAAAGAAAAACTGTACCAGTATGCTCGGGACGGAGTCAAAAGAAACGCTGGAGAGCAGGTGGACTTCGTGTTGCATCTTATCAAAGATTACAATCTCGTCTACGTTGAAGACCCCTTTCATGAGGAAGATTTTGCTAGCTTTGCAGAGCTAACTAAGAAAGTTAAGAAAAGTCTTATCACGGGGGATGACCTGTTTGTGACAAATAGAAAACGACTCGCTCAAGGAGTTAGCGTTGGAGCTGCAAACGCTGTTATCATAAAAACAAATCAGGTGGGAACCCTTACAGATGCTTGGGAGACGACGAAAATGGCTAGGAAAGCACAATACGTTCCTGTTATGTCTCATCGGTCTGGAGAAACGACTGATGCGCACATAGCTCACTTAGCCGTAGCCTTCCAATGCCCCCTCATTAAAACCGGCGTAATACCAGGAGACCGGACTGCAAAAATCAATGAGCTCATACGAGTGGAAGAGATGCTCGGAGATCGAGCAAAAATGGCGTCTTTACCGTTGTAGGAGGAAAATTCATGTCAGACGAGGAAAAAAAGGAAGAAATAGCTCCAAGCGAGGAAGAACTTCTCCTGCCGCAAGACACTCTGCTGTCAGCAGGAATCCACATTGGCACTAGGACAAAAACCACCGATATGGTCCCATTCATCTATCGCGTCAGGCCTGACGGACTGTTCGTGCTGGACGTGAAAAAAACCGACGAACGCATACGGATCGCCGCGAAATTCCTCGCCCGCTTTGACCCAACTAAAATTGTGGCTGTGGCGGCGAGGCTCTACGGACGCGAACCTGCCACCAAGTTTTGTGAGATAACTGGGGCGATTCCAGTTATCGGTCGTTTCATTCCAGGGATGCTCTCGAACCCTATTTATCCGAAACGCATTGAACCCGGCGTCGCGATCGTTTCTGACCCTAAAGCTGATGCGCAGGCAGTGAGAGAAGGCTCCATTATGGGCATCCCTATCATAGCACTCTGCAGTACCGACAACGATTTTCGTGACGTCGACCTGATTATACCCACCAACAATAAGGGCAGAAGAGCGTTAGCCGTCATTTATTGGCTCCTAGCCCGACAGATAATGCGAGAGAAGGGGGAGATACCACCCGACGGCGATATCAGCCTCACTATCGAAGACTTTGAGGTAAAGTTGACAAGGGAAGAGTGAATTGGAGAGAGAAGGCTGGAAGGTTAGGCATCCTGCCGTTGCAGGTTCGTGGTATGCAAGCACTCAAGAAGGCTTGCGATCAGAGTTAGAGGGCTGTTTCACCCATACGCTTGGACCGGGTAAACTGCCAAAAGTCGAAGATAAAGAACTCAGAAACATAGTTGGGCTTGTGTGTCCTCACGCAGGATACATGTACTCTGGACCGGTAGCTGCCCACGCTTACTATCAGCTAGCGATGGACGGCCAACCCGAAGTGATCGTCATTTTCAGCCCTAACCACACTGGGCGGGGAAGTGCCTTGGCGCTCATGAAGGAGGGAGTTTGGCGCACTCCTTTGGGAGACGCTCAGATTGATACCGAGGTCGCCAGCAAAATCTTGCAGGAATCCCCAATCGTTGACGTGGATGAGGCAGCCCACGCGTTTGAGCACTCCATTGAGCTTCAGCTTCCCTTCCTCCAGTATCTGTATGGCTCCAGCTTCAGGTTTGTGCCTATATCTTTTCTGATGCAAGATTTGGGGTCTAGTAGGGAAGTGGGGCAGGCTACCGCAAAGGCTTTGTCGGGCAAGAATTGCTTGGTGATTGCTTCAACAGACTTGACCCATTACGAGCCTCAGGAGAAGGCGGAACGAAAAGACAAGGCAGCGATAAGTGCCGCTTTGAAGCTGGATGAAGAACAATATAACTCCGTTGTAGAGGCATATGGCATATCCACGTGTGGCTATGGTCCGGTTATGGCTGCAATAACCGCGGCAAAGTTGTTGGGTGCTGAAAAGGCGCAGTTGCTCTGCTACAAAACAAGCGGTGACGTAACCGGCGACTTATCCGCAGTGGTGGGCTATGCCTCCATCGCATTCTTGAAGGGCTAGTTGAGTGAGGCAACTCCTCTCCGAACAGCTTCACCCAAAGGATTCTTAATTGGGAAGGCAAATTCAGTCGTAGACGTGCACATAGGTTTGGCCAAATTTTATTTAAATTTTGAACAATAACTGTTTATTGAGGGCAGGTTTCGATGGGAAGGGGCTCTGGCTTCGGAAAAGTCATTCTGTTTGGCGAACACTTCGTTGTCCACGGCGTGCCAGGAATCGTTTCTGCAATTGACCTAGCAACTGAAGC
>CP070636.1:794207-796905 GCA_020356305.1 Candidatus Bathyarchaeota archaeon | reverse complement strand
GAAAATTTCAAGAAGATTTTTGAAATGGTTGGCATTACCGGGTTTGCAACAATCTTCAATCACGAAGAAGACGCAGTCAGTAGTTTTGCTCAGAATGGATGAAATCAAAGGGAAGAAAGATCTTGTAAAACCAAGTCACGTGGAGAAACACTATGCATAAAGGCTTACTAAGGTGCATGATTTTTCTGTTATGGATGTTTTTGGTCCTTGGAGTCCAGCTTGTTCCCGCCCTTTCGGCAAGCACCCCTGCCCCGGGATCACATCTTCCTGAATTACAATTGGAAACACCCTCATCAGAAAAAGAGAGAACCTACTTGGGAATAGGAACTTCTAAAACCTTTTCAATCGATCAGCTGGATTGCCAACTTGCACTGATCGAAATCGTCGGTGTCTACTGCCCCCAGTGCCATATTCAGATGCCCTTCTTTAATAAGTTATTCTATAGGATCAAGAGAGATGCCAACATTAATGAGAAAGCCAAGATGCTTGCTGTTGCCGTTGGAGCCAATCCAATGGAACAAGCGTACTTTAAGAAAAAGTACAATATCCCCTATCCTGTTATTAAGGACCCCAACTTTGAGATACATAAGTTACTAGGAGAGCCACGAACCCCATTTATCATGCTTGTTTCAAGGGATAAAGAGATCCTATTTGCTCACCTGGGAATTATCAGAGATATTGATACATTCTTTCTTAAGATTAAGGAGTTCTTGAAATAGAAGAGATAGCATGAAGATCGCGAACCTCAAACAAGCCAATGATCTGAAGCAAGATGCACTAATGGAAATGGAAAGGCATGGGTTTCTTTTGAAAACCCTTTGCAACGCAACGCCCGAGCTGAGCAGTCTTGAAGATACGGAGAAGATGACAGAGACCTTTCTGTTGATCTCTATGGGCACGCTCGGCGTCACCCACGGGTTTGTCCTAATACTGGATACAGATTCGCTGAAGGGTAAAGTGATCAGCAGGGGGCTAGAGGATCGGGATATCCACAGGCTTTATGAGAGCGCCCCCCAGATCATAACGAAGTACTTTCCGAACGCCTTTCACAAAGATCATCTCTCACCCGTGGGGGTTCGGCTATTACCGAGGAGCGGGCTTCCAGATAAGGATTCTCTTCCGCTTGAAACAAAAGCTTTAATTCAATGGACCCCTGATGAAAAGCAGTGTGGGCTTATGGGTCTGGGAGCAAAGATACGAACCGAAGATTACGGTGAGGAAGATATCGAATTCCTTCTTGGCCTTGCAAACAGCCTAATGGTTTCTATTAAGAATGTGCGATCCATGACCATTATCCGCCAACTCAATTTAGACCTTCAGCAGAAAAACGTCGAGCAGCACGAGGCCCTGAACAACGCGGCGCGCATCCAAAAGGAATTGGACGGTCGGATTTTTCACCTGAATGCCCTCTACGACACTACTCACGAACTGATTGGCCTTAATGATACAAAAAAGATTATGGAAACCTTTCTGTTAATGGCCATGGGGACCTTTAGCGCTGAGAAAGGCTATATAGTGTTGTTGGATAGCATAGAAAAGCAGGTGTTCGTGGTTTATCGAGGCATTGAAAAGGAGGAGGTAATAAGGCCGCGAGGAGATGATATCGAAAGGACGCTTCCCCAATTCCTTGAAACAGCTAAAACGAATGAACTGCTCCCCATGAAGGCCCAGATGGTGCCTCCTGAAAAATTGGCAGACAATCCAGCTTGCCCCATTCAGGTTAGTGTGGGGCTACTATTTTCCATTGACGATACGTGCCAAGGTGTTGTGGGTCTCGGAGGAAAAATCACAGAGCAAACTTACTCCTCACAGGAACAGGAACTGCTCCAAACGCTTGTCAACAACTTTATGGTCTTCTTGGGAAATGTGAGATCCTTTGAGACTGTACAGAAACTCAATGTCGATCTGGAAAAGAGAAACGTCCAGCTCAATAAGACCATAGATGAACTCTCTGCCAGCACGCGCAGAATTGAGGTGCTGGAAAAAGCAAAGTCCCAGGTTAAGCACATAATCCAAAAAGAGATGGAGAGAGCATGGCGGGTATCAGTCGTGGACATCATTCTGATTTTGGTTGTTGCCCTCGGTTTGGGTATTATTTCCAATTTTTCCAAACCTGAAGGCATCAAGCTTATCCCAGGAGTGTGGTTGCGTGAGCCTTCACTCACGATAGGAGTACACGAGGCGAAGGTGAAATATGATGCTGGGGCATCTCTCTTTGTCGACGCTAGGCCATCGGATTTCTATAAACAGATGCATATCGATGGGGCTATCAACCTGCCTCTGTCATTATTCGACTTCGTGTACATGATGAAATTCAGCAAGCTTGACCTGGAGCGAGAGATCATCGTTTATGGTAGAAACATCAGCAGGCACTATGATGAAGAGGTGGCCTTTAAACTAGCTTCAAGGGGCCATGCTAATGTTAAGGTACTTTCAGGCGGGCTGCCTGCTTGGCAGGAAAAGACTTATCCTTCGGCGCCATGAAAACGATATTTTTTGCTAAAAAGTTTCTTACGCACCGGTACTTCGCGCTGGCTCTCAGGCTTTATATCGGAGGGCTCATTATCTATGCCAGCATGTACAAGATAAATTACCCGGCAGAGTTTGCCGAAGCCGTTGCGAGCTATCAGATAGTTCCTTACTGGGCCGTAAATATTGTCGCTGTTGTTCTTCCATGGGTTGAACTCATTAGCGGCCT
>CP070636.1:790769-794107 GCA_020356305.1 Candidatus Bathyarchaeota archaeon | reverse complement strand
GTTTTGCTTCTGGTTTAATGGAATTTTTATCAGATGGATCAATGACAAAAAGGATTCATCCAGGCTGGGCAGCACAAAATGGCATAAAAGCAGCTTATCTTGCAATGAACGATTTCACTGAAAGATTTGTTAGCTCTTTGATATTCATAGCATTCGGCTTCATCCTAGAATGGGGCATATATGCCATTATTCTATTATTGCTAATCAAGTTGGCTGGCAGTGAAGCCGGTCCATTGAGAGTGTTGTTTATCGTTATCGGATACACGTTTTCCATAAAAATAGTTGAATCTTTGGTTAACGCATTTCTATTTTCCGCGCTTCCACCACTCGCTTTTCCGCTAAAAGCTTGGGACCCAATTGCAGGGGAGGAAGGGCTTGCCAACAAGTTACTCGACAATATCTACCAAACCAATTGGTATCCTACCTTGGCATACAACCTGTACTGGTCTCTCGGGTTTGCGTTCATTGCATGGGCCGTAGCTCTCTCCGCAATTGCGATACGCTTCTTACGTGAGTTCACATGGAAGAAGGCGGCTGGCATCGCAATAGCCGCGTACTTTGTCTTATCAATATTCGCAATGCCCATCCTTAGAAGTCTCCTTGCAATTTAGCAATAAATTCTTTCTTCAACAGTTGATGGTTTGCTGCGACATAAACATTGGCTTAAGATAAGTTTGGCCAATTGATGTTAGGGTGCTTCAGAAAAGCGTTTTCAACACTTAGATGAGAGAAGCCGATGTGCTATTTAATTACTGGACCGTGAAAATGCGAAAGCCCTCCTTGAAGCGAGGGCCATCAAAAAACCTGTAGATGGGAAGGGTTTTCGTTCGCGCGCGCAAAATGGGTCCGATGAAAGCACTGCGGTGCGAACAAGAAGCTGAGTCAAACTTTACCTTTTAGGTTCCAGTTGTCTGTTGCGAATTTTTCCTTGCGAAGCTTTTCGCCGAGACTTCGCTCGTAACTCGTCAGCTCTCCATCTATGAGCTGAATGTTAAGTGCCTTTTGAAAGCCCCTAGTTAATGCTTGAAATGCCTCGCCTGTTGATACGGTTGATCCGCGTTCTTGTTTAATGGAAGTCAACCTTTTTTGAGCTACGCCCAGAACATCCGTGAGGGTTTTTGCCCATGGAACCCTGAGAAACGCAAACATTTTCTTCAAGTCTAAGTCCAACAAGAACGATCCGTGTTGAAGCAAGACCCCTTTCTTACGAGATTGGGCGCTCCCAGAGATTTTCCTGTTATTTATTGTGATGTTTGGACAGTGTTTCGGATCTCCAAGGTTGAAACCGGCTCTGATATTCAAGGTCTTGGCTGCTTCAACCAGACCATTACATATCAAATGATAGGCGGCCACCATATCCTGTGACCCTAAATCTTTCTCGCTCACCACCACGCTGTAGGTGATCTCGCCGCCATAGTCATGATACACGGCTCCTCCGCCCGAAATTCTCCTCACTACATCAACTCCGTACTGCCTGCAGTTTTCCAGATAGACCTGCTGGAAAATGTCTTGGAAGCGGCCAATAGAAACGGCGGAGGGTCTCCAACGATAAAAGCGTATGGTATTCGGCACTGTCTCCTCTATTCTTGCTCGTAACATAGCCTCGTCGATAGCCATATTTGTGAAAGCGTCCTCAACCTTGAGTCTCACCATTCTCCAGGAATGCATTCCTATCCACATGAGCTAGGAGGCTAGCTGGCTAATTTAGATTTCGAGGTTGGAAAAACCTCATGATAATGTCTGCTTAAGTGAAAGGGCAACTTGTCATGAACACTATTTCTTTTTTCGCGAAAGCATTCTTTCCAGTGTTGGTCGCAGCTTCTCGTTTTCAGCTTGAATTCTTTCTTTTCCCAACGCCTTCTTCTGTTCCGTCATTTCATTGATGAGTTCGGCGAATTTCACTCCTTCAGCGGCCGATACATATTCAACTCTGAACCTCTCGGGGCTAAGCCCCAGTTTTTCTAGCATCATTCTCAGGGCATCCGTTCTCTTCTTCATCCACACGTTTCCTGAGATGTAGTGGCAATCGTAGGGAAGGTGGCAAGCGGCTACAAGCACCATGCCAGCGCCCAGTCTTAAAGCCTCCAGAATAAAATCTTTGTCAACGCGTCCTGAACACATAACCCGTATCGCTCGATGCGTCGGAGGATACTCAAAGCGACTCGTGCCAGCAAGATCTGCGCCCGCATAACTACACCAGTTGCAGAGAAAAGCCAGTATTTTGTCCTCAGGGTTTTCCTCTAAGGCGGATCGAATCTGCGAGAGGATTTGGGTATCCGTAAAATGCATTTGGGTGATGGCGTCTGATGGGCACTCAGCGACGCAGGTGCCGCAGCCGTGGCACATGGCTGTCGTTACTCGAGCAGGCTGTCCTTCAGGCGCTTTTATTGCTCCGTAGGCGCAACGTTGCGAGCAGATACCGCACTTCACCTTAGTGTTTCGGCACTGGTCCGGATCCACCACTGCTATGATAGGTTCGATTTTCCACTTCTCTTGAGAAAGAATCGTTGCGGCTCGTGCCGCGGCTCCGCTTCCCTGAGATACACTGTAGGGTATGTCCTTCGCTCCCTGACAACATCCGGCTAAGAAAATTCCGTCAACAGGCGTGTCCAATGGTTTCAGTTTTGGATGGCTTTCCATGAAGAAGCCGTCGGCTCCTCGAGTTAGGCTCAAAATTCTTGCCATTTCGTCAGTGCCCTTGCTGGGAACAGCGGCAGTGGAGAGAACAACCAGCTCTGCCCCTATCTCAATGGGTTCTCCCAATGTCATGTCCTCCGTACGGATTGTCAGGTTCTTGGTCTTCGGGTCTTCTAGTATGTGTACTGCCCTTCCTCGAATGAAGTTGACCCCCAGTTCTCGGGCTCTCTGATAGAATTCTTCGTAGCCTTTGAAGTGGGCGCGCAGGTCCATATAGATTATGTAGGCCTCTACATCGTCCTTGTATTTTTCTTTCAGCAGAATCGAGTTCTTGAGGGCGTACATGCAGCAAAATCCAGTGCAATAAGGATATTTGTTTACGTCTCTTGAGCCCACACATTGAATGAAAACTACGCTGTGGGGCTTCTGGCCGTCTGAGGCTCGTATAACCTTTCCGCCTGTTGGACCAGCCGCCAAGATGAGTCTTTCAAACTCCAGAGCAGTTATTACGTTGTCGTATCGGCCATAACCATACAAGTTGTCGTCGTAGGGTCTGTAGATGTCGTATCCTGTCGACACTACAATAGTTCCAACTTCGAGTTCGAGTTCTTCCGGCTTCTGGTCAAAGTTGATGGCTTGGCGGGCACCGCAAATATCAACGCACTTGTAACATTCAATACAGTGATCCATGTTGATCGTGT
>CP070636.1:787539-790669 GCA_020356305.1 Candidatus Bathyarchaeota archaeon | reverse complement strand
TCTTGCACCCGTGGACACAATGATCTGGTTGGCGCTTGCTTCAACAAGCTTGTGGTTGTTTTGAACGACAGCCAATAGATGCTTCTTACTTTCGTAGTATCCGACTGCACTGGCATTGACTATCCATCGTGCATTTGCATCTTTAAGGTTTCCAAGAAGCGTTTTTGCGATTTCAATGCCTCTGGAACCTGCGTAGTTATATTTTGAACCGAAGAATTTATGGGTCTGCTTTATCAGTTGCCCGCCTGGCCTTGGATTCTCATCAACGCTGAAAACTTCTGCGCCTAGGTTGGCCGCTGTGACTGCCGCTGAGAGACCAGCAGGTCCGCCCCCAATTACTATTAGGTTCGTGTCGACCTTCTCTTCCGTTACCTCTTCCTCACTTACGATCGAGGGCGAGTCTCGGCCTTTCTCGTATTCGATTTTCATCCCATGTTTGACAAGCGTCACGCATGTCCTGACACGCGATACGCCATTTACACGCATTAAACAGGACGCGCATTTCCCTATGCCACAGAAAAACCCTCGGGGTCTCCCATACTTGACACTTTGGGAGTAGTTCTTTACGCCGGCCGCGTAAAGCGCCGCAACAATAGTTTCTCCTTCGTAGGCCTCGATCTTGTTTCCATTTAGAGTCATATGGATGGGCGTTCCTCGTTCAAACTCTAGTATGGGGTGTTCCCGTATTCGTAGGTTCAAGTGTCCCACCTACACCAGTTGATTCGGTCTTTCACCGTGATTACAATGGCTGATTGTTGCCAATATAAGTTGACAAAAGGAACAGTTTTGCGACATAGAACCGAAACGTACACATTTCAATGTTTGTCTTTCTGTTTTCCTTTTCGCTGATTTAGAATGCATAGCTCCACTTCATAACTGATTTGTATTGACATTGCGCTAGTTTTGATGTGAGGAAACTTGGTTACCTATTTAGCTATTACATCCAGGCATACAGCGAAAAAGTTCCTCGTTGCCCTCCTTTTGACAGCTTTTCTTCTGCCTAACTTTTGTTTTGCTGCGAGCTATGATCATACTTACGAACTCCTCAATCATCCTGACGGTGCTACGGAGTACAAACTGACGGTCTCTGTAACCTCCACGCTCTATGATTATTATCGCAGCAGAGATCACAACCTCTATTTGTACAATTTTGCAAAGTTCGTGACTCCCCACTCTCTGAAGCCCGTAGCCGACAGCCTTTGGAGCATTTACAGCGACGAAGAGGATTTTGCCAATGGCGTACTCATGATTGTTCACCAGATTCCGTACGTGGAGAGTGGACCTCAAAAGTATCCCGTCGAGACCATCGTGGAAAATGAAGGAGATTGCGACCTGTTTTCCTTCATAGCAGCGTCCATAATGATGGCTGGGGGATTAGACGTCGTTTTGCTGTTTTTTGAGAGTCAGAGTCACATGAATGTGGGAGTTAATCTGCCACATGAACCAGAGGATGCTAGGTCAACTGTTACCTACTACAGTTACGATCGAAAGCGGTACTACGTAGCTGAATGCACTGGAGGCGAATGGAGGGATGGGTGGAGAGTAGGTGAAGCTCCAGAATCCTTCAGCGGAGTCTCAGCGCGCATTATTACACTTGAGGGCTATGAAAAAACGTCACCTGGCCAGGTTTCCTCAAGTTACGGAGTCTTGACTCCCTCTTCCTTAGCCTTTGCCGTTTCCTCTAGATTTGTCCTTGCAGAAAGCACCATTATAATGAATGGGTCTATTTCGCCTGCGTTTCCGGGCAAGAACGTTACGTTATATCTCAGTTCCACCGGCTCTCCGTTGAGCGTGCTTGCAACGGTTGTAACGGATTCTGGCGGGCGTTTTTCCTACACATGGCGTCCTTCGTCAGCTGGTATATATTCCGTTAGAGCAAGTTGGTCTGGAGATGCTGATTATGCTGGGGCAGAGAGTAGCACATATAGGCTTACAGTCGTCCCTCTTGAGTGGTTGTTGATGGGAGCCGCAGTAATCGCTTCATTGGTAGTTCTCCTCGCTGTAATATTGGCAACGCGAGGAAAATCACCGGAAGAATCTCAGTATTTTGGTGGGGCTGCCCGGATTCGAACCGGGGTCCCGAGAGCCCAAGTCTCGGAGCCTAGACCAAGCTAGCCGACAGCCCCAAATAACTCTTTAAAACTCTGTTTTAATTAATAAACGTTGAACTGGCAGAAGTAAGAATGCAGAATTTTACCTAGTTTCCCGCTGTTGAGGTTGTCGAAGGAGTTGGAAGGGAGGGCTAGAAACAGCCCCTCTAGAAGGTGTTCATGAAACCTCAACAGTTTCGGGCGAACAGCCTGCGATAGTCTAGATGTTTTATGACTTACGTCATATTTAAACCTTCTCCCAAACGCGAAGATGGAACCACTTCATATTTATCGCTTTTGTTTTCATCATCTGTTCACCCACACTGATAAACCATATAATCTAGGCCATGCAATCTTATGGACCTGTGGAGGGTTTTCTTGCCTTTCGGTTTCATGCGAAGATCCAAGTACGAGGAATTACAACAAGAACGAAATCAGTTAAATGAAACCTTGAAAGCTCGGCAACAAGAAGTGGAGACGTTGACAAAGCAAGTCAAGAGTTTAACAGAGGAGATAGAAAAGTCGAGGCGCAGAATACGAAAACTAGAAGAGAAACTGAGTAACCTAAGCATCCAGAAGATGGAACTAACAGAATCCGTAGAAATTCTCACCAAAGAGAAAGAAGTGTTGCAGCAGGCCATCAAAAGACTCGACAGAGCAGCTAGAAAAAATCGAAGAAAAAGAAAAGAAACCAAGCCTTCAACCTTATGAAAGCCATCTTTTCAGTCGGTTCAGTTGGAGCCCCGGGCGGGATTTGAACTCGCGACCTACGGCTTACAAGGCCGTTGCTCTGACCGCTGAGCTACCGGGGCCTTTCCATATTTCAAGAGGAATATAGCTCTCATCTTTTAAGATTTGGTGACGAAAGACAGATCAGAGGAAATACTTACACAAGATTCATAAATTTCTTAAGATTCAGGTTGCTAACAACCATAGAGGTTCCGTAGACACTGAGCACTATGGAAGGTGGCTAAGATCAGTCTTTCAAACCCTATGAAGGCGATTTTGCTGGTTGCGGTGCTTGCAGCAGTGGTTTTTGC
>CP070636.1:784657-787439 GCA_020356305.1 Candidatus Bathyarchaeota archaeon | reverse complement strand
TCATTACCACCAAAGGGTTGCGGCCTGAGCCCATCCCCCTTGAGGTCAAAGTGATCCTCATCGGAAATCCTCTCCTTTACCAGCAACTATACCTTTTAGACATGGACTTCAAAGAGCTCTTCAAGGTCAAAGCAGACTTTGACACCACGATGAATAGAACAGATGATACCGTACGAAAATACGCGGCTTTTGTCTGCACCCTCTGCCAAAAGGAAAAACTGAGACACCTTCACGCTTCAGGGGTGGCCAAAATAGTTGAGTATGGCTCCAGATTGGCTCAAGATCAGCATAAGCTGTCAACAAGGTTTGGCGAGGTCGCCGACATCATTCGAGAAGCGAACTTCTACGCCCTCCAAGAGAAATCCGAATATGTGAATGCTGATCACGTGAAAAAGGCTATCGACGAGAAGGTCTATCGCTCCAACCTCATTCAAAAAAAGATCCAAGAAATGATTGAACGAAATATTCTGCTCATTGACACCGATGGAGAAGCCGTGGGACAAGTGAACGGCCTCTCAGTTATGAGCCTAGGAGACTTCTCCTTCGGTGCGCCTTCTCGTGTCACCGCATCTATGGGGTTGGGACGAGAAGGAATCGTCGACATCCAGCGAGAAGCGAAACTGGCAGGCCCAATCCACACCAAAGGAGTAATGATCCTCAGCGGTTACTTATCCGAGAAATACGCTCGAGACAAGCCCCTCAGCTTGTCAGCTCGCCTTGTCTTTGAACAGAGCTACGGAATGGTGGAGGGAGACAGCGCTTCTAGTACGGAACTATACGCCCTCCTATCAGCTCTTTCAGGCTTCCCCATCAAGCAGAGCTTCGCGGTCACAGGCTCCGTTAATCAGAAGGGAGAGGTTCAAGCCATCGGCGGAGTAAATGAAAAAATTGAGGGTTTCTTCGAAGTCTGCAAGGCCAAGGGCCTCACTGGAGAACAAGGAGTTGTAATCCCCGAGAGCAACATGCAAAACCTCATGCTGAAGGAAGAAGTGGTAGAAGCCGTTCGAGAAGGAAAGTTTCACATATACCCCGTGAAAACCATAGATCAAGGTATCGAGGTGCTGACGGGAACCAAAGCAGGCGTAAGGCAACAGGACGGAACCTTCGAGAAAGAAACGATAAACTATCAGGTAGACAAGAGCCTAGGAGCTATGGCAGAAAAGCTAAGAGAGTTTCCTGAGTTCATTTTGGAATAAAGAAAGCAAAGTGGTGGCGAAAAGGAGTAACTAATGAAATATACCACAAACAAAGATACAACCTCCATTTTCCCTCAATTTCTTTCGCGCGCTTCGTGAATGCGCGCGCAAAATTCGAAATTGGGTATGCTTGATTATGTGCAAAAAAAGATGCCATCAGCAACAAGCAGAAAAAAGGCAGGGTGCAGGACGCTCAACTTGAAAAGTCTAGCCGTCAGATAGTGGTCCCTATTCTTCTTCCACCGTGATAGCTTCTGTTGGACACGAAGTTACGCAGGCCATGCAGAGAATACAGTCATCTGCCCTAACGGGAACAGATTTCTGAGTGTCTGGATGTTCAGCGAGGTCTTGAAGCTCGAAGACATCTACGGGACAAACGTCTACACAGACACCATCGCCGTTACACTTGGTCCAATCGACTTTGACCTTCACCATTTTTGTCCACCTCTGTATACCCGTTAGTCGAACATAGGGATTTTAATATCTTGCGCTAGTCACCTCGTGGTCATATTGTGAGATGGATTTCCAGAAGATTTATAACACTGTTATAGAATATTTTATATCCGAAATTCTGGAAATATCTGGAAACGAAGTGAAAACTTGTGCCCGAAAAAAAGAAGCTAGCCATAATTGTTCACAGTGGGACCCTGGACAGATTATATTGCGCCTTCATACTCGGGTCCACCGCAACGGCTCTGGACATGGAGACGCATCTCTACTTCACTTTTTGGGGTCTAACTGTGCTCGTAAAAGGAGGTCTGGAAAAGGCTGGACTTCCGGTGACTTACAAACACATGGAGGAAAAGATGAAAAAGAAGTTGCAACAAATGAAGTATCCTACACTCTATGAGATGCTCAAAAGGATGAAGGCTTCAGGGCTGTTGAAGATCTATGCTTGCAGTCCAACAATGGAGATGTTCGACGTAAAGAAAGAAGACCTAATACCTGAAGTAGACGAGATAGCTGGCGCGGCTGCATTCCTTGACCTTGCCGCTGACGCAGACATAACTCTCCTCGTCTAACCTTCCCCTTTTTTCTACCATGGGAAAATATCTGTGGTTATCACGCGCGCGCACATATATGGAAGAGAAGCATAGCGATTATGACGTCATATGATGGGTCAACTAATAAATAGAAGATTTTATGCAGAAACGCATGGTGCGGGCAAGTGGACTAAGGCGATAACAGAGGACTCCTCTCTAACTCTATTCACCTCGATGACCCCCGCACCCCAAAAGTGTCTGGCCCGTGGTCTCTACACGTTTGCGCGCTTTGTTCTATTAACTTAAAAGTTCTTGTTGCAAACGCCTCTGCACAAGGAAGAAAGGTGCGTTAACCGCGCGCGCAGAAACCAGATTAAATCTGACACAAATAGTTGAGCTAGCTTCTTGAATTATGGTTTAAATAGTACTTTTTTGTTGATTTTCCTTAACATTACACTTGGAGCTGATTTTGGTTTTTTATGAACTGTTCCATTTGGAATGGTTTGCCATGTCCAGGGTAAGCAGTGTTTATTTTCAGTTGTTTCAGTTTTTCGACGGTTGCGTCAAACGCCTCATTATCTACTATCATGGCGTTTTTGGCTG
>CP070636.1:776105-784557 GCA_020356305.1 Candidatus Bathyarchaeota archaeon | reverse complement strand
ATTTACCGCATCATGCGCAAGCACGGAGAGGCCGGCGACCGAGTAGACGAGTCCGTCTTAGCCGACCGCGTCCAACTTCGATGCGCAACATCTCAGCAAGCTTTTGTGTTCCCTTAGCAGGTATCATGGCGCAAGACAACACGACGAGGTCAGCATCAAACATAATCGATTCGCCGAGAAAAGTGTCTTCCACCGCTACTTTGAGATTCTTTGTCCCATGGTCTTCCCTAATCTCGTTTGGCTTCCCATGAACAAAGACCACACCTAAATCCCTCGTATCGTTGTAGTACTCTTCAAACCCTTTCCCAGGAGTTCGCATGTCCAAGTAGCAGATGGTTATCTCAGCGTCATGAAGAACCATGTGCTTGATGATTTGTGCATGTTTCAAAGCGTACATGCAACACACCGCTGAACAGTAGACATTGAACTTTTCATCTCGCGAGCCAACACATTGAATCATCATAATGTTTTTCGGTTCCTTCCCATCTGAGGGTCTCAAGAGTTTTCCTTTGGTGGGTCCGTCGATGTCCAAAAGTCTCGCAAGCTGAAACTGAGTGATAACGTTGCTAAGCCTACCGAATCCGTACTCTTTCTTCTCTGACGGGTTGTATTCTTCAAACCCAGTTGCCACACTAATCGCACCTGCCTTCAACTCGAGTGCTTCTGGTTTTTGCTCGAAATCTATAGATCCTGTCGGGCAAACTTTCTCGCATACCCTACAGACGCCTTTCAGAAAGTATAGACAATGTTCGGGATCAATCATCGCCTTGTTGGGAATTGCCTGAGGAAATGGAACGTAGATTGCTTTGCGTTGTCCCATACCCATCGAGTACTCGTTAGGTCCCTTAGCTGGACATTTTTCAACGCATATACGATCTGCGTTACACTTCTTCTCGTCAACATAGCGAGGATGTTTGAGAACCTTGACTTGAAAGTGGCCTACATGGCCTTTAACCTCAGTGACTTCAGAGTTCGTCAGCAGAGTTATATTTGGATGCAGGTTTGCATAGGCAGTCTTCGGTGCCAAGATGCAAGGTGCGCAGTCGTTTGTTGGGAACACTTTGTAGAGGAGAGCCATCTTCCCTCCAATTGTGGGCAGACGTTCCACCAAGAACACTTTGTATCCTTTGTCAGCTAGGTCTAGGGAAGCCTCTACCCCCGCTATTCCTCCCCCGACAACCAGCACTGAGGGCTCAACTTTGACCTCGATCTTTGGAATCACTCGTTTTAACCGTATTCTCTTCACGGTTTGTTGAATCAGTCTTTTTGAATTCTCCAAAGCCTGTTCTGGATCAACTTTCTGAGGGCTTCCATGCATCGTCCACTTTCGAATGTCGACGAGTTCAGTGAACGCTGGATCAACCCCAACCTCTTCCCCCACCCGTTGAAAGGTTGTTAGGTGCAGAGTGGGATCACAAGCAGCAACAACTATTCGATTCAAGTTTTGCTCTTTGACAGCATGTTTAATTGTGTTTTGACCTTCATCGGAGCAAGTGAACCTGTTTTCAGCTACGAACACCACGCCTTCAAGTTGTTTTGCGTGTTCAAGCAACACCTTGATGTCTAGTCCGCCAGCTCTGTTTTTGCCACAGTGACAGATGAAAACGCCGACTCGCTTCTCTTCTTTTTTCTTTGACATCGTTGATTCAAACCTCTGTGACAGGCGTTGCGTGAAATTGAAGTCCCACTTCGTCGGGTGAAAAACCGAGCGCCAGCCCTAGCAACTCAGTTATGTAGAACACGGGAAAAACGTAGTTTTCGCTAAACTCTCGGTTAACCTCTTTCTGGCCCTTGTCGAACTGCATGAAACAGAATGGGCAGGGAGTGACTATGCAGTTCGCCTCTGTCTCCTTTATGTCTGCCAACTTCTCCCTCAACAACAAGAGGTTCGCTTCTGGATCAATCATCTTTATTCCAACCCCACAACACAACATTTTGAGAGGATAGCTCACTGGCTTGGCGCCCACCCAGCTCACGATTTCTTCTTGGATTGTCGGCACGTTGGGATCGTCAACGTGAATGACGTCGCTGGGTCTCACGAGGTGGCAGCCAGGGTGGCTGGCAACTTTCAACTGTTTCAAAGGTTTTTTCACCCGCTGTTCTATGGTTTCCTTCCCAACGTCTCTAATGATCTCCACGACGTGTTTCACATTGATCTTGCCAGAGAAGCTCCTGTTGATCTCAGAGAGAAGGTGGCTGACTTCTCCTCTGAGTTCATCATCGTGTTTGAGAAGGTGGTTGGCTTTGCTGAGAGTTGAGAAGCATCCGCTACACAATGTCAGAATGTCGGATGCTGTCTCCTCAGCCATGGAGAGGTTCCTCGCAGCGATTGCCAACCAACTTTTGAAGTCGAGGGACTTCATAACCACAGGGTCAGGACAACAAGAAGCATCTGTTATGTCTGTCGTCTTTACGCCAAGCTGATCTAAAACCTTGATGGATATGGCTTCAAGATGGGGGAGTCTGGCGGGAATGAGACAGCCCAGAAATAACGCGTATTCCTTCATTCTTTCATCTCACCTGATTTCAAGAGGTTGCCCGCTCCAGCCATTTTCATTAGCTTTTGAACCTCTTCCAGCGCATTTTGGCTGCTTATTGTCAATGGAGGGGTTTCGCTCAGACCGAGCTTCCTTCGAAGTTTTCTGGTGTATCCAGTGAACGGAAACTCGTGTCCGGTGTCGAAGAGAGTTTTCAACACGTTTTTGAGGGGAGCTGGAGAATAGCCTTCTTTGGTCGCAAGGTTTCTCAGAGCAAGCATAAGGTCAGTCACTTCAACTCCTGTTGGACACCTTTCTTGGCAAGTGAAGCAAACTGTGCACATCCAGATTTCTTTGCCTCTCAGCACATCATCTCTTAACCCAAGAAGAGACTGGTGAACCACTCTTCTAACTCGAAAGCTGGTGTAGAAGCTGGTTGGGCAACCTCCGGTGCAGGAGCCGCATTGATAGCAGCGTTGCAGAGTCTCTCCTCCTGGAGTCGACAGGATCTCGTTTCGAAACTCAGGATCCCGTTTTCTCAGAGACCTTCACATCCCATGATATAGATTCCATGAAGTGTGGCGTTTATGAGTGTTCGTTTCGATAGTAGCAGTTGTTCCAGTTTTGTCATCCCTTGTAGTAGTAGGGTCTTTTGATGTAACAGAACGCTTCAGTGGCCGCTACGATAGCTTGTCCCACAGCCGTTCCGATCTGCTTAACTGGACCTGTGGTTACGTCTCCAGCGGCGTACACTCCGTTGATGCTGGTTCGTTGGCGGTCATCTACGATGATAAATCCACCTTTGTCCAGCTCAACTCCTGCCTCTTTAGCAACCTGACTATTTGGCACTTCACCCACCTGGACGAACACGCCGTCAACGTTGGTTTCCTGGGTTTCGCCTGTTTTGTTGTTGGTGAGAATCACACTTTTCACTTTGACGTCACCTTTTATCTCTTTAAGTTCCGTGTTCCATAGAACCTCTACTTTCTGCGCCTGCAAGTCTTTTACGAGGGCTCCTTCTGCCCGCAGTTGAGCTCTTCGATGAGCCAGCTTGACAGCTGACGCCAAGTTGGCCAGGTATATGGCAGAGCAAACAGCTGAGTTTCCGCCGCCGACGACGAGCACTCTTCCTCCTTTGAAGAAGGCTCCGTCGCAGACTGCACAATAGCTTACTCCTCTTCCACGAAACTTTTCTTCACCCGGCACTTGTAACGATCGATAGTGACAGCCTGATGCAAAGATCACAGCAGAGGCCGTATAAGTTGCCTTATCTGTTTTGACCTTCTTTTCATCCCCTAGATCTAGCTGAACCACCCTCTCCAGCTCATGGATTTTCGCCCCGACCTTCCTGCAGTGCTCTGTCATTTTCTCGACTAATTCTCGTCCACTAATACCTTCGAAGCCTGGGTAGTTTTCGACCAGTGGCGTTTCGGAGGCTGCACCTCCCGGAGTCTTCTCTTCAAGAACTAAGGTTGTTAGTCCGCTGCGAGCCCCATAGAGGCCAGCTGTGAGGCCAGCTGGCCCGGCACCCACTACAATCAGATCCCAGTGTTCCAGTTTCTCAACCATCCACAACTTTTCACATTGAGGTGAGTTGTTCTATTAGCAAAACTCTATCTAATAAATTGATCGTTGATATAAGGGTGCGGCATGCTCGTCTGCGACCGATCTCTAACTCGGCATTTTGACGTGTAAGTCTAAACACTAGAACAAGTAACGCAAAAACAAAGAGGCCGGAGCCTTGCTTCTTGTTCCCACGTAGAACGATTTGAGCTGAAATCTATAGTTTTCAGTGCTTTTCCCGGAAAACTACGGTTCCGCAGTCCTTGCAGTAGTAAAAGTTACTCTTCGTTTTTTTCTGTTTTTCCTTGTCGATGTTGTTACCACACTTAGAGTTGGGACATTTCATTCATCGCACTTCCTTCTTCCCATCATGTTCTCTTGAAGAGTTTGTATTCCGATGGTTCCAGATCGAAATAATGACAGTCCTTGCATACATCGCCGTCTATCTTCGCTCTTAACAAGCCACAGTAAACCGCTTTTGGCAGCGAAATAGCTTGCTTGCAGTCACCACAATTGCCCACTGAGTCATAGAACATCTTCCTAACATGGTTTCTTCGGGATTTTTCGAATCTCTGGAGCTTCTCAGGCTTTTGTGGTCCTTTAATTCGAGAAAACATTCTGGCACCGCCTGTGCCTGAAAGTTTGCGTGCGTTATTAAAAAACTTATGAAGACACAATATGAATTGAAAACATGGCTTTTGGAATCCTAGGAGATCACAACGACTAATAAATAGACAAGCTGTATTAGACTTGAACTAAGTGAAGGAATGTACTCGTGAAAAAGCGGTTCGAGCTTTTGGAGCATACCGCAGATGCCTACATAGCAGCCTACGGCGATAGCCTAGAGAAAGCTTTTGAAAACGCGGCTTTGGCTACATTTGAGATCATGACTGACCTTGAGAAAGTCAAGCCAGAGACTGAAGACGTCGTAGAAGTGGAAGAACATGACGAATACGCTCTTCTTTACGGTTGGTTGGAGGAACTTCTGATCAGGTTCGACACAACGAGTAATCTGTACTGCCGTTTTGAAGTTTCCAGCATAGAGAAAACGCTTGATGGTTTCAAGTTGAAGGCAAAAATCTGGGGAGAACCTTTTGATCCAGAGAGACACCTGCAAAAGGTTGGAGTAAAGGCAGTAACCTACCATCGAATGGAAATTGTGAAAAAACCGAAGACGGTGACCGTACGTTTCATTCTTGACATTTGAGTTGTTTTTCACTCATTATTGCGCATACACCAAAACTGTTTATATATTTCACTCCGAGTTTGTTGTGCGGTGAATTCGATGCGTGGCTACGAAAAGCGATTTGGACACAGAACAAGAGTACCACTCGAAAAAGTCGACGAATATACATGGAAGATACCTAAAACATTCAAGCCCGGCATGCGAGTGCCCGGAGTCGTCTTCGCCGACAAGAATCTGCTTGAAAAAATGACGACAGATCGAACCCTTGAACAGTGTGTCAATGTCGCGCATCTTCCGGGTATTTGCAAGCATGCCATTACTTTGCCTGATGGCCACGAAGGCTACGGCTTTCCAATAGGCGGCGTCGCAGCCACCGACTATGAAAAAGGCGTAATCAGTCCTGGAGGAGTAGGATATGACATAAACTGCGGCGTTAGACTGTTAAATACTAACCTATCCGAAGCTGACATTCGACCCAAGCTCGCTGAACTAACTAACACAATCTTCAAAAATGTTCCCTGCGGACTAGGAAGTCGACGAAAGGACTTCCGTCTAACCTCCCACGAACTCGACCAGCTTGCAACGCAGGGCGTGGGATGGATTGTGAAACAGGGATTGGGTCGGCCCGAAGACGCCGAGCACTGTGAAGAAAACGGATGCATGAAAGCAGCCAACCCGGACAAGGTTTCCGTCACCGCCAAGAAACGGGGTTTTACTCAAATCGGCACACTAGGATCGGGAAACCACTTCCTTGAGATTCAGAAGGTAGACAAAATCTTTAATCCGCAAGTCGCCAAAACCTTCGGCATCAGTCATGTAGGCCAAGTCACCGCCATGATTCACTGCGGCTCGCGCGGATATGGACACCAGATATGCTCAGACTACCAACGCATCATGGAGCAAGCAGTTCACAAGTACAAAATTGACCTGCCGGACCGAGAGCTCGCTTGCGCACCAGGCACAAGTAAAGAAGCAGAAAACTACTATCAAGCCATGTCCTGCGCTGTCAACTATGCTTTTTCCAACCGTCAGGCGATTACTCATTGGGTGCGCCAAAGCTTTGAACAGGTATTCAAAAGGCCAGCGGAAGAATTTGGCTTGAACCTCATCTACGATGTCGCTCACAACATTGCGAAAATCGAGGAACACACACTAAATGAACACACAACAAAAGTTTGGATCCATAGAAAAGGCGCAACCCGCGCTTTTGCTCCTGAACGCATAGAAGTTCCGGCCGATTACAGAGCAGTTGGACAACCAGTAATCATACCAGGAAGCATGGGCACCAGCTCATGGTTGCTTGTCGGCACAACAAAAGCCATGGAAGTCTCGTTTGGCTCCACAGCTCACGGAGCCGGCCGCATGATGAGTCGAAAAGCCGCAAAACGAAGGTTTTGGGGAGGAGACGTGAAAAAGGCCTTGGAACAACGTGGAATCATCATTAGAGCCGCAAGCCAAGTTGTCTTAGCCGAAGAAGCAGATCCCGCCTACAAAAACGTAGATCGAGTGGTAGAAGTGAGTGACAAGCTTGGCATCGCAACACGAGTAGCTAGATTACTACCGATTTCAGTAGTAAAAGGTTAAGCCAAACTCGTTGAAAGGCTTCCTACAGTACTGCCCCCTAAAAAACGAACAATCAAACATCAATCACAAAGGATAATATAAGCAACAAGATCACAGACGCTGGGAGAACCATGGGAAAAAACTCACCTAACATAGAAAGAGGCAATCATCTCTTCTGCGCGCACGGGGTCAAAAAGCAACGGAAGCGTTGAAGGAGAATGGCTTCCTCTAACAACTTCCCACTGGAGACGCCAACAAATGATTCTTCGGTTGACGAGCGAACAATTACGCTTTTTGAAGGATGAAAGTAGAAAGGCTCATCCGATTGAAGCTTGTGCCCTTCTTTTTGGAAGACTAAAATACAGAGAGGCTGTTGTAACGAAGGTTGTGGTGATGACAAACGTTTTAGAAGCATCGACCAGATTTAAGGCTGACCCGCAAAAAGTTTTTGATGCCTTCGAAGAAGCAGAGCGAGACAGGCTACAGTTTATAGGTTTCTTTCACTCGCATCCAGCGCCTGCCAGACCTTCAGAGGTTGACCTTCAGTACATGAGGCTTTGGGGTGAAGCCGTTTGGCTAATCCTGTCTGCTAGCGATGGAAGAATAGCGGCGTTTCAGATGACTGACGGCAATCTACATGAACTAGCTATTAAGGTCGAATCCACGCGAAGGCTGGAAACCGGGAATGTCTCCTCGTAGTCGGTATCTTCCATACTAGCGCGCATTTCTTTAACTGAAGAACAGATCGTCGAAAGCTTTCTATGTTTGTGTACGCGCTCTCTTTGGATGTGCCCCTTGTTCTTCTCTAATTCTCTCCCATACGGAATCCCACAACCATTCCAATTGCTCCAACATGACCGCGTAAACTTCTTGTTCTCCTGTAGGCTTCAGCCCGTTCACGTCTACAGTTGTCGATTGAAATTTCATTCCTAAAGCTTTGGCCTTGTCTATAACATACGCTTGGACTTTAGTGTACATTTCCCAGTTGGGAGGTTGTGTCCGCGCCTCCGCCAACCACTTCAGAACTTGTCTTTCATTCATTTCTCTTGCATCTCTTTAAGGAATGAAAAATTCACAACATAGGTGTAACCAGGGTAAGCGTCTGCTTTGACTTTTTCATCTATCCAGTCGACACTTTCTTTCGGCAACGTGATGCTGATGGTTCCTCGAAGCATTTCAATCCCCTAGTTTAGGCACATTTCGAATTTGGATTTACGATTCATAACTCTTATTAATCTTACGAGTCCACGTCAACGTGCAATGTCAAATCAGAAAGCCGAACAAAAAGAACGCGCGCAGGAGAACGCTGCTGAGAATAAGGCTGAAGAAATTAGGGCTCAGGTCGAAAAAATTCTGGAGAGGCTAGAGCAGATTGAGGTTGAGGAAACGTGGATAAAAACATGGCACACACGGGAAATGCGCGCGCCCAGGGATAATAAAGCAGGCGAGTGAAGAAACGCAGAGAAGGAAATATTTCTCATTACTGCGCGCCTGATGTAGTGGAAGAATACATTAAATTGAAACCAGAAGCGCACCCCCAAATGTTACAAGTTTATATTCAATCTCCATTTATAAACTGATTTCGTTGAGAGGGTGAGCGGTGAAATTCAAACTTGAGGAAATGAGTTGGAATGAAGCTAGAGAGTATTTCAGCAACAATGAT
>CP070636.1:773162-776005 GCA_020356305.1 Candidatus Bathyarchaeota archaeon | reverse complement strand
TTTTGATGCAGCTTTATGGCCTCAGAAATCTGACCCCCCACGGTAAAAACAGGGTTCATAGAATCCATAGGGTTCTGGAAGACCATTGATATTTCTGCTCCTCTCACTTTCCTCATCTGCTTCTCCTTCAGTTTCAACAGATCTCTACCATTGAACCAAACTTCGCCCCCAACTATCTTGCCCGGTTCTCGAATCAGTCGCATGATTGAAAGGGCTGTGGTGCTTTTTCCACATCCTGACTCGCCCACGAGTCCTAGAACTTCTTCCTTGCCTATCTTCAGATTCACATTATCTACAGCTCTAACTACGCCTTCCGGTATGAGAAAGTATGTGTATAAATTCTTGATATTGAGAAGAGGCTCGTTCATTTCTCATCGCGCTCTTGTCTTAACGTCCAAAGCATCTCTAAGGCCGTCTCCAAATAAGTTGAAGCCCAATGAGGTGATGAGTATTGCCAACCCCGGAAAAGTTGCTATCCACCACCCTTCAGTGCCCAAAAAACGTCTCCCTTTTTCCATTAATATTCCCCATGATGCCGCGGTGGGATCGCCGAAACCTAGGAAGGTTAGAGACGCTTCGTAAAATATGTACCAAGGTATGTCCATAGTTAGAAGAACGATGACCGAAGCCATGGCATTAGGCAAAATATGACGCGTGATTATGCGCCAATTACTGACTCCCACGGATCTTGCAGCCTCAACGAACGTTGCCTCCTTAAGAGTTAAAAACTCGCTTCGCACCACCCTAGCCAAAAAAGGCCATCCCAGCAACCCACTTACAAGTATTATTACGTTTAGACCCCGTATCTGAAACATAGAAACAGCGATGATCAACAGCATGAGTGTAGGTAAGGTTAGAACGACATCTGTTATCCGCATTAATACCTCATCAATCAATCCTCCGAAATAGCCTGCAATCATTCCAATGGTCAGACCAACGGCTGCTTCCAACAAGACAGCGGAGAACCCAACATAAAGAGATACTCTAGCGCCAAGGACTAACAAGCTAAACATGTCTCGTCCCCAATCATCTGACCCCAATATGGCTTCAGAAAATGGAGGCCTCAGTGAATCATAGACCCACATCTCTCCTGGACCATATGGAGTGAAAAAGACCCCAAAAATGGCGATTAGGATCACGGCTAAGACTATTCCGCCCCCAAAGACCGCCAGTTTACTTGCCTTAAGTTTTCTCCACACAGTGAAAAGTTGGGTGGCTGTTGACGGTTCGTATACTTCGTCTGTCTCTTCTTCGGATTTTGTTATTTGATTCATAGTGTTAAACCATCGTTCTTTTGCGCGTGCGCATGATCATGTGTCATTCGTATCTTATTCGTGGATCTACTATCGCGTAGGAGATGTCTGCTATTAGGTTTGAAACCAGAACCATCAAAGTGATTATCATGCTAAGGCCCATGAGGGTAGAATAGTCTCTCTTTGTAGCTACTTCGACCATGAATCTTCCCAAACCGGGCCAAGTAAACACCGACTCAATGACCGCAGCACCGCCAAGAAGGAAACCCACGGCGTACCCTTCATAAGTTACTACTGGGAGCAAAGCGTTTCTTAGAGCATGCTTATAGATCACAACTCTCTCACTCAAGCCTTTGGCTCTTGCAGTGAGGATGTAATCTGACCTTAGCGCCTCCAGCATGCTTGACCTCACCAGTCGAAGGAGATACGCCATCCATCCGAAGCTGAGAATACTTACCGGAAGGATGAGGTGTTTAAAATGGTCAAACCAGACATGGAAAATAGTGGGAAAGTTTACACCTACGGTTCGAATCCCAGAAGCGGGTAGCCAATCCAATTGCAGTGCAAACACTAGTATTCCTATTATTCCTAACCAAAAGCTAGGTGCCGAGTAACCTACTAGTGCTCCTAACTTAGTCAGGGCGTCAGTTAACGAGTACTGCTTAACAGCAGAAACAACGCCCAAAATAACCGCCAGAATCAAAGACACTACTTGAACCACGATCATGAGCTCTAGTGTTCGCGGTACTCTAATACTTATCAGTTTCATAACAGGTTGGTTCCACACGTAGGAGTATCCAAAGTCGCCCCTTAACATTTTGCCAACCCAAACAAGATACTGGACGAAGATAGGTTGATCAAGACCATACTCCTTGATCAACTTATCTCGCACAGCCGGGTCTACACGCGCAGGATTAGACGCAATCATTAGGGTAATGGGATCACCTGGAGCAAGATGGATCAGAGAAAATATGATTAAGGAAATTAGAAAGAACGTGGGGACAATGATTATTAGTCTTCTAATAGTGTAAGTCACTAGTGTCAATGATTCTCCTCTCCCTCTTGGGGACCATTCGACCGAGATTCAGTTTATCTCGTTTTTGCGATATTTGAAGGTTACTGTCGTAGACTTGGATTTTACGTTTAAGCAGGTAATCAGGGTAATGGACGGAGTGTTGGTTTCTTTTTTCGTCTAATAGCGAACGCGGTCACTAAGCCTATTATTATGACGGCTGCTACTATGCCAATAATGATTAGTTCAGTGGGGAGACCTCCAGCGGCGGGTGCTTCCACTGCAACTGCGCCGGTGCTTCTGAGGTCGTTATCTTCTGTATCCGTTTCGCCTGGAAGAGTGCTTGCTCTAGCCCATATGACGTAGGTTCCTTCTATTTCCGTTGTGTTCCAAATGAAAGGTATAGATGTGCTTGCTCCAGGCCCTAAGGCTTGCACGGTTTTCTCCTCTGCAATAATGTAGTTCGGGCTGATTATGTCGTAGTAGGCGGCGACGGTGAATGTTTCAGCTGCAGTTCCTTGGTTTTCAACAACGACTGTAACATTTACGGGTTCCCCTTGTTTCACCGATGTTGGGGA
>CP070636.1:769293-773062 GCA_020356305.1 Candidatus Bathyarchaeota archaeon | reverse complement strand
GTTAAAATTTAACCTTCTCTCTCTGCTATTTTTTTCTTATCTGTACTCTACTCTTCTCTTTACTTTACCTAGCTACACTCGCCTCTCTACTCTCTACTCTGCTCTCTGCTCTCTACTCTGCTCTCTACTCCTCTCACACAAAACGAAAAACCAAAAACCAAATACTAAAAACTAGAAAACTCATATACATCACAAGGCGCGCGCACGTTTCAACGTTGAAAGACCTTGTTTTTGTAGGGATTTCGTGTTGGAACACTGCGTGTTGGTAATCTCTTATTCGTAGGCTTTAACGCTTCGTGGGTTATATCTGCACAAAAGTTGATGACAAGAGCCATTGCCACTATTATCACGCTGACGCCCAATATAGCGGGGTAATCTCTATAATCTGCGACCCGAACCAGTAACTGGCATAGGCCTGGCCAAGAAAATATGTATTCGATAACTATTGCACCGCCGAGCATGAATCCGACGGAATAGCCTAAATACTTCACCACGGGAAGTAGAGCGTCACTCAAAGCGCGTTTGTAGATGTCAGCCCTTTCTCTCAGGCCCTTCGCCCTGGCATCGACTATGTAATCTTGCTGAATCTCTTCCAATATGCCTGACCGCACGATTCGGAAAAGGTAGGACGCCCACCCAAAGGCGAGAACAATAGTTGGAAGCACAAACCGTGACACGTTTAGATCCCCGTGCGCAGGAAGCCAGCGTAGTCCCCCTGCAAAAACAATCAGCGCCACCACTGCTATCAAATAGCTAGATGCTGAATTACCGACTAGCGCCAAGCGCGAAGCCAGCGAATCACTTGTCGAATGCTCTTTGACAGCCGCAAAAACTCCTAGAACAGCCACAATCGCTACGGAAACGATTTCAGCTGAGACCACGAGCCCCACCGTTGGCAGGATTCGCGGAGATATCATTTCCCAAACCGGTCTACGAGTGAGAAGTGAGTATCCGAGGTTTCCGCGCAGTAATCTCCCCATCCACATCAAATATTGGACAGGAAGAGGCTGGTCGAGTCCTAGTTCCCTTATTAGTTCTATCAACTCTGGACTGGGGCGAGGAGGCGGTATAATAGGCCCCATTGAAGGGCCTAAATTGGCTAACGCAAATATGAGGGTGGAACTGAAAAAGAAAGCAAGAACTAAGAATATCAACCTTTTGACTGCATAGGTCTTCAGTGCCACTTGACCCGCCGCCCCAACAATTCCCTTCCATTCTCCTATCTTAGAACACGTTCCCAGCGCAATCGAAACAGGGAAGGACAACAGCTGGTTAAATAAAAGGAAAAACTTCACATTTAAATCTTGCTCGTGCGCACATTTCACTTGGTCATTCACATGTTAGGCATGCACACGCAAAAATGATCATTGGCAGATCTGAATAACTGCGTTAGGGAAACATAATTCTATTAGCTCTTTAAACAGTGTTATCCCAGGCTCACCTTCAAAGTCAATGTGTATCTTATGATGCTTTACTAGTTTTCCAAGATGGATGTTCAAATGTTTACCAGTTTTTTCATAAGTCATGCGAAATAACCTTGTCGTGTATCTGGATTCCTCGCGCATACGAACCTGAAATTCTATTTTCTCCTTTCCTTGGTCCAAACGTATCCTATAACGAGGTTCCGTCAGGTGCATTTCTGCAATTCGTATGAGAGATTCTTAAGTAACATTCATAATGATAATAAGTTTGTAGAAACGTGAATTTTATAAGAATAGTTTTCTCCTGAAAGGGTATGAAATTAACTGCTAGAGGGAGAGACGAGCCTTCGCTAGCGTTTGGCGGACAGGCAGTAATAGAAGGAGTAATGTTTCGTTCCAAGAAACACATGGTAGTCTGTGTAAGACAGCCAAATGGCGAGATACTGACAAAAACAGAAGAAATAACGTCTCTGTCTGAAACATACAGAATCCTAAAAATCCCATTCATAAGAGGAATCGTAGCATTATTTGAAACCCTGTACCTGGGCGTCAAGGGGCTCTATTTCTCCGCAAACGTGAGTTTGGAGGAAGAAGAAGAGAAAATTGAACCCAAAGAAATGGTGGTGGCATTTGTTTTTGCTATGGCCTTAGCCATATTTCTGTTCAGTATTTTCCCTTTCTTTCTAACCACGCTATTCAGATTCACAGGTTTAATCTTCAATGTAGTAGAAGGCATAATTCGAGTTGCAATTTTTATCCTGTACCTTTTGGTTGTCGCCTCGATTGGTGAATTCAGGAAAGTACTCGAATATCATGGCGCAGAGCATACAGTCATCAATGCCTATGAGGCGGGAGTTGAACTGAGTATTCCAAACGCGAAGAAATACTCTAGGCTCCACCCAAGATGCGGAACATCCTTTCTCTTCATCGTGCTCATCATAAGCATCTTGTTATTCTCACTTGTGCCCAGTCAAGATTTCGCCACAAGATTATCGTACAGAATCATCCTTATCCCCGTGATTTCCTCCATTTCGTATGAAATATTAAAAATCAGCGACAGATACAAGAAGTCAATATTCATGAAAATTCTGGTAACGCCGGGCTTGGGAATCCAATATCTAACCACAAGAAATCCAGATGAAGAGAAGATTGCAGTTGCTCTGACGGCTGTACAAGAAGTAAATAAGCTGTCACAACAACACGAGAGTAAAAATGGAAACGATTCCGAAAGATTGAAGTAGAATTCCCTAAATTGCTTGCATCAATAAGATTAATAGGTCACGACACAAAAGTAGCTTTTCAAAGCTGGCAATTAATATTCGACATGTGATGCATGACAATTGGGTCACTTATTGAGGTGGATAGATGCCTAAACTCAAGGTTTCACTGTTGACTGGACGGACTATCAATCAAGGTCGAGGAAAAGAGTCTGGGAAACTCACAAAGGAATACTTGGACAGTGTAACGATCTGTCAGATAGACCCTGACGATATGAAGCGTCTTGGAGTAAAAGGAAACACTAACGTCAAAGTGACAACAACTTTTGGTTCAGTGGTCCTAAAAGCAGTGAAATCCGCTAGGGCTCCCCATCCAAAAGTTGTTTTTGTTCCCTACGGTCCATGGGCAAGTCTCATAATGAATCCGAAAACCCATGGAACGGGCATGCCATCTCTCAAAGGAATACCTGCAGAAATAGAACCAACACCCGATGAGGAGGTGCCAAGCCTGCAAGAGCTACTTGACCAACTGCGCACGGAGGGAACGCGGTGACCGTCGTTACTGGAGTAACCTGTCATTATCCTTTGTAATTTCTTGTTTTTGTTTGTTTTTTGTGTTTGTTGTTTCTTGTTCTTTGTTTTAGGTGCATGCATGCATGCAATAAGGTTATTGACGGTGTGAATCTTAGCGGTAAGGTGTACGTTAGGGAGTTGCGTATGTATAAGTGTGAACGGTCTGCGAATGGAGCGTAGCGACATGAGCAACGTATGAAGGCTTGATGGATAAAAAAAGTGGGGTGTTATTTGGGTTTTCTGTATATTTTGTCTCCGTCACGTTCTGTCACGTATTCGAAGCCATTTTCGATTAACTCTGTGGCTTCCCATACGTTGTGGGCTACTTTGTAAGTATAGTTGTCGTCCCAGCTAGCGAATTCTTTCGCAAGAGCGTCTGCGTCAAGTACTCGAGGTCTTATGAACGGCTCAAATGCATCTTTGTAGGGAAATGCGGGCAGGATTTCAACGGTTATCTTTCCCAGATAGATGACAGCGTCGTCAGCGGCAGTTATAGTTACGTTCGATTCCATGCGTGTGCGTGAGCGATCAATGACCAAGTTCACTATATCGCCTACT
>CP070636.1:766085-769193 GCA_020356305.1 Candidatus Bathyarchaeota archaeon | reverse complement strand
GATAATTGGTGTGCAAACTGGCACAATCTTCACCGAGTTCATTAGCTACTTAGCTGTCGGCGAAGTTGCTCTCTGGGGGTTAACCATTTTGGCGTTGTACGTGATCTTCAAGCCGAGGCTTGGAGAGAAGAAAACTCTACCGGAATACAGCCCTTGGGAGAGCATAGAAGATAAGAAGCTTTTCCTTCGTTCATTTTTCATTCTGATTTTGCTGGTGATCCTGTTTTTGGCATTGGAGAATTTCGGAGCTGGACCAGAGGCTATCGCTCTTGGCTGCGCCATCCTTGCATTAGTTATGAGCGGTTTGGACCCGACGGAGATTTTCAGAAGGTTGGATTGGGAAACAGTCTTTTTCATTGCGGCTTTCATGTTCGTTGTTGGAGGCTTGGAGCAGACTGGAGTCTTGAATGATCTCTCAACTCAACTTTTTCAACTTGCTGGAAACAGCTCGTTAAGAGCCACCCTTGTGACTTTATGGTTCAGTGGACTTGCAAGTTCAGTGGTAAGTAACGCTGCCGTCGCTCTTACCTTTGTACCGATGCTCACAAGATTTTCAGGCTTGAACGATGCTGCGCTGAAGTCAGCGCTTGTTTTTGGAACAAACCTCGGGGGCGCTGCCACACCCTTAAGTGGATCTGTCTGCATAATGGCTTTGGGCGCTCTGAGACATGAAGGAATCTTGATGAGCTTTCGAGAGTTTACCAAGGTGGGTTTGATAACAACCATGCTTCAGTTGGCTTTTGCGAGTTTCTATCTAATCGTTAGGTTTGGATTAGGAGGTTAATAACCTGGCTGAAGTTAAGAAGTGGATTGAATCTAAGAAGGTGAAACCCGAAGCTGAAGAATATGAAAAGACTAAAAGGGAATTTGAAATGGCCATAGGAACACCTTTTATCACCTTGAAAGTGGAGATTCCGGAAGGCTTCGAGCACCTTCGCGCTGAGTTTCTACGCTTGGAAAAAGATGGACAGTTCCGAGAGGAAGTAAAGGACCTCGTTAAGAAACGGCTTATTCTTGAAAAGCGATTTAGGGAAACTGAAAGCTAACACGTGTGCAAAAAGTGCGCCATTGAAACGTTGCGCGCACGAGAAAAATGAAAGATTGCAGTGGAATTTAGTTTTGTAGTTCATTCGTCATAGAAAAGAGATAGGGAGGTACGGGATGCTTATTCCATTTTTGCTCCACAGTAGGGGCAAAATTTTTCGGATTGTGAGAGTTCTGCACCGCATTTGAGACATGTTCGTGCTTTGTTCTGTTGCTTGCTTGCGGTGGGTGTTATCGCTCGCTTTTCTTTGGTTGGTACAAGAACGGATAGGAATAGCCAACCGAGGAGGATTGCCGCCAAAAAAGCGACAATCACAGTTCCAGTCGTACCTGTGGATCGCATAAGTAAGTTTACTACGGCAGTGTAGAAGTTACCCTCAACGGGGCGTATGAACAGCTCGTAGTAGTTAAAGAATGGGCGTAGGACCCACGCCAGCTGGGTTCCAACAAACATGAGGATTATGCTTCCCAGTATAAACGCTGGCTTCCAGTTCTCTGAAGATCCGCGATACAAAGTTTCGGCACCTTTGACAAAATAGGTCAACGCGAAAAATCCGCCTAAAGTGAAAACTGCTATGTTAAGAAGAGCCGTAAAATCATGAGTTTCCGGAGACGTGGGGGATGTAAGTATGAAGAACAGGTTTACTGGCACGAACGCGATGAGAACTGTTGACATTATGGTGAAGCCAAGCAATAAAAGCATAACAGTTTGACCCAGAGTTCGTTTGCCGCCAAGAAGTGAATATAGCACATAATAGGTTGGAACGGAAACGTAAAGAGAAACTAGAAGAAGCATCGGAACTTTCAGTGCGCTGTAGAGAATCTGCCATCCGCTGCCATAGATTCCCATGGTCGCTCCATAAATAGCAGATAGCACCAGAATAGACAAGTTGGAGTTGACAAAGTACGATGGAAGTTTTGTTTCATCGGTCAAGTTTTTGAGAAATTCTTCTCTCCGCTTGATAAATTCTTCCACAACAGAGAATACTTTCAATGCAAACGCCAAAACGTAGTTGTGGGAAACTTCACTTTAAATTTTTGGTCTAGACTCTAGGAACAACCTACTCAAGCGCGCGCATAACCTTTTCCAGTGGATGCATGCACGCACGATCCATCCACAAACTCCAGCAGTTGCCACCTCGCAACTAGAACTTAATATCCCTTCTATTTCTAGAAACACACAGAAATATTTGATTCTATATCCTTGTTCTCGGTGGTGACGGAATGGAAAATAAGGAACTAGCCGAGCTAAAGACGGTTTATGATGAACTATGGAGCGATGCTAAGATCATGATTAAAGACATGAACAATAGCATCACAATGGTTTTCCTTTTCGGTGTAGTGATGTTCGCAATGTTCACCATTGAAATGGGAACCGCAATCGAAATGTATTCCAAAATTGCATCTGGCTCCGCGAGGGCACTAGATTACTTCTACTTGGTAGCGACAGCGTTCGGTTCGGTCGTTACGGTCGTGGCTGGGGTCACGATGCTACGCTGGTACTACAAGCTCAAAAACAGATACGCAAAATTGATCCAGTTGGAAAAGAATCTCGAGGATTAGAGAATGTGTCCAAGAATAGCCCCTTCCCCCTCGAGAGCAGCGGAGAGGCTGAAAGAATACTTGGACATATTTGACTCAGCACAGGTCAAACGTGGCAAGACGCTCTGGTATGACATCTACAGAAGGGCAGGAACTCAGTGGCACACGAACCAGGTGATAAAATATCTCAAAGAAAACGGTCTGATTAAAGGGGACAAATCAGAGGGTTACCAGAAAACGAAGAAGGGAGATATATGGCATGATATACTGAAAAAACACAGCGACCTCGTTGGGGTGTTAACTAAAGAATTGAGTGGAGATCGACGGAAACGCTTGTAAACTTGCAGGTTCCATACCTGTCCCTGAAGCAATTGCAGTCACTGTTGTGTATGCGGTGTAGAGAGAGTGTGAGCATATGAAGGCGTCCGCACATCTGTGCAAACTCCGAAAAACTTATGCAGATATGCATGGAAAATAGCATTCCAGTGATGGATTTGTCGAAACCAAAAGCATCCTTTCGCG
>CP070636.1:754043-765985 GCA_020356305.1 Candidatus Bathyarchaeota archaeon | reverse complement strand
CCTCCACGTCCACTAAAAAGTTAAAAAATGGCTCCAAAAATACAAATTAAAAGTAGTAAACAACGTACGTAGGATTGTTATACGCGAAAGGTCACACCTATCGACGGAATCTGCACAAAAAAGCGAACGTAAATTGCGAGAGCAAGCGCGAGGACGGAAATCAAAGCCAAGACGTAGTCGGGTTTTTTCAGCCGCAGAACATATAGATTAGTTCGCTTCTCGGTGGCGCCCCAAGCTCGGGATTCCATAGCCTCGGCAAGTTCCAGGCTGCGGCGGATGGCACTCACAATGAGTGGTATGAGAATTGGAATGTAGTTTCTAATTCTTTTGATGAAGTTTCCACGCTCCAGTTCCAATCCCCTGGCTTTCTGAGCATCCATGATCGTTTGCGCTTCCTCAGCCAAAACTGGAACAAAGCGAACGGCAGTCGTGAAGGCGAAGCAAAACTCGTATGGTACGTGACTCTGCTCTAATGCCAATCCTAAATGATCCGGCGAAGTTGTTAGGAAAAACACGGAGAAAGACTCCACCAACACTATGAAACGAAGAGCCATAGCCAGGGATCGTTCCAAAAGCATAAGATACTCTGAAAGACTGTCAACAGGGGGTTGGATTCCTGTTATTCCTCCGGGAGAGAGATATCCGAAAATGAAGTTAAATGTAAAGATCATAACTGCTAGGAATAGAGCTCCCCTCAGAGATCGAATCCACTCCCGCTGAACGCCAGCTACAAACACGAAGGGCATCTGAATCAAGAATAACACAATGAGAGGCAACAACTCGCTGAACACGACAGCGACGACAAACATCACAATTACGTAGAAGAACTTGGCTCTTGGATCTAATCGATGAATAGGCGATGAAACCTTTCTGAATCTCAATCCATCAAAGACACTCATGAATTAGCCTCCAAGAAATCAAGCAGAGCTTCCTTTGCTGCGTGGATGTCTATCAAGTCAGAGGGCAACCCCAGATCCGTCAGTCCCAAGAAAATCTGTGTGATCTGAGGAGGAGTAATGGACGCCTGTGTCACAAGATCGAGGTTGGTGAGTATCTGTTTTGCACCTCCTTCGGCCACAATCTTTCCATTAGCCATCAATACGACATGAGGTGCACATTCTGCCACAAATTCAACGTCGTGAGTCACGATGATAACGGTTTTTCGCTGAGCAGTCAACTGGACAATGAATTGGCGCAATCTTTCTTTCTGCTTGTGGTCTTGACCGATCGTTGGTTCGTCAAGTATGACTACCTTTGGGTCCCAAGCGAGAACAGACGCCAACGCAACCCGTTTTCTCTCCCCGCCGCTGAGCATGAAAGGCGAGGTCTTCCGATATTCTTCTAGATCTAAGAGATTGAGGGCCCAAGCCACGCGCTTTTTAATCACTTTTTCCTTAAAATCAAAGTTTCGAAGAGCGAAAGCCACCTCATCCTCAACAGTTTCACAGAAGAGTTGATGATCAGGGTTTTGGAACACGAATCCAACGTTTCGAGCAAGGGTAGCCACACTCACCTTTTGGGTGTTGACCCCATCAACTAAAATCTCACCCCGCGTAGGCTTCAATAACCCGTTGAAGTGTTTTACCAGCGTTGTTTTGCCAGCACCATTTTGACCCATTATGGCGATGAACTCACCGTCCGGTATGGAGAGAGAGACTCCTCTGAGGGCTTCAACGCTGTTCGGGTATGTGAAGAAAACGTCCTTGACCTCAATCACGTCTCAAAGCCTCTTTGATAAGTTGAGACGCCTCCTCCGAGGTGACTGGGACTCTACCAAGGCGTAGTCCGCTCTCCGCAAGAAGGTGGTTGAGTCTAGTTGCCTGTGGGATGCCGACACCGATCAGACGGGCTTTCCTTGACTGGAAGACCTCCCTCGGCTCGCCGTCCAAAACCACCCGCCCTTCATGCATGACGACGACGTGATTAGAGTATCTTGAAGCTAGGTCTAACCGGTGTTCAACCAGGACAACTGTGATTCCCAGTTTCTTGTTCACCTCGCTAATAACTTCAAAGATTTTTTGGGCGCCTAACGGATCGAGGAACGATGTGGGTTCGTCGAGCACCATCACGTCCGGCTGCATGGCAAGCACGCAGGCAATTGCAACCCGTTGTTGTTGTCCGCCCGAGAGTTCGTGTGGCGCCCTCTCCCGAAGATCTTCGATACCGGTCATCTGAAGAGCCCAGTCGACGCGTTCTCTGATTTCATGCCTTGGCACTCCTAGGTTTTCAAGTCCGAAAGCTACGTCTTTTTCCACAAACAAGGCGAAAAGTTGGTTTTCCGGATTCTGAAAGACAAGGCCTACATGTCGAGCGAGTTCTTGAACTGAGAGTTTGCTCACATTGAGGCCTGCAACCAGAATGTCACCTTCAAGTTTTCCACTGTAAAAGTGGGGAACTAGCCCGTTCAGGCATCGGCAGAGGGTCGTTTTTCCGCAGCCACTTGGACCCGTGAGAATGACGAACTCTCCCTTCTCGATCGTTATGGAAACGTTTTCGATTGCTCGTTTTGTCCCAGCTGGATAGGTATAGGTTAGCCCCTTGGCTTCGATGACCGGCAATGTCTAATCCCGCTTATCATAGTGACGCTGAAGCCTTCCATAAAAGAGTAGCTACTCAAGGAAGAGTACGTTCCACACCCACGTGCAGAGCACAGCCAGCTCGCTAAAATGAAAAAGTTTCTGGCTAACAATGATCAAATTCACGGTGGAGATTAACAGGTCTATGGGTAGCTAGTCGATTGGTTTTCGTATGAAAGGGTCCAAGATTCATCAAAGGTTCATGGAAATCTTTTGAGCTGAAAGCGTAATTCTTAAGATTCATCAGATATCACTTCAGTAGTGATGTGCATGGTCAGAGGATTCTGCTCTGTTTGTGGAAGAGAAATCGGGAGGTTTATGAAGCCAACAGCCTGGCAGTGCCCCAGATGCAAAAACATATTTTGCAAGGAATGTTGCCCAAAAGTTGGCTTGATCATAAAGAAACCTGCTTGTCCAGAGTGTGGAATTGAGTTGGAAAAATGATTTGGAATAAGTGGAGCCGTGTTCCCGATTTTGTGCCAGTTGGGCATAGGCGGGATTAGTGGGTTTTTGTAGGATGTGCAGTCAAAGAAATTGCTAGGATTGCGATAATAATCAGAGTTTTTGTCTTGTCTCTCACATATTTGACCTATAGAGATGTAATCACTGTAGGCCACGGCGAACTGGTGAGAATAGCATGTGGCACCGAGCCAACGTTGGAACTGCTGGCGCTGCTCCTGTAAGCCCTCTTATTGCGTGTGCAAAAGGGTTAGTTACTCACGTTTTTTCTTCTTCAACTCTTCTTTCAATAGTCTGGCACATCGCTTGAGGCTGGAGTCTACGTCTCCCACTCCGTTAGCTCCAGCTGAAAACGAGTGTCCACCACCCATGCCGTGGAGATAATTACCAAGAGGCTTTGCTATGTCTCGACCTAGGTGCACTTGCGTCGTTTCATAGAATTCACGGCTCGCTCTCAGGCTGATCTGAATCATGTCTTTCCTGTGCCCTGCAACAATCGCCACATGGGCTCCTAGCCTAATCAAGGCTCTCGCAGCTGAGGCTTGATAGGCGCTGACGTGAGACAGAGCAACCAGCCAACCATCTATCTTTGAGAGTTTCATCCGTTTGCCCGCCTTGAGTCGTGCTATACGCTCTGACGGATGTAGCGGCAAGGAAAGTAGAGGCAAAGTTTCTTCGACGTTCACTCCAGCCTCTATGAGTTCAGCTACAGTCTTAAGAGTTGAAGAACCTGCCAAAACGAAGTGTCTTGTGTCAAACGCTATTCCAAGGAACAACGCCTTAGCTTCGACTTCTGTTGGTTTGACTTTTGCTTCAGTGAAAAACTGGTACACAATCTCGCAAGTAGACGAAGCTCCTTCATCTGTTACGCTCAATGTGGCGAGACGCTCTGTCTCCGGATGACTTGAATGGTGATCAATCACAACGAGGGGAGAACTCGCCGTCTTGACACGTTCGCCCCACTCGTCCAGCTGTTGGATGGTGTTGGTGTCTAACAGAATGAGTACATCCGCCTTTTCAATGCTGGGCTGCTCTGTTAACTTGACAGGCAGCGATTCCAGCAAAATCTTAGAGAGCCGGCTTACTCCCTGAGCCGCAGCGATCTCAAGGTTCAATTTTGGTCGCAAACGTCTCAGTAGCTGAGAAAAGGCAAATGCCGCACACATCGCGTCTGGGTCAGCGTTGTGGTGGCACAGCAGAACAACCAATCTTGCATCAAGCCTGTCTATTAGCGAGGTTATCTTGCCGATTTGCATGCGAGCTCCCTCAGATGGCTTTCAATGGATGTGAAGGCTTTTCTGGTGGCTTCATCAGCGAGTTTTCCTGCGGCAAAGTTTCTCAAAAGAGGGGATAAGGTTATTTCCACGTCCACGTTGACAATAACTGGCCGCTCGCCTCTGGTTTCAACGGTTATGATGAGGTCAGAAATTCTGTTGCGGGGAAGCTTTGAAAGTATGTGTCCTCTCGCCGCCGCTTCTGCGACTTCGCACACTTTTTCCATCTGTTCTGAGTCGAGTTCCGGTAACCCTATCTCTTCCAAATGCGTGTGCACCTTAAGGCGGAGGAGAAACCGGACGGAGATCACGTTGAAGTTTTGTTTGTAACTCTTTCACTTGGCTTCTCAGTCGCTCTTCTTGTTTGCCCAGCACACTGATCCGCATATTGAGAAGTTCCTTTCGCTCCTTCAACTCTTTGGTTACCTTCGACTTCTTCGACTTTACTAGAAGGGAGCCGATAGACTTGTAGATGACTGCACTCGCGGTGAGATTTCCCATCTCAGTTAAGGCCTGCTCAACCTCGGTGAGCTCCAGTTCAAGCTGCTGCTTTTGCGTCAAGACTGCCTGCAAGGTCTGCTGACGTTGCTGAAACGTTAACAGCCTCTGCTGAACCTTGGGTGGAAGTCTCGAAATTTCTTCACTCATTTGATTCCCCTATTGCCTTACTGCTCTCTGAACCCAGCATTACGATCTAGCGTTAATTAAGTGTTTACGTCCGTCTGAAAGTAAATAATTGCGCGCGCGCATAGAGAGTGAAAATTAAGTGTTTTTCATTTATTCTCTGCTTAGAAGATCTAATGTAGAGCACATGTTGATGATAAGCCCAATCCAGCGTAGGTAAGAATTCACAGCGGCTCTTAAGGCAGATGTATCGGTTGCCTCAATGCGCAATCGTAGGGTGCTACCTTTAGCCTGGACTTTCACTCTGGACCGGGTGGAAGTCGAAATCTTGGTTTCAGGTTCTAAGGCGCTTAGAACAATCTCCAAACGGTTTTCAGACGGAAGATCTAGGTTGACAACTATGTGAGACTTCATCTTTCGATTTCCCACACGCGCGCGCGGAAGGGAGAAACAAGGATTGGACCCTCCGGTTCCGTCCAGAAAAGTTCGATCTTGCCAGGTCCACTTCTCCATCGATCAACAGTAATGACTCGATCAGCATGGCGTTTCGATGCTCTTTTAGCTATTCTATCAAGACACGATTTACCGTGGTTAATTCTGACAACATTTACGATTGGTCGGCCGAGATCACGGCAATACGTTCTTATTCGTCTTGTTGGTCTCCGCGAAGTCGTTAGCAATATCACACTGCTTTTTCCTCTTTCGCAGGAACTTCCGGGGGCCGTATGCCTCTTGCCGTTCGTTTAGCAACGACGCCCAACTTAGTAGTTGGCGTGTAGGCACCTCCAGTGAAGGTAAAGCCACATTTTCTGCAGTTCCAGAGGCCTACACTTTGTCTTCGAACCGACTCGTTGCCGCACTGAGGGCACCGGTGAGCCTTCTTCATCTCTGACAGCACCTTCACATATTGCTTTCGCACGGTGGAACCATAGCGGGCTCCGAACCCTCCACCTGCACCCACCTTCTTTGTTCGTCTCCGACGGCCCATTAGCCTTTCACCACAAGCTTCCGCAATTCTTCAGCTTTGTCTTTCGCTATCTTCGCGGCTTCTAGGACCTGTTGCGTCGTAAAGTGTCCATTGCCGCCCTTCTGCACCGCGCATATCTTACCATCTTTGTCTGTGGTTATGGTAAGCCTAGCATCCATAACCTGCTCCTCTTCAAGCCAAGGATCTAGCACGAGCCGGTCGTTTATCTTGGCAAAAGTCATGGCAACAGGATAGTTTTTTATCGGAAGTGGCGTGTAGCCTGGCTTTTTGGATATTTCGCCTTCTTTCACCTCATATTTGAACATCTTAGTGTTGAGCAAGGCGGCTAGTGCAGCTAGAGCCGAAGCATCTATAAGGTTGCCGTCATGGTTGAGAACGTAAACGTCAACGAAGACGATGAAAACCTTCTTCCCGGGTTCTACGCACAGCTCTTCCAAGGTGATCGCCTTTGACTCCCGTATGCCTCGGTCCACGACTCTTGCAAGTTCTATAGCATCCTCTCTGGGTGGTCCTGGTTCAAATGTGGGAGAAGCAAGAGGCACCAATTCAGCGTTGACGGTGAGGACTCCATGATCCGGCACGTCTGAAAATGGTTCACCTAACTCGATTTTTGTACCAACCATCACCTCTGTTTTGCCCAAACGTACGCGAGCGGAGCCCTCAGCGCGACCAACAACTCCCACCTCTAGTTGAACCTCGCGATGGTCGTTTAACCCTCGTCCGTCAAGTCTCTTTCCAAGGGAAGCTAGCTGGGCTATTTGTTTCTGCTTCACGCGAATCATAGTCGGAGATTTCATTCCTCTACCTCCTCCTTAACCGCGACGTACTTTGCTTTCAGAGTCTTTTTCTGAAGTTCACCTACCTGTTTGCAGCCTTCCACTGCCATGTTCACGGCTTGTTCAAACTCGTCGATGGTTAGGCTTCCATCCATCTGAAGCAACGTTATGGCGTTTGAGTTGGGCATCCATGCCAGAGGCAGGTCTGCCTCGCCTTCCTTGTCTGCAACGTCGGTCAGATCCAGCACCAAACGCCCTTCCACCTTCCCGGCCGCACAGGCGGCTACCAAGTCTCGCATCGGAATGCCAGCGTCCGCCAATGCCAGAGAAGCAACGGTGATGGAAGCACATCTCGTTCCTCCGTCCGCCTGCAGAACCTCTATGAAAATGTCAATCGAAGTTCGGGGATAATGTTCCACGAACACGGCGGGCTCAAAGGCCTCCGTGATCACCTTAGAGAGCTCTATGTCTCTTCTCGACGGGGCGGGGGACTTTCTCTCCTCAACTGAGAACGGCGCCATGTGGTAGCGACAGCGAAGCAAGGCGCGATCTGGCATAGCCAAGTGTTTGGGATGTGCCTCTTTGGGTCCAAACACCCCAGCGAGAATCTTGTTTTTGCCCTGTTCAATGTAAGCGGATCCGTCAGCATTGGCAAGAACACCGACCTCTATCTTTATTGGCCTTAACTCGCTCAGCCCTCTACCGTCAAGCCTAACGCCATCTTTATCTATCAATTTCTCACGCTTCTTTTGAGACATTCTCAACACCTCCTTTTTCTTTCCTAACCATTTGAGTGACACGATCCGTTAATCCGCTTGTGTGAGCTTCTTCCTCAATCTTGTGGATGGCTATGACAGCGAGCTGCTCATCCACGGGAGACCCCCCGCGAACATGAACTACGCCGTTTTGACCAACCGTGATCTGGCAGTTCGTCTCCTGCTTCAACATGGTTATCATTGAACCTTTCCTTCCAATAACCCGAGGAATTTTTGTAGGAGTGATGTTAACAATCTGTCCACGCTCAATCTTTCCCAAGTCAGGCTCACGAACAGTCAGCAGGGGGGCACGTGTTCGATCGTAAGCAACTATTTTGGCCTTAACCATGTCACCCACATCAAGTACATGTGGCATATCATCTCTCTGAGGCCTAAACGGTCTGTTGAAGACGTCAGAAGCTCGAAGCACACCTGGGTACGGAGCCCTGATATCTACTAACCATGAACCAAGACCGAGTTCAATGATTTTTCCTATAACCATGTCTCCAACAGAAGGAACGTAAAATGCCTTTAAAGCAACCACAAAGACCCGATGACCCTCGTACTCAACGAGGCCAACCCTCGTGGCGTAAATCTTGCCGTCCTCTTTGTATGTATTTTCTCCAGTCTGGTAATCGTCATCCGCAAGTAGGTCTCCAGGCGTTACAATCTCTCTTTTTTCATAGAAAACAGGCAAATTCACCAACTCACATGTAAGGCTTACTCAACCATTTTCGCTTCAAGGTTGCCCCGAGTCATTTCTCCAAGTTTTTCCAAGAAAGAGCCATAAAGCCCAGCAGGCAGTTCCACAACTGCCAACCAAGATCCGTCAGCTCGCCAATCCTCACGTTTGATTTTGCCGAATCCTTTTACAGTTCCATAAACCCTGCCTGCATGTTCGGGTGGGATGCGAACAGCCACGGAAACCATTTCCAGCTTAAGGGGCAAGATTGGACGAAGCAGTTTTACAATTTCTTTTGCTTGTTCCTCAACTTCCTTGAAGGGATCAACCGAGAAACGAATCTGTTCCATCGCTTGCTCCACGCGTATGGGAGGATGGGGAAGATTCGTTTTTGGGTCAACACTTTGACGAGATATGAAGGAGACGATTTGCTTTCGTTTGTCCTCAATCAACTGTCTCCTCTGTTCAGTGGTTAACTGTAACGTGCCCTTTTTCAAGATTAAATCAGCGATCTCAAGAAGATCCGTAGTTCCAAAAGCCTTAAGAAGCTTATCTTCTGAGGGCTTCAATCCTTTGTTGGCATCGGTGAACACAGTGTCGGCGACCAATACTTCGGACAATGACTCGGTTTTCCCAAGTCTATAAGAAAAAGCAGGTTGCGGTTTGACGAGGATCTCGAAGTGTTCTCCTTCACGGGTTAATCGCGCAACTGTGTGACGTTCGCTCATGGGGCTCCACTGCCCTGGAGACCCTTCTGATAACCTGCGATCTCCTCATTTGTGAGCATTCGCAGCTGTTTTGTTTTAGTTGGTATCACGCCTATTTTGAGCCTTGGCGTCTCCCCTCTTGCCTCAAGCGCTTTCACCAAGCATTTCACAGCGAGTTTAATAGCCGAATCAAGCGTCAAGTCTTCCTTATACTCTGCCTTTAGGATGTTTTCTACCGTTTCGCGGCCAATACCTACCGCAACAGCCTTGTAGCCTCTATAGGAACCGCTTGGATCAGTTGAGAACAATTTGTTTCCAGTTTTGTCTACACCGCCAAAGATTATGGAGACCCCGAAAGGTCTAACCCCTGCATGTTGAGTGTAGAGTTGTTTTATGTCTCCAATGCGTTTTGTCATAATCTCCACGTCTATGGGTTCATCATACATCAATCGATTGCTCTGGGAGTGAACCCGTGCTTGGTCTATTAGAATACGGGCGTCAGATCCCAATCCGACAACAGCGGCGCCTAAGTGATCGTCTATTTCGTAAAGCTTCCAAGCGAAGCTTGGATCCTGCAGTTTTGATTCAATCTTCTCTTCCGCCCCCAAGACTATCCCTTCGGAGCAAATAATTCCCAATATTGTTGCCCCGCGATTCACTGTCTCAAGGGCGTATTCAACCTGAAAGAGGCGTCCATCCGGAGAAAACACGGTTATGGCACGATCATAAGCCCCGGGCACTGCAAATACACTCATTTCATCACCTCATGCATCTAAACACATTTTGCTTGATCAGTTGTGGATAGGGCGATATAAAACAGTTGTGCAGAAGACCAAAAGAAAATAAATGATCGATTAATGAATGGAATAGGGCTCGAGAGGTGTGAAAAATGGGTTATGGCGAAGCATGGAAGGTGCTGGCTGACCTAGTCATCGAACTTCGAAGAAGCGGAGAAAGCATTCCAACCACCATTATGAACGACCTACGTTCTGCTAAGACCATGATACAGATCATGAAAGCCGACCCGTCCCACGTTGAGAACCTCCCTAGGATCGCAACGTACATGGAAAGCGTAGAATCATATCTCCTCTCTGCGATGAATAGAAAATTGGACTCAGATCATGCTGATCAATGGATAAAGAAGCTGGAAGATGCCAGAAGAGCTTCTGAAAAGAAAGAGGAAGCAACGTCCAGGTTTGTCCCAGGACTCCCCAGAGGCAAACACTGGGTGCGAGTCCAGATTTCAGAAGCGTTGACAAAGAGCGATATAAAAAAATTGGCGAACAAAAACAAACTTTACAGCAAAATGCAAAAAAACGGCTATGTGCTAATCTACGGTGATGTTGAAAAAGTCAAGGTTTTTGTGAAAAAGATGGCAGAAAAGCTTCAGGCCGAAAGAAGACGAGAATAGACGTAGATGCTCCGCTTGCATAAGAGTTAAAACGACTTTCAGTATTATTTTTGTAGAAGAAGCTCAAAAAACGGGTTCAGTGGACCCACCAATCTAGTATCACGAAGGACAGGTTCAAAATGCAGTACATCAAGAAAATCGAGATGAAGGGCTTCAAATCTTTTGGTCCAAAAGCTGCCACTATCCTACTGGACAAGGGTTTTACTGTGCTTACGGGGCCAAACGGCAGTGGAAAAACAAACATCGTGGATGCTATTCTATTTGGGCTAGGTGAGCTGAGCGCAAGAAGACTCAGAGCTGAAAGTTTTTCAAAACTCATATTCCACGGGAGCCCCGAAGCAGAGGTGGAGAAAGCGAAGGTTGCCAAGGTTATTATTCAGTTTGACAACTCGGATAAACGCTTACCTGTGGACACAAACACTGTAACCATTTCTCGCGAAGTCCACAGAAACGGCCAAAGTATCTATCGACTTAACGGAAGGAGAATCTCCAGAAACCGCATTCTCAACACACTGTCCATGGCTGGAATCAGTCCCACCGGGCACAACGTGATCGTACAGGGAACGATCACACGCATGGCTGAGATATCGCCTTACGACCGCAGGAAAATCATAGACAACCTAGTTGGCATAGCTCAGTATGACGCTGAGAAGCTTGAGGCCGAAGAAAGACTTCGAGCCGCTGAAATATCTATTCGAACCGCCATGGGTCGGATAGACGAGGTGCAGAAGAGAGTCGATGATTTAGAGACGGAACGCAATGCATTGCTTCGCAATTGTTTCATTCGAGAGGAAATCAGACGATTCGAAGCTATGAGAGTCTCCCATGACATCTTAGAAACTGGAAGAAAAATTGCCGATCTTTCATCAAAGATCGAGGAGGTACAAGCTAAGGTTGAAAACTCAAGGCGGGTGAGAGAAGAGTGGAGAGCCCAACGCCATGAAATCGAAACGGAGTGGAGGAACCTCAGTTCAGAAAAGGTTGAGGAGGGTGGAACGCGCGTTCTTGAGATCCAAATCAACATAGGTGAAGTTAAATCGAAGTTAACTGAACTCGCAACAAAAATTGGGGCGGGAACAGCAAGTCTCGAAGGCCTTAGAAGGGTCAGAGAAAAAGACCTTCAACAACTTGAAACAATCAATAATGAAATTGCAGAAAACCGAAAAAAGATTCGAAAACTAAAACGGGTGCATGACCGGCTGTCCGGAACAATTGCGAACAAGCAATCCCAGCACGACGCTACCCAAAACGAGACCGAGCAACTTTGGGCAAATCTAGGTGCAAACAGCGAAAAAATTATGCAGGCCGAACAGCAGGTAGACAGGCTCTACAAAAACCTCATGGATCTTCGGAGCGATCACACTCAAAGTCAAACCACAATCAGAGTTCTCTCAGGTAGGCTACGCGATCTTAGCGCTCGCAAGAATAGATTTACATCCACCCTCAACGAACTGAAAAAGTCCCTCACGGATCTCCACAGCGTTCAAAAAGAGCAAAAGACTCGACTTGAGAACCTCCGAAAAACTCTAGACCAAAGAATCATTCAGAAAGACTCTATCGGGAAAGAGATTAGCCAAGCAGGAAAGATCGCAGAATCAGCTCGAGAGGCGGTCATAGAATTTATTAGTCAGCGAGAACTGGCTGACACGGTTACGGGTGAAGAAAAAGCGTTGAGAAATATTGAAGAACT
>CP070636.1:751009-753943 GCA_020356305.1 Candidatus Bathyarchaeota archaeon | reverse complement strand
ACGGTTCCATTCATTTCCAAAAATTCGTTCTTCGCTCTCCATATTTCACATTGTTCAACGCAAATCATGGGAGAGATAGATTCGCAATATCCGCAAAAGTTCTCGGCTTGTTTTATGATTTCGCGTAGTTCAGAAGTATTATCTACAATCTTGGACAACTGTTGACGCGATTCTATTTCAACAACCATTCTTGTAACCTTCTAGTAACGCATGCCACAAAGAGCCTTTGAGGAGTCATCGTCCCTGGCCCTGCTGAAAGAGGGGGAAGGAGAAGGAGAAGAGATGAAAGGAGAATGGCGAGACATATCTTCCTCTCGAGCTCCTTATGACATACGTCATATCAATAATGACGTACGTCATGCTTATATACCTTTCGACATTAATAATATGCTTCGGTGAGAAGAAACATGCTGCTGCCATGCGAAGTCGCCGTGAGATCCTTGGTTCCAGCCATTCGATCTGCAATATCTCGAGAATTAACACAAACTTATGGATTGAGGCAAAAGGATGTAGCGAGCCTTTTGGGGGTCACGCAAACGGCAGTGAGCAAATATACCCGACATGTCAGAGGCACAGTCCTCAAAATCGAAGAAGTTGAAGAAGTCCAGCCAATGATTAAGGAAATCGTTGTTTCGTTGGCTAATGGGCACATGTCCAAATATGAACTTGTGGCAAAATTCTGCGTGGCCTGTGAAATCATCAGACGAAACGGGTTAATGTGTGAGTTGTGCAAACTATCTGACCCATCAATCGACATTAAAGAATGCTTTGTATGCCATTCAGACACGAGTTTTCTGCAACAGAAATCAGAAAATGAAGTGTAAGCTGCGAATGATCCTGCGGTGCCTGAAGAAGAAAAAAACTTAATTGCAAAAAAGGGAAATCCTAGTTCGGTGACTTTGTTATGGTTGAAATTGTCTGCAGTCCCCCCAAGCAACTTGTCATTTTAGAGTGTACGCAATATCCTTCATTAGAAGCTCTATCAAGCACCTTAGCCACCATCATCAGAGCCGGGCAACCACTAGTCCTCAAATGGGCTGCGGGCGTGACATTCTCACACTCACTCTTGCCGCCTACAACCGACAGTCTGATGAAAGAGTATTTGGAAGGCCGCATCTACTGGACAGACGTAATATTCGCCCTTATGCCTGAATACAGATCGACTATCAAAGTGGGTACCTTGGACATTCCGGTGATTGATGTAAGTCCAAATCCGGTTCTGCGCGAGGCCGCCGAATGGTTGAAGACTGGAGCCTATGGTCTTATTCCTTCCAGCAAAACTCAGGCAAAGACGTCATAATATTTATTAAGACTCTTGAGCTAGGTCAGTCGAGGCAAGTTTCTTGAAATCAACAGAACCAGAGCTCACAAAATTCTTCCGTCAACAGATAAGATTAGAAGAAGAGATCGTCAGATCTGTGGATCAGGCGCTAATGACATTGACAAACCAAGTGGTTAAAGGAGTCTTGAAGGGAATTTCCCTAGACTCGACGAAACATGCCGAAATATATAGGGCGGCTGCAGAAGTAGCTCATGCCCCGCCGGCTCTAACTGAAGAAGAATTTGAAAACCTGAAGGAAACCGTCAAGAAGCACATTGAATACGAAGAAAGAACAATGGAGCGCCTAAAACGTGTAATAGAAAAGACGAGAAACGAGAAGGCAAAGTTGCTGCTTGAATCCATATTTGCAGATGAGGAAAGACACCACGACCTATTAAATAAGATTATGAGCATTGTGGTGAGAGGCGAAACCATCACCGAAAGAGACTGGTGGGATTTTCTGTGGAGCAATGTTCCCTTCCACGGTGCACCAGGAGGATAAAAATGCCCAAGGTGCGAATCGATTCGGAGACCTGTGATGGTTGCGGAGTATGCGTCTCAGTTTGTCCAGCATCCGTCTTGGAACTCCTTGATAGAAAAGCAAGAGCACTGAATCCCCAAGCCTGTTTGGGAATCAAGGCGAAACAACTCTGCTCAGAATGTGTAGAAACACAAGAAACATGCACAGGCTGCGTTGCTTGCGTTAGAAGCTGCCCGACCGGGGCTATTGAAACATTTGAGACATAGATTTCTGCGCGCGCGCATTTCGTGTTCCACGTATTCTCTCCTTTGCAATGATCAAAGCCGCATCTCTCAGTCCTATGTTTTTTTTCTCAGCGTGTTCAAGAACCGCTCTCGTATTCCGACGAATTTTCCTTTGGACAAGCTTCAACATCTGCTTAGGATTGTAACCCGTGTATTCAGCATAGGAGGATATGACACCACCAGCGTTTGCAATGATGTCAGGTACGACCAAAACTCCTCTCCTTCGTAGAGTTTCCTCGATTTCTGGGCTCACAGGAATGTTAGCTGCTTCAACCACCATTTTTGCTTTCACACTGTGTACGTTGTCTCTTCTAATTACATCGGGAAGAGCAGCGGGAATAAGAATGTCCACTGGAAGCTCAAAGATTTCCTTGTTTTCTAACACTCTTCCAGGTCTGTAGTTTATGACCGACCGAGTTTCCTTCTTAACCTTGGCTAATTGTTCGTATTCTAACCCTTCTGAGTTGTATATACACCCCTTAGAGTCGGAAACTGCCACAACCTTCACACCCATCTGCGCCAAGTATTTCGTCGCAAAGGAACCGACGTTTCCAAAGCCCTCGATCGCCGCTGTTGCGCCTTCAATGTCCAAGTTCACGTAGTTTGCCGCCGCAAATGATGCTTGGACCACTCCAAAGCCTGTGGACCCATATTCATGAGGTATGCCGCACTTTACACCAGGCTTCACGCACATGTGGGCTGGTTTTCCGGTGCAAGCTTTCATGGATCCGTTTTCCTTGGCGAAAACAGCCATTTCTTCTTCTCCGGTGTTTATGTCGGGTGCGGCTACGTAAAGTTTTGGACATACGGGTTTCAAGGCTCGGGAGAAGGCACGTATGATTCCCATT
>CP070636.1:745826-750909 GCA_020356305.1 Candidatus Bathyarchaeota archaeon | reverse complement strand
GAAATAAAGGTCAAGCTGCTGGACTATGATTCAGACACCGGGCAAACGGACCTTGCTTCCCTCCAGGCTGAGATCTCTTCAAAAACAGCCGCCGTGTATTTTGAGAATCCATCATACTTTGGTTTCATTGAAGCTCACGGAGACAAGATTTCTGAGATAGCCCATGACCATGGAGGAATATGCATTGTCGGAGTCGATCCGATTTCCTTGGGAATTCTGACTCCTCCAGTTGAGTATGGTGCGGATATTGTATGCGGCGATCTGCAACCGCTGGGCATGCACATGCAATTTGGGGGCGGTCATGCCGGTTTCATTGCCACGCGAGATGAAAAGAAGTATGTGATGGAATACCCTTCAAGGCTGTTTGGAATAGCTCCGACCTCGGTTGAGGGAGAATATGGATTCGGTGACGTTGCTTACGAAAGAACTTCCTTCGCGGTAAGGGAGGAGGGCAAAGAGTTCGTAGGCACGGCCGCTGCTCTATGGGGCATAACGGCTGGCGTTTACTTGGCACTGCTTGGGCCGCAGGGTATGCGGGAAGTCGGAGAAGGTATCGTACAGAGATCGCATTACGCGATGTTGCGGCTGTCTAAAATAAAAGATGTCAAGTGTCCAGTTTTCCGGTCAACTCACTTCAAAGAGTTCGTCATGAATTTTGCTGGCACCGGCAAGACAGTGGCTGAGATCAACAGAGTTTTGTTGAAGCACAAAATATTCGGCGGAAAAGACCTGACAAACGAATTCCCTGAACTGGGAAACAGTGCACTCTACTGCGTTACTGAAACTCACACCAAAGATGACATTGATAGACTGGCTGATGCAGTGAAGGAGGCGGTACAATAAAATGGAGAACATAACCAAGAAACGATATACAAATGGAAAACCGAAACCAAGACGGTTCCATCAAGCCAAGTGGGATGAACCAATAATTTTTGAATTAAGCAGCGAAGGAGAGCGAGGAATACTCATACCCGAAGTTGAAGAAGAGGCAAGAAACGCGGTCGGAGATGCTATTTTAACCATACCTGAGAACATGCGGAGAAAACAGCCGCCTAGATTACCTGAAATGTCTCAACCACAAGTATTGAGACACTATGTAAGACTATCGCAGGAAACCTTGGGGACGGATCTCAACATTGACGTAGGCCAGGGAACCTGTACGATGAAATATAGCCCGAAGATCAATGAACAACTGGCCAGGATGCCTCAGATGACGGAGATTCATCCATTACAAGATGAAGAAACTGTGCAAGGAATACTTGAGGTGATGTACAGGTTCGAACAGGTCCTGAAAGAGATTTCTGGGATGAACCAGTTTTCGTTTCAACCTAGTGCGGGCTCTCAAGCTATTTACGCGAACGCTTCGATCATAAGAGCGTACCACAAAGCTCGGGGGGAAGCGGATCAGAGAGATGAGATTATTACGACAATTTTCTCTCACCCTTCAAACGCAGCTTGTCCAAAAACAGCTGGTTTCAAAGTCATAACCCTTTACCCCGATGAGGATGGCTATCCTGATCTTGAAGCGTTGAAAGTAGCAGTCTCAGAACGTACGGCGGGACTCATGATTACAAACCCAGAGGACACGGGGATTTACAATCCGAAAATTGAAGATTTCGTGAAGGTTGTCCACGAAAAAGGAGGATTGTGCTCCTATGATCAAGCGAATGCTAACGGGATATTGGGCATCACAAGAGCAAGGGATGCCGATTTTGACCTTTGCCACTTCAATTTGCATAAGACGTTTTCTGCGCCTCATGGATGTGGCGGACCCGCAGTCGGTGCTATTGGCGTCACTGAAGAGCTGGCAAAATTCCTGCCGATTCCTGTTGTTGAATTTGACGGTAGCAAGTATCGTTTGAACTGTGATAGGCCCGAGAGTATTGGAAAAGTGAGGTCATTTTGTGGTGTCGCGCCAGTAGTTTTGAAATCATATGCGTGGGTCATGGGTCTCGGTGCGGAAGGTCTCAAAGAGGTCGCTGAGGTCGCTGTTCTCAACAACAACTATTTGCTCAAGAAGCTGCTAGAGATACGAGGAGTATCTGCGCCCTACGCCAAAGGCAAACGTCGAATTGAACAAGTCAGATACAGCTTGGAGAAGTTGACGAGAGAAACCGGAGTTCATTCCGAGGAAATCGGACTCAGGGCTGCAGACTTTGGCGTTCACTACTGGACCAGCCACCACCCATGGATAGTTCCAGAGCCGTGTACCCTCGAGCCAACGGAATCGTATTCTAAGGCTGAGCTCGACGAATACATCGAAATACTAAAGCAAGTATCTGACGAGGCGTACAAGAACCCTGAGCTGGTTAAGACCGCCCCCCACAGTAGCACTATCCACAAAATTAACACAGCACCACTAGATGATCCATCGCAGTGGGCGATGACTTGGAGGGCATATCGCAAGAAAGTGCGTAAGGAAGACAGATAGAGTGCAGCTTTCCATCTAGACTCTGCGATTCTATGAGGTGTGTGCGCTTATAGTCTGGAAGATAACACAAATGTTCTCGAGGCACATATGTCAGTTTGCGGGCAAGAATGGTGGTCAGAGTAAGAACAAACTAGGTTTAATCGTGAATCCAATTGCAGGGATAGGTGGAAGGGTGGGTCTAAAAGGGAGCGACGGTGTGGAAATACAAAAACAAGCTCTTGAATTAGGTGCTGTGCCCCATTCCCTAGATCGAGCTGTTCAAGCACTTGAAAGGATCACACACTTGAAAGACGACCTTCAGATCATAACCTGCCCCACTGAAATGGGAGAAGATGCAGCCAAAGAGTGTGGTTTTGACCCTATTGTGGTTGGTTCAATTACGAGAGGTAAGACAACCGCGGATGACACCAAAAATGCAGCGAAGGAAATGCTGCGGCTGGGTGTGGATCTTCTCCTTTTTGCGGGTGGAGACGGTACTGCAAGGGACATATACAACGCGATTGGAGAAAACCTGACAGTTCTCGGGATACCTACTGGGGTTAAGATTCATTCTGCAGCCTTTGCAATAAACCCTCGAAGCGCGGGAGATCTAGCTGCGTCGTATCTGCAGGGGCGATGCGACGTACGAGAGGCTGAGATCATGGATATAGATGAGGAGGCTCTTCGCCGGGGCATCGTTTCCGCGAAACTATATGGTTATCTGAGAATTCCTTTTCGGAAAAGATTGATTCAAGGAGCAAAAATGCCGAGTAGCAGTGGTGAAAAGGAAGCTATGAACGCAATAGCTTTTGAGATTGTGGAACGGATGGAGGATGATTGTCTTTATGTAGTTGGGCCCGGTACAACAACCCGTGTTATCGCGTCTAGGCTAGGATTAACCAAGACATTGGTAGGGGTGGATGTGATCTCCAAAGGAAAATTGGTGGGAACTGATGTAAACGAGGCTCAACTCTTAAAGCTTCTGGGAAAACGAAAGGCAAGGATGATAGTTACGCCAATAGGGGGTCAAGGTTACATTTTCGGCAGGGGTAATCAGCAAATAAGCCCCGAGGTTATTCGAAGGATCGGCAGAGATAACATAATAGTTGTGGCTACTCCTGAAAAGGTCAATTCGTTGAGGGGGCGCCCTTTGTTAGCTGATACTGGTGATCAGACAGTCGATAAAATGTTGAGTGGATATATAAGAGTCATAACTGGATATAATGAGGAAATTGTATACAAGATATCATCTTAGAGAGGTGATTATGAACCGATGCAAGGTTTTAACCGCGAATCTCGTGAGGCACTGAAGGGAAAAGTCGCCCTCGTCACTGGTGGTGCTTCGGGCATTGGACGGGCTGCGGCGCTGCTATTTGCTCGGGAAGGCGCAGCGGTAGCAGTCGTTGATTTGAACGAACATGAAGGAGCAGCTGTAGTCCAGACGATAGTCAACGCGGGAGGAAGAGGCATCTTTGTGCAAGGCGACGTGACCAGAACAGAAGACTGCCAGTCAGCTGTGCAGCAGACCGTTAAACAACTGGGTAAACTGGACATCCTCTTCAACAACGCTGGCATCATACGACGCGCGTCAGTCGTGGAAACAAGTGAAAGGGAATGGGACCTGGTGATGGCGACCAACGTTAAGTCGGTTTTTTTGCTTTCGAAATACACCATCCCGGTTATGGCTGAGGCTGGCGGCGGCGTAATCGTCAACACTGCATCGAATTGGGGATTGGTCGGGGGACAGAACGCCGCTTCGTACTGCGCGTCAAAGGGAGCGGTTGTGCTGCTAACCAAAGCCATGGCCGTCGATCACGCTGCACAGAATATTCGGGTCAACTGCATCTGTCCTGGTGACACTAATACAGCCATGCTACGCAGCGAAGCCCAACAACTTGACAAGCCCTGGAGCCAATTCTTAGCCGAATCAGCGCGTTCCCATCTGTTGCAGAGAGTTGCTGATCCAGAAGAGATTGCTCAGGCCGCACTATACTTGGCCAGTGACGCCTCATCGTTTGTCACCGGCACAGCCTTAGTGGTGGACGGCGGCGCCGTAGCTGGATCCTAAAGAGGTGGCAGATTATGCGTGGTTTGAGAGGCAAAAGAGTACTCATCACTGGCGGAGCCGGAGGTATCGGTGCCGCGACAGCGAAGCGATTTTTGGAGGAGGGTGCACGGGTCGTCGTGTTGGATTGCAGCGAACAGGCGCTTCGTCGCATTGAGAAATCGTTGCCTTCACTGAGCGGCACTGTCAGCGCCGACGTGTCCGATGCCGACGCTGTGGCACGCGCCTTCAGCGAATTAGATGAGCTTCTGGGTGGATTGGACGTGCTGATCAATAACGCCGGGATCAGCGCTCAACGGCCCTTCACAGAGATCACACCGGAACAGTGGCGAAGAATGATCGATGTCAACCTCAACGGGATGTTCTTTGTCGCCCAGCAAGCTGCTCGACGGATGCTGGCGGGCGACGGTGGCGTGATTCTGAACATGGGCTCTACCAATGGGATAATGGGATATCTACAAAGCTCTGACTACAACGCCTCGAAGGCTGGCGTTATCGAACTGACGCGTTCCATGGCGCTAGAGTTGGCCCCAAAGGTGCGGGTCAACGTCATCTGTCCCGGTTTCATCCTCACGCCGATGCAGAAGGCAGAATACACTCCTGAAATG
>CP070636.1:741272-745726 GCA_020356305.1 Candidatus Bathyarchaeota archaeon | reverse complement strand
TCTGGCTCATAAGTATATACCATAACCATTGCCGGAGTCCAAAATACCCAGCTGAGAGTCAGAACTAACAGATTTCCACTGAAGTATGAAAGGTTCTCCTTTAACTTCTGACTCCATGCCAAACTCATTCGGCTCTCCGGACCTTGGGCGAGAGGAGCTATGAACTAAATGGTACCATTTAGCTTTTGTCAAAGAACGCGGTCATCTGACATGGCAATGTGCCCGCGGTTCCTAGGGGTTAGGCAGTAGACACAGCGTATTTTCTTAGCCTGTTTTCGTACACGGTTCTCGGCAGATACCCCATGGAACTCACGTACGTGTTGAAGTCAACAATGCTCTTCCCCTTTTCTACAGCAAGTGCCTGAATCTTTCTAAGCGCTTCACCAGCCATACAATAGCAGGGAGCGTAGCCCGGGGATTCCTGAAAGGTGAAAATCTCGTTGTAAAGAATCTTCTTGGATAGCCCGGTCTTTTCGTGAGCCCAATTAATCAACTCCGTGGCGCTTTGTTTGCCCATGTTGATGCGGACGTCGCCTATTGCCCGAAGGAACCGGAGTATACGCCACTCCAGTACTTGGAATTCAATTTCAAGTATGACGGTTTCTAGGTCCCCAACTGCGCGGAGAGAGTCCAGAAGTTCTTTCTCTTCGCGTGTAAGCTCGTTTTCCGTTTTTCCAGCCAAACTTTTCAGCAATGAAGTGAACTCTATCTCTCTGAAAAATGAAATAGCCTCGCTGATCTGTGATGCAATGGAAACGTCTAGCAGTTCGATCAATTTTGGCCGAGCAGCGAAATTGGTGACTGAATTAGAGTGGTTTATGCAGTGGCCGTATTCTTCATGGATGATGCCATTAACGAGGTCTGGGGCATTGGTTGGCGCTGATCCTCGTGGGTCAGTTGTGATGAAGAAGATGTTGAAGGGTTTCTCGGTTAAACTGTCAAACCAGCCTGCCGCTGCCGAGGGGATGAAAGTGACAAGGTAGGAGGGGGTCTCCACAACCCGAGTATCATATTTCGGTGTAATCTTGACTAAGTGGCTTTCAACAACCTTCCGCAATTTTTCCCGAATATCTAGAATAAACTGCACAACTTTGGACTTCCCCACGTTCCGTTTCCTGCCAATTTCGTCGGCCACAGTTTCAACTTTTGGTTCCACTCCATACGTTGCCGCCAGTTTCTCGGTAATGGCCATCAGCGTTGGCAACTCACTCTCCAACCATCGCAGGCCCTTGCCCTCAATTTCATCGGCGCTCTCAGGATAGTCATAGAGGTCCTTTAACAGTTTAGGGTAGATCTCCTTCCGTCCAATATCTCCTCCTTCTCGTTCGAGGATTGGAAAGACCTCTTCGAACCCTCCTTCCTTCACGCCCTCCACGTAGAAGTCCTTAACGTACTCATCCACTGCATCTTTGAGAAGCCGCAGCTCTTTTCGCAGCTGCTCGTTTTCCGTTTCTGTGCCAATTGTTTCTAGAATCCCAAGTAGACTGTTACCTGAGTAACAAGTGATAGCCCGTATCTCCACCGGCCATGCTTTCTTAGCCAATTTCTCCTTTGAAACCTTCAACACTTTCTTAGCATCAGACGTCAAGGACAACAGATGGTCAGCTTTCATGCCTTCTTTCACCAAATGTCCGTAGTACACCCAAACTATAGTCTGCAAAGCCATGTAGGGTTCTTCAAAGCGTAACTCCGTTTCTAGACACTGCAGAATCTTCCGATGAACTACGTCGTTCGTCTGCGTCTTCAACCCTGCAATCTTGTCCAACATGCGGTTCACATTTGCTTCCGTGGACACGAACAACTTGCCCGCATACTCGTCTAAGCCAGCTGTGAACGCACTTGACGGATTCAATTCTTTCCACAGCTCGAAGATCTCGGCCTCAATTTTGCTCTCGGGTTTTTTCAAACCTGCCACACGCCTCGACCGATTTTCTTTGAGACTACCCTTATACAGCCTATGTGAATATCTGTTTTACGCTCGCCAAACCTCTTCTCCAACAAAGGAAACACCATCGGATGCCACGCGGCTTTAGGGCAACTGTTATTTTCCAGAATTGCAGACCCGTAGGCACAGGGTGCCAGACATGAAATTGACTGGGCAGTTTTCGCTCGAAGAAACTCTGGAGTACACCAAATTGCTTTTTGATCTTGGCGAAAAAGCAGCCGGCACAGAAGAAGAACGGGAAGCCACGAACCTCATTGAGAAAGAATTCACAAGACTTGGACTGGAGAACGTTCACCGTGAACGCTTCCCGGTGATCTCTCGAACCTACAAAGATTGTCAACTAACGATACTGGAGCCAACAGTTGAAACAATTCCCTGTGTAAATGGGGGAACAAGCGTTTCTACTCCGCCTCAAGGCATACAGGCAGAGCTCATTGACGTGGGCTTCGGAACATTGAAAGACTATGAAAGATTGAAGAAGAAGGGAGTGGACCCCACGGGAAAAATCGCCCTCATCGAGAGAAGCGACAGGTTGACCAGTTGGGCTGACATCCCATGTCGTTTCGCTAAGGATTTCGGAATTGAAGCCGTAGTTTTCACCACCTTCTTCTCGGAGCACAGAGCGTTCAGAAAAGACGCGTTCCCCTTTGCTCCAATACCGGTAGTAAGCGTTCCATACAAAGTGGCTCAAATTTTGCGCGCAAAAATGCTGAAACAAAACGTCAAAGTGGAGTTGAAAAACATCGTGGACACAAACCGAAACGGCGTTTCCTACAATGTGGTGGGTGAGCTGGTTGGATCCCGATATCCCGAAGAAATAATCACGTTAACTACCCATCATGATACCTGGTTTGGGGGAGCCAACGACAATGCTTCTGCAGTGGCCATCATACTGGAAACCGCTAGGATTCTCCGTGAAAACTCGAAGGCAAAACGTACAATCAGGTTCATATCTTTTGGCGCAGAGGAGTCAGGTTCGAAGAGCTTTTTCGAGTGGTCAGTGGGATCTTTTGAATATGTGAAAAAGCATCGAGAAGAAATGAAAAACACGGTTGCGAACATCAACCTCGACATCCCTGCTTTCGGAGATACTGTTCTTTTACGAGCCACCCCTGAGATGACTACCTTCGTGAAAGAACAAGTAAAAGATCTTGATCTTGAGGACATCTTCAAAGTCACCAAAATGACCACGACGGCAACTGATCACTGGTCCTTCGTAACGTGTGGAGTGCCAAGCGTCAATTTTGGCTCTCACTTCTCAGCTTATGAAAAAATCTACCACACAAACTATGATACACCACCCAATGTGAGTCGTTACCTCCTGGAATATTCGACCAAAGTCATACTGGCTCTCACTTCCAGATTAGACACACAAGATCTCCTCCCATACGATTTTCTTCCAACGGCAAAGAAACTGGAAACTGACCTCGCTGCACGAAGAGCTAAGACAGTTGGCATCATTGACCTCTCGAGACTGCTAGAAAAAACCAGAAAACTCAAGGTCCTAGCTCAAGAATTCAACGAAAGAAAGAAAGGAAAGACCGAAAAGAACACCGAACCCATCAACAAATTTCAATTTGAAATATGCTCCTTGCTAATTACGCACATGATAGGCACATGGAAGGAAATCAACAAAGACGCGGCCTGGGTTATTGCGGTGTTTCTAGACATGCTCGTGAATCTCAGAACCGCGATGGAAGCCTTGCGAAGCAATAAATTGGAGAAGGCAATCAAGTCGTTGAGCTCTCTTCGAACGATGAGTTGGGGGCTAAACGTCAACCTCAAAGTCTATAACCAAACCCTTGATCTAATGACGACAAAGTCGCGCTACACCGGCATCTACTCAAACGTGATGACTGAAATGCGATCTCTGTTGAACAAAAGAAATGCCACAAAGATCAACGTTTCCGAGGAATTGTCTTCAATTGAAAAGGAATTCAATGATAAATTGGAGAAGGTCAGTGCCAAACTATCTCTTCTCGAAGAGAGTGTCGAGAAATCCTCCCAGAAACTAATGCAGATGATCTGCAAATTATCTCGCTAGTGCATATGCGGAAAGTCCTTTTCAAGTGAAAAGGTTTTTTATGAGATGCTTCTATCAGATGGAGCTATGGAAGCATCTGCAATTAAGTTTGGATATAACATATTGTCCCTTTCCGCCTTGGACTCTGTGAAAGTCGGCGTTATGGCGGAGAAACACGGTTTTGACTCTCTGTGGATCCCTGACCATTTCATCGAGGATGGCGCCCTCGTAGACCCTTGGAGCGTCATGGCGGTGATAGGCAGCTACACGAAACGCGTCTTCATTTGTACTGGTGTTACCGACACTCAGAGGTGCCACCCGGCCAAGACAGCCCAGCAGGTCGCTACGGTCGACGAGCTCAGCCAGTGTCGAGCGGGGTTGGGAATTGGCGCCGGTGAAGCCATGAACATCGTTCCTTTCGGGATCCATTGTGATGAGGATCCTCGTGATCGAGCGCAGCGGTTGAGGGAGGCCATAGAGGTCATT
>CP070636.1:733866-741172 GCA_020356305.1 Candidatus Bathyarchaeota archaeon | reverse complement strand
TTCTATGTGAAAAAAACGGTTCTCAGGATTGAAACGGCAAGAAAAATCACGCAGTTGTGTTGTTTCCTGTTGTTTAACGCGGTGGTTTTCGGTTTGGGACCTTGGCCAGTGCTCCTCCCTATTATTGGGACTTTGGGAACTCCCACGAAAACGGTTGGTGAAGCGTTTGGAATCCTTCAACTGATGCTTTTTGAACTCATTTTCCCGTGGCTTGCCTTGGCGTCCATCTTGTTGTTCGCGGCTGTTGTGAGCAGAAGCCTCTGCGGCTGGGCCTGTCCCTTCGGTTTTGTCCAAGATCTGTTGGCATACGTGAAAAGGAAGCACATGGAGGTTTCTCCTAGAACCCATGAGAGCATGATCAAGATTAAATACGGGGTCCTAGCAGCCACTATGTTTGTCAGCGTAACCCTAGCCGCATCGTTGGCTTCGGGAACAGGCAGAGGCTACAGAGAGTCCCTGGGCATATTTGCTCCGGCACCTTTTAACGCTTTGAGCCCAGCCGACACATTGTTTGCTATCCTGCCGAGAATCGTGCTTGAGGCTCGTCATAGTATCCCGACTCTAACGGAGGTAACGGCGTCAGAAGCCACAGGAAGCATAGTCAACGGAATCGTGTCCGCGCCCTTGTTACTTTGGGTTCGCTTGGCCATCATGATTGGAACCATAGTGTTGGCCGTGTACATCCCGAGGAGTTGGTGTCGATACTTGTGCCCCAACGGAGCGTTAATGGGTTTGCTGGGCCATTTCAGCTTCCTCGGCTTGAAGCGAGATCCCGTGAAGTGCACGAAGGTTGGGTGCCGCTGGTGTGTGGAGGCATGCCCTATGATGGTTCCTATTCTCGACCTACCGTGGGAAAAGTTCAATCACCCTGACTGCATATACTGCTTGAAGTGCGTCGAAGCTTGCTCAACAAAGGCCATAAGACCAAAATTCCCATAGAATGAGCAGCAAGGTGCTGCAATTTTGAGGAGACGAAACGGTTATGAAGAGTAAACCGCATGAGCGAGATAGATAAAGCGGGCCGTACTGAAATCGGTTTATGGGAGACGAACCATTGGCAATGAAAGATGTTCCGTGCGCATTGACGATAGCCGGCTCAGATAGCGGTGGAGGAGCAGGAACAGAAGCCGACCTGAAAACGTTTGCCGCGTTGGGGGTTTTCGGAACCTGTGCCATCACCGCAATAACCGCCCAAAACACCAAAGGAGTATACGACATACTTCCAGTTCCATCGCGAATGGTAAACAGTCAAATTGAAGCGGTTCTTGAAGACATGCCTGTTGAAGTAGCAAAAACCGGCATGCTCTACTCAAGCGCCACAATGGAAGTGGTCGCAAGGACCATCGATCACTATGAGCTGCAGGCTGTTGTGGATCCCGTCTTCCAAGCAGGTACCGGAAACCTGCTAGTTCGTAAGAGAGCCAAAAAAGCCTTGATCGAGAAGATTATTCCACGAGCGTTCATACTTACTCCTAACCGGCCAGAGGCTGAAGAGATCGTTAACCTGAAGATTCATGATGTGGAAGACTTGAGGACGGCGGCGAAGCAAATTGCCAAGCTTGGTCCTAAAGCAGTGGTGGTAAAGGGCGGTCACCTACAAGGACCAGAGGTCACGGACGTTTTATATTATGAAGGCAAGTTCAAAAGCTTCCAAAAGCCCCGGATAGACGTGAAGGCCCACGGCGGGGGCTGCACCTTTTCAGCCGCCATCACTGCCTACCTCGCCCTACACCACACTTTGGTGGAAGCCGTGACCAAGGCTGAGCAGTTTATCCATAACGCCATCATGTGCGGTTGGAGAGTTGGCAGAGGCAGGGTTCCTGTCACTCCCTTGGCATATTTGTACAACGAGTCTGAAAAGTTTCGAGTCTTGGAAAACGTTTCTGCAGCTGCTAGAATGGTTGAAGAGCACTCGGAGTTTCTGCCCTACGTAGCCGAGGTGGGCACCCAAGTTGCTATGGCGTTGCCCAATGCCCTAACCCCACAGCAGGTAGCGGCGGTCGACGGGAGAATCGTTAAGCTTCGTGCGACGGCGAGGGTCACCGGCTCAATTCTGTTCGGAGCGTCCCGCCATGTTGCTCGTATCATCCTAACAGCTATGAAGCATGATTCGTCGAGTAGAGCAGCACTTAACCTGCGCTTTGATCCAGAATTGGTGACGGCTTTCGAGAAGGCCGGCTGTGTCATATCCAGTTTTGACAGGAAGCTTGAGCCACCGAGACTGAAGGCTTTGGAGGGTGGAACTCTCGTATGGGGTGTGGAAGAAGCGATAAAGGCTGTTGGCACGGTTCCAGACGTGATCTTTGATTATGGTGAGGTGGGAAAGGAACCGATGATTCGGGTGTTGGGCTCTTCTGCGACTAGTGTAGTGGAAAAGGCGTTAACTGCCGTAGTAGCTCTGAAGGGAAGTGTTAAGAAAGGCCAAACCACGAAAGAGGCGCGCGCTTAAATGGCTTCGGCAATTATCTCCGTCAGGTCGCTGACCGGAAGCAGCTGCGCTTGGTGACTGGCATCGGTCAGATTGATGCAACAGAAAGGGCAGCTTGTTACCAACAGGTCTGCTTCCGTCTGAGCCGCCTCTTCCATCCTTGAAATCCCGATCTTCAACGCCGTCTCTGAGAAGGCTGCTTTTACGCCCCCGCCGGCTCCGCAGCATCGAGCATTTTCTCTGTTGCGAGGCATCTCCGTGAGCTTCAGGCCCGGTATACTCGATAGAAGAATTCGAGGAGGTTCATACAGGTTAAAGCGGCGACCGATGTGGCAGGGGTCGTGGTAGGTAGCTTTAAGTTCAACTCGCTTCGTCAATCGGAGTTTGCCGTTGTGCAGGAGCTGATGGAGAAACTCGCTTATGTGCAAGACTTCAAAGGGAAAGTCTTTCACGAGTTTGGGATAATCTGCTTTGAGAGTGAGGTAGCAGCCTGGGCAGACCGTTAGGATCTTTTGAATCTTGTACTCTTTGAATAAGCGGGTGTTTTCCTGCGCTAGCTTTTCAGCCGCCTGGATTTGGCCAGTTCTCATCAGCACAGAGCCGCAGCAAAGCTCTCGTGTCCCAAGCGTTGTGTAGTTCGTGTCAGTTGATGTCAAAATTTTTTCAACCGATTTTACGATACTGGGCTTGCGGTAAGCTGAGACACAGCCGACAAAGAACAGGTTCTCTGCCTCACGAGGATCCTTACGTTGAAAAGAGGTGGCTCTCTGAGCTCTAGGCTGCCCAAAAGGGTTTCCCTCCGCCAGTATGTCTCTTGCGATTCTTTCATGACGCTCAAGCGGTCCCAGTTTTTGCTCTATCAGGCACTCTCGGACCCGTTCGTAGACATCATAGAGTCGGACTACTGCTGGACAGGAGTTTTCACAAGCCTTGCAGAGGCTGCAGCAATAGAGTCGATCAAGAACCGAACGACTGGCGTTCAGGTTGCCCTCGATCAATGATTTGATCAGGATCATTCTTCCACGGGTATTCCACGATTCGTTTTGTTTCACCTTGAAGATGGGGCATTGGGCTCTGCATTGGCCACATCTGAAGCATCGGTAGACTTCGACTTCAAGTTCTTCTGGTAGCCGAATGCTCATGTCAGGTTCCTATCCATATTTTTCCAGGGTTAAGTATGTTGTTTGGGTCTAAGGCAGTCTTGATTTTTTGCATGACTTCAATTTCAGCTCGGGTGTGCTCCATGGAAAAGTAAGGCGCTTTTGAGAGGCCTATCCCATGTTCTCCAGAGAGTGTGCCGCCAAGTTCCATGCCGGCTCGAAATATGTCAGCAGTGGCTTCTTCTGCTCGCTTCACTTCGCCGGGTACTCTTTCATCATACAGTATGAGGGGGTGGAGATTTCCATCTCCGACGTGGCCAAATGTGGGGATCATGAGGTTGTGTTTCTTGGCAATCTCCTCGATTTTCTTCAGCATCTCAGGGATCCGACTCGTTGGAACCGTAACGTCCTCGTGCATGGCAGACGGCTTTAAGGTAGCTAGAGCTGGGCCACATGACTTCCTCGCCCGCCAGAGCCTGTTGCTTTCCTCTTGAGTGTGAGATACATCGATCCTTGTGGCGTTTTCCCTCTCGCAGAGTTTCCGTGCCTGTCGCATCCTTCTCTTCAATTCTCCTAGGGATGGCCCGTCAAACTCAAAGATTGCCAGGGCAGCGCACTCGGGGAACTTCATGTTCATGTACTTAGACACCGCCTTCACTGTGTGTCTGTCGATAAGCTCAGCAGCGGAGGGACTCAAATCGCTTGTCATCACGTGAAAAATCGCTTGTCCAGCGTTTTCCAGAGAGTCAAAATAGGCGGACATCACAAGCCTGAACCGCGGCATAGGAAAAATTCTCAGTCGAACCCTTGTGATTACGCCCAGAGTTCCTTCAGAACCCACAAAAAGGCGGGTAAGATCATAACCAGAAACGCATTTCCTTGTCCTCGCACCAGTCTCAATAACCTCTCCGCTGGGCAAGACAACCTGCAGACCGAGAACCCAGTCTCGAAAAGCTCCATACTTCACGGCTCGGACACCGCCTGAGCACTCAGCCACACATCCCCCAATTGTGCATGCTTCTCCGGAGGCAGGATCGGGAGGAAGAAACAAATCGTAGGAGGCCAACTCGTCGTTGAGGTCCTGCCACACCACCCCGCACTCCACCAAAGCCTGTAGGTTGGCGATGTTGATTTCCAAGATATTCCTCATTCTGGTCAGAACTAGAAGAATTCCCCCCCTTGCGGGAACTGGTCCTCCACTGAGGCATGTTCCAGCGCCTCTCGGAGTCAAGGGAACCCTGAGTTCGTTCGCCAACTTCATGATTTCGCTTACTTGGCGTGTCGTGGTGGGCCAAACCACCACGTCCGGCATGCCAACGTTTTCAGAAGCGTCCCTGGAGTAACAAAGCAGGTCGACGTGCTCAGTTGAGACGTTTGCTGCGCCCACGATTTGCTCTAGGCGCTTGGTGGAGAGCAACGGGTTCATTCGTGGCAACCTCTAACTTTGATCAACCTAGATTCTAATTGTGCGATAAAAATGTTTCAAAAGAACTAGTGTCGGCATCTCGTGCACGCGTAAGTTCAGCAGTACGCTCATGAAAAAATATTAATTTCTGGTTCTCATTTTTCATCTAGGGCATAGGAAGATGTCGAAGCGGAAGCGAAAGAGATCGTTCTTTGATCTCTTTGATTTTGACGAGGAGAGGCTCTTCTCTGGAACAGAACCTGCAGAAGGTGGCTCTGGGTATTCCATTTCTGTAACGTATGACAGCAATGGTAAGCCGGTGGTTCAAGTTGAGACTCATGGAGATGTGGACGAAGCGAAGTTGCGCAGAGATATTGAACAGCGCTATCCGGGCGCCAAAATTGAGGGGTTGGAGAAAAAACCATTAATCAGGGTAGTGGAAGACGAAAGAGACGAAAAAGAGGAAAAGCGAAAGAAACGGAAAAACAAGGGCAAGACTGAGAAAAAGTCATCGTGAGAGTATGGGTAAGTAATATGTAGAAAGCTATTATGCCAAGTCTTCGCCCAAAAATTGACGAAAAGATCTGAGGTTAATTCTTGATTAATAACTTCTTTTTATAGTTGACTTATATACTGTATATATAGAACGAATTGAAATCAAAAATGTTGGCGGTTTTATTATCAAAAGCTTCGATAATCTCACCGTTGCGTTCGTCCAGATGAGTTGAGTAAATATGAGATCGAGGAAAAGTGACCTGCGCGCGGGCACAACGTGGTGAAGGCATTTTCCTCGTTCTTGCGCCAGCATGTTTCATCATTGGGGTATCGGGATGTCGCTGTTTGTTCATTCTTTCGCTATGGGAAGTATCTTAGTAGAAACATGTATCAATCAAAGCTTCAGGGTCAGCTCGCTCGAGCAGGGAACCAACGAAAATTGCTGAGATAATTCGGTTGTGTTGATTGTGACTTTTGGAATATGAAATGTTTTCTCGCACTCCGCTCAAGAAAAAAGCTTCCAAAACCATTTCTTTTCGGGTGCTTTAACCTCTTTCCTAACGGCTTCCAGATCCAGTTTGGGCGACTGGACAACTATTGGCAACGCGTTTGCTCCCTCTCCTCGGTTGGTCTCTTCCCACACTAGCATCGATTTGTCGTCGAGTTTTTTCAATTTTCTTTCAAGCGTATCTTTTTTGACGAAAAGCTGTGCAATTACCCTCTGCTCTGCTTGAATTTTCTCCTCAAACCGTCTTGCCGCCAGTTTGTCTTCAAGATTTTCTATGGTTTTTTCTAGGTTCCTTTCCTTTTCGTGCAACGCCGATAGGAGACGTTGATATTTCCTCTCAATTTTTTCGTCCCGAAGCTTTCTCAACTCGTCCTTTGATTCAACGCTCATATCATTTCCACTTACTTGTGCTAGGGAAAGAAAAAATAAATACGTTGCGTAGCCAAAATCTGAATTGGATCTTCTGCTAGAAACGACCAGATGCATTCATGCAATCTCGAAACACGCTCATCCTACGCGCGAAACGAACTCGTTAAAGGAGGCTACAACGCCAGAACTCACGAAGATCCCGCGGACAAACTCAAGCGCATCCAAACGAGTCTTAGATACGCATGACTTCGAAAAGAAAGGATATGCGCGCGCATTTCAGCTAATCATCCAGTATTCACTGTGTAACTGCCTTCAAATGGGCCTTCGTTAATTTCTCCGGTTATTCCTAGTTTCGTTTCACCACGGCTCAATAAGTCAACGACCTGAGCTCTGTCAAATTTAATCATTAAATCTTGAATATCATCATGGTCGTGGTCGCCAACGGTTATAGAAGCCTCGTCGTCAACAGGAATAGAATCATTCAATCGAATCGAAGAAACATCGATCTCACTAACGTTATAGCTGGATGGAGGTTCGATATATACAGTAATCCATTTTCCTTCACTTTCTGGATTCAGACTGTCAGGATCTACATCAACTGCAACTTTGATTGGGTATACTATACGACCGTAGGATGGAATTGTTATAACCATGGCTAGCAGAGGACTTGCAAAAAGTCTCATTACTACAATTGCAAGAGTTGCGCATCCAAAAAGAACCAGAGCCCAAAAAACTCTCTTCATGCGATTTGCTCCTTAGTCTTTCACATTCTACTAGAATAACGAGTTCTCCTTTAAATTTTTTAATGTAATTTGAGGCTAAAAAAGGAAATGCGAAAGGAACCGGGGAATGCTGAAGAAATGATACATGATATTAACCTTGGTTAGAATTTCATTTTGGGTCTGATTTTTGTCCTAGACCCACATAGCGCAAGTGTGTGCACTTCGAGTGCTCAACTATTGTGCGCGCAACGCTGGATCAAACATGCTTCTAGTTATTTG
>CP070636.1:730156-733766 GCA_020356305.1 Candidatus Bathyarchaeota archaeon | reverse complement strand
GTTTCCCACAATTTCTGAGAGGGTTCGAGGCTTGTGTTTCACCGTCCAGGCGTTGTACACGCGAGTTAGGCTCCTCTTTGCATTTCATACCCAGCCTCGGTGAGCCGTGCAAGCAGGGCGCTTAACTGAATCTCCTCGTCGGCTCCCTGTATCAAACGAAAGTCAACCTCTCCAATGGCTCCTGCCAACCTTATTTTCCACTGTTCAGGAACATCAGAGCGGAAAATTTCGATGTGAATCTGTCGGATGATGTCGCTTCCCGCCAGCCCATATTTCAGAATCATTTCTCTAAGCTTTTTTCTGGCGCCCACAAAATCGCCTTTCATCGCTATGATCATCATCTCCCGAACGTCTGCCGGATTTGCCCTGCCAACCACCGAGTACACGGTCTCGGCGTCAATTGGTTTGCCAGATGATGCCGCTGCCTGCACCGTGTTGACGGCCCTCCTCAAATCTCCGCCGCTAACCTCAAATACGGCAGTAAGCCCTGCATCAAGCATATTCACCTTTTCTTTTTGGATGATCTGCTGCAGGTAACTATGTTGATCCTCTCTCGACAGATAGCTGAAACGGAAGGGTGCACACCTTGACTGAATGGGTTCAATTATCTTCCCCGAATAGTTACAGATGAGGATGAATCGGCAGGTTTCGGTGAAACGCTCCATGGTACGCCTCAACGCTTGCTGTGCGTCGCTCGTCATGTTGTCCGCTTCGTCCAAGATCATGATCTTGAACGGTATTTCTCCGATCGATCTGGTTCGAGCGAAGGTCTTCACAGTTTCCCTCACCACGTTTATGCCACGCTCGTCACTTGCGTTCAACTCCATAAGATGCTCCCGGAAACCTTCACCGTACAGGTCATGTGCGAGACAGAGCGCCCCCGTTGTCTTGCCGGTTCCCGGTGGACCCGCGAATATGCAGTGTGGAATATTCCTTGTCTTGACGAAGCTGTTTAGCCGCTCCACTATTTCCTTTTGGTTCACCATTTCATTGAGAGATCTTGGGCGATACTTTTCAGTCCACATTTCATAGCTCAATTGTTAACCTCCGCGGTGTATTTAGAAAAGAAACTACATTAAATTAGCGTTTGCTCTACGGGTGGTTATGTACCCTGCAAAACTTTTTTGAACAACTTCTTGTATGCGCGCGTTTATGTTTTCTTCACTCAGATTAACTCACGCGCATGCGTCAATACTCTTAAGAAAGACTGGATAACTTCGATTGAGGTCTATTTTTAGGCTCCCCTTTTTTCCATACTTTGAATACTGTGATCAATTCACTGCTTGCCAAGTTTGGCGTTTCTCGAATTTTGAGCATCAAGTCCCTCATTTCTTCGAGGTTCGCTGCCCCGATCTTCACGATGAGGTCGTTCGGTCCATGAATCTCGTAGATCTCGCTCACCTTTTCATACACAATCAGTTTGTTTGCCACCTCCTCTAAAGAACCAGGCTTCACGTTCAACAACACAAAACCGTAAACATTTCTGCCTAAAGCTTCCCTAGCAACCTCTATCGTATAACCCTTTATAATTCCCTCATCCTTCATTCTTCTAACGCGAACATGGACTGTGGCATCAGATATCCCTAAGTCTCGGCTGATTTCTGTGAAGGGTGTTCTAGCATCTCTCCTAAGGATCTCTAAAATTTTGTAATCGGTCTCGTCCAGTTTCACACTCAACACACCACCGTCATGGTAAGATGTTCTTATCATTATATATATCTTTGTAAGATCTTCTGATAGAAACGCAAAATTTATTAAGACAATCTTATGACAAAGCTCTATCGCGTGCGAGTGCGCGCGCTAAAAAGGAGGGAAAACATGTTCAAGAAGAGAACACCAAACAGGGACGAAGAGGAAGAAGAGGACGAAGAGGACGAAGAGTGGTAAGGCTCTGCAACGAGTGCGCCATAGCCGCGCTCGCAACGCATGATGGTGTGAAGCGGAGGTGACTAGCATGCCTGAGAAGAAGAAGAAGCCAGCTAAGAAGAAACCAGAAGAGAAGAAAGAGTGGTAGTTGCAGCGCTTAAAGCTGAGCATTAAGAAACTAGAAGCAGAAACCTCCTATTTTTGATCCCCATTTTTTGAACCAAAACTTGGAATCGGTCCTTGAAGGGTGGGAAAGAAGGTTCCGTGGGCGGTAAAGAGGAAGAAGAGCGTTTAAGTGGCACTTGTGAGTGTACAAATACAAAGGATAAAAGCCCTTGAGAGTCCAGATTCAGAACGTGGTTGCTTCAGCGACCTTTGCCGAAAACTTCGACCTCAACTTGATAGCTAGTTTCTTTCCACACGACACCGAATTCAAAAATCGGTTTCCGGGTCTTGTCTTCACACTGAAAAAGCCCAAGACAACTATGCTCATCTTCAAGACTGGAAAAATGATTTGCACTGGAGGCAAGGGCGTAGATGAGGCGAGGAGGGCGATACTACTAGCTGTTCAGAAACTGAAGAAGAGCGGCATTAACGTTGCGGGAAAACCGGAGATCAAAATCACGAATATCGTCGCCTCGGCCAGCCTCAACGGATTCATCGATCTCGACGAGCTGTACTCCTCTGAGGGAATAGGTGGGAAGATGATATTCGAACCGGAGCAATTTCCAGCCCTGATTTGCCGATGGGAAAGCCCACAAGTGGTTTTTCTCATCTTCTCAACCGGCAAGATCGTCTGTGCAGGCGCAAAGGAGGAGAACGACATCTACGAGGCTGTGGAAGATCTCCGGCAAAAGCTAGAGGCTAGCAAGCTTCTGATCAGGAGTTAAGCTAGTTTCAAGGTGAAGCAGGGTTTCTAATGTTTGAAGAGCCTGAAACCTATGATCAGCTCATAACCATGTTTTCACCGGATGGACGCCTCCTGCAGGTCGAGTACGCCATTGAAACTGTGAACCGCAGCGCAACTGTGCTGGGAGTCACCTGTGCTGAGGGACTCATTTTTGGGGCAGAAGAGCCCCTCTCCGGAACGTTGCAAGATCCAAACTTTAGCTGGAAGATCCACGAAGTGGACGCGCACCTTGGAGCAGCAGTCGTTGGATTGGCGGCCGACGCGCGGGTCCTCATCGACAGAGCGAGGATCTACGCCCAGATCAATAGACTGACATACGACGAGCCCATAGACGTGCGGGTCCTCACGAATCGCATCGGAGACATAGAGCAACTCTATACTCAGCACGGAGGGGTAAGGCCCTTTGGTGTCTCAATTATCTTTGGCGGTGTTGATCAAACTGGAGGCAGACTCTTCGCCACCGATCCCAGCGGTTCCTACCGTGCTCACAAGGCCGTCGCCTTGGGCTGCGGGCGGGAAGTGGCAGAAACCGTTCTAAATGAGGAATATCATGAGGATCTGAAGCTTGATGAGCAAATAAAGCTCGTAATTAAATGCCTTGCTAAGGCTATTGAGGCCCAGGGGAAAACATTGGCGGTCAAGATAGCCGTGATACCGTCTGAGACTAGACGGTTTAGAATGTTAGGCGCAGAAGAGGTTACGTCTTATATTGCACAAGCAACTCGAGCAGACAAGAGGAAAAGGAGGCTCAAGTGAGCACCAGGTGTTGGATAACAGCTCCACACCTGCCCCTCAACCCCCCATCGTAAAGGAAACGCTGAAAACAGTTTGGGG
>CP070636.1:727449-730056 GCA_020356305.1 Candidatus Bathyarchaeota archaeon | reverse complement strand
GTCGCCGAATGATTTCGTTGCAGATATCAGTCAGCCTTTTGCGGTTTAAAGTGAAACAGTCGTCGGCGAACCATACTCTCTCGTACCCCAATGCGAGCACCGTCTCTATCTCGCCTACAATGTTCGCTGCCGAGCTGGTTCTGAACTTATTTCCGAAGATAGGTTGGCTGCAGAAGTCACAGTTGAAAGGGCAGCCTCTAGAGGTTATCATCGAGGTGATTGTGTAGCCGAATTTCTTAGAATAGTAATCTTTGTAGGCTTGGTTGTCAAACAACTCTCTCGCCGGAAGTGGGATGCTGTCCAAGTTTTGAATGAATCCCCTCGGTGAAGTAAACCTTATGTCGCCCTTGCCCTTCTCTCTGTATGCAATTCCTCTTACTCTTGACAAATCGGTGTCGTTCTTCAAACTATGGACTAGGTCAAGCATAGTGTCCTCGCCCTCTCCGATGACGATCACATCAAAATCTTGGAGAAAATCCTTTGGATTCAAGGAAGGAAGTGGTCCGCCAGCAATAAGCACCTCGCAGTTCTCTCTAAGGAGTCTAGCCATTTGCAAGGCCTTGTTCTTCATCGAAAACATTGAGTAAACGCCAATTATATCCGGGTCTGAACGCCTAATTTTTTCCAAGGCTTCTCCTTCGCTCAGGAAGGTGCAATCCACCAAGTCAACCGAGACGTTGTGCTGTTTTAAGCAACCAGCTATATAGCCTAAACCCAAAGGTGGAAACCTAAAGATCGACCTGTCGTTAGAAGGGTGAAAATATGGGTAAACTAATGTAACGGTTGTCATTTCAGCAGATTAGGCCTCCAGAACTTCAATTTTGTATTCAAAAGCTGCGTTCTTCGGGTTGATTTCATAGTTGAGTCCAACCCAGTCTAAACCACCTTCTAGAAATTCCCGTCCTCTACGTAAGATGCTGTTCTCTTTTCTATCTAACCTGAAGCCAAATATGCCTTGTACATCAGTTATGCTCGCCCACTCAGCTTCGGTCGGATCCCAAGCGCCAATTTGTCCATTTGCCAATTTCGTGTCATTGGAATCTATGTATCTCCTGAAAAACCTAGACCCTTGCTCGTTTAACATAAGAATCTTTTGCAGATTCTCTCTCTTCAAAGAACTAAAATCTGCTTTGACATGGATGTGTCCCTGACCTATATTGTAAGTTACAATCACCTTACCTACTGAGGTAGCCTTCGCAAAGGTGGCATGAACACCCATGCGCATACTCATTTTTTTCAGAAGTAGAAATCGCAAATGTTTGTGGTTCTGATATAGTTCCGACATGTATCTTAATATGGCACGCAGTTTTCCGTTTTCCAATCGAACGTTTCTAAACGTATTCCGTGTGATCTTGTCCATGAAGAAATCCTTACGAATGACCATGAGATTCTCTTGGCGAGACAAGTAGACATGCGCTGATCCTGAAAAATATGTGTCATCCAAATATTTTAGAACTGGAACTCCGAATCCTGTTCCTTCTCCAACCATCTCCTCACCATTGCACACAAAAATCAAGCCTTTCTGCAAATCAGCTGTCTTCCATGTGAAAGGTCTCGTATCCGAGTAAATTCGAAGACGCAGGGAAGCTGAAAGAGGAAGCGTATACTTGTCGATCCTTGAGAATTCAGAATCGCTTCTCAAAGTCAATGGGTTAATGGAAGGCATAGAAAAACCCCTTTTATGTTGCCTCTTTCAAAATTTTGACGTTGGGGCGTAATTAAAAGTTTCCAAATGCTGCTGGATACGTCTAGGTTGCAAAAAGCTATATTTGCAGATACCACCATTTGAAAACTATGACAGGAATTTTTGGAACAGAAGCTCCCCTTACATCTGACTTGAATCTATTGCTTCAGCTAGTTATCCTCGTTTTACTAATCGTTGGGTTCAAGTTTGGCAAACAGAAGACTGGAAAGAGCCTCAAGAGACATGGAAAGATAATGTCCATTGTTGTAGTGCTGGGCATCGTGAGTTTCGTCGTCGTGATGGCTCCATCATTTGCCAACTACTTTTCAAGTCCTCAATCAGAACTTTCCCTCATCGGGATTCTATCAACATTGTTACATGCGCTCCTCGGAAGCCTCGCAGGATTTCTTGGGATAGCCTTCGCCTTCAACAAGAAACCGAAAAAGATACGGCTATGGATGCGGCTTTCAATGTTATTTTGGATAATCGCTCTAATTCTCGGTTTTTCTCTATACCTTCAGATAGCGGCCATAATCTAGTTCGCGCGCGCGCAAATAGCATACTCTCATTGCGATCATATGAAACGCGCGCGCTTGTTGATGATTGGATGTTTTGGCTATCTGATAGATGTTTTCATATTCTTTCTTTTCCCGAGCTACAGAGCGATAAGTATTCCGGGTCTCGCGGTTGCGGCTATTGCGGAAGTTTCAACTATCGTGTGGCTTTTGTTGAAAGGTGCTAAAATACCTTCAAAGGGTGCGGATAAAGAGAGTAAAGAAGAGAAGGTTGAAAAGAAGAGAAAATTAGAGAGAGAAGATTAAAATTTAACCCCAAAACCCAAAACCCAAAACCCCTTTTTTTGTTTAGACACGCGCTATACGGTTTTTCCGTAGTTTTTGCCTAGGTTGAACAGGTCCAAAACG
>CP070636.1:724312-727349 GCA_020356305.1 Candidatus Bathyarchaeota archaeon | reverse complement strand
TTCCGTCGGGGAAAACCCCGAGGTAATTCTTTTTTCTGGAGCTGAACACTGAGTAGCGGTAGGCTTTGTCTACGTCCAACTGCATTTCCAACTCCTCTTCTGACCAGTTTGACAGAGCGTCGATTTGATCTTGAGCTGGATTTTTGAGGAAGATACTGTCTGTGTCTCCATAGATAACCTCGATTCCCAATGCTTGTGCCTTTCTCACCGTCTGGGTTATGACTTGTCTTCCAATTGCTGCAGTGGCTTCGGCTACGGGTGGACAGTACAGGTCAAACGTTTCCGCACCAAACACGCCGTAGCTCGCGTTCAGTATAACCTTGAGGGCGCTTTGTATAACGTCGTACCAGCTTCGCAAACCGTTGGGCAAAGACTTGTCTTGTGATCTCGGTTTGTACCATGTAACTCTGAGGTCCCTAAGCGCACCTATCAACAAGCTTTCAAGTGCCTTACTCTTCTCGCATATCCAGTGAGGGGTTTCAGGAACCCTGTTATTCATACACTCCTTATGAGGGCAACGAATAGTGTGATAGCCTAGGTTGTGAACCTTGATGATGGAAGGGTATAGGCTGGCGAAATCCATCACTTTCACGTTGAAGTGGACGCCGGGCACAGGCTTGACCACGATTGCTCCTTTGTACTTTTTCCCCTTTATGATGGCCTTCGTGACAGTTGCCCCTTTCAAAGCCAATATGTCCTCTGCGTTTGGGATTAACGTACTCCGGCGCCTATGCTCATAGTGAAGAAAGTTCCTGATCCAGCGTGAAACTCCCTGTCGGCTCACGTCTTCCATGGGCATACGGCTGATCCTAGTGAGAGCTAAAATGAGTTTCATAACGAGGTCGTTGTCGAAGGTGGTCAGTTTAAAAGTAATTTCGGCGTCCCTCCAGCAATATTGAGCCAACCGAGTGTAGGCCAAGTCAGATATTGGTTTGACGAGTTCAATTTTGGCCAGCTCTAACAGCGCCTTGCCAACACCTTCCAAGGTCATGTCCCGATACTTCTGACCGAAAGCGTAAATCTGGATAGAACGATTGAAGAAGAACTTGTAGAGGTCAATGTGAATGCCATGCTTGAGAAGGCAAACTCTTCTCCCCAACTCGATGGGAACCTTATCCCTCTGTATCGCAAATTTTTGTGCTCTGTGCTCCAAGTATCGAAGGTCAAAGTCGTCCCCGTTGAACGTTATTACGAACGGATATTCCCAGAGCGCCTCGAAGATGGCAAGAATCAGTTTATCCTCAGAATCAAAATACTCAATGTTTACGTCCGAAGGCAGTTTCTCAGCTCCCTCTTCAACTCCCTTACGTTTCAAAAGCAGAATCCTCTTTTTTCCGTCGGATCCTAGAAGAGATGCACAAATAATCTGGTAAGGTGCCTCACGAGGGTCAGGTACACGCGTTGGTATAGGTGTGGAAACCTCAATGTCGAGAGCAACCCTTCGGAATTTTGGAGCTGGATACTCCAAAAGCCTCGCCCACCCTTCTATGTGCTCTAAATACTCTTCGGGTTCTCTTTGAAACAATCCACGAATTTCTTTTACAATCCTCTCGGAGGGCTCGTGTTTGACTCGAACAAGCTCGTTGTTTTCAATCTTGTAGATCATGCCTGGAGCCAATTCTCGGTCGTAAATGTAGCTCTGGTAATACTTAATGGCTGCTTCCCAAGCCTTTGCCTCCTGTTCCAAGCCAGTTGTCTTTGGATAGTCTTCTGGTATGATGTCTCGTATGCAGCCTATTGGGCGCCCCCCAATCGACAAGGGGTCTTTGGCTACAACTTTTGTCAAGGTCACTTTCCGGTCGAGAAGAGCGTCATACTTCTCCACGGATTCGAAATGATCAAACCCAGGATGAGAGATTAAGCGATTGATTCTTCTCAGTTCACTAGGAGATAGGTTTGTAAGACAGTACGGCTTGTGTCCCGTTGTGTCATACCAGAGATAGATTCGCTCCGACTCCGGCTCGTAGAGTTTGACAACAGCGGACGCTTTCTCACCGCTATAAGTGGCGGACACAAAATATGAGGGAGGCAAGTCTTTGGGTACCGTAGACCGGATAACAACGCGTCTGCTTGCTTGGGGCACGCTTTCTGGGGAGCAAGAAGACTCTCTCTGCTCCTCTTTTACAACCTCCGTGGTGGCAAAGAAGTAGTCCAGATGCCTCTCTGTCATTTGTCCGTATCCCATGACATATAGTGTCCAATGCCTAAAAAGCTCTCTGAGCCAAACTATGAAACAGCCTTTTTTAAGGCTAAATGGCGCTTAGATGAAGTGGAAGTAGAGAGGAGAAAATGAAAACCGTGAAGGGCATTGGATTGTTGGCCGGAGTCCTCACATTGATTCACGGACTTTACCTCATACTTCACTTTACATGGGTTTTCATATTGATTGGCCTTGGACTTTGGCGTCTTGCTCCTCCCACTCCGCAGCCTCTAGCCCTCGTTCTAATCGACACGTTCGTTTATCTCGTGTTGAGTATTGGTATGATCTTAGACAAAAGACGGGATTTTTTCTTATTGACGGCTCTCTGGACGATTGTGGGCTCCGCCTTAGCCGTCGTGTTGTTATCCTACAAAGATGCTGCCCTTAACTTGCTATCCTTTCTCATAGTCTTCTTGAGCACTTACTACCACATCACTAAGACAAACGTAGCAACATTCAGGGCTATGGAAATATCAACTGGAATTCTGGCTCTGGTTCAGGGAGTCTACTTAGCATTTCTTTTCGTTTTAGTTTCTTTAATGGCTCTAGGAGGAGGACGTACACCAGTTGCAGGAATTCCACTTCCACAGCTTTATGTGAAACCATTTATGATTTTTCTAGAAGCTAGCATGGTCATCTACCTAGTATTAGGGGCGGGCATAGTCAAGGGTAATCGAAGATTCTTGTTGTACGGTGTCTTATGGACAATTCTCGGATCAGCCCCAGCTACATACCTATTCCCTGCGTTGCTCAATCTGTTATCTGTACTTACCCTTTTCTTGAGCACGTACTGTTATTGGGCCCCAAAACCAAAAACCTAGAAGGCCAGTAGAAGCA
>CP070636.1:720691-724212 GCA_020356305.1 Candidatus Bathyarchaeota archaeon | reverse complement strand
CAGCCGTCATGGTAGTTGTGTCGGTGAAGATTACTTGCCCCATGTCTAGGGTTACATGACTATGGTGGTTAACGTATTCTGCAATTTCTTCTGCTCCAGAACTCATGTTTCTCCAGTCTGAACCTTTGTAGGCGCAGAATTGACAGTGGGTGATGTGTATGACCGGGCGGTTTCCTTCTGCCAAGTCTTCGACGCACTTCATAGTCTCCAAAGCTGTGATGTAGTTCCCTGGCTTTCCAAGATTATTTGTGTGCACATGGATTGTGTGGGGCAAATTTAGAAGCTTGTTTATCTTGCACAAGCCACGAACGATTTCTCTTGGGGTAATATTGAAGTATGGAACTGAGTCGTCGAGGCTTTAGACGTTTCGACCGAAGCCCCATGCTTCTAGGCCGCCTGGATTGACAATTTTTATGGCGTATCCCTTCGTAGCGGACATCATCCATGCTACGTGGGCGGCGCACTCTTCCATTAAGCCGTCTCGCAAATGTTCTAGGACAAACCACCAATCTCCTAGTAATGGGTAGGTAGCTTTGTCTACCATTGGCGTGTCATCAAGTTCTTCGTGGGTGTGGCGAGCTTCGAGAGGAGGCATAGAAGGGTTCATGATAGTAGTGTAGCCCATTCTGGAGTAGCGATAGCCTGTTGTGAAGGTTGAGGGAATGGAGTAGCCAACACCAGACCTCGTTAGAGCCGTCTTCACTTCAACATCCTTCACGTGATCTTCAGGCCGTAGTAGGCGACCAGAATTCACTTCAGCGCCAGCTATGTGGCAATGGATGTCAACTCCGCCCGGCATCACCGTCATGGCTGACGCATCGACGACTTCAGCCTTCCTTTCGTCGATTTTTTCAACAATTTTTCCATCCTTTATGGCGATGTCCATTTTGTCCCCGTTTATGTGGTTGAGAGGGTCATAAACAAAGCCGTTCTTGATGATGATTTCTGTCAGTTCCGGTTCCTCCTTAATCCACGAACCTTTTGAAGAATTCTTTGAAGTATTTCTTCGTCGGTTAGACAGCTTTTTGGAGGCTCGACTATTTTCTTTAATGGGAGGGGAACATGGTCCATACGGTAGGCTGTTCCACCGGCCTCGATTCCCACGAATGCGGAAGGAAAAACCACATCTGCCATTAATGTTGTAGGCGTCACTTCAGGGTCAATTGCAATGAGAGGGTGCTTAACCAGATTCTTGGCAGCCTCTCGCGGGAAGTGGGCAACGGGATCTGAGGCAACTATCAAGCTGGCATCGGCCCCGTCGCGACACAATATGTCGATCACCGAAGTTTCACCGGGGTTGTATCGGGGGTACCCTTGAGAAAAATCGACGGCGTATGGATAGCCAGTTTGCCAAGTGAACACGACATTTACGCCGGTGACGTTGAAGTGTCCTCGCATGGGCATGATCAAGAATTTTGTCCGTCTATTCAAATCGCGAGTTAAGTGGAGAGCCGCATCAACATTACGAAGTTTTCCTTCGCTCATGGTTAAGCCTACTCCAAAAAAGAAGACTCCGAACTCACATCCCACCATCACGTCAGCAATCTCTTCCAGGAGTTCCACGGGGACTCCTGCAACCTCGTCGACGTCAAGTTCCTCGTCTTTGATAAGCATGCGAAAGGCTTGGAGCAGCTCATAATCCTTGTTTGGTTCAACTTGAAGAAAATAGTCAGCGGCTTCGGCTGTACGAGTTCTGCGAACGTCTACTACTACCATTTTCCTTTTCTTCTGAAACATGCCGTAGGGAAGATGGTGTTCAACTTCAGGAGTAGTAAAAATGTCGCGTCTCAAGACCAGATCTGCCGCTCTTCGAAGTCTTTTGATGGACAGCGTCCCGCCAAGGCGAGAAAGATATCCCTTCCACGTGCTCTTTTGAAATCTGCCTTGGGAAAACATCGTATATCGTTCTATATGACGTGGATGAGCACTCCACGGGTTGCTTGCCCAATAGAAAATGAGGTCTGCTCGATGTCGCAGTTGTCCTAAGGTGCAAGATGCTATGCCCACGTCCTGAACGCTTAGAATAGATGGACCGTGGCAAACGGTGGAGGTGTTGTCGATGACTCCACCAACCTCTTCTGCAAGTTCCAAACCTACACGTATTGCCTCGCAACTTGTGTTACTCCACCCATATAATGTAGGGTAAGTAGCATCTGCGAGAATTTTTGCCGCTTTGTCAATCGCCTCATCTAATGGAGCCTCAGTGAGTTCACCGTTTTTTCTAACAAGAGGTTTCACGCCTCGATGCGTCGAGTAGTTGAGAAACTTGGCTGCTCCCATAGCGCATGCATTTCTGACATCCGTTATGACGTTGCCTTTCACAGTTACCTCGATATCATCGCAAAAAGTACCGCAGACTGGACAGGTTACTCCAGTAACCCACCTACGACCAGAGGATGGCATACCAAACCAACACAGAGCCGAGTGTTAAATCTTTTATGGAAAATGAAGAAAAACGGATATTCCGACTACACCATAGAGAACTACGGCAAATCACTCGACGTATTGGCGAAGCATTGCAACCTAGACGAACCCGAAACAATAAAATCGTTCTTGGCAACCCTAGACAGCTCACACGGATACAAGAAACAACTCGTATTTGCCTACGAGAAATACTGCAAAACATACGGCTTAACATGGGAAAGACCAAAGTACATCCCACGACGCAAAATGCCAAAGATACCGCACGAAGCAAAGATAAACTACATAATAGCAAACGCTTCGCCAAAACTAAGAAGCGCCATCTCTATTTCAAAGGACACAGGACTCAGACCCATAGAACTCATGAGACTCAAACTCAGAGACATAGACCTACAAAAACGAGCCGTCTATCCAGAAACCGCAAAGCACGGAAACCCTAGGGCATTGAAAATAACAGAAAAGACATTGCACATGCTGACCGAGTATCTAGCAAGAGCAAACATAAAACCCAACCAACAGATATTCGCAAACTGGAAACCCGTTGACTACAGCAAATACTTCAGAGCAACACGAAACAAGACGGCGAAGAAAATGGCAGACCCAACAATCAGAACGATCAGACTGTACGATCTACGACATTTCTTCGCAACAATGCTCTACCACAGAACCAAAGACATCCTATTCGTCAAACAACAAATGGGACACAAGAACATAGAAACGACCCTAATCTATACTCAACTACTACAATTCGAGAACGAAGACGAATGGACATGCAAAGTAGCTCAAAACCCAGAACGAGCAACCCAACTCATAGAAAACGGCTTTGAGTACATCGCAACAACACCCGAGGGATTAATGCTATTCAGAAAACGCAAATGACTTTTCCATCTTCCCTTTTTTTTCCATGTGCGCATGCATCACAAATATCCATGCCACAAAAATGATAAGTATATCCATGCCACAAAAATGATAAGTCCTGATAGTAACAAGAAGGGTCCATTTGGCCAAGCATACGCGAAGTAGGCGCCCACACGCCCAATAATTGGCAGATCATGCCTATCATAATCCCATAACGCGCGTGCACCTTCCTCACCAAGTCT
>CP070636.1:716444-720591 GCA_020356305.1 Candidatus Bathyarchaeota archaeon | reverse complement strand
GAAGAACTTCTGCTCTATGTCTATTCTCTCAATTAAGTCTGTCTTGGCACCTACGTAGAGATGAGTTCCGTTGCTGTAGTAAATGGGAACATCTTTCTCCCCAGCGACAAGCGCGGACCTTGCTCTATTTAGGTCTCCCTTAACGAGTTTTTCTGCTTTATGACGATAGCCTTCTGTTAGGAGGTCGGCAACAGCGAATCTCTGAGCTGTAGACTCAGCTGGGGTCCTAGCCAACGTGAGTTTTAGGCCACTCTTCTCCTGAAGCTCCTTTCTGTACTTCTGCATTTCCACAATTAGTTTAACCAATATCTTAACAGCTTCTGGATGTTCATGAAGTTGGTACCCTGTGTGCCACTGAGCCATCTCGTTTCCGCCAACAAAACCCATTGTGAAGACAAGCTCGTTGAAGTCTACAGCTGGAGGACCTTTCAGACCTGTCTTGGGATCCGTTGGGCGTTGAGTGGCGAAGGGAATACGATTATGCTTTATTATTAGGTTCATCCACTTCTTTTTCATTTTGAATATTTCGACTGCATAGTCCATGAGTCGGTGACTTTCCTCAAAGAGTTTGGTGTCGTTTCCGTTGGCCTTGTAGGCCATTCTCGGAAGATTTAGGCTTACAACTTGCCAACTTCCCATGGTGAAGTGTTTTCCGTTGTTGAAATTGAGTTTATTTTCGAAGTCTGGACTGCCCTCAGGAGTTTCAACAAAACAGTAGGCGCAGCATTGATAACATGATACGCCTTTGCCGTAGCCTCGGTAGTTAGGCATCATGTTGTCGAAGTAGGGGGTTCCAAACTTGGCTACAACTCTGTGAACGTCCAGCCAGAGCTCGTCGTACTCTGGTTTGAAGAACTCGGGACTTATGGTGTTTTCGAGTTTTGGGAAGTTGAAGGGCTTTCCCCAGTTGTCACCTTGACAAGCAACGTTGTAGAGCGCCTTGAACATCAGACGCACCTCGTCTTCGTAGTCTCCGTAGATGTCTGGTCCAACTCGCCCGTTCATTACCACAGGAACCTTTCTCCACAGTTTTGGGACTCCAGGCTGCACCTGAACGTTACTGAAGACGAGTTGACCGCCTCTGGCCACATAAGCCTGAGTGTACTCAAAAAACATCATCTGCATGAGCTGCTTGACTCTTTCATAGTTTAGTCCCCTAAAATATGGAGCAAGGAAAACGAGGAAGTTGTAGAAACCCTCACCGCCAGCGAAGTTTGTCTGCGCAGAAGCAAGAATTTTGGCGGTGTGAAGAATTGCAACTTCAGGATGCTTAGCTGGACCTGCAATACTCGTTCTGGTGCCCATGCAGTCTGGCATTAGGCCGTAGTAGAAGAAGTAACGAAGGTCCCAGTCTTGACAGAAGGGTCTTGTTCCAAAGTATTCCAAGTCATGTATGTGCAGGTCTCCGGCAAGGTGAGAGTCAGCCAGTTTTGGAGGCATCAAGAGAAGATATTCTTCTCCAGAAACCCAATCGGCCTTTCTCTTGTGAGCGGTTTCGGCGTTTGGCTGTAGATTCGCGTTTTCGTTGGCTTTGTATCCGTGTCCCACATCCATTAGGTAGGCGTCGTAAACGGGCGCTCCGACCCGCGTTAAAATATTGCGATAAGTAGCGTACTCTGGCTTTTCCTTCGACTTGTTCAGTAAGACGTTGTTTACCAGCTCTCTTACGAGCGGTCCGCTTATGAAGCTTAGCCTTAGGTCTAAGATCTTTCCTTCAACGTCGTTGGCTATCTGCTCAGCCTCGTCTTGACTGATTGGCCTTACTTCATAGAACTCTTTAGCGAGCTTTGTCTCTGTCAGCAGCTGTTTCACGATAGCATTTCGATCCCACGGCACAATGAAGCCGTCGCTTCTCCTGACCATGGGCCGCTTTTCATCAGTGCTCACTACCTTCCCTCTAAAATCTCTAAAATTTTTGCGTCCGCCAGCCTGGCTCCTTCAAAAATTTGGTCTTCAGTATAAACTTCGTCTTCAACCTCCAGAGCTGGCGCCGACAAGACTACTAAATTTCTCATGACCAGATCTGTCATAACATTGACGTCATCTAGGTTCTTCTCTTCAAATTCAGCGTTCTGGTCTTTCAGCCACTCCTTCAACAAAATGCATCTGGGGCATCCTTCAGATGTGTAGACTATGATTTTACATGCCCGAAAAAGCAAGTTCCCGGTGTGTTCAGATAGACCCATGAAAACCACCTCGCACGGTGCAGTGAAGCAAGTAGGAAGTAGGCATGCGAGTAGTATTTTAAATTAATTAGAACAACTTGTATAAAATTCTGTATTAGGTCACCCTGAAATTAACATGTACGGTGCCCGCTCTCCCAACGCATTGCGTTGGGTTGGCATCCATCGAGATGACGCTAAATGTTTAGCGGGTACACGGCTGAAGCAAACTAGCATATTAACTGACCCGCATAGAGGGCACTTTGAAGCTACGCCATAAAAAGCTTTTTGAAAATGAGTGCAGTAAGCTAGGTTACGGTTATACGCGTAAAGACCCACACGGTATGCCCCAGTAATTTCTCGTGTCACTGACAAAAGCTTGTCAGGGTCAAGTTCCAAGTCGGCGAGCTGTATGAGGGCAAGGTGGCTCCCAGGAGTCAACTTGTGAAACTTCTGCTCAATGCTCAGGCGTTTTTTCCACGGAATGTCAGCGTTCAAGGGAGCAGCAACCATGTCTGTGTAGAAGGGCAGTTCCTTGGTACCCTGAACCTTAGCTTTGGCCCAGCCATACCGCTCCACATCCAATTCGGCCAGCCTTTTGGCAGCGTCAGCATTGGACACCATGGAAAGGACTGCCCGAGTTTCAGGCTTTTTCGCACCTCTTTTAACCCCACTGAACAGGCTCGTCACTATTTCTTCGGCCAAATCGAGGGCCTCTTGACCTTCATGCAGGGCTTTGCCACACAGTGACTGAACCGCCTCGTTGAGCCCGACAAAACCAACACAGCGTAAGAAGTTTTCAAGTCGGAAGTAGCGGTCTCCATCAGTTTCTTGAGTCAGGAAAGGGAGCAGATCCTCCTTTGCCCGGCGCTTGGCCGTTCGGTATTTTATTTCCAAGGCGCGCAGCGCCATCTCCAATTGTTCGTCCAAGAGCCTGAAAAATTTCGTGCGATCTTCGCCTGATGCGTACGAAACTCTCGGAAGGTTTATTATGACGCTATCGAGGCTTCCTGTGCGCAGAGTGTCGAGCTCCCAGTCTCCTTTCCAGTCGGCAGCGAACCTGCATCCTGTTGCAGTGTACAAAGCTTGCTTTTGTTCTCGAAAGCAGAGGTTGGCGAAGTACGGGAGTCCGGTTTGGGCCGCGAGCTTGTGAGACAGGAAAAGGAGATCCTCGCACTCTTTGCTTCTAAGCGTTTCGGGTCTTAGCCCAATGATCACGCCAGGATTAAAGAGAGGTTTGTGCCTGTCATCTTCGAACATCACTTCAAAGAGAAGTGAAGAGATTAAACGGGTTTCCTCTGAGAAATCCGCGTAGCAACCGATCTGTTTCCCATCAGGTCCAATAGCGTTCTCTTTCTCAAGGAACTCAGGGACAACGAGTTCTATTCCCAGCGACGCTTCAATTGGGAGTCCCTTCTCGGAGAGGAACTGATTGAGGTTTGAGATAAAAAAGCGTAGGCCTTCTCGCACTCTCTCTGTTTTGAGACCTTTGGCAAAGGGCGCTAGGAAAACGTTGAAGAAAGCTAGCGTCTGCTCTCCAGATGTTTCCATGGCTGCGAGCTTGAAGAGATTGGATGTTGCTAACAGGGCGGACTCGAAACTTTTGGGAGGTGGATAAGCGGGTCCTGCGAGGGCGGTTCTTCCAGCGTTCAATCCCTCCTTTAAGAAGAAGCGAAGGTCATGCATAAACTCGTTGGGTTTCAGTATCCAGCAGCCCAAATTGTTGATGTAGAGTGACCCGGAGAGATGAGCATCAGCGATGTCTCGGGGAAGCACGTTTAGAAGAGTGTACTCTTCCATCACCGCGTCTCCAGCTGACTTGTGGACAGCTTCAACGCCGAGCGATTGAGCACCCGTCGAGCGAATGAGTTGAGTTACGTCGTGAACTGGGAGTCCTAGACGTGTAAGTTTGTGTCGATATTCTTCTAGGCCCTTTTCGATTAGAATTGCATTCACAATTTCTCGTATGAGTGGAGCCGTGAGGT
>CP070636.1:713692-716344 GCA_020356305.1 Candidatus Bathyarchaeota archaeon | reverse complement strand
GAAAGAGATTATGCAGCTAAAGAGGAGATTCAAGAACATAAGAATTGAAGACAAAGGTAGGGACTTCAACACCGAGCTCGTTGGGGCTCTGCAGCTTGACTTCACGCTGGACCTCGCCGAGATCACTGTGGCCTGCGCACTTGCCAGAACAGAGTCAAGGGGCGCCCATACTAGGCTTGACTATCCAAAACGTGACGATGAGAACTGGCTAAAACATATTCTAACACACTACACGAAGAAGGGGCCGCGGCTCGAGTACAGTCCGGTTACCATCACCAAATGGCCTCCAACCAAGAGGGCCTATTAGGAGGACTTGTCATGATCACCGAGAAAGAGAAAATTGTCGAATTTAAGATACACCGTTTCGATCCTGAACACGACAAGCATTATGTATCTACATATGATGTGCCTGCACGGACAGGAATGACGATACTTGAGGCCCTACTCTACATCAAAGACAATCTCGACGGGACGCTCACGTTCAGACACCAATGCAGGATGGGACAGTGCGGAAGCTGTGGAGTTATGGTTAACGGAACACCCGTTTTGGCGTGTTATACACAGGTGCTTCAACTCGGGGTCAACACATTAGAGATTGAGCCTCTCTCAAACCTGCCAGTCATAAAAGATCTGGTAGTCGATGTCGATCCCTTTTTCGAGAAATTTTTGGAAATCAACCCGCTTTTGATAAAGGCTGAGGAAGACTTTAGGAAACCTACTGAATTTATTCAACTGCCGAATGATTTCAAGAGGTACTGGGACGAATCCATCTGTACGAAGTGTTCTTTGTGCTACTCATCTTGTCCAGCTGCAATAGATGTGCAATTCCTCGGACCTTCAAGCTTAACCAACAACTATAGATTTCTTGTAGATACGCGTGATGAGGGACTTGGTGAACGATTGAAGGACGCATCTGAGACTATATGGCTCTGCACTTCATGTGATTCCTGTACACTAAATTGTCCAAAAGACATTGATTGTGCGCGCGCATTAGATGACGAGCGCAGCCTCATCGTTGAAGACGGAATGCTTGTGCCTAAGAATGCGAAAGACGTTTTAGACAGCGCATTCAAGTATCACAATCCCGTGCGAATGTCTCCGTCAAGGAGAACCGAATGGAGTAAGGGACTAAAGATCAAAGAGCTTCCAACAGCAGAAAAGACAGACATCCTCTACTTCGTAGGCTGCCTGCCGTCCTACGACGAACGAAATCAGAAAATCGCTAGATCTATGGCTCAGATATTTGGAAAAGTAAACGTCGACTTTGCAACACTGGGAATAAATGAATGGTGTTGCGGCGATCACATACTAAGGCTTGGCGAAAAAGGCTTATTTGAGATGCTCGCAGAGCATAACATCTCTCTGTTCAGAAAATACAATTTTAACCGTGTCGTCACATTGTCACCCCATTGTTATTATGTCTTTAAGAATGAAGCGCCATATGTAGACGCCAAAATCAACGTCCGACATTACACTCAATTCCTTGCAGAGGCCCTTGAGAACGGATCACTCAGTCCCACCAGAGCAGTTAAGAAGAGAGTTACATATCACGATCCTTGCTTCTTAGGCAAGCGAAGCGACATCTATGATGAGCCAAGGAAGATATTAAAGGCGATACCCGGTTTAGAGCTGATTGAAATGGGGCGATCAAGGCAAAACAGCTTTTGCTGTGGTGGCGGAGCTGGAAGAATCTGGACAGAAGAGGCAACTCCTGAAAATCGACCTTGTGTAGACAGGGCTAAGGAGGCTCTTGAACTCGGAGTTGATCTCATAGCAACTGCCTGTCCGTTCTGCGTAACAACTTTGGAGGATGCTGTGAAGGTTTTAGATGTAGAAGATAAGATTGTCGTGAGAGACATCTCAGAAGTACTTAGTGAAGCGATATGACCGATAGCGTCTCTAGCAAGGTCTCAGCAAGCCTTACGACCAGCTAAAATCTTCCAATCAAACCGATTCAGAGAGAGGTCAATAACATAATTGCGAGGATGCGTGACCAAAAATAGCACTCTCCATTCTCTTTCAGCATATCTATTCGTATACTGCTAAACTGGACGCATCCCCAATATTTGGTTCACATAACTAGATTTTAGCTTTATGGAACATTCTTCTATAGCAAAACGCGGAATATAGATTGCACTTAGGTCACTAGTCTGGTTATTATTTCTTTGACAACACTTGCGGGAGCGTCTGTCCTTATGCCCCTGCTGTTAAAATGGGTTGGGACGGCTTGAAAACCAGCCTTTCTTAACTCCTTCATTACTTCAATGAGGGGCGGGATTGGTAGATTAAGTTTGTCACAGATCTTGTCGGTTATATAGTATGTAGGAGGAACTTTAGTCTCGTCTCTAGACCGGGAGAGCATCTTGAGGATTGCCTTCTGATTTCTGAGGTTTCTCCTTTTGAGCTCCCTTTCCATCAAAGCAAGAAGCTTTTCATCGAATATTTTGCCGAGCCACAGAGGACCGGCTGTGCTCATCCCTGAGCCGCATTCAGGACAGTTCTTCTTCAAGGATGAAAAGATGCCACTAGACGTCTCTCTATGAAGGCAGGTGAAGCAATGTAGAATGTATCCCATCTTTTGGACACTTTTATCGGCTCGTTTTGCACCATAGCGCGTGACAGCATATACTCTAACATAGTGATCAGTGCTGT
>CP070636.1:709833-713592 GCA_020356305.1 Candidatus Bathyarchaeota archaeon | reverse complement strand
TTCAAGATGTCAAGGCTGGCCCAGTGAATCGCGTCCAAGTCATCCCTGCTCAAGATGCGAAAAGCAGGCATCTTCGAAGGCTTCTCAAACCCCACCAAACTTTCTCACCTTTCAAGTCTGTTTCAAAGAAGGATGTTTAAAGGTTTTGCGTGTGCGCATGAACACCGATGGGTCATGACTCGTTATGTTCACTGTATAGTGGGCGCAACAAAAGAAGAAATAGAGGAAATGAAATAGTTGCATGCGCAAAGGGGATACCAAACCGTCCGGCACACACATACGCCTGAATTGGATTCAACGTAAGTAACTCTTTTATTTTGATTTCTTTCTAGTTCAAGTTGCGATATCCCCTATCGCGGGTCTCGAGGCGTATGTGCGCCGATGACAGACTCTTCCGGTCTTGTCTCATAGCAATTAGGCAGCCAATCTGCCGTTCAATCTGGGAGTAATCGTGATTTGCATGTAGAAACTACGGTGTGGGCAGTTGTATCTGCGTTCTACTGTTGGCAAGGAATGTTTAAATACAGATCAGGTATATAGTTTAGTGAGACATGCGATAGGGGATATTGGAAAATGCAGAGAAAAAGTGTTGTCTCAAAGACAAAAACAGTCATAGCGACTTCAGCAACCATACTGCTTCTGTTCGCTTTGTCCCTTGGAATGATGGTGCAAGCACCACCACGCAAAAGTCCGAAGCCAGGAGACCCCGGTTTCAGTGGGCCACATTTCAACCTGAACATCCATGGAGTTCCAGACGGAGTCGACAAAATCAAAAACGACAGCGCAGGCTCAGGCCGCCATTCAATATTCATCCCTCTAAACACAAACAACAATAGCATCACCATGTTCATCGCAGTTGCCACCGACCCCAACCAAAACTGGACTGTTCTCGACTGCGACGCAACAATAGACGGAATCGTCAGCATCATCCTTCCACGATACGTCTGGGTAAACGTTACCAACGGTAATGGTTGGACGTTGGAGCAAAAGAGGGTTGACTACTACAACGTATACGTTGCGGCACTCGGCAAACCCACAGATCACAAAGTAGTCGTGGAACCTCAGGCTGAATTTGACAACGGAACCAACAAAGTCTACTACAGTTGGGGCACTTTCGATGTGCCAGGACACAAAAACGGGAAAAAGGCAGGCCCAGGAGGCGGCCAACCCAACTGGCAGAACGTAACAAAGCCCTTCTTCTTCCACACCGTGACGCTATGGAATGGCACCGACTTTGTCACCTACACGGATACGTGGGTCTTTGACATACCGCTCGACAACTATTGGTGGGCAGTGAACAACGAGGGAGTAAAACTGATGCAGGTCCGTTTCTACCCAGTTTTCAAGGTTAACGGCAACGGCTCTAACTGAAAAATCTCTAACTCCCCCATTTTTTTGCGCGCGCGCATCTGCTGCTAGTTCACATTGAATTCTTTTATAGAATTGCGGCTCGGGGAGTTCGCGATAGTCTCGTGCTTGACTGAATGGGTACATTTAAGTTTGTGAGTTAACCATTTTGGCGACTTCTTTTGCCCAACTACGTATTGCGTTCAAGTCTCTTGTGTCGTAGATTCCGCCTTCTGTTTCTTTGAAGCCAGCTTCTTCCAGTTTCGGCTTGACCGCTGACATAGTTTTTCTGAAAAACCATGACATCTTGTTGAAATCATAGATGCCTCCAAAGAAGCCCAAAGCGACAGGGTTTAGATTGTACTTGGCGGCTTTTTCTTCAAGATATTCTCTTCTAGCGTCTTCCATTGCCTTAGTTTTTTCTTCTTCCTCAGTTAGTGGATGAGCGGAACCACAACAGACAAAGAGGGCTGACTTCTTTCTTGCCAATTCTTTTTGGAATTTTTCAAGGAATTTTTCGGGTTCCTTGGTCCAGCTGCCCATTCTGATTCCACTGCCAACGATGATCAGCTCGTACTCGCTTATGCTCTGCACTTTATCCTCTTTGGCATTAACGACGCTAACCTCAAATCCTTCTTTACGGAGTACATCCGCAATGGCCTCAGAGGTGTTTGCAGTTGCTCCGTAGCGAGTTCCGTAGACTATCAATGCGTTAGTCATGCGTGACTACCTCACGTATTTCATGCAGCTGTTATTATTTAACTGTGGATACGCGCGAATGTCTTCTAGAGTTTCGAACCAGACTCAGTATTCATAAATCTTAATTGGTTAAGCCAAAAAAACGGGTGGAAGCGTTCATGCGGGGGCAAAAAAAATGAAGCGCTCATTGCTGTACGAAATTGACTTGGCTAAAACTGACGGACAAGGGACTTTTCCATGCCCGAAGTGTGGAGCCATCATCTCCCCTGCTGATACGTCGCAAAACGTTTACAGCATCCTGGAAACAAGGCTCAGAAACAGATCGTTGGAAAAGCTGATTCTCCAGTGTAAGTGTGGAAGCCAGATCCATCTCGTGGGATTCATTGAGCCGTAGCACGTGCGTGCAATCTTCCTTTTTGTCCTTGTGTCTAGCAGCGCGCGCGTATTGTTAAACTAACATTTCACAACAAGAATACTTAAAAGATAATGCATGCGCGCTGAAGCGCCAAAACTAAGAACTGCAATCTGTATTTGCGGTTCATAAGTTATTTTTAGTGGGCGACGAAGATTTCGGTTAGCACGCGGTGCAAGAGGATAAAGTAACAGTTTAATGCGTGCGTTGGAATAAAATGGAGCCTGCATATGTGAAGAAAACTCCTACCGGCATTGAAGGCCTTGATAGCATGTTGGAGGGAGGTTTGCCATTCGGCCGCTGTACACTGGTCTGTGGCGGACCAGGGTCTGGAAAGACGACGTTTTGTATCCAGTTTTTGTACAATGGTGCAACCAAATACGATGAAGCAGGTCTGCATATTTCTCTGGGTGAAAGCCCAACTCATATCAGGGAAAACATGTGGGGTTTTGGTTGGGATCTTGATAAGTTGGAAAAAGATCGAAAACTTCTAATTGTTGATGGCTCTCCATTTCCCAGGGAAGGGCAGAAGCATTTTAGTATGCTTAATTTGAAAGAAATCATAAGGACCAAGATTGAAGAAGATCAAGTGAAACGTGTTGCTATTGATCCCATTACCACATTGATGCTGCAATATCCAGATGTTATTGAACTGCGGAATGCCGTGCTGGAGTTAATGGGGGCCGTCACAGATTTGGGCGTTACGAGTTTAATGACCACGGAACTTCGTGTAACCTCCCTTGAGCGAGAGGTGAAGATCGAAGAATTCCTATCACACGGAGTCATAATTTTTAACACCTTCAACGAAGGCACAAGCCCGCGCATTGTCAGGGCGATTCAAATTGAAAAAATGCGTGGTTTTGCTCATGATCAACAGATTAGACCATATAAAATACAGAAAAACGGCATCGAAATATTTTCAAACGAAAGTGTGCTAGAGAGAACCTGAACTTGTCGCCTGTTCGATTTCACTTTTTACTTTTCGGCCAGCCCTTCGGAGGGAAGAAGATCAATCCTCTTTTTGGTTTGATGTCGAACAATATAGGAGAGTCAACAAATCTTCGACCCCTCAATTTCTTGATTCGAAGTCTTCTTGAGGTTTCTCCCTCAGACTCGTGAACGTGCAACTGGATAATACAATCAACGAATTCTTCGAGCTTGCTCAGGAGATCTGGCGAGACTGTTCCCTCACCTATGCAGAAGAAGAAAGCGCTATGACTGCCCTTTACTTTCGCGCTACGATCCTGCAAGAATTTAACGACTTCTGAAGGCTCAAGGCGTGTGAAGAGGGAAGCTGTAGA
>CP070636.1:707222-709733 GCA_020356305.1 Candidatus Bathyarchaeota archaeon | reverse complement strand
CCTTTGGTGTTGAGGGCTTTGGGTTCAGGGGATCTATACTAACCAGATGCAGAGTAATAATGTCTGCACCGAACTTGTCGACTACAAGTTTAGCCCAGGCTACAGGGTCATCTAAGACCTTCTCAAAGTGTATTTTTACGGCTTTTGCCAAGGGAACTTTGGAGTCAAAGACATCGAGCGAAATCACCGGGGGGTGAGGTGTGGGGTTCTCGAATGAGTAGAAAGCTGGCGACCTCTCTCAACCTATGACAATCGACTTTCCTCTGGTTCCTCCCTCACTTTTTGTGGCTCCAAGCTTCACCTCAGCGATTTGCCCCGGATACGTATCGACAGGGGGCGCGAAGGGCGCTTCAAGAATAGCTGTGGGCTTAACTTTTGTTGGTGCGAGAACTCGTTGAGCAGCAGCTACTGCTCCTGGTTGAAACCAGAACTCTAGGTCTCCGACCTCAATTTCCACGTTTTCGAGTTCTATTTCTTCAAAATTGGTTAGAATGTCAAGGAGTTCAGGATCAAATTTGATGCCCGCCTTCTTTTCCCTCTCTCCCATGTTTTTCACCTCTTCGCTTTCTCACGTTTGATAATAAGTTTCTCTGCATAGATTTTCGCGTTTTTAAGGATTATCTTGAAACCGCCTGCGGATATGGTTGCACTTGAGAGTGGAACCATTGGCGTGGTTATGGCTTCTTCCACTTCGGGTACGGTTTCAACCGGAACTTCTTTCCATCGTTTAACCACTGGATGTTCATTGTTCTTTAAGAAATTCTTTAATTCGTCAACAGTTTTAGCTTCATTTTCTGTGGCTATCTTAGCGACGATGTCTTCAGGTATGAAGGCTTTGACCCGTTCTTTTACAGACGCAGGCATCCAAACTATGCGGTTCCATCCGCCGTCGGCTTGTAGAAATTTAGGTGACCTCATATATTCGATGGATATGCCATGAAACCCGTCTATTTGTCTGCCTCCAGCAGTGGAGTCTGCTAGGGTTGAGAAGGGCAATCCGTTTACGGTTGTTTCTTTGAAGCCTCTGTCAACTATTCCGAAGCCTTCCACCTCGGGAACATAAAAGGCAACTGCTTCGAAGCAACCGCACGAGGTGTGGGGATAATCGAAGCCTGTGTACAACCATACCCGATCAACTGCTCCTAAGGTCTTCTTTTTTGCGACTTCGTTGACACCAGCAAACTCGCCTTTCTCGGGATCAATCAATTCGCCCTTTTCGAGAGCGAAAACTGGACCTTTTGGGTCAACTCGCGCTGAGGCTCTACCGTCGAACCAGCTGATTGCTCCGCAATTTGCATATCTCTGGGGGGTTATCACGCATACGTGGGTTGGTGCGAAGGACTGACAGAGAGTGCAACCGTAGAAGGTGTCTACTTCCTCATCTTTCATTCCCCGGGCCTTGGCGTCGCGGGCTTAGAAGATGCTGAGAGCTTCCTTCCACATTTCTCGAACCTTGTCTGGCTCGGTTATAAAGGTGACCTGTATTTTCTCGATGAAGGATAACTCGCTTTTGTAGAGCCTTGTCAAGACTTTTCCGATGTGATTGAAGGAGTTTAAGCCCTTCTGAAAGGATTACTTGCTTAGCCGTAGCCAAATGTCGTAGCGTTGGTTAAGATGCATGAAGCCTTGGATGAAATTACAGTATTCGTGAATGCGTCGCTCGATGACGCCTTCAAGTTCCTCTTCAACATCTTTGCCAGCAACTTCGATGTAGATTCCAAAGGGAATGCTGCTTCCTTCCTTCACGTCCTTGAGATTTGGTCCAACAACCGTTATTTTGCCGTCTTCCACTTCGTCCAAGCCCTTGACTTTCACGAGTTCAAACTTTGCTTCCTGATTTGGACCTCCGAGTTCCACGTACATATCTTTTCTTCGAATTCTTTCCCCTTCGTAGATCACTCCAACATCCACTGGAATGTCCTCAAACATACTCATTTTCCACACCCTTATTCCAAATTAACCTGATGATTCTTTAAAATAACATTTTGCTGCGATTTTAAGGTACCCGCTCCAACTACTCCGTTCCTCGACCATCTAGATTTTCTCCAGAAACCTTTTTTTCGATTGGAAAAATTGCGCATACTGGGCATACTGAGCGGCAAAAACCGCAGAGGGAGCATTTAGTTTCATTTACAACTTTTGGCGGGTAGATGCCTTCTTCATTCATTTCTTCAGAGCGTGCAAGCACTCCTTTTGGGCAGAAATCTATGCAAAATCCACAGCCATCACAACGCTCTCTCACTATGTAGACTTCAGCGTGGGGAACAGAAATCTTGTTAGCATCTAACGGTTTACGCCACAACCTCAATGGCAAACGCGTCACCTCCCAGTTCCAAACGCTTGTTTTGTTTTTTCTATTTCTTCCGACGTGACGCTTTCCACCATCTCTGCCATTTCTCTAACCTTGGATGCGATGCGCTCGCCTTCCGCCGCACTCGCCCATAAGAGTTGAAGCCGGTCTTTCCTTAATCCAAGTCTTTCCATCCTCTTCCAGAACCTTTCTATCCGTTT
>CP070636.1:703923-707122 GCA_020356305.1 Candidatus Bathyarchaeota archaeon | reverse complement strand
CTTTGAGCTCTTCATAGGTGTACGTTGCGGTCTCCTGTCCAATATTGGAGCAATCGTCACCAAATCTGACGAACAGAAGAACAGGCGTGTCAGGCACATTCCAGACGGTACTCATTCCTTCACTTCGTTATTCGATCATCTGCTGTTGTTCTCTGTTACCGCAAACTTTTCCAACAACCTCATCAATGATATCTGATACGAAGAGAGCTTGGACCAATGTTTTTTGAGAAAAGAGAAACGAAAGGGCGAATAAGTCTCAAGTTCCTGAATGTAAGACTTGCTATGGAAACCATCAGTAAGCCCTACTGCCTCAACGATTAGCATTACAATACTCCTTTTCATCAAATCTATAAAAGAGCCTAAGTCTTGTCCTTCAAAACCGTCTAAAAAACTCATTACTTTGTTGCCAAAGTAATAGGTACGGTTAGTGAACGAATCTAATGGAAAATGTTTAGCGGCTCGAGAAAAAACCGTCAAGAGTCCGGCCTTGGAATCCTCTTGAACATCTTGTAGATCGTCCACAAGTTGTAAATACACACCATAGCCAAATAAGAATTTACATTGAGATTCAGTTAAAGAGCCGGCTACCAGGTAACCATTGGCCAGAAGTGAAGCACCTCCTTTCTCAATGCTAATCTTCAACACATCCTCTTCAGATAGTGGAACCTTGGGATCAAGAAGGCAAAGACTTTTCATTTGAGCATTATGAATGGCAAATAAACTGTCAAATACTTGGGGATGGTGTGAACGTTCATATTGAGTCTCAATCATACCTATTAAGTCAAATATGATTTGTTCGTGAGGGTCAGCCGGAGTAATTGCCTCCCCAGCTAATCGCTGTGATAGACGTTCATTAAAGGCAATCTTGGTCTCCGTAGAGATTCCAGGATTATCAAGGTAATTGTCGCTATAAGGATAGAGCATACTATAAGCAAAAACAGCAGGAGTTAACTCGATTGGCAAGTTTAGCATATGTTGTAATCCATTCATTGTCCAAACATTGCGGCACGCTTGGAAGATCTCATCCAAGCCAATCGAGGGATCAAAGCGGCGTCCCATTTTCACAAACTCTTTCGTTGCCTCCTTGAAACTATGCGATAGTATGATGTCCAAATGTTCATCTTCGAAGTCTAATGCAGACTTGAGAAAGGTCCTAAAAGCTGAGAAGAAATTCTCTTGAGTATGAGAGCATTCTTTTTCACAGAGTGATTTCTGTTCCTGTTCTGATTCCAAAGTATGCAACAACTGTTCCAACTGAGCTTCGCGAGATAGTTTATCTTGCTCAGAGTAAGTATCGTCCAGTTGGGGGATATGGGTATAACTTTCCCACCAAATCTCAGCGAATTGCTGAACGAATCTCTGTACCAACATGTGTATTGAAGTCGGATTTCCCATTCACCACTCCTCGAAATATTTTTCCAGTATGTCCACTCAATCATTCTACAATAAATACCTCTGCATTGTAACCATCCAAATCCTATTCCAAGGCTTCTATTTGCTTTTAACCTCTTGTGGGAATTTCCTAAAAGAGCGCCGTATACTTAATCCGATAGAAGTAAAAAAATTCTGAGAAATATTTAGATTTTTGCAAAAAATTAACGTTTTTCCGGACTCGATATACGCAAAATCAGCATTTGTGGTGTCAAAATAGTGACAAGATGTCACCTGAAAATCAGGGTGTTTTCTAGCTTCTGAAAGAGGTTAGTTTTTTGGAGAATTCTAGCGTTTTACAATGCATATGTTTTTTATATATAAGACATGAGTCTTGTTCTCTTAACCGATTCCATATATAATATCAGTAACCCGTCTTTTTATCTCGCCCACGTGATCTTTTGGATATATAATGTCCAGCCAAAACCAAGTGGATTGGCGACGATTTGAACAGAGATACTGTGCCAAGCCCACAAAGGAGTAACTGAGAATGGCCACCACTAAGCTTACCAACACGAACCTTCGCTCAACCGCAGTAAGGTGCTGCCAGATAATCGCGTGCTTAATTGCGATAGCCGCCCTTTACAGTTGTTCAATAGAACAGCATAAGGTCACTCCTGAATCCGCACCACCGACTGCCAAACGCATCCCAAAGAGATTTGAGAAGCATGGTCACGTTCGAATCGACGACTACTACTGGCTCAAGGAACGTGAGAATCCAGAAGTCCTCGATTATCTCAAGGCTGAAAACGAGCACACCGACTCGGTCATGGCCCATACCGAAGGTACCCAGCAGACGCTGTTTGAGGAATTCAAAAACCGGACCAAGCAGACAGACATGTCTGTGCCATACAAGCAGGACGACTATTACTACTACAGTCGCGAGGAGGAAGGAAAGGAATATCCCATCTACTGTCGAAAGAAAGAGTCTTTGGACAGCGAAGAAGAGGTCATGCTCAACGTCAATGAGTTGGCCGAAGGGCACGAATTCATCTCGGTTCGGCGGAGAGTCGTAAGTTATAATCAAAACCTGCTTGCCTATGCGGTGGATATGGTCGGCCGGAGAATATACACCATTCAATTCAAGAATCTCACTACTGAGGAATTGCTTGAGGATGAAATACCAGAAGTGACCGGGAACGTGGCCTGGGCCAATGACAACAAGACGGTCTTTTATACGAAGCAGGATCCAGTTACGTTGAGATCTTACAGGGTGTACCGGCACGTTCTGGGCACCGATCCCGCCCATGACGAACTGGTCTTCGAGGAGACCGACGACACCTTCTCGTGTTCTGTACGGAAGACCAAGTCTAAGAGATATATACTGATCACATCACGACAGACTCTGAGTACAGAATTCCGTTACGTTGACGCAGATGATCCAGGCGGTGAATTCAAGATATTTCTGCCTCGTGAGAAAGAGCATGAATACTGGGTAGACCACTACAAGGACCATTTCTACGTAGTCACCAATGACCAGGCCAAGAACTTCCGCTTGATAATGACTCCAGTTGATCGAACCGGTCGAGAGCACTGGAAGGAATTGATGCCGCATCGAAAGGACGTACTGCTGTCGGAGATCGAGATCTTTCGGGATTATCTTGTTCTGATCGAGCGGAAGAATGGTCTCCGTCAACTCAGAGTCAAGCCTTGGAATGGCAAAGACGAGCATTACCTGGATTTTGGCGAACCTACTTATGCTGCGTACCCCATCGATAATTATGATTTTGACACCTCGGTTCTGAGATATTCCTACAGTTCCATGACG
>CP070636.1:692066-703823 GCA_020356305.1 Candidatus Bathyarchaeota archaeon | reverse complement strand
GGGTTCAAGTCCCACCCCCCTCACCAGGTATGCCAAAAACCTAAGCGGCTTTATTCGAGTGATGTTAGCCCTGTTAAGCGCAACATTGTAGCTTCCTGAAGACTCTTCCGTCGCTAACGCGCAGTGGCGAACAAATCTTTAAAAGGAAAACGCTGGTCGAAATTAGGAGACGTGATGAACTTGGAGATCGTGGTCATAGGTATGGGATATGCAGGCATTCCAGCGGCTGCTATGTTCGCTAACGTTGAAGGCTTCAATGTTATTGGGGTGCAAAGAAAATCTGAGCGGTCGGGGTGGAAGATCGACTATCTCAATGCGGGTAGGTGTCCGATTGGAGGCGACGAACCGGGTCTGGCTGAGCTCATTGAAAAGGTAGTGAAGAAGGGCAGTTTCAGAGTTACCGACGACATTTCTGTGTGTAAGAAAGCTGACGTGATTCTTGTTGATGTTCAGACTCCAGTTGATGAGAATCATGCGCCGCGGTACGGTTCATTAAGAGAGGTAACTCAAGCTGTTGGAAGACATATGAAAAACGGAGTGATGATCATCGTGGAGTCCACCGTGGCTCCGGGAACTACCAACTATATCGTAAAGCCAATTTTGGAGGAGTCCTCTGGGATGAAGGTGGGCAAAGACTTCAACCTTGTGTACTCTTATGAACGCGTCATGGTGGGCCGCCTGCTTCACAACTTGGTCCATATGCCGAGGATTGTAGGAGGAGTCACCCCTAGATGCGCTCAACGTGCCGTTGATTTTTATCAGAAGATCGTCAAGGCGGAGGTGTTTCAAACCGACTGTATTACAGCGGAAGTTGCAAAGGTCACCGAGAACACCTACCGCGACGTTAACATCGCGTTCGCAAATGAAGTTGCGTTGATCTGCGAGAGCCTTGGCGTTAACGTGCACGAGGTTAGGCGCTTCGTGAACTCTTTGCCTAATGACCCATCTGATCCTGCAAAGAATCCATTCAGGATGATGCATGCCCCAGGTGCAGGCGTCGGAGGCCACTGTCTCCCCAAAGACCCGTGGCTGTTGAAGTATGGTCTGGAAGCTCATGGAATCTTCAAGTTTACGCCTAAGATTCTCGTCGAAAGCAGAAGGATAAACGATTCAATGCCACAACATGTGAAAGATTTGGTGGAAGAAGCACTACATGAGAAGGGTGTTAAGCTCGAAGAAGCAAGAGTGTGCATTTTAGGTCTCGCGTTTCTTGGGGACTCCGATGATACGAGAAATACGCCGGCGTTGCCACTTTACAACCTTCTTAAAGATGTATGTAAGGAAGTTGTAGTGCATGATCCGTTTGTTAGAGAGTTTGAAGGAGTGGCTCTCACGAACAACTTGGAAGACGCCCTAGGATATAAGAACTGCATGGTCATCGCAACCCCTCATAAAGAATACCTCAATATCGATTTGGACTGGCTCAAAAGCGTTCTTGCCACTCCTGTGCTAGTAGACGGTAGAAACGTTTTCAACCCAAAAGACTGCAGAGAAGCTGGCTTTTCTTATCGCGGTGTCGGCATAGGCATGCCCGTAAGCAGTGAAACAGACTCTTCATAAAACTATGCTGACACGGGCCGAATTAGTGAGTTGTGCACATAACTCTTGTGCGTGCGCATCACAATACAGAAACTAGGATTTGCGAGCCGGCGCAGTAGCTGAGTACGGAGTCACATGAATTGCGAGTTCATAAACCATATAACTAGTTGAGAGCCAACACTGCCTAGGTGATGACAAGATGGCAAAATACGGTTATTTTCTTTTGGTTCCTATCGACCCGGCTAAACTGAACAAACTTTTCAAAGACTGCCACTTTGATGAAGAAAGGATAGAGGCGGCGATAGATTACGTTGTTCCCATACTTCGGGAGATCTGGAAAAAGACCAAAAAACTACCTATGATACAGACCGAACTCTCTGAAGACAACCTCAAAAAAAGAAAATAGCGGTAACTCCTGATTCTGACAACCTGGGCAAAATATACAATCGCACGCTCTTGTTATGCAAACCACAATATATCCATCTTCGTGAATACTTCAGGTTGCCCACCGTTTTTGCGCACGAAACTTTCTTTTTAAGATTTGTCATCCTTAATTCACAAAAAGGTCAGGAACGTGTACCCTCTGTTTTGTGATTGTTGCGGTGATATCGTTAAGGTCGTATATCCATGCAAGTTTACTTTTCACGACGGTTCAGCATACGATTTCAACATATGCCCAGATTGCATGGACAACGGAATACTCGAAATAAATCTTAAACGAAAGAGGCTTGTTGCTCAAATCTTTTTACAGGCATGTGCACATCCTGAGGCTAGGAGCCCAGAGTAAGCTACTTCTTCTGCGCGCACGGGTGCGGGACCGATATGGCACAATGATTGGTCATTGGTTGGTTTTTGAAAGGCAAACCAGCTCTTAATCCTTGCTTTTTTTATCATTCAGTACATGTCATATTGCTGGTTGCATGTGCCGGCCCAACGGCATTTAGGTTCCTTCTTGGATGGTCTCTTGAAATCACATGGTTTCTTGAATTTGCATTTTGGGCGTTTGGATTTCTTATTTAACATTGTACTCTAACGTTGACTCCTACATTTAAAATGAGTTATGAATTGTAAATTCAGATGCAAAATCTATCGGCTTTCTGCGGTATGACATTAGCACTTTCGAGCAGGCAACGACCCCCAAAAATTTTCATGGGAACCCAATGTTTAGTAATTCAAGATGAATAGCAACGTAGAGCGTACAATGATGGTAGATGTGCACGAAGATGCGGGCGCACTAGACTTGCCAAATTAGATCTACCTAGGCGCCACCTCTCTTGAGCATACAATCCACTATTTTCGAGCAGACTAGGCATTCTTGTGGAATAGGAACGTCTTTAGGACGTCTCGCCAAATATCCCAAATCATGATTGCAGCCTGACGGACCTTTTTGTTCCTTCTTTGACGGTACGACCGCAGGCTCTTCTTTTTCCTTCTTCTCTTCTTCCTTCTCTAATGGCACGACCGCAAGTTTCTCTTCCTTCTCTAATGGCACGACCGCAAGTTTCTCTTCCTTCTCTAATGGCACGACCGCAAGTTTCTCTTCCTCTTTTTCTTCTTCTTTCAACGTTTGAGAGTCTTTGATGTCTACATCTAGTTTCATAAAACAGTGTGGACAAGCGTAGTACTGTTCTACCGGCTTTTTTGACAGCCTATTCAAGAGAATAGGCTCTTCAATCTCTCTTTGACATTTAGGATTCGGACAAGCAGCCACAAAGGTTTCGTTTGTCAACTTTGTCTCATCTTTAGTTTTCAGACAGCCAAAACTTGTTTTGTGGAGTATATACGTTTATTGAAGCCAAAATACGTAGCATAACTACAAAAATCAAAGTTCATTCACGCGCGCGCATTGTAGCATGCATGCATGTGAATCAGAGGCTTTCCAGCCAGATGCTTTGTAGCCCTGACTTCAGCCTTGTTCACGCCAGAGTCTTTTGTTCTTTGCGAGATGTCAGGTTTGATGCTCTCACACCTATCAATCTGACTTTTCTGTTTTGATCAAGATATGGCTGAGCAAGTTTGCGCGCTGCTTTCTGAAGGTCTCGAAGACGATCTGTGAAGAAGGCCTGTGTCTTGCCGTGGGTGTGGGTTTCAAAGTTTTCAAAACGAATTTTCAGAGTGACCGTTTTGAACAGCATCTTGCGTGCAACTATTTCTTCGTGCACTTGTTTGCTTAGTTTGTCCAACGTATCGAGGACAAGATCGTAATCGGACGTGTCTTCTTCAAAGGTTGTTTCTCGTCCAACAGATTTTGTTTCGCCGCTTTCAGCAACTTCACTCTGGTCTATTCCGCGCGCCATCCGATGGTATTGGACGCCCATCACACCGAACTTTTCAGTCAAAATTGACACATCATAGCTTGCCAAGTCGCCTATGGTTTCTATCCCCATTTCGTTCAGCTTACGCTCGGTTTTCTTGCCTACCCATAACAGCTTTCGTACCGGTAGAGAAGCTAAGAAACTTTCAACGGAGTTCTCATCGACAATTGTCAGTCCGTCAGGTTTCTTGAAGTCGCTGGCAATTTTTGCCACGAGTTTGTTTGGTCCAACACCTATGGAACATGTAAGTCCTTCTCCATCGCGAATCGTCCGTTTTATGGTTTTCGCGAGTTTTTCTGCCTCTTCGAAGCTTCGCACCCTTGAGCTGACATCGAGGAACGCTTCATCCAATCCCCACTGCTCGAATTTGTCCCCATATTCTCTGAGAATTATCATTATTCGGGAGGACGCTTGAACGTAAAGTTTGAAGTTTACCGGCAAGAAAATAGCGTCAGGACAGAGCTTCCAAGCTCTTGAGATGGGCATTCCGGAGCGTATGCCATACTTTCTCGCTTCATAGTTGCAGGTGCTTACCACCCCCCTTCCCCGTCCTTCCTTCGGATCGGCTCCGACGACCACAGGCTTGCCTCCAAACTCAGGATGCTCCCGTTCTTCCACTGCCGCAAAAAACTGATCCATGTCGACATGAAAGATTATCCTACGTGACATCCGCCGTTCTCCCAGCCTACAATCAAAACTTATGGACAAGTGACTAAATAACTTTGAACACGACAAAAAATTCTACATACGACTCTTTTGATAACCTATCGAGTAGAAAAAGTCAACATTAAATCACACCGCAAACTTTATTTGTATTGTGGTAACACTATGTGTACAGCGGAGTAGAGAGAGGAGCGCGTTTTGGAAAGGTTTGAAGGGGCACCTTTTACAGGTAAAGCCTGAAAAACTCCTTTCTCTTTTCAGCAACCCCCTTCAAACCCCAAAAAGCGCGTGCAGGCTTGTTTGTTTTTGAAATATTTAAATGATGGAGACTTACAATTGGCTCAAGGGATCAATTTGCCAGGGAGCACGCACAGCTTTAAAGGAATGATTGAGGAGCAGATTGAGAACGAGAGAAAAGCGACAGCACTTTTATACGATTCAGCCAAAAAAACGGGGAACACGGTTATTCGGTTCATGTTTTATCAGCTCGCTGTGGACTCAGTGAAGCACGGGCACATGTTGAACACTATCTTACAGTTGCTCAAATCTCCTTCAAGAGAGGTTAGGAGCGAAAGCGAACAAGTCCGCAAAGTTCTTGAGAAGCATGTCGAGATTGAGCGCAAAATGCTTGTGGACTTCGAAAGAATCGTTGATGTGACCGAAGATAATCGCTTAAGATTCATTATCCAGAACATAATTGCGGATGAAAAGAGGCATCATGCCATAGTTAAGCGTATATATGAACTTGTTTGTGAAGACGAAAAAGGTCGAGATGAAAAGTGGTGGGACTTTCTTTTCAGATATTCCCGCCTAGCTGGCTAGGCCTGAAACAGCGTGTGTATTTCCATTGAAAAGACTGCAACTAACACCACACCTGACCATGTGTATGATGGGGTTTAGCTACATAGGTTCCTTCTCAGTCATTGCACCGATACTGTCTATCTATCTGAAAGACAGGATAGGTACGCAAGTTGAAACAATCGGCCTGATAACAGCCATGTTTTTTGTTACTTCCGCACTTACTAAACTCCTTCTAAGCGTATTTGCGGGCGGAAAAAAGACAATCACTTTTCTATTTTTTGCTTTTATGACCTTCGCTATTTGTCCAGCGTTCTATCCCCTAACAGACAGCATTGTCGTGCTAGTGGTTTTGCGTGTTGCACAAGGGTTTGCCTACGCTTTCATAGGAACAGCATCCCTAATTCTAGCTACCCTAGCAATCTCGAGCCTCGTAAGAGACAAAGGCGTTGGTACATACACCGCATCGTTGAGCCTCGGTTTGTTAGCTGGACCAGCCATTACAACATTTTCTATTCCTGTATTTGGTATTTCAAAGACGTTTTACTTTGCAACTATTGTAGGACTAATTGGAGTTTTTGCATCTTTCTTCCTTCATACGAAAATTTCAGCAATTGAAAGAGATTGGCAGATTGTAGGTGTAACCTTTAAGAGAGAATCCACAAAGAGCAAAATTTCAGCGGTTGCACGCAATCACATGTTTGGCATTGCTTTTGTCGGAAATCTTGCTTTCTTCATTCTTTTCGGAGTGCTTCTGGTCTATGGTCCGCTTTACGCAAAAGAGACGCTTAATTTCAACGATGAACGTGTTTCTGCTCTTTTCCTCCTATATTATATTGCAACCACAATCACGCGTTTCTCCACAGGAAAAATAGTTCAAAAAGTAGGAAAACCAACACTCATGACTATTGGCACACTACTTGCAGGGCTTCTTGCTTTGACGTTGAGAATTGTCACAAACGATTTATTTTTCGCTGGGATTTTTGCTTCAATTGGCGCAATTCAGGGTGTACTCTTCCCGGTCGGCTCGCTACTCATTGCGCAACATGTCCAGCCCTCTAGAAACGTAATTGCAAACTCGCTTTATTTGATGGCAGTAGATGTTGGACAAGGAATAGCACCATTGATCACAGCTGGTGTTGTTGTTCAACACGGGCTGGAATCCAGTTTCATAGTGGCAGGAATAATATCAGCATTGGCAGCGCTGTCACTGATTTTCTTGAGCAGGCACAAGTCGACGTGAGCACGCTAATCCCCTCTTATTTTCGTTAGGTTTTTTAGTTGGAATCGATGAAAATTCTCGCAAGACATTTGTTGAGAGCCATGAAAGATGCCTACTCAAAAACATATCTGGATCGTAAGAGATTATAAAAGATGCAGCGGTTGCAGAAAGTGCGAGATAGCCTGTTCCCTATTCCATGAAAACAAAATATGGCCCGAAGCCTCTAGAATTCGAGTATTTATGCTCGTTCCAGGAGCTGAGGTTCCTCACCTCTGCGCCCAGTGTGAAGACTACCCATGCGTTGAGTCCTGTCCAGTGGATGCCATGTCAGTAAGCGAAGAAACTGGAGCAGTTCTGGTTGACAAGGAGAAGTGTACGAGCTGTGGCCTTTGCATTGAGGCCTGTCCAGGAAAGATTCCGCATATTCACCCAACAGAAAACTATGCATTAATATGTGACCTTTGCGGCGGAAAACCTCAGTGTGTACAAGTCTGCCAGAAGGGAAAATGGGATGCCCTCAAAGTTATCGTCAAAGCTGATGAGAGAGTATCAGGGCGCAGTCGCGCTTACAAACTATACGCCCTCACCCCCGAGGAAATAACACGAGACCTAGTGGTCAACTTGTACGGAAAAGCCGGAGAGGAGCTAATTTAAATGCGTGGATATGCGGGCAAGTTTCTAGAGGTCGATCTTTCAACAGAAAACACAAAGAACTTGATATTCAACGAAAACGTTTTGAGAAATTATATCGGTGGAAGAGGACTAGCTACGAAAATTTTGTGGGACAGGCTAGGTCACCGATGGGAAACTGTTGACGCCCTTGGCCCAGAAAACATCCTCTTGATTCTAACCGGACCTCTCACAGGTTTCTTCCCAGGAGGTAGAATCTGCGTGTCTGGGAAATCTCCACAGAGCAATGGCGTGATAGGTTCAACAATTGCTGGGGAGTTTCCAATCGAACTCAAATGCGCTGGCTACGACGGCTTGATCATTTTAGGAAAAGCCGCCAGACCCAGCTATCTCTTCATCGTGGACTCTCAAATTGAAATCAGAGATGCAAGTCACATATGGGGCAAGAATGGGAAGCAAACGCTGAAAATGCTCACCGAAGAGGGAAGAGAAATTCTCCAAAAAAGATTCCCCAGTTACGGTGAGTGGAAGGAACCAGCAATGCTTTACATAGGGCCGGCCGGGGAAAACAGAGTCAGAATGGCTGCTGTGATGGCGAAATGGACACACGCGGCAGGCTATGGTGGATACGGTGCGGTGATGGGTTCGAAGAATCTCAAGGCGCTGGTAGCTAAAGGCACAGGCCCTCTGCCCGAGGTGGAAGATATGGAAACGGTGAAGATGCTGATAGACAAGGTGTCAGAGGAGTGTTATGGCGATGATGCTTTCAGACGGTGGGGAACCGGTGCAGCAGGTTATGAAGTTGGCGCGAGCGACAGTTCAGAGCCTGTGAGGAACTGGCAGGAGGAGTGGCACGATCAGCGAAGCTTCGGAGTGAACAGGTTTGAGCAAAGGGTCTGGATAAAAAGGTATTGGGGTGACTTCGGCTGCCCAACAACATGCTTGAAAATTGCGATGTCAAAGGTAGGACCCTTCAAAGACGCAATAGGTGACAACCCTGACTATGAGTTACAAGCTTATTTGGGAACGAACCTAGGAATCTTCAACCCAGAAGAAAACGTCTATCTCTCTTCTTTAATTGATGACCTAGGATTATGCGGCATACAGTGTGGAAACCTGCTGGGATTCGCTGGCGAACTCTATCAGAGAGGTATCTTGACAAAAGAGGACTTGGATGGCATAGAGCTCAAGTGGGGAGATACCCGAGCCTTTGCTGCATTAGCCAAGAAGATCGCTGTCAGAGAAGGAATCGGGGATATATTAGCTGAGGGCTCTTACAGAGCTGCCCTCATGATACAGGAGATGAAAGGAACGAATCTGATGCAATACGCGGTTCAAGAGAAAGGAGTGGCACCTGGAGCGCACGGAATCAGAAGTGGAAGGGACTATACGACAGAGATATCTTACGCTTGCTCTGTACAAGCTGGAGATCACACGTCCGTAGCATATATGCCAATCGACCACGGCGACAGCGAGCTAACCATGATTCTCCATGACTCAGGCGTCTACTGCTGGTTCAACGCCTTCGACCCGCCAGAAGTCAAATGGGATTTCTTAAAGGCGGTCACAGGATGGGAAATAGCACCCAAAGAATGGTACCAGACTCCAGCCCTCCGAATACTCCAACTACAGAGAGCGCTCCTGCTGCTGGGCGGACCAGACCTCAAATGGGATCCACGAGTGCACGACGACAACCCCTCAAGGTTCTATGAACCTCTACCCTCAGGACCCGATGCCGGAAAAAAAGTTAACAGAGCCAAATTTGAGGAATCAAAAAAAGAATACTACGAAGCTGCAGGCTGGGACGAGAATGGAATACCGAAGTCAGAGGTGCTAGAACGCCTCGGACTGGATGACGTGGACCACGTTCTGGAAGAAAAAGTAAGACAAAAATAAGAGTGGAACTCAGCGCGCGCAAAAAAAGGAAAAGGGGGAAGTTTATCGAACGCCAACTACATTGACTATTCGTCCTCTTCTGCGAACAACCAAGATTACGGCTGCGATGACAGCGGTAACGCCAACCAACACCATTACGAGACCAAGCGTTATCAGTTGTGGCAAGCTCTCAATTCCAAGCGACGGATCATGCTCAAGAGTGTTGTTGCCGAAGTATGGGTAGCCAAGGAACACCCGCATATGTCTGCCAGCTGGAATGTAAGAAGCAGTCACGTCGACAACGTCGATGACGGCGTTGTTCGCCGGATCTCTCACCAAGGCTTTGGGAACAAACTTGAAGAAGCCGGCAAACGTGGCGTTGCCTCTTTCAAAGCGGAACGTGAAACGTTCTCTTGCACGATTTTGCAGCGGCTGCTCATCTTCCAATCCAGTCTTATCTTGCACTGTTGAGACACGCTGCCCTTCAACGTAGATGTTTCTGGTTGCTGATGCCGCTTCTGTTGAATTTGTATCGCCAGCAGCTAGTGCATCATCTTCTGCAAGTTTTGTCATGTTAATAGAGGCTAAGTTAATCCATAATGCTAATCCTGCTTCACCCCTAGGAACTCCGATTCCTTCTTCGCTCAGTTCTTCCAGTAGAGGCTTAAGCTTGTCTATGTTCCAGTCCCAATGTTTCACCACTAGATCCATTTTAAGTTCGCCAGCATCCACCGAGTAGGTATACTGACCATCAACGTCCTCTGTTGCAGGCGTGTAGTAGAACCTACATCTGATAATTACGTTGTTCTCCGCGAATTGCAGGTTTGGCGCAAACTCTGGAACATCTACCAATGTAAAGTTGAAGCTAAGATATTCCACGTCGCCTTTGGTCACGTTCATCGGAGTGCTCAATTCCCATCGGCAGCCACTGAAGGGCAAATAAGGACTGTGAAGACCCGTGAAGTTCCCAATCTCTGATAGAATCCACAAAATAGCTCTTAAACGCAACTGGTTTTGAATCGTACCGCTTATCGGGTCGTAGTAGCGGGCTTCTATTCGTTCCCTGATTCTCCAAGCCCAAGCTTGATATTTCCAGACAAAATATGGCTGGTCAAACGTTACATATTCGATTAGTCCCTTGTATTTCACTACATTGATATTTTCTGGATCCTCTGTGTACCACCATAAGAACATTGGCTTCTTGCCGCCTGCAGGAAACACGATAGTTATCTTATCATTTTGTATATAGGTCCAGTTTCCTTGCGTTCTCCAACGCACTTGAATCTGTTTCTGTTCTCCCTCGGCAGACGCAAATACTGTTGCCAGCGGAAGCATGAGAGTTGTCAACAGTGCTCCGAGAATAATTGTAGAAATCAATTTTCTGCTTCTTTTCATGCCTTTTCACCAAAATTAACTTGGAAAAAGCCAGTATTAAGGAAATCGTTTCTAGAAAACTCGAATAGTAGCTTACAAGAGTTCGAGAAATCTCGAACTTCAAGGCAAACGTCCAATAATCATTAGCAGAACAATGTTCAAGTAAAGAAGGAGCATGCTTATCGCAAACGATTTATCGAGACGTAAACCCTTGCCAAAACAGAAAGCTGAGGAAAGCAGCAGGAGACTCCACATTTGAAGTATGAGAAGCAGATACCGAGCTATTTCAAACGAAACAAACATAGCGATATATGGAAACAGAGCCAGAGGAAATGCTGCAATACCTAAGCAAGTAAAAAGCTGCAACTCATTTCCAGACCGCTTATATAGTAAAGAAACAATGAGGTCGGAGACCAGAAACAAGCTGACCCAGTTGAAAAGAAAAAGCCCAATGATTGTTTCGAACTCGTGAAGGGTGAAAGAGAAATAGAAGAACAACATGGGCTCAAGATTTGAAATGGCTGAGCCAACTGCACCCAAAACCAGAATTGCGAGTGAGAGGGGCAAGAGTATTGTTGGTTTTGTTGTCCGAACGAAAACTGGAGAAAGGAAAAGGTAGCGCCCTAAGCGGTGGCTGAAGGTCTCACCGATGTCCAATGCAGGTGGCAAGCTCTTCTGTGTCAATGACCGATATAACAAGCGACCGCGATCATTCAGCATATACTTTCGTTGCTTATCCTGCTTTAGGAAATCAGACAACATATCTAAATGGTAGTAGACCGTACCAACGCCAAGACCAAGGATCTGCTTCAACTCTTTAAAGCCTATCTTGCCTTGATCGCCTAAAATCCCAACTATTTTGCGGCGTGCTGGGTCCCTCAGCAACGTATAATAATTGGAAACTTTCTCTTCTCCATCCTTCTTGCGAACCATTTCTCGCCGGCTCATCCTCGTGTTTTTCACTTACCCTTAAAGAGTGAACTACCAAATCATAGTTCTTGTTTTGTCTATCCTTTGAACTTAAAATCGTTATGTAGCTCTAATACTGATCATAATCTACGCGCGCGAAAGAATCGAAGCGACGTCATCTAATCTTATGATCAACGCTTACGGAGACGCTATTCCTGGAACTCGTGGAAACGGCACTGCTTCCCAAATTGTTTCCAAGCCACAAATCCATCTTGTCAATCTTTCAACTCCAATTCCAAACCCGACAGAAAAAGGAACTCCCTGTTTGAGCATCTGTAAGTACCAGCCATACTTCTCTGGATTTTCACCAGTCAACTTCATTCTTTTCAACACTCCTGCAAACGTGTGTTCTCGCTCTCCTCCTGAAATAGC
>CP070636.1:689260-691966 GCA_020356305.1 Candidatus Bathyarchaeota archaeon | reverse complement strand
GGTTTTTGATGGTCTCTCTTAAGATTTGCTGAATAGCAGGTAGCATTTTCTTCGCCATCGATACCACTTCATTGGCGGTTAGTCGCCTCTGCATTCCTGCCGCCAAGTTTGAAACGAAGCATAGGGTTGCGTAGCACATCTCTAGCTCACGGGCGAGCACAGCCTCTGGCACCCCGGTCATGCCAACGAGGTCGCAACCCAACCGCCTGAGCATTTCGATCTCAGCGGGAGTCTCATAGCGGGGGCCCTCAGTGCACGCAAGAACCGCTCGGTCCCACACTTTCATGCCGGAATCTTTCGCTTTTTCAATCAAGAGACCACGAATCTGTGGGCAGTATGGTTGAGACAAATCAATGTGAGTGACCGGCGCCTCGTCGTAAAATGTGAAGTCACGACATTTAGTGAAATCGATCAAGTCATGAGGGATGACAAGGTCGCCCGGCTTGAAATTGAGATTGATTGTGCCCACGGCGTTTGTTGAAGCAATCTGCTTCACGCCGATTTCATGTAAAGCATACACGTTGGCTCTATAATTCACTCGATGAGGAGGAGCTGAATGGCTAGGACCGTGGCGAGGCAAAAAAGCTACGGCTCTTTCATCAATCTTGCCAACCGATATAGCTGGCGGAAGTCCATACGGAGTTCCCACTCGAATCTGCTTAGTATCCTTCAAGAGTGCTTCCAAGCCGGTTCCACCGATTATTGCCATACTCGTCTTTCTCATTTTTTCGTGTCTTTCTCCTTGAAAAAACGTGGATACTTTCGGTGGAACACCATGGTCATTGAAATGGCAATCAGGGTTAAGAGTATGCTGGCAATAATGGCAACTACAAGACTTGTGTACTCTAGAGAGGGATCGATGAGAATCCGTGATGCCTCATTGAAGATTAGCCACGAACAGGCGCATGCGACCATGATGACCGAGGTGCGTAAGACTCTAAAATCCCGTTGAAGGAACCAGCGGACCATCCTACCTGCCAAAAGAACGCAGATTCCTATTACGATGAGAGCTATTGCCCCAGAGATAAATTCTCCTACTAGTATAGGGAATATTGCGATCCATTGACTTGGGTCCGGCAGAGGATTTTGAAGAGTATATAGGTTTGCAATGAATGCGCCTTGGTAGCAGCCGATGGCAACCAATAAGAGTCCAGCAACGGTGGAAAAGCTTGCTATCTGCACTGTGAAAGGAGGAGGAGAATATTCTCGGATCCAGCTGTAGAAATCTCGAACTGTCCTATCGAATCCAAACCCTTTTATGAAGAGAAATGTGCCGACAACAAGGAAGAGAGCTATCCAAACGTGGTACGGTTCAATTGGGACTTGTGATAAAGACAAGATCCCCAAGAATAACAGAAAGATTCCGGGCAGGCCCAACGCAATTCGGGAATAACGAGGGTTCTTAAAGAGAATCTTCAAGTAGCGAGAAAAGATTGCCACAGTTTCCTCAACGGATTTGCTGTGGGCCACTACAATCCTTCGAACTGAGGTTACAGGCACTCTCGACTCAACCAACGGCAAAATCGTCTCGTCCCCATAACCGTCGGTGACCAAAATAACATCGGTCGCTGAAAATTCTTTCAACACATCCGTGAGCTCGGATACGAGTTTTCTATCTGCCCCCACGCCGCCCAGTTCAGACCCTGTGATCGTGGCTATCTGACACTCTCCTATCGTCTCCTTGGATTCTTCCCTTATGCGGTCGTAAACCCTGACTGCCTCAAACATCGCATTCGCGTCAGGTTCCTCAGGATCTCGCAGAATAAGACTGGTGGCCGCGTTGACATTCTCTTTTCTTCCGAGAATAGGCGTCTTTATTCCTGCTTTCGCACCTAGATCATCGTCTCTATCGACACAGAGAATGAGGATGCGCTCGGTTTTTTCCTTTGTGCGCTTTGGCATATCAGTTCTTCAACTCTTGTTGAATGCTTGTCTGTCACTTTATTTTTATCCAGGCTCCATTTTAAAGTTCTGAATTATCGATCAATCCTCAAGGGTTGTTTTCAGTCGTTTTACCTTTTTTTCCTTGGTCAATATCTTGAACTCTTCCCAACTTAACTTCTCGCCCCGCTTCAGTTTTTCCAACGCTTTTTCCACCACTTGGTTTTGAAGCTCCCGTTGACGCTTGAGCTGCTTTTCCTCTTCCGCTTGACGGAGTTTCTGCTTGAGAGATTTGGCCGCGCGCAGCAATTCTGCCCGTTTCTGATGAAGCGGTTGGGTTTTCTGCTTGATTTCCACGTATTTTTGATGCGCGCCTTCTGCTTCAGGTCGAAGGCTTTGAATCTCCCTGAGGGGGCCACTCATCTTTTCATGAAAGTTTTGGCTTTGTAGGGCCAGTTGCGATAGCCTTTCATGGTGAATCCTAGCTTTTGTTTCCAAGGCTTTCTCCTCTGCCTGCAGCTCAAGTAGGTTCTCTTCTAATCTACGGATCTTTTTGCTTGTTAAGAGCTGAGTTTCAAGGGTTCTCACATCATCGATCAGGTTCTTCTCTTCACGAATTGGCAGAGAGGTTGTTTGGATCGTCCACTCTATTTTTTTAATCTCGTTTTCTAAATCATTTATGCTTCGTCTGGGTTTCTTTTCCGATAGCTGCTTCAATTTTTCCTTTAGCTTCAGAATTTGATGGTGCTTTTCCCTACGATCTGCTCTCGCTTGTTCGCGCAACTCCTTGACTTGCTGAACCGTTTTGTTTAACTCGTCACGGTT
>CP070636.1:686098-689160 GCA_020356305.1 Candidatus Bathyarchaeota archaeon | reverse complement strand
TGTTTTGGGCGCAGTCTTTCAGGATTGGTATCCAGTTCATCGTTATTCTGCCCTTACACTGAATGTGTCTTTGCATCTTTTAAACATAAGTGATGGATGGCTATTTCGAATACATGTCTAGCACTTTTGAGCTGGCTATTTTGAACAAACAGACTATCTTGAACGAAGTCTTAGCCTTGTGGAAGGCAAAATCGTTAAAAACCATCTATCCGTATCTTCTTGGGTATTTGTGTTGAGGTGATTTGTTTGAGCGATTTATTAGGGATATACCTGCTGAACTTAGTGATTACGGTGGCTATGTTTGTCGTTTTGGTGTTTCGTGCCTGGGTAGAGTTTAAGAATTATAGGATAATGTGGAGGGAGATGGAGTGGAGAAAGACCTATGAGACGATCGGAAGAATCGTGAGAGCTGAAAAGGGCATGTTCACAGGAGTCAAGGGCGGAGAGGAACTTTACAAAATACTCTGCGAAATATTTGGAGAACCTGAAGAAGTCTAGATTTATAGATTCTAGGGAAAGTGCCAATCACCAATCATCTTTTTTGGCATACCAGATTTCTCTTTGCCATACCTGCACAGGGGCTTTGTCAGGTGTCTCTGAGATCTTGGGGAAGTAACGTAAATCTTGGGATCAAGATTCCGCTTGTATTCAACAGCCACCTTCTCTAGCCTCGAGGATCGGAAGCCGCATTTCTCGCATCTGAAGCCCTTCTTCAAACCCATAGACTTCATCCTCCTCCCACATCGGGGACACGTCGGATTATGTAGAACAACCCTCGGAGCCAACTTCAGAATTCGCATCTTCTCCAGATTAATGGTTATTGGATACTCGGACGAAGGAGGTCGAACACCGCCGTAGACTTCGACAAGATCTCCTCCCACAAGCTTTCTCGCAACAGCCTGAAGCGTACCTGTCGGTTCGTAGGCTGCACAATCAATCTTCCCCGTTTTGTCTCGGATTGTGAAGATAACATGACCTCCAGTTATGACCTTCGGCCCTCCTGCGACAAGCCCTTGAACCGCAACGGGGTTGAAGGGGTCTACCTCGCTGATTGATCTAACACTCCGCAAATGAGCGTCTGTTCCATGATTCGTCCTAAAGATCACCCATCTCTCGACTGGTTCCTCTGAATGAACAATCTGATGGGCTCTTCTAACAGCGCGGGGATTCTCTCCTCGGATTCCGTAGAGTATCGGATCTGGGCCGCGGGGCGTTATGAGTACTCGTGATGTCTCCGGATCTATGTTGTTGAATGTTTGTGGTGAAGTTCTCTCGTCCATTTCAACAATTGATGATTGCCCTATTCTTCGAGGTCTGCCCCGGTTTTCCGGTGTTCGATATGCGATAATCTCGTAGGTGTGATCTTCTTCAAGATTTTCTCCTATCGCTGCCAAGCCCCCGATTATGCCCCGCCCCTTTTTGAAACCTACAGCCTCAGCCTCAGAGTTATCAACAAGCTTCAAAGCTTCCTTCAACTTGACCACCCCTTGTATGGTTCTCTTCGCGAAGGCTCTGACCTGCTTTGGTATGTGATTGAAAAGAAAGACTACCCCTGGGTCTGTCCCGTCATAGCCGAGGTCGGCGTTCTCCTCAACCTCTTTGATTACCGTGTCCTTAATCTCTTCCACAAGTTTCTCATTGCATTTAACTCTTAAACAGAGGGCACCGTTGCCTCGCGTCTTCCAGGGAACGTTTGGATTGAGCCGAACAAGGTTTGGATAATCTGTGAATAAAGCTCCCAGTCTCTGCAGTTTCTCAACGAGTATCGCCGCTACATAGGTTGTGCAGCCCATCCTAGGCGAGTCTGTGTCATCGAATCCAATGTACATTCTAGTCAATAGCACTCATCACACATTTATGAGAAGAGTCAACTGATAAGAATCTTCTTTGCCAATGAACGCACAAAAAAAAGGGGAAGTAGATTAAGAGGGTTCCTCGATCACAATCATAGTCAGCGTGGATCGCACCTTGTCTAATCGTCGGATATGCCAGGTCACAATCTCCTTCAGCTTATCCATGGTCTCAGCACCGATTTTGGCAATTATATCGTAAACTCCGTAAACGGTGTTGGCCTCCTGTACACCATCAACCTTCTTCAGCGCTGTCAGAACCTCACTCTCAGATCCTATCTCGGTGTTCACCAGCACAAATGCAGTTGGCACACTCTTTTTCTCCTTGGTTTATGAATGGTTTGATACCCTAAAAATTTTTTTAGGTATCGCGCATGGAGTTTTCGCTAGAGCCAGCAATTGTTGTTCTTCGTAGGTAATTCCATGCTGTAAAATGACCAACGCCCTATGACATAAGAACCTTCGTTAGTCACGTCACCTTTCGCCTTTTCAGAGAATAGTGAAACACTATCGCGATCAGATTTTCTTTAGAATTTTTAAAGCCCAGTACAAAAGAGGCAAAAGCCAGAATCTTAAAACCACACCTCCAATGATCAGTAGAACACCCGACTCCCAACCAAAGATGATTGAGACGTTGAAATTTGCAGACATGTACCATTGCAAGATGAATAGAACCCCTAATATGATCAGAAAGTAACCAACAGGAGCGAAGGTCTTGTAGTGAGGCAAGAGTTCTCTCCTCACGTAATCCTCTCCCTTCTTTGAGAGTTTTATCTTATCTGTTCTTGTTTCAAAGAAACCAGAATACTTTAGGGCGTAGTCGATGCCCCCTGCGCTGTATCCAAGAAGACTTTTCAAGGTTGAAACCCTGATCTCAGGCGTTAGGTCATATTTGTTTCTCATATAAACGAGAACTATCAGTTCACGTAACATGTCTCCTCTAACTCTCTCTTTCTGTCCTCTTCCCATAACCTGCCTCCTAGATATCGGTTAACCGCCACTAATTTGGTCATCATAGTCGGTTAAAAAGGTTATAAAAGTTCGCACTTATTCTGTAAATGGGAAGGTTGCCTCTCTAGGACCAGATCCTTATTCTTTCTCGCCGTGGAGGCGGGAAAGACAGGTAATCTTCCTGTTGCTATAGTTTTTCTTTCAATTGCTAGTTGAGAGCTTTGGTGTGCCGCCGAATCTTATCCTACAGAAATGCGGATT
>CP070636.1:683476-685998 GCA_020356305.1 Candidatus Bathyarchaeota archaeon | reverse complement strand
CGTGTGCCTTTGTGGTTAGGAGTATCAGACTTTTTGTGGGGATTGACTTAATCTTGGCTTATGCTTTTATGAAGAATCTTTCTTGAATGTCTCCTGAGAGCGTTAAGCCTTTGGAGTTTATCGAGTCTAAGTGGGCTTTGTTCCCGATTAGAGTCACGTCATTCTTTCTGGAGAGGAGAGCTCCATAGGAGCTTCCTACGGCACCAGCGCCTAGAGCAAAGATTTTGTTGAAGCTCATATTTTGCTCATCTCCAGAAGTGAGATGTATGTTCCCTTTTCTGCGAGTTTTGTGAGCCGTTGTTTTATCAGGTCGATTGATTCGCCTACGGTTCTTTTGTTGTCGAAATCGGATGCGATTCCCTTCAATTTTTCTTTGCCTTCCGTTCTCAGTCCCTTGGCAATTTTTGCCAGAGTTGGCATGGCTCTCACTATGTTGTCAACGATTGTGACGGTGGCAAGCTGAGCAGTTCTTGACAAGGGATTGAGGTCAATGGCTATCACGTTCTTCCCCATGCGCACAAGTGCCTCAGTTCTGTCTCCGTCTTCCAGTGGAACTAGAACCGCATCGGCTATGAGTATTCCTCTAGGGTCTACTCTCCTCCGTTCACTGCCTAATTCCGGTATTCTCGCGGAAGCATCTTCACCAATCCCCAAAACTTCCGTTGCCCCGGCGTCTCTAAGCACTGCTTCAATAGCTTTTTCTCTCTTACTGGAACGGTAAAACAGATTAACTTCAATTCTGGCTCCGGCAACCTCAGATAATTTCACGATATCACTGGCTACCAACGCAGCAGCATTTCCATTCACCGAGATCACTGGGTGCTTTGCGGTCAGCAAAGTTGCTACGGCAGCCTCGATAGCTTCAAGGGCTGATTTTGTTGTTTCTTCGCCGAGCAGGTAGTCGAAGGCTTCTCCCCTTCCATGGGCTATGAGACCCGCATGGGCCACAGCTCCCAAATTGTAATGTTCTAACAACCTCTCCCGAACCCTCAGAGACTCAGCTCTCGGATGCTCTTTCGGGATTTTCATTTCTTCAGTCAAGGAGCCTAGCCCCCTGAAAGTCTATCTCGCTAATGATTATGTTTTGTTCTAAGGGAGCGTGTCTGTGGAAAATTTTGAGGAGGTCCCCGAGACTATCTGTCTTTACTAAGGAGAACACTGTTTCCCCAAGCATCGCCATACTGCACGTTAACCCTATACTGTCAGCCTCCGTGAAGATATTCTTGATTCTTGGAGATATCAATCCGACATGTTCTGCGAATTTGCGGGAGAGATCCATAAACAGATGTGGTTTTGGCTCTGCGATCAGTCGATCCAGAAGTTCTCCGCCGAACTCGTTTATCCGTTGGCGAAGTTCTCCATTGGTCAAAACTTCTCCTGTTGAAATTGGACCAAAACTCAAACACGATACAACATAATCATCCTCAACTGGTATGTTTCTTAATTCCCCAACGCCTGGGCCACCCGGTTTGATTCTTATCTCCAAGCCTCCAGAAGCCTCCGCGATAACTGTTCCAAGCCCGGTCTTGCATTCCACTTCGGCCATATGGGCGACTTGGACTGCCTCAATACGGGAAAAATCACAGCTCAACGCTTCGTTAAGGGCTAGCGCCAAGCCTAGTGCGCCTGCTCCGCTGGAGCCGAAGCCTGATCCTATTGGAATCTTAACATCATGGTCGACAATAATTCTGCTTTTCTTTTTGGTGTGAGAGAGAAAATCGTTTATGACGCGCTCCGACACTTTGGCAGACTTCGTAGTTTTGCCATTTATCCTGATTTGGAAGGAGTTTCTTGAAGAATTTCTGGTGTTGACTGTGGTTGTGACGCCTTTGGCTAGTGAAACACCGGCTCCCCGGGAGCCTTTTTTTAGGGGGTCTTCGGGTTTGTCGTGTATCCGGAAGATGCCGGTTATGTGTCCTGGTGAGAACGCTGCAGACTCTCCCATCTCACAGCCACATGTCCTTTGAGGCGTCCAATATTTTGTTGTCAAATAAGAATTTTGTATGATTCGTTTAGACTTGTTATGATTTCTATGAACAAAAGACCACTAGGGGTTATTCTCTAACTGCTTGCATGCAGAAATCTCTCCCTTAGATCTTTGGCGAAGCCTAAGAGTTATAACTGCGTGAGTGCCGGTGATGCATGCTTCACGAAATCGTCCGATCTATTTCCAATCCATAAAGTATTCGATGTTTATTAACCTGTAATAGTACATATGAATGTTCTAGACGGTGGTTGTAGCTCTGCAGATTCGGACGATTGCAGTCATCCTGATGTTCTTCGTGGTAGCCTTGCTGTTTCTAAATAGCTACTTTAGGTCAGGATGGATATGGCTGACATCCATTGCTATGGTGATCGTTGCGGTTATAGTCTATTTCATTCCTAACCTGCGAAAATGAGGAAGTTACAGCTTGTTAGATTAGAGGATTTTCTCATATTTCATGGTAGCTATCTTCTCTTTTTCCACGATAGAGCAGAATTTCTTCCATAGAATCTCGATTTCCGGGTCTGAGCCTACAGAT
>CP070636.1:678462-683376 GCA_020356305.1 Candidatus Bathyarchaeota archaeon | reverse complement strand
GGGGGAAAACGAAGGCAGAAGAATACTAGAGGACGCAAATGATCAGGCGGAAAGAATTGAACGGGAGGCGCAGGAAAAAGCGGAAGAGACTTATAAAAAGGCTTACGACGAGACTGTCGCTAAGGGTGAGCGTAGGTCCACGGAATTGAAGACAAAGGCAAGAGAAAATGCTGAGCGTGAAGCGGAGAATATTCTCCACCGTGCGGAGGAAGAGATAAAGCAGATTCAGGCAAAAGCTAGAAAAAATTTTGATGAAGCGGTCAACGCTATCTTGGGTGAAATAACATCCTAGCCTGGTGGGATCATGGAACCAGAAGTACAAGAAATTGTCAATCAGATTCTCCGTGATTCGAGAAAGAAGGCGAAATTTGTTGTTAAGGAAGCGCGCAAGTCGGCTGATATAATGTTAGAAAAACAGAAAGAATCAGCTCGTCGAAAAGCAGGGGAAAGAGTCTCCTCAATGTTGAAGAAAACTGAAAGTGAGGTGGCGACCATTAGGGGAACAGTATTTACGGACGTGAGGAGAAAGGCAAGTTGGAGTGTTTTATCTGAGAAGGAACGTTTGGTTACCACCGTCTTAGATGAAGTGATAACTAGACTTCGGGCTTTATCACAATCGAAGAAGTACATTTCCATTCTTGAAACGTTGATCGTGGATGCTGGCACTGTTTTAGGGGGCGGAGCGCTAGAAATCTTGTTGAACAAGCGCGACTCAACTTTACCATTGAAGCTGAATGTGTTGACTAAAAAAATAGCTGAGAAAACGGAGAAAAAAACGCAACTAAGACTCTCGAAACAGAAAATTGAGGCTTTAGGCGGTGCTGTGGTTAAAACAGTTAATGGCAGAATTGTTGCAGACAACACCTTTGAAGCCATAATTCAACGGCGTGAAAAAGACCTACGGTTCAAAATAGCGAAAATTCTGTTCAGAAACTAGGCAAAACCCTTCGGAAAGTATTGCATAGCGCGCGCGTCTGTTAGTTTCTTTTTTTTAGAGCGCCAAGAACTTCAGTTTGGGTTATATGCGCTGATCAGGAAGCATATGCTCTGCTTTTCTCAAATCTTTTGGCGTATTGATATTGAAAAATGTCGTCAACTTTGGATCTATTTGTTTGAGAACTAACGTTGATACGTAACGCACTTTCTTTAGGGAGGCAATCATGGAATACATATCCAGCTTTTCGTCGTCTAATGCTTTGTTTGCTGCGTTTAGAGCTGATTCTGTGTAATAGACAGCTTGGAGGGACTCGATATAGCCATTCGGCCATCGAGGAATTGTTGCATCCTTGTTAACGCATAGCTCTAAAAGGAATGATGCAATTTGGTTTGAAACAAAAGGAGTGTCGCATGGAAGTAATAATGAATATTTGCCATATGCATTCTCAAATCCAGTTAATGCCCCAACAAGAGGACTTTGTTTCTGGTACTTGTCTATAACTAACCTTGCCTTCGGCTTCAAAAAAGGGGTATAAGCCTTTTCTTGGTTTTTTGAACTAACAACAATTAGAACCTCGTCAACCACAGTTGACACCTTATCAAGAATATGAAGAATGAGAGGTTTATCAGCCAACGTGAACAAACCCTTGTCTTGTCCAAACCTCCCAGAAAATCCCCCTGCAAGAACTATTGCAGATTTTTCCAATGAAATGGCGCCTCAACTTCGCTGAGTAATTCGCTCTGGATACATATTGAAATTCACACGTTTTCGTTGTTAGACTGCGCCAGTTGTTCCTTTATTTTTGAACGCGTCTCCTGTGAGACCGGGCCCAATTTCGAAATCCTTTCATTGAGAGTTTCAAATATATTCACTATTTTATTGTATTGGGGAAGGGTTGTTGTAATTGAGATTAGCCGTAAGGATTTAATGCCAAATTTGCCTAGCTCCTTTTTCAGCTCGATGACATGTTCTCTCAATTTCTTTTCTGACAGAATGCTGTCATCTCCCTCGACGAATATGACGCCGGCGGCTCCGTGGGCAAAAGCTTGAAGCAAATGTTTGAGGCCGACTCTTCCAACACTTGGCACTCCAATTACCCGAATGTTTGAGGAATAAGACTCCCTCGTCTGCCCAGCCAAGTCGGCAGACCCATAGGCCGTGTCTCCTCCTATGAATGCAATAATCTTCAGTGAGTTTCTGTTCTCACACACTCCGCGAATCTGGGCCATCAACTGAGCTTCAGTAGAGTGGTTTAGGTCAATTGCCTCTAGAGGACACGTTGGCACACAAATTCCACACCCGACACACGAGATTGGGTTAACTGTCACGCCCGTTGGAGATCTTTCTATTGCCGCAACGGGGCAGATTTCTATGCACTTCCCACAGGTGTTGCATTTGTCCTGAATTATGTAGGCCACTTCTGGTGATATGGAGATCTCGCCCTTGCCTACGAAAGTGGCAACTCTGGAGGCAGTAGCCATTGCCTCTAGGGTCGTTTCTCTAACGTCTTTGGGGCTCACGGCACAACCGGAGATAAATACTCCTTCGCGTTGGCTGTCCACTGGCCTGAGTTTATAGTGTCTTTCTAACAGAAAATTGTCGGAGCCAATTGGGATGCCCAGCTTTCGAGCCAACTCGTAACTGGTGGAGTGTGGGATTATGGCTGTGCTGAGCACCACAAGGTCAAAGTTGCCTTCAAAGTTTCTTGCAAGCAAAGTGTCTTCAGCTCTCACCAATAGTTTTTCTCCGTTTGGAATAACTTCCGCCATCCTGCCCCTAACAAATCGCACGCCGTGATCTTGCGCGGTCGCGTAGAATTCCTCGTATCCCTTTCCATCAGCTCTTATGTCTGTGTAGAAAATCCACGGTTCAGCGTCGGGAACCGCCTTTTGAAGCAAAATAGCTTGCTTAATCGCGGCCATGCAACCTATCTTGCAACAATGTGCTACTCCTTTATCAGTGTTCATCATTCGGCTGCCCACGCAGAGAATATATGCTACCTTCTTCGGTACCTTTCCGTTTGACGGTTTGTGTACTCCCTGCAACATAAGTCGCTCGAACTGGAGATTGGTTATTATGTCGGGGTGTAAGCCATAGCTGAACTCTTCAAGACTTCTTGGATCAAGTTGCTCGAATCCGGTGCAAGCAACAATCGCTCCTACATCCAACTCCACAGTTTCCTCTTTCTGATTGAAGTCTACGGCCTGCGCTGGACAGAATTTTTCGCAGACCTTGCACACGCCCTTTGTGAAATATAGACAGTGTTCCGTGTCTATTGCATATGTCCTTGGAACCGCCTGCCTGAATGGAGAGTATATGGCCTTTCGCTCAGTCAACTCTTCTTCGAACTCATTTGGAACTTTCACGGGACATTTCTTTGCACACTCTCCGCAAGCTGTGCATTTTGTTGCGTCTACAAACCTTGGTCGCATCTTGATCAAAACTCTGAAGTTGCCAGGGCCTCCTTCAACCGCTATTGTTTCGGCCATGCTGACTATCTTGATGTTTTGATGTTGCCCAGCATACACCATTTTCGGTGTGAGAATGCACTGGGAGCAATCAAGGGTAGGAAAGGTTTTGCTGAGCTGGGCCATGTGACCGCCTATGCTTGGACTTCTTTCAACCAGATACACTTGATAGCCCTTGTCCGCCAACTCGATAGAGGTGATGATGCCGGCGACACCTCCCCCGATCACGAGAACCTCTTGCTTCACGGGCATACTCTTTGCTTCTAAAGGTTGAAGATAACGAGCGCGCTCCACGGCTCCTCGAACAAGGTCAATCGCCTTAGCTGTTGCAGCCTCCTTGTCGTCGTGAACCCAGCTACACTGCTCTCGAATGTTTGTCATATCGAGGAAGTAGGGATTCAAACCCGCCGAATTAACCGTCCGCTTGAAAGTGTCCAGATGCATTCGAGGCGAACATGACGCAACCACAATCCTGTTGAGCCCATGCTCTCTTATTCCCCTGGTTATCATTTCTTGGCCTGGGTCGCTGCACACGTATTCATAGGTTTCTGCAACTTTCACGCCTTTCAGCTTGGACGTAGCCTCCTTCACTTTTTCCACGTCTACAGTGTCGCTGATGTTCCCTCCGCAGTGGCAAATGTACACTCCCACTTTCGGCTCGTCTTTTGTCATTTCTTAGTTCTCCATCGTGAACTATGCAAGCTCCCTACGCTACATCTCAGAGACTTAGCAAAGTTTGGTCTTTTAAACTTTAACAAAAACAAGAAAAACTGGCGCCATCTACTGGTTCTCGAGAGTTTAGAGCGTTTAGTGTGCGCGCAGTTTGCGCTTAGGCCTGACTTTTTGACGAATTATTAGCTGTTTTGGGAAACTTTTAATCTATGTTTTTCCTCTGGTACTAGAACAACCGTGGAGGTTGGACCGTGACCAAACCGCAGAAAAAGACTATGCAGTTGGACGAATTGGACAATAACTTTGCAGAAGCCATAGCCAAGGCTGGAGGCGAAAAGATAAATCTCTGCATTCAATGCGGCACCTGCTCTGCCAGCTGTCCATCCGGCAGAAAAACGGCTTTTCGAACGCGCCAACTGATCAGAAGAGCAATGTTAGGCTTTCGAGATGAAACCCTTTCAGATAAGGATCTTTGGTTATGCACGACGTGTTTCACTTGTTTAGAAAGATGCCCTAGAGGGGTTGACCCCACAGATGTGATTTTGGCTTTAAGAAACATGGCGGTCGAAGCTGGACACATGCTGGATCAACACAAACGCGTTGCTGGATACTTTGTAAAATACGGTCACGCGGTTCCAATCAATGAGGAAACCCGAAAGGCGCGCGCAAACCTTGGCCTCAAGGAAATCCCACCCACGACGCACAAGCACAAAAAAGCCCTGGATGAGGTTCAAGATATCACCAAGAAAACGGGTTTTGACAAGCTAATTGGTTTCAAATGGGAGAAAGGTGAGAAATGATTTGAAATATGCCTTTTTTCTCGGTTGTGTGATGCCC
>CP070636.1:673018-678362 GCA_020356305.1 Candidatus Bathyarchaeota archaeon | reverse complement strand
CATTTTGGCGAACCAGTAGACGTTCCATCGCCTTGCGTTTAGAGTCTCATGCTGCTGAAGGCTCTTTTCGAAATGTTTCACCGATTCTTTCCATTTCTTCTGGGCACGAAACAACATTGCTCTCAGCGAATCCGCGGCAGCGATGAACTCTTTATACTTTTTTTCGACAGCAAACCTGTGTAGTTTGTCAATTAGGTTTTTGGCTTTCTCGATTTGTTCCAGCTCTATATACGTCCAAATAAGCCAGTTAGAGAGGACCAACATTTGGCGGTCTTTTGCCCCAGCTTTTCCAAAGACTTCATATGCTTTTTCGAGGTGTTCTCTTGCCTTAATGTATTCTCCTTTGCATGCATGCAGCCTCTTTAGAATAGAATACCTGCCATTATGTAGGCGTTCCAGAGATGCCAAGAAACTTCCACGCTAATTTCCAGTTACCTTTCCTATTTAATTGTGCAATCTTAAAAGTATATCTTAATCATATACAGTAGTTAGGTAGTATTCACTAAACCTAATGCGCACATAATCCACCAAAAATCTTGTTAACACAAAGGATTAATCTCTAGGGTATTGCTAAATATCGTTTTGGAGGATAGCAAGTTTGCCTATTCTTCCAATTGACACGGGCCGCTACGGGACACTGGAGATGCGAAGAGTCTTCGATGAAGAAACCCGGCTTCAAAGGATGCTGGACGTAGAGGCTGCCTTGGCTTGGGCGCATGGACAGGTGGGAAACATTCCACGCGAAGATGCTGAAAGAATTGTGAGAACAGCATCGATCAAGCAGGTCAAGCTCAGCCGTGTGAAAGAGATTGAACATGAGATTAAACACGATACTGCAGCGTTGGTTCGAGCGTTGGCCGAAGCTTGTGGATCTAGCGGAGGCTACGTTCACCTCGGAGCGACGAGCTTCGACATCGTGGACACGGCGATGGTTCTACAACTCAAAGATGCTCTCGACCTAATTGAAAAGAAACTCAGCAACCTCGAAGCGGTGCTGGTGGAAAAGGCGGAACAATACAAAGAAACCATCATGATCGGTAGAACCCATGGACAACATGCATTGCCTATCACGCTTGGCTTCAAGTTTGCAGTTTGGATAAGAGAAAATGCTCGACACATTGAGAGACTACGTGAGTGCCGCGAACGCTTGTTGGTTGGGAAGATGAGTGGAGCCGTTGGAACGCAAGCAGGCTTGGGTTCTCACGCTGTGAGGATACAGCAGCTCGTGATGGATAGATTGCATGTCAAGCCGGCGCAGATTTCTACCCAGATCCTGCAGAGAGACCGCCACGCCGAGCTTGTCTGCGTCCTCTCCCTGATCGCGTCTACGCTGGACAACATGGCAACCGAAATTCGAGAGTTGCAGAGACCGGAAATAGGGGAAGTTTCCGAGTCTTTCGAACGAAAACGGCAGGTAGGTAGTTCTACAATGCCGCATAAGCGCAATCCAATAACCTGTGAAAGAGTTTCCGGTCTGGCGAAGGTCATGAGAAGCTTGGTTGTGCCAGCTCTCGAAAACGTTCCAACCTGGCATGAACGGGACCTAACACAGTCCTCCGCCGAACGGTTCATCATTCCTGAAGCTTGCATCCTCGCTGATTATATGCTGGCTCTAATGACGAACGTGTTGAGAGATCTCTGGGTGGACGAGAAAAAGATGCGCAGGAACGTTAAACTTACGCAGGGGCGAACTATGTCTGAGGCTGTGATGATGGCGCTCGCAATGAAAGGCATGAACCGTCAAGAAGCGCATGAGCTGATTCGTCAACTAGCGATAAAAAGTGAAGTGGAAAAGCAGCCTCTTAGAGAGACACTCTTGGAAAGCGACGTTATCCAGCGAATCTTACGTAAGAAAGAAATTGACGAAGCATTGGACCCACGAAATTATCTAGGCACAGCAATAGAACAAGTTGACCTAGTGATCCAAAAGACGAGACACGAAAGGAAAGCTAGGAGACAATCGGACAACTAGCAAAAATTTCTTTTAGTAACATCCGTTAACACTACTAACAATTTCATGAAAAAAGGAGGTGAAAGTGTTAATTTTCGTTACTCTGTGCACGGTTCGCTCAGGAAAGTTCGAGGATGCAATAAAGGCTACGAAAGGACTGCCAAAAGCCCTACCTCCGGAAATCAAACTTAGAGCCCGTTACAGCTTGTTCGGAAGGTTCGATGCCCTCTTCATTTTTGAAGCACCAGATGAATTAACCGCCACAAGATTTGTCAGGTGGCTTCAGGAGACTCTTCACACGGAGACATTCCTTGCTGTACCATGGGCTGAACAGGTTTCAACATGATTACGGAGGATATTCGGTCAGGGCCTGTTGCTCCCACTCCTTCCCCTTTTTGAGCCTCTTCCATTCACGTGACTTCACAAAGCCGCCTATCTGCTCCTTGACTTTCTTGGCAAGTCTAGGCCCAATCAATGGGAGGCTAGTCAGTTTTTCAAGCGGTACCTTCTTGATGTCCGCAATGGTTCTTAACCCAGAATTGTAGAGCATGCGTCCTCGCACTCTACCTATTCCTTCCAACCTCACCAGTGGGAGCAATTCAGCTTTTACACCTTTTTCAACGCGTTCCATGAGCTCGGCGACACGGGGCAAAAGGTCTTTGTGGCCAAGCATTTTCGCCAGCTCGTGGGAAGCATACAAGAGCCATCGCGCAGTGCCTATGAGTCGATAGAGGTCGCCTGGCTGGACGCGAAATCTTTCGATGGTTTCGTCTTCCGTTACCTCTTCTATCCATGCACCTAGCACCTGAGCCAGCTTAGCTTCGCCCAGAAACTCTTCGTAGTCGATTCGGTCCATCCATTCGTCAGGCGCCTCAAACATGAACTCGTCTCGATGCTCGTCCACAATCAAGCCCAGAGCATCAATCTCTCCAGAATACGGTCGAAGCTTCGGAAACATGTCGGGTGTACGGGCGATCATGTGAAGAAAGCTTATATCAGTTAGCCGAGGCGCTCTACTCAGAAAGGCGTCTCGAATCATGACTGCGGAAACCGGGTCGATGTACAGTTCCGAGACTCGTCTTCCAAACCTTGTAGCGTAAACCTTTTCACAGCTCACTTCAATCATATCCTCTCCGAAAAGAAACTTGAGAATCCCGGTGATCACTGATTTTATAGCTTGAGGGTCATATTGAAAAGCGTATAAGGTCTTGCCGAAAAACTCGTAGATTCCCTGTTCGGTATGCGCGAAGTCCGCGGCGATGGTGGCCAATACGTGAGAACGGAGAATGCGTTCCACAGCCAGCTTGGACCATATCCTCTCTGGCTCAGCCATGACATACCTCTCCATCAGATAGTCACGTTCATCCTCAGTTTTCGCCACAAGAAGGGCCTCTCCAATCTTGTCGTAGCGAGGTCTGCCAGCTCTACCGGCCATCTGTTTGTATTCTAGTACAGAAATTGGGTAGTACCCATATCCGGCTTCATACCTCCTGTAGTCATGGATAACCACCGTTCTAGCGGGCAGGTTTACTCCAAAAGCCAGCGTCGGCGTAGCCGTTAGAACCTTGACCTTGCCTTCTCGAAAGGCGTCTTCAATGATCCTGCGGTGAGTGCCGCTAAGTCCGGCGTGGTGAAACGCCGTTCCTCCTTCAATAAGATCAGCTAACAACGCGCTTATTCTTGTTCGCTCACCTGACGCAAGAACATGCTCAGCAATCCGCTTTAAGGACCGTTTCATCGGCTTGGACAGAACGGTTTTCATGTCCGCCGCAGCTTTTTTGGCTAGGCTAACCGAGTTTCTCCTGGTTCCTGCAAAGATAAGAGCCTGTCCCCCAGACTGCACGATGTGCACCGCAAGGTTTACGGCCGAGTTCCTTGTCGTCTTCTCTATTTTCAAGGCTCCGCCGTCTTTGAAGTGAGCTTCGCCTTGCAGGAGCACACCTTCCTTCAGCATCACCGGTCTCCACTCGGTTGTGACGTAGCCTGCCTTCAGCCACTCAGCCACCTCCTCCACGTTTTTCACGGTGGCACTCAAGGCTAGGAGCTGAGCGTCCGGATTCACCTGCAGAAGGCGGGCAAGCACCACTTCTAGGGTTGGTCCACGATCAGCATCGTTAAGTAGGTGTACTTCGTCAGCGACTATGACTGAGATTTCGCTCATCCAGCGTGCCCGATGCCTCAGCAGCGAGTCCGCCTTTTCATTCGTGGTGACAATGATGTCATATCGCTCAAGCCAAGGATCGGTACTGTCATAATCGCCAGTGCTGATGCCTACGCTTACTTTTCTTCCACTTCTCTTCCTAATGACTGTGTACTTTTTGAACTCCTCGAATTTTTCGCTGGCCAACGCCCGAAGAGGAGTAAGATAAAGGACTTTTCCGTCTTGCTCCAGCACGTATTTGAGGGCACAGAATTCGGCAATGAGCGTTTTGCCTGATGCTGTCGGGCTAGCCAAAACAAGGTTTTTTCCCTCTAGGGCTCCGGCGCGTACGGCTTCTTCTTGGGGAGGATAGAGGTCGGCTATTCCTGACTTGATTATGATCTCTTTTGCGGACTCGGGTATAGGCAGTTCTTCGATTTTCAAGGCTTGCGCCCTTTTAACTAGGTCTTCTTTAGAAAGCCTCGAGGAGTGGAGACATCCCCCGCAACATCCCCTCTTTTTCTGTTTTAAAGGCTTCCTAAAAGACCAGAAATGGGACAAGTTCAATTTATGTTTACCGAACTAGCTTCTTAAGCAAAAACGACAAGTCATATAAAGTGTGAATAAAAAAGACGAGCATATCTGCAAGGCTGGCTGGACGGACTCGAACCCGCAAACAGTGGAGATGTCACCTGCAACATGCATGCATGCAACTAGTAGAATTTTGCATGCATCAATTCCATTTATCAATTGCCCGTGCAAAACCATAAATTTTTGACTTTGGTTATTGAAAGAAACGGTGTAGCCTATGGAAATTAAGAACGTAAAGACCTATCTGGTAAACGCTGCTTGCAGGAATCTCGTCTTTGTTCAAGTAAATACGGATGAGGGAATTACAGGCGTTGGAGAATGCACTGCGGCTTATGGTGTCGGCAGTTTAGCGGTTGAAGGAGCAGTTAAGGAGCTTGCCTGTCTCCTTATTGGACAGGATCCGTTTGCCATTGAACGCCTCTGCTACTTCATGTGTCACGAAAGTTTCTGGGGTATGAGTAACGGTCCATTCATTTGCAGTGCGATAAGTGGGTTAGAGCAAGCTTTGTGGGATATCAAGGGCAAAGCGATGAAGGTTCCAGTGTACGAGATGTTGGGGGGTCGAGTACGTTCCAAGATAAGAGTTTACGCAAATACTTGGGCAAGCCATCGCAAGCTTGAGGATTATGTTGAATTTGCAGTTAGAGCTGTTGAAAACGGAT
>CP070636.1:669682-672918 GCA_020356305.1 Candidatus Bathyarchaeota archaeon | reverse complement strand
GCAGGCCAGATGGCAGTGCGGATTGCTCACGAGATTAACAATCCGCTGGCCGGCATCAAGAACTCTTTCCTCTTGATTAAAAACGCCATCCCACAAGACCATCCTTATTACCAGTATGTTGGTTGGATTGACAAAGAGATTTCACGGGTTACAGGTATTGTGCGCCAAATGTTTGATCTATATAGGCCCGGTCAGGAATCGCCGCATGAGTTTTATCCTCTCGAGGCAATTAACGAAATCGTTGCATTACTTACAGTCTCAAACATGGAGCGTGAAGTTAATATTGAGGTTGATATTAGTGATGATTCTATCATGGTAACTGTGGTTGAGTCACTATTTAGACAGATATTGTACAATTTAATACAAAACGCTATCGAGGCATCACCACCGGGCAAAACAGTAAAGGTATCGGCAACTGTATCCAACGAGCAATTGTTTTTGAAGGTTTCAGACCACGGTTCAGGTATTGAAGACGATATACGCGACCGAATATTTGAGCCGTTCTTTACAAGTTGGAGTGGTAGTCCAGCAAGTGGTTTGGGATTAGGTCTTTCGATTTGTAAAGATATTATCGATGCAATGGAAGGTACTATAAGTGTCGAAAGTGAAAAGGGAGCAGGGACTACTTTCAGTGTTCTTATCCCTCTTTCGAATGAAAGCAAGGAGTTAGAAGATGGCTGAGTTGGGTTGTATATTGATTGCTGACGATGAGGAAACTTTTTTGGAGTCGACTGGAGATTTATTACGGCGAGATGGATATCGTTGTGATTGTGTACCGGATGCAACAACAGCTATGGAGAAGCTGAAAAACAATGAGTATGATTTGCTGATTACTGATGTCAAAATGCCCGGCAATACGAACCTGGAATTGGTTCGGGATTTGACGAAGATTGCTGAAGGTCTCCCGGTTATTCTGGTAACCGGATATCCTTCGCAGCGTTCAGCAATCCAAGCTATTCAGCTGCCCGTAGTCGCCTATCTGGTCAAGCCGTTTGATTTGGAAGAGTTACTGAGTCAAGTGAACAAAGCCATTGTAAAATTCCATTTGTATAAGGCTGTTACCAGTACAAGAAACCATTTACAAAACTGGCAAAAGGATGTGGCGAACCTTGAACAGGTTCTGAAAGATAAGAATGTTGGCACACTTTCCACAACTGTGAAGAGCTTTCTTGATTTGAGCTTTCGCAATATTGTTGGAGCTTTGTCTGATATTGAGCACATAACGAAGACAACAACCACTGAAGATAACGATCAGCCAGCATGCCACTTGTTGAACTGTCCAATACTTGCCGAACTTACCAGGGCTATGGAGGAGACCATAACAGTTCTGGAAAAGACAAAGAGTGCGTTCAAATCGAAGGATTTAGGAGCAATGCGTAAAAGGTTGGAAGACCTTATGAACAAAATGAAAATCATGAGATAAGTAAATTAGGTCGATATATCTTGTGGATGTGGCTCGCAGTAACGTGTGAGTCGCCTTGCTGTGCAGGATTAAGGCCTGCAAGTCGAAGGCACAATCGAAGTTGCTCTCTTCGGAGAGTGGTTTCGGTTGTGCCTTTTTTTGTGGTGACTACGAACAGGAGCTTATAAATCGGTAGTTAAGGGAATGGTGGTCGATTTTAGTTTTTTCAGAAATTTCTTGAGATGAGCTTGCATAGAAATGAAATTGAGAATCAAATTAACTGTTATCCTATTTGGCTTTATCTGTGTATTATACATAAGATATTATGAGGTTATCTTTAATGAGGGCTGTGAGCACGGAAGCTTACAGCCTTGCTTAGCCCCCTCCTCGTCTTGAAGAACTTGTAGAATATCCTTTATATAGTTATCTGTAATGAGGATTGAGAACACGGAAGTTTGCAGCCTTATTAAGCCCCTGCTCCCACTTCGAAGCCACTATGCAGTAGAGCCTTTTTTTGAATCGCTTTGCTTGCCAAAACATTAGCCCTCATAACAATACATCGGTGTGTTCAGACAACAACTTTATCCTTTTGCTAACCCGGATAGAGGCTTCGCGAAGCCCATATTCAGGAATATCCCACTTTTTTTTTGTCTGTGTAATAGTTTACAATCAACATTTACTAATTTAGAAACGCCATCATTATTAATAGGTTTTTAGTAAGGTATTGTATGGAGACGCTGGGCAAAATGCCCTAAAGGCTAGCAAACGGTGTAATACGTATTAGGAGTAATTATCACGCGATTGTTAAAATAGGTATTTTCGTCCTTACCAACAGACCTGGAAACGGTATACACCCAATCAAGTTTTCCTCAGTCTACTACATAGAGCGCATATCGCATGAGAATCAATCAGAATCCGTATAATAAATGCAAGGAAGACAAGCCATGGAACTGTACCCTTATAATGAAAGAAGGCGCGTGGATAGAAGACAAAACGACAGAAGACAGCACGCAACAACAGAGAGTGTGACCGAACAAGTGGAGCGAAGGCGCGCTGAACGAAGACAAGGTGAGAGAAGAAAACACCAGAGAAGGCAGTTTGTCAGAGTCGTGTATCCACCAGAGGCTGCGCCAGAAGTCTTAAATGTCAACTTCCGTATCACTAATATATCCCAGCAAGGAATAATGTTCGCCTGTCAGAGCCGCGGCGACGAGTGCAACCAGCCAATAACCATAGGGAGCATCAGAGAGCTAAAGATTCGATTTCATGACCAGGAAGTATTAGATGTAAACGTCAAAATATTAAGATGCCAATATGAGCCTGATTCACATGAGAATGTGTATGCAGGATTCATCGAAAACGGTATTCCTTCCGAAAGAATAGGCAAAGAAGAAGCTTATCTCCTGAGACTCTTCGTCTCCACAGTTTCGGTTATCGTGGGCCTCTTTGAGAGATTGTCACTTCGTAAAACTCTATCTTGCTCAGCGGGTGAGACCTGAACTGATGAAGTTTCTGATTTGCTGACCATGCCAACTTCTCCGAATGGATCAGCAGAAACCTTTTTGTAGGATAGGCTGGGGAACCCTCCGTATACCTACTCTACCTGACCGGGTTTCAAGCACTATTGGTGTTGGAAATCACAGGCCAGCAAGGTGGGGCGACCAAAAATCAACAAGGAAATCCACAGTCTGATCATGCAAATGTCCCAGGAGAACCTGTTCTTGAGATGCCCCCAGAAATCAATCAGAATTAAGACTACTCGGGTATGAGATGGCAGATTCTACTGTGGCGAAGTATATGATTACCATAACAGTTCTGGAAAAGACTAAGAGTG
>CP070636.1:666215-669582 GCA_020356305.1 Candidatus Bathyarchaeota archaeon | reverse complement strand
ATGCAATATCCTTTTTCAATGATAGGAACAGACAGCTCGGCAGCTGCACCCTATGGTGTCTTAGGTCAAGGTAAACCTCATCCGAGAGGCTACGGAACCTTTCCCAGAGTTTTAGGAAAATATGTCAGAGAGAAGAAGACTTTAACATTAGAAAACGCTGTACGCAAAATGACCTCATTGCCAGCGAGAAAACTTGGATTAAAAGACAGAGGACTTATCAAAGAGGGAATGCACGCGGACATAACAATATTCAATCCGGAAATCATTCTTGACAGAGCCACATATGTTGAGCCCCATCAATATCCAGATGGCATAGAATACGTCTTGGTCAACGGTAAAGTAACTATAGAAAGAAACGACCATACAGAAGCTTTAGCTGGCAAAGCCCTAAGAAAGAATTTCTAAAGAGAAACCAAAAGCTATTTCTCACTCCGTGCACCTTATTCTCGCAGAAAAGGCGATTCGAACATGTGGTATTGCCCTGAATGCGGTGGTGAAATGCATTATATTTCGGCAACTAAGCGCCATGTGTGTAAAAGCTGCGGTATATCGCTTACCCATCAAGAGCTTATAGAACTACGACGCCAACTGCGACCTGGAATCGCGTCTGAAGAGGACGAACGCCAACAAAAGCGTAAAGAATATTTGAAGTGGTGGCTAAGCAAGAAAAAGTAGCACAGCACAAGTGGGGTTAACCGTTTTACCAGATTTTATGCTTTTCCTCTGACCACAATCTGAAACTAGGCAGCCTGATATGAGCAGATAATTCATTGACATAACATTATAATACCTCGAGGTGTAGTGGAGTACTGAATCACCATGTGCGGCGCATCTTCAAATGACTATTCTGCTGAGCCTTCCGATATAATCACTCAATTTGAACAGATTCGCGCAATGGTCGAGTCCGAGTTTGATGTAGAGGAGGGATTCGTAGATCATGGTGTCGCAACCTTCTACGTGAGGATGCGAGAAGATTCAAAAGAGGCCTTCTTGAGACTCACACAGCATATGGAACATCTCAGACTTATTCCAGTTCTCAGAAGGAAAGACGAAAAAATTGTGCTGCGGGCTATACCGAAACCTTCTACAAAGCCCAGCCGAAACATCATAAATATCGTACTGTTTTTTGCAACTCTCGGAACCGTATTCCTTTCAGGATATTTTCAATATCTAGACGTTGAGAACGCCTTGATGTTTACAGGGGCTATTGTGGCCGTACTGGGTTCGCATGAGATGGGGCACAAGCTCATTGCCGACAAACACGCTGTCGAGGCTACTTATCCTTATTTTATTCCAGGTCTCCCTCCTATTGGTACTTTTGGAGCCGTTATTCAACAGAAGTCTCTTCCCCCAAACAGGGATGCTTTGTTTGATATTGGTTTCGCGGGACCAATAACCGGCTTCATAGTGTCAATAATCGTCACGTTCATCGGAGTTCAGTTGTCCGTTGTTACTAGTGAGTTGCCTGAGGGCGCTGGTTTAATTCAGGTGCCCCTATTGTTTCGGCTTATCACCTGGTTGTTTCCACCAAGTGGGACAGGTGAATGGATACTGCTCCACCCTGTCGCTTTTGCCGGTTGGGTTGGCATGATCATTACAATGCTTAATTTGGTTCCTGTGGGCATGTTTGACGGCGGTCATGTTGCTCGAAGTTTAGTTGGGAAAAAAGCACACCGAATTCTTTCATATCTAGGAATTATTCTGTTGGTTATTATCTGGTATCCAATGGCTTTCATAGCCCTCTTTTTCTCTTTCTATCAGCATCCAGGTCCATTGGATGATGTCTCAGAGCTTACAACTCGCAGAAAGTTAGCTGCCTTCGGATTGATCGCCGTTTTTGTCCTCTGCGTGGTTCCGATATACTCGCTTTTATGATAGCGGGGCCTCTAAGACATCTTGTCTCAGAGAAGTTCGCAGCAACAGAACATTCATTCCTACTGTGGATAAATGTTCTTCGTTCACAAAATTTAAAAGAATGTTTTCGGTCAATTACTGAACCTTAAGGGGCGTCAAAAGTCTGGACTATGAAACTGCAGAGAATTTCAACAGAAAACTAGATGATTGCAACAATCTTGCGGATGTGTTTGAACTTGTGAAGCAGTCCGTCAAGAGATCTTTGAGTAGACACAGGGCTGGCCTCATGCTCGGTTTGGCTGATTTAGGAATGATGAGCGGCTATTTCGTAGGTGCCTTTCATCTGCTGGGTTCGAACATCATAATTATGAATAAGACTCCTCTCAACGTGGCCTCAAGGAACACAGACAAAAGAACCTACAACGCCTACTGCTTCCATCTGCTCCTCCACGAGTATCTTCACTCCCTCGGATACGTTGATGAAGGTGAAGTGAAGGAACTAACCCAAGAAGTGTGCATGCTGGCTCTAGGCAAAGCTCATCCAGCCACCGTAATGGCTGAGAGGGGTATAGCCACATACTTCCCAAAAGTGACATACTTCACAGAGGAGTTTCCTCTTCCTGAAAGCTTTCAAGTTGAACTCGTGAAAGACTTCGACAGGTCCAGCGTAGGATACATCCATTAGCCCAACAGTTAAAACTTGTTACCTCGTCTCCTTCGCTGGAGAGGAAGAGGGTTATTTGGGGAAAGTTCTGGTCATTGCGCACAGAGGAGCTTCCGCCTACGAGCCTGAGAACACTTTAAGGTGGACCAAACCACGCGCGCGAATATAGTGGATTTAAGTTTTTTTAGCTGTAAGTTTTTACAAATTCTTCAATCGCTTTATAGTATTGCTTCTTTCCCACCATCATCAAATCGTTATGCTCAGCGTCAGGAATCATTAGAAAGCGTTTATCCTTTGCCGCAGAATTGGTGTATAGTTCTTTCCCTTCCTCTAGGGGCACAAGTGCATCGTACTCAGCGTGGATAATTAACGTTGGCTTAGAGATTGATCGCAATTTCACTTTGTTTAGGAATTTGCTGTCGTCACTCCAAATAGGATGATTGAACGGAATTAAGGAACTGAAGAAGTATCTGAAGTTGTTAGCCGAGCCGCTTTCGATTATTAATCCTTGGACATCATTCTGATAGTGATAGGCTACTTCGATAGCCGGAATACTTCCAAGCGAACGGCCCATAACAAATAGACTTTTCTTCGAACCATACTCTTCGACTATTCTACTGAATTCCTTGAAGATTTGATGAGAGTCTTTAATCATGTTAGATATGGTTGGTCTGCCGTCGCTAAATCCGTATCCTCGATAGTCTGCTACAAACAGGTTGATTCCAATTTCATTGTAGAACTGAGCAAGCCAATCATAATCGTCTACGATCTCACCGTTGCCATGAAAGCAAAGCAAGGAAGGACAATCTAGCCCCTTCGTATGAAACCGGCATCCGATTTTGATTCCTT
>CP070636.1:661027-666115 GCA_020356305.1 Candidatus Bathyarchaeota archaeon | reverse complement strand
GTAGGTATTATTCGTTTTGGAACACAAAGTAAGAGCGCACACGCATACATGCAACCACACACAAAAAAAGCGCGGGATAGTTTCTTATATTTCGTTCCTTAAAAGTAAATTATTGGATTGGATTACTTTGGGGAATCCCCTTAGATTTGGGGTTATCACTGTTCAGAATGCATTATGGAAGGCCTTGGTGAAACGGTGGCAATTCATCGAGCAAGCGGGGTTCGACACTCTCTGGGTGGCCGATCACTTTACCGTTCCAGTTCCTTCCTATGCGAACATGCCATGGTTTGAGGCTTGGACAACCCTATCCAGCTTAGCTACTCAGACCTCCAGAATACGAATCGGAACCCTCGTAACGCCAATAACTTGGCGAAATCCCGCGTGGCTTGCCCGACAAGCACTAACCGTTGATCACATCTCGCATGGTCGCTTAGAACTTGGACTAGGAACAGGTGATCATGGGGATCCTGGCCATTCGATGACCGGCATTGAAGACTGGACACCTCGTGAACGCGTGGAACGCTTCAGAGAATATGTGGAGATCGTGGACCTACTACTTCGCAATCCCGTCACAACCTACCGCGGCAAATACTACAACTTAGAAGCGGCTCGTATGCAACCTCCGCCAGTGCAGAAGCCTCGCCCCCCTATTACAATCGGAGCGTTCGGCCCTTTAATGCTGAAGTATGTAGCTCGCTACGCTGACACTTGGAACCGATTAGGGGGTATACTTGAAAGTGATGTGGAGGAAGTGCGACGCCAAAACAGGTTGCTCGACAAGTACTGTGATGAGATAGACCGTGATCCGCGGTCCCTTCGTCGTTCGTACGTAATGTGTGAGTTTGAAGCAATAAGCAGCCTAGGACCAATGAGGCTCTACAAGTCCACAGATGCCTTCCTCAAAGCAGTAGAACGATGCATTGACGTTGGTATAACCGAATTCGTTATTGGATATCCTTTTACCGAAGGGCAGATCCCTGTTTTCGAGCAAATAGCTAAAGAAATCATCCCAGAACTACGGAAACTTTACAACTAATACTTTTAATGCATAAAGTTCTGGCGCGCGCGTTTGAGTTATGCATAGCTCATCTAACGTGATGTAAGCTGGAGCGGACAGAACGTATCAAAGTAAACAATCAATATTGCATGAATGCATGTATGATTTATTCGAAGATTCTTCCACAAGTCATAAAACTGGAGGAAAACATGATATAACTGCACGCTAGTTTGGAGAAGGTTTCTTGTCTTCTCTTAAGCATTTGCAGAATGGTAGGTATGCTGTTCTAGAGAGGATCGGTGAAGGTGGAAAGGGCATCGTATACAAGGCTAGAGACACTGTGTTGGACCGTGTTGTTGCAATCAAGGTGCTTAAGAGTGAAGTTTTGAGCGAAGAGGCGTATTCTCGTGTTATACGTGAAGCACGAGTAGTAGCTAAGCTTGACCATCCAAACATTGTTTCCATCTATGACATTGGCAAAGAAGATGACAAACAGTTCTTTGTTCTCGCATTCATTGACGGAATGAGTCTACGCGGGCTCATGGAAACATATCCTGAGGGCAAATGTGACTTAAAGACCGTTTTGAGAATCGGCATAGATGTTTGCGGGGCTCTTCAGTACGCCCACTCTCAAGACGTTTTGCATCGGGACATTAAGCCGGAGAATATTCTGATTACAGAAGAGGGCACTGCGAAACTGATGGATTTTGGTTTGGCTAAGGCTCTGGGTGGAACGAGAATCACTAGGAGAGGAATGATAGTTGGCACGCCAGCATATCTTCCACCTGAACAGGCTTTAGGAAAGGATTCAGATCAACGGTCTGATCTCTACTCTTTAGGCGCTACTCTATATCATATGGCTACGGGTAGACCGCCATTTCCAGGGGAAGACCCTGTGAAAGTGATTTTCAGCCACATCAATGATGTACCGATGAAGCCGAGTCGGATTAACCCTAGCATAGACGCTGAATTAGAGCGCGTCATTCTCAAGTTGCTCAAAAAGGATCCTGATGGGCGTTATCAATCTGCAGAGAAACTGAAGGAAGCATTGCAGTCGATTGGAGGAGTTGAGGAAAGACTGACAGTGGCTAAGCCAGGAGTAGCGGTTCAGCCTACTGTTGGCTTGCCGTCTCCTGAGCCGATTTGGGCTCGGCCACTAGTTGATAGGGAGAATGAGCTATCGACTTTGAAGGATCGCTTGGACGATGTTCTCAGAGGTGAAGGAAGTCTCGTCTTTGTAACTGGTGAAGCAGGTATTGGAAAAACTAGGTTGCTCATGGAGTTGAAAGCTTACGCCAAACTTAGAGGTGCCACGTTCCTTGGTGGTAATTGTTATGAGGAGGGTTCTGTGCCCTACAAGCCATGGATAGAGGTTATTCGAGAGTATCTCCATCGGTCACAGCCTGAACTGTTGTACAAGGTGGCAGGCAGATACGCAACAGAAATTGTCAAGTTAGTACCAGAGGCAGCGTCTAAGCTCAGTGCGATTCCCCCTTTGCCTTCTCTTGGGCCTGAGGAAGAACGTCTCCGTCTATTTGAGGCTGTATCTCAGTTTTTCATTAATGCATCCAAGGATTCGCCGTTGGTTCTATTCTTGGATAATCTTCAGTGGGCTGATCCTTCGACGATGCAGTTGTTGCATTATCTGGGGCGAAGTTTGCGGCTGGAGCGATTAACGATTGTAGGAGCCTATCGTGATTTGGAGTTAAAGGAGAAAGAGGCTTTGTCACGATGTCTGCTGAGCATGAATAGGGAACGACTGTTTCAAACCTTGCCTCTAAAACGGTTGGAGGCTTCAGAAGTTGTGGTGATGGTCAGGCAGACTTTCGGTGAGAAAGTACCTTCAAAGCTAGCAAAACTCGTGTATGAGAAGAGTGGGGGTAATCCTTTCTTTGTGGAGGAGATTCTTCGTAGCCTAGCTGAGGAACGGATGATTCAGCCTGGAGAAAAAGGATGGATTGTTCCTGACGTTTCCAGGATTCGGATTCCTGACACGGTTAGGGCCGTGGTGACGCAGCGTCTTCAGCGTTTAGATGAAGCGTGTCAACGAACTTTGGGTTTGGCAGCTGTTGTGGGGCGGGAGTTTGACTTTCAAGTGCTTAGGGAAATCACTGGTTTGGAAGAGGATCAGCTTGTCACTCATCTGGATGAATGCTTAAGGAATGGACTGATTAAAGAATGTCGTGTTCCCACTGGGGAGATCTATGCTTTCACCGACAACCAAATTCGAGACGTGTTGTATGAAGACGTGAGTACAGTTCGGAGGAGACGTCATCATCTTCAGATTGGCCAGATTCTAGAGAAAATGCATACCAAGAATCTTGAGGAGCATGCGGACGAGCTTGCGTATCATTTTATGGAAGGGAGAGACAACGCAAAGGCTTTGGAGTACTTTTTGAAGGCAGGAGATAGGGCGAGGAAAGTCTATGCTAATGAAGAGGCTTCCTCCTACTTCGAGTCAGCCTTGAACCTCTTAGATAGAACGGGTGGCGATGTAAGGGAGAAAGCCCATGTTGCAGAGACTTTGGGAAATCTGAAGAATTGGGCCATGGAATTTGAAGCCAGTATAGAGTATTATAATAAAGCAGTGACGTTGCTGAAAGAAATCGTAGACAAAAGAGGGTTGGCTAGAGTTTATTTTAAAATGGGAGATAATCTTGTATACCAACTTGGAAGATACGAAGATGCCTTAGCCCACTTAAATGAGGCTTTGAAGATTCTGGAAAATGAGCCAGAAAGTCCTGAATTAGCTGCAATTTACTACGGCATGGCAGACATATACCTTTATGTTTTGGGAAACCTCTCTAAGGGCGTTTCTCTAGGTCGCAAGGCGCTTAGTCTTGCTGAGAAACTCGGTGACCTTGAAACCAAAGCAGGATGCTACACCGATATTATATTCACGGAACTTACTGACCTTCAAAAGGCTACCGAATACATTAAGGAGGGCATAAAGATTGCTTTAGAAAACAATTATCCTCTAGTTGCAGCGGAAGGGTACATGTTCATCCCTTGGTTTTATTTCGCGCTTGGAGATTTTCATAGAGGTATGGAATGTACGGAGGAGGGATTGGAGTTTGCAGGGAAAGTAGGCTGCATGACTTGGTTAGGTACTTTAATGGGAGGGAGAGCATGGGCATACACGGCTACCGGAGACTTGCAAAAAGCCATAGAGACCGCAGAAGAAGCAATGCAGACAAGCAAGAAAACCGGCGATCTAGCCAGCTTTAACATTGCACTGAGCACACTTGGAGAAGCGTATCGAATTATGGGAGAATGGGATAAGGCACAAGAGTACCACTTGCAAGCCTTAGAAATTGCCGAAAAGACACATATCTACATGGATCTCGGTTTTGTTAACTCATCACTTGGTCGTTTATATTGCGAAAGGGAAGAATACGGCAAGGCTGAAGAAATCCTTCAGAAACAGATTGAAGTCCTAGAGAAGTGTGGAGAAAAAATATGCTGCCCCGCGCAGTTTCCCTACCTGGGTTTTGTACCATATATCTGGTTTTCTGAAGTATACCTAAAGATGGGTGAGTTCAAGAAAGCGGAAGACTTGGCTGATGAAATATACGAGATCGCAGTCAAATCAAAAAGCAGGCTCTACATGGCTTTGGCTAACAGGCTGAAGGGAATGGTACTTAGCCAAGAAAAAAACTGGGAAACCGCGATAGAGTTTTTCGAGAAAAGCAAGAGAGAGTTTGAAGCCATGGACGCTCTTCCCGAGCTGATTCCAACCCTCTACGAATACGGCTCAACATACCTACAGCGAAACCAGGAAGGAGACAGAGAAAAAGCCCACAGCCTCTTAGATCAAGCCTTAGAAATCAGCCGGAAAATCGGAGCTAAGAAATGGATAGAAAAAATAATAGCGAAAAAGAAACTCCTCACAGCCTAAAATTCATGATAACAACACTACTAACAGTCATAGTCAACAGAAGAAAATATCGTATAATGTTTATTATCTCTTAAACAAACAATCAAAGAACCAGCTAAATGCATGTAGAGTTAGCTATAGTTCTGTTGTAGCGCGTACAATATAGTTCTTCCAAATGAACGGAGGTCGTTCAATTTTTGTCACCTTTCATACC
>CP070636.1:656387-660927 GCA_020356305.1 Candidatus Bathyarchaeota archaeon | reverse complement strand
TCTCGCTCTGCTGAGTACTCGCGACACGTAAGAGGGGCTCCACTCTTCGTCACTTCCATCCGCGATGTCACTCGTAGACTTGCCCGTTTGAAATTTCTTCCAAACAATTGATTCGTGGTTTGAGAGCAGCCCCATGGTCTATCCCTATCGCCGGTATTTCTTTACCAGAATATAGTAAAGATTTACATATAAACTTTTCTATACGTCTAATTTGCTACAGCCAGAACAAAGGAGTTTCTGCGGAGAATCAGGTGATAACTCCACTGGCTGCTGGCCCGCGTTGGACGAAGATCATTTATTTAAGTCCTATAAATCTCATAGGAGTGAAAGCACATGGGAAAAGCAGAGTACAAAGTTGAGGGAGGCAAGCTGATCAAGGTTCAACTAATCAGGAAAGGCGATCGAATTGAGAAAATCAAGATTATGGGAGATTTCTTTCTCTATCCGGAAGAACTCATTGAAGAGTTAGAGGAAGCGTTGACAGGTCACTTACTTAACGAAACTGATCTAGCCACCCTCGTAAAAACTCTTGTAGAAAAAAGAGAAGCTACCTTACTGGGAGCGTCGCCCAAAGACTTTGTTAAATGCGTCATGATGGCAGGTGAGAAGGATGATTGAGAAATGGCGCCTCTTGAATACAGGTCTGCACGATGCCTTCTATAATATGGCGTTGGACGAAGCCATCGCGATAGCACGGTCCAAAAACCTTGTGCCGAATACTTTGAGGTTCTTTAGATGGAATCCTTCTGCTCTCTCAATCGGCTACTTCCAGAGCATGGAAGAGGAAGTTGACATCGAAGCCTGTAACGAGAGAGACATCGACTACGTGAGAAGGAGAACTGGCGGAGGAGCGGTGTATCACGACAGAGACGGAGAATTGACTTACAGTCTCATAATAAAGGAGAACCACAGGTTAACCTCAAAAGATTTCCAAGAAACATACAAGACCCTTTGTTCAGGTTTGGTGTTAGGCCTGAGGCTTCTAGGGATTCCCGCCGAATTCAAACCTATTAACGACATCATAGTGGAAGGGAAGAAAATTTCTGGGAACGCTCAAACCCGTGGAATGCATGTTGTACATCAACATGGTACCATACTCCGAACAGTTGATCCGAAACTCATGTTCACGCTGTTGAGAGTGCCAAGCGAGAAGATCCGCGACAAGATGATTGAATCCGTCGAGGAAAGGGTCACCTCGATAAACAGATTTCTAAAGAGAGAAGCGAGTTTCGGAGAGCTGAAAGAGGCTCTCATACATGGCTTCACAAGATCTTTCAAGATAGAGTTACTTCCAGGAAAGACCATCGAGTTTGAGGAACAGTTAGCTGCGAAGTTAAAAGCAGAGAAGTACGCCACGAAAGAATGGAACTTCAAGAGATAGCCACTGAGACCTCTTCAGACTTTTCTAGAGTAAGGCTGCCGGGTCGACAAGGGATGACCTTTACCAGAGGAGTAGAAGAGGGATATAGGTAGAAAGATAATCCAACCAGCTTCCCATTCAAGATGAAGTTTGGATTGCAAGATTCAGCGATACACATGTTAGAGTGGGTGGATTTTGCGGTTCCTATCTTTCTGCCACAAAGCCTTATTGCTCCACCGCGGGAAGGACAAGTATCCACGTGTATTCCAAACCACCTGTAATGTGGTACACCAGCGTCCAAAAGACCAATTTGACCGTCCAGACCAACGGGTATACCGTGCTTAAACGCTTCATTCAAAGCGACCAGAGAATATTCAGGCTTTGATTCAACGACAGTTCCACCTAATGCTCTCGCCGCCTCTAGGGCATCCGCTTCAATCAACCGGTCAAACTTGAAACCTCCTCTTGCACGGATGGGGTCCGAAGGCTCCCTCACCTCAACATGAAGGTGAGGGTCCGTCCAAAAATTGAAGAATCCAGATCTGAGAAGTATCCCCAGATCTTCGCCAGGTTCTACAATATCGCCAACCTTGACACGAGGTTCGACGTGGAGAATCTTAACCCATCTTTTGGAGTTTTCTAGGCTGCTGACAAGAATGACGTAGTCATAGCTGGAGCCTTCAAAATCCTTTCCTTGCGTGCACTTTACCTGCCTAACCTTTGTCACTTCGCCTCCAACAGGCGAAGGAGCAATCTCGCCGAAGGCTCTTTTTGGATACACATCAATACCCGTGCAGGAACGATGCGCCGGGTATGGACTGTTAAAGAAGGAGAACTTACCATCTTTTGGACAGTAGACACTAACACCTTCCGAAGAGGCTATGAGGTTCATTCTTTCTCTAAGCATAGTACAATGAAAAGAAGCCGAAAGAATTAGTTCTTTCTGTGGCGCGCGCGACCAGCCGAGGAGGAAGTCGCTATCAAGGTGACGCTTTGAGATATCGATGTTTTCCGTCTTTTGAAATATAAATATTGGAATTCACATTCTTTTAGCTGAGGAGAAAGGAGAAATGGAATGGAAGTCACGGCCTTTGGCACCATGGTTTCTCTTCTTGCTTTTGCTCAACATCCTTGACATTTTGGTCACTAACCCCGCCTATGAGTCTAACCCCTTCACTCTATACTTGTGGGGTCAAATAGGAGTCTTTCTTTCCGCCTGGATCAAGGTGGGATTGGTCCTACTTTTTGGGGCTCTGTGTCTATCTGCCAAAAAAATCGCTGATGAAACTGAGTGGCCTTTCGCCAGAAAGCTACTGCAAGAGACGCTGATTGTTCTTGTTGCCTTCTACGTTTTCGTGGTAGCGTGGAACTCAATTCTCTTTGTCCTATTTCAGTTTCGATAAACATCATTTCGGTCTGAGGCTTGGATATTTTTCTCTTATTTTGCTGTCAGCTATCTTGGCAATCATTGCATTGGATATTAACACACATTTGACTCCTAACAGATCAGCGAGATCTGCTGGTCTCTGATCTTGAGTCACAAGCAACAAGTTGTTGTTCCCCGCATACTCCACAACATCTTTGTCTTTGGCTCCTTCCAAACTTGCGTCGTGAACAGTCATCACATCCCACCCCAGAGCCTCAAAATACTCCTTCAGACCGGAGTACATTTCGTCAAGTAGAAGCTTCAACAGCGCCACCTCATTCCAATCAAACGGTATCTACAGGCCTAGAGGCTTCTTTATGCCCACAATGCTGAAAACATTTTCCTTTGCTCCAGGCGCCGTTGTGAAGTGCCATTGCAGCGTTCCAAGTACACGCATTTAGGCACATTACGTTTTCCCTCGTGAAATTGCTGATATTCTACAAGGAAAGTGGGCTACCATTCCACGATTGTGTTTCTTCGAAATATCTTGTCAACAACTTTCGAGAAAGTCGCTATTACTCGTAAGAAACTCTTTTCAGCTCTTTCAAGTGTTCAAAAAAATCCAAGTGATCTGACGTTCTAGGCTTCAGTTCGGAACCCTGTCCTAGGATCATTCCTATCACCAATGAAGCCCCAGAATCGCTTAGATATTTTTCCAGTCCCTCTGCAAAAATTCCCGGTTGATCTGGAATGTCTTCACGCTTAAGTGAGTATTTTTCCTCCAGATACTTGTATATGAACAAAGTAGCAGGTTCTCCGAAAACCTGTTTTAGCACCTTGTCTACAACCTTGAATAATCTGTCAGGTTTCTTCTTTGGCCGCGAAGTTTTTGATTTCATGACTCACCATGAAAGACATGCTCAACGACCCAATAAAAGGTTATGAATTTACGAGACAGATTGAATGTATCGAACATGAACATGCAATGAAAAAATGTTACGTATGGGAAGACACGAATTCTGAAATTCTATCAGTTCTCGTTCTCCAATAATAGTAGCGTTCGGAGTCACCGAGCCTCATTGACCTTAAGATGTCGCAGTGTCGGTGAAAATCGTCGGGTGGGCGAAACGGCTAAAATCTGCTCCAGACCGCTCTGACTTTTTCCTGAGTTTTCTTAGTAACAGATACCATTTGGTTTTCCGGTGCGAGTCCTAGCTCCACAGCAGTCTTCATTATGGAGAGGTGAGAGATAAACACTTTATTGTCATCCTCGTATACCACAAAACTGCATGGAAATAGAGTGCCAACATCTTTTGAGACATCAAGAGCCATCTTGGCTAGTTCAGCTGCGCACACGAGGATAATAGTGTAGCGGGGATAACCTTCAAGCTGTAACTTTTTTTTCAATATGTCATCTATTGATTTTGTGAGGAAGATACTGAACCCCTGTTCTTCGATGATCTGCTCCAAGCGTTCAACAGCCTCATCAAAGCCAACCATAACTTCTTTTTTCAACACGTGAACCATTGTTTGCAACCTATTTGGTAATCAAGAAAATCCAGTTATAAATTTACGTCTAAGAAAATAAAATATTGCCACAAAATGAGATAATAAGACAGGCTCGTGAAACAAATGCGTCTAGAAATCATCAAATCAGAAGGACTGGCCCACAATAGCTACTATCTGTCTGACGAGAATGAAGCGCTCGTAGTCGATCCTCGTCGCGACTGCAGAATCTACACGCGAATAGCAGAGACGGAGTGTTCAAGAATCAAGTATGTTCTGGAGACGCATAGGAACGAGGACTACGCAAC
>CP070636.1:646846-656287 GCA_020356305.1 Candidatus Bathyarchaeota archaeon | reverse complement strand
CTTCGGTCTCACATGACAAGCGCTTGGTTCCTTACATTGCAAGCGTTGCAATTCAAGCTCGAACTGCCCATAAAGCTGTTCTCGGTAGACATCCGGTTTAGACGTGAACAGAGAGAGGACCCCACTCATCTCCGTGTACACTATTCCGCGAGTTGCGTGGTCATGGATGAAGCGGTGGATGTCAAGGACGGAGAAGAGGTTACGAGAGCTATTTTGAAAACTTTGGGCTTCAGCCGCTTTCGTTTTGTCCGGAAGAAAGTGGCTTCCAAGTACTACACCCCTGGGACGGAATACGAGGGGTTCATTCGCCATCCTAGCATGAAAGAATGGATCGAGATTGTCAACTACGGACTGTACAACCCCGTTGCCCTCGCAAGATACGGCCTTGAGCATCCCGTTCTTAACGTAGGTATCGGGGTGGAACGAGTAGCTATGGTGATGCACGGTGAAAGCGACATGCGAAGACTTGTGTACCCTCAATTCTATGTAGAACGAGAGCTTTCTGATCCGGAAATTGCAGCGATGGTGGGGGTTGACGTTAAACCTCAGAGCGAAATTGGCACAAAATTATGGAAAAAGATCAAAACCACCGCACTGAGCCATGGTGACGAGTCAGCCCCCTGCGAATTCTTGGCATACGAAGGAAAGTTGTGGCAGAAAAGCGTCAGGGTTTACGTTTATGAAACTGACGCCGGCACCAAACTTTTGGGGCCAGCTGCTCGCAACCACATCTACGTTTATGACGGAAACATCGTTGGCATACCTGAAAGTTGCTTAGAACGCGTGGCTATAGTGAGAAAAACTCAGAAAGCTAGGGAAAAAGGAATTCCAGCTGGTTTCAGTTACCTTGACGCGGTTGCATCCTTGGCAGCCGCAAAAACCGAGGAAGCTACGCGTTTGGGAAAGAAGAATGTGAAGGTTCGAGTAAGAATGGCAAAGCACCCCAGTGACGTCAATGTGAAAATAGATGATGTGGCTCGAAGGTTTATAACGAGCAAGAAGAAGAAAATTGAAATAGCTGGCCCAGTCTTCATTGGAGTTCGAGCCGAGATTGCCGGTTAGGATCAGCCCAAGGTTTTCCAAAGAAAAAGCGCATACGATGCAACTACAGTTATCCAGACTTGTCGTGCAAGAGGATAAGCTTCCTGAAAACATTAACTACGTGGCAGGAGTAGATGTTGGGTACGCAAGAGGCGTATCCGTTGGCGTCGCAGCTGTTCTAGATTTTGATTCGTTATCACTCGTAGAGTCAAAAGCAGCTCGTCTCAAGACGAGGTTCCCGTACATCCCCACTTTATTGTCCTTCAGGGAAGTCCCTCCAGCCTATTCAGCTATCAAAAAACTGCAAACGCATCCAGATGTTTTTCTCGTTGACGGACAAGGATTCGCTCACCCCTACCGCCTGGGATTCGCCTCACATTTAGGTTTGACCGTAGAAAAACCGACTATTGGTGTCGCGAAAAGTTTGCTCTGCGGAAAAGTAGGGCAGGTTGGCGAGTGTGGATGGGCGCCTCTTATGGATGGAGGAGAAATTATCGGGGCCGAAGTTGCTACAAAACGTGGAACAAAGCCAATTTACGTCAGTGTTGGCCATCGTGTATCGTTGAAACGAGCCATAAACATCATCACGCAGTGTGCAAGGACGTTCCGAATTCCGGAGCCCATCCGAAGAGCCCATATAATAGCAAGTGAAGAGAAAAGGAAAAGACTAACACAAACCAAACGACATAAATGAAAATCGAAACGATGAGTTATAGATTGAACGGAGGACCGCTTTTGGATCGTAGACTTCGAAAAATTGTTGACAAAATTGGAGATGAATCGCTTCGAGCGAAGGTAGCTCAGCTTGTCGAAGCCCCGACGATTGAAATTGAAGGAAAAGTGTATAGCGGACTGCCCTTGGAGATGTCACCAGCCGGCATGTTTCGTCACCACAGCTATCCAGGAGGCCTCATTGAACATATGGTTGCCACGAGCGAATTTGCCTTGGCCCTCTGTGACGTGATCAAGAGAGTGTATCATGGAAAAGTAGATAGAGATCTCGTGCTCTCCGGCGTTATTCTGCACGATATTCTGAAGCCTTTGATCTATGAGGTGGAGAAAGACGGAGCCTACGCAACAGCTCCGTTGGCCGAACGCTTAGACCACCTGACGCTAATCGTTTCAGAAATGATTCGAAGAGGATTCTCCTTGAACCTGATCCACATAGTTTGTGCGCATCATGGAGGCGAAGCCGGTCCTATGTGGCCGAGAACTGTTGAAGCGTTGGTCTGCCACCTAGCAGATATCACTGACTCTCGACTCAACGGCGAAGTGCTACGAGCGGCAAGGTATCTTTCGAAGGAGGCGACTGGCGAAGAGGTGTACCGCCCAACTTCGAAGGAAGCCTTCGAGATAGTCCACTCGAAGGTAGTCGAAGGTTGGAGTGGAGTCAAGGAAACGGTGGAGAGGGTGAGACAAAAAAGACTCAACGCCAGTTGATTTGGCTTGTCCCAAGCTGCAATAATTCATAACGTTACTATTTTTACATCTAACGTTTGAGTGTTCAACATGGCAATTGTTGATTCTCCTGTTAGATAACCACAGACCTCTCCGGGATTCACGACAAGCGTTTCCTTTTGTCTTTGCGATTTCGCCTCGTGCGTATGCCCATGCACGATCACGTCGTAACCTCCCCCTTGGACGAGTGATCGAAGAAGCTCCTCTTCCTCTCCGTGGACCATCCCGATCTTTAGCCCATCGGTAGTCACCTCTGCGAACTTACCACGAATCTCGGCGCCTAAATCCGAAAATCTTTTTCGGAGCATTTCTCGATCGCCATCGTTGTTGCCGAAAACACCGATCAAATCAGCTTTCAAAGGCTTGAATTGTGACACAACAAAGGGGGCAATGTAGTCTCCTGCGTGCATAACCAACTTAACGCCTTCTTCGTTCAACCGTCTCACAGCTTTGTTAATTAGGGGCAAGCGATCGTGGGTGTCCGCAATAATACCTATGATCATTCCTCTCACCATCGAAACCAATCAAGATATTTTGTCGGCCAAGCTATTTTTCATTTTTCTCTTTAGAAGTCTCTTGCCGTATTCGCAGCCCTTTTCAAAGGTCTCCATGTGCAATTTTTCAGGTCCCCCCAGGGCGCGCGCTTCCTCGAAAAAGAGAAATGCAGATAAAAAGAAGAATCTAGCCCTCATTAGACATAACTGTATGAAGCGACATTTCAGACAAAGGAAAGTTGAGACGATGGACAAAGTGAAAGTAGTTTTATACGGCGTAGGTGCCGTTGGAAGCCTAATAGCCAAGCTCATTCTGGAAAAAGAGGGAATAGAAATCGTCGGCGCCATCGATGTGGCAAAAAAGAAGGTTGGCAAGGATTTAGGCAACGTATTGGCGTTGGACAAGCAATTGGGAGTGAAAGTGTCTGACGATCCAGATGCGGTCCTCTCCAAGGCCAAGGCTGACATAGTGGTTCACACAACCACCTCGTTTCTGAACCAGACCTACCAGCAAATAGTCAAAGCCATAGAACACGGAGCAAATGTCGTGTCCACCTGCGAGGAACTCGCGTATCCCTATCTTAAAGCGCCGGAAATCGCAAAGAAACTTGACGAACTAGCCAAAAGACATGACGTAACCATACTTGGAACAGGCATAAACCCAGGTTTCATAATGGACACACTCCTCATTGCATTGACGGGTGTCTGCCAGAAGCTTGAAACAATCAAGATGACCAGAGTGATAAACGCAGCAAAGCGCAGGGCTTCTTTCCAGAATAAGATTGGAATTGGACTCACAGTAGACGAGTTTAGAGAGAAGATCGAAAGAAAAGCCATAACCACCCACGTCGGACTAGAAGAGTCCATTTCTATGACAGCGAACGCCTTAGGATGGGAACTGGACACGATAGAAGTGACAACTGACGCTATTAGAGCAAAATCAGGCCGAGTTGCTGGTTTGAGGCAGCTCGCACGAGGCATAAGAAACAAAGAAATAATAACCTTTGACCTTCAAGCCTATGTGGGCGCAAAGAAGGAATACGACTCCATCACTATTGAGGGAGTGCCAAATATCCACGCCAAGATATCACCGGGTATACATGGCGACATTGCAACCGTAGCGATCGTTGTCAACTCTATCCCAAAGGTCATAAACGCCGAACCCGGCCTTGTCACCATGAAGGATCTACCCGTCCCCTCTGCAGCACTTGAAGACATGAGAACGTACGTAAAAAAATGAATGGATTATGAACGATGCATCGCGCATCTTATATTGACTGCTACAAACGGTTAATCGGTGATTCGTGTGAGTGATGGCACCTGGATTCATAAGAAGAAAATGTTACCCCTAGACAACTTGTTAAATTCGATTAGAGAGAAAACGAGTTTTCACAAGGTAGGTGCTTTAGCGGTTTTCGTCGGTGTGGTTCGTGGCGTGACTTCAGATGGTGAGGCTGTACAAAGTTTGAAGTTGGAGGCTTATGAGGAGAAAGGCAACGAGGTTCTAGAAGAAATCTGCGAGGACCTTCGAAAGAGAGAAGGCGTGATCGACGTGCAGATTCATCACTTTGTTGGAGAGTTTGATGTGGGTGAGGATCTAGTTTACGTGGTAGTGGCCGGAGCTCACCGACAGAATGTGTTTCCGGTTTTAGAGGAGGCTGTGAACAGGTATAAGAAGGAGGCTCCAATATTCAAGAAAGAAGTTGCAATAGACGGGGAGGGTGTAACCAAATCGCGTTGGATTAGTGAAAGAGAGACCGCATAGTTTGATAGATTTGGGTGAAGATGAATATATGCCCCGCTATCTTAGTTACGCGCAGTGTCCATGTCGCGAAAGTGCACGAGGCGTCATTATTTTTTGAACATACACCGTAGCAGTTCAGGGCAAGTTAGACAATCCTCAGGAACTGAGCCACCTCTTGGAAGAGTTTTTAGATATCCAACGTGATGCGTACATGAAGAAGACCCCGGTTCTTTTGGTCCTGTAGGGACCGGGGGAGCTTCGACACGGACGAAGCTTGATTCTCTCTGATCATCTGAAGGAACATTGTTCAGTTTGATTATGCAGTGAGGACAGACGTAATAGCGCTCGATGGGGCTTTTAGACAGATTGCGTAACAGTAGAGGCTCATCGAACTCTTTTCTGCATCTAGGGTTGGGACAAGTTGTACTAGGTTTGTGAAGTTTCACTTGAGAACCTCCGCGTGTTTACGCGTGCTCCATATAAACAATAGGTATTACTGGTATATTAAGTCTTCTCTTTCCAGACACTTGTATGTCACACACGCACCTCACCATGATTGAATCCAAAACTGCACCTCTTCCACAGTAATTAAATATGAAATAAGTGGAAAATGGGGAAGTTTTTGTCGTGGCGAGTCCGATTCTGAGCGTGTAACCTTCGGAATCTCAAGTCCTTTTTTCTATCAGCCTCTTTAACTCTTCGTAGGCTTTCTTGACCTCCTCCACCGATGCTTTATCCTCCAGTGTGGAGACATCTCCTATGGGCATACCCAACAAAACTGACTTCAGAACTCTTCTCATGATTTTGCCACTTCGGGTCTTGGGAAGGCTGTTCACGAAGTAAATTTCTTCCGGAGTGGCTATAGGTCCTATGACCTTACGGATGTGTTCTCTCAGATCCTTTTTCAATGTTTCTGTGGGCGCGTGACCCTTTCGTAGTATCGCAAAAATGATTATGCTCTCGCCTTTGACCGCGTGGGGCTTAGCTACGGCTGCGGCCTCGCTCAAAGCTGGATGGGACACTGCGGCGCTCTCTAACTCCATAGTTCCTATTCTGTGACCAGCCACCTTCAGCACCTCATCAGCTCGTCCCAGCAACCATAAGTAGCCATCGGCATCTTTTATGGCGTAGTCTCCTGTGTAGTATGCCCCGGAAAACCTTGACCAGTAGGTCTCTTTGTATCTTTCAGGATCCTGATAGAGGGTCATAAGCATTCCTGGCCAAGGTTTCTTTATCACAAGATAACCTTTGACGCCTGAAGGGGTCGGTTTGCCTTTTTCATCAACCACTTCTGCCTCGATGCCGGGCAATGGCAGGGTTGCTGAACCCGGCTTGAGGGGGACGAGTTCTATTCCAGGGGCGGGGGATATCATGAAGCCTCCTGTCTCAGTCTGCCACCAGGTGTCCACAATTGGGCATCGTTCTTTACCTATATTCTTATAGTACCATGTCCAAGCTTCAGGGTTGATGGGCTCTCCAACTGTGCCCAGTATCTCCAAGCTTGACAAAGAGTGCTTTTTGGGCCACTCTTCTCCATATCTCATGAGCATTCTAATTGCTGTGGGGGACGTGTAGAATATAGTTACACCATACTTGTCTATTATTTCCCACCATCTATCAGGGTTTGGGTAGTCTGGTGTTCCTTCGTAGAGGACCAAGGTTGCCGCGTGGCTTAAGGGTGCGTAGACTATGGAACTGTGTCCTGTCACCCAACCGATGTCTGCCGTACACCAATAAACGGACTCGTCTCTCGTATCAAAGGCCCATTTGTATGCTGAGTGGTTGAAAACCATGTAACCTCCTGTGCTATGTACTATACCTTTGGGTTTGCCTGTCGTTCCAGACGTGTAAAGAATATAGAGGGGATCATTGGATTCGATTGGCAGAGGCTCAACATACGATCTCCCCCTCTTGAGTAGTTCATGATACCAAAAGTCTCTGTTTTCCTTCATGGTGCAGTCAACGTTGGCTCTCCTCACCACTACAGCGCTCTCCACGGACGGGGTTCTTTCAAGAGCTACATCAGCTGTTTCCTTTAAGGGTATCAACTTTCTCCTTCTGAAGCCTCCGTCAGCAGTCACTAGAACTTTGGCTTGCGTATCGTCAATTCTGTCCGCGAGGGCTTGGGCGCTAAAGCCTGAGAATACAACAGTGTGGATTGCCCCTATCCTTGCAGTGGCTAACATGGTTATGGGTAGCTCTGGCACCAGAGGAAGGTACGTAGCCACCCGGTCCCCTTTCCTGACCCCAAGACTCCTTAAGACCGAGGCGAAGCGATTTACTTCCGCAAAGAGTTGGGAGTAGCTCCACGTCCTCGCGTTCCCGACCTCGTCCTCCCAATAAAGCGCTACCTTGCTTCTCCGCCATGTCTTGACATGCCTGTCAAGGCACAGATAAGAGGCGTTGAGAAGACCATTGATGAACCATCTGGCAAAGGGCGGCTGCCACTCTAAAACCTTATCCCACATCCTGAACCATTCGAGTTTTCTGGCTTCCCCATCCCAAAATCCCTCAGGGTCCATGGTCGATTTTCTGTAAAACTCGCAGTACTTTTTGAGTGCAGGGGAAAACTTTTCTCCGAAAGGAAGAGACGTTGACTCCACGACTTTTCACCCGTTTGAAGAATATCTAGTTCGAGGTATAAATAAAGGCTACCTGGATCATTTGCTTTGGGTTCTCTCTTCGCGGGAGGACCGACCTTCAGAAATCTCCTCCGTTTTTGATGTTACGATGTATCCGGCTATTAGAATCAGTATTCCACCAGCAATCATAGCTGGAGTTGGGTGTTGATCGAGCAGTAGGTATCCAAACATCATGGCACTGACGGGCTCTAGGTAAGTCAAAACCGCTGCTTCCTGAGCTTTAATCAGGCGGAGACCCGACAGGTATAAAGTGACGGCAAAAGCTGTGTTGAAGACGCCTAGAACAATCAAGAGCATCCAAGAGCTCAAGCTTATAGACAGGTCGACCTGAACGAAGAAAGGGACGAGGAAAACAGAGGAAACGAAGTAAGTATAGAAGGCAACGGAGTATCCAGAAAAATTGGCTAAGGTTTTCTTGGAAAAAACGACAAACAGGGCGTATACAAATCCAGCTGACAATGCCGAAACCACTCCAAGAAAGCCGCGATCATGAAACTGAAAATCTTGTGCGGAGAAGATGAGCAAGATCCCTACAACCGACAGAGCTAGCGCACAAAGCGTGACTCGACTAATCTTCTCCCTCAAGGTGATAGGTGCCAGTAATGCAACGAAGACCGGAGCAATGTAATTCAACAGGACAGCATTGCCGATGGGGATGAACTTCATTGCTTGAAAGAGAAACGCCCAGCCTAAAGCCAAAAGAAAACCGAGGATCACGAAGCTTCGCCAAACATCATGGCTCCGCAAAGCTCTCCATCTTCGAGTGACAGAAACCCCCAACAACAAAGACAATGTAGCAAAGCAGACTCGAAAGAAGGCGATTACATATGGGGAAAGAGAGACATTCATTACAATCACTCCGTTGGATCCCCAGATTATAGAAGCAACGGCAATAGCGAGACATCCAGTAGATCTGAGCCCTAGCTTCAAGCGATTTTTCTCCAGGATTCGAATATGCTACTCTCACTATCATTGGACTTTTCTTGCTTCTTCAGCAATCTTCTTTAAATGTTTTCCGAAGTTTTCAAAAGACTATTTTTGTGCGTTTGAATATTTCTTAGGTATGAAAGAAGAGTGCTCCCTGTGCGGCGGAACATTTTCACACTACTCTCTTATCCGATGCCCTAGATGCAGGCAATTGTACTGCAGGAACTGCACCATATTTTCTTGGAACAAAAACGTTCTTAGACACGTTCCCATGTGCCTGAATTGCGCAAGAAAAATTGTATCGCCCAAGAGGACGACGAGATTTGGAACCAAGTACAGTCCGCTCAGTAGATACCTAGCTCGGAGACAACGATACATCACCCACTCGACGCTCACCTTTACAGAAATCGAAAAAATTATCGAAGACACCCTTCCCTCCTCAGCGCGCGCACGCCAATGGTGGAGCAACGCGGCTAGCCGTGTTCAAGCGCAAGCGTGGTTGAAGGTAGGATGGATAGTGCACGATGTGAATCTAGACGACAGAACCGTGATCTTCAAGAGAGTGCGAAGACCTGAGGTACGACGTGGTCGGAAACGTAGGAGGGGCGCTTCCGCGTTGGCAGGTAAACCTTTTCGACCACCAAAACCTCGAACTTTTCGAAAGAAACTGCCCTCCAAGACTAAAGTGGCTATGGCTATCGCTAGATTTGAAAATGTGGAGCGTCGAAGACTTTCTATGAGGAAATATCGTGGCAAGTTCAAGCCTCGATCGGCTTTTGAAAAGAGACTTTACAAGCCTGAGCAAAAACCTGGAAAAGATTATTAGCCGCAGGCGCGGATCTGACTCTTTAAAGCCTCTTCAGAAAAAGGATAAGATTGTGACAGGCAACGTTTATTGCTGTTTCTAGTTAACCTAGAATGGAGAGTCGTTCGTATGAACCTGAAGGGTGTGCATCTTCTTCTTACATATCGATGCGACGCAGAATGCGACCACTGCTTCGTCTGGGGAAGCCCGTTCCAGGACGGCACGATGACCATCCAAAACCTGAAGGAGATATTCAGGCAGGGGAAGAGCCTCAAGACCGTGAAGAGCATTTTTTTCGAAGGCGGGGAACCGTTGCTGTACTATCCTATT
>CP070636.1:643164-646746 GCA_020356305.1 Candidatus Bathyarchaeota archaeon | reverse complement strand
GGATAGGCTGCGACCACTTTGACTTTGGCTAGCTTGACTGCATAAGCCGCAGCGTAATTGCCAGTTGCTACTATTTTTTGCGGCGTTTTTTCTCCCCCTCAAACTTCATAGCGATTATCTTTAACGGGCATTCTTTGGCGCAGATTCCACAACCCTTACAATGTTTTAGATTAATTTCGGGGGTGTAATCTGAACCCAGTGTGATAGAGCCCTCTGGACAATATAGCCAACAGAGAATACATTTAGTGCATTTTTCCTTGTCTATTATGGGTCGATATATTCGCCATGTGCCGGTGTCGCTGGCACCCCCCTCCGTTGGAGTTGATATAGGAGTTCTTGGGAGAGGCGGTGGTCGAACGCGTTTCCTAACCAGCCTTATCAATCCCCCTTAGAAGCATGTAGCCCAGCATGGCGGCTTTGACGTTTCTTTCTCCGAGTTGATCAGGCCATCTCTCCCTGATTGCTTCTCGAAGTGAGTCAAGGGTAACAATCTTGGTGGCTCTAGCAAAGGCTCCTAACATAACGGTGTTAACAACGGCGGTTCCAGCGACGACGAGGCCCAGTTTGACGGCAAACCTTGTGGCGTCAATCTTGACAACTCTGTAGCCTTTGAATTCAAACCGCTTCCGCCTGCCTGGACTGTTAATTAGCAAAAGACCCCTCTTCTTCAGACCTTCGGCAACATCTACTCCTTCGCTTAGGAAGGGATCGAGAACGACGACGTAGTTTGGTTCGTAGAGAGGACCTCGAAGTCGAATTTGCCTTTCAGATATTCTCACAAAAGCCGTTACAGGTGCACCTCGACGCTCTCCACCAAAATATGGGAAAGCCTGAACCCATTTACCTCCCTTGAAGGCGGCATTAGCCAGAAGCTCAGCGGCTATGACGACGCCTTCTCCTCCGCGACCGTGAAATCTCACGCTTTTCATGATTAGCTCATCAACCAGAATAAGAAACCCGCTTATATTTTCTTACCTTATTGACGTTCTAGGTGCAAATTATTGTTCCGCAGCTGTTGGATGTTACCGTACTGATCGGCACGCGTTAGCGCAACACACGCCTACAAAATCTGATAGTAGCCCGACTTCCTTGTTGTGGTTTAATCAGAAGATTCTTGCTTTGTTTGAGCTGTCGCCTAGACCTCAACGTCTAGGCGGAAAGAAACCCTACTAGATGAATTTCACTCCCACACTTGCATACGATTACCAGCTTCTCTAATAGTTCGCCTTTGAATTTTGTTTCCAGAATGGTGTAGACATTTTCTGTTTCATCATCGGGAGAAATGGTGGTTCCACAGTTTGGACAAGGAAAGGCTCCATCTCCTTCGATTCTAGTTAAGTCGACCTTGTGTAGTAGGGGGCGTTTCATTATTCTTTCCTCCTCATGTGGTAGTTTTCGTGTATTTTTCTTGGCTTCTTAACATAACTTTTATGAATGCAGAGTCTGTTTTGAAGCTCCAGAAGCGTGTTCTATCTGATTTCACGCTTTCACACTCAAGTATAGTATCAGTCAAAGGAGAGTATTAAATATTACTATTTCATACTCTTCCAATCCGTTTGGAACCCACAATCCCAAGAACATGCTTATAAAAAAGATCCACCAAAAATATAAACGACAATTTCCAGCGGATTATGATAGTATGAAACCGATTCCGTGGAGACACATAGAATCTTGGAACTGCATCGCATGCGGTGCATGCTGTAGAGGCTACGAAGTATTTCTCTCCTTCCCGGAATGGTTGAACATCGTCCGCTCCTATGGGGTAGGAGTTACCCAACCCAGTATTAGCAAGTTCCATCTCACAAGAAGAAACGATGGATCCTGCATCTTCCTGTGCAAGTATTTCGACCGGTGGCTCTGCGGTCTTCAGCACATGAAACCCACCGCTTGCAAGCTTTGGCCCTTCAAGATACTCAGCAGGCCAAAATTCGGTAGAACCAATGAAGCCTTGTATAATTACAAGGAACGAAAGCTCTATGTTTACGTGGATCCAATGTGCGTAGGCGTACGTTGGGGAAGCCCAGCCCACGATTTCATGCACAAAACTATGACCGAAATCGTTGATATTGCCTTGGGACTGCAAGAAAAACAATATTATTCGACGTCCAAAACACCTTACCGACCAGTGTTTTTTGGAACCAGAGGAAGAAAAGTAATCTAGAGAAATTTGATTCCAAAGTGCGCGCATAACGATAAGTTGAAAAGGCATAAAAGAGAACTGGGCAAATCACCACTTTGTGACATAGTCCGAGATGAGCAATCATGAAGGAAGTGTCAAGCAATATTGAATTGTCTCAGCCAACGCGTGAAGCTAAAGTTGACATTAACGTTATGGTGCCTATGAGGGATAGGGTCAAGCTTGCAACCGATATTTACCGGCCCAAATCTCGAGGAAGATTTCCAGCAATCCTTGTAAGACTTCCATATGGGAAAACCGAAGCATACTGTGAAATGCCTGCTTTCGGTTGGTATTTTGCCAAAAGAGGTTACGTTTTTGTGGCTCAAGACGTGAGGGGAAAGTACGATTCAGAGGGCGTTTTTGGGCCTCACGAATTATATTCTAACGAGTCCGACGACGGGTATATGACACAGGAATGGATCTCAAATCAACCGTGGTCTAACGGGAAAATCGGGACTCTCGGCGACTCCTACTACGCTTATACTCAGTGGACTAGCGCTCCGTTGCAGAACCCTCACCTCAAAACAATGGTCACCGTAGTGATGGCAACAGACCAGTATGGGGAAGAAACCTACATAGATGGTGCCTTTCATCTCTATTCCAACTTGGGATGGTTGTACCAAATGTGGGAAACCAAGACGATGTTATTCCCCGACATCAAACCTGACCTTGTCCCCATAAACTGGAGACACCTTCCACTAATCACAGCTGATGAAGCTTCAGGGCGAGTGATTCCATTCTATAAAGAAATCATCAAACATCCCAACAGAGACTCGTATTGGAAAGGAAAAAGCAACGATTATCCCTTCAAACGGGTGGCGGTTCCTGTCCTACATATTTCAGGTTGGTATGACCTCTACGTGAGAGGTCAACTCAAAGACTACGTAGCCATGACCAAGAGAGCTGCGACGCCAAAAGCGAGGAGAAACCAGAAGTTGGTTGTGGGGGCTTGGCATCATGAAATCCCGAGATTCGGATCGCCAGAAGAAAGAGAGTTTGGCCCGGGGAAGGACATCGATTTTGGCCCCAACGCCGATGTCGACATAATGGCGCTCTGTCTAAGATGGTTTGACTATTGGCTGAAGGGAATAGACAACGGCATCATGGATGAGCCGCCCATCAGAATCTTCGTAATGGGCGAGAACGTGTGGCGTTACGAAAATGAGTGGCCTCTCACCAGAACCCGGTACACTAAATACTATTTCCACAGCAATGGAAGCGCCAACTCCATGTACGGAGACGGAATCTTGAACACCAAGGCTCCAGACAACCCGGAGCCCCCAGACACTTATGTCTATGACCCCAATGATCCAGTTCCCTCCGCAGCCGAAGATCTCTGGTACTTCCTCAATACAGTGAAAGATCAGAGAATTATTGAGAAGAGAGATGACGTGTTAGTCTAT
>CP070636.1:638098-643064 GCA_020356305.1 Candidatus Bathyarchaeota archaeon | reverse complement strand
TGTGGCTCGATTGGTCCGACACCCTGCAAGCTCTGTATTCTTTGTTGGTATGCCATTGCTCTTTGAATGTAGACCTTGTTCAACCCGTATTCAGGATATAACTGGACTAGTTTTAGGAGGGATTCGATGGCCTTTTGGTACATCGTGATGGCCATTCCTCTGGAGCCCTGCTTATCGAGGCGGACGGCTTCCAGTGCGTAGCTGGTTGCTGCCTTTTCAAGTTCATGAGAGGCGCTCATGTCTGATCACTGCTGGATTCTTATTTTTCCCTCTTGACCCAATTTCTCCAGTGTCTCCACTACATCATTGAACGGAAAGTTTAGCTCATTTGCGAACTGAACCGTGTCAATTTCACCCTTGTTCTTCTTGACGTAATCTAACAGGGCATCTTCTAAGGATGAGGACTCCTTGATGGTAAGGGAAACGCTTTGCATTTTCAGGTCCTTATAAGAGAAATACTCCTCAGGTTTTCGCTCAGGATTATGAACCTGACAACTGGCGGCCAGAGCAACCATTTGCCTCATCTCCCTCTTGGGTTCAACTTTTTCTTTGGCGATGATAGGAACAGGCGGTTCAGGAAGCTTCTCTGTCAACCTTTCTTCTAGGAACGCCGAAGCTTCTTTGAGTATTTCCTCGCCGGCCGGAGTCTTCACTTCGATGGGCGCGACCGTTCGCATAGAACTAATTCTTGTGATGGCCATTGTCTCGCTAATAGTGTCATTCACCCTTTCCAGTTCCCGTCCCATTTCAGGCATAACCCTGACGAGACGCTCTGTAAGGCTTTTGAGGTTTCTAAGTGAGGGAAGTAGATCAACCATGATGTCGCCTAGTTCTCTAATTGTCTCGAGTCTCAGGATGATGCGCTCTATAGCAAGCTGCGTCTGCGCGAGCATGTTGACTAGTTTTCTAACTTCAGCCAGCTCATTGGCGCAGATTATTGCCCGGTCTCTGTTTTTCCCCTTGATCGCCCAAATGCATTTTCCGAAGAGAGCCTTATCCCTCTCGCGAAGTCGAATAGTGACTTGTTCCAGCTTAATTTGCTGAAACTTCAATTTGCCTATCGACTTAAAAACTACATCCTTTAGCGGTGGGGGAGAGCGGAAAAGACTCTTGACCACAATCCACCGCCTGTCCCGAAGCCTAAGAGCTCTGTTTTTCTGCGTCTCTAACGTGAACTACAACTGGGGGTTCAGGAAGTGAGGTGGACTCTGGAAGTGATGCCTCATGAGGAGCAGCATCGGAGGGACCAGCTTCTTTCTCTTCATCAGTCTGTGCTGTAGTTGTGGTGGTGTCTCCGAGAACTATGTTGGACAACTGGCTTCTCATGGTTTCTAAGTCGTTTTTTTCAGCGTTTGCTGTCTTCAAGCCTTCTTGTATCATTGCCATGGCCGTTTCGTATGATTCATCGTTGATTTTGCCGATTTCTCGTTCGATCTCTAGGTGAATTAGAGCTGAGTTAAGCTCCTTGATCTGTTGGGCACACTTGACGATTTGTTCTTCTACGTCTTTTTGGATCTCCTCAGCATCTGTTTTCAATTGGTTTAGGGCACCTTCAAAGCTTTCGTGGAGTTCTTCAAAAATTTCTGGGGAGACTTTCTGTTTCTCTAAAAGCTCATTTAGAGCTTGGTTTTTCCTCCAGATGAGGGGTATCTCGTTGCAGAGAGCTTTCACCCTAAACTTGATAAGCGGCAAGAACACAAGGTCGTCGCCAGACATTCTGATTTGATCATTCGGATACCTAGAGAATCCTCCGTCCTCATGTTGAACGAAAACTCCGTTAATACGACCGCTCGGGCTAATTGCGAGAGATGCTATTCGACAAATCTGCCGTCCGTATTCGTCCATAACAGGTTTGCCAATAAATAGAGAGGGATTGGAAGATGACTTGACCATAGCGTCACCTACTTTGTTGGATGTCTACTGCTTTGCGGAGAGGTTTCAGGCTTCAGTTAGAGTCTTCTCGCCAACTGCTGGCATGCCTGCAGGCAACTCTGGGAACTTTTCCTTGATCTTCTGTTCCGCAACTGTGGCTGCTTCGGTTAGAATCTTTTGAGCGTCTTCGTTGGCTGTCTCGAAGTTTATGCTTAGTCCGGTGCTCTGACCAGCATCTATGATTATGCCGCTGAGCAGGTTTCCGATTTGTCCAAGCTCTCTTTCAGCTTCAGGAAAGATAGCTGACATCCCGTTTCTGACGCCCCGCAACACCCCCACTGCTGGAGCAAGCGTGCTTACGACGTCACCGAGCTCTGAAACTGTGCTCAATCTAAGGGCTATCTGTTCTAGAGCAAGCCTTGCATGCATGATCATTCTTTCCATCTTGCGTATCTCAGCCAGTTCATTGGCGAAAACGTTGGCGCGTGGCATGTCATGTTTCGAGTATGCATCAACGATTCGTTTGAAGATGGTTTTGTCGCGCTCTGAAAAGCGGTCAGTTGCCTTGTCCAGCCTTTGAATCTGCATTTCAATTCGTCTGACGGCGAAGTCGAGGCGTGGTTTCAATGGACCTGGAGGTCGAACGGCTTCCTTGAGTCTTTGCGTTAAAGGTTCATCGCCATAATCTTTTTCCCATTTTTTAGCGAATTTCTCGGACATTTTCGATTCCTCTAAAGAGATGAAGGCGTTTTTTAACGTATTATACCATTTTTAATATGCTTGAAACATTCGAGTATACATATGGCGCTATATCCCGATTTTCTCGGTGTTTTGTGCTTTAAACTCTACATGCAAAGAGGACCTGACTGCTTTCGCTTCAATAGACAGAACTGTGTAAGTTAAACTCAAAAGGGCGAAAATCGAAATGTAGGGCAAGGTGACAAAAATGAGTGAAAGAATAAAAGTGCTAGGAATATTTGCGATCTTAGGATTCGCAGCGGGGGTAATAGCTAACTTCAGTTACCACCACGTGTTGCCAGTGCTCCTTTCGATATTTCCAGAAGTACTTAGTGTTGAATGGGTTCTGTCAGGGTTGGCCGGTGCCTTTCTAACAATGGGCGTAGTGATGGTTTGGGCGTACGCAAGCAAACCCGCTAAAGCATAGACTACTCTTTTCTAATCTAAGTTATTCTCTTTCTTAGTACTGCTAAGTTTGTCAGCCTCGGCTAGACACCGTCTAGGTTCTTCCATATTTCCTGAACAACAGTATACCTAGGAACAGCGCTGTCACACTGTAGATTGATACTACCACAAGGTCCAGCAATATCGTTGGACTTGACAGCGGCGCGCCTCTCAAGAAAAGCGATGTTAATGCGTCAGTTACATAATAGCTGGGCACGAACTTGCCAGCTGCTTGAGCACTTGGAGATAGGGCAAATCCTACGAATGTACCTAGAAACATTTGTGGCATTATGAATACGAATGATAGTCCTGTAGCTGCTCCAGAAGACTTTGCTATTGTAGCCGTGATCAGACCAAATCCGACATTACACAATGAGAAAAGCGATACTATGATGAACGCCATGGCAAAGCTGGACGCGTCGCCGTTTGGACGATAGCCTACAAGATGAGCCATCGCGAAAACAAGGGCTACTTGGACTAGGGCTGTAACCATATTTGAGATCATCTGGCTCATCATAAACTCTGTGGGCGTGGTGGGTGTAGTGTTGATTCTTCTGAGCAATCCGTTTTCTCGGTCGGTGGTGAACGATTGGGCTACTGTCATCGTGAGAAAGATTGCGGCATAGGCAAATATTCCTGGCGCCATATAATCAAACATTGTGAGCTTGCTAGCTTGAACTAAAGATGGGCTTCCAATCTGAATTGGCCTTGGAACCGGGATCGACCTGCCTCCGTAGATGGTTACTTCAAGAACTTGCTGTATAATTGGTGGAATCGCCTGAGTTGCAAAAAGGGACCCACTGTCGAGATACAATTGAAGCGTTGTGTTCACCCAGAGGCTTGGGTCTGTTGGTGCCTTCCAGAAGGAATCACAACTTTGCCCAAAGTTTTCAGGTATCAGCAGGACGGCTTGAATTTTCCCCTGAATCAAATCTTCTTGCGCCGTCTCGTTGTCAGAATAGTCACTTATTTTCAAAATCTCCGCATTAGTGAGGTTTCCGATAAAATGCTGCGACCACTGTTGGTAAGGTCCTGCTGAACCCGTATTGATTACTCCAATCTCATATGTGGTTGACTGGGTGCCACCAATTGTGCCGAAAGATGCTCCGAATGCTAAAGTGAGAATAACCGGGAAGAGAATGATCAAGAACAGTGTCGCGGGTTCTCTGATCAGTTTCTTTAGATCTTTTTTTACAAGCGAAGACACGCGTTGAGAGTTCAATCTACAATTCCTCCCTTATCCTTCTACCGGTCAGCTGGATGAAGACTTCCTCTAGGTTTTTCGCTTCGAACTTAGCCTTGAGCTGCGCTGGTGAACCGAGAGCGATGAGCTTTCCGTAGTCTATTATGCCAACCCTGTCGCAGAGCTCCTCAGCTTCCTCCATGTAGTGCGTCGTCAGAACAACCGTTTTGTCCCGCTTTCTCAGCTCCCTTATGAAGTCCCAGACAGCGCGGCGAGATTGAGGATCCATACCAACTGTAGGTTCATCCAGAAAAGCTATTTCCGGATCATGTACCAAAGCCATTATGAGGTTCATTCGACGCCTCATGCCTCCACTATATTTTCCAACCTGTCGTTTGGCATCTTCCAACAATCCCATTTTAGTTAGAAGGTCATCTGCATTCTTCTTCAGTTTCTCCTTTGGCATTGCATGAAGGTTTCCGAAGAGTTCTACATTTTCTCTGCCGGTGAGATACGAAAACACCGCTGTGTCCTGTGGGCAGACGCCTATCAACTGTTTAACCTTATCCGGTTCCTTCCCGACATCATAGCCGCCCACACTGATTGAACCACTTGTTGGTTCCGAAAGGCCGCTGAGTACATTAATGGTGGTGGTTTTTCCTGCTCCGTTTGGTCCAAGTAATCCGAAAAGCTCTGCTTTTTCAACTGTTAGGCTAAGTCCATCCACTG
>CP070636.1:632446-637998 GCA_020356305.1 Candidatus Bathyarchaeota archaeon | reverse complement strand
TGGATCCCGGAGCTCTTTACCAGAGATTGGAGGGCCGACTGGGAGAAGAAGGGGTGGAAGGACCTCTTCAAGAAGGCCTGTGAGAAGGTTGACCATATCTTGGCGCACCACAAGCCTGAGCCATTGGACAAGGACATTGCGAAGGAGATTCGCGCGATCGTGAAAGAAGCCGACAAAGAACTCACGTAAACATCCAGCTAACGGCTGGTGTCCCTCAGGAAAGGAACAAAATGGCTTGATGAAACGCCCAAAAAACTGGGAAGCCTGGTCTATGGGAGTAAAAAGCCATCCCCACCCTGAGTAATAAAAATTTTTGGCATCGAACATTACCTTTTGTGGGCACGTATCGAGTCTTTCTTCATCATTTCCTCGTATGGTTCGCCCGTGTTTACTCCTAAGTCATACTAAGTCTTCAAGTAACTCGTTTTCGAGCCTAAACTACACCGCGCTTCCAGCTCATTTAAACGGTCAAATTTGATCAGCGTTTTCACGCCGTTCCACTTGCGTCTTCTGACTATTCAAAACTCTTCATATCGCTGTTGTCAAAGACGCTTTTCTGTTATCCGTTTCAGATTGCAATTCCGTTTTAAGCTTATTTTCTACACTATATGCAGTTATATGAATTAAGACAATACTTGTGTGAATGCAAGTTTTTGTCAAAAAACCATAAATAATATGCCTTATATCTCTAAGTTTATGTTAACACATGTGAAAGAAGCCTGCGGCGTTTTCGGAGTGCAGGATTTCAAACACACAGAGATTTTTCCATACGTCTACTGGGGACTGAGAGCCCAGAACCACCGTGGTCACCAGTCCCACGGTTTTCTAACGTTTGACGGAATGTTCCATGTGCATAGAGATTTAGACCTAGTTCCAAAGATAAAAAATGAAGAAATTCAAGGATGGCTCAAGAAATTACCGGGGGATGTAGGCATAGGGCACATACGATATACAACCTCTGGCAGAACAGACGAACAATCACTGGTGAGAGGCGCCCAGCCACTATTTGTCCAGTCAGAAAAAAAAGGAGTCGCAATATCATTCAATGGCAACATTGTTAACAATTCTCAGTTAAGAAAAGAGCTCAGGAGAAAATTCCCAGATTTTTGTCACGAATGTGACGCAGACCTGATCTGCAAAAAGCTCTTTATGGAAATGAAGAGTGGCGATCTCGCCTCTTCGGTTAGAACATGTATGAAAGAAATAGAAGGCGCCTTCTCCATAGCAGCAATGACCAAAAACGGGGAGCTCTTCGCCTTCAAGGATCCATGTGGCATAAGACCGCTCTCTTGCGGCTACAGCGAAGACCGAAATACATACGCTGTATCTTCTGAAACTGTGGGTTTAGACATTGGCGGCTTCGAACACGGCTTTGAAATGAAGCCGGGAGAACTTGTAATCGCCTCGAAAGATGGTTTTGCGCGAGAGCAGCTCCTTAGATGTGACAGAAAGGCGCTCTGCAGCTTTGAGTTTGCTTACTTCTCTAGACCGGATTCGATGCTGGGAGAAAAACACGTCTATGAGGTAAGAGAGGATTTTGGAAGAAATTAGGGAAAGGAATACTCTGACATCGCAAGAAAAGTGGATATAGTCATGGGAATACCGGAAACCGGCAATGATCCTGCATATGGGCTTCACGAAGAGACTGGTGTGAGATGGGAACGGGCTTCAAGGAGACACAGATACGTGACCGAACGAGCGTTCATCTTGTTGCAACGAGAACGATACAACACCATAGACAGAAAAATCAACGTTCTAGACCGCAAAATCCACGGAAAGAGCATTGCTGTGGTTGAGGACAGTATCGTGAGAGGAGATACCACCAAGGTGATCATAGAAAAACTGCGCAAATTGGGAGCAAAGAAGGTTCACGTGTTCGTTACGTTTCCAAGAATAGTGAATCCTTGCTTCTACGGAATTGACATGGCAACTTACAGACAGCTGATAGGCTCCCGATATGGCCCTGACGAAATTGCCAAAAAAATAAAGGCAGACACTGTGAACTATCAGTTGCTCGATGATTTTGTCCGAGCCACAGGCATGAAGAAAGAGGACCTGTGTCTTGCATGCGTCACAGGGAAATACCCCACTCCTCTTGCTCAAAAGATGGCAGATGAGATGAAGGAAAAATTCGAGAAAGGGTTTAAAGAAACCGGAAGAATATACGAAACAGGTGATTAGCCGCTAGTTTTTCGACGGTGGCTGGAATGGAAAGAGTGGGCGTTCTACTTGTCTGCTACGTTTCGAGGGGAGTCTCCATGGTGGACGCCCTCAGTCGCAGCCAAAACTATTCGGTTAGAATGTACGTTGCAGACAAGCAAAGGAACCCCTTCAACGCGGAAAAAGCAAAGGCGCATGCCCTCATTTCCGATCTCGATGTGGACGAGATATGCAAATTTGCAGAGAAGCACAAGGAAAAGATAGATTTCGGAATTGTGGGTCCCGAGAAACCAATAATCAACGGTATCAGGGATATTGTTGAGAAGAAAACAGGTATACCTGTGATATGTCCAACCCGAAAGTATGCTATCGAAGGAAGCAAGGTCGCACAAAGGCGCCTCTTTCAGAAAGTTACACCAGAAGTGAATCCAAGTTTCAGAGTATTCGACCCAAAAGACTACGGCACCATGAGCGAAGTGAAGAAGGACATTAACCCATGGTTAGATAGCCTCAACAATCAGGTCGCTGTAAAACCAGACCATCCAGCCGCAGGAAAAGGCGTAGGAGTATGGGGTGACCACTTCAAAACTCGTGAAGAGCTGTTCGAGCACTTTCTGTCCAATTATGAGCACGGTCCGGTGATAGTAGAAGAAAAGATTGAAGGAGAAGAATCCAGCTTCCAAGCATTCTGTGACGGAAAGCACTTGGTTCCGTTGCCAGAGACACGTGATTACAAGAGAGCGTTTGATGGGGATAAAGGACCTAACACTGGTGGAATGGGCTCCTACAAAGATGTGGGAGATTGGCTACCGTTCATGGCATCGTATGACAAAGAGAGAGAGGTTCAGATTGTAAATAGAATCTTTAAAAGGTTGAGAGGTAGAGGTAGCAACCCAGAATTGCGCGGTATTCCTTTCTACGATGCGTTTATACATACAGGGAGAGGGCTAAAGATTCTGGAAAACAACAGTAGGCCGGGCGATCCGGAGATACTGAATCTCTTGCCAATATTGAAGGACGATTTTGTGGATGTGTGCTTCAAGATACTTGACGGAAACCTAACGCGAGTCGAGTTTGAAAAAAGAGCAACAGTTGTAACCTACAAGGCGCCTCCAAACTACGGCGGATTCCAGAACGTCTTTCCTGAACGTGTAGATTCAGCAGATGCCGATAGACCGGTAGATCTGAACATTGCGTACAGATTGACCGAGAAACATGGAGATAAGATCAGAGTCTATCCAGGCTCAATGGAACGAGGAGACGATAGCCGAACCTACGCGCTGGGCTCCAGAACAGTATGCGTAGTAGGCATCGGCGAAGAGATGGAGACAGCGAGAGAAATTTCGTTGGAGGGGATCAAAGCCATCAAAGGTGGATCACTGTGGTTTAGAACTGACATTGCCTCGAGAGAGCACATTGAAAAAAGCGTGAGACACATGAAGCGACTGAGGAGACAGGAGTGAAGAGGAGGAGGGTTAAAAAGAGGAAGATTTTCATCTCCGACTGTGAAGGTCCAATCTCAAAAAACGACAACGCCTATGAGCTCACAGAACACTTCATCCCAGACGGAAACTCTTTCTTTGCTCTAGTGAGCAAGTACGATGACGTCCAAGCAGACATCATCAAAAGACCCGGATACAAGGCCGGAGACACCCTAAAGCTGATACTGCCCTTTCTCAAAGCGTACGGGGCAACTAACGAAAACATAAGGGAATTCTCTGCAGAACATATTTTATTGATACCTAGCGCTGGAAATACGCTGCGTTTTGTCAGCAGCCTAATGCCCTCTTTCATTGTGAGCACCAGCTATGAACAGTACATACACGCATTGTGCATTGTGGTAAATTTTCCGTGTGAAAACGTCTACTGCACCAAACTGGATATAGACAAATATGAGGTCGCCAACGAAGAAGTTGAACGGCTAAGACAAGTCAGAGAAGAAATAGCCACTATGCCTATGATAGAGATTCCTGAGAGCGCTGTATCAGCCAACGATTTTTCAACACGAGACCAGAAGACCCTTAGAAGACTAGGCGAAATATTTTGGAAGGAAATGGCGGAAATGGAATCTGGCAAAATGTTAGAAGAGGTTAATCCTGTTGGCGGCTATGAAAAAGCACGCGCTGTTGAGGATATTGTAAAAAAAACTGGGAGCCGTTTTCCTGATGTCATGTATGTGGGGGACAGCATCACAGACGTTGAACCATTTCGGCTAGTGAGAGAAAACGGAGGATTAACAGTTTCTTTTAACGGCAACCGCTACGCGGTGCGAGAGGCTGAAGTCGCCGTTCTTTCCAGCAACGCGATCATCACCTCGATTCTAGCTGATGCCTTCGCCAAGTTTGACAAGACTCATGTGGCTAGGTTCGTTGAAGAATGGAGCTATCCCACGTTGGAGCGTCTTCGCGTCGCTCCTGCTTTACAAAAACGCATGCTCGAATTATATCCCAAAAATCTTCCCCAAGTTGAAATTATAAATTCTGACAATAAGAAAAGGCTGATGGAGGAAAGCAGTGCCTTTAGAAAAACAATTCGAGGAAAAGCTATAGGACGACTAGGATGAATTTGAAATAATTGAGGTGGCATTATGAACGTCCAAATTGAAGATACATATGCAGAAGCCTTTGAAGGGTTATACTCACGGATTCTAGTCACCGCCGACGATGAGGAAACGTTGAGGAAAGCCGCTGAAGATGCCACAGCTAACCCGGCGGTGGTCATTGGCAGAATCGAAGGAGGAGTTGAAAAATGGTTGAGCAAAGACGAGACGCCGGATAGACGTAGAGGCGCCATAGTACAGTTTTGGGGAGGAATAGACGAAAAGAGACCTCTCAACGATTCGGTTAAAAGATTTGAAATCGAAATGTCCTACTCCATACGTCAGAACATACTTGTCAAACCCTTCACCGCCGTCTTCGATGCTCTTCCCAATGCGGATGGGAAGATTGACACTATGGAGCGGATAGGACATTGCGGAGACGGATTTGAGTGGGAAGAGACGCTTTATGGACGGGATGTGATCACAGTTCCCATAATGGTGTCTAATTTTCGAATTGAGCGCTATCTGGGCTATGGACGGGGAGTGATGGGAGGCAACTTCTGGTACATGTGCAAAACCAAGGAGGCGGTTATAAAAGCGGGAAGAAAAGCCCTCAAAGCCATTAGCCAGGTAGAAGGCGTTGTCACACCCTTCGAGATTTGCTCAGCGGGTTCAAAACCTGAAACAAAGTTTCCTTGGATAGGACCTACCACCAACCACCCCTACTGCTCAACTCTCAAGGAGAAACTGGGTAACGCGTCGAAGGTTCCAAACGGCGTCAAATACATCCCAGAGATCGTGATCAACGGGGTGTCCATCGATGCAGTCAAAGAGGCGATGAAGGCTGGCATCT
>CP070636.1:629834-632346 GCA_020356305.1 Candidatus Bathyarchaeota archaeon | reverse complement strand
TGACGACACGATGAAAAAACTCAAAGAACTAGTAGAGCGAGAAAAGCCTTCAAAAATCATTTCAGTGGGTGACATCGTTTCCGACAGCATGTCAAGACATGACATTCCTCCTCACCTTATGATTCTGGACAACAAGGTCATGAGAGAAGCCATCACACCTATTCTCCTGGAAGCCGATCAAACTCTACACCTGAAAAATCCCGCGGGAACCCTAACTGATCAGGCATGGACAATAGTGCAGAAATCGTTGAAACAGGCCAAGCGAACGCAAATCGTGGTAGATGGCGAAGAGGACCTCCTCACCTTAGTGGCGGTGCTGTGTGCACCCGAGAAGTCACTCGTGGTCTATGGACAACCAAAAGAAGGAATTGTTGTAGTGAAAGTCACGTCGCAGACTAAAGAGACGGTACGCCAGATCGTGGAAGCAATGGAAGTGTTTTCGAAAAGCTAAAGTAAGAGATGCAAGTCAACATCAACAGCTCTGTGGAAGGACACCAATGAAAATCAAGATTGTATCGAAAAAATTCAACCCTTTGCTCAAAAGGAAAGAGATAGTCTTTGAGGTTGAACACCGGGAAACCAAGGGAACACCCCCCCGCTTAGAGGTGAGGAAAAACCTTGCAACCGCGCTGAAAACAAAACTTGAACTTGTGTATGTGAGGAGAATGGAAACGAAAACTGGAACCATGATTGCCGTCGGTGAGGCTAACGCCTACGAGTCTGCCGAACAAGCCAAACTCCTCGAGCCGGAACACATTAGCGCTAGGAACACTCCTCCACAAAAGGCTGAAGAAAAGGAGAAACAGGAGGTAACTGGATGAGTAAAGAGCCAGCGAAAGAGCCAGCGAAAGAGAAAGTGGAGAAAGCTAAGAAGAATAAAGGAGCCTTTCAACGTTATAGGGTTGAGGGAGAGAACTTCAAGCGGTTGCTTCCGTTCTGCGAGCGGTGTGGACCTGGATACTTCATGGCGGATCATGGTGATCGCTACACCTGTGGGCACTGCAGCTTCACGCGCTATAAGTTAACTGAAACAAGCGGTTGAAACATCCTTAAATCGTGAGTAACCACAAGGTTTGATTAGGAGAGTGCAAGAGACGGTTCAGGTGCGTGTCTTAATACACAATCTTTCGGCAGAACGGTTTTTGGATGCTGAGAAACCTTTTCCGCCTATTCAGATAGCTACTAACATCAACGTGCTTGGGATGGAAAAGAAACGCGAAGATCTGTTGGAGGTTCCGTTTGTTTTTGCCGTGAACTACAACCCAGCTGTGGCTCAGATCAGCGTAAAAGGAAAGGCTCGCGTTATCGGGGCAAAGAGTGAACTTAACAAGATTCTTGGTGAATACGAGAAGAAGCAGGCTCCTCCTCCAATTGTTCTTCAATCCATCTCCAACGTTGCTTTTTTGGAATCAGTGATTATCACGCGCACCTTAAACATTCCTCCGCCTATTCCTCTGCCTAAAATCCCGCTGCTTAAGAAGAGGAAGCCTTCTGAGCCGACCTATCGGGCATAGAAGGTCACTTCAGAGGAACATACATGGAAGATCTCGAGGCTCCGATGCCTGGTGACCCATGTCTAACAGGTTTGTTCGTGATGGCAAATTCACCTAGGTAATGCCCAATCATTTCAGGTGAAACTTCTACTGAGGAAAATCCATTTCCGTTGTGGACAAGAATAATCGCGCCGACCATTTCGGGGAGGATAACCATGTCGCGAGCATGGGTCTTCACAACTGTCTTCTGATCTTCTTTTTGGTTTTGCTTGGCTTTCCGAATGTTCTCTAAAAGGATACGCTGTTCCCGGGTTAATCCTCTTTGCAGGCTTCTTCTCTGTCGTGATGGAAGTAAGAGGATAAACTCGTCCATAGACATAGCTTGGAGCTGCGGAAAAGAGTATCCGCGGTAACTAAATTCTCTGGGCATTTTCTCGTCCATCCTCATCTGCTTCTTCAAGTTTATTAAAGGTTTCGAGCTTCAACACAGAACGTTTTCTCCCCCTTTCTGCAGACTCTAAAAACCCCTTCCTTCCACTTCCACCATTCTATCTCCTTCAAAAATCAAACGTAAATCGAAAAACAAAAAACTAGGAAAAATCTCCAGACTCTCCAAACAAACCTAAGTCTTTAAGTTTTATCAGAGAAACTATTATCTTAACCTGAAGGACTGTCATAACTCCTGACGGTGGGTAGCGGGGGTACCCGAGCCAGGTCTAAGTAGTGGGCTGTGAAGAACCCCCTAGGAGAAGGGGGAGGACTTAAGAGCGTCAACGCTGAGAAATCCTCTGGCGCAGGCCTCCGCGGGTTCAAATCCCGCCCCCCGCACCAAAATTAGAGCCTATTTAAAGCTTCTTTCAGATAAAAAAGCTCAATTTCGCATTTTTTGCATGCATGCATGGTTGGGAGCAAGAATTGGGCATTAATTATCTAGGAAAGAATAAAATCCTTCCAGGAATATTGCAGAGGCGCACAGAAGCTTGAAGTTAGGGGTTAGCTCTTGCGCGCGTATGTAAGGC
>CP070636.1:626725-629734 GCA_020356305.1 Candidatus Bathyarchaeota archaeon | reverse complement strand
GTATCGTACGTCTCGCTATCTCTGTAGTCGATGAGAAGTGTGATTCCGATCTTAGCAAACTCTGTCTGAAGTGAATGCGCAATCGCGTGTTCTCCATCGTATTCAGGGGTAACAAGTACGATATGCATTGTAAGAGATCCTGCCTGCGGGTCCTTACCTGTTGCCAAGCCACTTGTTGTCAACACTAGTATCAGAGAAAGCAATATCACTGCTGCAACTTGTTTTCGATTCATTTCTCCTTTCCTCTTTAGTTTATGATCTGGGAAGTGCTCCCAGATCATTTTAGTTTATGATCAAAGCGAGATTTAAGCGTTACTTAGGAATCTTATAGAAGAAAGTTAAGTTTTGCCATTTCGTGTTAATTGATGCCTGTTAATGATACAAATAATTCACTCAATCATGTGACAGGTTCTTAGTTCGAGAGCGTGCCCCATATATGAGTGTTGCGATCACTGCAGGGATCCAGAAAAAAAACTTACAAAAGAAAAGAACATTCTCCACCAAGGCAAACCAGATATCGTTGACTCCATACCATACTATGAATTGCAGTGCAAACCAGCCTAGCCATGTTATGCCGTAGCAAACCAGAAAAGACACGATCCCAGTTCGAGAGAAAAAATCAAACAAATTCCATTCAAATGATCGGTCACGGAGTAGTCGATTGGTTAAAAAACCTATTATTGCACCCAATATGTTGATCAGCAAGTAAAACGAAAACCCATAAACAAGATTTTGAGGAGAGATTGAGACTATTTTGAGCCCGAAGAAATAGATATCGTAGCCGACTAGAGGCCCGTATCCACCCCAAAGCAGTTCAGGGGTTGAAAAAAATGGGAACGAAACCAACCAAAATGGATATAGAAAGAGGATCCAAACCCAAAGCAAGCACGCAAATGTGGAAAGCAAAGACAGAATGACTATGAAAACACTTTCTAGCAGCAGATAGATTGGAAGCCTTCGTTCAGATTCGCTTGAAAAACGAAATGATAGATACATTGAGAGGAACATATGTATGCAACCAAAAGCTACGAGCCTATTTATAACTTGATCGATCGGATTTCTTCTCCAAGCAATGCTAAAACATCGCGCATGCGTTAAACTTTTTCAGAATAGTCAGGAAAGTGCAATTCCAGACTGTTTGACAAGAGATTTCAGCTTCAAGAGAAAGGGTCATGATGATCTTTACTGGGAAAAAATGGGCTACAGTTTGTTTTTCTCTCATCTTTCTCGTTTTGCGAATGAATGGCTCAAGCATGACTCACGCTCAGGAATTGGATGAGGCCCATGTGTACGCGCGCACGCGCAAATAATTTATTTGCACGTGCCGCACAACTCTACACTTGGACATGAATAATCTGGAAGGGGGAGCTGATTGGAGAAGGTTCAGTTTGGCATCGAGATTGACATTCCAAATTTTGAATACGTTAGGAAGGTTGCGCTTCAATCTGAAGCATTAGGCTTTGACTCTGTGTGGATTTGGGATCATTTCTTTTGGGAGGGCTATCGTGACCCTGAAGTAGACCAGGTTCCTGATGCGTTAGAGTGTACTGTGACGATGTCGGCGCTTGCAGCTCTGACCAAAAGGATACGCATTGGTTCCTTGGTTATGTGTAATTCTTATCGCAATCCTTCCTTGACAGCTAAGATTGGGGCGACTCTAGACGTGATATCCAACGGTAGGCTTGAATTTGGGATTGGGGCTGGATGGAAAGAGAATGAGTACTTGGCTTATGGCTTTCCTTTTCCGAAGCCGATTGTCAGAATAGCTCAATTGAAAGAAGCGGTTACTATCATAAAGAAAATGTGGACAGAGGAAAAACCCAGCTTTCATGGGAAATATTACCAAATCAAAGAGGCACTTTGCGAACCCAAACCAGTGCAGAAGCCTCATCCAATTATCTGGATTGGAGGCGGAGGAGAAAAACTTACACTCAGAGTAGTGGCTGAACTTGCCGATGGATGCAACTGGTATGGCACACTCGAAGAGTACGCTCACAAACTCGACGTTCTCAAGGAGCACTGTGCCAAAGTAGGTAGAGAGTTTGATCAAATAAAGAAGTCATGGACAGGTGACCTCATTCTTCTACCAAGAGGCAGCGACGTAAGCTCAAACGTCAAGAAATATCTTGCATCAAGACAACGCTGTGTAAGAGAGAGTAGACGCGCACGTGATTTTGACGGATATGTTCGAAGAAACATCGTTGGCACACCGGACCAGTGTTGCTCCAAAATAGAGGAGTATATGAAATTGGGAATCACGCCGTTCTACTTCGAGTGCACCACCACAAAAAGTAGAGAACTATTTGCAAACGAAGTTTTACCCACGTTTCGAAATAAACGAGCCTAATCATCGTCCTCCTGCTTTTATGCATTAACGCCCGCGCGACGGTGCACCGAAGGCTTAAATAAATTGCCGCTGCCAAGTTTCTTAGAAGGAGGCTGAAAAAATGTTTCCCAGGAAGGGACAATTAAATATTCTGAGTTCCGACGAAGTGTATGATATTCATGTTGCCACCCTTGAAGTGCTTGAGCGTACAGGAGTTGTTGTTCACGAGAAGAGAGCTCTCAAACTTTTGGATGATGCTGGCGCCATCATCGACCTCAAAAGGGAGACGACCAAGATTCCGGACTATCTCATTCAAGAAGCTATTGCGAAGACTCCGAAGAGCTTCATTTGGCATGCGAGGAATCCTAGGAATAGCATTAGGATTGGAGGTACTCCTACCAAGTTTGGACCTGGAGGAACCTGCAAGAACATCATCGACATGGAGACGCGTGAGTGCCGCTCACCAACAGAAGAGGACGCAGTAAAGCTGGTGAGGCTTATAGACGCGCTCGAAAACATTCATATCGTCTATCCACCCACCAGATCGCCGCATATTTCTACAAGTGTCCCTGAACGTCGAATTCATGGTATTAAGCGATTAGCCATGACAGTAAAGAACTCATCAAAATGTTTAGAGGGCGGTGAAATTGAAGGCCTAAAAATCGCATCTGCGTTGGTGGGTG
>CP070636.1:623813-626625 GCA_020356305.1 Candidatus Bathyarchaeota archaeon | reverse complement strand
GTTGTAGAGGATATATTCACGATCCTCCCGTATTGCTGCCGCATCATACTTGGATACACGGCTTTTGTGCAATTAAAGGTAGTTTTCAGGTTGATCGCTATCTCTTTATCCCACGCTTCCTCAGTCACATCAATAAATCGTTTCGGTCTTGGTTTCCGTTTCTCGCCTCGAGGCGCTAACCCTGCAACATTAATGAGTATATCGATCCTTCCCAACTTCTCCAATATCTTCTCAGTCATTTGAGTTACATCCTTCAACTTAATGAGATCAACTTCAAAAGGGGCAACGGTATAGCCTAAAGCGTTCATCTCTTCAGCACGTTCATAAACCTCATTTGAGATATCAGTTACAGCAAGAGTCGCTCCTTCACTCCCTAGTTTTTTGGCAAACGCATAGCCCATTCCTTTTGGGCCAGCAACACCAGTAATCACAGCGATCTTACCTTTCACACGATCCATTAAAACATCACATGTCCTTCATATTTAATTTAAAGGAGAGTAGTTAAGTATGATAAAAAGTTATAGAAGCGCATGCATGCCATTTTTTTCTGTGTTTCCATCGGAAATATTCGGGTTCTAAAATATATCTGATACTTATGCGCGCGCAAAGAATTATGTTCTCAAAAATTTCTTGGGGATACTATCTAAATCCAAACTCGCTTTTTTCCCAGCCACTTTCTGAACAGCCCAATGCAGCACCTCATGATTCAAAACATCTTCAATTTCCCCGTGATGTTGACCGAATAAATATATCACTCCTTCACCGGTATCGTAAACACCAAAGATAGAAGATGGATAGCAGAAGCGAAATTGCACCCTTCTGTGCCACATCTTCAAAATCCTCTTCAACTAAAATGCTCAAGAGAGAAAATATATCCATATTTGCGAATCACAAAATATTCTCCAAATAGATACATTGCGCGCAAGCATGTGGACAAATTATTAATACAACTTGATGTACATGATGAGCTGAGAGCGAGGAGGTGAATTTTATGGCCAAATGTCCTAAATGTGGAATGGAAGTGTCCAATCCCAGAAAAACTTGGAAAATGGCTGGCAGAGCAGACAAGAGTGGAAAGAAAACTGAGCTTACTATAGGTCTCTATGACCATTGTGGAAAGACCTTCAGAGCTGTCCTGAGCAAAAGGAAAATCTAGAGTCCAACCAGATCCAATCATGCGCGCGGCGCGCAGGGTTCGAATGGGCGGACAAGACCCAGACGACTTAACATACTTTAGAAGACGCTAGCAGGCGTAGAGACTGCGAACGTTTCCGTCAACCTATAAACCTTTCCACCAACCTTTATATGAGTCCGTCTGAAAGGATTTTTGACGGCTGAAAGAAGATGATGAAGCGGGCGGAAACGTTAGACGCCACAGAGTCAATTCTGGAAGAAGCCGGATTTCAAACATCCGCAAGATGCCTGGCAAGACCAGGTTGTTTTGACTTCGTAGCTAGAAGAGAAAACCAGCTTGCTTTCATCAAGGTGCGGGGTAACGTCGGAAGTATTTGCATCAAGGCAGCTTCAGAGCTCCAAAAAATCTCTGAGTGCTTCTCAGCTGCTCTACTTTTCATCGGTGAAAAATCGCGTGACAAACCGCTCGAAGACGACACGGTCTACTCGAGATATAACATTTACACCATGAACCTCAAGACGTTGGAAGACATTGTTCGCCGCAAAATGAATCCTCTGGTAGAAGCTGGACCAGGAGGATACTACGTCAAACTGGATGGAGGCACAATTCGAAAAACCAGACAGAAACTGGGGCTGTCCGTCGGCAAATTGGCAGACATGGTTGGAATATCGCGAAGAACCTTGTATGGCTATGAAAAGAGCATGGCTAAGGCTTCAGTCTCCGTCGCCTACAAGCTTGAATTGACTTTAGGCGTTCCACTAGTGCAGCCCGTCGATGTGTTCAAGAGGGAACCTCAGGAAAAGGGATTTCTCTCTGCCACAAGACGCATGATCATCAAGAACCGTTTTCTAAGAGCTGTTGTGAAGAAGCTTACCCACTTTGGTGTTAGCGTCACACCAACAGAAAGAGCCCCCTTCGACTTCATAGTTCAGTTTCCCCAAGAACAGCTCACCATTATCGGTGGAGTTGCCGACGGAAACCAGCAAAATGTTGATCAAAGATCAAAGGAGATTATCAGCATCGGCGAGATCGTCAGGGCTCACCCCATCTTCATAACAGATGGACGACACACACCAAACAATGGCATCCCATTGATACACTACAAAGAATTGTTAGAGATAAGACATCCCGAAGAATTTGTCAACTTGCTCTAGACAACCATGTATGGTTGTTTGCTTTCAATTTTTCCTTGATCCCACCAATCACCAGTTTCAATCAAGAACCGACCAATGCACACGAACGATGTTCCCAAAGCAATTCTCCAAGCATATGGCAAAAAAAGCAGTATTCGTTTCTTCTCGCATGCACATCAATCATATCTTCTCTGCAATAATTGTTGCAGAACAACTGTCACACTTGCAGCAAGCGGTGATTGGCCAATTCTCATAAACGTTTTCAATTATGGAAACAGATTAGATCTTGGTAGGGTAGAAAGCCCAATGTTTTTGCGACTCTCAATGACGGCGCATTCGTGATGTCAGCAGAATACACACCTACTAACCCCTTTTTGATTAGAGGCTCTGAAGCTAAGGATGTAAGGCATTTCGCGATTCCCTGACCTCTGTATTCGGGCTTCGTTTCCGTGTAGCTAATGGCAAAGGATTTCTTGCCGAGAAAGCCCACTCCCGACATTGCTACCAACTCTCGTTTCTCGTTGACATAGCCATATACTGGGGC
>CP070636.1:621009-623713 GCA_020356305.1 Candidatus Bathyarchaeota archaeon | reverse complement strand
GGCTGCTTCTATTTCAGTGGCCATATCAGCGATCATATGCTGGATGGCTTGGAAGGACGATATGGGCCGGTCGAACTGAATGCGCTGTCGAGCGTATGCAACTGCTTCTTCCAGTGCTCCTTGGGCTATCCCCACACCTTGCGATGCTACGCCCGGACGTGATTCATCAAGGGTTTTAAGAGTTACGATGAAGCCAATACCTTCACATCCATAGGTTTGCTGCTGCCGAAGCCCATTTTGATCAGCGCGCCGGCCATCCTATCTGGACGAATCTTGTAATCAACGTACTCAACGCCTTTTATGAAGCGAGGAAGTGTGTGAGTTGGTTCATAGTCTATATTGCAGACTGTTGCCGAGCCCACCGGCTCAGGAAAAGGATAGTCTTCCACACCTGAAAATGGGGGCACTTTCTTCCATTTTCCGTTTTCGTAGATTGTTGCTGGTGGGATCCATTCTCCTAATGCTGTTTCCGGGCTCCAGGAGGGCGTCCATGTTGGTATGAATTCTTCGGTTGGTACATATTTGTCGGTTGCATACCTCATGCGTATTTCGTCTACTCGATCAAGCTTGTCGGCCACATACCTCACGGCGGCGTTCGTAGTGAACGGCCCACCTTGGTGTATTACTGCCGTCAATCCAGCATCTTTGAACTTGTCGCTGAGAGCCAACACTTTGGGAATTGTATCTTTGATTGAACCATATCCGGAGAGGTCTACGTAATTTGTTCCGCTCCTTAAGGCGGCTTCCATTATATTAGGATTGAATCTTGGTAGCGTCGCGTTTACAACAGTGTCCGTCCCGTTGACAACTCGAAGCAGGTCGTCGATCCTGCCCGCATCGACTTGTCTAGCTGAAACTATATCACTCTTCGTTTTCTCTGCCGCCCTCTGAGCAGCTTTCACGTTTATGTCTGCGGAGACAATTTCAGACACTTCAGGAGTCTTTGACAAGATTAAAGCTATGGCTGATCCCTGAGCCCCTGCACCAATAACGGAAATCTTCAAATTGCAACCCTCAATTCGTTCGTAGACGCACAATATGTCCCTTGGAGTATTTTTGGGTTTTTGCGGGTTTACATTGTAGACCACACCCACGACAGGGTTGAAGATGAAAGCCCCGTGCATGCGTATGAACGAGACTAGGCTTTGCGTGTGCACGTCAAGCAAACCGAAAGAATATATCAAAGTGAATCGTATGGTCTTGGTCTATCCTGCTATGTGAGATTTGTGTGTGAAACAAGCGCGCTGAACCTAGAAGGAACATGAGCAAAATGGGACACAAGTATACTCTTCTACTGGTCTTTGTGTCAATATTTCTCACATTGGTCTCCCGTGGCATCATTAACGTTGTTTTGCCTCTCTACTTGAATGTTTTGGAGGTATCTTTGGTGAGCATGGGCTTGATATTTTCTTTAGCTCCAATCATAGGCACGATTGTTAAATCTGTTGTAGCTGTTCATTCCGACGTTGTGGGAAGGAAAGGCCATTTCTCTCTGACGTTTCTAATGAGAACTGCGTCTTATGGTTTTTATTCGATATGTAAGATTCCCGTAGGGTTTGCGATATTGAAGACGCTAGACTCGATTTCCCAACATGTTAGAAACGCGGTTGAGATGCCACTACTCGTCGACATTTCGCCAAAAGAGACGCGAGGGCGCGTGTTGGAAGTATACTGGGCGATATTGAGCGGGGCAACCGCGATAGGACTCTTTATCTCTGGAGCGATCTTGCTCCTCATCGGTTACTTTTGGCTCTTCCTCCTATGTCGTCTTATGTCCTTTGCCGGACTAGTTTTGTTTCTAGTTGCTAGAATCCCAACGTTTAAAACAAGAAACGTTCACTTCAGCCTACGAAAGCTATTCAACCTTAAAGAGTTGAATTGGAACCTTAAAGTAATCTTCATCATGAGATTTCTACTAAGTTTCGGGTATAGTATAGTAGAGTTGTTTGCCCTTCCTCTGTTTCTTCAACAAGATTTTGGCGCAGACCTTACCTCAATAGGAATGACCATAGGCCTAGCTTGGCTATTGCAGGGAATACCCGCTCTGGTCTGGAGAAAAATGACGGAGACCCGTTCCCCAGTTAAACTCTATTTTTTTGGAGCCTGGATGACAGGGCTTGCAACTATCCTAATGAGTGTCACTCCGAACCTACTTTCCACTATTTCCCTTTACATTCTTACTGGATTATTTTGGGGATTCGCTGGTCCGGCAAACATGAAAGTCTTAGCGGACTCCGCTAACAGTGGTGACAGGGCACGTGATATTAGTTTGTCCGGACTTGGAGGTGGGATAGGAATGATGGTTGGCTCCATAATGTCGGGAGCCATAGCGCAGATCGCAGGTTTCAGACCTCTCTTTCTCATAACAGGAACAATCTACTCAATTTGCGCTCTAATCTACCTACTGGCCATCCGAGGATACAAATAGACAATGCATACCGATCTAGTCTTTTGGCGGTTGCGCGCGTTTGAAAAAAGGGTAAATGTGTGTAACTCGTGTTGAGTGAAAAATAAGTTGGAACATCAAGAACCTAGATACGGGGCGGAGGAAATTTGAGCAACGAGTCAACTCTTGGCAGTAACATGGGGTCGTCAGTGTCACAGAACTCGCCAGCAAAGAGAAGGGTTTTCTTCGGTTGGTGGACGGTGCTCGCAGCAGGCGTTTTGGGCCTGTGGGGCTTTGGTTCAGGGTTCTACAGCTTTG
>CP070636.1:615884-620909 GCA_020356305.1 Candidatus Bathyarchaeota archaeon | reverse complement strand
AGATTAAGCCTGAGGGCGCCAAACTTGGACAAATCTACGGACTTGCTGTTGTGTCAGATCCATACAGTGGAGAGAGGACTGGAAACGTGTTGTGCGTCAGGGCACACATGGTTAAGAAGAGCCAAGTTTCTAGAAAATACCCGTTGCAGGGATACTACAAGGTGACAGGTATAGCTAAAGGAAAAAAGGAGAGATTCATATCTGACAGCGTAGCTAAAGTTAGAACTGTTATACTTCAAAAGTATGGGGTAGACATTGCCCAAGACTACTTGACTCACATAGACTTTGCGCAGGCATACGGGGTTGACGGATCATCTGCGGGAGTCACGATGGCCATACTCCTTTGTTCTCTGCTTGAGGGCAAGCCAATCAGACAGGATGTAGCTGTGACAGGAGAAATCAATGTTGGAGTGGGAGATTCAACCTTGGTCACTGCCGTTGGGGGTCTGTACGAGAAGATTAAGGCAGCAGAGGCTTGGGGATTCAAAAAGGTTGTTGTACCTCAAAAAAACTTTGAGCACTCTATCGACGTTCAAGATTACAAGATAGAAGTGGTGCCAAGCAAAAACCTAGACGACTATGTGAAAGAGTGCTTAGCCTAGTTTTTCCGCTTTGAGGTAGTCTCTCACCAGCTACTTTCGCTTTTGAAAGATTTTGACTAGGGTCCATTTAGGTGAGCCACTTGAAGCCAGCCTCGATTCGCGCTCGGGCAATTGTCGCCTTGGCAAACAGATAGCGAAGTGATGTTCTGGCTCTAATTCAGGTTTTCCCGGTCTTCTCTAACCCAGATTGAGAATCCTTCAAATTTGTGGTCCCGTATTCTCACGCCTGTGTAAGGACACACTCCTGGACTGAAGTTTGTCTCCCCTGCTTTGATGCTTTGGATGGCTTTTGCTAACATATTCAAATATTCACTTTCAGCAAGAGGCTGGCGTCTTGATTCGTCATGTGAAGGTCGCAATACACTGATGGATGGTGCCAGCGAGGCTAGATAATCGGCCGTTCGAGAATAGGCGAGAAAGTCAGATTCCGGAAAATGTACGAGAAGAGAATTCAGATAGAAGGTGTCTCCGGTGAATAACTCTCTACTCTTTGTGTCTAGTAGGCAAATGCTGCCGGGAGAGTGGCCTGGAGTGTGAAGCACCTTGAGCTCTCTCTCTCCTAGATCGATTGTTTCTTCGTGTTTGAGCAAGTGGGTTGGCTTGCTTGGAAGAATCTTGTAGGATTTCGGATCGAACCCTTTTGGTAGAGGTCTAAGAAGAAACTCTTGCTTCATCTCGTCCTTCAACTCTTCCATGGTTGTTCCATTCTCCAGCCTCTTGATTTCCGTTTTGTCGTTGAAGACAGCAATCTTGTCGAATTGATGATTGTCTCCTACGTGATCGAGATGAGTATGAGAATTCACTACTGAAACTTCTAGGCGAGTCATATGGTCAACGACTTTTTTGATGTCTCCAATGCCCATTCCAGTATCGAATAGAACAGCTTTGCTTTGACCTTCAATCAAATAGGATATGACTCCTTCCCAATGTCCAGGCTCACAGATAGCAAAGGTTCCATCAGAGACTCTGTAGACTTCGAACCACGACTGAAAAGTCTTAATCTTCTGCGGCAACGATACCTTTGCCTGCATAATTTTACCTACCTTCTTAATCTATGCTTCTAAGATTGGAAACTTAAGCTTCCACGTAAAGCATCTACACTTGGAGAAGTATAAATTATTGCACAGCGCACCAAACCTTTCCACTTCAAACAAGGTTTTTCTACATGTATGCAACCCTTTGGTTACAGCAACAAAGATCTGTAACTTTCTTCTGGGCCTCGTAGGATTGTGCGAGCGTTAGCTATGAAGCTCGCTTCATGTTAGTGTTCCTGTGAACCATTGCTGAAATTTTTGCACGCCCGAATTTCACCTACCCCCTCCCCCCTACCCTTTTTAGGCCGAAGAAAAGAGGCGGGGGCTGAAGTGATGCGCGCGCTTGGAGATGTGGTTTAGACTTGTCAAGATATCTGTATATGCTGAGGTCTAGTGTGTGTGGCCCAAATAAATACCTTGGAAATAATCCAGTCTCTATAGGTTCTTGTATCTATCGAGCTCCCAGTCTGTGACGCTTCTTTGAAATTCTTTCCATTCCGTCTTTTTGATTTCCAGATATTTGTTGAACATGTGTTCCCCCAACGTGTCCCTCATCAACTTACTCCTCTTGAAGTGTTGTATTGCTTCTCCAAGATCTGCTGGCAAAGTTTTGATGTAGAACTTCTCGAGTTTGCTGTCGTCAAATCCGTACACGTCCTCCTCAACGGCGTCGGGTGGCTCAATTTCTTCTTCAATTCCTTTGAGGCCCGCAGCCAGCATGACTGCAAAGGCTAGGTAAGGATTACAGCTTGGATCTGGGCACCTTAACTCAAGTCGAGTTGATCTCTCTCTACCCTCACTGTATTTCGGAACTCTGATCAAAGCTGACCTGTTTCTCTGGCCCCAACAGATGTACACTGGCGCTTCATATCCACGCACAAGACGTTTGTAACTGTTCACTGTGGGACACAGCACCGCTGCGAGTTCAGAGATGTGTTTCAGTTGGCCTCCCATGAAGTGGTAGGCGAGAGGAGACAATCTGTATTTGTCTTTTTTGTCATAAAAGAGGTTTTCACCTTTCTTGTCGAAAATCGACTGATGAATGTGCATTCCGCTTCCATTTATGCCGAAGATTGGTTTTGGCATGAACGTCGCATTCAGACCATTATCGTTAGCCACAGTCTTGATGGTTTGCTTGAGCGCCATAACTTCGTCTGCCTTTTTCAAAGCTTCGGAGTATTCTATGTCTATTTCATGTTGGCTCGGTGCGACTTCGTGGTGGGTCATCTCAACGTTTATCCCCAACTTCTCAAGAGTAGACGCCATCACTGCTCGAATATCAGTTGCAAAGTCTCGTGGAGAGAAATCAAAGTATCCCGCCGTGTCATGATAAGTCCGATTCTCCTTCGATCTGAACAAAAAGAACTCTATCTCCGGTCCAATATGGTAAAAACATCCTTTCTCCTTTGCTTTCTCCTCGACCTGTCTGAGAACATGTCGAGGGTCGCCGGCAAAAGGAGTTTTGTCTGGATCATAAACGTCACACATCAGCCTTGCAACATTCTTCCCGTTCCGCAACCAAGGAAGAAGAATGTAGGTTGACAGGTCGGGAATCAACAGCATATCGCTCTCATGTATCCTCCTGAACCCCTCGATTGAGGAGCCGTCGAACCATTTTCCACTGCCCAAACAATCTGGTAGTTCTCTAGGTGAGATTGTGACATTTTTTAGGTGGCCAAACAAGTCAGAGAACATCAGATCAATAAACTCAATCTTTTCGCTTTTCACCTTCTGTATTACGGTTTCTTTATCCATTGTATATCAACATCCTCTGAAATCCGACATCGGTTCATTCTCTTTTTATCTCTCTTGTAGAATCTATAATTGAGCTTAAGATTATTTCGCTAAACAATTGGTAGCGGGGAGTTGATTTTCAGGAGGTTCCACGCCTCCTTTTGAACAACCGTTCGAGGCAGCCTCGTGCAAGCTGCTATCTCTGGGTCTCTCAGCTTCAAGCTTATGAGCCCAGCGGGTTTTCCTGGCTACCCCACCCCGCTACATCCAATTCTAGACTAACACTTTCATAAGTTTTTTGTAATAGTAACCCCAACAGAACAGGTAGAGTCATGCATAAAGTTTAGAGCCAGATGCAATTAGCTATGGTTGCTGAGCCAAAATGGATAAACCGCATTTCCGTCACCTCTTTAGTCCAGAGCTAAGAGAGCCAGTGTTTGTGGAGGGGCTTCCTGGCTTTGGAAACGTTGGAAAGATAGCAGCGAGGCTGCTTCTCGATTTTGTTCAGGCAAAACTCTTCGCCGAACTCTATTCTCCATCGCTTCCAGACTATGTCTTAGTGGACAAAAATGGGATATGTCGTGCACCTCGCTACGAGTTTTACGCTTCTTCCACAGGCAAAACCCACTTTATCATTTTAACCGGAGACGCACAGCCTTCCCTCGACGATATCGTGGCACATTACGGCTTGTGCGGCAGAATCTTAGATTTTGCACAAGACCACGGATGCAAATTCCTTGTAACAATGGGCGGAGTTCCCATGCCGCGTCCAGAAGGGAAAGTCTACGTGGCCGCTACCTCTTCAAAACTTGCGGTAGAAATCATGGAGAAAGGCGCCGTAATTTATGGAGGAGGAAAGATAATGGGTGCTACTGGCCTATTGCTTGGACTTGCAAAAAGCCGAGGTTGGCAAGGTGCGTGTCTATTAGGTGCAACAACAGGCCTAAAAGCCGACCGAGAAGCCGCGTTTTCAGTGTTCAAATTCCTAACGAAGATGCTGGGAACAGATGTGGAAAAGCGTTCACAAGGGAAAGCTTAAGAAGAACCAGTAACCTACTCACTCGCTAACAGTGATCGTCAAATGACGAAACGAAAAGAACCGGGCAATCCCGGAAAATCCAGATTTTCAAAGGAGACGCGAAAGAAGAGTGTTAAAGCAGGATTGACGGTTCTTGCAGCTCTTCTTGTGTTCGGAGGCCCCACCTACCTGCTTTACGCCCTTCGAGAAGTGCCTCTTCCCTATCCTTTCATCGCCCTTCTCGGCCTAGCTTCTTTTGTGGTGGGGTTATTTCTTTTTACGCGTCTGATGGAAGAAAAGGAGTAGTTGTGTCATCCGCTTTTCCATAGCTCGCCTATTCCTTTCGGGGCGCATGGGTATCTCGCCTATCCGGGCTTGAGCTATCGTAGTATGTTCCCAGAAGTTTTCGTTCACACCATAAACGTAATAAAGTGCGCGGATGTTTCTAAAGCCAGTTGTGAAAAGCCAAGTGGGGATCTTTGTTGGCAAGGGCCTTCGTGTTGATAAGCACTGAGCCAGGTTCAGGAGAAGAGGTTCTGGAAAAACTGAAGACGTTGAAGTTTGTTACGGAAGTCTACAGAGTTTACGGAGTCTATGATGCCGTAGTTATGACCGAAGTCAAAAACGCAAAGGACTT
>CP070636.1:612796-615784 GCA_020356305.1 Candidatus Bathyarchaeota archaeon | reverse complement strand
AATGACCGCAGAGATCCCACGGTTTTTCTGGCTTGTTTTGTTTGTTGTGCCGCTCGTTGTTGCGGTGACGGCATTGGGATATGTTCTCATCTTTCCAGAGTTTGGTGGAGAGAAACCTGTGAGAGAGCTTTCTTCGATGCCAGTGGTTCAGAGTGGCGAGTCTGCTCTCGATGCGGTTTTGCGAGTTTTAAATGACGATGAGAGGAAAGTGATTGAGACTATAGTTGCTGAAGGTGGAACCATGTTACAGAAGGACATTCGCTGGAAGACTGGTCTTTCTCGGGTGAAGACGCATAGGATACTCTTCAGGTTAGCTAAGAGAGGAATCGTATCCACTGAGAAATATTACAACACGAAAAAGATTGCGTTAGCAGATTGGCTCGCAAAAGAAAACACGAAGGCCTAATATCGTCAACATTTGTTCGACATTAAGGGTGCACAACAATACAAATAAAGAGGACAATTAAGAATGCGGAGTACAAGGAGAATGATCAATGTCAAAATTTGGTTTGTCAGAAGACGATAAAATGCAACATCCGTATTTTCTCGACAAAAAGTCTAGAGAACTTATGAAAAACAAAGAATTAAGGACGGCGGTGCACTTACACCAGGCAACCCTTGACATGGTTATCTACACATACCTCAAATTGAATGCTAAACTCCTAGACGCTGAACCAACGGTTTCATTTATAATCGAAGCAACAAACGGCATATACAACCAGCTTACAGAGACGATAGAGAAAACCTTGCCGCTCATTGCAGAAAAGATGTGTAAAAGGTTTGGGCTGATCGAGAAAGAAAGCGAATCCGAAAAGCGCAGACACGAATTTATGGAGGGGATCTTGAAGGGAGCAATTGAAGCGAAGGTTCTGGAAGAATAAAGGGCAGAGCGCATGATACCCGCTTGTTTTCCAAGAATATTGTATCCACATTACTCTGCAGAAGTTACTGCGTACCACAAAGCAGAATGCAGGAAGGAAAATTCCCTTTCAGCTCACTAGTCCACTTTTTCAAACGCTCTTGGCGATGGACATTTTCGACTTTGACAAATAAACCCGCTTTACGTGCACCTTCGCGCATTTTTGGTAGTTCTTCAGAGTTCTGACACGTCGCAACCTCCTTACACTCGCTACAGTCAGCTATTTCTTTGCTCAAGGCACAGTTTCTAAGTTCACAATTTGGTTTGCCGCCACCGTTCAAGCATCCGGGACACGAAGAAACGGCTTGTATGGAAGCTAATCCTTTCACGAATTCTTTGAAATCGAAATCCCCAGAGGCCCACTCTTTCAAGCCATAGTTCTCAATAATACTCTCATACCGTTTTGTGAGTTCCACCAAGGCTCCATTGCCTACTATGCAGCTGCCACACCAAATCCCACAAAATCCAATCTGATCTTTAACATTGTCAAACGGTTTGATCTTTATTACTCTCATCCTTCCAGACCTATCTAGTTACGAGCAACAAGCAATATAAATGCGCGCGCGCGAATTGCAAACATGTAAAGAGCGGTGTCTTTGTCTTGAGAGAAGAGGATTTGGAAAGACTGGCTAGGGAAGGCAAGTTACAAGAGACTTTGAAAGAACTGAAAAGATTGTCAGAATCTTGGAACAAGATGGCAACCAAGCACAAGAGCATCTTGGCTAGCTATGCGAGTATCAGACCAGCCACAACAGATTCCATGGAAGCCATAATTGAGAAAGAGAAGGAACTGACGACTACCTTTGAGAAAGATATTAAGCAGATAGAAGAGTATCTCGCAAGAAAAGGTCGTTTGGAATAGAGCAATAGGGTGCGCTCGCAATACTGAAATAGTGCGCGCATAAACAATCAAAGATGTAGGTGCATCCATTCCAGCATCAAACTCATGACAAAGAACCTTCCATCCCTCTGCATGCATGCAGCTGGCGTCAGCTACTACACCGAACACTAGTCTGTTCGGGCGTTTTCTCCATTCTGTTTCTCTTCCTCTTCCTTCCATCGTTTCCTAAGTCTAGTCATAATTTCAAGTAAGTCAACCTTACGTTCCTTTTCTTCTTCTTTCATTTTTGGTTTTCATCCTCAAACAACAGAATCCGCGTCCTCACCTAAATTTTTCGACGGTGCTGAAACACCTGCTTGGAAGTTCCATTTGGGCGAGCAGGTTGGGGGGCTTAAATTTTAGGCCCCACACACCTACTCTCTTCAACTCTTACTCTCTCCTACTCCCTCTCTCTAACTAACTCTCTCTACAAACAACACACACAAGTACATGTAAATGCGCGCGCAACGAAGAGCATGCTCGCGTATTAGCTTGTTTTGCCAACTGGACAAACACGAATGCAAACGCCACAAATGTCCAGTTCGCCAAGGTGCAGTTCTTTTGCTACTTCCGCATGACGCGCAAGGCACTTGGGTTTGTCTACAATTCCTTCTCCTTTTAGAGCTCCCACAGGACACGCTCGAAGGCACTTGTCGCAGTCCCTACAAAGATCTAAATCCAAAGGGTTGTCAGGTTTTAATGAAACATCGGTAATGACCGAAACCAATCGCATTCTTGAGCCGAACTTTCGGGACAGCAGAAGGCTGTTCTTGCCAAAAACCCCGATACCCGCCAATTGGCCTGCGTGTCTATGAGAGAGGTCTCCCATGTGGCGGTCCCAATCTGCTGGTGGAGAGGCTGGAACCTGAAGTGCACGGTAACCTTTATCTTGAAGATATCTGCCAACTTGGAAGGCTATTCGATTCAATTCTTGATTTGCAACATGATAAGTAATTGCGTATTCCCGACTTGGTGCTGACTCAAAAGACGCGTCGAGCAGATGCATAGCCATTACAATGACGCTTTGAGCTCCCCTCAACAAATCTTTAGGATGATGTCCCTTTGGCGCCTTCGCGAAAGAGTCTGCTTGAGCGACACCAACCAGATCAGCACCTAAGCTACGCGCCAATTCTTTCACGGTGACTGTTAGTTCATCATTCAAATCAATCAACCCAATAGATACCTACTT
>CP070636.1:603035-612696 GCA_020356305.1 Candidatus Bathyarchaeota archaeon | reverse complement strand
GAGAAAAAGTGGGAGAATGCGTGCGCATCGGGCAAGCCAGAAAAATGCTTCCTCGCAACCAGTTGACACTGAACGCGCCGTCGCGCGTGCGCGCGCACGGTGCACAAGTACACTCAAGGTTGCCTGTACGACCCGAAAAAGGTGATGTTTGAGGCAGATGAAAAGAGATTTGACCAAAAAATCGAAAACCAAGTGCAGGCGCATCAGTGTTGGAAAAAATTAATAGAAAGGAAGAGCTAGTTTGTGAAACGGGTGCGGGGGTCGCAGAGCTAGGTCAACCTGCATATGAGGGCTATATGCGCGGGACTCAAGATCCCGTCCCGTAGGGGTTCGTGGGTTCGAATCCCACCCCCCGCACTTATGGCCGACCTCCAGTCACTTTTTGATTTACTTTTGCGCGCGCACGAAGGGGGTTGGTGGTAAAATGGTTTCTTCTGTGATTATCGCCGACGACGTTTCCTCTATTCCCTCCATAGATCTGAGCTCTTCGATAAAGGCTGAAAGTTTTCTTAGACTTTGAAATCGTGCCCTGACAGCTAGATCGAAATGGACTGCCTGAACTTCAATTATTTCTTCGATTTCCTCAAACTTTCCCATGGCATTTATGATATCCTTTTTAGGGATGTGGCCTCTTCCAGAAATTACTTCTGCCAAATTGATTAGCAAGAAGGCACCTATCGGCCTCGTGGTTTTTTCGTAGTTGATTAGGGCTTTGTATCCTATGATTACGCCTTCTCGCTCCAGCTTCCTAACCCTTCTATGGACAGTGGAAATGGGTAAACCAACCATTCTTGAAAGAGACCTGCTGGAAAACCCTGCTTTCCTCTCAAGTACCCTAATTATCGCCTCATCCTTTTCATCCAACTTGGGCCCTCATTTATGAGAAAAAATCTCACAATTTATATCTCTTTCGCAAATTTTTGCTACAAAGTTGGCACAATCTTTATGTATTTTTCACAGTTTTTCTTATTCGAGGAAAAGAAACATACGTAAACAAGATGTGATACATGTATGCATGGGAGCATGAATGTTAAGTCCATAGCTGGAACCGCGGGTGGATTATACATACTGATTGTCTCTACTAGCGCTGGAAGGAGGACATGGTCTAGAGGAATAGGATTGGACACGCCTGACCTATTGGAAAGAAGAGAGCAGCAGTGGAAAAGAAGACTAGCGAAACCTGCTCATTTTGATAGGGATTTTATGAATCGCATTGTGAAACGAGAACTGAATTTCATACCTAGAGGAGAAAAAGGGTCTCTTCAAAACTTCCTAAGATTCTCCTATAATGCCCTCAGAAGAAAACACTTGACTTTAAGAAAGACACGAGATGAAACCCTGAGAGTGCTGATTGAAAAAATCAAAAAGGTTCAGCCAGAATTTATCCCAACGTACGACGAAAATTACTTCAAAATATAAACTCTTAATTGCGCGCGCTTCACTGGAGAACCACCTATAGTTATATTTGGTGCGTTCGTAATCATCTGTTTGGAAGTGAGGTGAAAAGTTTGAGTGAAGGACTTGAAGAGGTTGGGAAGGTGACGCATTTTTTCTCAAAGATAAGTGTTGCAGTGGTGGAGTTGACGGCTCCTGTTTCGGTTGGCGACCAAATCGTCATTAAGGGACCAACCACTAACCTTGAACAAACCGTGGAATCGATGCAGATCGAGCACGAGGGAGTTACGAAGGCAGAAGCAGGTCAGAGCATTGGACTGAAAGTCGATGACCGCGTGAGAGAAAACGACACCGTCTACAAGGTTTCCTAGCATCTCTTCTTTCTCAAAGTGCAACCGAGATCCATACTCGCGTAAAGATCAGCTTCCCTAGCCTCCTCTGTTTGCGCGCATGAGGCACCCAAAACACAAATACAAGAAAATCCGTTGCAAAGCTTGTGGGTGCTCGATGAAGACTGGGAAAGGTTTGAAATCCAACGGCTCTTCGCTCAGAAACGTATTTGCTTTGGGTTTTGTGAGTTTTTTCACGGATATATCGAGCGAGATGGTCTTCAGCCTCCTTCCGACGTTTCTCCTGGGTCTTCCTGGGTCAAGCAAAGCTGTTTTGGGACTTATTGAGGGAACTGCTGAAGCCTTAAGCTACGCGTTGAGGGCAGTCTCAGGAATCTTTTCTGACAAGTTCAGAAAGAGAAAAATTTTTGTCCTAATTGGTTATGGCCTTTCAAACGTGGTCAAACCTCTTTTCGCAGTGGCCAAGGCACCCTTCGATGTTTTTGTAGTCCGAGTTTCTGATAGGGTGGGAAAAGCCGTTCGCACGTCTCCTCGTGATGCGCTTCTCAGCGAATCAGTTTCAGAGAAACGTCAAGGCGCTGCTTTCGGGTTGCACAGAACGCTCGATCAAAGCGGTGCTATCATAGGACCATTAATTGCCTCAATGGCCATGATTCTTCTGGGCTTCACCATTCAGGGTGTCTTCTGGCTGTCATTGATACCTGGCACCATTGCATTCCTCATTATTCTATTCATAGTCAAGGAGCACGCCAGCAAATCCGTCAGCAAGTTAAGATTGTTGACAGGTGTCAAATTTGTCCTAAGAGGAGATTTTTCACGGCTACTCATCATCGTTGCCATTTTCTCTTTAGGAGCCTTCAACTTCTCCTTTGTTCTTGTTAACGCAAAGGAGGCTGGAGTGACAGATTCCCTTCTCCCTCTAGTTTACGCGATCGTTAACGTGGGCCACACCGCCATAGCAATCCCAGCAGGCGTCCTATCTGACCGAATAGGGAAAGAAAAGGTCCTGGTCTTGGGTTACAGCATCTTTCTCTTCACTACCATGCTTATCCTAAGTTATCCTGCAACTGGATTCAACGCTCTCTTAGTCGCTATCCTCTTCGGCGCCTACATTGGAATCATCGAAACAATCCAGAGAGCCCTAATTCCGAAATACGCTAAAAACGATCTGAGAGGAACAGCATACGGCCTTTACTACCTCGTAGTTGGGTCAGCATTCTTCATTTCGAACGCCGTAGTTGGAACGTTGTGGGAGCTCTACGGGTCATCAATGGCAGCAACCTATAGCGTCACAATATCTTCAATAGCCATCATAAGCATGCTACTTTTTCTCAGATCGTAACCTGCTCAAGATACAATGCGCGCGCGCATTAGAGATAAAACGGTAATGATAAGAAATAAACAATAGAGGAAAATATTCTCCTGTAATTGATTATTGGGGCGAATTCGTGTTGGAAAAGTTGTCGAGAACCAGTACTCAAAATCTCGTAGAATTTTTTCGAATAGCTGGGAGATTGAAACGAATCCCACGATCCGGTTGGGTCCAAGTAGGCATACCACGATCAGAATCCGTTGCAGACCACACTTTTAGAACCTCGATACTCTGTATGATATACTCCGACCTAGAGGGGCTAGACGAACTAAAGCTTATCAGGATGGCATTGATCCATGACCTTCCTGAAATCATTGTGGGAGACCTAACTCCGTCAAAAAAGACTGCTGAGAGTGAAGCAAGGGAAGACACAGCCATGCACCAAATACTAAGCCTCCTCCCAAAAAAGCAGAGGGAAAAATACATGGCCGTTTGGAACGAGTACAAGAAATGCGAGACCAAGGAGGCGAAGATTGTCAGACAACTCGAAAAGCTGGAAATGGCCCTACAGGCAAAGGAATATGAACAAGCTGGTTCAACAAGACAGAGCCTAAGAAGATTCTTCAAATCCGCAGAAGAGGTCATCACACGGCCGAAGCTGAGAAACCTCCTCTCATGCTTGCTGGAGGAACAGCGAAAATGAGTTTCAGAGAAAGATGGACCAAGAAATTCGTCGAATCCCTAATCAAAGACGAGAAAAAAGCCTTGAAACTTCGGCTAGACTTTTCCAAGGGAAAAGGCGTGTGGATGTGGAGTTCCGTTCACATTCCACAACATATGAGTTTCATTAGGACCCCTCCTAACCGGCCACCTGAGAAAAGTAAAACCCCCTTCAGGAGTAACCATCGTGAAAGATGTAATCCACTACGCTAGGAGATTTGTTCAGATCCCTAGCTTGTCTGGAGAGGAGAAGGAATTAGCCTTTTTTGTGAGAGACGTTCTAAACGAATTTGGCTCAGACAGGGTCTACATAGACGAACTCGGCGACGTTATCGGATTCATCAAGGGGAGATCGTTGCGTCCTCTAGTCGTTTTAGAGGGCCATATGGACCACGTTTCGCCTGGGAACCTCAACCTGTGGAAATGTCAACCTTACTCAGCTGAACTAATTAACGGAAACATATTTGGAAGAGGGGCTGTTGACATGAAAGCTTCTCTTGCAGCTATGACGTTTGCAGCAAAAGAAGTCGCAAATAAAGAGCATGAAGGAACGTTGCTACTTTGTTTCGTTGTCCACGAGGAGACTGTAGAGGGAACCGCCATACAACACATTATCGAGAAGGAGATAGAGAGCGCACCAGATTTGGTCGTGCTTGGGGAGGCCACGAACCTAGATTTGGGTATAGGACACAGGGGAAGGGCGGTCGTAGACGTTGAATTGAATGGAAGAACGGCCCACGCAAGTATGCCCGAACTCGCTTTAAACGCTCTTCACGCGGCCTCCACATTGATCAGCTATATTGAAGAAGAGTTGAATCCCAACCTTCCATTTCATCCAAAACTGGGAAAAGCCACAATAGCTACGATAAGCTTGAGTGCCTCACCAAAAGTTGGCCCCCAAATACCTGACAGGTCCCAAATACTCTTTGATCGACGAACGATCCTTCAGGAAACAGAACACGAAATCCTTAAACCAATTAAGGAAAAAGTTGGCGAACTCGTAAGGGAAAAAACCGTCTTAGATGGAACAACACGTATCCTTGAAGAGGACATAAAATGCTGGACTGGAAAAAAATTGAGGACGAAGAATTTCTTCCCCCCATGGTTCATCAAGAAAACGGGAATCGTTCAAAAAGCACTGAAGTCCCTCTTGAAAAGCGGATTCCGCGCCGACACCCACGTTTGGAAGTTCAGCACAGACGGCGTTTATACCTATGGTTTAAAGGGAATTCCAACGGTAGGAGTTGGACCTGGAAACGAGGCTTTGGCTCACCAGCCAAATGAGCATGTACGCATGAAAGACGTGGAAAAGACCGTACAAGCGTACGTTGCCATAGTTGAAAGTTTAATTTCATGAATCTCGAACCACCATGTTAGCATGAAAGAGACTTTAAGTAAAAGAGATTAAGATACAATGTACGAATTTTGCATGTGAGATGGTTGCGGATGTCGGCGAATCTTAGGGGCAGAGACCTCGTCACGACGCAGGAGTGGAGTAGGGAGGAGTTAGATACAACCGTAAAGCTGGCTGCGGAGCTGAAGGAGAAACAGAAGAGGGGAATTCCACATAGGTTGCTCGAGGGGAAAACCCTCTACATGCTTTTCTATAATCCATCTCTGAGAACAAGGAACAGCTTCCAGACTGGAATCTTTCAATTGGGTGGGCAGGGAATATACCTCGCTCCAAGGGCGGTGTACAAGCCAGCTCTTGCAGGAGATGAGATTCCCTACGTGACGGAGAGGATATCCGACGTGACCAGAGTGCTGAGTGGGTATGGCAATGCCATATCGGTCAGAATCTATGGCGAATCGGTAAACTGGATCTATGGAAAGGGCAACCAGATTGTAAGAGAGTTCGCAAAGTGGGCTGCTATTCCGGTGATCAACATGGAGTGCGACATGTTTCACCCATGCCAATCTATGGCAGATGTGCTCACCATAAAGGAGAAGTTAGGTACTCTTGAGGAAAAGAAAGTCGTCGTAAGCTGGGCCTATTCTGGTGGTGTAAAACCAGTCGCGGTTCCCCAGAGCTGTGTTCTGAATTTCACGAGGTTTGGAGCCGACGTGGTTCTGGCTCATCCCGATGGTCTGGAGCTTGATCCAGAGATCATAGAAATGACGAAGAAGAACGCTGACGAGAGTGGAGGAAGCTTTGAGATAAGCTATAGCATGGACGAAGCGTTTGAGGGTGCAGACGTAGTCTATCCGAAGTCTTGGGGAAGCCTCAAGTTTATGCCCCCAAATGTGCTCAAGGTTGACGAAGAGAGAATGCTGGAACTGATGAACAAGCACAAGGATTGGATCGCCACAACCGAAAAGCTTGAACTCTGCGCGAAAGACGTGATCTATATGCACTGCCTGCCAGCAGACAGAGGCATGGAAGTGACGGACGAGGCCATCGATGGACCGCACTCCATAGTGTTCGACGAGGCGGAGAATAGACTCCACGCTCAGAAGGCAATTATGGCCCTTATAATGGGAGGACAATAGAATGGCCGTCAAGTGGGACAAAAACAAAGAAGCTTTAGACGACTTGTTCCAAAGCATCGGTGGGACCCCTCTTGTTAAGCTGAGGAAAATTCCGAACGCCGAAGGGATAGACGCCGACATTTTGGTGAAGCTAGAATACTTCAATCCCACTGGAAGCTTGAAAGACAGGATATACCTTGAGATGATAACAAAAGCGATCGAGGCTGGCGATTTAAAACCGGGAATTGAGATCATTGAAGCATCGACAGGAAACGCGGGAATTGCCTGCGCATTTGTCGGCGAGATTTTAGGTTATAGAGTGACGATCGTGATACCGGCTGGAATGAGCCAGGAGAGAATGAAAATCATTCGTGCTTATGGGGGAGACATAATTTTCACGCCGGGTGCCGAGAGTGATGTTGATCTGTGTCTAGAAAAGATAGATGAGTTGAGGAAGGAAAACCCAGGGAAATATTGGTGGCCAGATCAATATAGGAATCCTAACAACCCGATGGCCCACTACAAATCAACTGGTCCAGAGATTTGGCAGCAGACTAGAGGGAAAGTGGATTGTTTTATCGCGTCACAGGGTACTGGCGGGACGTTAACTGGCGTTGGCAGGTTCTTGAAAGGAAAGAGCCCTAACACAGCGCTCTACGCGGTTGAGCCCTCGGAAGCGCCGATGTTGTCGAAGCGAGAGTGGGGCTCCCATAAAGTTGAAGGCATTGGAGACGGTTTTGTGCCCTTCAACCTAGACTTAAGTCTCCTTGAAGGGATCGTAACCACCACCTCAGAAGAAGCAATTACAATGGCAAAGAGACTAACCTTGGAAGAGGGGATCTTTTGCGGAATTTCTTCGGGCTGCAACGTGGCTGCAGCAGTGAAAATTGCTGGACGTCATCCAGAGTTTGAGACGATAGTGACGATGATTAACGATACTGGACAGAGATATCTCTCCACGGAACTCTGTGGAGAAATAAAAGCGGTGGATATTCCAGAACGCGAACACCCTCTGGATGAACACACTATCCGTGAATTGGACAAATATCAAGCCAGCTGGGAGATCATAGAGTAAAAGGTCCCGGAGAAAGGAACTTCTAAACTAAGATGGCAATCCTTTCTCTGACTAAGATCAAAGAAGTGAGGCTCTAGGACGCGCTAAGGTAGTTTGCAGCGTTTGTGCACGCGCGGCCTGGTTAGGTCCATAGTTTTTCAAGCTCCACGGTGCTGGGTTTGATTGTAGATACTTCTTTAAATGTTTTCGTTACTACTTCAGGATCCTTCAATCCACTTCCAGTGATTAATACTACTACATTTCCATCTTTCCCTACAACGTCTTCGTCAAGAAGTCTAATCAGTCCGGCGAGCGAAGCTACTCCAGAAGGCTCGGCGAATATGCCCTCCGTAGAGGCGAGAAGCCTCTGAGCCCTAAGTATTTCTTCATCAGAAACCGCTTCGGCAGTTCCCCTGTTCCTTAAAGCAACTAAAGCAGCATCCCTGTCCCATGGAAGAAAATCGGCTAGCCCCCCGGCAATAGTATGAGGGCGCTTCCATGGCTTGATTTCAAACGGTCTTTTTCCCTCCTTAAAAGCCCTCACAAGGGGAGCGCACCCCGTCGGTTGTATTGCAGCCAATCTTGGCATAGAATCAATAAAGCCAACCTTGTGAAAATCTGTGAATCCTTTCCAAACTCCGGTCAAGAGGCAGGCTGAGCCAACTGGAATGATAACCCAATCTGGTGGATTCCAATTCAGCTGTTCGATGATTTCGTAGGACATCGTTTTAGGGCCTTCAACTTGGTAGGGGTTGAAGGGCCCATAACTAGGACAGGGATACCATCCATATTTCTCGATGGCCATGCGCAACATTTGAACAGTGGGATCCTTGCCCTCTTCAACTGCCCTTACCTTCACGACGTCTGCTCCATACAGGCGAATTTGAGCGATTTTTGCAGAAGATGCAAAATCCAAAACGAAGGCGAAGCATTTCAATCTAGCCTTTGCGGAATAAGCAGCTAACGATGCCGCAGCATTTCCACTAGATGCTGTCGCCACAGTTTTGGCGGCGAATTCGAGAGCTTTGGATACACCAACCGTCATCGAACGATCTTTAAATGAGCCTGTTGGATTCCCCGTTTCGTCTTTTAAATAGAGATTTCTTAAACCTATTTCTCTACCCAGGTTATTTGCTCTGAGCAGCGGAGTTCCACCCTCACCCAGGGTAACAATGTGCCTCTGGCTCTCAACTGGAAGAAACTCGTGATATTTCCATACGCTCGGAACTCGCTTAACAAGCAGTTTCTTATTCACCCTCACGGCCAGAGCTGAGTAATCGTAATGAATATCGAGGCGCCCATCATCTCTCCTTGGGCACATACAGACTTTTTCCTCAAGTGAATATTCATTTCCACAACGAGCACATTTCATTTTTGAAACAAAGGACATTTACATCATCCAATTGGACTAGCCATCATTGTATATAAATCACTGGTAAAAACCAATATTTGGCACTCCTTTTCTCCCTTTTTTCGAGTATGATCTCTATCATGTATTTTGATCTTATAAAACATAATTTTTATAAGGGTTTATATACTAAACGACGTTTTTCGAGAAAAAGTGACACCCATGAACATTATTTATAGATAGAGGCCCTCATATATATCGCGTTCCCGTTTGCGGTGGCACGCACATCGTGTGTTTTCCAAGTTTCTAAATTCTAACCTAAGAACAAGAAAATCGGATTTCTAGGAGTCGAGAATTTTTAGAAAATAGAAATTAGAAAGTGCACACATTAGCAGATTTCGAATATTAGTTCCTTTCCTCTTTTTCCAGAGGCTGTTATTGCACCCATTTTCCTCAGGCAATAGGTGATCTTTCGAGCTAGGCTGATGGAGACTCCACTTAGTTCTGTAAATTTTCTATTGGTGAATGGTTTGATGGGATATTCGGGCAAGAATCTTAGAAAGTCGTTCTCATTCTTGAAAAGAATCTTGTTATTAACATTCATTAACCTTCGATCTTTGATACTTACGCCTCTTCTCCTCCAACTTCCCTTACCATCGTTGCATCTTACTTCTTCTTCATCAATCATCAAGACTTCTAATGAGAAGTTGTCTTTCTTAATGAGATTTGGTGTTCTTATCAGTTCGTAGAATAGATCACCGAGATTTCCTTTTCTTGGGGCTATTCTCCTTCTAATTCTCTCACCCGATTCTGTGACGTGAACTATCCATTTTAGCTGCGGAATAGGATAGACCAGTCGGACTTCATGGTTTTCAAGCAACTTTATAAGTTTCTTCTTGATACCAAAAAAGTTCTTGGTCTGTATTTCAATCAGAAGAGCCTCTCTCACAATATCAATTATGAAATTGTCTACCTTTACTTCAAACATGTCTCCCGGTAAGGAATACCAGTTT
>CP070636.1:599939-602935 GCA_020356305.1 Candidatus Bathyarchaeota archaeon | reverse complement strand
TTCTGGAAACGTAGATCGCTCTCAAAGGTGGCACGTAAGAAAAGAGAACAGCGGTCAACGCTATTCGTGATGAGTCATATAGAAAATTTAGGTCATCAAGCGCTTTCCATAGATTTTTGCTGTGGTGATAATACGATGCTCTAAATCCAACGGGGTTTGTTTCAATCTTTTCATTGATGATTCTCAATCCCTGAGAAAGTCGCTCTTTAATCCAAGAGTGGCTGGAGCCGAAAGCTGTGACTGGATTTCCAGTTTCGAAGGGAAGATGCTCGATGCCGTGAAGGCCAATTTCGTGGCCGCAGCTTTGGGCGTCTCTCAAAACCTTTGCAGGTGAGCTGCAAGAATTCCATTTGGCATGACTGTTGGGAATTACAAAGAGAGTAACGTTTACGTCGTGTCTGTCGATTGTTTTCAGCAAATCTTTGAGTTTGGTAACCTTGGTTTTTGGTGATATGTCATCACAGCTGAACGCTACGGCCGGTTCATGCATCCATGTACCCGTCGTTTAATGTGGTCAAAGCATAATTAAGGGTATCCTAAACAGTAATATCTTGGAGTAGAATTGGTTGAGTGGCGTTCTCTCGTCTATACCATTAATGGGGCTTCTCGCGGCTTCGTTTCTTAAACTTCGGACAGCGAGATGGAAACAATATTCTTTGGTGGTCTCCAAATCGTGTAAACAAGGTCCACCTATTGCCATGTGGGCTATCACAACTCGTTGCAATTGCAAGTGCTACTTCTGCAAAGTTTGGCAAAAACGAGCAATTGAACCCAGCCTTGAACAAGCCTTAGAGACTATTGATACATTGAACAATATGGGTTGCTATAGCCTCAGCATAACCGGTGGTGAACCCTTACTTTATCCTCACATCGCAGAGGTTGTCAACTATGCACATGAAAAGGGCTTCATCGTTCAAATAAACACAAATGGTTCCATGCTGGCCGAAAACATTTCGCGAATTTCTAAAGCAGACCTGGTGACAATCTCGCTTGATTATCCGAGTGAAGAACACAATAGAGCCCGTGGACATCCGGAATTGTTGCAAAAGGCGCTCAAAGGCGCTGACGCTTGTAGACGTTTGAGTTTGCGAGTGGACTTCAGTGCGCTACTTCTCGGTGGACAAGACATCGCGAAGCTAGTTGAGATCAGTCGGAGCTTTGATGGGAGTCTGGTCTTGTCATATCCTGAGGTGGGCGGTTCACTTCACGCAGATGCTTGGGATTTACCTTCAAAAGAATGGTTGATAGAATGTTTCAAGGCGACAATATCCTTGAAAGAGGAGGGCTACTCCATATTCAACACCATGCTTGGACTCCGTGATGCAATTCAGTATTTGAAGATTGGAAGACGCTCTATCCCTTGTTATGCGGGTGAGAGCATCATCTACATCGATTGGGACGGCTGGGTCTATCCATGTCTTCACGAATCCAGAACTTGCCGAATAGAGCATCTGATTGAGAGGTATCGCCAATTTCCCAATTTCTATTCATGTGCAAGATGCTACGACCAAGCATGGTTAGATCTTTCAGCAATAGAGTGGACTCTGAGAAACTCGAGGCCAGATTTGAGTTTCAGAGACTTGCTGCAAATAAGCAAAATAGCTCTCAAAATGATCTAGAACTAGGTCGAAAATTCTTTCAACTGTACGAGTAGGCAGTCCACATGAAGAATAGTAGGCCTAAGCCAATAGCTGACCCAATCAGCATGTCAACGGTTAACGTGTGTTCGTGACCTGAAATGAAAGATATCGCCCAAGCAATTGACCAGGGAATCGGCCACTTACCCACCGGATACGGGTCCATCCACCACCAATTCGGGTAGTTTAACCAGTTCAAAGGGCCGTTTCCACGAATATATTCTATCACCGACGCACTGATCAAATCCAAAACACCACAGCTGACAAGGATTGCAGGAGTTCCCAAAAGAAAGATTATTCCCACATAGTCTTCGCGAATAGTTCGAACAAAGTTCTTCCTCCAAAAGAGCGGGGTCAAGGTTATCCCAAATGTCAAAAGAAACATGATTGCACTGACAGGAATCCAGTAGTTTGGGGTCTGATTCTCGGGTATTATTGCTCCAAACAAAGATGCATCTACGAAGGCATAAAAAAACACACTAAAGGCAAACGACACGAGAGCCAACATAAGCGTCTGTCTTTTTCTCTTCGATGAACGCAAATCTACTCAGAGAATTTCTGAAAGAGCCAAATCTAATTAGCCTTTCTGCTCAATTATAACCAAAGTTTTGTGCTGGTCAATCTTACGCCACATTAAAAGCTTTAGGAAACCCCGCCGCATTGCAGAGCATGCACATCAAGCTTCATCTCGAACATAACGATCAAGAAATGATTTGTTGACCCATCTTGCTTTTTTATCTTTCATTGTTTCTATAGTCTTGAGGAATTTTCTTGCGGAATCAAAATGTTGTCCATAGACATGATAGCTATCAGAATAATCAACATATTGACCAATCTTGACTTTCAGTTTATCCGCAATAAGCTTCTGTAAATGAATGAAGGCAAACATGTTAGCAAATGCTGCGTGATAAGCGTCTCTGCTTCTCCACAGAGTGTGCATTTCTAACTCTTTGTCGATCACCTTACACCAGATTCTTTGCAAACAGGGTGGACCGTCTACATCATAATGTTTCCAAGGCATCCATGTTACTGCTTGTGCCCTGTTGGAAAACGATGACTGCTGCAGTTTTTGGATTAACTGTCCAATTTGGTCTATGTGTCTTTGTCCGATTTCAAACTCAAACAGCTGCTTGTGATAGGTGTAGTCATATACGGAACCGATCAAGTAGTCTTTTGTTCCCTTGATAACGTCGTCAACATATTCGTTCAGACTCATTAGACCTTCGTAGCCCATATGCACCATAGGTTGTTCAAATGGTTTCTTAACAACCATTAACATAGAAGCTTCTCTGATTGTGTCTTTTTCTTCTTCAACTTTGTACGTCTCTTTCGAAGAGTCTATCCCTTCATTCCATAAGC
>CP070636.1:594396-599839 GCA_020356305.1 Candidatus Bathyarchaeota archaeon | reverse complement strand
CGCGGGTTCAAATCCAGCCCCCCGCACTAAGATTAGGGCCTATTTTAAGCTTATTTCAACTGGAAAGGCTTAATTTAGCATTTTGTGAGTGGGGGTTGAAATTTGAACACCAATTTGCCGGTTAAAATCCTAATCCTTTCGAGGGAATATTGCAGAAATAAGCTTGTTTTGGGCTTATTTACTTCCGATTTCGCGCGCTTCCTGTCAGCTTTTGCCATATTGCTAAGATTGAAATAAGGGCTATACTATCGGAAGACTTGATATTTTCGGGTGTCATTGGGTATGGCTTGACTAGCCCTTGATCAAACCCTAAAAGGTAGTTAGAGGGACGCTCCAAAGCTCTTATAAAAATCAAAAGAGCAACCAGAACGAGAAGATCTTAAAGAATGGATGAAATGTAAGAATGCAGAAGAGGGAGTAAAATGAGGGAATGTTGGGATAAAGTATTTATTACAACAAATTTCATTCTCTATATTCTTCTCTTTATTTATTTCCTTACTAGACGCTAATGCATGCATGCGCAGGCGTTAAGTTACGTCTTTTGGCTTTCATACAATTGGGGTCCAATTATTTCTTTTAGCTCTTCGATTGATTTGTTAAGGTTGACAACATCAGCCACAGACTCTACTGCGCTTACTGATACCATAACTTCTATATGCCCCAAAAACGGTTTTCTGTATCCCAAAATTTTTACTAGTTCATCCGTCAACTCTATTTGCAGATGGGTCACTTTCCATGATGAACAGTCAACTTCAATACTCCTAACTTCTCCGACTATTTTTGCTCCAGTTTCAATAACAGTCTTTCCTTTCAATTCATACGGACGCACACCCACCACCTACAACATGCATGCTGCATGCTCGTTAATAATGCTTATGTAACTATCTTCGAGTGTTTTTTCTATATACGTGAGCTATACGGATTGTAATGTACGTCGCGGAGAAACGGAGATTATTAGTAGAGTTGCGGAGACCACGAAATCACTAATTGGAAAATGCCTTTCTATTTTTTCTGTGAAGAATTTTTGTCTTCTTGTTTTTGAATTCGGGATTTCGGGATCTTCGGCATGAATGTGCATGCATGTTTCCAGAAATGAAAAGGCTGTGGTATTTCTTCTATCAATTCAGGTATGATTTCTTTGTATGCCGTTCGTAGAAGGTTGTTTAATTCTTGAGGCTTTATGTCGAATAGTTTTCCTTTTTTCGGTATTTCATCCCAGAAATCATGGGGTGCGCGCTAGACATGCATGCATTTTTGGCAGAACCAAAAGAACTAACTGGAGTTGTGCGTAGCCTTAATCGAGTAGCGCGATTGTATTCTGTAGAGGTGCCAGGCTGTGGTTTCAACCGTAGAAGACCTCGAAAGTATTGTAAAGGAAAAAATGGCTGTAATGAAGGGAAGTGTTCATTCATTCGAGCACGTGAAAAGAGTTTTCGAGATAGCAACTTTTCTAGCTAAGAAAGAAAAAGCTGACTTAGAGCTAGTCCAGGTAGGGTCACTACTACACGACATCGGATGGGCTATGGGTAAATTGCATCACGAAACTGGGGCGGAATTGACTAGTAAAATTTTGAAAGAGATTAACTACCCCCTAGAAAGAACAGAAAAGATAGTCAGAATAGTACTACGTCATCCTCGTGATTTTAGAGATAAGTTGGAAACCATAGAAGAAAAAATAGTTTGGGATGCCGACAAAATTGATTTGCTAGGAGTCATAGGCGTGGCTAGGGCATTTCATTGGCTAGGCAATACACCCTTTAGCTCAGTTGTAGAACGCTCTTTTAGTGAGTTAAAAACAATTTACTCCCTACTGAACACCAAAACAGCAAAGAAAATCGCAAAAAGAAGACACAATGAAACATTGACATTTCTTCTAGCCTTAGAAAGGGAACTTTCCCTTGAAGATTTGGACCTGATTTAGTGGGCTCGGCAGAAAAGCCTCGGAATGCGCGCGCGCAAATTTGCGTTTATGGATTAGATTTCAAATTTCTTTAGTATTGTTGGCTCTTTCTTCCCCGTTATTTCAGCTACAACATGAATATAATTTTGTAACCCTGAGTTCTCAATTCTATTCTTCAATAACTCGTCTATTTGGAAGATGCCTGCGGAGTTGGACATCGTTATCTTTATGGCTATTGGTTTTTTCTCGCCTTCGCCAATCTCTACTTTCTTGATTGAGAGTGCTGAAACTGCATGAATGTCCACTTTTCCCGCTTCAAATGGTATTCTTGCTCTTCCCTGCTCCATATCAAGAGCGTCGGCGACGCGTACGATGCCTGCTTCGATGGTTAAGGGTTTGTTCAGTGGTTCATGAGACACTATGGCGTGTAATACTTCAGAACAGATTACAGCGCGTTCTTCTTCACTGTAAATCGGTTGCAGGTATGTTTCTATGAATTCTGGGGCCAATAGTGCACTGTATTGTTCGTGCTCTGCCCTTGTCACAATCATTCCTAAATCATGAAAGATTGAGGCGAGAACTACCACGACTTCAGCATCTTCATTCTTCATTCCATAATGTTCAACAATACTTGGCCAAACCTTTCTCTCAACCAAAATTCTCAAGAGCCTCAACGCAGAGTTGGCGACGATTTTCATATGTGTTGGCCCATGGTCTGTATAGCCCAAACGGTCAATTGCGATAACATTAGAGCACTTCCAAAACGTCTGCAGTTTCACGTCATTTTTCACTTCTTCAACAACATGCTCCAGCTTTGTGTTGCCACGACACGGATATGTTGAAGACGTAAGCCACTTCACATCAACTCCATGCATTCATCTTCATCATTGATGTTATGTAAGCCCTCCGCGCGCGCAAGGAGCCTTTCCTTTGTATTGGCTAACTGGATACTTTTTCTTGTTGCTTTCAAGTTTCTTCATCACTGAGCGAGCCACATCGATTTTCATCGCGTTCGCCATGCTAAGGCAGTAGATTATGACATCTGCAAGTTCTTCCTTGATGCGTGCTACTCTGTCCGGGGCTGTCTTAAACTTGTCAGTCTCTTCCGAACTGGTCCATTGGAAGAGTTGAAGAAGCTCGGCCGCTTCGATGCAGATAGATTCAGCCAGATTTTTAGGGTTGTGAAACTGTTTCCAATCTCTATCTCTAATAAATTCTCGAACGCTAGCGATTAATTCCTCAACTACTGTGTTTCCATCGTTTCTTAACAAGCATTATCCCCCTCCAGCATCATCAACTCGAAGGATCATATGTTGCAATAGAAGATCTAATTTTCGGCACCTAATCAGACTCTAGAAATGCCCAATCTCAAAAATTACATTTTGTCGAGCACAAGACGAGTTCTCGGATAGGCTTGAACGCGCGCGAATCATAAATATCTCCTTATCAGAATAAGGATGCCATAATTGTTGCATTGGAGATTCCATCTTCGAGGGGATGTAAATTGGGTGTTCGCGTTGAAATCTTCGCTATTGGAAACGAGCTTTGCTTTGGTAGAGTGTACGACACAAACTCTTTTTGGATTGCTGACCAGATGACCCGACTGGGAGCAGAAGTGCAGAGAATAACCTGCGTTCCAGATGTAGTCACGGAAATTTGCACAGCTCTAAGGGCAGCTCTAAGTCGGAAACCAGATTTCATAATTTTGACTGGCGGTTTAGGTCCAACCTCAGACGATTTGATCATTGAGTCCTTATCGAAGCTCTTAGGCGTAGAGATTGAAATCAACAACAAAATCTACAGAGCCTTGGCTGAACGTGAAGGTGTGACAGAAGATGACCTTCCAGTCATCGCAAAGATGGCACGTTCTCTGAAAGGAGCTTCGTGTTTCCCCAATCCTGATGGTTGGGCTCCGGTAACCCTAGTCGAGAAGGGGAAGACGACTCTGGTTGCGCTTCCCGGTCCACCCGAAGAAATGAAGGCGTGCTTCACTGAATACTTGGTTAGGAGAATAGGCGAAAAGACTCAGTACCGAAGCGTTTCAAAGAGGATTCTTGTAAAGATGTATGAAGATCAAGCTTCACTAATAACGAAAGAGATGATGAAAAAAATGCCCGGAACCTACCTGAAGCCCCTTGTCGGCGGCTATAATCACGAAAAGGGGCTTCCAGTTGACATCCTAGTCTTCGCGAAGGACGAAAAGACCTGTAGACTTGAGATGAAAAAAACCATAAAAAAGCTTAAGGAACTCGTTAAGAAAGCACACACACAGTGAAAGCGCGCGCACGGGCTATTGCTGAAATTTTTGAATCTCTGAATTTCACCTACCCCATACCCCCTACCCTTTTCAACATACATCGCCTACGTGATCCAAATAAGAAGACGCAATCTAGCGAGAATTGCTTTTTGAGAATTTTCTGGTTGCGCGTGCACATGCTTGGTTGGCGGTTTGAAGTAGGCCGAAAAACTGTGCAGCAAACTATGCTGCTTCTACAATGTCTCTAAGGAAAGGAAGGACCTTATCCATGACTATGCTACTCCAACGGTATTTTCTTATCACGTTGTTGAAGTTGTATTGGATAATGTCGCTTAGGAAATATCTGAAGATTTTGAAGGCGATGTTGGCGGGTTTTTCGTTTAGTCCGAACATGTATGCTTCAATTCCCTCTTTCAAGAGTTCTTCGAAGGGTTTAATCCTGCTGACGAAAAGGGGTTTTCTTGCCACTCCAGCCTCTAGGATGGGCAATCCGAAGCCTTCTTCTTTGCTTGTGATTAACACCAAGTCGGCTAAGGCATAGGCGTCCGCGATTCCCCATTTTGTGATACGGTTGTTTTCATGAAGTCTTCTGAACGATATCAGATCATGAATTAGCAAGATGTTATCTTCGAGGTTTAGTTTTTTTATCATTTTGTTTAGGTAGTCGAGATATCTTTTCCGTTTTATCATAGCTTGAGGGTCTGGTGGACCGGTGATCACAATCTTCACACGTCGTTCTCCCACAAGCTTTTTCAATTCGTAGATAACTTTCAATCCTAACTCGATGTTTTTTCTCGGAAGAACTCTTATCGGCATCAAGATCACGTAATCGTCCCATTTCAATCTCAATTCTTCTCTAAGCTTCAAGGTCGCCTCATCAAGCCTTTCGTATTCTTCCACGTTGATGCCATTTGGGATAATCTTCACATCCTTCAATTTGAAATGATCATTTCTCATTTGGGAAAGTTGTTTCGCCCTAAACTCAGTAATAGTCACATAGGAAACGTTTGGATGTTCATAATGAAGTTCTGTGAAGGGCCAAATCTTCAGAAATTTCTTCCATTCCTGGCGCAATGCAGCCGAGTCATGGATCCAAAACACAAATTTGCTTTTGCTTTCCCCTGCTAACTCGTTTATGGCGACTGTTGCTGGAAAATTAAATACCATTGATGGAATATTGTGGACTATAACGACGTCTAAACCTTGAGTAGCGTCTCTAATCTTTTTCTTCAAAATCTCTTTGATCCTTAGGAAGCTTTTTCTAGCCGACTCGTCTAGTTTTCTTT
>CP070636.1:591395-594296 GCA_020356305.1 Candidatus Bathyarchaeota archaeon | reverse complement strand
GCTCTTATTTTTCTAGGCGCTTCAATTTTATATTATAATGAGTAGTATGTAAACCGTGGAAGGATGATTCTGGTGTCCACTCGAGTCCCAGTGTTAAGAGGTAGAATCCTTGAGTCTAAGCCTACTGTATCTGTCTGTAGACCAAAGTATTATACAGAGTCAATGAAGCAAACCGAAGGAGAGCCGATGATACTGAGGCAAGCGAAGGCTCTGACTCATGTTTTGCAGAACATACCTGTGAAGATTTTTCCAGGAGAACTTGTGGTTGGCGCGATAGTGGAAGAGATTCCGGGAGCCACAATCTATCCAGAAGGTGTTGGGTTGAGAGTGATCCCAGAACTTGAAGACCTAAGGACACGGCATCCAAGATGTTTCAACATTGCCAATGAAGAAATTAGAATCCTCAAGGAGGAAATTGATCCCTACTGGATAAGCAGATCGATGCCAGTGTACGCTGAACACATCACTCCCGAAAAAATATTGGACCGCCTTTACGGAGGCGCCGCCTCCTCGTTCATTCTAACAGAAATAGCCGGAATAGGCCATGTGAGCATAAACTACCCAAAGCTACTTTCTTTAGGGTTTGAAAAAATAAGAGAAATGGCTGAAGAGGAAATCCAAAAATATGAAGAGGTAGTAACTTCGGATCCAGAAGCAATCGATAAGATTCTATTTTACAGGTCTGCAAAGATCGTTTCCGAAGGAATAATAAAGTTCGCTCAGCGATACGCTAAAAAAGCAGGAGAAATGGTGGGGGAGGAAAAAGACCCTAAAAGAAGGGGAGAACTAGAAAAAATAGCTGAAACATGTATGTGGGTTCCAGCAAAGCCGCCAAGAACTTTTCATGAGGCGGTGCAGTTTATATGGTTCACCCAGCTGGCATTAAGCCTCGAAACCTATGACGGCCAAGCTGTTTCCATGGGTAGAATGGATCAGTACCTCCATCCATACTACAAGAAAGATGTTGAGGCTGCTATTCTTGACAGGGAAAAAGCGATAGAGCTGATAGAATGTCTATGGCTCAAAATAAACGAATTGGTTCCTCTCTTTGATAGCACGGTTGAACTGTTTTTTGGCGGTTTGCTCAACACTCAAGCTGTAACCCTCAGTGGCATGGATGAAAAAGGGGAAGATGCAACAAACGACTTGACTTATGTTATGCTTGAAGCAACGAGAAGGGCTGGCATGCCCGTGCCAAACGTTCACATAAGAGTCCACAGAAAATCCCCGACAAAACTCCTGAAGAGCTTGGCTAGAATCATAGTCTCAGGGACAAACAACATTGCAACCTTCAACGATGAGGTGATTGTCAAGTCGCTAACTAGAAAGAGTATCCCACTGGAAGAAGCGAGAAACTATGCAACAGTTGGATGCGTTGAACTAGCGCCCTTCGGAACAAGCTTTACGTCTTCAGACGCAGCACTATTCAATATAGCTCTTTGTTTGGAGCTGGCGTTAAACAATGGCGAAAGCCCGATGCTCGGCCAGAAAATCGGCCTCGAAACAGGAGACCCTATGGAGTTCAGGTCGATAGATGATGTCATTGAAGCTTTCAGAAAACAGGTCTCATACTTTGTTAAACTTATGGCTGTCGGGTCAAACTGCTTCGAGACCGCAAACATGGTAGTCAAGCCCACTCCCTTCCTTTCCCTCTGTGTGGAAGACTGTTTTGAAGCTGGAAAAGACATTACAAAAGGCTCAGCTAGATACAACTTTACCGGAGTTCAAGGCGTTGGCATGGCAGACGTAGCAGACTCCCTGGCTGCCTTAGATCATTTGGTGTTCAAAGAGAAGAAGGTAAGCATGGGCGATCTACTGAAAGCCACGAGAAAGAATTTCGAGGGAAGCGACAAGCTGAGGCAGCTTCTCATCAATAGGTCTCCCAAATACGGAGAGGACGACGAATTGGCTGACAAATACGCTCAGCTTGTAGCAAGAATATACAGCGAAGAAGTTGAAAAACACCGAAACGTCAGGAACGGCGGGTTCATTCCAGGAATGTACTCTGTAACTGCTCACGTTCCCTTCGGATACGTGACTGGCGCGTTGCCCAGTGGAAGGATGGCCGGCGAACCCGTAAGCAACGGTGCTTCTCCTGCTATTGGATCGGGGAGAAAAGGACTAACCGCTGCCATAAAGTCTGTGGCCAAAGTGGACTACACACGTTATCCGAACGGAATAGCCTTTACGCTTACTTTGGATCCAAATATTGTATCTGGAGAAGAAGGAACAGATGTTTTGACATCCCTGATCAGGACCTACACTGAGCTAGGCGGCATGCAAATTCATTTCAACGTCGTGGATTCAGAGACTCTGATGGAAGCACAAAGGTGTCCTGAAGCCTACAGAAACCTAGTTGTTAGAGTGGCTGGCTACAGCGCCTACTTCGTAGACTTGGCCAAGGATGTTCAAGACGAGATAATAAGTAGATACCAAAGGGAGCTCTTGTAGATGTGACAGAAAACGAAAACTCAGCCCTGGTCTTCAACATCCAAAGATTCTCAATTCACGACGGGCCAGGGATAAGAACAACAGTCTTTCTGAAGGGCTGCCCCCTAAGATGCCGATGGTGCCACAATCCGGAATCCGTTAATCCCTTCCCTGAAATAACATACCTCGAGTCAAAATGCAATAGGTGTTGCGAATGCGTAGATTTGTGTCCGACAGAAGCCGTATCCAAGAGCCAAAACGGAATAACAATCGACAGAAAAAAATGTGATGGATGCGGAGAATGCGCAGAGAATTGTTACAGCGGCGCTCTGGAACTTTGCGGAAAGTACATGAAAGTAGAAGAAGTTATTGATGAAGTGAAAAAGGACGTACCCTTCTACAAGAATTCTAACGGAGGCGTAACAGCTTCGGGAGGAGAACCATTGGCACAAGCCAGTTTCGTTGCGGATT
>CP070636.1:586853-591295 GCA_020356305.1 Candidatus Bathyarchaeota archaeon | reverse complement strand
AGAAAAATAGTTCTTGTTGAAATGCTACAAGAACTCACATAATCGCGCTATTTTTCTACTCCAGAGTGGTTTCCAACGTCTCTTCTATCGCATTTAGCAGTTCGCGACCTCGAATGAGTTCTACTACAGCCTCTATATCTGTCGACATCACTCTGTCCTCTTCTAAGGTGGAAACCCTCCTTCTTACCAACGAATACGCTGCCTTGGTTCCTTTTCCAAGTCTCTCTGGACCCCGAAAATCTATTCCTTGAGCCGCACATAACAATTCGATTGCTAAAATATGCTCGACATTTTGAAGAATTTCCGTCGCCTTCCTTGCCCCGATTGAACCCATGCTTACGAAGTCTTCAAAATTTGCTGAGGTGGGAATTGAATCGACACTTGCGGGATGAGCTAGAACCTTGTTCTCTGAAGCCAGAGCCGCTGCCGTGATTTGAGTGGACATGAACCCGCTGTGTATTCCCTTCTCTGCTCCTTTGTGAATCAGAAAGGCGGGTAGTCCAAGGTTTAGGTTTTCATCAATGAGCCTCGCTATCCTTCTTTCAGACATGTTACCGATTACGGTAAGTGCAATGCTCAGTAGATCCATCGCAACGGAAACTGGTTGACCGGAGAAGTTACCGCCTGACAAAAACTCCTTATCTTCAACGAAGATCAACGGGTTGTCTGTAGCGGAGTTCAACTCGGTCTCTATCACTCTTTTCACGAAGGAGATAGCATCTCTTGCCGCCCCTAGGACTTGGGGAATGCATCTTAGGCTGTAGGGGTCTTGAGGAGACCGTGTCTCAGATTCTCTCACCACCGCACTGCTCGTCTGCATCATTTTGCTACGAGTAGTCAGTAACCGTATGTTTCGGGCAGTTGAAATCTGCCCTGGATGCGGCCTTACGCGGTGAATTCTTTCATCAAAAGCGTCAGATATTCCTTTCAAAGCTTCGAGACTCATGGAGGCAGCGATTTCAGCTATCTTGATCAGCCTTTCTGCGTCATAGAGTGCCAGCGTTCCAATGGCCGTCATCAATTGCGTCCCGTTGACTAAGGCGAGTCCTTCTTTAGAATCAAGCTTAATTGGGGTGACCTTGGCTTTGTCCATGGCTTCTCTGCCACTCATTTTCTTGCCCCGAAACTCTGCTGTACCTTCGCCCATCATCACCAACGCCATGTGAGATAACGGAGCGAGATCGCCACTGGCGCCTACCGAACCCTTTTCTGGGATCACTGGGTGCACTCCACGATTAATCATTTGAATCAGAGTCTCCAAGGTTTCAGATCTGATGCCAGAGTTTCCTTTGGCCAACATATTTACCCTTAAGAGCATCACAGCTCGTGTCACATCTTTCGATAGCGGTCTTCCAACACCGGATGCATGGCTTCTAATTAAGTTGGACTGCAGCTTTTTCATGTTCTCTGGAGAAACATTTACTGTTGCCAAAGCGCCAAAACCCGTTGTAACACCATAAACTACGCTTTTCTTCCTTACAACCTCTTCGAGAAATCGCCTGCATTTTTCTACTTTCTCCTTCGCATTTTTTGGAAGCTCAACTTCAGCTCGACTGCGCGCTACCGCAACCACATCCTCCACGGTAAGGTTTTTGCCGTCAATAAGCACTTTCATGATGATCCTCTCTTCCATGCGGATGTCACTAGTGGATATTGTTGAAGCGAAGTAAAGCTTTCGCTCCCCTTTATAGATTGAACAAAAACAAAAGAGGACGTTTTCGAGATGGCTTCTGGCCGCGCGCGTGAGGTTATTGTTTCAGCATGGGCATTTTGATTCTCTTCATCTTGGCTATTTTCCCAGCTGTTTCGTAGCCTGCGTCAGCGTGTCGAACTATGGCTGTTCCCGGGTCCGTGGTTAAGACTCGCACTAGCCTTTCTTCAGCTTCTTTGGTGCCGTCAGCAACCAGACACATTCCTGCATGGATGCTGTAGCCGATTCCTACGCCTCCTCCATGATGTACGGAAACCCATGTGGCTCCGGCCACAGCGTTTAAGAGGGCGTTTAGGATAGGCCAGTCTGCAATTGCGTCGCTTCCGTCCAACATGCCCTCAGTTTCCCTGTTTGGTGACGCAACGCTTCCTCCATCTAAATGATCCCGGCCAATCCAGATGGGACCTGAAAGTCGGCCTCTTTGAACCATGTCGTTGATAATTTTTCCAAACCTAGCTCTCTCGCCGAAGCCCAACCAGCAAACTCGAGCTGGCAAGCCTTGAAACCTCACCTGTTCTTTCGCTTTCGTGATCCATCGGCATAGCTCGTCGTTGTATTTAAATTCATTAAGGATAACATCGTCAAGCGTGTAAATGTCTTCTGGATCAGCAACAAGAGAGGCCCATCTGAAGGGACCGCGTCCCTCACAAAACATCGGCCTGATGTATCTACGTACAAAGCCTGGGAAGGCGAAAGCTTCCTTGTATCCGCCGTTGAAAGCTTCTTGGCGTATGTTGTTGCCATACTCAAAGGCGACGGCTCCCTTCTTCATCATATTGACCATGGCTTTCACCTGAACACCCATGCTTTCCCTAGCCCTTTCGACATATGAGGCAGGATCTCTTTCTCGAAGTTCATCCGCCTCCTCAACGGAAAACCCGGCAGGGTAATACCCTTTGAGAGGATCGTGGGCTGCTGTTTGATCCGTCAAAACGTCGGGACGGATTCCTCGCTTAATGAGTTCCGGATGCACGTCAGCGGCGTTGCCGAGTAGCCCTATACTTCTAGGAATCTTTTCCTCCCTGGCCTGTTGAGCCATGGCGATCGCTTCGTCCAAATCGTCGGTCCATGCTTCAAGGTATCCATGCTCAAGTCTTCGCTCGATAGCCTTTTTGTTAATTTCCACAACTAAAGCAACTCCGTCGTTCATGGTCACGGCCAAGGGTTGCGCTCCACCCATTTCGCCCAATCCGGCTGTCAGCACTAGTTTTCCTTGCAGACCCCCTCCAAAATGCTCCTTCGCAACCGCCGCTAGAGTCTCGTAAGTGCCTTGTAGGATGCCTTGCGTTCCGATGTACGCCCATGACCCGGCGGTCATCTGTCCAAACATGATCAGTCCTTTCTGTTCCAACTCGTAGAAGTAATCCCAATCTGCCCATTTGGGGACAAGCATGCTGTTGACGATCAACGCCCGCGGGGCCCACTCATGCGTCTTGAAGATGGCGGCTGGCTTTCCACTCTGAATCAGAAGCGTTTCATCTGTTTCCAGCTCTACAAGTGCCTCAACAATCCTGTTAAAGCATTCCCAGTTTCTAGCAGCCTTTCCTGTCCCGCCATAAACGATTAGATTTTCAGAATCTTTGGCCACATCCGGATCGACAACGTTATGCAGCATCCGAAGAATACCTTCAATCTGCCAGTTTTTGCAGCGTAGTTCGGAGCCTATTATGCGCTCAGGCGGCCTATTCAACTTCGACAAGGCATTCACCAAAAAAGGTCTAAAGGAAAATGACGGTTATAAATCTTGAAATTACGAGATATATCTAAGCCATTTTCCCGTCCTTCACAACAAGCTTGCCATTTTTAATAACTCTGTCTACAAGGTTCGTCCCGAAACGATATCCGAGGAACCTGTGATTGGGAACGTTCAAAATGGCGACATCAGCCTTTTTCCCAGTTTCCAGACTTCCCACCACTCGGGCTCGATTTAGAGTATGTGCAGCGTTAATCGTTGAAGCCGCTATCGTTTCTGCGGGAACCATCTTCATTTGGCGGCAGGCCAACATGATTATTGTTTGCTGACTCTCTGTCCAGCAACTTGGGTTATAATCTGTTCCTAGTGCAACAGGCACACCCCACCGGATCATCTTTCTAGCATCAGCATACCTTCCAGTCATCAGCGAGAAAGATGCCCCTGGAAGCAGAACCGCAATGACATCCTTTTCTGCTAAAGCCCTTAACCCGCCGTTGGAGGCAAAGAGTAGATGGCTAGCTGAAACGGCTTCCAGTTCGGCAGCTAGTTCTGCTCCTCCAAGTTTGGTCATTTCATCCGCGTGGATTTTGGGGGTTAAACCCTGTTGTTTGCCGGCTTGAAGAATTGTCTTGGATTGTGTCAAGTTGAATATCCCTTTTTCGCAAAAGACATCGCAAAATTCTGCTAGCTTGTGGCTTGCGACCGCTGGAATCATTTCGTTAACCAGGAGATCTATGTATTCGTCTGCGTTGTCTTTGTATTCTGGAGGAACCGCGTGAGCCCCAAGGAAAGTGGGCACAACGTCGATAGGATGTTCTTTGTTTAGCGTTTTCAAGACCTCTAGACATTTTATCTCCTCTTTGGTGGTCAATCCGTAACCGCTCTTGGCTTCTACCGTGGTTGTTCCATGTTCTAACATAAGATCCAGCGTTTCCTTGCAATGTTCAGTCAACTCGTCTCCGCCGGCTTTCCTCGTTTCTCTCACAGTCTTCAGGATTCCTCCTCCCTCCTCCAAGATTTTCATGTACATGGAGCCTT
>CP070636.1:581270-586753 GCA_020356305.1 Candidatus Bathyarchaeota archaeon | reverse complement strand
ATGCTAGCTCTTTCTAAACCAACTCTTGCGATTGGAGAGGCACCTCCTTCGGGTTTCACCTTTTGAATCTCAAACTCACCTTTTCCAACTCCATGTAGAACCTGAATCATATGCTCTAGGTCTAAGTCCTTCGTAAACGTCTCTTTGAGCGCCTCGTCGTATATGACGGTATCCTCAAAGCTTTTGACCAAGTTGCGGAGACTAACACGGCTGATGTCAACCCATTTCTTCAAGGCGCCGAACCTTCGAGCCACGTGGATCATTCGTCGTTTAAAAATTCCGGTCTTGACAGCAGCCTTCATGATCTCGTTTCGAATAGTCGAATCGGGCCACGTCTTCATCTCGTCAAATAGTGCCACTATGTAGTCAGCGTTTGAGGCACCCATGGTTTGGATGAAAATGCGATATGGATCATGTTGCACTGCTACTGTGTATCCAATTTGTTCCGATAGTACATGACCAACTAGCTGGGCTAAAGCGCGGTTTGTGAGAGATCCGAAGTTAGCGTGGACAATGACGAAGTCCTCCCAATCTTCAATCAATAACCGCCTATTAGTTGGGACGGGGCAGTTCATCTTGACCTGGTTGACAGTTTCCAACATGGCGCGCCCAATCGTGTCTTTGTCCGCTGGGTATTTCTGGGCCAACCGATCCGCTGTTTCTTCGGGCGAAACTCTACTCCTCATCTGTTCTTCAATGAAACCTCTTATCCACCCGACCTCCTGAGCGACTTCGAAAGGAACCGGGATTTGCTCTCCAACCCAGCTTGGGATGGCTCCGGTTGGGTCATCAACTGATTTCACGTAAACGTGGTCGCCGGACACGCTTGAAATTCGCCATGGGCTTCCGCGGATGATGAACTTGACACCTGGTTTTCCGTATTCTGCCATGAAGGCTTCGTCCAATATGCCCACAGCGGTTTCCGACGTTTCATCTACAACAAGGTACTGTTTTTCGTCTGGGATCATGGAAAGGTTTCCAAAGTAATATTCATACAAGGCCTTGGTTCGGCGCGGCTTGAGAGCAAGCATGTCTTCAAATGATACCCATGCCAGTCTGGGGAAGCGGGAGTGCATGTAGGTTAGAACTTTTTCGATGTCTTCCAGGGTAAGATCGCCATACGGATATGCGTTTTTGAACAGGTCATAAATCTCGTAGAAGTACCAACGCTTTTTCTTCATTAATAGCCCGATGATCTGATGAGCTAGTGCATCATAGGGTTTCGGCGGTACAATGACTGGTTCCAACTCTTCTCTGCCCGCCATGCGGGCGATGACCATGGCCTCAAGGGTGTCGTCGGAGTCCATTGTAATTATGAGCCCTTTTGCGATACGCCCGATTCTGTGTCCACTTCTACCAACGCGTTGGATGATACGTGTAACCTGTCGAGGGCTCATATACTGTATTACCAGATCTATCCTTCCAACATCGATTCCCAACTCCAGTGAACTGGTGCAGACTAGTCCCTTTAGCTCACCATTCTTCAGTCCTCGTTCAGCCGCGATCCTCGATGGTTTGGCTAGAGACCCATGGTGAATAGAAACTGGGAAATTGATGTCCCAAACTTTGAATCGGCTGGCCAAAACTTCTGAGGCGGAGCGCGTGTTGGTGAATAGAAGAACTGACTTTTGTTTTTCAATAAGATCACGAATGATGCGTAGTCGAGCGGCAACCTCAGGATGAGTAAAGAGCACGGAGGCGAGCTCGTGATCTTTGGAACTAGGCTGAGGGAAGAGTATTTCTAACTCCATAAGCCTGGCCACGGGCACCCTCACAATTTCCACTTTTCGCTCATTGCCGACTAGAAAACTAGCGACCTTCTCGGGACTGCCGATGGTAGCTGACAATCCAACTACTTGAAAATCTTTGCCGGTGACCCATCGAAGTCTTTCCAGAGCCAGTGACAATTGGCTTCCACGTTTGCTGTCTGCCATTTCATGAACCTCGTCGACGATCACCCATCTGATCTCTTGAAGGTGTCGGCGCATCAATCTTCCAGGCAACACGGCCTGTAGAGTTTCGGGAGTGGTAATCAGAATATCGGGGGGGCTTCGAGCCTGTCTTGTACGCTCTTTAGTGTCAGTATCACCGTGTCTCACTGCTAATCTCACGTCTAAATGGTTACACCACCATTGAAGGCGCTCCAGTAAATCTCTGTTCAGGGCTCTTAGCGGGGTTATGTATAGAATCTTGATTCCGCGAGGCCTTTCGGGCATTTTCAAGAGCATGTCGAGAACGGGAAGGAAAGCTGCTTCGGTTTTGCCAGTGGCCGTCGGGGAGATTAATAGAACATTTTTTCCCTCAAGAATTGTGGGTATGGTTTTTTCTTGGGGCTCAGTCGGCGCCTCGAACTCTCTTTGCTCAATCAGTCTGCGAATGGGTTTGACAAGCATCTTGAAAGCGTTCTCTGGAGGTTCCATCTAGGCCACACCCGCGCGAAGTCAAGGAAATACTTTGAAGCACGTCTAAAAGCATTTTGGAAAAGAATCTCACCAAACGTGCGCGGGTCTTCACATCAGTTTCTTTTCCCAATCCATCAGAATTTTCTGCGCCCTCGAAAATGTTTCATTGACCCTAATGATTCCTTCACAACTCAGCCAAGAAGAACATCAACATGCCAAAAATTTTACCGCGTTGTCGCACAAGCATGGAAAGTTTTTTATTGAATATGCTTTAAACATGGTTACGAATATGGAGGAAAACATATTGGCAAAATGTCCGAAATGCGGAACTGAAGTTGCCAACCCAAGGAAAAAATGGAAGATGGCGGGCCGTCCCGACAGAACTGGCAAGAAAACCGAGCTGACAATAGGCCTCTATGACTGCCCCAAATGCGGAGCCTTCAGGAAAGTTCTGGAAAAGCGAAAAATATAGAGAACTGCGCCATTGATTCACCCGTATCCAGAAGAGACGACTACGAAACAATTGGAGCTTGCAGCTCAGTTGCTCCACACGAAAGAAAAAATACCTGCAGCAATCATTGCATGTCGAAGCGTTGCCAGCGCGGAAGAAGTTTAATGGAGTTGTCGGCGAGGCACAATAGCACATGAGGAGAAGGCTGAAAGCCTTTGATGAAGCTCCGGCGCGTAGAGAGGCTCTACATATCCCCTCTTTTTATAGATCGAAGCGGTAAGTTTTTAACATATAATGGCGTTGTTCTTTGAAAAAGGTGCCTTCGATGAAACTGAAGGAGATGGTTAAGAGCGACTACGTGAAGTTTGCTGTAATGTTGCTTATCCTTGCGATCAGTGTTTTTGTTTTTTGGTTTGGCTTGAAGGCTGCTTTGAAGGCTGAATACCCGTTGTGTGGGGTTGCTTCTGGGAGCATGAGACCTACCTTGAGAATCGGAGATCTTATTGTTGTTCAAGGGCTAAACCCAGAGGAAATTGTTGCGGCTCAGGCTCCGGAAGGCGATATCATCGTGTTCTACAGACCGAAGGGATGGCGTGATCCAAACGACCTTATTGTACACAGAGCTGTAGACATGACTTCCAAAGACGACACATTGTATTTTAGGACGAAGGGAGATGCTAATCCGACGCAGGACAGTTGGGAGGTCCCGGAAGACTATTTGATTGGAAAAGTTGCAAGTCTACGGATACCACTGGTTGGTTTTATCACCTTCCTAATGCGAACGCCAGCGGGAATACTGGTGATCTTACCAATGCTGGTTGTGATATTCATAGACTGGATTCCATGGCCGAAAAAACAAGCTGAATCTTGAAACACCCATGTAATACTCGCTTCTAGACATAGAATACCTGCGCGTGCATACTCAGACAAAGTGCATCTCCATAGATTCAGCTATTTTTGTGGACGCGCTAATTTTGCCGCTCACCTCGCTTCACGTCCACGTTGTATGTATCTTCTCCTTCCTATTCTCGGTATTCTTCTTTCTGCTTTTGTTACGTTGTATAACTGCCGATACCAGTCTTCTCTACTCATTTCATCTACTTTCTCGGTTATACTAAGAAGATCTTCCAAAATTTGGTGATGGCGTCTCTCGTCGTCAATTACAATGTCAAACAGCTTCTGAGTGTTTCTATCTTCAATCTCCCCACCTATTTCTTCACCTCTTTTCAACATCTCTAATTCTTCGCTGATGTGAGTTGTCAGCTCCATTATCATTCTGTCCTTTTCGATATCACCTATTATAACACCTGAATTCAGGGCGATTAGGGTTTGATAAATATCTGAATGTTTCATTGTATCCAGAATAATCCAGTGAATAAACAATTTGACAAGAGGATTCTTCGTAGAGTTATAGAAAGTCGTTAATCTCTTTGCCATCTCATCCTCAAGTTCCTTCTGTTCCTTCAACTTTTCAATAATCTCTCTTTTCATCTTCAACTTACTCAAACTCATTGCAAAATCCAAACAAGGATTAAAGGCTTATCCCAAAACCCAAACCACGCGCACGAAGACGGTGACTTCACACAAAAGGTTCTGCATGCGATCACGTTCTTGGTTGTACCACGACAAATGTGACTCAAATATCCTTATGTAACCAAACTCACCAAGACCCTTTTCCCATAAAAGCAGTGCGTGCGCAAAACAACCCCGGGTTCTTAGTTCAAAGGTTGAATGAAGAATCCAGAAGGTTATAAACTACAAACTCTGAATGAAACTTGGAGAAACGAGTATGCATTTGGAGGAGATGAAAAAGGAAATAGAAACGCTAGTCTTAGAGAAGGGATTTTACAACGAGCCTGAAGATATTCCAAAGAAGCTGCTTTTTGCATTTATAGAACTGGGCGAAGCGAGCGACGCGTGGAAAAAAAGTAAAAGTGAATCGGAATTAGCTGAAGAACTGGTTGATGTAATGTTTTATGTTCTAGATGCCAGCCGACTAGCATGTCCCTCGATAAATATGGACGAAATGTTCCTGAAAAAACTGGAAGAGAACAGACAAAGAACGTATCAGTACGGCGAAGCGCATAGGCGAAGATCGCGCGCTCGCAATGCGAGTATGTAAAATTGCGCGCGCACATCGATACTTGATAAATCTTGTTTTTTAGTGGAAATTACCGTTATTCTGTGGACTGTCACAAGTCCATATCTTCTGAAAAAGATCAAATGGGCGACGAGGAATTTGCGATTAGAGCAGCCAAAACACCAAAAGAAGCATGTCAACTCCCAGAAGTTGACTTTGACTACGTAGGCACCATCCACGGCGAAGAAATCTTCAGAAAACGAAAATAGTATGGGTTTCACAGCGTAGCGTACCAGTTTCAGTATCGAAACCCATATTAAAAGTGAAGGGGTTAAGACTTAGCCATGTTAGTACTGTACGTTCAAAAGCTTTCTCTTTATGTGTTAGTTTGCATAACTTTGGTTCCCTATGTGGCTTCTTCTTTGGGGCTGGCGGAAAATCTAATCTACAATGCTGAAATTGTTGCGTTGGCATCGTGGTACGTAGCAAGTTTGCTAATTCCCCTCACCTTGAAGGAGTTGGACACTGCCTTCGTGCTGTGGTACGTTAT
>CP070636.1:576085-581170 GCA_020356305.1 Candidatus Bathyarchaeota archaeon | reverse complement strand
CGGGTTACATGGATTCCTAAGTTGTAGCCGCTTTTAATCTTGATTACAATATGTTTATCATCACCATATTCAGATCTGGGAATAAGGATTCCTTCATAGGTTTTAACATCATTCGTGACACGGATTAGGTCACCGATTTCAGCAGCAGCATTCTTTAGAACTTTTAATGCTTTTCCTTTATATCCTGGAAAACCTTCGCTCAAACGTTATTTCTCCGGTTTTAATACTGCAACGCTACTAATATAACGTCTATGATCACACTGTTTACATTGTTAAATATGTAAAACTCAGTTCGGTGTTTTTGCCGGTTTAGCTTCACTTGGGTAGATCTGAATTGATCGTTGCTCTACTTTATCTTGAAATAGTGCTTAAGTGCATTGGTTACCGTTTCGGACAATGTCAGTTGTTTCTCGCGCATCCTCTTTGTGACTTCCTCCCATAATTCGTAGTCTATGGCGAAAGCCACATCTAAGAATCGCCTGGAAATTTTCTCGGTCTGTTCTGGTTCCAAAGGCTTAATCTCCCCTTGCGCAACCCATAGTTTTCATGATTGTTTGGGGGGCGCGCAGCTTTTTACTGAAAAAAGGGTGGACACTAAAATAAGAGTTGTTGCTCACAACTCATGATTTGGAAAGTGTAGCTTTTTTATTTCGAACTGATCTATCTTACGAAGAGTGATTCTACTGGTCCTAAAGCGTATGTGGTTGTCAGTGTGATGAATGTGAAGCAGAATACGGAGGAACATGTAGAAACGATCTAAATGTCCCTACATGCAGGAGTAGAAGAAGTACGTAAAAAGAATTGACAGAGTTAAGTCGAAGTTCATTAGAATCAGGTGCCGGTGAGGCGTGTAAACCTTGTACAAAGATTATTCATCAGGTCACAAATGGACAGTAGCTAAATTGCTGTGCATGCGTGTGCTTGATAGCGTTCACTCTGCTAGGGGTTCGATAATGAGTTTCTTTTCTCGAATCTTGAATGACACTTTGACCCTTATTGAAGTCTGTGTTTTAAATGGAAACATAGAATCGGTTGCCAAATCCAAGGGAAGATAAATCAAGTATTTGCCGTCAGCCCTCCTGAATAACCTTCCCTTGCCAACATTGACCAAATGATCACCTCATGCTTCAGTGAATTAAGGATCACTCTTTCTTAAACCTTTAGGAACTGTGTTACGTAAGCCAATTAGATGTGCGCGAGAAGCAACGCGAGCAGTTTCGGATGATCCCTCCTTCAGCATTTTGGAGACGTATGGACCATCATGATCGTAACCAACCTTTTTGTAATATTGCTTTGTACCTAGCCCACTGGTAACGATTATCTTTTTTCGGTCATATTCCTGCAGGGATATCCGCTCGGCTTCCAGCAAAAGAAGGTCACCGTAACCCTTATGTTGCCATGCTTTCGCCATGCGCTTTCCAACTGGAACCAAAGGACCGTAAACGTGGAGTTCACGAACAATCGATGTTATGCCAGAAAGTACTTCAGGTCTATGTGCTTTTTCTGAAGGAATCCGAAGCCTGAGATAGCCAATGAGGATGTCGTTGATTGAATCTTCTACAGAGAGAAAAATGTCTTCTCCTTCCGAGGCCTTCTCTTTAATGGTCATCACTTGTATGTTGCTGGGATCGGGTTCAACTCCATTTTTCAGCCAACGATGCCCAACTTCACGACATCGAATGCATCGACACCTCATATTCTGCTCCTCAAGGCTCCGCAAAATCATCTGTCTTAGATTGCCCCTATTCACCCCAGCCTCAATTAGAAACGCGGGAATATCCCTCTGAATCCTCATGATTCGTACCCAACGAGGAATCATCTTCTTCACCTCCAGAATAAGTTGAGCTGCTTCCCCAGTGGTGTAAGGCTGATACTTCTCCTGACGCCACCACTCATAGGCTTTTGTTCCCTTGAGAACAAGGCACGGATAAATCTTAATCATGTCAGGCTTAAAGCTGCAATCGGTGAAGATCCTCCGAAATGCGTTTAGGTCGCGCTCAAAGCATGAACCAGGAAGCCCCGGCATAAGGTGGTAGGCCACCTTTAGTCCAGCGTCCTTCAATATACGTGTGGCTTCAACCACATTCTGTACAGTGTGTCTCCGACCGACTTGCTCATAAACATCATCGTAAAGGTTTTGCACACCCAGTTCCACGCGAGTTATGCCCATAGACAACATATGATCCACGTGGTTTTCCCTAGCCCAATCGGGGCGTGTCTCTACGGTAATGCCTACATTGCGAATTTGACTTGTCTGAGCACCTGTCTTGGCTTCTTGCAGCGACTTAGACTTTCTCTCAGTGAGAGCATCCAAGCAACGCCAAATAAACCGTTCCTGATAGTCACGGGGCATGCTGGGGAAGGTTCCACCCATCACGATCAGCTCTACTTTGTCCACCATATGTCCGATCGCTTGTAGTTGTTTGACACGACTTCTAACTTGCCTATAGGGGTTGAATCTGCTTTGCATTCCTCTCATGGTTGCTGGTTCATGTCCTGTATAGCTTTGGGGAACTCCGTAAGGTGGACCACCTGGACAGTATGCACATGGAGTCTTTTGGGGGCATGGCCAAGGTTTGGTCATCACGGCCACTACTGTGACTCCGGAGATTGTCCGAACCGCTTTTCTGCGAAGGACTGGTAGAAGCTTAGTTTTTTCATGGGCTTGGAGGTGGCGTATTACTTTTGAGTTGGGCGGCACCTTTTTCAGGTTGTATCTGCAGGCTATTTTTGTTTTGATTAGGTTTACGTCTTGTTTTGTCGGGTTAGGGATCTTCATTAAATGTTGGATGATTTCTCTGTAGGCTGTTTTGTTCATATGGTTCGGTTAGAATTGCGTTGTGCTTTCAGATAAATACTCCATTCCTCGGTTTTGAGATGCAGCAACCGTTGGGTTGTTTTGAAGCTTTTCTCTGGAGAAACCACATAGCCTATACCTCCGCAATAATTCTGTCGGTACACAGGTCTTCGGTCTCTTGATTCTATCGATCTAGCCTGAACAGGAAATTGGGTAAACTCCACTTTTGGATGGTAAAGAGACGATGTGCTGCAAAACTAGGGTTTGAAGGGCAGTCTTCTTGCCATGAGGTATGCATCTTCTCCATCGGAGTAATATCCCCGCAGCGTCCGCCTGATTTCAAACTCCATTTTCTTGTAGAGCCTTACTGCTGGCTCGTTGCTTGCTCGAACCTCCAGAACGCACTCTTTTGCATTGTAGCTTAGCATGGACCTCATAGCTTCCTGCATCAAAGCCTGTCCAATACCTTGACGCTGATGTTCTGGCAAAACCGCAATAGAGATTACATGTCCCTTCTTTCTGATGCCTATCCCGAATCCGAGTAGTCCTGTTTCGATTCGACACATGACGTACCCCGCTACGTCTTCGTTATGCTCTGCAACTAGGAACGTCTCAGGAAAGCGCTTGTACAAATCTAGGAAGAAGAGACTCGTGTAGTTCTCTGGGAGGCATACACGGTTTATGTGCATGACCTTCTCCAAATCCGAGGAGTCAAATCGCCTCAATGTAAACGTCGTTTGCACCATCTAACCAGCCGCCTGTGTTTTGCTCCGTTATTCTACAGCCTTGAAAACGGGAAACGTCATGTTTCCATGGGGGATAGCCCAAACCCTCGCATTCTTTCCAGTGATGTTAAAAGCGTCACGTAACCCATCGTTAATCGCCTTCGCCGTTCTTAACTTAAACACGTTGTGAGCCAAATAGTCTGGCATGGCGGAAACAAGGATAATCTCAGCTTTCTGTGCGGCCTTAAGCAGGTAGTAAGCTTTGTGCCCTCCGAGATGGAAGCGCCTCTTTATCTCCTTCTCCATCTGGTTCACGTCCTTAAATTTTGTCATCCACTCGTAGAAAACGTCGTGTCCATGCCCTTCAGGGCACTCGGCCGCTAAAATTATGACTCCTCCCCTCTTCACTGCGTCAAGCGCGTTGTCAACTCCTTTGTAAGCTTGATAAAGATTGATGTCAAGGGGGTGACCACCTGAACTCACAACCACAATCTCTGCCCTACGTCCAATTGGGACTTTGTACATCTCATCTACAAGTTTTACTCCTTCATAGAAAGCCTGTTCCAGATCTCCAGCAAATGCCCTCACCAACTCGTTCTTGCTGTTGGTAGCGATGTTTACGATGAAATCAACCTTTGCCAGGTTGGCTGCCTCCATCATGTCTTCGTGTACAGGATTGCCCTCCAACATTCCCGTCCTAGCCTTGGAATTCAAGAGCATGGCGTGATTGCTTTGAATGGTTTCTACACTCGAAACAGCGGGCAAGATGCTTTTTCTCCCGCCCCCGTAGCCGGCGTAGTAGTGCAGTTCCACGTCTCCAGTTAGAATCTTCACGTTTGCTTGAGCGAAAACTTTGTTCACATACACCTTGGTTCCAAACTTAGCTGTTTTACCGAGGTAGACTAGATCCTCAGATTTGGCGTCGTGATTCACTACTTTCACTCGTTCCAAAGTCTCTTGGCCCACAAGCCTCGTCATCTCATCTCTCTTTACCGGACGATGACTACCACATCCGAAAATGAGCGTGATGCTTTCGTCTTTCACACCAGCCTGATTCAGTTCGTCTAGCAAAGGAGGAACCATAATATAGCTTGGGGTTGCTCGGGTTGAATCGTCTATCACCACAGCTACCGTGTCATCAGGCTTTACGATTGCATCCAATGGTTTGGTTCCAATAGGCTCTCTCAGAGCTCTTTCAACCTCGGCCCGAGCATCTGCTACACCGGGTTTTTCCCTTGGGTCAATGGTGCCCAAGAAGTTTCTGGTGGGAATTCTGGCGCAAACTTCAGTTTCGCCGTAAGGAACCCACACATCAACCATTTGAATACCCTTCCTACATGATTTCCACGAGCTTCATTTAAACGTAACGGACAGCACAAGTCCTTTAAAACTCAATCCACAATAAACTTGAGATAGGAAGGGTAAGAGGAAGTTGATGATAGGTGGAAAAGAAGGTCTTGATAATAATTGCTCCTAAAGAGTTTAGAGATGAAGAATTTGAAGCGCCAAAAACCATTTTGGAGAGGGAAGGCATCAAGGTTGTGGTAGCTAGCACAACGAGTG
>CP070636.1:571851-575985 GCA_020356305.1 Candidatus Bathyarchaeota archaeon | reverse complement strand
CGGATTTAAACATTGTGAAGGTGTTTACGATATTGTCGAGGTATAAAAAATACCGTAGACGCGTAAAAGAGTTCTACAAACAGGGAGTGAACAAGCAATGAAATTTTTGGAAGAGCCAATAAAGAAGGTCTTGAGTCTCAGAAACTACATCGGTGGTGAATGGGTCGAGTCTGAAGGAGAGCTCGTGGATGTTGTCAACCCCGCCCCTTGCAAGGTCATAGCGAAAGTCCCCATTTCGACGAGGGACGCGATAGACGCTGCTGTGGAGGCTGCTAAGGAGGCTTTTCCAGAGTGGAGGAGGACTCCTCCGCTTGCCAGAGTGAGATGTCTCTTCAGGCTGAAGGAGTTGATGGAGGAAGGTTTTGAGGAGCTTAGCAGGATTCAGACAATGGAGCATGGAAAGACAATTGACGAGTCCAGAGGAGAGACTAGGCGTGGAATCGAAATGGTCGAGGTTGCAACGGGAATTCCCTCTTTGATGATGGGATGCAATCTAGAGGATATTGCTGTAGGCATTGACGAATATCTAATCAGACAGCCACTGGGAGTTTTTGGAATAATAGGTCCTTTCAACTTTCCATTCATGGTGCCACTCTGGTTTGCGCCATTTGCTGTCGCCACGGGCAACTGCATTGTCATAAAACCTTCAAGTGAAGACCCTATTAGTCAAGTGAAAATTGCAGAGTTGGGGGAAGAAGCTGGTTTTCCGCCGGGTGTATGGAACGTAGTTAATGGGGGAAGAACTGTTGTGTCAGGTATGCTCGACCATCCTGACATCCAAGGAATATGCTTTGTTGGATCCACTCCTGTGGGGAGAGATGTTGTTTACAAAAGGTGTGGTGAAACTGGCAAGAGGGTAGTTGCTCAGACTGGCGCAAAGAATTTTCTGTTTGTAATGCCAGATGCTGACTTAGAAAGAACCATAGCAAGTTGCATGACCTCTTTCTATGGCAACACGGGCCAACGATGCCTTTCAGGTGCCAACCTTGTTATTGTCGGTGAAAGTCTCAACGAGCGTGAGCACAACGCGCTTTATGAAAAGGTTGTGAACGCGTTTGTCGACGCAGCCTCTAGAATCAGGGTTGGCTACGGACTCGATGAATCGGTTCAGATGGGGCCTCTACGTGACAAAAGCAAGAAACTTAGGGTCACAGGGTTCATAGAGAAGGGTATCGAGGAGGGCGCGAAGCTAAGGCTTGACGGCAGAAACGTAAAACTTGTCGGAGATTTGCCTCACACGTGCTTCCTTAACCCCTCAGTTTTCGAGGACGTTACGCCAAACATGACTATTGCCAGAGAAGAGATTTTTGGTCCTGTGGCAAGCATTATGAGAGCTAGAAGCCTCGACGAAGCGATAGAGATGATTCACAGCAATCCTTACGGCAACGCAGCGTCCATCTTCACTTCAAGCGGAAAATGGGCCCGAGAGTTCCAGTATAGGGTTCAGTGCGGTAACATTGGCATCAACATAGGAATAGTTGCTCCAATGGCGTTCTTCCCGTTCAGCGGAATGAAGGATTCCTTCTTCGGAACATTACATGGGCAAGGTCGCGAGGCGGTCCGCTTCTTCACCGAAAGCAAGGTTGTTATCCAAAGGTGGTTCTAGGCTGAGTGAGCAAACGACGTGTTCCGCCATCATTAGCTTCGCCGAGAAGCTCGAGGATAACTCCTCGAAATTCTACGAGGAGCTGGCTGAAAAATACGAAGAGAACAAAGAAATATTCTTGGCTTTTGCCAAAGAAGGCAGGAAGAATAAGGTGCTAGTGACGAGAACCTACCAGGAGACGATTACTGATGCCCTCGAAGCATGTTTCATCCAAATAGATCTAAGCAACTACCTAGCTGAAACGATATTGAAAGAAGACATGAGCTATCTCGACGCTTTGAAGATGGCCATAGAACTCGAGGAGAAAGCCAGTAAGTTTTACTTTTCGGCTGCCGAACAGTCGAAATCCCTGCTCGCTACCATACCAAGGGCCTTCAGAAAAGTGGCTGAAAAAAGAAATAACCGCAAGCCAAAATTGAAATCACTCGTTGAAAGCTTGATGTGATTAAGCCGATTGTTGAATATGCGCGGCTTTGTTCCCTAGTGATTATGGTGATTGAATGTGAGAGTGCTTGTTGTAGGAGGATATGGAGCTCAAGGCTGTGTTATATGTACCTATTTGGCAGGACGTCCTGACGTTTCTGAGGTTGTTTGTGCATGAAGATCCTTAGAGAAGGCTAAGCGACTTGCTGAGAGGCTCAGGATTGATAAGGTGACACCGAAGAAACTTGATGCAACGAAATCAGACGATTTGAAGATCGCTGCGAAAGGAATGGACTTGGTTGTGAACTCAACCGCTCCTAAATACAATCTAGTAATAATGGATTCAGCTTTGAATGGGGGAGCCCACTATCAAGACCTCGCATCAGGACCAGTCGACATATCAATGGACAAATTCGTTTCGAAACAGATAGAGCGAAGCAAAAAATACGAAGATGCAGGATTAACTGCGCTGATAAACACCGGATCGTCTCCAGGGGTCATGAATGTGCTGGCGAGACACGCCGCAGACAAACTTGACCAAGTGGATGAAATAAAAGTAAGGTACACGGGATTTATGGAAACCACGGAGTTTATCTCAATTTGGTCGCCGGAGACAGCGTGGGCTGATATGGCGGAGAAGCCATTTCTTTTCGAGAATGGCGAGTTGAAACGAGTTCCCCCCTTCAGTGGTCAAGAAGTGTATGTGTTCCCTGAGCCGTTTGGCTCCCAAACAGTTGTTCATCATCATCACGAAGAAGTCGTAACACTGCCGAGATTCATAGGAAAAGGTCTGAAATATGTAGACTTTAAGATGGGTGACGTCGACATACTCACTGCAAAGGCTATCTGGGAAATCGGTCTTTTAAATGAAAAACCTATCGATGTGAGAGGAGTGGGGATCGCTCCAAGGGACGTTTTTCTCTCTTTGATTCCGCGACCTCTTACAATGGAGGAAGTAGAGCAAAAGATCAAGGGAGAAATACTGGTTGATGCCGCTGAATGTGGGGTAATAGAGATCACTGGTGAAAAAGCAGGCGAAAAGACTTGTTATACTTATGAATGGCCTACGTTAAGTATTCGCGAAGCAAATAAGACAATGCCAGGCGTAACTCAGGAGTCATATGCGACCGGTGTTCCAGCTGCAATCTTTGCTTGGATGCTTGGAAAAGGAGAGATAAAACCCACGGGGGTCATTGCGCCAGAGTGCTTGGGGCTTGAGGTTAGAAAGCTATTCTTTTCTAAGCTCACAGAAATGAAGATGCCAGTGTATGAAAAGGCGGAGAAAATCCTGTCTTAGATGGCGCAGGGTTTAGCATGCGCGAGCTCTCTACGGCTAACCCCTTTCTTTCCATGGTCTTGTGAGAGCTAAGATCGACAGTATTGGAGTTATCGCGATCGCAACCAAAAAAGGATTGTATTGTGAGACACTGTAAAGCATCCCTCCAACGTATGGAGCGAAAAACGCAGCGAACATACTAGCAGATTGTGGAACAGACAGCAATCGTCCCCGTGAGACCTCTGGGGCGAAGGAGCCCACTATTGCGTCCATTAGCATGGGAGTCGCATATGAACACCCCACTAGAAAAGAAGCCAAAGTAAGCGTCAAAAAGTTGTTGCACAAGGTCAGAACGACAAAAGAAATGCAACAGAGAATCACAGAGATCGAGATTGCACTTGCCTTACTCCACTTGTCTCCGATTCTACCTAAATAAATGCCAAGCAACGCTGAACCGAGAAAAGTGACCGATCCAAAAACTCCGATCTGAAATTGGTTAAGGGAATAGACATCTTGAAGAAACTGAGGGATGAACGGTCTAGCCAGAAACGTGGCAATCATGATCGCCGAGAAGAGTATTGACCAAACGACCATTTTTTGTCTTTGCAGAGGAAGAAGACGTAGGTTCAGAGGACTGTGGGACCGCGTGTTGGCTACTCATGAATAGAAAGACGCTTGCGGAGAGGACATAGAGAGTAAATGCTAAACGCATGCATGGCAAACGAGAGACTGCTCATTTAGAACAAGAAAACATCGCCATGAATCTTACGAAGTCTGAAAATAGCGTAGCCGCGCGTTTCATACTCAGAGCTTTCGTAGCGTTACTTGG
>CP070636.1:566546-571751 GCA_020356305.1 Candidatus Bathyarchaeota archaeon | reverse complement strand
TCGATCAACCAAATTTCTAAAGCATCAAAAGTGCGTCGAGAAGACATCTACAGAATATTGCCGAAACTTGAAAAAATGGGCTTGATAGAAAAACTACTCGGCAAACCAACCAAAGTCAGGGCAGCCCCCGCGGAAGATGCACTTCACATTCTCATCGAACGCGAACAAAACATGGCCAAGAAAAGAGTGAATACACTAGAGACTAAGAGAGAGACATTTTTGAAACATTTCAAGTCATTTAGGATGAAATCCGAATCGGAAGACGCCCATTTCGCCCTAGTCCCGCAGAGGATAGGGATAATCAATAAGGAAATGAACATGATTCGAAAAGCCAAGAACACCATTGATATAATCACGTCCAAAGACAAATTTAGACAATTTTTCATCAATCACGAAGAGGCTCTTAAAAAAGCTATTGAAAAAAGAACAAAAGTCCGCATGATTCTGAACGTAACTGACCATGAAAATTCAATTGTCATGATTATGAAAGAATACGAATCAGTGAAAGCTCCTCTTTACCTAAAGTATACAGATAATCCATCAAGTCACTACTTGATTGCGGACTCCGCAGAAGCATTAATCGCGACGTCAACGGAAGCAACCATGGGAAGGAACCCGTATCTATGGACAGACGACGACAGCCTAATTGGACTACTGCAAAAAAATTTCGAAAGCCTTTGGCACAGTTCCGTGGACCTACGGACAATCGAAACTGAACCTCTTTCCGAAAGGATGATATACTATCTCAAAGACTTGAAGCCCACGAACCACGCAATATTTCTGTACGACTCTCCTGAGGCCAAATACAACGTTCTCTTCAACTATCTTAAAATCGGACTAGAAAATGGCGAAGCTGGAGTGTATGTGACTTCTGAGGAGAACCCAAGCCAAATAAGAGAAGCCATGGAAAAGTTTGGCATCCATGTGGAAAAACATGAAAAAACAGGCGCGTTAAACATCTGTGGATACGAAGACATCTACCTTGCAGACGGAGAATTTGACATAGCCACCACGATGAATTCATGGAGCAAACTCTACAATGGAGCGTTGAAAAAAGGCTTTAAGGGACTCAGAGTCACTGGCGAAACTGCATGGTTCTTCAGACGCAAATTAGTCCCAGAACTAGTAGAATATGAAAAATCATTGCACACGGTTTTGGACATTCCGATGGTTGCCATCTGCGCCTACAACACCAAAATGCTAATCAAAGCGAGCAATCCAATGGATCTGTACAATGAATTCCTCAAGACTCACGGCACAATTCTATTTTCAGGAATAGATAAAGAACTCGGAAGAATGGAGATTCGTGCATCCTAGACGCCTTCGCGCGTACGAACAAAAATTTCAAGCAAGATGAAGCAAACGCTAAAACACATTATTTTCTTTTTTCTTTGTACACATCAAAGGACACCCACGAAATCTCCCCCTGCGTAAAATATTTAGGGTAAAACTAAATACGTAGTATCTGCGATCAATCGCACATGATGTGAGATGAAGTGCAAAGATTGCTTATTCTGCGATTACTTTTTACTTGAGGCCAAATATTGGTGCTATGAAAAGAAAAAGTTTGTACATCCTCAACAGTTTTCATGTGACAAATTTAAACCACAAAAAAGAATCCTCTAAATAAATAACGTGGGAGTCAGAGACAGGTAAAACTCTTCTAATTTACCGTTTCATACGTTTGATCATTTCTCTACATTTGTCCGCGTATTCACACCAGTCTAGACATGACTGCTCATTTTCAGGTCTACCCGATTCTTTGTTGCACGTGTCACATATTCCCCGGTCTTCATCGCTCCAAATCTCCACTTTTCCACTGCAATTGGGACAAGGGAAATATTCAGGGAAAGGTCTGACAAACTTCCTTATGCCTGGACAAGTTTCATTTGACCTAAACAAGATCTTTTCACCTTTTCATGTATCCGATTTCTTAATAGTTACGGATGGGAACTTCATGGTGCATCCGCTGCTCTTCTTGTTCAAGGAATTAATTGGAAAACGCCGTCGGACAGAAGAAAGGGGGAAAGAGAGAAAGGAGAATAGAAGAATCGGCTCATCCGACGGCGTGTCACATGTGTGACTCTGAATGTTCGTTTTCTAGCCTCCAATGCTAACGGGGGAAGACTCACTGGTTGCGCGAGTAGGGATTTTTTCCCCTTTTATGCTGATTGTTTCCTGTTTCAGAAGAACGTCCTTTCCTGAAGAATTCACAGCTTCTTTTACGAGACGATACAACCCAAAACAGCATGGAACTTCCATATTGATCACAGTTACGCTTCTAACGTCGGACCTCTTGAATATTTCAGCGAGTTTCTCCTTGTAGAACTCGGCGTCATCGAGTTTAGGACATCCGATCACAAGAGTTCTGTCCCTCAGGAAGTCGCTGTGGAAGTTGGCGTAGGCAAAAGGCACACAGTCAGCGGCTATTAGTAGATCTGCGTTTTCAAAGAATGGAGCCGTGGCGGGCAACAACGTTAGCTGCACTGGCCACTGGGACAGCATGGATTCTCTCTTTTCCGGCGTGTTCACAGTTTCTTTTCTGGTTTTTCTTTCCAAACGGACAACTTGTGTTGAGGGACAGGAGTGATGAATTGGATGGACTGAATGACCCGTGAGAACGTTGTTTTTCGCTCTCAAATGTGCTTCGACCGCTTTTTCATCGAATCGTTTTGCTTCTCTCTTTTCGATTGTTATAGCTCCTTCTGGACATTCGCCGATGCAGGCTCCTAAACCGTCGCAGTATTGTTCATCGATCAGTTTGACTTTTCCATCGACAATTTTCAGGGCTCCTTCTGCGCAGGCGAGGATACATAATCCACAGCCCGTACATTTTTCTTCACGGATTCTAACTAGACTTCTTGAAACCATGCTTTCCCTCAATAACGATTGAAGTACAATGAACTCGCAGCAGATTTCTTCTTATGCTTCGAAAGACCATCGTTCGGTAGACATTTCCCTCCCGTTGGGCAATATTTTTCGGCATGATAGGAAAACGTCTTGAACAGTTTTTCCATCGTTTCTTTGTTCAAAAAGTAGAAACGTTCCTTTTTCCTCCTTTCTGAAAAGACAAACCTACATTTTTCCAAGGGTTTGAGATTATGTGAAATCATGCTCTGTTCCTGATTCAGAGCTTCAGAAAGCTCAGTCACATTTCTTGGTCCGCTGCGAAGAAGCTCTAAAATTGCTAATCGAGTCGGATTTGACAGCGTTGAAAAGAATTGATAACACGTCTCGCTCATATTGTGCTTCATCGGAGACACCTTTGAATTGAAATATTCTTCATATGAATTAATATTCATATCTCTTTTATATATCTTGTGGTGCACAAAACACGCAGTGAAGACTCAAGAACCTGGCCGATCACAACTTTAATTTGCTTCAAAACGAAAAATGTCGTGAGGTGAGGGTTATGGGTTGTTGGAGATGGTTCAAAGGCATATTGAAAGAAGCGGGCGTAGAGGTCACTGAGGAGAATAAAGAGAAAATCGACGAAGTAATTCATGAAGTTATTGGTGAAACTTCCAAGTACGAACGTTGTTCAGCCGATTGGAAGAAAGTAAGTAGAGAGATCAAAGCCGACGAGAATGCAAAAAAGAAATTGATTGCAACGATGCAAGCAGCTTTAACTTGATTTCTCTTTGATTTGTGACACCTTTCGGTTCGAGGTAAATTTATAGTTGATGACCATGAAGAAAGTGTTGCTTTTTGTAGAAAACGGTTTCGAAGATCGAGAATTGATGTATCCTTACTATCGTTTTCAAGAAGCGGGATACCAAGTAGACGTAGTTGGACCGAAGGCCAACGCTATCTACACCGGCGAATATGGCCTCACACTGGAATCTAAATTTTCACCTGAAGACGTAAACGTCAACGAGTATCTGGCAATAATTATTCCCGGAGGTCGTGCTCCAGACCGCATGAGAACGAACAATGGACTGGTTGATTTAACTAAAGAAGCCTTCCAAAAGGGGAAAATTATAGCTGCCATCTGCCATGGACCCCAACTTCTCATAGAAGCTGGAGTAGTGAAAGGAAAAAGGGTTACATGCTACGTTTCAGTGTCCACCGACCTGAGGAACGCTGGAGGAATCTATGTAGACCAGTCGGTTGTAGTGGACGGAAATCTGGTGACGTCCCGTTTTCCAGCAGACCTTCCAAGCTTTTGCCGCGAAACCCTGAAGCTTCTAGAAAAAGGTCGTATATGAGCCCAATTTCATTCCGAGACACGGTGTTTCTTCAGAAATAGACATATAAAGAGCCTCGGGCCACGCATGCATGAAGATATTCTGCGGAATGCTGAGTTAGATTCAATGCTTACTCTAGTAGAGGAAGGTGTAGTTAGTTATAGACCAGTGAAGAGTAGTACCCACGAAGACCCTTTTGGCTTCGACACTATCAAGTTCAAGCCTCAAATGATTCAATGCCTGCCAGCCTTACTGCGGTTGTTTGGTAAGCGTGTAACTGAGAATCTAAAACTCAAGCGGAGGGATGTTCGGGTTGAAGACGGATATCTATACATACACTTCTACATTCTCAAAAAGAAGAGTCGTAAGTCAGAGCCTATACCTCACAGAAAGCTGAAACGAATAACGCTAGATAACCCATACGTCAGATACGTGCTTGATTATGTAGAGACTTTGACTAACCCTGAAGACTTTTTGTTTTCTAGTGAGTATTCGCGTTCAGGTCACATGAGCCGTCAACACGCTTATCGCATAATTAAAGGTTTAAATCCGAAGGCTTGGTTACACCTTTTCCGTCAGAGCTTGGCTACTGAAATGGCTGAACGAGGCGCAACAGAAGAAGAGTTGATGTCGTGGTTCGATTGGGATAGATATGAGACAGCTCATCGCTACATGAAAGGAGGACCCAAACTCACTGAGAAATGGAGCAAACGGACTTTCTGAGGTACGTTAATGGTTCTCCGTAAGAGACGTAAAGCAGGGTCTCCACCCTACCAAACACCCACTTGCCCTGATTGTGGAAGACGATTGAGACGAAGGGGACCTTCAACTCAAGGTGTGCGGTTCGAATGTCGCAACCGAGAATGTGGAGTCATTGAAGTTAGAGTTCACAATAACAGGAGCCGAGTTCTCCGAGTGGCCACAGCCGAAATGTGAGTCATGATAGAGGAACAGCTGAAACGTGGGCGCGCGCGGAACCTTCTGCTATTCGCATTTTGGGTGAATCGGAAGAGGAGGC
>CP070636.1:561282-566446 GCA_020356305.1 Candidatus Bathyarchaeota archaeon | reverse complement strand
TTTCCAGTGTCGGAAGGTGTGGAAGGTGATCTTTTTTAGTCGTGGATTCTTGAGTTTCTTTGCGGTCTTGTTGCGGTTGTAGCGGTAAGATTCTCTTATAGTCTTGTATTTGGGATAGAAAACAAATTCGTTCTTTCTCGGTAGGCTGTTAAGCATGTTTATTAGAGTGTTGCCTAGCGGAAGGATTCTTGGATTGCTGTATTTTTCAGGTGTTATATGTGCAGTTCGTCTTTCCAAGTCAAGGTCTGTCCATTCTAGTTTCATAGCCTCTCCGATTCTGGCTCCTGTTTCTTTTAGGAATTGCAGCAGAGTTGAGATCATCTGCGGTGAGGCTGATATGAGACTATTTAACTCTTCTTCGGTTGGTATGAAGGGGAGTTTGTTGTCGGCTTTGTATTTTGGTGGTTCCCAATGTTTGTCTAGATACTTCAAGAATCCGTTGAGATAGATCACTATGCTTCGTTTGGTGTTATTACTCCAATCTAGTTTAGCGAGGGTTTCCTTCAGTTCTTCGGGTTCTTGGATGTTGCAGAGGTTTGAGAGTCGTCTTAAGCGGGTGACGGCTGTTTCGATTGTTGAGTCTGCTTTTCCGTCTTTCTTCATTTGCCAAGCATAGTTAAGTATGTCTGTCCGTGTCTGATTTGGCACGTTCCTTAGAATTTTGTCGCGTATTCGGTGATTTTCTTCTGAAAGAGCGCGTCTTGCAGCAGTTTGCTGCTTCTTATCCATCGTTCCAGTGGGATTTGGAACTGGCTGGCGATTCTGGCTAGTGCCTCCTGCAAGGTGTTGCATTTTACGGGAACCTGCCTGAGGGCGTTTCTGACGTTTTCTCGGACCTGCCAGACTCCAACCGGCATTATGTAGCCGGGATGCACCTCTCTCAGCACTACCGCTACTGCCTGCCTCCTCTCTTCTACGAGAGTCTCGCCTACCGCCAGTCTCGCCGCATAATAACACCCTCCAATGTTGGCGTAGGTGGTGCGCCCCTCAAAACTCTCCCAATCTGAAAAGAGAACGACGCTGTGTCCAGTCGGGTTCCAGACAGTACCGGGATACCAAGCCTCCATCGCCTCGTAACTCCACACTCCAGGCATCAGCAAAATTTCGAACTGGTTGTCCAGATACCTTGACTCATACACCCGATACGCATTGATTTCCGGAAACGTTTTGATCTGCTCTATCAGATCCTTCGATATGATGCTATCAACCGCCGTGATGCTCCATCGAGTTGGGACTAGGCGCCTCTGCTTCTTCAACCCAAAGGCACCCACGCTAAACGCACGCTGGATCCTCGAGGTCAACACCCCTCTCTTGTGCAGCCCGATCACAGCCTCAGCCGCCTTCAAATCCGTGTCTCCATATGCCTTCTCAATGTGACTATCCCATCGTGAAGCCCCCATATTCATAGACTCGATGACAGCGGATGGACCAAAAGGTTGAACCTCGTCATCTAGAACAAAACTTCTACGAGGCTTCTTCTTGAAAGCTAATTCTACGTCTACGGGGCCACCAAAAAGGGCGAGCTCCCTAGTCTTGTCAATTATCTTTCCAGCTTCCTCAAACTTTTTCACGTGAACCCTGTGTTTGCCTCTCACCAACATTGACCTAAAACTAACAATCTCATCCATGGACTTTCCAAACCATAGCTCAGGCAGGTCAAACATGCTAGTATTTTCGTGGACTGGAGGAACCAGCGGCCCCGCATACACGTAGGGATAGCCTATTCGGCCTACGAAAACCCCGGGTGGAGAAGCACCATCCATGTCTGTGCCTTGGATCAGAGGCATCGTTTTGAAGTAAGACCTCAATCTGACGACCAGAGGACATCTTGTCTTTCTGCATAGAAGTTTGGATCCTTTGCAGGCCACGCATAGGCCTTTTCCCCACGCCACACCTGAGGCTTTCGCCACTGAATAGTCGGCCTTGCAGCCTATGTCCGCCGTGACCGGAGAGTCGCCAACAAGTTGTAGAATCCAACGGTTCTCCTTTTCTGTTGTCCTTGGTTTTCTTGGTTTTTTCGACCTCTTGGTCAGTCTTCTCATAATAAGTCGCCCAGAGCCCCGTTCAAATATTTGAGCTAAGATGCTTAAAAAACAGTTGATAGGCATTCCATGTCATAAAGTCTCTCTCCAAGATCCTGCTGAAAAGAACCATGCACATTCACAGTTATCCAAGCATCGTCAGATGACTGATCAAAAGCTCCGATAATCATCGGGATTGAGCCGAGCGCTGAAGTTACATGTTAGAATGAACAAAGTTGCAGACGGATTATACGCGTGGATTTATATCTCTGTGAATTTTAGATAGTTCCTCTAGTTGTGACCGAACTTTAGATGGTTGACGGAGCGCTGATTTGTGAGTTCGCACAAGTTGAGCAAAGCAGCTGTCGCCTTAGGGGGTTTCCTGATTTTTGTAGGAATCACAATGACAAGCGTATTTGCTCTAGCCATTTCTGGTGTCATGGATATCAGCATACTTGAAACAGTTTCAGGCAACGAGGCATATAGGATGCTATTTGTCGGATGGCTACTAGCACTTGGCATACTTGACTTAGTCTCAGGGATCATCCTTAGATACAGGTGATTAGTAATGAAACCTAGAAGAATCCTCGGAGTAATCGTCGGTACACTGCAAAGTGCGACAGGCGTGTTAGCGGTAATCTTCGCCTATATACTTTACATAGATCTTTTCAGCGCGCAATCATGGCTAAACATAACCACGGAATTCCTTCCTCTTCACATGTTGACTCTCATACTTTTCGGGTTTTTCTCGGTCATGAACGGACTATTCCTTCTCACCGAAGAAGAATTGCCATAGATGGAGTGTAGCAAAGGTTGAAAGTGAAAAGAGAGCTTGGACTTTTCGATGCGGTGATGATGGGGTTAAGCGGAGCGATAGGATTTGAAATTTTCGTGCTAATGGACTACGCCTATTTCGATTTAGCTGGACCAGATATGATCCTAGCCCTTTTGCTGGGTGGGCTGATAAACCTCCTGATCATGTTTAGTTACTCCGAACTGGGTGCAACAATCCCCGAGATCGGTGGTGAATACACCTATGCAAAGGCCGCCTATGGTGGCCTCGTCGCCTTCATATCAGGCTGCCTGAGATGGCTTGCAAGCGTGTTCGGCGCATCGCTAGCCGCTTTGACATTCGCTTATCAGCTATTGTATCTCTTCTCAAAAGTTGCCCCTCTCGCTGAGACCTTTATCTCAACCCAAATACCACTCATTGCCATAATCGTAACAATCGTCATGGCGAACATAAATGTGAGAGGAGTAAAAAAAGTCGGAATCATGATAGTCACCGCATTCCTCGCTATATTCGCCATTTTTCTTGTTGGTGGATTGTCGCGTGGGCTGATCCCACCTGAAGTATTTCGGAAACCTCCAATCGAAGGCTTCTCGGGAATTTTTTCAGCTACTGCTTACGTATTTCCCATGTTCTTTGGAATGAGAGCACTTATAGCGGGTGCTGCCCAAATTAAGGACCCAGAGAAGAACGTTCCTAGAGCAATGCTTTTGTCAGCATTACTAATCGTACCGCTATACCTAAGCATTGCATATGTAGCCATAGGAGTTTCGCCAGGAGCCAGACCTCTTCTCAATCTCGCAGCTGAGGAAGTCATGGGTGAGATTGGAGGGGTTCGAATTGGAGGCATCTTGTTTGCAGTCGCCGTGATGGTTGCCAGTCTATCCGCTCTGGGGACATCTATAACTGTTCAATCAAGCATCGCACGTGGAATGAGCAGGGATGGATACCTACCCAAAATCTTGCTATCGGTTCATCGGCGTTTTAAAACCCCTCATGTTGCAATCATCGCTGGCTCGCTTTTCGTGATGTTTTTGAGCGCCATTCAAGCTACGGAGTTTCTCGGCTACGCGGCGAGTTTCGGGTCAATTCTAGTGTTCGCCCTAGTCAACCTCTCTCTCATGAAACTCAGAAAGAAAAGACCCTACATGAAAAAGGCCTTTAGGACTCCACTATACCCAGTTACTCCCATCGCGGGGCTAATCATGGCTTTTGTGCTCCTGGCATTTCCTATGTTTCTTAGAGACGCGAACGCCATAACCGCGCTCATGTCAGGTGTAGGGTTAATGGTGTTGGTTCTTGCAACATACCATCTGAGGATGGTGGGACGTTATCGTGTGCAGATCGCCTTGGGAGGGATAAGCTTAGGTATAGGTAGCTTCACAGGGTTGCTGACTTATCTAATCGAAATAAAGTTCATACCACTCGCTCTGCCTCGCATTTCTCTTTACATTCTAATTTTTGTCAGCGTGGTTTCCATTCTGGCGGGTGCTTTGAATGTCAGCATACAGACGCGCAAGACTTTTTAGTTATTCTACTTGAACACTTGTTGTTGTCGAAATGCCGAAAAAAAGGAAAAAAAAGGAGATCGTCGTCGCTGCTCCAACTTTGAGACATCGAGAAGAACTTCTAAAAGATACTATTGGAGCTGAGACAATAAAGGTTTTCAAAACATCTGCAAAGATAGGCAAAGGTCTATCCAGTTTAATGATAGCTATTGGTGCCTTGCTTTCTCTCTTGTCTGTGTACAGCATCGTGACAACTGCGCAGTTCTTGCTTTCAAATCCTCTGTTCATTGGCATTCTTGGTTTTCTCGGAGTAATAAACATCTTTTGTGGATTGATATTGCTGACAAAAGAATAAATGAAGGAAGCTACCAGAAGTGGTCCCATCCCGAAAAATCAGTTTTGCACTCTACCAAACATTTAAGTGAGAAGTGTTCTTGTTGATATGAGATTAAAATAATAAATAGATTCATTAAGTTCTAGATATTAGTGAAACATCTAATTGTTAAGTAATGAAAAACGCGCGGCTAGACACGAATTTGGATGATTATCACCACTGAGTACCATCTTTGCCTTTTCTTGATTTGGATCGTTGCGACATTCTTTTTCGGACCCGCATGGGGGTGAGGGACAGGATCCTGAAAGAACATACACGTTGGGACGGAGGATTGCGAATTCGCAAAAGATTAATATTGTTAGCGTCGTTCTAGTCGCACAACTCATTGACGAGAATTTCAGATGTTGTGAGGGGCCTTGTTTGATTTGGGCAATACTTGCACTCGTAGGTTTGATCGCAGGGTTGGCGCTTTTGGCTTATTGCGGCGACAAAGCGGTTGAACACTCGATTC
>CP070636.1:557909-561182 GCA_020356305.1 Candidatus Bathyarchaeota archaeon | reverse complement strand
CCTATATACATAAAAACATAAGACATCTCTATGGAACCAAAGTCGAAAAAAGATATACCTAACAAGGGCACGATAACAGGTACAGCCGCAAAAGCGAGAGTTACAATGAAAGAGATTATAAGGGTGGGGCCTATCCAAGGCCTGCCCATGGCATTTGCCAACTTGCGCAAAAAGCCATCATAAAATTTTGATGCGGTTCTTGTGGGCACATCCTTGTGGCTAATTGATTCGGGCAGGATAAAGAATACGAATAGAAGGTTTAGCAATGTCAGGACAGCAGCCGCAAATCCGGGTGCCCAGAATCCAAATACGCTCAAAGGGCCTCCTAATACAGGTCCGACTACAAAACCTACTCCAAAAGCCGCCCCCAATCTGCCTATTCCTTTCGCCCTATCTGTTTCATCTGTTATGTCAGCGATGTAAGCTTGAGCCACGGCCGTTTCCGTAGCCATGCCAGCGATTATCCGTGAGAGAAGAAGCATAAGAAAGGAGTTTGCCACGGCAAAGACTATGAAACTCACCATGGAGGTTAGGATAGATAGTAGAAGAACGGGTCGCCTTCCCAGATTGTCTGATATCCTGCCTAGCATGGGAGAAAAGATGAACTGCATTATAGAAAATGAGGCAACAAGAACGCCCAAGGCGGCAAATCCAGCTTGGAATTCTGCTGCATAGAAAGGCAAGAGAGGAATAATCATCCCAAACCCCGTTATGTCTATGAAAATTGTCATGACGATTACGAAGGTGCGAGAGAGCCCAAATCGGGATTGGCTACTGTCCCTCAAAACAATTCTGCTGCTCATCTTTTTCCAGACCTTTTTCTCACGCGCGAGTATTTGGCTTTTACCTCGTATCTAGGCGAGTTTTGGAAGCTCATTCGATTTTCAGATTTGTTAATTGTGCACATTTAGGGCGTTTGCACGTCATGTTATACCCAAGGCCATTCCAGAGGTTGTTGGAATAATGAGTGAGCTCCATAAACGTCTAGAAAAATTCGGATCTGCGTGTGCAGTTCTTGCTTAAGATCAACTGAAGGAGTGTGGCAGAATTTCAGGATTTCAAAAACCTCTCCTCAACCTCTGTCACTCCCATTTCCAATATCGCCACAGCCTTATTGACATCTTCTTCGGTAACGATTAATGGTGGACATAACCGAACTATCGGATCCTCGCCTAACCCCATTCCAATGCTTAAACCCTTTTCCATACACAGGTCACCAAGAACGGTTAAAGGAACCTCCTCAGGAGGTGCTTTTGGATCTGCAGGCATAAGCGGTTCCTTTGTCTCCTTGTCCTTCACAAATTCAAGGGCAACAAACAAACCTATTCCCCTTACGTCTCCAACTGAATCGTGCCTATCTTGTATACCTCTGAGCGCCTCGATTAGGTGGTTCCCCATTTTGGCTGCATTCTCAGGTAGCTTCTCCTCGTCGTAGACATCAATTGTCGCGAGTGCAGCTGCGCACGCCAAGGCATGACCGCTGGTGGTGTAGCTGTGCATAAAATAAGGAGGATAAGAAAAAAAGTCCGCTATTTTTTTACGCATCATAGTAGCCCCCAGAGGCTGGTATCCACAAGTTATGCCTTTTGCTAGTACGATAATGTCAGGTATCATCTCCCAGTTTTCATACCCAAACATTTTGCCAGTTCGACCGAAGCCTGTCATGACCTCGTCGTTGATCTGGACTATGTTGTACTTGTCGCAGATCTTTCGGATTGTAGGCCAGTATTCTTTCGGAGGAACGAGAATGCCGCCGCCGCCGACTATCGTTTCACCGATGAAACCAGCTACGGTAGCGGGGCCCTCCCACTCTATCTTGTCTTCAAGAAACGCTGCACAACGAACGTGACAACGTGGATATTCGAGGCCAAAGTAGCATCGGTAACAGTAGGGTGGAGGGATATGAACAAATCCGGGAATGAGAGGTTCAGCTTGTTCACGAACCTCCGTCAATCCACCTGCGCTTATCGAACCGTATGTAGAACCATGATATCCTTTCCATAGCCCTATTATCTTGAAATGTCCCGTATAGATCTTAGCTAGCTTCACAGCTACTTCAGCTGCTTCGGTGCCGCTATTCGAGAAGAACGTTTTGCAGAAATGTTCCTTCGTTATTTGAGTTAGCCGTTTAGCCAGACTGATCTTAGGGACACTTGGCACGTGAGGCGACACGTACGCAAGTTCATCTAACTGTTTCTTGATGGCTTGAATCACCTTTCTGTTATTCATGCCAATGTTAACGTTATACAGTTGCGACATGAAATCCAGGTATCGATTACCCCTAGCATCCCAGTAGTATGCTCCGTTGCCGCTGACCACAATTGGCTCCTCGTAGGGGGGTAACCTCGGAACCCAAGCATGTAGAAGATAAGAAACCCAGTCCGCATAGAGACTCTGCAGTTCAGTTTCACGTATCTTCGCTTTAGGCAACTGAGTTTTTCCGTTCGCCATCCATTCCTCTCCAGATCATGGAATTGTGCGTCACAAAAACTTAAGGATTGTTGCGTGGGCATTAAAGCTTCTTTATCGTGGAGGCTGCATTCTTCCAAGTCATAAGATTTTAATAACACAGTGAATCAAATGATCGACTTGTATGCACTACGACCTCTTGTTCCTACATCCTCCAAGCGTCTACGACTTTCGAAATATGCCGTGGTTTCCCGGGCCGGTTGCTCGTTTGGTGCCAGAATCAACATCGGTCTTTATGACGATTCCGATGGGGCTGATGAGTATTGCAGACTATTTGGATCGACATGGTTTCAAAGTCAAAATCATGAACCTGTGCGAGATGATGCTTTCTGACCCAGAGTTCAACGTTGAACGCTTCCTCAAGAGAGCTGACGCTGCAATTTTCGGAATCGATTTACATTGGTGCATCCACTCCCAAGGTGCTATCGAAATTGCGCGATTATGCAAGAAGCAGCATCCAAACTCGCTTGTCGTTCTCGGCGGTCTAACCGCTACTCGCTTTGCAAGTGAGATTGTTGAAAAGTTCAGGTTTGTAGATGCCGTTGTGCGAGGGGAAGCGGAGAGGCCGATGCTGAGGCTAGCCGAAACGGCGGAAACTGGGCGTTTACATGAGACCCCGAATCTCACTTATCAAGAAAAGGGCAGGGTTCACATTAACAATGACATGAGCGTCGTTAAGAATCTAGATATGTTTGATTTCACAAGATTTGATCTACTTGAGCCACGGGATCGAGTAACGGCCCTCAGAACCCCATTGGGACCCTGGAAACACTGGTCCATTCCCGTGTGTCGAGGCTGTCTGTT
>CP070636.1:552493-557809 GCA_020356305.1 Candidatus Bathyarchaeota archaeon | reverse complement strand
TAGAGGAGTTGAAGAATTTCTTGAGGGAAAAAAGATTGTTGGATAACGCTGAGATCATGCCCCTAAACGATCCTTACGGAATTACTTTGTTAAGCGGCTGCGTTGAAGCAATTGTAGTGAGCAGAGAAACGGAGCCCCGTGCCCATGAGATCAATGAGAAGAGGGCGGCAAAGGGACTACCTCCTCTGCGTATCGTCGTCATCGAGATGATTCCAGCTGAGAATCATGTCTCCATTTCTACCACCAGAATTCGGCACAGAGAAATCGATCGCGAGGGACATTTGCTAACATCTTAGGTCCAGACGAACTAGAGGGCACTTTTAAACGATTCTTCTCGTCATTATGTGCAGAGTCAGGTGAGTGTTTGAAGAGAACCGGGGTTGCGAGGCTTCCTCTGCATTACGGAAGGGCTCCGAGGTGGCTGGTTGTTCGAATGGTACGGTTAGCGAGAGAAATTGTAACGGTTATGGTAGATGAGTATGGTCAAGACGAGTTCTTGCGGAGAATCTCTGATCCATTCTGGTTTCAGGCTTTGGGGTGCGTTTTGGGATATGATTGGCACTCATCTGGAGTCACAACAGTCTTGACAGGCGTGCTGAAGGCTGCCACAAGTCCAAGCGAACAGGGACTTTCAGTATGCGGCGGCAAGGGTAGGGCTTCGCGGCAAGCGCTCACGGAAATCACCCATGTAGGAGAGGAGTTTGGCTTTGCAACTGACAGAATTGAACGTTTACGGTATGCGAGTCGAATGAGCGCGAAGGTTGACAACTCTGCCATTCAAGCTGGATATAACCTTTACCATCACGCTTTTTTCATAACTAAGAACGGAAAATGGGCGGTGGTTCAACAGGGAATGAGCGCGAAGGACCGTACTGCTAGAAGATATCACTGGATACAGCTAGCAGAAGACGACGAGAACTTCATCATTGAACCTCACAACGCCATTGTGGGAGATGTGAAAAGGGAAGTTGCACTGAACATGACCGCAAGGAACAGTGAAGGTTGCCGGAAGGTTTCCACTGACGTGGCAAAGGAGGAACCCAAAAGAATCGTAAGAATGCTCGAGTCCATTCGCCCTGCCTACCAAAAGAGTCTACAAGAGTGGATTCCAGAGGCTTCCTGGAAGGAGTATGCAACCGATGTTCTCTCGTTGCCACGCAACCTCAACTGGAAAGCCGTCAAGAAGGCGTATGAATCTCAACCTAGAAATTATGAAGAACTCTTGGGAATAAGGGGGATAGGACCTACTACAGTTCGGGCGCTAGCCTTGATTTCTGAACTGATCTATGGCGAGAAGCCGAGCTGGAGAGATCCTGTGAAGTATAGCTTCTGTGTTGGGGGAAAAGATGGAGTACCTTTCCCGGTCAACAGGGCTGCTTACGATGAAACAACTGCAATTCTGAAGAATGCTCTGGAACAGGCCAAATTAGGCAGTAAAGAAAGAATTACTGCCATCAAAAGGCTCAAAACTTTCACAAAAAGAAAGAGGCCACTTGACTTCTAAGCGTCTGCAAGATTTGCAATCTGAATTTCTGCTTCATAACAATTATAGTATACAAAGCTTTAGCATACAATAACGGAGAGTTAGGCATGGTTGAACGAGTTAAGTCTGGTGTTGAAGGGCTAGACAGACTGGTACAAGGTGGCTTTCTTAGAGGAGACGTTGTTCTGTTGGCGGGAAACACAGGCAGCGGCAAAACCATCTTCTCCGCAGAGTTCATCTATAGAGGCGCTACAAAGTATAAAGAGAAAGGTATTTTTGCAACTTTCGAGGAGGACGCTAGCACCCTGAAGAGAAACATGCTCAGCCTAGGCTACGATTTGGAAAAGCTTGAACGTAAAGGCATGATAAAAGTTCTTGACTTGGAAGCCATAAAAGGCTCTGGAATGAGCGCCAACATCGACTTCATTTTAAATGCGCTGAGGCAGATGAACGCCAAGCGGCTCGTCATTGATTCGCTAACCGCTTTCCTCAGCGCTTGCCAAGAAAAATTCGAGTACAGAATGCTCATGCACCTGTTCTACAAGATCTTGAAGAAGCTCAGCTGCACCACTCTAATGACATGTAGCGTACCTACAGGTCTTAACACCCTAGGACTTGGAATCGAAGAGTTCATAGCTGACTCCGTCATATCACTGGAAACCATGATTCTCAACGGGCAACTGAAAACGAGATTTCTCATACGAAAGATGCGGGGAACAGACCACAGCAGAAAATACCACGAAGTTGTAATAGACAAAAAGGGATTGAAGATCGTCCCCTTCTCAATGATGTAGTGAGCACCTCTTGGGAAAGCCCATGATTGGGCTAGTTTTCTACTTAGCTCTCTTAGACATATTGGGGATCTTAATAGTCATCATTCTCCGTCAAAAAGGATCCTACTTCAGATCAGTCCAGATGCTCTTTATCACCACTTTTTCATCATTCACACTGATAGTCCTTTGCGACTTGACAAAAAATTACCTTCTTAGATCAGAGTCCATCGTTCCTTTCACAACAATGATAGGACTTTCAGCAGCTTTGACTAGCGCAACTGCACTGGAACACACCGCATTAACGCTGTCTAAGGGGAATGACCTTCCTTGGAAAAATTTTTTTTCCAAGGAAAACGTTCCATCAATCATCTTTAAGGCATACGTGATTTCTCTTCTGTTTTTAACTTGGACTCTGACTCCTTTTCGAACTGAGCTGGGCATAGACGTGTTTGGAAATCCCGTGTACATCCCGGTTTATCAAGGTTGGTACCTACTCTCTTTATCTGCTGTTGCAATCGTTGTAATAGCGTATTCGAGCAGATTGCTCGTGCTCTCCAGCCGTCAGTTTGGGGACAAAGAAGTCGCCCGTGCATTGAAGTGGCTTGGAGTCTGTTGGAGTGGCATAAGTCTTGCTTTAATCTTCTTCCACGGTTTCGTGTTGTCATACTTCAGAGTTGAGATGCTTGTAATCGAGTACTTGCTCATCACATTTCTCTTGGGGATTACGACTCACTTTTTCGGCGGGACAACTGTTTTAGAAGGTTTCTTCGACAAGCCGTATCCCACTGTTCCCATCAGTGAGGGTGAAATCGTCCTTCTCACCTACACGTCCAAAGCAGACAAGATGAAGGCTTTTTCAACTTTTATCCGCGAGGGCATAGCGAACGGCGATAGAATTACCTATATATACCCTGATGAGGAAAACGGCGTTGTGAAGTCTAAACTTGCCGCGTATGGAATCGATGTTTACAAATATGAGCGAGATGGCACCTTGTTCATGAAGAGTTTATCCGAATTTTTCATGTCAGATGGTGGCTTCGACAGGGAAGGCCCGATTCAATTATTGCTAAGTCGCCGAGCCCAAGCCAAGCAAATGAAATGTAAAGTGAGGGAAATCGAAGATGTTGGCGATTTTTCTTTTCTAGATGGACAGTGGCAGAAGTACGTGGACTATTGGAACGATCCGGGATGGGGCGCTCCTCCCGGCGTAGGAATGCTATACGAACCCTTCATTTTGGAGTTGACTGCCATCAACGTGGAGGGCATGAGTGAAGTGAAGGTTCGCGATATCCTCAAATCCTTCGGTGGAGGGCGTCTCGCGCCGACGAAATTGATTGATCTAATTGCACATTCGAACGTATTCTCAAAGACACTGGGGTTAACTAGACAAGAACTTGCTGGAAGAATCATCCTATTTGAGTTTGATCCCACAGCTCACTATGAGCAACTCGTGAGAGATTTTGTAACCGAAGCCCTAGCCAACGTCGAACCCGTAGCACTGTTCACGCGCAAAAGCAGCAACATCTATTCAGCCTTAAGCAACATTGGAGCCTTCAAACTTTTGCTTTTGACCCAACACGTCTCGACCCCCCAAACAAATTCGAACACAAACGAGATCCTCTTGCCCGCGACCAATACTCCTCTACTGCTGGACGCATTAGAAAAAATGTTAAAAACGAGCCCTAACGGTAAACCGAACATAGTTTTTGACAACCTATCTAGCCTCGTCTTGTTAGTTGGCTTCGAAAAAACCTACAACTTCGTGCGTTACGCACTTGACATGTTAGCCTCAAACAAGTCAACCGCTCTCTTTCTGTTTAGCCCAGACATCCACGACCAGAAAGTTGCATCAAGCCTAAGAAGCTTATTCATCAACCATGTGAGCTACAGAAAGGGGACTTTACAAATTGCTAAGCTACCTCAGTTGAAGGCAAAAGAATGAACAAAGACTAGAATCACAGCTAGCAAAGAAAGCCAAAAGCGCGCGCCCTTCTGCCAAGATTAGAATTTGGGTTAGCCACAGCGAAGCGTTAGGGGAGGTTAGGTACTTCTTAGAACCTCCTCTTCAGCAGGGGGAGGCGGGATGAATCCTCTCTCCATCAACGTCTTTGTGGATTCTCTCGCGTTCTTAATGATTGAAACGGCTCTATCCCAAAGCTCTTGTCGGCTCGGCTTGACTCTGGCAACGCCTTCCTCCATTGACTTTAGGGCGCAAGCGACAGCCTCTCGTGGATAAACCTCCCACTCGTCCATCCTTGGGACAATGTCTCCCTCATGAATTCCTCTTTCTTCAGCGAACTTGGCCAATTCCATGCCAGCGGCAATACACATATCATCCGTGATGGTTTTCGCCTTCACGTCTAAGACCCCTCTGAAAATGCCCGGAAAGCCCAGAGAGTTGTTTATTTGATTTTCAAAGTCAGATCTGCCCGTTGCAATGATTTTGGCACCTGCCTCTTTTGCCTCCCAAGGCCATATTTCAGGGATGGGGTTTGCGCAGGCAAAGATTATGGAGTTAGGTGCCATCTGGGCTACCCATTCCTTTTTGATGGTACCTGGACCTGGCTTGGACGCGGCTATGCATGCGTCGACGTCTTTCATGGCTTCAGCTACGTCTCCTGTTCTCCCTTCAGCGTTCGTTTTTAAGCAGAAGTCCCATTTCCACGGGTTTTCTTTCTTTTCAGCTTCCAAATCTTTCCGGTTAGAGTGAAGAATTCCCTGGGTGTCCACCATGATGATGTTTCCTGGTTTGACCCCTGCTCGCATGAGAACAATAGCGGTTCTTGTATTCGCTGAACCTACGCCTATCATCGTTATTGTCGCCTCATTCATTTTTTTGCCCACAAGTTTTAGAGCGTTTATCACTCCAGCCAATATCACGGTTGCAGTGCCCTGTTGATCGTCATGCCAAACTGGAATTTCAAGTTGCTCCCTGACCCGCTCCAAGATGTAGAAGCATTTTGGCTTGCTTATGTCCTCGAGGTTGATGCCGCCAAAGGTGGGTTCAAGCCACCGACAGGCGGTTATGATCTCATCAGGATCTTTGGTTCCTAAACAAAT
>CP070636.1:544946-552393 GCA_020356305.1 Candidatus Bathyarchaeota archaeon | reverse complement strand
GACTAAGAAGGACTAGTCTCTGCGTGTTTAGTGATCTGGAAAAAAGCCAATTCGAGAGTTGGCGGTTTGATAGCCTCGCGCACTAAGTTCAATATTGGGCTTGTCCGGCAATTTCCACGTTTTCTTGCTTCTTTGCTAATGTCAAGCGACATAATAGAGATGAGGACCCTGGTTTTTTTCTTTTCAAAAAAGTCTTGCGAGCTGCTGCTACGTATTCAGTGAATATTAAATCTCTTAGCTCTTGATTGTAGTCAATCTTGTGTCCGATTTTTTTGTGAAGGTGTTTCATCACGAGAATCTGAAGAAGCTTAGCTCCAGATCCCAAGAAATTTTCAATTGCATCAACAAAAGCATCAACTTTGTAAGGGATATCTCGCCTGTTAATCTTGTAAGTCTTTTCCAGATAGACGTAGATGACCTGCTTCGCAGAATCCCCTAAGGAAGAGAGCCCTTCATCCACTGCCTCCAGCAGCAGCTCATCGAAACTATCGTCACGCAACCGGACCCCTCGAAAACGCCCTTCAAAGACACCGTCAGCACATCTCTTATATATCGCTTATGAAAAGCGAATATGAATTTCCACTCCCGCTCTCTGCGGTGAAAATCTGGCACAGAATCTTTTTCAAGATGCGGGGTTTGTTGCAGTCTATTTGTATTTGCGCACTTTGCAACTGGTTTCGTGTTCCCTTCAGCGATGTCGAAGGTACAATTTACAATCGTGGTGCAAGGATAACAGAGAGAGATAGCTTTGCCCAATATAGAAGCTAAATCGTTAAATACACAATATCTTGTCATAAATGAAGTTTGGAGTAGATGTCTATGATCAAAAAGAAGTTAGCCCCGATCATGGCGATCTTAACGACGCTAACCTTGATACTGACGACGTTTACAGGTACTGCTAGGGCAGACGTAACGTCATATTTTTGGCAAGCGCCAACATTTAGTGGTCATGATTCCTTCTATGGTGCTTTCTATGATATTTACGGTTATGAAACGGGTTCCACTGCAACCCTTATCGTAAGCGTGGAAAACGACTACAGGGAAGCTGGTGTCCCAAAAACGATCAATATCTCAGCCGTTGGAGTACGCTTTGACTGGAACGATGCATACAACTCGACGGAATGCAGTTTGGACGATCCGGTTGCACTGGAATTCGGCAATATGCGAACTTTTGCTGTGAGTTTTTCTGTTCCTAGCATTGATGAGGCGACAAACCAATACTTGCACGGCTATATTGTATACGTAGAACACGTCAATAGTACCACTGGACCCAAAGAGGTTGTTGAAGTGTGGGAGGATTCCAATATGCGGTTCCCCGATTTCGCTGTGTATTCGTCAGAACAAGCTGATGCACAGGACCTAGCTCAGATGCTTGATGCACTACCAGTCCCCACCTTTACAAGCGCCAGAGCAAACCTATTAGTCTACAAGGCTCAAAACGAAACATCTCATGGCGATCGCCTCTACAAGAGGGGAGATTTCAACGAATCAAAGGGTCACTACGGTGCGGCGTTGTCCTTCTACAGTGAAGCTTTTGTTGCCGAAGAAGAATATGGCGTGAAATTGGAAGACCTTGATATAGCGACAGCTGAGGCTGAGGTAAAATACTTTGAATCCTTGGGAGCTGCTGTAGCTGGGCTGCCAGTGATGTTTTCCCTTTTCGGAGTGTCAGCGGTGTTGTTCGGCATAGGATACATAATCAAACAACTGGGAACACTAAAAAAACCTGTAAGCAAAGAGGTAACCGAGTAAATTCCTCATCCCCATTTTTATGATTGGCAAACCGCCTCACGCCATTCCCAGCATGCAATTTGGCTCATTCGTGAAAGGCTTTGCGCGCAAATGTGATGTAGCCAGTGTGTCCAGTCATCAGGGTTTCGGGTCGAGTTTTTCCTCTCTCCGTTTGCATTCGTCGCATAATGCACTCGACGGTTTGGACGTCAACAAACCCGCTTTCCCTGAGAGCCTCAACCGTTTTCACAACTTGGTCTATGGTGGGGCTGAAGGAGACGAAGGCTCCGCTTCCCTTTAGCGCCGAATAGGCGTGGGGCACGACCATCCACGGGGTGGCCATATCGAGAACCACGGCGTCGACATCCTTCTCTTCGATTCTCTGCGTCGCATCCTTGTTTTTGATTTCCACGTACTCAGACAGCCCAGCTTTCTCCAAGTTTTTGACCGCAGTCTTAATGAACTCTTTTCGGACTTCGTAACTGTACACGTGTCCAGTGGGGTTCACGTAGAAGGCAAGCGCACAGGTCAGTGCTCCAGTTCCGGTTCCCGCCTCCACCACCTGGCTGCCTTGTCCAATTCCACTAAACATGACTATCAGCGCAATGTCCTTAGGGTAAGTTATTTGAGTCCTTCTCAACATCTTAAACACGTAGTCTCGTAGAGTTGGTTTAAGCGCCACGAATTCAACGCCCATGCTCGTGGTTGTCCGAGTCCCATACTCCTTGCCAATTAGCTCGTCTAGTTGAATGAATCCCTTGTGGGTGTGGAAGCTTTTTCCCTTCTCAATTTTGACTAGAAAGGTTCTCTTCTTATCTAGGTAAAGCAAGACGCTGTCTTGCTCGTGGATAATCTGTGACAACTCGAAATTACCGTGTCCTGTAGAATGGCGAACTAGATAATAAAGTTGCGGAGCCTTGAGCCAGACTAGCTGAAAACCATCGTTCAAGACGCCTTAATCTAGTCATTTTTATATCGCAGATACACAAAAGTGGTTAAGCATAACCGGTGAAACAGGCTCCGAAATAACGGTGGAAAAAGTGACCCAACGGACAGCAAGGCTCATCCTTCCCTTCGCAGTAGGTGCCAAAGATCGAGAAGAGATATTCTCGAAAGAGATGGAAAGGGCAGCCCTCCTTTGTCTGGCTGAGTCAGAGAGGGGAAAAGGTGAGGGCTTCATTCTAAGGAAACAAGTCGAGAAACTAGCCTTCATCGCGGAGATATGCTATCCCGTGTGGTTGGTTCCATGGAGAGGAAGAAGTCTGCTTTTTGACGGGTTCGGTGTCGAGGCACACACATTGACGTATGACGTACTGCCTGATGTCAAAGCATTTGTTAGCGACATCCAAGGAAGCGCTAGAAGACGCGAAGCATACTCAGCTTTTCTCTCTGATGCCGTCAAATATTTTCAAGGTTTCACGGGACAGGAGGAAAAGACGATAGAGGGCCTTGTCACAGACTACGAATTCATTCGAGACTTTGTGTTCTATTTTCAAGAAGCGAAGACCGTTCGGAAGCATGTAGTTGACAAAGTGTTCTTGTCTCCTACCATCGACGAATCAACAATTTCGTCAGTTATACAGGATTTCTCGAATCTCAGAAAAACGCTCAGGGAGGATATACGGAACCTACGTAAAAGCATGAAAACTCTAAGTGTTACAACGAGAGAACATGCAAAAGCCGTTCGTGAGGAGATTAGAAAAACCCGAGGCAAATTCAATGATGAAATAGCAGCCCTTAAACCGTCATTTTTGGAAAAGGTACAGCAAATCCGGAAGAAATACGATAAGAAAATCGCCGAACTCGCAAACAAATTCGATAAACAGCTTCATGGCCTCTATCAAGAGCACGTGAAACTTGAAAAAACGATAAGAAACGTAACTGTTAGAATCGAGAGGTGCAAGGCGAAAATAGAGTCTTGCAGGCTTGGAAAAGACGAGGCTGGTCAGCTGAAGTGGAGGCTGGAACTTAAGAAATGCAAAAAGGAGCTCTCCATCCTTGAGAAAAAAATCAGAGAAGTAGACAAACGAATAAAAGACGTTGGTTCCGCTAAGAAAGTTGGAATATCCAAAATCAGATCAGAGTACAATTTGCAAGTCGAGGCGGCCATGCGGGATCTGAAGGAACTGGAGGCCTCTCGCGATGCCACAATTCAGATGAGCCGGAAGGAAATAAACTCGCTGGAAGATACAACCTCAACGATTATAGATCGTATCTACAAATTGGTTGTGTTGAAAAGGACGGCGCTAAAGGAGCTTGAAGGAATGGGGATATCAAAGAGGCGGAGAAGTCATGCACTAGTATACTTACCTCTTTACCTCGCCGGATACCAAACAGAGTCAAAGAAAAGGCATGTGTTGTATCCTCCTTCCTTCGCGTCTGGCATGGGTATGCTAACGAAATTCAAGCGTGTCTTTGGAGTGACAAAGATAAAGTCCCTCCTCCAGCACCGTTCAAGGTCCATCGCAAGTCTCTTGAATCAGCTTCTTACGGTGATTGAGCACAACCCGGTGTTTGAGAAAGAAATAGGCGATGCTGGCGTTAAGGCAAACATTTTGCGAACGAAGGAGTCATGCAAGAGGATAGAGTTAGGACTGAAAGGTTTGAAGGAAGAGGGATGGATCTCGGAAAACGAGTTTCAAACGTTCAGTGAACTTCTAGCGAAAACTTAGTCCAAACTTGTGTTCTACCAGAATAAGCTCTTTCTTCTTTTTTCAATGACACATAACCAGCGGATAGCGTCTCTCACAAACTCGCTAGACAACTCTCCGTGGTCTCTGGTGTCAGGAGTGCTTTCTTGGCGAGTGATCAAATTGTGTACTTCGTTCCATATCTAATTACGTGCGCGTTTTTGTTTATTGTTCTGAAGAGTTCAGGATTTTCTGTGTGCACTGGAAATATTCTTTCTGGATTAATGCGGTTGATCAGATCTGTTAGTTCCCTTCTGTTTAGGTGGCCAGAGGCGTGAAGCTGATGGAACTTGATTTGGAAATGGTCTAGCCAATTGTGCATGACAATGTCTTCGATGTCTTCTTCACTGTAGGGCTCGCTCATGCTGTGGATGAAGTGACTCCCGGGATCTGGCTTTATGTCGATTAGTTCCGCGAACTGATAAAAGTCTAGATCCATTACTATTGCGCTTTGATGTTCACGCACGAACTTGTAATTGACCATTTTTTCGATGAACTTTCGTTCCCAAACGTAGTAGTCTTTCTCTTTGAAGCCCCCGGTTTTTTTCCTCTTGTAGTACACTAGAATAGTCTCATCTTTCATCGGATCTGGAAGGTTGAGGTGCCGATCCTGTACAAGCCTGCTCAGTAGGTGAGCGGTTTTTGGAGAGATGACGATGTTTCGGTCATTGTTCTTAGCTACGTTGTAGAAGGTTCTGAATCTGTCTGTGTCTCGACCGTAATGGGTGACGAATACTATCTTGCTTGTTTTGGAAACGATTTCGTTGCTTAGTCTTTCCACCTCTAGTTCGGAGTAGTTCTTTCTCATTTCCATCTCAACCATTCTAGTTCCCTCGCTTATCATTGCTATAGGCTCAGATTCGCATGCTTTTTGCACAAATTCTTTCGTCATCTCTTTTCGAGGACCGTGTGCTCTGAGATCTCCAGTGTAAACGATAGCGCCTTCAGACGTGTGTACTATGAAACCGTAGGCGGCGGGAATAGAATGGTCAACATGAATAGGTTCCAAAACAATATTGCCAACAGCTATTTTGTGACCTGTTCTGAAGGTTTCATAAGAGTGTTCTCCAAAATCAACGGGGCTGGTTTCCTCGATTGATGAAATGAAAATCCGTGTTCCGTAGCCACAATATATGGGAATTTTCTCGTCAAGAAATATTATGTGGCCCGCATGATCCATGTGGGCGTGAGAAAGAAATGCGCCATCGATTTTCGGTTCGGCATAGGAGAGGTCAGTAAAAGCCAATTCCTCTTTTTTGTAGATTCCTTTTATTTTTGGCAATAGGTCAAATTCAAAATAGTCTTCTAAACCATTTATCCTTCTCGGTGTAAGCCAACCCGTGAAGTAGTCCCTACCCAAAGTGAAAGACTGCCCAAAATCCAAAAAGATTCTGACTTTCTTGTCTTCCAGAAGGATCTTGTTTCCACCAATTTCATTTACTCCGCCATAGAAGGTTAAAGTCGTCTTGCTTTTTCTCATGCTTGTTCCTTCTGAAGTATGCGTGGTGACGCTTTTATTGCTCGCCCGCCTGTTTACATATGGTGGAGACAGTTAAGAGAACTTGTGGGGGAGTAAAGATGCTGAATACCTTTGTGTACCGTACAGAGCCCGCTTTCCTCACAGTTTCCTGCTTTCCTCCAGCTTCTAAGTATCCCATAATGAATTCTTCTGCTATACGCGCCGCGGCGTCTGCTGGGGAGACGGGAGAAACGTAGTGACCTGAATAGTAAAGGAACTCCGCCACATCCCATACTTGATTTCCGTTTCCGTCTCTTGTTGCCTGTTCAAGATCAACAAAGAACACTTTCCCATCCTCGCTCACAATGATGTTTTCCGGTTTGCAGTCTCCAAGGGCAACTCCGAGTCGGTGAGCCTCCGCAACTTTCCTTCCCACCTCCCGCACTAGTGTGGCTTCATCTGTGACCTCCTCCGTTCTGGATGAGATTATTCGCTTGATGATGTTGGCCAGGTTTTCTCCTTCAATGAAGTCCTTAAAAATGAGGCTTTGTCTTGGGCTAAAGTAGAGGATTGTTGGAACTGGAAAACCTTGGCTGTGTAGGAATTGGTTGACGGCGTATTCTCTCTCTAATCTTGATCGTCCCATTACGGCAAAGGTCTTGGTGCCCAGTGTCCATAAAGCCAACGGAAACCATTTGAAACCATACCAGTTGTTGAACTTCTTCACTATCACCTTATGCTCGTCACGGTTCCTCTGAAAGGTGAGCAGATAGACAGTGTTCAAAACTCCTCCCACTTCCTCAATTCTCATGTTAAGAGTCTCTCCAATCGGAACGGCTTTTCTCACGAAGTCTTCGATGCCAGTTTTATCTAGTAGCGTCACAAATCCAAGGGGAGTCGGTATCAGCAAGTACTTTTTTGGGTCTTCAAGTTTAAACACCAAGTCTTCGGCTTTAGCCTCGAGATTAGATCTGAAGAAGATCTCCTCATCGTCAGCGAGAGGTTTCATCATTTTAGGTAGAACGGCGAGGATATTAAACAGCGCTGTTCTACGAAAGGCTCTGAGGAACGGAGGGATTCTGAACTTTCTTCCTTTGATTGCGTTTATAAGTTTCCCTGTGATCTTGACGTGTCCGTCCGAGAACGTTATTTGGTCTTCTTTTACAAGCTCATCGATGGCTTTTAAGTATCCTTCCATCATCGATTCTGTATTCTTTCTCCTTAAGTCTCTCCGTAACATGTTGAGAAAGCTGTAAGTGATTGGTGAAAAAACCCGAGCTCTACGCATCATCGTCTCATACATAAAGTACTCTACCTTGATGAAAAGTTCGCGGGACAGCTCAGGGAACTCTAAAACAATGTTTTCTAGAAGTTCCAAGACGATACGTTTTTTGGCCCTCACTTCTTGGCGTCGAAGAGACGTGTTGTTGATTAATGGGTTGTGTAGTTTTATGTAGTCTTGTGTGCTGTTTTTCTGGTTTTTTTTTTTTTTGTTAACTTCTTGTAGTGATTAGATGTTTTTGTTATGGATTAGGTTATATTCTGGCTTTCGTGCAAGTTTGGTATT
>CP070636.1:538373-544846 GCA_020356305.1 Candidatus Bathyarchaeota archaeon | reverse complement strand
GGCTCCTGCCTATACTAATTGTACTGCTTCTTATGGGTTTGCTCCTACTGCTGGGCGGTACGGCAATAGCACCGTTTATTTACCCCTTCTTCTAAGACCGTTATCAGGGGGACACCATTTGGAAATAAGTCGCAAAATGGGAGCCTACCGAAACATCCGCCGAGGCCAAAACCTCGTAATTATATTGGGTAAATCGCCATTATTATCCAACAAAATGCTTCTTCTTTAAAGACACGCTTAATATTTCATCGGCTCTTATTGAAGCAGCCAATTAGCCGATCGTAGCTTTCTTCAGATATGCCACTTCAGCTTTGGTTAGTGTTCTGAATTTGCCGACACCGAGGCCCCGGGCATTGAGTTTGCCTATCTGTGTTCTCTTTAGCGATTTCACAGGCAAGCCTACTCTCGCCAGCATTCTGCGAATCTGCCGTTTAAGGCCCTGCCGAATAGAAATTTCAACCAATGATTCTTTATGGCTGCGTCTTAATATTTTTACTGATGACCTGGCGGTTTTGCCTTTAGCCAGCCAAATTCCTCTCTTTAACTTTTCGACCGCCTCGCCGCTAATTTGCCCCTTGACCCTGACAACATAGGTTTTAGCCAATCCATATCTTGGATGCGTTAATCTGTTCGCCAATTCGCTGTCGTTAGTGAGGATAATTATTCCTGTGGTATCGGCATCAAGTCTTCCGACACAAAAAATACGCTCGCCGGATGTGACGATATCTATCGCCTTTTTCCTGCCCTGGGGATCACGATTAGTGCAAATCACTCCCCTGGGCTTATTCAAAAGAAAATATACTTTTAGCGCTGCGTGAATTTTTTTACCGTTTACGGTTATGACGTCCTTTTCGGGATCAACAATGTGAAACAGGCGCGATAGTTAAGGTTCACGGCGGAGGGATAAAGGGAGGAAAAGCATCCATAAGGGGAGACATAAGCTCCCAGTTCATCTCAGGCCTGTTGTTTGCATGCCCAAGGGCAGAGGAAGACACTGAAATCTTAGTCACTACACCTCTGGAATCCAGAAGCTACATTCAAATGAGCCTTGAGGTCCTCGAAAAACACGGCATCAAAGCATGTGCGTATAACAATTTCATGCAACTGAGAGTTCCATCTAACCAAAACTATAGCCCATGGGATCACACGGTTCCTGGAGACTTCTCCTCCGCATCTTTTCTTCTAGCCGCCTCGGCTATAACATGCTCAAAAACCAAGGTGAAGAATCTTGATCACCGTACCACGCAAGGAGACAAGGCAATATTGGACATATTGAAGAAAATGGGCTCAAAAGTAAGAGTTGAGGACGAGAGCATTGAAGTCGAAGGAAGGCAACTCAACGCCGTGGCTGTGGATGCAAAAGATATTCCTGACTTGGTTCCAGTTTGCGCCGTCTTGGCATGCTATTCGAAAGGAACATCCAAATTATACGACGCCAGGAGACTTCGGTACAAGGAATCTGATAGGCTTTCTTCCCTTTATACCGAGTTAAAGAAAATGGGTGCACACATCGAAATGATTGAAGACGGGCTCATCATAAGGGGGCAATCTCCACTGCACGGAGCGACAATTAATCCCCACAACGACCATCGGATTGCTATGGCGTGCGCCGTTGCTGCTCTGGGAGCGAGTGGCGAGACGAGAATTGAAAACTCTGAGTGCGTTAGAAAATCTTATCCAAACTTCTTTGATGATTTACGTTTGTTAGGAGCGGATGTTGTTGGCAGGTAATTCTATAGGCAAAGATTTTGTTGTGACTTGTTTCGGCGAGAGCCACGGCAGATGCGTAGGAGTTGTTGTGGACGGTTGCCCGGCTGGTCTTTCCCTTTCCAAAAAGGACATTCAAAGAGAAATGGACAAGAGAGTTCCTCCTAAATCCGCGATCGTATCTGCCCGAAGAGAAAAAGACGTCGTTGAAGTTCTCTCAGGAATCTTTAACGGTTTTACAACTGGCGCCCCCATCTGCACCCTAGTTTGGAACGAAGAAGCTGTTCCCAGCGAATACCACAAAATTAGGGACATACCTAGACCCGGACATGCAGATTACCCCGCTCGAATCAAGTATGGAGGCTTCGGCGACTATCGTGGTGGAGGGAGATTTTCGGGCCGACTTACCGTGGCTTTTGTGATGGCCGGCGCTATAGCCAAGAAACTTCTAGCTCTTGTCGGCGTAGAAGTTCTGGCTTATTCAACTAGTATAGGTAAGATTAAAGTTGAGAAGAAACTTACAATTGAAGAAATTCGGAGGAACACGTACAAGAGCGCAGTTAGATGCCCCGACTTAGAATGTGCAAAAGCCATGGAAGAGGCAATCTTGAAGGCAAAGAGTGAAGGTGATAGCATTGGCGGTGCTGTCGAGTGTGTCGCCTTGAACGTTCCAGTGGGAGTAGGCGAACCGATATTCGACTCCTTGGACGCTGACATCGCCAAGATGCTATTTACGGTACCAGCGATCAAGGCAGTGGAGTTCGGCGCAGGGTTTGAAGCTGCTAAATTGAAAGGATCAGAAAACAATGATGGCTATGCGATAAGCAGCGGGAAAGTTGTAACATCCACAAACAATTCGGGCGGTGTTTTGGGGGGGATGTCTTCCGGAATGCCGATCGTGGTTAGGGCTGCAATAAAACCAACTCCTTCCATATTGAAAAAACATAGCAGCGTCAATCTGCCAAAAATGGAAGAAACACTGATTCAAGTCGGGGGCAGACACGATCCCTGTATTGTGCCGAAGGCTGTTCCTGTTATTGAATCTGCGGTTGCAGCGGTTCTGGTTGATCATATGCTTCGGGCAGGGGTCATACCGAAAGTTTTGCAGGAGAAGAAATAGGTTGGAGAGGCTGTCAACATTAAGAAAGAGAATCGACGAGATTGACGAGCAGATTCTGCGCCTATTGAAAGAGAGAGTAGATGTCTGCGAAAACATTGGAGTTCTCAAACGAGAACGAGGAGTTCCAGTGAGGGATCGTGATAGAGAAAATGAGCAGTATACGCGAATAGCGGGAATAGCTTCACAACTCGGGCTTAATCCACAAGATGTTAGAGCTGTGTATGATCGAATAATTGCTATGTGCATACGTGTTCAGGAGCGTGAAAGTTGCAGAACTTAGAGAAGTGATGAAAAATGTTGTATGAAATAAGTCAACGGGCAATGGAGCTTGAAAGTGAAGGAAAGAAGATCATAAAATTAAATGTTGGGGATCCTGACCAATCAACTCCTAAGGAGATAATTATGGCAGCCTTTGAAGCCATGAAGCAGGGAAAGACAAAATACTCCTTCTATGCTGGTGAAAAAACGCTTAGAGAGAAACTGGCGAACATCCACAAGGTTTCCGCGGAAAACGTTGTCGTCATTCCAGGTTCAAAGTGGGCGTTTTTCTCGATAATGTATCTCCTACTGAAAAATGGAGGAAACGTTGTCGTTCCAACCCCACACTGGACTGCTTATGAAATCGCCGCCAAAAGTCTTGGAGTTGAAACAAGATTTTACAGGACCGAAATTGATACCAACTGGAAAATTGACCCTGAAAAATTGAGGAATCTAATCGACGAACAGACACGACTGCTGATTCTGAGTAATCCTAACAACCCCACAAGCAAAGTCATAGGGAACAACATACTTGAAGAAGTTGTTGAAGTTGCGAATGAAAAGAAAGTCGCAGTTGTTTCTGATGAAGTTTATCGTGATTTAAGTTTCGTAGGAACAAAGAGCATTCGAGATTTCGGTGGCAATCACATACTCGTCAACAGTTTTTCCAAAACGTTTGCAATGACGGGATGGAGGATAGGCTACGTTGTTGCAGGAGAGGAGCTGGCTGGAAAAATGGTCAAACTAAACCAGATAACCTTTACAAACGTTCCAGTCTTCGTTCAAGAGGCAGCTCTAAAGGCTCTCGAGATGCGACAGAGCATCGCAAAAGAGATGAGGGAGCTATACCGACGAAGAGCAGATCTAGCCTGCAAGGTTCTTTCGAAAACGGAGCTAAGATTCACCAGGCCCGACGCCCCCTTCTATGTCTTTCCAAAGTATGACCATCTGGAATCTGAAAGATTTGCCTTCGATTTGCTGGACAAAGGAGTAGCGATAACTCCCGGCACCTCTTTTGGGGATTACCTAGAGCACTTCAGAATAGCGTTAACGATGCCAGAAGAAGAAATCAAGCTGGGGCTCGAAAAAATTTGCGAGGCGCTGCAATGAAAGTGGCAATAATTGGCGGCACTGGAAAAATGGGGCGATGGTTCGCAAAGTTTTTTTTGGATGAAGGCATGCAGGTTATCGTTTCAGGTAGGAGTAAAAAGAAGCTTCTGAGAATAAGAGATGAACTCGGAGTTGAAATCGCTGACAACGTGAAAGCTGTCAAAGGTGCTGACAGAGTTTTGATATCGGTGCCCATCGAGAACTTCGAAGAGGTCGTAAAGGAGATACATTTGCACGTAGGTTCAGACCAGGTGGTTATGGACATCTGCTCAGTTAAGGAGTTTCCCGTGAGAGTGATGCATGAGTACATAAAAAATGGGACAACGTTGGGAACTCATCCAATGTTTGGTCCTCGCGCAGACAAGATTCAAAACCAAAATTTCATTCTCACTCCAACTGACAGCAAGGAAAGGAAATTTGCAGACGATTTTAAGAGTTGGTTGGAGGAGAAACAGGTTAACGTTTCCATTATGTCTCCAAAAAAGCATGATGAACTAATGTCGGCGGTTTTGGGGCTCCCCCACTTTATTGGCATAGTCGTTTATGACACTTTGTTAAACTGTGTTGACCTTGTTGAGACAAAGAGAGTCGCTGGAACCAGCTACAAGCTGCTGTTGACGCTGGCGGAAACGGTTGCTTCTCAAAATCCAGAATTTTGTGCTAGCCTTCAAACGAATTTGCCAAAGATAGAAAGCGTTGAAGGTCTTTTCTGCGAAAAAGCGAGGGAATGGCTGGACGCTGTCCGTCAAAAAGACAGAGCAGCACTCGCTGATAAGATGAGATTTGTTGAAGCGAAATTAGAGAAGATAGGCATGCGCAGATCAGCGTAAGCATGGTAGAGACTGATTCCTCGCGCGCGCGTTTTGGAATATCGAGTAAACAACAAAACTTGGTAGAGTAAACGTTATAAAACGGTGGCGGATACAGAACCCGTTATTAAGAATCGAGGGCGAATTGTATTGGTTACTTTTTTGGACGCTGTGAATAGAGCCATAACAGGGAAACCTTGTTCAGAAAGAGACTATGACCTAAGGATATTCGCAACCAAACTGCGGGAGCTCATAAAAGAGTATGACATCAAGTATGACCCAGAGTCGTCGGTTATTTCAGATGACAGTTTGGCTGACGATGTTTTTAGAGCCGCTATCGATCTTTACCGCGAGGTTGGCGTTTACTGCAAAGACACGGAACGGATAATCAGATTCGATGAAAGCGAGATCAAAGAAGGCCTGAAAAATGCTCCTTCCCAAGCTAGCTTTGGAGAAGGGAAGGATACTAAGATTATGGTTCCCAGAAAACCTGAGGACAAAACGCCCCCATGGTGCTTCATCGGAGCAGGAGGAGCACCTGTAACCTCTGAGGAGGTTCTCTTAAGCTTGGTGCAAAGCTATGGTTCAATTCCTCTTGCCGATTCTATAACTACGCCCGCCCTAACTTCCGTAGATGGAACAAGAATAAGAACTAGCTCGCCTTTAGAGATCTATGGGGCAATAAGAAACGCTGTTTTGGCAAGAGAAGCCCTCAGAAGAGCTGGAAGACCCGGCCTGCCAATCATGAACGCACTTGCAACGGCAGAGTCAGCGCCGTCATTGATCGCAGCCCTCCATCCGCAATACGGACTTAGACCTTCAGATGGATACCTGCTGGCTGCACTGGCAGAGTTGAAGGTAGATTTCGATCGCCTGAACAAAGCTTGCGCTCTGTTGAACCTCGGGGGGCGCATTGTTGGGGAGGCTGGACCCGTGTTCGGCGGTTACTGCGGCGGACCAGAAGGCACGGCCATCACTTCCGCCGCCTACCATATTCTGGGAGTTCTCGTGTACCAAGCAACGTGTAATCTAGTTTTTCCAATACACTTGAAACATAGATGTAGTACAGCACCGGGGTTGTCTTGGGTGATAAGTACTTATGGTCAAGCAATCAGCAGGAACACCCATTTGTTGTCACTAAACTTGACCTACACCGCAGCTGGACCTTGCACGGAGATGGTCCTCCACGAGATTGCGGCGCGTGTGATAACGGCTGTCATCTCCGGTCTCTCCATAGAGGCTGTAGGAGTTGCAAAGGCGATTCACGAGGACTATTTGACGCCCATAGAACCTAGGTTTGCTGCCGAAGTTGCTCATGCAACCGCCGCTTCCGGAATAAAACGAGAGGACGCGAACGAGATCGTGAAACACCTTGAGTCACTTTACAAGGATAAACTCTCGGATCCACCATCAGGCACAAGATATCAGGAATGCTTTGACATGAAAACTGGGAAGCCGTCTCCCCGATG
>CP070636.1:535049-538273 GCA_020356305.1 Candidatus Bathyarchaeota archaeon | reverse complement strand
GAAACTTTGCTTTTACTCAAGTCTATACGTAGAATAGTTCCAGCCCAACCATAAACCATCTCATAATCACCTTGCCGATTCAAGAGTTATTTTTTCTAGACTACGTGAAAGTTTCCTAATCGCATGCATGCTTAAAAAACTAGCGACTTGCGCGTGAGAAAAAGCGCTCATTTCTTGCTTGCGAGTTTGTAGGTTCGGTAGTCGTGCCAGAGGTTTAAACTTGTTAGGCCCAGAAGAACTCCAAGCCAAAGGTATGAGTAGCGGAGAGGATAGAACAGCGATAAAAACTTTGAAGGAAACCTTCTCACCTTCCGCAGAACATTCCGGAAATATCGAAAACGAATATCCACCAAGCTACAGAATCCACGACTTAAGATGATAACATTTCACACATTCCGCCACTGGAAAGCCACCACAGAATACCACCGCACCAAAGACATCCTACACGTCATGGATGTGCTCGGCCACCGAGACATAAAAACCACCCTAATCTACACTCAACTCGTCAATTTCGAAGTTGACGACTACCACTCAGCAACCGCAAAAACGACCGACAAAGCGGAGCAACTAGTTGAAGCAGGCTTCGAATACGTCTGCACAACGCCTCAAGACGTGATGCTCTTCAGAAAACGAAAGTAGCCAAGGCATATTTGGAGACAAATAAAAAAGGTCCCCTAAATATCCTCTAAGGTCCAGTAAACTGGCATTTTGGGCAGCGGTATGGTCTTCCGAACTTTCGGCATTTGGCGCATCGCCAGATGATTATATCCCCACAGCTAGGGCATGAGAATTTTGTTGCCTCAGTTCCTGGAGCTATGATTCGGTGACATGAAGTGCATGTGGGAACACTGATTGTGACGTCGGTTCTTTCGGTCAAATTGATTCCTCGGAGGAGATTCGATATGGATGTATTCCTTTATATTTGCTGTGTTTGATGTTCCGTCGTGCTATATTTCTTTTACTCCACGTTCGAGGCTGGTAACAACTTCTTCCTGCATTATTTGCATGCAGTCTCTCTGCAGGAGGTAGTAAGGTGGATGGGTGAGCGGAATTGTTTAAAGGGGTTTTTCTGAAAGACTAGGTGTTGGCTTCGGTTGAAACGTGGCGAGAGAGGAACGGTTTGAGCAAAGAGTTTGAGGTTGCAGTGGTTGGGGGCGGAGTGTGCGGTTCTTTCTCAGCTTTGACCGCTGCCAGATTGGGAGCAAAGGTTGTGGTTTGTGAGGAACATCGGGAGATAGGAGTGCCTCAACACTGTGCGGGTCTCTTGAGCATTAGTGGCCTAAGGCGCATAGGACTAAGTGTGCCCAAGAAGATCATAGAGAATGAATTCACTGGAGCTGTTTTCTACTCGCCGTCGGGTAAAGAGTTTGAAATTGGACGTCCTTCTCCAGTTGCCTATGTTCTCAATAGGAAACTTCTGGATAAGCATCTCGCAGATATTGCCGAGAGATCCGGGGCAACGTTCCTCTTAGGTTCACGAGCAGAAGCTTTTGTGATAGAATCGAATTTCGTCCGCGGAGTCATCGTGAACAAGGAAGGAACGAGACAAACTTTGGCGACAGACCTTGTAATAGACGCTGAAGGCTGCTCATCAACGCTCTTGAAGAAAGCTGGACTGCAAACGCTGGACAGATCCATGGTCGTTCAAGCCATCCAAGCAGAGGTGGACCGAGTGAAGGAGGTCGATATGAACAAGGTTGAGGTGTATCTTGGCAGAAGATATGCTCCAGGCTTTTTCGCTTGGATCATTCCCAGAAAAGACGGGTCGGCCAAGGTAGGTCTGGCCATACGGAATGGCGACCCCAGAGAATACTTGAATCGATTTATGAATGACCATCCTGTGGCTTCTGAAAAACTTGGAAAAAGCAAGATTACTGCGGTTTCCTTTCATCCCATTCCGCTTGGGGGAGGGACAGCCAAGACTTATTGGAATGGACTTCTCGTCGTAGGAGACGCTGCCTCACAGGTGAAACCAACAACCGGAGGCGGTGTTATCTTGGGGTCCCTATGCGCAAAGATAGCCGGCGAAGTCGCCCACGACGCCCTTGAAACCAACAACTTTTCTGAAAAATTTCTGTCAAGGTATCAGTCTAGATGGAGAAAACTGATCGCCTTTGATTTGGAAGCGATGCGCCAAGTAAGAAAGATGATCAACCGTTTACGCGATGACAAGATTGACACGATAATTGAATTATGCTCAAAGCTTGGCATGGACAGAGCCCTTGAAGAAACAGGGGACCTCGACTTTCAGGGAAAAACGCTGCTTCGCATCATTCCGTATCCGAAAGCGCTCATATTAGTCCTCTACTTGATTTTTTCCTCGCTAAGCCCGCTGGACAACGCCTAACAAACTTCAACATCAACAAGCTAGGATTTGAATCCCTTTATGCACCAGCTAAACTCCAACTCGCTATAGAGAAGCATTCTAAAACATTTAGCATTCCGATGTAGCCGCGAAACTGTCCTTTTCTCCGTTTCCTCATAGGCGCTTTTAGGTTCCTAACCTGTAGGTTTAATAGAATCTACTTGTATCAGTCCTGTCCATGAGTTTGACACCGCTCATTGCATCGTTTGTGCTGGTTGCGGTCGCTGAGTTAGGAGACAAGACGCAAATTGCAGTCATAACCTTGTCCTCTCGGTTCAAATCTCTCTCGGTCTTTTTGGGCGCAATGTTGGCTTTCCTGCTGGTAACTGGAATCGCCGTTGCATTCGGAGACGCATTAACAAGATTTTTGCCCAGGTTTTGGATACGAATCGTAGCAGCGGCAATTTTTCTGGTCTTCGGTGTTTACACCGTTTTTTCAAAACAGGATGATACGCAAGTCGAGAAAAGGGAGACTCGAAACGCGGTCTTCTCTTCCTTTTCGCTCATTACGTTGATGGAGCTAGGCGACAAGACCCAGTTTGCTGTGATCGCTCTCTCTGCAGAGTATAAACTTCCGTTACTGGTCTATCTTGGAGTGATGATGGCGTTCGTTCTCATCACAGCCATCGGCGTAACTGTTGGCACAGCGCTAACGCGAGTAGTGCCGCTGAAACATATTCGACGTGGAAGCGGAATTGTCTTCATAATTTTCGGCATCGTATTCTTGGCCATCGCTGCCCTAGGAGACCCCTCGTTCTTATAAAACATTGGCATCACTTGCAAAGTGACCGGCACGCGCGCACGTAGGATACTAATGAGACTTCTGTTAAGGTAGTTGCGTATGCATGTTCCAGATACG
>CP070636.1:527201-534949 GCA_020356305.1 Candidatus Bathyarchaeota archaeon | reverse complement strand
GAATCTTCCAATCCTTAAAGTGTTGGCACAAGGCGTTTTTGACCGCTATGTTGGCGGGTTTCCTTCTTGAAATTACGACAACTGGTTTGGCAAATTCTTGAAAAATAATTGTCGGGTCCACTAGGTTAAACCCTGCGAAAGATACTCCTGGCAGCGTAACTGTGTCAAAGGCCCAGTGTCGGAACATTGTGGCGAGCTTCTCAGAGGCGTCTAGCCCATCCACAGCAATTTTGTCGACTGGAACTGGTCGATCCATGTTCCTTGTAGTAAAACGGAAACGAGCAATGTCTGGCCGTTATGATCTGCAGACCGCTTAGAGAATCCTCCATCTTCAACTCCGACCACGTGAAATTTCCGCCAAACATCTAGGCGTATGACCGATCAGACGCCCGAGTCTATCATCAGCAGCAAAAACTTCCTTAATAAGGCCGCGAGCGATGCTCAAACGAATCTTTTTTGTACGTCCATATCTCCCCATACTCACGATCCGAGAGTTCAGTACTCCGATCACATCCAATTCGTTGATCAAACTGCTCACGCGTCTCTGAGTTAGGAGGGCAATCCCAGACTGGTCGCACAGTTCAGAGTAGACATTGTAAATGTCACCAGTAATAGTGTAGTTTATCTTCGCCTTTCTGAGAAGATAAATACTACACAGAACAAGTTTTGAGTGAAGAGTGAGATTCTTCAAAGCTTCCACAATTCGGTCATGCTCAATTCTTTCTTCAGCCTTTCGTATGTGCTCTTCCAGAACGTATTCAGCGCCCTCGCGTTCCGCTAGCTCCCCTGCAACGCGAAGAAGATCTAGGGCTCTTCGTGCGTCACCGTGTTCCGCAGCCGCTAAGGCTGCACACAAACCCACAGCGCCATCAACCAGAACACCACGACGAAAAGCTACTCGCGCTCGGTCCCACAGAATATCTTGAAGTTCGGCAGCATCATACGGCCTAAAAACTATTTCCTCCTCACTTAAGGAACTCAACACTCGGGGGTCCAAAAATTCCTTGAAGCATAGATCGTTGGAGATCCCCACAATTGAGGCCCTACTACGATGGAGGGCTTCATTAATTCTAGTCAACTCATAAAGCAGCACATCACCTCGCATCTTTACAAGCGAATCAATTTCGTCCAGAACAACCAACAAAAGGAGCTTCCGAGAATCCAACCCGGCTTTAAGTCGGTCAAAAACCTCCCCGAGAGCTAAACCGGTGAATGGAACCTTCACACCTATGAAGTCGCAGAGACTTGAGTAGATCCTGTACTCGGTGCCAGCTAGCCTGCAATTTACGTAACAAACCCTCACTGAAGCTCCGAACTCACGTGCCTTCTCCATAAGCCTATTCAACACATACTTTACGACAGCCGTTTTCCCAGTACCCGTCTTCCCATAGACGAAAATGTTTGAACACCGAGAGGCCTTCAAAACAGGCGCAACAATTTCGCCTAGGCATCGAATCTGCCCCTCGCGATGAGGGAGATTGTCAGGAATGTAATCGTGCCGCAACACTTCTCTGTCTATGAAAACACTGTCATTCTTCATGAAGCGCTCGAAGACGTTGTCCAGCATTGTAGGATCTTTCACTCGACGAATCTCCATTACACAAAATACGAGCAATCCTTGACTTTCAACTCAGCAAATAAGAACTATCCTACAAAAAAATAAACGTGCCACACAAAAACCCTAAAGACAAATGAAGGAAAACTGGTGAAAAGGTGATTGCGTGTTGTTTAGAAGTTGGGTTAGAGAACAAGCCATTTGAGGTTTAAATTGTCCAAAGAAACTCAGACCCCTATATTTCCTCTGGAACAGCCTGAGGATATGTAGTGTAAGATATTTTGTTCCTGTAAAAGGAACAGCCCGTTAAAGGTTAGTCATCATAAGATTACTTAAACACTCTTGTAAAAGACTTTTGAGCATTTCATAAAAAAATTTTGGTTAGGACGGAAACCTTACAGGGTCCTCGAGTGGAAACTGAGGGGTTGGGGCAATGGTTTTAGCAGTACTCTTTGGCGTTGGTACAAGCGTTATGGAGTTCGCTTTTTAGTTGTCCATGAAATACCGAGAACAAGGTTCTTGTGGCCTAACGTTTTTGTTGAAAGATCTTGACTTGCGCGCGCGCATTTTGTGAATATATGTGAAATTGATTTCTAAATGATTCGTTAAACATCTATCTTTTCCTAAAATTAACGTTTTGGTGCTTTCTTCTCACTGAAACTATGACCCCTCGGCTTCTACTGGAGAGTAGAGAACCTTTTGGCTTCTCTTCGCTTTTGTTCAATTGACGCTCGTGTGAAGTTTGTGAAAGCTAAGAAGTGCAAATTTGCCTTCTTTATTGTTTTAGGGCGTGTTTTCCATGATTCTCACAACTACTCTTCGCCAAAACCTCTATAACTTGTGAATTGTTAACTGTAAAAACCCTTGTTAACCAGGTGTCCCCCTTGCCGGCTAGGAAAATGCGAGTAGAAATCTTTGACGGGAATGGCAACCGTTATACGATTGCTTTCGAGGGGCATGTAACAAGGGAAAAGGCCCTTCGGCTTCTTGATCTTGTTGAATTGCTCGGGGGCATACCCGGGGAGAATCCTGGATGGGAGGACGATGTCTCTAAACTCTCTAAGTTTGATAAAATGCACAAAGTCGTGGAGAAGCGCTTTCCCATCGTGTGGTTTACGTCCAAAGACATTCGATCTGCATACGAGCAGGAGTTTAACCAACCCATCAGCTTAAGCACAGTTTCAACATATCTATCTCGAATGACTGACCGGGGGATTCTAGCGGTAAGTCAGATGTCTAGGCGTCGACGCTATAGGATAATAACTAAACCAGCTGGGCATGCATTGAGTTTTGTGAAAAGTAATAAGTAAGCAGAGTTCCAAACTGAATGCACTAGTAAGGTGCCCGCTCGAAAATTGGGTTCCATTTACGACGGAGGATACTTTATGAATGTTAAAATTGAAAAAGACCTAAGTGAAATGAAGAAAAAACTGAGCGAATATGTACACAGGGGACGAAGAGTGGGTTATCACGAAGTGAAAGAGGAGTCCGTGATAAAGGAAAGACTTGAGACATCCAAGTTTAGGCCTCTTAGAAGAATAGATAGCTGCGACGTACATTTCCAAGCTGTTGACTGTTCTACAAGAACGTTAAAAAGAGCAAACAACTGGGGAATCTACTTGTTGCGTGCTACATATGCTGCAGTGAGACATCGAAATGTAGATTGGGATTACCTAGAAGAGATACACAGTGTTGTTGGAGACGCATATGTACGTCGCACGGTTCTCCAGGATAAGAGGCTGAATTTAGAGAGTAGAATGGCCTTACAACTACTGCACAAAACAAGCGAGGGCGACTACCTTCTTCTAGACGGAGCTAGCTACTTTGGCGGGGAAAGGAAGTTTTTAGTAGAGCTCTACGAAGAATGCCAAAATAAAGACATCAAGCTTCTGGCAATAAGCAAACAGTCTCCGTCCCTTCATGATGAAAAGGGACATGATCTAATAGCTGCGACGTACATGCTATCTCCATATGGTGTCTGGACCTATTATCCTGCCAAAAAAGCAGATATACATAAACACCAGTATGGTGATGTGGCAATTGTGAAACTATGTGAAGAGAGTCCACGCGCTTTCCGTTGTGACATAATGGAATATTTGACTCAATGCGACGTACATGAACTACTTTCTCCCCTCACTTACATCTCTGAAGATCCAAGATGCCTTGGATATCCAGTGACCCTTTGGCTTGCCCATGATTTTTCTGCTCCATCAGATTCCATGCTCATTTATTACCACGATAAAGTCGAGGAGACGCTTGCCAACGCTGGGTTATTAGATGTACTTCGCATTGAGGAGTTCTCTTGCAACTTTGCAGATGAACTACATGGAGTGAAGCGTCCATTTAGACGGGAGTTAGTTGAATATGTCTGAAACAGCTGGTTTCATCCGTGAGGTGCGTGGAGATCGAGTTTTCTTTTTTCTTAATCAAGGAACCAACCTTTCCTTTGGCCAGATGGTTAGGATAGATTCCGGTGAAAGGAGTTTCTATGCAAGAGTTGTGAACGCCGAGAGCAAATCAACACTCGAAATTAGCGAACAACTTCGCGAGGCGGAAGGAAAAGAGACGTTTGGTCCGTATTCCCGTTATAGAAGCGTTGAGGGTATTCTTTTCCTAGAGAGAAGAGCTGACAAAGTTCGTTCTCCCACCTTTAACCCTGACTACAGGGACAAAGTGTATACAACTACTCCAGAGGACTGCTCTGCTTTGAAGCTTGCCGGGGAGCTAAAGATAGGACGTCTGCGCTCTGGGGAAAAACTGCTTGGATCAGTCGGTATAGACGTTGAGTCCGTTCAGCGGATGATGGGCATGTTTGGGATGACTGGTTCAGGAAAGACTAATTGTGAACTGGTGCTAAACGCAAGGATAATAGATGACAGTCCAAAAACTGTCGGTCTCATCTTTGACTTTGCGGGGCAGTTACTGACAGGAAAGGGCATAGAACCTCAGAGAGGACTACGTGATCACCCGCTCTTCCATAACAAAGTCCGCTATTACTCAGCTAGAGAGGGCAAACTGCGTATAGGACTGCAAACCCTTCTTCCTGGCAAGCTATACACAATTTTCCCTGAGATAGGGCTACCTCAGTATAGACTTGCTAAGAGGCTGTATGAGAGGCTAGGCAAGAGTTGGATAGAAGGTGCGCTTGAGGCTTATGCGACGGGGGGATACACCGGGGTTGGAAACATAACAGGATACAAAGCCAAAGTTGTGATTGAGGCTCTCATGCACAAGCTTTCAGATCTCTCTCCTGACCTCTTTCCATCTTCTGAATATAGTTTCGTTGATGACGTGATCCAAAATGTCACGAGAGGGATCACTTGCCTCATTGACATATCCGGAATAAACTCTGAGGAACAATACAACATCACCTGTCTCACAGCCTCAAGTGTGGCCCGTCACTATAAGCGAATATGGGAAGAGAATTACATAGAGTGGGAAAAACTTCCCACTCTTCTCATAACCCTCGAGGAAGCCCACGAATTCCTTGATCCCAACAAGCCCAAGACCATATTCTCCGACGTAGCCCTAACATATCGAAAGTATAGGGTTGGATTGAACGCTGTTACACCTAGGCCTTCGCGAATAAATTACGATGTTTTTGCTGAGCTCTGGACAAAGGTTATTATGAAGACAGAATTGAGTCAAGACAGAGGATACCTCACAAGAAACACGCCTTATCTGGAGTACAGTGACACCGAAATAAAAATGCTCGATGTAGGAGAGGCGCTACTCATCTCTGAGCCCAAAATCCGATTTGCTGTCCCCATAAAGGTGACTCATTATCCTGAATATCTTGACGAGAGGGAGAAAGTGGAATACGCTCTTCCACCCTCAGAAACATTGTCCGAGATGGACGCACATTTGAGAACGCTTCGCCAAGTTGGAGAGAACTTAGCTCACAGAGGAACCTAGCCAACAAAGTCTGCGTCAAATCTTGGCTTCTGTTTTGCTTAAGATTCGCTTCATCTCATCCTTAATGCGGTAGGTGTATGGCATTTTTCCAGAGTCCCGCTCCACATAACCTTTTTCATAAAGCTTTTTCATCAGACGCGCTGTGTGCTCTCTGGTGAGTTTTATCTTGTCCCTGATTTCAGGAGCAGTCTTCTCTCCCTCGGAGGCGAGAGCCTCAAGCACAATGAGCTCCGTTTCTGTTAGGGGAGCTAACGCACGTTCTCTCTTTATTGGAATGGCTGCCTTTATTTTTACCTCAGGAGCCATTGGGGCGTCAGCAATCTTCTTAACCAAGCTTTCTTGCTTCGTTATGACATCGTCTACGTTTTTGCTCATTGTCTCAATTTGCGCCATCACCTTTTTCTCAATTCCAGTAAAGGACTCCATTTTGTCAGCGAGATCTGATAATTGCTTAGCGTGTATCTTCAACTTTTTTGCATGGTCTTCACTTCTGGAAGAGAACGCCTCGGTTTTGTAGGCGACAGCGCCAAGCTTGTTCTCCTGCCTTTGCAGCTGTCTGCCAAAACTCATTACAACGTCACCGACAGCGCTTCTTGCCTCTTCGTACGACTTGCGGGCCCTCTTTATCTGCCGATAGTACAAAGTGGCAAAACCAAACGATACGAGCAAAAGAACAATTGCAGCGATCAGGGAGACATCCACATACACAAAGACTCCTCCGAGTTTGTCTTGCCAGGATAAGATATTCCACGAACTGTGATTTAAATGTGATCACGTGTGATATTTGAGACATCACAAATCACGAAACAAAATCGCTGTGGGATGTTCAAGATCCTAATGGTGGATGGGCAGAAACCTTGCTGGGCGTTCCAATAATGGCTTCAACCGTTCAGCCAATCAGCAAAACAAAGCGGGGATTCTAGCGGATTGATTGTGACGTAGTGTGACATCACACGTCACAGTAGAACAATAACTGCCTGCAACAAAGGCAAACATGCATGGCATCCCTCTTGTTAACTGGAAACGCCAAATAAGCTTGAAAATCGTCCAATTATCCATTTTGCTGTTTCTAGAGGTAATTTTCAGAATCTTCCCAGATATGCGCGGGCCTTTTGTGATCTGTGATGTCACACTTTGGACAGGGACCTAGTGTTGGACAACTGCTCTAGGCTCGCCTCCAATTCTTCGCGGAGCATCTTCATAATTCTCAAATGTTCATACTTTACGTTTGTATCATTAGGGATTTCTCTGTAGGCGTTCATATAGGCCTGCAATTTGTTGGCGGCTTCCAAATACGGGTCTAAACGTGTGTCTTCAAAGATCCCTAGGTATCCGAGCAGAAGAACCGTGTAAACGGATTGGATAGCATTTCTTCTGGCCTGTTTTAGAGTTCTATTGAACGCTCCGCGGCTTATTCCTGCTTCCAATAGCCTTAGTTTGGCTTTTTCTTCATATTTCAAAGATTTGTCGGCAAGATTTTCGGCTAAAACGTCGATCAATAGCGTTTCTAGCTGCGTTTTCGTCAAATGACTATTTTCTATGAGTATTTTTGCAATTGGGTCATTCAGAGAGGTCATTAACCATTTTTGAACGGTATTTTTCAAGCGCAATCTGTGCACCAACAACTCAGAGCTAAAGAATACAATTTTGTATACGGGTAGAAATATCTTCTGGTAGTATATTCTATACGAGAGACTTTACAAACGTAAAGACTCTTCTTTCCAGAACTGTTTCATCAACTGAGCTTATGTAAAAATAGAAGCTAAGCAACACTCCCTCTGCTATCCATGTTGTCCGGTGAGTTATTGCTCCCACTATTTGCGCTAGAGCCATTTAACAAAAGGATCTATGTGTGATCTTTTGGCTTGTGATCGCTACTATAGCTGCTTAAAACAAAGCAGATCACGTGTGTGAGATCCATGATGGCATGTGACTTTTCAATCGTAGTGAAATGTGATCTTGTGTGATTTTGATTGTACATGAGGCAGATCACGCGTGATCACTTCGAGATCACGGTTGCTCTGCAGCAAACCTTTTCTTTCCCAGTTCTCTAGCTCGAATGTTTGGGTGCGATTATATTTTGATGTACGCCTACAGGATGTTTGCTATCGTTCATTCTTGGAAAATGAACGCGCATTGGGTTCCAATGTGCAGGTATATTCTCAGGTGTTTGTGACCCTGAGCCACTGCTGGCAACACACGACTTACGTCTTCTTCTTGAATAACCCACATTTTGTTCACCACTCATACCTCACATATTTTCTGAATATTCCCTGAG
>CP070636.1:521972-527101 GCA_020356305.1 Candidatus Bathyarchaeota archaeon | reverse complement strand
GCTTCTTTCAGATGATCCTTGCCTTGACCCATGCTCCTCTTGTACCTGAGATAGGGGTCACTTTTATGCTGGCTTTGATACCTGTCCTCCTCGGCATCGGTGTTCTTCGTCTGGTCTTGAGAAGCGGGGATCAAGTAAACATTAGAAAGAGAGCTTACCTAGCCATCTTGGGGGTACTGGCCCTGATTGCATGGGCTGGCTTAATAGTGGGGCCAGCTTTGGCCATTGTGGCTAGCGTCTTGCCCACCCGGACTGAATCCGCTCCCTAGAGCAGAAATTCTGCAAAATGGTGACTGTCGCCGCTAAATCCCGGAAACTAGTCCGATGCGGGCTAGGGAGATTTGAGTCCTATTTGGTCTGTTAATTTGTAAAGTTTAACAATGACTAGGGGCTTTTCTGGAGTGAAAGAAGCCCAGCCTTCTTCTCTGTTGAAACCGTGAGCAACAAGGAAGTTTGTTGAAAGTTTTTGTTTCCCGTCGGCCGCCATCCTGCTGATAACCTTGGATCTTTCCTGAGGGTCTTCAACAACCTTCAACATGCCTCTTGAGACAACAAATCTATATTCACTTAGATAGTTTCGGCAACTTTCTATTTCAACACAAACTCTTTTGTCTCTCTCAAGTAGCTTCATTTTCTTCCCGTAATCTGTGAAGTGAAAATAAAGGGACCCGTTCATGAAAACATACTGAAATGGTGCCATATATGGGTACTTGTCACCCTTGAAAGCGATTCGACAAAGCATTTGTTCTCGAATGAGCTGTTCTATCTCATTCTTTTCCATTTTGGGCAATTTGACTATCGTCATAGGACACACCGTTAGTATTGTTCCTCTATTAGGATTTATTGTTTTCAATTGCTCTCCTAACGTGGATTGTCCTCTCAAAACGCTGCTGAGAAGCTTTATAGATAAACATTCAATTTCGAAGAAAGAGATAAACTGGAAAATGAGGCGGATATTTCCATGTTGTAGGCGTATACCTCAACGCCCTTCAAGGCGGCGTCTCGAAGAACCTTCGCAAACTCTGGATCGGTTTCAGCGTTAGGAGCGAATGCATTAGCATCGGTTCGTTGAACGATAAACAATACGCACACTCGATAGCCTTCTTTTCTGGCTTTGCCTAAATTTCTTATGTGTCTCCTCCCTCTTTCGGTTTCGGCGTCAGGAAACAAGGCCACGCCCTCTTTCACCAGCGTGCACGACTTGGTTTCCAGTAAACATCTTTCGTGTTCGTTGGCCAGAAAGAAGTCGAATCTAGTATGGCCATAGCTGTATTCTGGTTGTATTATATCGTACTCGGAAAATTCTTCCATACCTCTTTTTCTTAAGGCCTGTAAAACTAGTTTGTTTGGCACCCGAGAATCAACGGAAACCATTTGACTATCATAGATAACTCCGATCAGGTCATAACTGGTTTTTCTGTCCCCTTTTACAACCTCTTTCAAAATGACCTCCGTTCCTCGAGTTAAAAGTTAATGCATTCTTCCAGGGTTGGGCAAAAAACTTGGCAGAGTCCTGTTCTGAATGTCTACGAGGGCTAGGAAACGGTTTGGTCTCTCTCGAAAGATGCCTCTAACAGTTTTTCCTTCGATTCTTACGAAGCTAACCAATGTCCTGACTTCACCAGCTACACAAATAGAAACGGTACACACTTGGACATTAAAGTTCAGCTGGGGAATCTTTACACGTGGAATAATAAGAATACGTTGATTGTCAGATTGAGGTTAGGCTGCGGTAAACGTTTATTCTGACTTTCGTTACGTGTCGATGTGCGCGTGCATTCATCTGACTATGAACACGGAACTTTTTGCATGATGACTCACGTCATCGCTTACGCTGCCAAGAAAGAATCGTTTCACGTTGCTTATTCCCTTGCTTCCAACAATTACAAGGTCATAGTCGCCCTTTTCTGCAATGTCAATTATGGTTTCCGCAGGGTTGCCAAATTCCAGCTGTGAATTCAATTTTAGTCCTTTAACCTTGGCTGTTGCGTCAGACAAGATGCGTTTGCCAGCTTCCCTTACCATCTCAGGCTTAAAACCGAACAGTTTGGACTCGCCAACATTCAGCAACGTTAAGTTCGCTTGGTGCTTCTTGGCCAATTGAACAGCATGTTCGAGGGCTTTTTCTGCGCTTTTAGAACCATCGACGGCTACGAGGATTTTTGACAGTCCAGTTTTTTGTTTGGCTATAAGAACTGAACATTCGGCGTGGCGAGAGACTTTCTCGGCATTGCTCCCTAGCGACATAACCTCAGCTTCTGCTTCTCCCCTGTTGCCCATCACTATGAGATCATATTGTTCTTCTCTAGCTACTCGTATTATTGTTTCAGCTGGATCCTCATACTCGACGACTCTGGCATCGATCGCTATACCTTCCTCTTTGAATAAGGCCTCAGCATCCCCAACAATTTTTTTTCCAGCTTGGGAAAACCAGTCGGAAATCTCAGAGAGGACTGAAGACGGGACTTGATGGCGCAACTGCGACTCTGGATGTAAAAGGTCGTGGGAGATCACATGAATCACAGTGACCTTCGACGTGAAATTCTTGGCAATCAGAGCAGCTACCTCTTCTGCGTGAAGACAGGGATGAGAGCCGTCGACAGGTACAAGAATCTTTTTGAAGTATGATTCATCGCCCATTTCATTCACCATTTTGCAATTAGACGCAATCTAGTCAAGGCTTGCGGGTAATAAAATGTTTTTGTATCTTGCGTTTTTATTGTGCGTGCAGAAGAGGAGAAAAACATGTAGTTCACGCATGAGAAAACATACACGCGTTGCCGATCTTGCTGTCGTCCACTGGTCACATACATTTAAAAGTTCATGCTTTCAGAATTGTCGATCGATTGCTCCAAGATAATGGGGCGTCGAGGGTGCGATATTACTTAGCAGCTAGATAAAGGGAGGTGAGATAACGAAAGAAAACAAACCGAAGATTCTTGTTCTCTTTTACTCGATGTATGGTCACACCTTTAGGATGGCCAATGCAGTGATTGAAGGTGTTCGAAAGGCGGATGGCGCACCAGTTCTCAAACAAGTTGCTGAACTTGTTCCGGAAGAGTTTTGGGACGAGAATGTGAAGAAGGCAAAGGAACTAATGAAGGACATTCCAGTCGCCGATCCTCGGGAAGATCTCAAGGGAATTGACGGAATTATCGTTGGTACTCCGACCCGCTACGGAAATATGTGTTCCCAGATGAGAAACTTTTGGGATCAAACTGGAGGAGATTGGATGATTGGCACGCTTATTGGCAAACCAGCATCTGTGTTTACCAGTACCGGAACTCAACATGGAGGACAGGAAACTACCATTATCTCGACGCATTACACGCTTTTGCACCATGGTTGCGTTGTGGTTGGATTGCCATATTCTTTCAAGGAGCAGATGACGATGCAGGAAATAACTGGTGGTTCACCTTACGGAGCTTCAACTATTGCTGGTCCCATGGGTGAGCGCATGCCATCAGCCAACGAGATAAGAATGGCAGAAGGTTTGGGTGAACACTTAACCATGATTGCCAAAAAGTTAGCCTAGCAACTGAAATCAAATTGAATCTGCAGAATCACTTCATCCAATCTCATTGCACCCGTAATGTACAGAGTTATGCAACCTCAGATTATGGAGGGAGCAAGAAAACCTGAAATCTCTGTCTTAGAGCCTTGCAGATAGGACGTTCGTCAGAGGCATCGTTTTCAATGGTCTGTCCACAAACTTGGCAGCTCGCGCCACATATCCTGAACTGACGTTGGAAGCTCTCCCGCTATTCCTTGAGTCAGCAGTTTAATCAATTATTCAGACGTCATGTCCACATTTCCCTTTTAGACATGAGAGAAGTACCAAAGCTTTTCCGTTTTTTCCCGAGCAACCATACGTGTATTCAATTTTTGCTTATGTTTAGGCACGATAAAAACTGATTCTCCCTGTTCCAGTCGCTTTTCAATTTCTCCGTAGTCGATTTTTTCGACCTCTTCAACATCAACATTCTGATCTTCATCTTCTTTCAAGTAAAAGAGTTGAAAGATCGACTTTTCCTCGTTGATTTCAACGACTTTTCTTAACGTCATTCTTTTTCCTCCAATTTTCTAGATGCTCAAAAAGGGGAATTTTGGTTGGGTCTTACATGTTGGAATTTGCAAAGTCTGCTGCTTCTCACGGTGAATAGGGTATACTCCAATTCGGTATGAATTCTCCGTCCACTCCTGGTGTTACCTCGCATGCATGCATTGTAACTATGATTTAGAAATACGAATTTTTAAGTGTGTGTGACTGTGATGCCACAGTAACATAATTTTAAATACTGGATGCTTTTTAAATTAAGATTGCTTGGTGATGGGAAGCGCGGGAAACTCCTTTCTCTCTTTCAGCAAAAAGCCCGGTTTTTAAGCTTCGACTCGCGCCTCTCATCATCAAGTTCCTCTAAATCTCTGTGGGACTTCTATGGAACTGCACGCACGTTACATGCGCATACAGTATGAACGCTAACTACGCTTGCCTTCATTAACACTGAAAATAGCCGAATTGGCCAAACAGGGCGTACCTGTGCAGTTCCTTCATCATAATACTCTTGTTTATGTCACTCTTTAGAGATTGTCTGCTGAAAAAAGAAAAGAAAATCAGAATGTTTTTGCCCTTTTTGATTTAAGTTGTTTTCTGACTGCTTTCTCAACTTTCTCCAGAATACGCACGCTCGAACATCATCTGACACTTATTCTCGAACAACGATGACTTCTTCCACAGCCACCCATGGCATCTTGATCAGACCTTCCACAAGTGTCTCTTGAATTTTCGTCTTAAGCTCCTCATCAGTTTTCTTTTCTGCCTCATGTGCCAACTTAATGAAGACCAGTATCACGGCTTTCTTGGCGTTGGATTCGGCATCTTTCAATTTAGCTCTTCACTCCGCATAGTCGAGTTCTTTTCCTTTGTAGCTTCTGCTGATGCGCGCGCGTGTATACAAGACGCCAAAATTTGAGCGAATGTATCGATTCGTCGCCTCTTCATCTGGGACCCCACCCTCGTATTGCATGCAATCCTATATTCGAGAAGTGGAAACTTTTAAATGCATGTGACTGTGATACAACAGTAACAGTTAATTCGTTTCTAAGGTGCATATGTCTTGTTGTCTTTG
>CP070636.1:517754-521872 GCA_020356305.1 Candidatus Bathyarchaeota archaeon | reverse complement strand
TTTTCTCATTCTTAGTTCTTTCTTCAAGCGCAGCTTTCAGTTCCTTCTCAGTGATCTGGAATATACTTTGGATCTTGGCACTCAACTCCGTCGTTAGTCGGTTTACTCTTTCCTCGACCTGAAGTCTAAGGGCAGAAATCTGGTCCTCAAACGTTTCTGATATTTGTTCAATTTCATTGGCAATCTTCTGTTCATGAAATTCAGTTTCACGGTCTAGAACGTTGATGGCATAATGTAAGCCCGCTATCTCCGACTGAATCGATCTCCAGCAGCTAAACAGGCTTTCAGCCCTTTTCATTACTGCTTTCTCATCAAGGTTCAACGGGATTGATAAGCCGGTTTGGGTTGAGTCCTTTTTCACGGTGGGTTCTCGGGTAACGTACCACAAGATTGTGGGCAGAATCTCTTTGTTTGCCACGATGGATTTCATGAAGACTTGGGTAGTTTCCGCGAATTCTTCAAAGGTTTTTGTGTGGCTTTTCAATGTGCGTCGAAAAAGCTCTCGAGTGCTTCTGTTTCTCTTAATGTCTTCGACGAAGAGGTTCACATCTGGCGTTTTCATGTACGCGATCGTGTGAGAAAGTATTGACAGCCCATCTATGATTATGCATTCGTTTTCCCAAGGAACCGCCCACAGGGGATAATGCAGTTTGGAGATTAAGGAAAGTTTCTCCGGCGGAGCGCCTAGTATTCCTGGCTTTTTCCGTTTCGATTCTGCTAGACACAGAACAGCTGCTGCTTCTATGTCTCGTGTGAAAGGTTTTTTTCTGTCCTCGTTCTCAACAACGTACGGAAGGGTTAAACTGGAACTTGACATGATTGTCATTCCAACATGATGTAGTGAACAACTTCCTAGACGTTTTCCTAGCAAGAGAACCTATAGTATTCGGAAGCTCTTTAGATTTGTTGTTCCTTTTGCGTGAAAGCTTTCGTTCTTGTCAACCGAATCTGCCGGAGTTGTACTAGAAGATATTGGAAAACATTTCATCAACAAGTTTGTGGTTCAGTTTCTCGTAGGCTTCGGTGCTGCCGATGTCACACCAAAACGCGTCGGTGATGTAGCTGTAGACTGGCTTGCCCTTTTTTATAAGATGTGGAATTACGTTTCCCATTAAATCGAGTCCTCGCCGGGCCATCTTTAATTGATCCATTTCGTCAAGGGCTTTTCCCTTAAGAACTAATATTCCTATGCTTACGGGTTTTTCCAACGTCGGTTTTTCCACAAACCCCCGAATCTTGCCATTCTCCTCGATGTCTGCTAAGCCCACTCTGACGGTGAAGCCCGAAGCTAGGGCAACTGTTGCCCATGCCTGTCGGCTCTGGTGATGATGCAGCAAATTCTTGATGTTTATGTTTGTGAGGATGTCCCCGTAGTACGTGAGCAGCGTGTCGTTTGGATTCACTAATTCATGTCTGTAGGCATTTAGCAGGGAGCCTGCGGTTCCCTTCAGCTTCGGATCGTCGTGCACGTAGGATATTTTCACGTTAAACCTGGAGCCGTTCTCGAAATAGTTCTGGATTTGCTCTGCCTTGTAATCTACTAGGAGAACCAGATTTCTAACACCGTGAAACTTCAGGAGCCGAATCACGTATTCCAAGAGGGGTTTTTGTCTAGATCCTATGGGCAGCATGGTTTTCTGAAAATAATACGTGATGGGTCTAAGCCTGACGCCCGGTCCTCCACAGAAAACGAGAGCTTTGGCTTCGGTCATAGGAGCCCTCGAATAGTGAAACAAAAAGAAGAGAAGAGTGTTTCCTCTTTTTCCTTACTCTTTTTTCGTTTTCTCTTCTTCCTTAACTTCTGGCTTTTCTTCTTCTTTTTCCTCGACTTCGAAGTCTTCAATCGGCTTTGGGGGCGGTGTTGTAGCCATAGTCCAGCCAATCCAGGCTCCAATGGCTAACACAGCAACAAACGCAACGAGTACAGGAATAGCGACCAGCCAAAATTGAACACCACGCATGGTCCAACTTTCCGGTAAGGGGAGCAGTTGTTTAACTATGAGGTCATAGCCGAACAATGTAACTATGTATCCAATCGCAACAACTACGCAAACCAAGAAAATCAGCCCGCCAATAGCTTGGTCCTTACTAACCATCTTCATCACCACTACAATGTAGCCATGTTTAGGCAATATGCTATTATAAAGTTTGTCGTCCTTTTCGAACGTGCATGCACATCAAACGGTTCCGGCTGCCCAAGTGGCCATGTATTTTTTTTGCTCTTCTGTGAGTTCATCGATCTCCACTTTCATGGCCGTTAATTTGAGACTTGCCACGAGACCGTCAATCTCTTTGGGCACGCTGTAGACTCTTGGCTCCATTTTCTCTTTTTTCACCAAATGTTCAACGCACAGAGCTTGGTTTGCAAAGGACATGTCCATGACCTCTGACGGATGTCCTTCAGCTGCAGCGAGGTTCACAAGTCTTCCCTGAGCCAGTAGATAGAGTTTCGTTCCGTCTCGAAGACAGTATTCTTCCAAGTTAGGTCGAATCGTTCTCTTCGAAGATGACAAGTGGTCGAGGTCAGGTATGTTAATCTCCACGTTAAAGTGTCCGCTGTTGGCAATTATGGCACCATCTTTCATTTCGAGCATGTGTTCTTTTCGGATCACGTGGATGTCTCCTGTGGTCGTTACGAAAATATCCCCCATTGGTGCGGCTTTGTTCATGGGCATTACGTGGAAACCGTCCATAACCGCTTCCAGCGCCCTCACCGGATCAATCTCAGTGACGACTACGCTTGCACCCATGCCTTTGGCCCTTCGGGCGAGTCCTCGACCACACCATCCGTAGCCGCACACTACGAAGTTTTTTCCAGCAAGCAGAACGTTGGTGGCTCGCATAATCCCATCTATGGTGCTCTGTCCAGTGCCGTAACGGTTGTCGAACAGATGTTTGGTGTAAGCATCATTTACGGCTATGATAGGATATTTAAGGGCACCATCTTTTTCCATGGCTCGCAACCTCACAACTCCCGTCGTGGTTTCTTCGGTGCCTCCTTTCACACCGTCTAAAGCTTCGGTTCGTTTCGTGTGAATCGTGCTGACCAGGTCGGCTCCATCGTCCAAAGTGATCATGGGCTTGTGGTCAATCACCTGGTCAACGCACCAATAGTATTCTTCGGTTGTTTCACCTCTCCAAGCATAGACGTTGATTCCTTTTTCAGCTAGTGCCGCCGCCACCTCATCCTGAGTTGACAACGGATTGGACCCGCACAAGGCAACGTCTGCTCCTCCAGCAGTAAGCGCTTCTGCAAGCACCGCGGTTTCTTTGGTCACGTGCAGACACGCACCTATCGTAATGTGGGCTAGAGGCTTTTTTTTCTCAAACTGGCGTCTAATCTGATTGAGAACTGGCATGTGCTTTGAAGCCCATTCAATTGACAATATTCCCTGTTTGGCTAGTGAAGCATCTTTCACTTTGAATTCGGTCATACCTTCCACCTTTTACTAAGCGGAATCTGTATAGCACGGAATATTTATATATTTTCACTTTTTTTTATAGTATGAGCGAAATATTATACTTTGAGCTACATTTTATTCCAATTGGAGATCCTCACATGCCGTTAGATCGTTATGATTTGGCAATTTTGGAAATGCTTCAGAATAATAGTAAGCTATCTCTTACCAGCGCCGGTGAAATGTTAGGGCTCTCACGTTTTGCAGTGAAAGCCAGAATAGGAAAACTGTTCAGAAATCAGGTGATTCTTGGATCAACGATCGTTGTGAATCCATCTGTGGTTGGACTTAAAAGAACCGTATTCTTTGAGCTAAAAACCAACCCGCATGAACCTTGGCTAGGAGAGTTGCTGGGCGAGATGAGGCCATGTGATAGTATAGATGGAATAACGGGCGAATATTCACTCTTGGGAAGATTCAGAATAATCAGCGAGGAGCATTTTGGTCGAGTGCTGAAAAGAATTGATGAGGCCATGTCAAGGAGCTTTTTTAAGAAATATCACGTTGTAAATGTCATCCATACTTTCAAAGAGTCGGGTGTTCCGTTTGAAAAGGAGACAGGAATTCCTGATTTAGATAATGTCGATCTCAACATCCTAGAGATTCTGTTGAATCAAACCAAGTATGTCAAAGCTCCACGGCCGCTTTCGACGACGCAAA
>CP070636.1:512763-517654 GCA_020356305.1 Candidatus Bathyarchaeota archaeon | reverse complement strand
TCGTTGTCGATCACGTACTGTTCCAGGCTCATGGACATGCCGGAATCCAGCATGCCCATGCCATACATGTTTTTGCCTTTGGTCACCATTGCGGGTATCACCGTTGTGAGTGTTTTCTCGTGGGCGGCCTGAGGGTCAACTATCTTGGCGTCTGCCTAGCAAGCAGCCACCATACACGGGAGATCGTAGTAGTTCGACAGTTCCATGCAGCCAGCGTTGATCAACGCCATCTCAGGGTTACCAACAGGGTAATATCCCCTCCGCGGATCCGCAGATGATGAAGAACAGTCGATCTCAAACGGAACTCCGGGTGCTATCATCTGCGACAACACCAAACTGCTCATGACTTCCGCGTTCCACACCACCAATGTTCCCGCCAACGTTGCCGGAGCCGTAGTAATCGCGGTGGCCATACTTCCGCAGTAGGTCGGGAATCCTTCTTTTGCAGCTATTATTTGGGAGTCGAGTAGGTCGTTGGCATGCACCAGAGGGCTATTAGCCCAACCTCCACCGCAGATAATGTTGGTCTTCCTCAGCTCTTCCATTCCTCCAAGTAGAGCTGCGCCTATTTTCATTGCGTACTTTATTCCATCTGCGCTAGATCCGCTTAACCATATAGGCTTAGTGGGGCTATTGTTCAAGTAGATTTCAGTAGAGTGGACGTGCGCGACATCTGGATGCAAGTCTGTTGCTGCAACTCCTGTCCCTGCCTCGTCGACATTCTCCAGCGCATCACCGACAATCACAATCTTTTCAATGTCTTTCAGCGTAGACGGACGCTGAGTTCCATCTCGATCTGTCATATATGTGCCTTCACCAAAGGTCGCAATAGCGAATTCTTGCGTCTTTGAGATTCTTTTGCCGCCTCTGTTAAATCGAGGAAGTTCGCTGGGAGCCTTTTTCCTAAATTCGTCAAACACGGCTTCCGGTATCTTTGCCGTCTTGGTTTTCCGATTCACTGCAACCCCGTTCTTCTCAAGAATGTTCAAGGCCTCGTCGTGGAAAAACTGGACACCTGTCTCCTCCAGCACTTTCACCGTAGCGCGGTGGATCCTGTTCATGTCTTCCTTGGAAAGAAGCCTTAGTGTAGATCTCCCCAAAAGTGTTTCACCTCCTCTAATCCTTTCTACCTTTTCAAAGCGTCCTAACACATCTTTGGCGAGACGTTATAAGGTTTGCTTTATGCGCACGCGCACAAAGCATATATATGTAAGAAATACTCACCTAACGGATACTATAGGATAAGAGGAGTTACGGATGTCGGAGTTCGATTATAGCGTAATGGCTAGAAACATTGTGGACGTTGACGAGGAAGGTTTGTTGAAAGAAGTAAAGAAAGCTCTAGATCTTGGTTTGAGTCCCGGAGGCATCATCACAAAGGGATTAGGAGCGGGTTTGAAGATCGTAGGTGACAAGTATGAGTCCGGTGAGTTTTGGTTGACAAACATTGTGGCGAGCGCTGAGATCGTTCAAAAGGCCTTAAGAGAATTGATCGAACCAGAAATAGTCAAACGTAAGGAAGTGCGAAAGAGCCTAGGCAAGGTCATCATTGGCACAGTGGAAGGAGATGTTCATGACATAGGTAAAAATATAGTTATTGCCATGCTGATAGCCGAGGGTTTTGAGGTCTTCGATATTGGAAAGGACGCCGCAACTAAAGATTTCATCGACAAAATCAAAGAGGTCGATGCTGACGTGGTAGGCGCTTCGGCGATGTTGACGACTACAGCGCTAAAGCAAAAAGATCTGGCGGATGCCTTGAAGAAAGAAGGTCTCATTGGTAAAGTCCAGTATATAGTTGGGGGCGTAGCAGCATCAAAAGAATGGGCTGAAGAAATCGGAGCGTCATACGCACTAAATGGCATAGAAGCACCCAAAATAATTAAGAGAATTCTCGGCCTAGCTTCCTAAGCCTTCATGCATTTATACGCATGTATCCATGCATGGCCTCCTGGTCTGTTTCCTCGCCAGTTCATTTCCCGTCTTTACTTGGGGAAGGGTCACTGTACTTGTGAAGACCATTTTCATCCATTAGTCTCTGTATAATCCTTGTCATTTTCTTTTTGGCACCCACGAGGCTTTTGGCCTTGACGATTAAAGTCGCTACCCATCCAATGTATCCGTTATCTGCAGTCAAGTTAGTTATGGCCTCATGAGCGCCATAGAAGTCTTTTATGATCTGCAAGTCTTTGGCTTTGTCCATCACACGTTCTCCTTGGACCCTGAGTTCTCCATCGAAAATTTTGACGTGCTGATAGATCACAGCATGGTCAGGCCGAATTCGGACATTAGACACCTCGTTTTCAAGAAACAATTCGGCGAGTAGACTCACGATGTTGACCCCTGAAGAATGATAGACTACTGTTGGCGTCTGACTTGGAAGCCTGGCGTTGATCTCGTTGACTTTAGGGACGCCATCCGTGCTGATCGCTTGAACGTCTGTTAGCCCTTTCAACCCTAAACCTTTAGCTATCTCGCTACATATTTCATCAAACTCACTTTCAAGGTCAGCCGGGATCTTAACTGGAGCGTATACTCTTTTGCAACTATATGCCTCGTCGAACTCAAGTCCTGTGATTTGAAGAGGCTTTGCCTTCCTTTTGTTGGCTATTGCTTCAAGGGATAAGGCAGGGCCTTCTACAAATTCTTGGATGACGATTTTCTCATCCACGCGCTGCGTTTTCTCAAGCGCCTTTTTTAGTTGCCTGAGTGTGTTTGCCCGAAAGATGCTTTCGCTTCCACTCTTGGTGGAGGGCTTAACGATAACTGGAAATTTACAATCCGGCCAAGGCGTGGGTGTTGGAATATGCAAATCTAATAGAAACTTCATTGACGTAAGCTTGTCTGAGGTTATCCAGAAAGCGGCGTTGTCCTGCATAAAGGGAATGTCTAATTCTCTGCAAAGCTTTTCCAAGTTCATCAAGGTTTTTTTGTTTTCAGTAGCAGGGAGTACAGCATCAACTTTTTTCAGGATCTTTTTTGCATGATCAACATCTTTTGTGATGTCCAAGACATAGGTTTCATTGGCTAGGGTCATGGCTGGCGCCTGAGCATCTTTGTCTATTAAGACACTCTCGTATCCAGCCTTTGAGCAGAGATAGGTGGCCTCTATTCCTTGAAGGCGCCCTCCAAGCACACCCACGCGCACAATGAACACCGATTACATTCCATTTCGTGTCTTTATAAACAATTGCGAAATAACCAAAACACTTGGAAAGGTGCTGTTGACATAAGATTCCAAAGAATGGGTGTCGATAATTCACCAAGTTTGTTCAAGAGCAAATATTTGTGAACTACCAGGGTTTTCGGGGCACTGAGGAACGTGGGCGCAGCTTAACTGCCTTATAGAGTTTCTCAAGTTTTTTGTTCCTCTCGTTCTCATTCTCTTCCTTTATGATGTGTTCTAACTCCTCATTTACTGCTCGTGCCATCGATATCAGAGATCTCTCGGTCGCTGCATATCGATGGGAGTAGATTCCATACCTCTCGTAAAGGTTCACTTCTTGCTCTGAAAATTGCGAGGGTAGCTCGATTAAATCCTTCCGAGCGAAATTCTTGGTTTCGTAGCTTATCCATCGAGTCCAACATGGTATGGACGTGGCCCTGTAGTAATCTTCAAAATTCTTGAACAGCAGGTGGTATCCATGTCTCTCCGGAAAGTCAAACGCGAGAGATCCAGGGTCCAGCAATAACATAGGACCCCACGATGAACATATTGAATCATAGGCAGTTAGGTTCGGCTTCCCAGCGGTTCTGTTGAGGTTAAGAAGCCTATCCCAAAGCCAATATGTCTCCCTAACGGATTGACGATTCTGCAAAGCCAACCCTATCGTGAAGAATACCACCAACCTAAATTCGTGTTTCAAGCAGAGTTTGCCCGTCTGCAGAAGATCTTCGTTTGAAAAATGCTTGCCATGAGCTTGCCTGACGTTCTCCGCACCTGACTCCGGTGAAACTGTAAATGCAACGTGTTCTGATGGTTTAAACCTCGATGCTATCTCTAAGAATTCATCATCAGCCGGATAGAAGAGTTCCAAAACTACTTCTTTGATGTTGGTTTTTTCTCTGTGAAGCGTCTTAAGGAGGTTCCTCCAGTACTTCTTGCCTCCCATTCGAATGTCCTGAAATAGGAAGACATGATCAATCCCTTGTTCACTTAGCTTTTGGAAGTCATGCGCAATCTCTTTCGGGCTCCTGAACGCTGGAAAATCTCTTCTCAACATAGTGCGGTAGCTATAGGAAGAACCTCCACACGTTACACAGTTGAACAGACAGCCTCGACACACCGGAATGGACCAATGTTTCCAGGGACACCCGTTATGCCGGGTGTGCTGATTATTGAAGCCATGGCGCAGGTGGGAGGTGTCCTTGTTTCTTCTTCTCGTTCAGAGAAAAAGGGGAAAGAACTACTGATGTATTTTATGGGCATTGATAAGGCCCGTTTCAGAAAACCTGTGGTTCCGGGAGACCAACTCGTCCTTGAAATAGTCTGGACTCAGAGACGCGGAAATGTTTCTAAGATGTCCGCCAAGGCAACTGTGGACGGGACTCTGGTTGCAGAGGCTGAGGTCTTGGCCATGACGGAAGAGAAATCATGATACATGCGACTGCTATTGTTGATGCCACGGCAGAGATAGATTCTAGCGTGGAAATCGGGCCCTATACGGTAATAGCCGGAGACGTTCAAATAGGTACTGGCACCACCATTGGCTCTCATGTCACGATAGATCAATATACGATAATTGGGCAGGATTGTAAGATATTTCAGCATGCAGCCATAGGTGCTGCGCCTCAGGCGTTAAGATACAAGGGCGAAAAGACGGTTGTAAAGATTGGCCGTGGAACGACGATACGAGAATTTGTGACAGTTCACCGTGGGACCGAGTTTGGT
>CP070636.1:509181-512663 GCA_020356305.1 Candidatus Bathyarchaeota archaeon | reverse complement strand
TTTGGGCAACAGCCCCTTGAGACCTGATCCCTCATTCTTTATGTCCACCACAAAATGGAGCTGTTTGGCGAAGGCATCACATTTCCTCTTTCTGTCACCAGATATTCTCAAGCCCGTACTGCTCTTCGATCTTCCACTCCGCGATCTCGTCCTCGGGTGGGCTCTGGTAACCATAGATCTTGCTCTGCCCCCAGTTCAGCCGCTTCTTCAATTCAACGAGAAACTCGGCATACTTAAGCGGGGCCAGGGCAGCGTCAATCACTGGAGCCTTCAGCTCCTCCTGAAGTTCCTGGTAGAAACCGAACTCGATTGTACAGCCCAGGATGATGACTTCGGCCCGGTCCTTTTCCACTGCCTCCTTGGCCGCCGCCCTGAGCCTCCGCTCCGTCTCCCCCTTGTCCTTCTGGAAGTCGTGGACTCCGAGGTCCACCACCTTGAACGAGGCAAGCTGCTCGCGGAACCCATACTTGACCACGTTCTCGTGCATCTTGGGTATCCACTTGTTACGGCCTACAATAATAGAAAAGGTATGACCAAGGGTGGTGGCGATGTGCATTGACGCCTCGGCCGGGGCAGTTACTACTAGGTGCTCGCTGATCTCGCGGGCCTCGCGCAGTCCCGGATCGTAAAAGCATCCAATCACTGCAGCGTCATAGCCCTCTTTCTCCGCTCTGCGCACCTGGTGCAGCGTGTCGGCCAAGATCAATGCCTCATAGTAGTGGTATTCCAGATGCATTGGACCCCGCTTGAGGGAGATAACGTCGATCTCGGTATCTGGGGCGTTTGCCGTCTCAAGGAACTCTTGGATGGGCTGGTCAAAGAGGTCTGTGCCCAGCGGATTAATCCATAGAATACGGGTTGTCATACCGAAGACCTCCTCACCGCAAGCATTAGGCAATCTTCAATCCTCGAACAAATGACACCTAACCACGTGCTCGGCCTCTACGGCCACCATCGTTGGGTCAACCTGAGGACAGATACTTATTTTCTTGGAGCAACGTGGATGAAAGCTGCACCCAGAAGGGAGATCCACCGGGCTTGGGATCTCCCCAACTACTCGGATCTTCTTTGGTCTCAACTTTTCATCTTCATCTGATACCACCGGTATCGAAGAGAGAAGCATTTGGCTATAAGGATGGAGGGAGTTCTGGAAAAATTCTGCTGTACGGGCCACTTCGCAGATCTTCCCCAGATACATGATCGCCACCCGGTCAGCTACGTTTCGCATAAGGCTAAGATCATGGCTGACGAACAGATACGACAGAGACAGCTCTTGCTGAAGTTCGATCAGCATGGTGATGATTTTTGCCTGAATCGAAACGTCGAGCGCCGCTGTGGGCTCATCCAAGATGATAAACTTCGGGTCTGTTGCCAGGGCACGGGCAATAGTCACTCGAGCTTGTTCACCTCCGGAAAGGGTTGTTGGTGCTTTGGATGCATAGTCTGAAGACAATTCGACCTTTCGAAGGAGCTCGACGACTCTCTGCTTGTTGTTCCGGTGGTCGCTTCTTCCATGAACTCGAAGCGGCAACTCGATGATTTCTTCAATTCGCCGCCGTGGGTTCAGGGAGGAACCGGGATTCTGGAATACGATTTGAAGCTCTCTCTTAATCGACTTACTTCTCTTGGCCACCGGCAAAGCAATGCTTTCTCCTTTGAACAAGACGTCCCCAGCCGTTGGCACGTACAAGCCAATGATGGTGTACCCAACCGTGGTCTTCCCGGAGCCAGATTCACCGACCAATCCCAGTGTCTCCCCGGAGTCAATGTCGAAGTCTATGCCATCTACAGCACGTACTGTGCCGTGCTTCGTTTTGAAGTGCTTCTTAAGAGCATCAACTCGAAGGATTTTGTCTGTCATTATGCCCCTAAAGGAGAAAACAGGCTACTTTATGGTCTTCGGACATCTCAACAAATGACGGTCGTTCCTCCACGCATATCTGCATTTGCTTCGAACAGCGAGGATGAAATCGACAACCGCTGGGGGGCTCAGAATAATTTGGAATTGACCCTGGTATCCCCTTGGAAAAGCCCCCGGCTGCAAGTTTCGGAATGGCTTCCATTAGCCCCTGAGTGTAAGGATGTAAGGGATTCGAGAAGATCTTTCGTGGGTTTCCGTGCTCCACAATCGTTCCTGCATACATTACATACACTGTGTCAGCAATCTCTCGAATGACGCCTAGATTGTGAGTAATGTAGAGTACTGAGGTCCTCTTTCGCTTTACGAGGGCGTAAAGCAGTTCCAGACTTTGGTTTTGAACTGTTACATCCAGCGCTGTGGTCGGTTCATCGGCGATGAGCAACTCCGGCTCAACAGCAAGTGCCATCGCAATTGAGACGCGTTGGTTCATGCCCCCGGACAACTGAAACGGATAAGATTTCAAGATTCGCTCCGGGTCAGGAAGTTGCACTTCTTTCAATGCTTCCACGACCCGTCTTCGGATTCCTCGATCGTTTATTGCCTCTGGCCGTGCATAACGGAGAGCCGTCATGAACTGGGTGCCGATAGTGAAAACGGGATTAAGTGACGCGCCGGGATTTTGGAAGATCATCTGGATTTCTCTTTTTGCTTCATACCACTTCTTGCCCTCTGGGTTGGCAATATTAATGTTTTCACCAAGTCTCTTTGAAGCAAATAGAATCTGGCCAGAAGTTGGTTGAACCAAGCGTACAATACATCGACCACAAGTTGTCTTTCCACAACTGGATTCTCCCACTAATCCCAACCGCTCACCAGAGTGCGCGGTGAGCGATACGCCGTCCACCACCTTGAGCTTAGCTTTGAGGACATTGAACACCACATGCAGATCTTCAATTCGTAGGACAACTTCTCTTCCCACGCTAGATCTCCTCAAGGGCAAACAAATCTCTCAGTCCGTCGCCAAGGAGATTGAACCCAAGGACAATGATCAGAACACCGATGGAGGGGAACATAGACATCCACCACAAATCGGGCAGGAATGTGGCACCGTCACTGATCATGGTTCCCAAGTCTGGCGTTGGCGCCTGCGCTCCCAATCCCACGAAGCTCAGCGCAGCAGCGAGCATAATAACCCAACCCACATCAAGGCTCATTTTTGTGAAGATGCTCGAAACGCAATTGGGAAGGACTTCTCGCCACAAAATGTGAAAATTGCTCGCCCCGATAACCGCGGTGGCGTGGACGTAATACTCATTCCTCAACGAGCTGACCAATCCGTACACCAATCTCACGTACCACGGCCACCACATTAGACAGACAGCCATCATAGCATTAAGCATGCTTGGTCCCAGTACACTCGTAACGGCCAAAGCCAGGATGAGAGGTGGCACGGCAAGGAAAATATCCGTGATTCGCATGATTGTGTAATCGATCCAAGTGCCGTGGTAATAGCCGGCTAGAAGCCCCAGCAACACTCCAGGCGGAACTACAAGGGACAGGACCGTTATCGCCAGCAAGAGTGAGTAGCGGTAGGCGAAGATAACTCGAGAAAAGACGTCTC
>CP070636.1:502025-509081 GCA_020356305.1 Candidatus Bathyarchaeota archaeon | reverse complement strand
AGATCAAGGGCCTGATACGCAAGATGCTCATGACGCGCGCCAGGAGCATGCCGCTGCGATTTGAGCGGACGATCGAGCTACGGGGCGACGACCTGGTCGTACGGGACAGGATAGCGCTCAACGGCGGTGTCCGCGTGCGGCGACTGCTTTTGGGAGACGAGATCCCCGTGCGCTATGTCCCCCAGTCGAGGTATTTCCAGCCTCAGGAGCTGGATGTGAGTGGCACCTGGCTTGCCGAAGATGCTCTGGAGCGGCTCAATGCCGACCGGCAGTTGCTCGTGATGCGGGCTATCCGCCCGGAACAGGGGAAACCCACCGTTGCCATCCAGCTGGAGACGTGATCGATCACCATGGGTCTGACGAACGTAACCTCCTTGCGGTTCCTGCGATATGTCGGGGTCCTGCTGCCCAGTTCGCGGTTTATTCTGCTTCGAATATTGCCGGTATTCTGGGGGTTCCTTCCATTCTTATAGGGGCCAAAATCGTAGCCGTAGGCACCTCGCTACCTGAGCTAGCCCTTAACGTAACAGCTGTCAGGCGGGGGCGACCTCGTCTTGCCATAGGAGATTCCATTGGCTCCAATCTTACAAATCTCACGTTGGTGCTTGGAATGGTTCTTCTAGCATCTCCTTTTGCTGTTGACCTGACTATCTTTGCAGAGACTCTTCCCTTCTTGCTGATCACAACACTTCTTCTCTGGCGCTTTCTAACTAGGGGCGGCATATCCAAGGTGGGAGGAATTCTTTTGGTTATGTCTTATGTTTTATTTCAAGCAGTTCTGTAAGTCGCAAATCCTAAACGCTGAACTCTGCGCCAAACTTGCATATTTACAAGGAGAACTAAGAAGCCCGCGCAGGTCCGAGAACCGAAAGAATGACGACAGTTTGTGTTAGTTGTGGAATACAGTGACATCCACAGATTAGAATTAATTCAATGAGAGTACAACATTGCGTGAAGTACATTGATGGTAAGAGAAAATGTGAATATTATGGAATAAATGAAGAGTACCTTGATTCAATGGAAGTAAATGGAAGAAAACTATTGGAAGTAAATAATCTTAAATTAAAGTCTGTTTCAAGGAATACTGGCGGCCGTAGTCTAGTTTGGTTAGGACATCAGCCTGCCACGCTGACAACGCGGGTTCAAATCCCGCCGGCCGCATGAAGCTCGCATATGAGCCAGCATTTAGGCAATCGTCCTTGTTTTACGCGTGCGCATAAACAACGATAAAGGTAAATGCGTGGAAGTGACAAGTTTAATTGGGGCCTGAGGACAAGTTGTCACATTGTGAAGAATGTGGCGGAAAAGTTCAATTTCCATTTGGATGTTGTTATTGTCGGAAAGCATTTTGTTCCAAGCATGTTCGCCCAAGAAACCATCGATGTTCAAAGTTGTATCAAACGTACACGCACGAAATGCCAAGATCTGGAAAATTTTTACCTTCTATCCTTGCGTTCTGCATAATCTTAATTCTTTCAAGTGGCGTCATAGCCCAAATAAGCCACAATTCTGATGGGAGAGAATTGAGAGACCCAACTTATGGCGAAGCCCTGCGATTCATTGAATCAGACCATACTGATGAAAATCCGTACAAAGAAGAAGAATATACCTGCAGCAATTTTGCAACAGATTTCAAGAGCAACGCTTTGAAAGCAGGGTACCGATGTGGATATGTTCTGGTGTTTGGACCTGACTGGAATCATGCGTTGAACTGCTTCAATACAACAGATTGTGGGCTAATTTTTGTTGAACCCCAAGAAGATGTGATATTAACGCTAGCGATTGGACAACCGTACTGGGATAGAACAAGATATGCCTCACCACTGTCTGGCAGCGGCTATAATGACACCGTTACCAGTTTTCTGATAAATTGGTGAAATTTCGCTCGTAACCCTTGCGCGTCAAGACTTTCTATCCACTCGCTTACTCAATGAGCGCGTGAATCAAGCTTCTCCACGACCCAATAGTTTGGCTCGCTTTTGTCTTTCTTACAAACCACAAAATCTCTTTATGATTATGGGTGACATGCAACCCAATGATTCGGGTTGACCTCGAACAACCCAGTCTTCTCTTCTTTGCATATAGGCTTAGCTCGTGGGCATCTTGGATGGAAACGGCATCCCGAAGGAGGGTTGATTGGACTTGGCACCTCGCCGGCCAGGACAATTTTCATAGATTTTGCTTTTGTGTCGGGAATCGGAACAGCTCGAATCAAGGCTTTGGTATAGGGGTGGAGAGGTTCTTTGAAAAGTACATCGGTGTCTGCGAGTTCAACTATTTCGCCTAAGTACATGACGGCTACTCTATGGCTGATCTGTCTAACAGAACTCAAATCGTGTGATATGTAAAGGTAAGTGAGTCCTATGCTTTCCTGAAGTTCTCCCAGCAAATTGAGGATCTGGGCCCTAATGGACACGTCTAAAGACGAGACAGGTTCATCAGCGACTAAGAATTCCGGTTCAACAGCTAAGGCTCGGGCTATGCATATCCTCTGCCTTTGTCCTCCGCTGAACTCGTGGGGGTACCTCTCTGCATGATATTCCTCCAGTCCGACGAGCTCAAGGAGTTTGTAAACATTTTCTTTCCACTGAGTCTTAGCCACATGTTTATGGATGACGAATGGTTCAGAGATGATGTCGAACACGGTCATTCGAGGATCCAATGAGCCATAGGGATTCTGGAAAATTAGCTGCATTTTCCTTCTTAATTCAAGTTTTTCCTTTTTGTTCGAGGATTGAAATTTCTCGAGAACGTTTTCTCCTTCAAAAAAGACTTCACCTTTTGTGGGCTCGATTAGGTTTAAGATTAGTCGTGCCGTTGTGGTTTTTCCACATCCGCTTTCCCCAACTAGACCAAAGGTTTCTTTTCGTCTAATAGTGAACGTGATATTGTCCACAGCGTGTACAAGGCCCACTTCTTTTTTAAGCAGAACGCCTCTTGAATAGACTGGAAAGTACTTAACCAGGTCTTTAACTTCGATGAGATCGCTAGTGGTCAACGCTAGCTCCTTCTCCTCTTAAGCTGATATTTCGCCATTCATGGCAAGCAACGAAATGGTCGGGGTCTATCTCCTCTAAGGCAGGAATATCTCTTTCACAGGTTTTTGTGGCATACTTGCAACGAGGATGGAAACGGCACCCCGAGGGCGGTTCAATCAGATTGGGGATATTGCCGGGAATTACTCGCAGAGTTTTTCTCATATCCAGCCTAGGAACAGCTGCAAGCAAGGCTTCTGTGTAAGGGTGTTTCGGGCGTTCATAAAGTTCATACGTTTTGGCAACTTCACACACACGACCAGCGTATAGAACTACGACTCTGGTTGTCATTTCAGCTACGATTCCCATGTCATGGGTTATCATTACGAGGGACATTCCAAACTTCTTCTTCAGATCATTCAAAAGACCCAGCACCTGAGCTTGAATCGTAACGTCTAGGTTTGTAGTCGGCTCGTCAGCAAACAAGAGTGTTGGTTCAAGAGCCAAGGCCCTCGCAATGGCTACTCGCTGTTTCATGCCGCCGCTGAACTGGTGAGGATACTCACGCATCCTGGTTTCAGCATCTGGAAGTTCGACTGTTTCCAGAAGCTGAATTACCTTTTTTCTGATCTCCTTCCTAGAAATCTTTTGGCGGCCTTTTCTGTGAGCCGTTATAACGTCTCTCAGTTGGGTTTCAATGTTGTACACGGGATTTAATGAAGATGAGGGATCTTGAAAAATGATGGCGATTTCACTGCCTCGTATTCTCTGCATTTCGTTTTCAGGTTTTTTCAGAAGATCGTGACCATTGAACTCCACTTTTCCATCTACTATCTTGCCTGGTTTTGGAACTATTCTCAGCACAGACAAGGCTGTTACCGTTTTTCCAGATCCAGATTCACCTACGAGCCCTAAAGATTCACCTTTTGTTAGATGGAAAGAAATGCCGTCGACTGCCTTGACGATTCCAGCCTCGGTGAAAAAATATGTTTTTAGTCCGTCAATGTTCAATATATTCTCTGCCATTTTGAATACACCTCCTCAATCTCGGAGTCTTGGATTTAGGGCATCGGATAAACCGTCACCAAGCAGGTTGAAACCGAATACGGTCAGAAGGATAGCTATACCTGGAAAGACTTCTGCCCACCAAATGATTCTCATCTCACTGAAGTTTTCTTGAAGAATCTGCCCCCATGTTATTGTGTTTACGTCTCCGAAACCAAGGAAGCTTACTGCTGCTTCTAACAGGATGGCGTAGGCAATTGTCAGGCTTGAAACAACTATTATGGATGACAGGAGGTTGGGAAGGATATGTCTAAATATGATTCTAATATTACTCGCTCCTAGTGCTCTTTCAGCTTCTATAAATTCTAGTTCTCTAATTCTGAAGAATTCACCCCTTATCATTCTTGCATTTGATGCCCAGTTGAACAAACCTAGAATAAATACAACAATTGTGAGACCGATTGGAATTTGTATGTTAACTATCGGCATGGTCCAGAATGGGTCCGCCACCCTTAACGTAAATATTCTCACAAAAACCAAAATGAACAGCAGGGATGGGAAAACCAGGAATACTTCAGAGATCCTCATTAGAATATTGTCAACCCAGCGTCCATAAAATCCAGCTATAGCTCCAACAACGATGGACAAAGCCATAGTGATGGCTGTCACCAAAACCCCTACGTAAACTGTGTACTTTGTTCCATGAATTACATCACTGAAAACATCTGTGCCTATAGCTGTTGTCCCGAAGACGTACTTGAAGTTGTTTGGTTCATGGCGATCCAACCAGCTTGGTAGTTTACGAACATCCCCTACATAGAAAGGGTCATATGCGTGTGGATCCGGTCTAGCTGGGTAGGGAGCAAGAAAGCTTCCAAAGATTCCAACTAAGAATACAGCTATTACAATAATCAGGCCAAAGACGCCTGCCTTATTTCTTCTGAATCTTCTCCAGGCTACTGCCCATTGGCTGGCGCCTCTTCGCTTGGATTCCTTCTTTACGTTTTCTCCTTCTTTGTTTGAAGCCATTTCGTTATCTACCTGAATCTTATTCTTGGATCTATGTAGACATAACATATGTCTATTATCAGGTTCGCGATTAATGTCATTATAGTCACTATCATTGTAATCCCCATCACGAGGGGAAAGTCTAACCTCATGGCAGCATCAACATATCTACGGCCAAGACCTGGCCAGTTGAATACGTATTCGGTCATCGGTGCACCAGCTATTATCGCTCCCAATGAGATTCCAAGATACGTAATTACCGGCCCGATGGCGTTTCTCAAAGCATACTTGTATACTACTTTGCGTTCGCTCAGTCCACTTGCTCTGGCAGCGAGAATATAATCGGATCTCAAGATTTCGAGCATGTTTGCTCGGATTAAACGAATATTTTGAGCCAACATGACGTAAACAAGAACAGTGACTGGCATTATTAGATGTGCTATCTCGTCCAAGAAGGGATTCCCCCACCAAATATATGGTGCTCCCCGAGCACCCGCTGAAGGTAGCCATCCTTGCTGAAAAGAAAATATTATTATCAATATGAGTCCAAGCCAGAAGGTAGGCATTGAAACTCCAAATAAGGAGAGGGATGTAACCGCTACGTCTTGTTTTGAGTATTGTTTCTTCGCCGAGTTTATTCCTATGGGTATGGATATAGCTAAGGCTAGTAGAATTGAAATTAGCTGAAGTTTGACTGTTTCCCAAGCCCAGTTTCCTATGAGAAGATTCACGGGTCTGCCGCCGTATAGTGACTTTCCAAAATCAAATTGCAGTATGTTTGTAAGCCAGTTCAAATATTGTATAGGTATCGGTTTGTCGAGACCGTAATATGCTCTCAGCCCGTCTATAGTTTCTTGGGTTATGGCTGGCCTTCCGAGCCTAATTATATTCATGGGATCGCCAGCTGCGTACATGACAAAGAAACTGATTATGGAGATGCCTAAGAATACAGGAATCATATAGATGAGTCTTCTCACAATGTATCTGAACATTGCACTATTCAGCAACGATGAAAATCTTCGAGCCAATAAAATAACCTCATCCAACGTGATTTTTCTACTGTACACTCACTTTTTAAGTTTCTTCATTTAGTCTAAATATTCTTTTGGGAGTTTTTGAATCCATTTTGACCAAGTGAAACGCTCCAGTATGACATATGGAATATCCAACCTAAAAGTCTTTTCCAAAAAAGCAAGACACTAAACTATATATGCAGATACGTAAATAGAGGTTAACGCAAAAAGGAAAATGGAGAGTAAACTATGATTAACCATAAAAAAGTATTACCACTGACCTTGTTCGTGGCGATTATGACTCTAGCCATGATGCCAACAACCATCCTAGAAGCACAAGATGAAACATTATTCAGTGTTACGATTATTGCTCCTGGAAATGCAAACATGTTGAGGCGCCAGTGGGGACAAATAATAGCCAACTCGCTGATACAACTAGGAATTGATGCCAGAGTGGTGTATCTGGGCTGGACAAGCGTTTACGACCGCGTTTTCACCCCTCCTCTCGAGAATGTAGGCAAGACATATGATGAAGGAGGCTTTGACGTCCAGCTGATCGGGTACACGCCTGGAACGATTCCTAACCTCGCTCAGCTATACTACGGAAGTCCAGAAAGCTTTGCGCCGACCGGAAATAACTACTATCTGTGGAATCGCTCCCACGCCAACTACCTCATGGATACATATCTAACCACAACCAATCTAACTGAACGCGATCAGGCTGCACAGGAGTTGCAGTCACTCCTTATCGACGATTTGCCAGCCTGTACAATCTTCTATGCAGCCAATCCTACTGCAATAAATCCCGTTCTGGGAGGCCCGGCGTTAGGCCCAAGCCCGGGCGGCGATGGCTGGCTCTACTTCAATGCACAACCCAACCCTGAATGGCTAACAGGCAAACCCTCAGTCGTCTACTGTTCCACCGGCGAAATTGAATCCTTAATCACGATTTTGTCCTTCTCTTGGTACGACACTATCATCAACGCACCTATCTTCAGCCCCTTGACCATGGCAGCGTCGGATCTTTCCACTTTCGCTCTTCCTTGTCTGCTAGT
>CP070636.1:496661-501925 GCA_020356305.1 Candidatus Bathyarchaeota archaeon | reverse complement strand
GTAGCTTTTGTTGAGCGGGGATTAAAAACTACGGTGGTGGAACTCCTTCCTTACGTTCTTCCAGTGATGCTGGATAAAGGCATGGCCGATATGGTTCATAAGATGCTGGAAGAGAAAGGCTTGAAAATCATCGTTGGACGCGGAGTCGATGAAATCCTGGGAACCGAAAAGGTTAGCGGGGTCTCAGTTGCTGGAGAGGAAATTCCAGCCGACCTAGTTGTGGTGGCGACAGGCATAAGAGCCAACACGGAACTAGCTAAAAACGCTGGCATAGTTCTCGGCGAAACCAGAGCCATAAAAGTAAACATGAGAATGGAAACATTCACGACAGTGAACAAGAGGGTAAAACCTCTCAAAAACGTGTACGCCATCGGAGACTGCACTGAGTCCGTAAGCCTGCTGACTCACAGACCGATGCTGAGTCAACTTGGCACAACGGCTGTGCGACAGGCAAAAGTGGCCGGAACCAACGCTGCTGGCGGATACGCCATGTTTCCTGGATGCTTGGGATCCGCCGTTACACGGTTGTTCGACTTTGAGATTGGCGCAACAGGCCTCACCGAGTTCATGGCAGGTCGGGCTGGAATAAAAACTGTTGTAGGAAGTATAACCTCCAAAACGAAGGCTGACTATTATCCTGGAGCTTTGCCGATTAAAGTGAAGATTGTTATAGAGAAGGAGACGGAAATGGTTATTGGCGGGCAGATAGTAGGCGGCGAGGAGGTAACCCAACGGGTAAACGCTTTGTCCTTTGCCATACAAAAACAAATGACTGTGAAAGAGCTGGTGAAAGCAGATACTTGTTACGCTCCACCGCTAAATGAAACGTGGGAACCTATGGTTTTAGCTGCGGAAACAGCGCTGAGGAAGTTACGATAGCCTTCTAAGAGCAGTTACTTCGCAAAATATGAAGAGGAAACAACTGGTTCTGCACACGCTTACATTCATATGCAGAGTGTTTACACGTGATAAGTCGTGGCGAAAGTTTTTTAGGAAAAACGTGGAATTAGTTGCATCCAACAAAAGGTGAACGAGAATGGAATTAAACGTAGCTATAAATGGTTTCGGAAGGATAGGACGACTCTTGTATCGAGCGGCTGTGGAAACGAAAGCTGACATAAACTTCGTAGCGGTAAACGACCTAACTGACGCCAACACTCTAGCACGACTTCTAGCAAACGACACGGTTCACGGCAGAACACCCTTTAAGGTAGATGCCAAAGAAAAAGCCATCATTGTTGACGGAAAAAAGCTAGAAGTACTGGCACAACCAGATCCGGCAAAGTTACCTTGGAAAGAAATGGGCGTTTATGTAGCAGTTGAGTCAACAGGAAGGTTCATAGCGAGAGAAAATGCCTCAAAACACCTGCAAGCCGGTGCCAAGAAAGTACTGGTCTCTGCTCCAATGAGCCCCGCCAAAAGCGCTGATTTGACCGTGGTCTTTGGTGTAAACGACAACAAATATGATCCGAAGAAGCATAATATAATTTCTCTGGCTTAATGCACAACAAATTGTGTAGCGCCCGTAGCCAAAGTGTTAAATGATAGATTCGGCATCAAAGCCGGGCTCATGACAACGGTTCACGCAGTCACTAATGATCAAAGGCTCCTCGACATGCAACACAAAGACCTACGACGAGCTAGATCCGCAGCCTTCAATATGATACCAACAACAACTGGCGCAGCGGTAGCTGCCACCTTGGCGCTTCCTGAGCTTGAAGGGAAAATGAATGGAATGGCCCTACGTGTTCCAATACCTGACGTTTCTATAGTCGATTTTGTGGCAACGCTGAAAAAAGAGACTACCAAGGATGAAGTCAACGCAGCGTATAAGGAAGCCGCTAGAAAAGAGCTGAAAGGAATCTTGGACTACAGTGAAGAACCCCTAGTATCATCAGATCTGGTGCATAACCCATACTCAGCCATCGTAGACGGACTCTCTACTATGGTCATTGGAAACCTGGTCAAAGTGCTTGCCTGGTACGATAATGAGTGGGGCTACTCTGTGAAAATGGTTCGAATGATTGAAAAAATCTGCAAGTTGGCCGCGTGACCAGTAAACTCGAAATATTCCAAACTGAAATGTTGCGTCCCCCTTCAGTGAGATGAGAGCATGCCAAAATTCTTGACCATGAACGACCTAGATTTTGGAGGCAAAACCGTTTTAGTTAGAGTGGACTTCAACTCGCCCATCGATCCGCAGACCAAAAGAATCCTAGATGACACCAGAATACGGGCACACGCAGAAACAACCATTGGAGAACTGGTTCGAAAAGACGCGAAAACCGTGATATTGGCTCATCAAGGTAGACCTGGAAGCCCTGATTTCACTCCACTTAAGCAACATGCTGCAATCCTTCACAGAATACTGGGTGTGCCAGTGAAGTATGTGGATGACGTTTTTGGAGAAAAAGCGCAGAAAGCCGTTAAAGAACTGCAGAACGGTGAGGTTCTAGTTCTGGAAAATGTTCGATCATATTCAGATGAACGAAAACAAGGAGCTCCGGAAGAACATGCCAAAACAGCGTTCGTCAAGAACTTGGCTTCCCTCGCCGACGTGTTTGTCAATGATGCCTTCGCAGCCGCCCACAGAGCTCACGTATCAATCGTAGGGTTCACCGCAGTTTTGCCAAGCGTTGCCGGTCGAATAATGGAAAAAGAACTCAAAGCCCTAAGCAGAGTCTCAGACCGCCCAGAAAAGCCCTGTGTCTACATTTTCGGAGGGGCAAAAGCCGATGATTCCTTGAAAATATCCCAGTACGTGCTGGAGAACAACATTGCGGATCACATATTAACTGGCGGAGTAATCAGCCACCTTTTCCTCGTCGCAAAGGGGCTCAAGCTCGGAAAGCCGAGCATGGATTTCTTGAAGAAAGAGGAAGTTTTAGGCTTAGTAACAGGTATACACGAGCTGATGGAAGCATATCCTGGCAAGATTGAGGTACCCGCTGACGTTGCCGTGGAAGTGGAAGGAAAACGAAAAGAGATCAAAGTCACAGAGCTGCCCACAAACCACGCTATCTATGATATTGGAACAAACACCACCCAAAAATACAGGACGATCATAAACAATGCTAGATCCATCGTCGTCAGCGGTCCCATGGGAGTCTATGAAAAAGAAGAGTTTATGCCAGGTACCAAAAAAACCTTTGAGGCAGTGGCTGCTTCCAAAGCTTTCTCCTTAGTTGGGGGAGGTCACACGGTGGCAGCTGTGAAAGAGTTGGGATTGGCTGATAAGATCTCCTATATCAGCACGGCGGGAGGAGCGCTCATAGAGTTTCTCATGGGAGGAGCGTTGCCAGGCGTCGTTGCACTTGAAAAAGCGGCGGCTAGAACCTAAAGTTTCAATAGAGTCTCACTCCCCCTACCTTTTTTTGGATTCAAAATTGCATGTTCGCAAATGCTAGGAAGACTTAACTACCCAATTTTAGTCCAACAGTATTATGGACATACTGACTCTCATCTTGACGGTGGTGATAATTAGCGTTTCTGGGGCATTGGCCCCTGGTCCCTTGTTTTTCGCCACAGTTTCCTACGGAACCAAGCTGGGAGCCAAGAGTGGACTAATGTTTTCGATTGCACACACCATAATTGAGTTTCCCCTCGTCATTGCGTTATCCACCGTAGTAGCCTTAGGTAGCCAAACTATTGCCGGCGAGTCGATCATCAAGCTGCTGATAGCAGCTGCTGGGGGATTAGCCCTTCTCGTTCTCGGTGCGTTACAAATCTACAAAGGCGTTTTCTCTAGGTTTGATGAACCCAGCAAAAGCGAAATGGCTTCTAGGAAACCCCTGTTCGTAGGTTTGGTCCTCACCGGATTGAATCCATTCTTAATTGGTTGGTGGCTCACTGTTGGGTTGAAACTGATTGTCGATGCTTGGGCATTTGCGTTTCTAGCTGGCATAGGAATTATGTACCTCAGCCACATATGGATGGATTACGTGTGGCTCACAGCTGTCGCCCATTTTGCTAAGATGGGAATGAACGTTGTGGGAGCCAAAGGATACAAAGCCGTCGTGATAGTTTTCGGAGCGGTACTGATTTTCTTTGGACTTCTCTTCCTCACGTCAATCTTCTAGGTGGAGTGCTAGTCTAAAGAAACCTTGCGTAGGTTCCTTTTGCTTCCTATCGGCTTTTGCCATATTGCCAAGATTGAAATAAGGACTATAATTTCGGAAAGGCATGTGCAAGATGAGACTTTAATTTGGGAACAAAAAAAACAGGTGAAATGGGCGCAGGTGTCAGCTTATTCCATTCTTTTGGTAGGGAAAACTCTCCCAAGGAAGTGTTTCTCTTTGTCCCGTAACTACTTTGGAAAAGAAATTGAAGCTCTGCAGAGAATTGTCGAAGGCAAGAAAGTCAGTGTGAACTGGGATTGGCAAAATTTTCGAAGCACCAAAGGTTTTCCAGTTGACGACAACCTAATGTCATGGGTTATTGGTCAAAACAGGGCACTGCAAGAGTGTTTCCTGTGTCTTGATGAATGGGCGCATAAGCTGAATTGGCTTGAAAAAAACCGTTGGTACGATGACTGGAGAGAACCTGACAAAACTAAGCCGATTGGCAAGACTAAGATGAGCCCAGGACCCTATCTGCTTCTCCTAGGAGACCCTGGAACTGGCAAGTCTCTTATTGGAAGGGCGTTGGCAGAGAAGCTCACACAAATTTACAGGGAGAACAAGATCCAACTATTTGACGTTCTCAGTTGGGGAAACAAGATGATTCCCAGTGAGCCAAAAATTTCTGTAAAGGAGGCTGGTAAGGGCAAACAGATAATACGTAGAGAAAAGCTCAGGCAGGAGAAGAGAAGATTTCTAGTTTCAACCGGTTTGAAGATGCTTCAAGCATTCCTAATAATATTTGGTTTAACACTCTTGTTCGTCGGACTGTACGGCGTACATAACATCTTATTGACATGGACTTCCAATCCTACCATCTCCGAAGGCCTAACCCTTCAAGAAACATTTTCTTACAACTTTGTAGACTATTTTGCCACTTCGTTTCCCTCATTAACGCTCGTTCTTGTCCCAGCGGGTTCACTGTTGTTCTTTGCCATCTTCATCTGGTGGTTTGGAAGGCTTGGGGGAACCACTAATCTACCCGGTATCGGTGGAGCAAAACAATCGAAGGTACCCAAACTGATCGTCGACAACTCTTCCCAGCACGCGCCCTTCATAGACGGAACAGCCCACAGAGCCTCCCAGCTATTTGGAGACATAGCTTGGGACCCGTACCAAACCGGCGGATTGGGCACCCCTGAGCAT
>CP070636.1:494018-496561 GCA_020356305.1 Candidatus Bathyarchaeota archaeon | reverse complement strand
TCTCGGGTCCCGGTGTTGTGCACACGGACAGTCAAGTAGCCCTTGTCGCTGTGGTATTCGATGTCCCCTTCCCAGAGGGACAGGTCTGGTGTCGATTTTTGGCCACGTCCTTTTGTCTTTTGCTTGAATGATATTATATAAGGCATTCGCCCAAAGATCTTGATCGGACATGGCTGACCGCGCTGATCCAGAACAAAACGCTTAACGGCACGAGGACCATCTGGATTGCAATCATCGTCTTTGTCCGCTGAGACGTTCACTTCATAGGTACCCCCGATCTCCAGAGCCCAGGGACGAATACCTACTTCCAACTGACTTTGGCGGAAGGCGTACAAGTAAAGTCTCAACTCCCTGGAGGAGGACTTTGTGACAAAGGCTGCAAACTCTCTTCCGACACCAGTGTATGTTGCTGCAGCTGTTAACGATCCCACGCCTCGCCCGACCATGCCTCCGGTGTAGATAAGATACGGATCGACAATACCAGGAAAGGCAACACGGTCGGTGGCGGAAGCCTCAGTAGTCATGACTGGCCAACGCCCGTGTAATTGCTTGATTATGTATTTGCACTTGTCAACGATGTTCTGGCGTATCGCCTGCAGCCGCTGTTCCTCCTCACCTTTCCCAACTGACATACCCAGTGTCTCGTTAAGTTGACTCCATAATGTAGCCGATGGCTCCAGGCCATGCTTAATAAAGGGCGAACTCCCAACTTCCGCGTTCTGGTCTGCTTTGATATCTTTCATCTTCGCGTAAGCTTCTGCCTCATAGCGTATTGGCTCTAAGTACTTCCCGTCTTCGGTTAACTCATAGGCCAGCCTGAAAAGATCTAAATGATAGTTCTTATAAGCACCGAAGTCGTAATTCACCGTGCCAGGTGCATGGTTGCCCTGACACCATTGTGGTGCATCCTTACCACCGATTTCACCATCATTAAAGGCAACGTTCGGTGGGATGAAGCCTTTGGGTTTGCCCTTACCGGTGGACATGGCGGCTGCCAGCCAGGCATCGGCAAGCTCGATGAAGAGAGTTTCGATCCCCGGATGTCGGGTATACCAGAGGACGCGATGGGCTGGAAAGGTCGCGCGCATGTTAATCGCTGAGTCGTTCGATCTTAGACCGCTACCCACATTTAACCCCCCGGTGAAGTTCGCACGAAACAACCGATGCCCTTTCGAGTTCCTCGCTGTCCATAGATCCCGCATGAGCTTGGCTGTTTTCAAGCCGTGCTCGATCCAGAGTGGATTTCCGTAGTCAATCAGTAGCATCATCGGCAACGTATCTCCGGTCCATTCAGCCGAATGCTCAGTATCAGCAGTATGCCAGATGTAACCGCTTTCAGGCTCAATATCTCCGGAGTGTTTATACATACCGTTGACGAGGTTCCGTGCACCCTTGACAGCTAGGGGACTGGCCCCTTCGCTTACGAAACCGTAGTAGCCGAATAGTCCTACTATCTCGACGTCGTCACCCCAACCGCCTCCTAAGCTTCCATCAAGCTTTTGCTTGTTTTCAATCCACCACTCAGAAATGTCCAGTAGACGGTTGAAAGATTCATGGAGCTTTACGGCCCAGTTTGGCGCGCCCCTATATAACGACGAATAATCTTTCATGGCCCAGGGACCTGTTTCGTTATCGAATTCACCCTTGACATAGTACTTAGCGAACCGGTTGTTTGGGAATTTCTCCAGTATTTCCTCCATAAGACGCCTTGCGGTGCCGGCTGTGGCAGTCCAGCGGTTGGGATCGAGCATATATGCAACGCGTGCAGCATACTGTTTCGATTTCCAGTAAAGTGGATCCCCCATTTGGGCGAGCTGGAATAAATGATACGCCCGCACGTTCTCGATAAAATGACTATGCCCTCGGTCCGAACGCTCCAGATGGTGCATTAATGCCCTTTTAAATATCGTAAGCTTCTCAAGCTCCTCTTGAGCTACAGCGTTGTCCGGCGATTCGATAAGAACTTTTTTAATAATATTACTGGCTTTGGGAAGCAGTCTCTGTTCATTTTCATAAGGTGGCCAACCTATCGTCCAGAGATAAACAAGCGCTGCGCCGAGCGGATCCTCCTTGCCCGCGTGTTCTAACACCTCTTCCACCTTGGCGTATTCACTTGCATTGAAGGCAGCCACAGCCTGCTTAACAGCTTTAGACTGACCAGTGTATCTCAGTTTCCCATGCCGAGGCATCGTGACCGGCGGCTCAGCATAAGGGCGAATCTCGATACCCAACAATGGGATGTCTTTAAATGGTTCACCTATATCATCATAAGGGGGTCTTTGGTTGCGAAGCTTCCTGGTGCCCATGAAGATCGCTGGTTGCTCTTTTCCCTCTTCGATTTTCATCAGCCGCTTGTATTTGGTTTCGTCACCCGCCAACCTGAGCAAAATGACGCCTTGGTCTACTTCGATTGTAAATCTGATTCGGTCGTAGAATCCAGTTGCCGAGGGTCTTGCGGGATTTCCCTGGTCCCTGTTCCCTCGTTAAAGACCGTGGTGTAGTGCGATGTTTTCTTCAATCAACTTATTGTTAGCGTAAAGCGA
>CP070636.1:488041-493918 GCA_020356305.1 Candidatus Bathyarchaeota archaeon | reverse complement strand
TAACGATAGGAACAGAAGAAATACAGCAAGAAGAAGGCGGAACAAGAAACGTTTCAACCATGGAAATAAAGCTAACGCGCAACTGAGAACATGTCTACGGCCAATCAAAACCTAGAAAGTTGGAAGGATTATAGTGGGCAGAAGGAAAAAAGTGAAGAAGAGTTTAGCAATATTAAGCTGCCTGTGGCCAACGACCTCATGGGTATAACTGAAAAAATGTTGGGGTTCGATCGACTTCTAGTGAGCTGCCAAGATGGGAAGGAGCGACTCTGCAGAATCCGAGGAAAAATGAAAAGAAGGATGTGGATAAGGCTGGGAGACATCGTTCTGGTCTCTCCATGGGACTTTCAGTCCGACAAGCGTGGCGACATAATTTGGCGATACAAAAGAAATCAAGTTGGATGGCTGAGAAACAACGGATACCTAACGATTTAACAGGACCATTCATGGTGAATAACAAAACAAAGTGCGCGTGCGTTAAAATTGGTGACCACGCGAAATTCGCGCGCTCTCTTGGTCAAACATGAACAGTGAAGCTCCACATTCAGAGCACCTTCTGGCTGAGAGATTCTAAACCGTCTCTTTGAATATTCATGTTTCTGCGCGCGCTGTTGACAATCTACGCCAAAAATTGGAGAAGAACAACTTGATATATTTGAAAACGGATTTTAGGTGTGTGACAAAAGCGTGAGGATCTTCGGTAAAGATGATATGTTGCCATTAGAACGTGGGAGGTTTCAAACTGTTCTTTGTGGATGAGGAGACACTGAAGAAGGTCGCGGCGTTGTTCGGAGAAGACGGTGTTAGAGTTGTTGAGGTCCTCAGGGGAGCTCACGAAATCATAGATATTGACATAGTGGATCAAACGGAAATACGTCTCAACACTGTTCGCAAGACGCTCTACAGACTCTACGACCACTCCCTCGTGGCTCTCAGGGAGTCCCGCGATAAAGAGACAGGCTGGTTTATCTTTCACTGGAGACTCCAACCCGACCAGCTGGAAGGCTTCATCTTCAACCAGAAGCGTCGTGTTCTTGAAAAACTTGAGACTCGGCTTAAGTATGAGAAGAACCACGAGTTCTACAGCTGTCAAACACAGGGCTGCAGAACATTACCCTTTGAGCAAGCATTTGAAGTCCTCTTTAGGTGTCCTACATGCAACAAGCCAATGAGCTACGTCACAAACAACAAGATCATTGAAACCATAACACGAAAAATCGCCCAGATAAAAAAGGAACTAAGCGAGTAGTCTACATGAAAAATATCGCGTTTTCGCTATCAGTAAGGAAAACCTAAAACACTGCCGAATAGAGTTTGGATTCCATGCAATGTTCCAATTGCGGTAAGTGTTGCGAAAGCACTGAAATGCTGCTTTCAAAAGAAGACATTGAAAGACTGGAGAGGTCGGGCTTCAGCCGAGAAGACTTTACTGTTACAGGTAGCGATGGACTGCCCAGGTTAAGAAATGTTGGAGAACGGTGCTATTTTTATGGCTCTGAAGAGAAGAAATGTCAAGTCTATGAGCATAGGCCATTAGGATGCTTCATATATCCTGTTATATACTCAAACGATGAAGGTGTAATAACCGATGAATTCTGTCCAATGAGACATACGATCTCCAAACGCGAATTAGAAACAAAAGGACAGATCCTGCTCAAACACCTTGAGAAGATAACGAGCGAAGTAACCTCCCTTCTTCTGTAACATTCACTCTCAAGCCCTGAAACACTACGAATTTGAGAACATGCGACAGATGCTGCTGCTGCTTTGAAATTAAGACCAACGTATATAGGTTATGCGGCTGTTATGGAAGGGGAAGGCTAGAGGTGGTGGAGTGGGCAAAAAGAAGGTCAAAAGTGAAGAAGAGCTTAGCAATATTAGGCTGCCTGTGGCCAACGACCTCATGGGTATAACTAAAAAAATGCGCGCGCGCATTCACGGTGCATGACAAAACAAAGCGCGCGTGCGTCAAAATTGGTGACCACGCGAAATGCACGCTATTCTTCGCTTTCAAGATCTGCTCCCATCTGCTTTGCGGTCTCCATTGCTTTGCTGCCAAGCTCGTCGGGGGTAGTGCAGTGGGGAACGACATATGTGCCGACGACATTCATCTGCTGATACTGGCTTTCCCGGACAAAGGCCTTCTGGATCAGATCCGCATTCTCTTCAACTGGTCCTCCACACGTGACGAGGAGGGCGGTACGTTTGCCCTTGAGCACTGCTGTGCCCTCTGGCGTGCCATATCCTTTCACCAAGCAGTTCTGACGGTCAACTAAAGCTTTCATTTGTGCAGGGAAACTGTAGGTGTAGAGCGGTGAGGCATATACCACGGCGTCTGCTAGCGAGAGGCGCCTAAATATCTTCACTGCATCGTCATCTTGTCTGCACCCCAGCTCATGCTTCACATCTTGGCAGGCCTGACAACCCAGACACCCGTTAACCTCATAGTCCACAATGTTAATCCGGTCTATTTCGTGTCCATTCTTTTTCAGCAGGTTTTCAAACAATTCGAGCACTCTAGCCGTATTGCCTTTTTTCCTCGGACTCCCCATTAAGGTGGCTACTTTCATTGGTCTCCCTCGATCTAAAGACAGACTTGTTGGCAACCGAGGTTTAAGAGTTGCGAAGGCACATGCACTAGTGTTCTATACGCGCGTAGTTTCTTTGATGAGTCCTTTTATGAATTCATAGTGAGGTGGATTATGTTTCTTGATCTCTTTCAAAAGACGTTGAGCTTCAGGGTTGTTAGGATCGATTTCTAATAAGTAGTTGCAAAAATCCAAAGCGTTTTCATACCATTCCAGCTCATACGCCGCCAACGTCAAATCAAGCAACGCTTTTGTATCAGAAGGATCCACCTCAGCAACTATGTGCAGATTTTCGTTGAGTTTCACATAGGCTTTGATCGCTTCGGATATTTTGTCTGCCGGTTTTATAATATCTGCATGTCCCTCACAAAGTATGTCAATGTTTAAATCATGTAATCTTTCCATTGATCTGGAATAATCATCGATGTTACCACCACTGGCTTTCAAAACAAGTCCGGGAACATCTCCACCGAAAAGTATCTTCTTTCGCTCAGTCTCCAGAAAATACGCTGTGGATCCCGGCGTGTGTCCTGGAATGTGGATACATGTAAATTCACATGGCCCAAATTTTAAGATTTCACGATCAATCTTGATTTTGCGCGTTAATTGGATTGGGTCGTACTTGTAATCCGGAAAAAATTGTTGAATGTACTTGTCTTTGGGTATTTGCTCAATTTTCTCTGCATCAAGCTCATGAGCGTAAAACTTAATATCTGTGTTCAGCTTCCCGAGTTCACTGCAGACGCCGAAATGATCTATATGACCATGGGTAATAAGACAATGTTTTGTATTCTTCACATCAAATCCGTCTTTCTCGATGCTTTGAATTGGTTCAATGTAAAGTCCTGCATCAATTAGTACCAATCCATCGTCACTTTTGGTGTCAACCATGTAAATGCAGCAATTCATATCGCCTGGGCTGTGACCTTTAACAACATATACATCCTTTACAATTTCTTCCATTCTCCATCCCTCTCCATGCATGCATGCTGCATGCTGGATTCTTACCGTACAAAAACTTTACGATGCACGCGAATGCTGCTATTTTGCTATTGCTCCGCCGACGAGTCCTCCAATGGCAGCCACTAATGCTCCAAAGAGACTCAGTAGGAATGCTACAATTCCTATGAGTAGGCCAACGACGCCGCCTAGTAGTCCGCCGAAGACCCCACCCATGATTCCGCCGACGGCTAAGCCTCCGATGACTGCGACTATTGTGACTACTATTCCACCGAATATTCCAGCCAAGAAGCCAGCTTTTGCTCCTCTGCCCGCTCCGCCTCCAGCTATTAAGCCTGCAACCAAACCGCCAATTAAATGGCCAATTATTGGAAGCACCCATCCAAGAACAACGGTTACCAGAAAGCCTATGAACGCTCCAAGCCACAAGCTCCGCAAGCTACTCACTCTCCAACTCTGCAATATCACAGTTTCTTGAAGAGGATAGAATATAAAAAACCTATGAAGTCAGAATCTACATTGTTTCCACGCATTTTCAGGCGGGCGCATAATGCGAATCTGCATGCATGCATATAGAAGATTGTTTCATAAGGCTTAAAAAAATGAAAGAGCATAAATAACGAGGGATGCAACATGAGTAGAATAAATAAGACTCTTCTAACTTCCTTCACAATGCTAGGTTTGTTATCTACACTGCTTCTAATTGGAACACTCACATACATAAGTCAAAGCCAGCCAAACGCTACGCCGCCTGCTATTTCCATTTTGTCTCCTGAAAATAGGACGTATTCTGTAGGTGATATTCCCTTAAACTTCACGGTGGATGAAACAACTTCATGGATCGGCTACAGCCTAAACGGTATGATCAACGTCACTATCACGGGAAACACGAGTATGACAGGTCTTCTAGACGGGTCGTATTACGTAGTTGTCTACGCAAATGACACCAGCGGTAACATGGGTACCTCTGAAACGGTTCATTTCACCGTAGACACCACTCCACTAAATATCTCCATTCTGTCTCCGGAGAACAAGACATATACTGTGGATGATGTTCCGCTAAATTTTACCGTTAGTGAATTAACCTATTGGATTGGTTACAGCCTAGACGGCCAAGCAAACGTGACAATTACTGGAAACACAACATTATTCGATCTGGCAGATGGATCACACAGTATTGTGGTCTATGCAAACGATACAGCGGGAAACATGGGCGTATCTGACAAAATCTTCTTCACAGTAGCGATACCACCTCCAGAATACACTCTTGCGGTTGATAGTTCACCAACCGGAGTGCCATTTACGGTTGATAACGCGTCGCGTACCACTCCTTGGCTAGGCACCTTCACTGAAGGTGCTTCAGTCAGTTTGGAGATGCCGGAGATCCACATTGTTGGAGATGCAAAGTACCATTGGAACCAATGGAGTGATGGGAATACAAATCGGTCAAGAACCGTTGTCATGGACACAAACATCACTTTAACCGCCTCCTTTAGTGGACCATACTACGAATTGACTGTCACCTCCTCACCTCTAACTGGTGTAACATTCACTGTTAATGGAACTCCGCAAACAACACCATACACCGAATGGCTACTTGAAGGCTCCTACACGCTTGAAATGCCGCAAACCCATAATAGACACGTCTGGTCTCATTGGCTTGAGGATGGAGACACCAACAGAACAAAGACAGTTGTCATGGACACAAGCATCACTCTGACTGCCGTATACAAACCAGTGGCCACTGTAACCATAGAAATTCACCCCGAAACCTTAAACCTAAAGAGCAAAGGCAGATGGATTACGTGCTACATTGAACTTCCTGAAGGCTACAACGTAAGTGCCATTAACCGAGCCACGATACTCCTGAACGACACAATTCCAGTTGACCCATTCTGGGTGGACAAACCACTCGAATCTGTCATTGGAAACCACGATGGAACTTCACGGTTGATGGTCAAGTTCAGCAGAACAGCAGTCTCAGAGCACATACATTCTCAAGGCATCACGTATGGAAAAGTGACCTTGACCATAACAGGAGAACTACATGATGGCACTATCTTCGATGGCAGTGATGTTACCAGAGTTATTATGCCTGGCCATACACAAGCTTGAATGACACGCAATCACAAATACCAATCTCCTCTTTCTTTCTAGTACATTAGACTATCTGCTAAAACAATCAAAGAACGAGTGAAATGCGCGGTGCATACCGTATGATTTGCACTCTCACAGGTTAGCCAAAAGTCAGATTCAAAGTCAACATTACACGAAAAAAGTGTCTAAGAACTAATTCGCGTGCGCATAGAACAGAGCAAGCCTACTGTGG
>CP070636.1:484317-487941 GCA_020356305.1 Candidatus Bathyarchaeota archaeon | reverse complement strand
CTTCTCCAGAGGAGCCGCTGCAGTGCTGGTGGCAGGCTGTCACATAGGCGACTGCCACTACATAAATGCCAATCACCAAACTAAAAAAAGAATTGAGAAGCTATGGAAGAAAATGGAACGGCTAGGGTTGAACAAAGATCGCCTGCAACTAGCTTGGATAAGCGCAGCGGAAGGCGAGAGGTTTGCTTCCAAAATCAAAGAAATGAAACATATCGTGGACAAGGTGGGTCAGGGAGAGATCGAAAAAGCCATGGCGGCGTTCAGCCAAAAGGCAAATGAAGCAACGCCTAAGGCATAGCAACCAGCAACATGGCATGTTTTATCTAATAGCATAACGATCTTGTAACGTTCTCATTCTGAGAAGGGGATAAAAAACCAGTTGGATGAAGCCTCATACGCACATAAGAGCAGTATGTTGAAACTGCTTATGGCCATATTCCAAGTGTTTTTATTGCTTCGCCTACTCTTCCAATGCCTAGCATCAACGCAGCAGTTCGCATATCCGATTTTTCTTTCTTTGCTATCTCGTAGACGTCGTTGAAAGACTTGACCATTTTGTTCTCCAGTTTGCGGTTTACTTCGTCTAAAGACCAATGTTCTCGATCGAGATTTTGTACCCACTCGTAATAGCTTACCGTAACTCCACCTGCGTTGGCAAGTATATCCGGTACAGAAAAGACTTCTTTTTCGTGAAGTATCCTATCTGCCTCGAGAGTTGTAGGTCCGTTGGCTCCTTCAGCAACAATTTTCGCTTTTATGTTTCCAGCATTAGCCTTAGTTATCTGATTTTCCAAGGCCGCAGGAATTAAAATATCGCATTCTAACTCTAATAGCTCCTCATTTGTTACGTTTTCGCATCCTTTGTAGTTGATGACGGAACCGTTTTTCTTTTTATACTCATAAATCTTGTAGGGGTTTAGGCCCTTTTCGTAGTGTATTCCGCCTTTTGAATCGCTAACTGCAATGATTTTGCATCCCGTATCGTAGGCTATTCTCGCAGCGTTCCAGCCAACATTTCCGAAACCTTGCACCGCCACCGCGCTGCCTTTCACTTTCATGCCGAGACGTCTGGCGGCCTCTCTGCCACAAATAAATACGCCACGGCCAGTTGCTTCAGCCCTACCTTCGGAGCCCCCTAGAATGATAGGTTTTCCGGTGACACATTCTGGCACTTTATGACCTTGAAATTGACTGTAGGTATCCATGATCCACGCCATGACTTGTGCATCTGTGTAAACATCAGGAGCAGGGACATCTCGAAAAGGCCCCATAATATCCAGCAGTGCACTTGTGTACCTTCTTGTTAAGCGTTCCAACTCTGCCCTTGACATTTCTTTAGGATTGCAGGACACCCCGCCTTTGGCGCCGCCGTAGGGAACATCTACAACGGCGCATTTCCACGTCATCCACATAGCCAGGGCTGTGACTTCATCTAAAGTGACATCTGGATGATAACGTATGCCTCCTTTGAAGGGCCCTCGTGCACCATTATGCTGGACGCGACAGCCCATGAAAACAGCAACTTCGCCATTGTCAAGTTTTGTGGGAATCGAAACAACAAGTGAACGCTTCGGATGCTTGAGCATCTCGTGAATGCCCGGGTCCAAATTTGACTTTTCGGCTGTGAGCGCCAACTGCTCTAGAGCAACGTTCAAAGCGCGGGAACCAATGTCGGATTTCGCGCTCGACTTTGAGCGGTTTTTTTTTATTAATGCTGTCATTTTCACCAAACCTTTACGTTTGTAAACCTTCTAGTTTGGAAAACCAGCGTCTAGCTCTTAAAGATTACGTTTTCTTGGGGGAGAGAGGGGGAATTCTTCACAAGTATGTGCGCCTAGTCTACGTATGCACTTTCCTTGCGGCAAGATGGAAAAATTGACATTGTTTGTTCATTAACAAAGATTATTAGGATTGAACACAATAATCGTTGAAATTAATCCCGAAATGGACTTCGGAGAGGGCTTGTTTGCAGATCTTGCTTCAAGACGTGCTACAGCAGCTGGTCGAATGGATGCAGCAGCTCGTAACGAGTTACGGCTACTTCGGAATCTTTGTAATAAGTCTAGTCGGCGCCTTGTCCATCTTTTTCCCTATACCTTATACGGTGGTTATTTTCACCCTTGGAGGCCTATTTGATCCTTTTCTGATTGCAGTTGCTGCAGGATTAGGCTCTGCGATAGGTGAATTCTCTGGCTACGTGCTTGGTTTTTATGGAAGAAAAGTCATCAGTACAGAGCGACGTAGAAAAATGGAGTTCATGGTCAAAGTCTTTGACAGATTCGGTCCTCTTGCCATTTTTCTTTTCGCCTTGACACCTCTACCAGATGATATCCTTTTCATTCCACTGGGCATAATGCGTTATAGTTTCTTGCGAGCATTTATTCCAGCTTTAATTGGGAAAATGAGCATGAACTTGATCGTAGCTTTCAGTGGGCGTTTATCGATCCAGATCATTAAAGACCTCTTTGGCGAAGGAAGCGATTGGATAGCAGTTTTGCTTGGAGGCTTCCTTGGCATAGGATTATTGGTGGTCATAGTAGTTGTCATGTTCAAGATTGACTGGGAAAAAATCTTCATGAAATACGTAAAGGGAAAGGATAAGAAGACCAGATGAGGACCATCTCAGATCTTAGAAGTTTCAACAGCCTACAATACTCACTAATGGTTGCGCGTTCCGGAAAAGGTAATTTGAACATGTCCTAGAAGCAAACTGGACCTTTTTGCACGTGGATTTTACGGCTGTTTTCTTCGATCTATAGGTTTTATATCTGACAGCATATTCTATTGTCAGAACAAACTTTTGCTTGAGAAGGAGGAGAGAGCGGTGTCGGCCAAAGCATCTATAAGAGATGAGGATTTTGTGTTTGAGAATACTCCAGTCAAAATTCTCGTGAACCGGAACTGTCCCGAGATGGAGCTCGCTGGTCTAACGATTGGGCCTTTCCAAGAGGGAAAGGAGTACGAGGTGAGATTCTGGATAGCCGAGGAGCTGGAAAAGGCGGGAATAGCGCGTGTTAGGGAGGAGGAAATGCTGGACGCGATGAAACTCCATAAGATTCACTGGAAAGAGCGCGTTCAGTCGGTCAAACAGATCTCCTCGCTCTCAGAGGATTTCTACCCTCGGTTGCGCCGCTACCTTTCCACGGTGAGAGGCGATGCTTTGAAGAAACCTGAAAAAATGAAAGAGTACGAGAGGGCGTCAGGGCTGTCCCGAGACATCGTGGATTGTAGACTCAAAAAAATAATTTCTTTAGCCTCAGCCTCCGCACAAACCGAACAGTTTCTCAAGAGCATGACGCGAGAGGAGCGCGTCATCTATGAGCGCTTACACGAGATTATTACCAGTTGGAAAGATGAAATTCTGAAAGTGAGGTGAATCCTTGACAGAAGAAGCAGTAGTCGCTGATCCTCAAGAGAGGTTTCAAGACCTTTTCAAGTCAGACAAATATCGACAACGGATTTCAGAGATGGCAATCGCCAGCAAAACTTCGTTCGTTGTGGAATTTGGCGAACTGCTAGCAACGGACTCCGCGCTGGCAGAGAGTGTCATTGAAAGCCCAGACCAGTACTTAGAGCACGCAAACCGTGCAGCTTTAGCTCAATTGCAGATAGAGGAACCCGAGT
>CP070636.1:480266-484217 GCA_020356305.1 Candidatus Bathyarchaeota archaeon | reverse complement strand
TCCCGGTATTGGGCTAAAAGGATCGCCGAAGTCCCATTCATATGAGATAATGGCTCCTTCAGGGTCGTGGGATCCACTTCCGTCAAAAGTCACAGTCGCTCCAAGAAGCAAGGTTTGATCTGGACCTGCATCAGCAATTGGCGGTTCATTTTCAACTGTGCCATGCACGGCGGGTCTTTGAACGACGAGAGCCGCCGTAATCAGCAAAGAGAGCATAAGAATCGTACCCTTGGGTCGTGTCAAATGGTTTCCTAGATTCCTAAGCTTTGCAGAGGATATAACAAGATAGAATGACATGATGACTAAAATAGGTGGACCAATGGCTTTGAAACAGCGCAGAAATGTATGAATCAATTGAAGCATCGGCATGTCAGGAATCGCTAGGAAGCCTAGAGCCATAATTGCTACGCCACTAACCACGCGTAGCAGACGCTTGTTATTCTCATTCCACTCTCTGGCTTTGTCTATTGAGAAAATGTTGGAATAAAGCAACAGAGAAATTGTGACCAATGGCAACACAAAGATGAGGTTGTGATAAAGCAGGAGAGGAATCGCTTGAAGTCTAGTTGCGCTGTTCGCCAATTGCCCGAGAATAAACAGGTAAGGGCCGCCAGTGCAGGGCAATTCGAAACAGACAACTACGAATCCCATCATGAAGGCTCCAAGCGGACTGGTAACACTCTTGAGCAGCTTCATAAGCAACGGCTTCAAGGAACGGGGAACCTCCATTACAAAACCGCCTTTGCCGTACCAGAAAACATCTTTGATATAGAAAATTCCAGCGAAGAGCGCGACAAGTCCGACTAGCAAGCTGAAAATATCGGAAAAACCGCTAACTTGCACAACTGTGTACAGACCTAGTCCAAACAGGAAGTAGGCAATGAAAACAGAGAGACAGAAAGACAGAGAGACCTTCAGCATCCTCTTCCGTCGATTGACAGCAACCACTCTAGCACCTAATAAGAACACTAAGGCAGCAATGGAACAAGGACTAATGGCGTCGACTAGGGCAGCAACGGTAACCGTAGCAATTGGAATCTCATTGATCACTGATGCAGCTTTCTGATCCGCACTTCCTTGTCCCTTCACCTCCAAGTCATGGTCACGCAGAGAACTCTCCTTCAACGCCTTGTTTACCATTTCTTCAAGACCGCCAAGAATCGGGCTATCGCCCACAAAATAGGCGTCCGAAACAAAAACAGCAGGAATGGCTCTTTCTTCTAAGAGAATACCGTACCTGCTAGCATGTTCGGCAAACAGCAGAAGGTAGCTTCTATTGCTATAGATGTCATACGTGAGCAGCTGTATGGGATATTTATGCTCGATCTCAGCAATGAATGGCTCAACCCTAGCGCAATACGGACAGCCCTTACCAGTAAAGAAGTAGACAGATACAGCGTTTCCTTCCGGGAAGGCAGAAAAATCAGTGTACTCCATCAATGCAGACTTTGTTGCTCCCTCTGCAAATGAGGAAACAACAAACAGACCGATTAGGAACATGAAGATACCTAGTTTCTTATACAAACCTCAGCACCGCTCTTCCTCTCTCTCACATGAATGCGAATCATACTAAGTGCAGTTCTCTTTTAATATTTCTGGAAATATCTTAAGGATTTGAGAACCTAAACCTAGAGGTAGCAAGCGTCAGATTCGCCGAATTAGCGGCTGGTGAATGAGAAAAAGCCGTTAGATGAATCCACGCACATCGCTCATAAAGATTAATAGGATTAAGCATAATAAGCGTAGAAGCTAACCGTCAAAATGCGCTTTTGAGAGGGCCGGCTTGCGAGTCATACTTCAGAACGCGCTGCAGCAGTTGGTCGAGTGGATGTTGCAACTCGCACAGAACTACGGGTACTTTGGAATCTTTCTAATAAGCTTGATCGGCGCCCTTTCGATCTTCTTCCCCTTGCCTTACACTGTAGTCATTTTCACTCTCGGAGGTGTATTTGATCCCTTTCTAATTGCCGTCGCTGCAGGGCTTGGCTCCGCAGTGGGCGAATTCTCCGGCTACCTACTGGGGTATTATGGAAGAAGAGCTATCAGCGCAGAGCGGCAGAGGAAGATGGAGTTTATGGTGAGGGTCTTCGACAGAATTGGTCCCATCGCCATTTTCCTTTTCGCTCTAACTCCTCTACCGGATGATCTTCTCTTCATTCCACTGGGCATAATGCACTACAGTTTCGTACGGGCGTTTGTACCTGCTGTGATTGGGAAAGTGTGTATGAATTTCATCGTCGCCTACAGTGGGCTCTATGCAATCCAAATCATAAAAGATATCTTTGGCGAGGGAAGCGACTGGGTAGCAGTTATGCTCGGCGGGCTCCTCGGAATAATACTGCTGATAGTCGTGATGATCATCATGTTCAGGGTTGACTGGGAGCGAGTCTTCAAGAGATACGTGAAAGAGAGAGATGGAGAAAGGTGAGTGGGTCATAGCATTGCGAGGCATGAAACTATCTATTGATGGTATGACTGCTTTTCACTTCAGCCAACGTCTTTAATGTGGCTCCAACAGAGCAGTATTTGGCTTCAGAAAGCTGTATGGCGCGTTGAACGGCTTTTTCTTCGATTTCTTTTCCATTGATTCTGTATTCTACCTGAATGTCGTTGTAGACTCGAGGTGGCTCTTCAACTCGCTTTCCAGATACTAGCACCTCTAGACCGCTGATGTCCTGCCTCTGCTTTTGCATAATGTGCACAACGTCCATTCCTGTGCACCCTCCTAAGGCGATCAGAAGCAACGTCATAGGACTGAAACCTGCTTCCTCGCCGCCAGAGTGCCTTGAAGCATCCATTACGATAGAGTGTCCTGCGCCGTCTGTTGCAACAAACTGCAGGCCATCGATCCACATTACCTTGATGGAGCTAGATGTTGAAGGGCTATTTTTCTTAGCTTTTTTCATTCGCCAACCCAAGACTCAATTGTGTTTCAATCGGTCTATTAATGGTTATCTTCTGAAGTGTCGAATTCCTAATATGCGGGGTTCACTGCACGCACAGTCTTAAATAGCAGAGATACGCTCATCTGACCATGCGAGTTTTCGCAGATCTGCATATTCACAGTCGCTTCAGTCGTGCGACGAGTCAGAAAATGAACATATACGAGATTACGCGTTTTGCTCAAATTAAGGGCTTAAACCTTGTGGGCACAGGTGACTTTACGCACCCCAAGTGGCTTGAGGAATTAGTGCGGGATTTGGTGGAGATTCCTGAAACAGGCCTCTATCAATCCGCTCGAAACCCAAGGTCTCCAGTTTGCTTCATGTTGTCAGGTGAGGTTTCCACGATTTTCAACTTCAAAGACAGTGTGAAAAAAATTCACCATGTAATTCTGACGCCGAATATTGACACAGCTGCTCAAATCAATGCAAGATTGGCAAGATATGGCAACCTCGGAATTGATGGCCGACCTACGCTGGATATGACTGCGTCTCTACTGGTCGAAGAGATTATGCAGGTCTCAAGAGAAAATGTTGTCATCCCTGCTCATGTTTGGACGCCTTGGTTCAGCCTCTTCGGCGCGTTCAGCGGCTTCAACAGCATTGAAGACTGCTATCAGGACATGACGAAACATGTATTCGCTCTCGAAACCGGGCTTTCATCTGATCCACCAATGAATTGGCGATTGAGCGCGTTGGACAAGTATGCTCTCGTCTCTAATAGTGACTGCCACAGTCATTGGCCGTGGAGAATAGGAAGAGAAGCCAACGTGTTTGAACTAGAACCCTTGACTTACCACGAGGTCGTTGATGTCCTCCGCAAGAAAGACGCCAAGCGGGCGGCTGAGGTTGGACTGGCGGGGGACCACAAGATCGCCTTCATCGGCCCGCCTGACGGCGATGCCCGGGCATTGGCGTTGGCCGTGAACCGGGCATACCTGGAGATGGTGGACGACCCGGACGCCTGCCTGGCGTGGGCCTGGCAGCGCTGCCCGTGCGGTCACGCTGG
>CP070636.1:477526-480166 GCA_020356305.1 Candidatus Bathyarchaeota archaeon | reverse complement strand
TGTGTTGAGAGAGAGTGAGTGAGTAGGAGAAGAAGAAAGAACGAGAGCAAGTGTGTGTGAGGGGGATTAAATTTTAACCCCCAAACCCAAACCATGCATCCATGGCAGAAGTAATGGCTATCCTAGGTGTTGGTGAAAATACTCTAACCATAACAGGGGAAGTTGACGGAACACCCTTTGAAGCGCGCGCATCTTTCAGCAACTTAGTAACCAATCTCACTGTTGTGTTGTTTGTTAAGGTCATTGGAACTCTTCTGCCTGGACGGAAAAATTCTTCTTGAACCTTGCCGACAGATATTTCGACTGAAGGGGCTGCAGAGATGTCGGTGATTCACGAGATTCGTTGCTCGAACTGCGGAGCGCCGATCGAGTTTAACCCCGGAGAGATCGTGGCCACCTGTCGATATTGTGGTTTCACGTGCGTCATAGAAACCGGGAAAGCTTTCACCCTTGAGCATTCCATGATCATGAACGAGTATGATCCCGCTCAGGCAGACGAGCTCGTTCGGAACTGGATGAAAGCGGGCTTCATAAAGCCAGGTGACTTAGCAAGATCTGCAAAAATCGTGGAAAAAAGCCTCGTGTATCTTCCGTTCTGGGTAGTTCCAGTGTCCGTTACCAGCGCGTATAAAGGCATTTTTGAACGGATAACTCCTCCCGTTGTCAAAGAGGGAAAAATTGAGAAAAAATATGACTGGCTAGTTCTAGCCAGGAAAGCCGCTGAATTTCCCACGAGAGAATACGATGTGCCCATTGAGGGAAAAGTTCCTTACGACTTTCGAAGGATTGAACGTTTTGCCAAGGTTTTGAACAGTGAGATGCGCCAGCCAGAAGCCGTGGAACGTGCTAAACAACAAATCGAGAGTCATCACCAATTTCTGGCAAAGCAGGACATAGACAAGCTGATTGAAATGAAGAACGACTTTTCCATAGGTGATTCAGTATACATACACTCGCCAATATGGTTCATTACCTATGAATACAAAGGAAAACGATACGAAATAATTCTAGACGGCGCTACAGGAGCAGTTGTGAAAGGCGACATTCCTCCGACAAAGCTTGGGCTATTCTAATGAAAGCTTTTATAACCATACATAGAACATAAAAGATTCTGTGAGGGTTCATGCCGAAGAGACCAGTAGGCATTCTTTCGCTGGGCATCCTGATTTTGGCCCTAGCTGTATCCGCAGCCGCCTCCGTCGCCAAGATTCTCGCCAACATTTCCGAAGTATTATCACTTACTTTAGTCCTTTTTGGCTTTTGGATCATAGTTCTCGCCGGAATGCGCGCGTCAAATCCAGAACAATATGGAGGAGGAACTTTCAACACTCTTTCCGGAGGAATCCTATTAACAACGCTTGGCCTCGTATGGTTCCTCTATATTCGCGCAGTGCTTCTCGGATATCTCCTCCCATCCCTGTTGGTAGTCGTCGGAATCCTAATTGCCATTGCAGGAATCCGAGCGTGGCGAAAATAACCATATAATTGGCAACTATATCGCAACGCTTTCGCGCGCGCATAGAATATTAATTTGGAAGATAAGGCAGAAGCCAAAGATTACTGAAAACGCAAATTCTTCAGTTATCAAGGAATAAAACAACGAAAGGTCGCACGTTTCTGATTTAGCGACTGTTTGCTTTCAGATTTTTCGCGGTGCTCCACAATTGGGGCAGGACGTCGCCGTTTCAGGCATGACACCTGCACAGTACTCACATGGTATCATGGCCACTTCCTTTTCCTTTACGACTGTTGGCCCTCCTGCTGGTCTAATCACTTGAAGTTCCATTGTTTCGCTGGTGACATCAGGGCGTCCATCGATGGCCACGACTCCTTTTATAGACCAAGTGACATTTGCATCCATACCGTCAAAAGATTCTCGTCCACCAGCAGGAATATTAACGCTTACGGGGAACGTTTTTTTGAAACCTGGTACCAGATGCAGCTTGCCACCTGCTTTCGGATCGCTGGAATGCAACGTAGCCAGTTCCCTGTAGACGCGTCGCACATTACGCTGACGCTGCTTATCGAATTCCCATCGTTCTTTTCTCTTTTTCTCGACGCATCGAAGTTCAGCTCTCACCTCAGACACATCAAATTCGTCTTCGGATGACACGGTGATTGCCCCCTTCAAGTCTTCGCCCATAGCGGCCGTACTTTTTGGAATTGTCAACGAAACGCTGGCTTTTGGTTTCTTGAACCGTTTGAAAAGACCCAAAGCTCACCATCTCTAAACAGGTTTGACCAAGCTATTTTGAAGAAGGGTATCGGTATTTATAATTTCTGAAGTACAAGGCTATAACCTTTATATAGATTGCCAAGACATCACCTAAATTAGATCAAACACCTAATTAGAAAGAGGGTTGTGAATGGCAGAACGTAGTACTATCGAAAAGGTGAAAGATAGGCAAGGCATCCTTTCTCAGATTCAAAACTTCTTTACATTAGGATACGGCACAAAAGAAGATCTAAGAGAATTTGATAAGAAACTTCGAGATCTGTATTACGCGGACTTTCGTGACCTGCGCCACGTGTGGGAAGACCTCTACCTAGCGGCATTGGATGCCGGTCTTGCAGCTTCGAGCCGGGATTTCAAAAAAGTCATTCAGGTGTTAGACCGTGTCATGGAGAAAGTGAGACACG
>CP070636.1:474122-477426 GCA_020356305.1 Candidatus Bathyarchaeota archaeon | reverse complement strand
ATCTCCATGCTTGTGGTAAAAGAATTGACGGGATTACCGCCGGTATAGTACTCTGTTGTGGTAGTAGTCTGGCTGAAATTCTCACCGAACTGTATCCAATTAGGCAGCCGTATCGAAGGTGGATTATAAGAAGTATATGAACCGTCAGAACAGGCCCACTTGTATACTTTTAATCCTTCTTTTGTCCAGGCAAAACATGTGTAGAAAATATCAGAGGCATATGCAAGCTCACCACTATCGAATTCCCACTGTCTGTTTATTGTCTCATCGTTGATTGTCTCAGTACCTCCTACGCAGAATATTTCATAGTCCTTGCGTCCGTCCTGGTAATTCTGCAAGTAATTCCACGTGATGCCCTCGGCTAAAGGATAGTATTCTCTCAATGAATATTTTCCCGGCTCGGCGGTTGTGAAAGCCATTCCGTTAAGGTATGCTATTCCGAGAGAATATTGAAGCTCGTCGCCATCAACATTCATTGTTGGTAAAGCAGGACCACTTTCCAAGTCCTTGACATTGACCACAGAGAGATCGAGCACATATAACCGGCCGGGTAATAATGGGCCTGGAGTTAACGAAGTCGTGGTTATCGAGATGGGGGCCGCCCAGTATACATCCTCGCCAGTAAGATCATCATCCAATGCCATCATCAAAGTATCCCCGTCACTGCTGTTTACGGTCCATGTGATTGTCGGATTGATGGGAATTCCCGTTGTTCCATAAGTTGCAGGATAGGTATAATCAATTGGATTGGCGGGTACGCTTGGTAAATCACTGTAGTCCAATACGACAGTTCTGAGTATGGTGCCATCAATTTCACAGAACTCAAATATATAGTCTCCTTCAGGGTAGCGTGCCCGGAGATTAGCAAGAGAAGAATCCTCCGGCCGGGAATCCCAATCCCACTTGCCTTTATCTACATTGTCTTCGTAGATAGTAAACTGTGTCGCAGGATTGGGTGGCGTCACGTCAATGTAGTGTCGGCTTCCAGAATCCACAGTTTTCACAACTATATCGAGAGACCAGGGTTCTGAGTCTTGTAATGTGCCGTCTATATAGTCAATACACGAAGTAATGGAGATATACTCAATATCAAGGTCAGCTTGTGCTTTGGTGGTGAACATTAGGATGCCCAGAACGGCAAAAATACTCAGTAAAGAAAAATTTTCCTTTTGCTTTCTTAACATTTCAATCTCCTTTCATAAATTTAAAGAAACTCGTCCCATTTCGAATGGTGTTTTGGCTAAGCTCGTAGAGCTATCAATCATTCTTTATAGCAAATCGCTTTGAAATGTACTGATTACAACTTGCGATTGTTGATCAGGATTCATCTTGTTTTCATATGCGACCTCCTTCCTGTTCACGCTAGTTTTAGGTCTGGAGCGCAAGACAATCCATGTTTACTTACACACATAGGTGGTGATTCTCTTTATATTGAAAGAAAATGACCGTCTCATGCCCATAGAATCAAATGCTTATGGAATAGTAACTCCCGGCCGGGTATCTGTCAAACGGCCATTTCCAAAGATGAACAGAGTTCTATCAAAATAGTGAAATCCGGCTAGGAATGCAAATAAAAAGTGTGAAATTTTTGCATTATCCGGTTCCTGGCACGACGCTTATGTTTTATTTTAAAAATTCATGGAAAGAATTATTGTGGTTTGGGTATGTTCATCTGAGCGGTATCCAGACCGTCATCTCCGATTTGCCGCGGTTGCCCCATGCGTAGTATGGTATCAGGCGAATATCCACAGGTTTCGGCTCCTGATGTTCTATTTCACGATAAAGAGTCTGGCCCCAGTCGCTCGCGTCAAGAACATGGGGCAAAAAGCCCGAGAGGCACTTCAAACACTCGACCAAGCAGGCGAAACTGAAGGCATAAAATACCTGGTACTTGAAAAAGAGCGAATTCCCGAAAAAATCCTACTTAAACTCTCCAAAACCGCTACTTGAATAAGGGTGCCTCTAGTTTGAACCGTTTTGAAGTCATTTTAGCCAAGATTCAAAATAGGTTTAAAGATTACTGCGAATTTGAGCGTATCTGTCCTTACTTTGATCTTGGCCAGTTCACTTGCACTAACAAAGGCGGTTCACACTGCGGAAAATACCGCCGCTTCATAGCTGAAAAAAAATGAAGGAGCCTGCAAAACCGACGGATACTGTATGATTTTTTTCCAATTATGGCTATGTTAGTTCGTTTTGTTTAAATATCAGTGTTGGAATGTTACTGTGAAAAAGAGGAAACTTCAGTATGGGTTCAAAATCCCCTAGAGGTGAATTCGCCGCAAGGCAACTCAAAAAGAAACGGAAAAACTTCCGTTGGTCAGATCGTTATTTTAACCGCCGCATGCTCCGTCTAGACGAGAAAGTAGACCCTCTACAGGGTGCTCCGATGAGCCGCGGCATAGTTCTAGAAAAAGTAGGTGTTGAATCTAAGCAACCGAACAGCGCCATACGCAAATGTGTCCGCACGCAACTCATCAAAAATGGGCGCCTCATAACCGCTTTCTTACCCGGAGACGGCGCCCTAAATCTCGTAGATGAACACGACGAGGTGATTGTTGAAGGGATAGGCGGGACGAGAGGCGGCGCAATGGGAGATATTCCAGGAGTTCGCTGGAAAGTAATCAAGGTTAACGGTGTAAGCCTAAACGAACTTGTCTACGGACGCAAACAGAAACCAGCACGGTGACCAGAGTGAGCAAAGCTAAACAAGACATTTTACTCTTCCAAAAATGGACCTTTAACGAAATATCAGTTAAAGACCCAGGTTTGCAACGCTATATAAATTTGACACCTATGACCCTCCCACATAGCATGGGGCGTCACGAGCATCAACGCTTCCGCAAAGCACGCGTAAACATCGTGGAACGATTCATTAACGGCTTCATGCGCCCGGGTAAAAACGCCGGTAAAAAAGCCCGAGCTACCAACATTGTGAAACACGCATTTGAAATTATTAACATTCGCACAAGAAAAAATCCTATAGAAATACTTGTTCAAGCAGTAGAAAACTCTTCGCCAGCAGAAGACACTACACGCCTTAGCTATGGTGGAGTTGTCTATCACCTATCAGTAGACATCGCACCCCAACGTCGAATAGACCTAGCGCTTCGCAACCTAACCGAAGGTGCACGCAAAAACGCAGCTAACAACCCACGAAGTCTACCTGAAACAATCGCAGACGAACTAATCCTAGCAGCCAACAACGACATAAAAAGCGCAGGCGTAGCCAAACGCAACGAAATCGAAAGAATAGCCCAATCCAGCAGATAAAACTGCAATTTTTTTCTCTTTATCTTCTTCT
>CP070636.1:470301-474022 GCA_020356305.1 Candidatus Bathyarchaeota archaeon | reverse complement strand
TATATCAAGAAATCCAAAAAACCTACTAAAGATCGTGACTTCGGGGGATATCTCCACCTTGTCTGAGGCTGACTGAATTCAGCCACCTTCTCCCAATCGCACCTACTTTTCAAACATTGTGTTTATTCAAGTGTCCTCGGGTCACATTAATTTTTTAACCATGAAAATCATATTTCTTTCGACCACCTATGCAAGAGAGAAGTTTCAACTTGAAGGATTACGTATTTCCAGGCGTCGGAAAGAAGTACCTTGAGGCACATGCTATCTCGCTCAAGTCTCCGGAAGAATACTTTGGGGAAATTGCGAAGCAAGCTCTTTATTGGAAAAAACCGTGGGAAAAATACTTCGAGTATGATCCTCCCATGCATAGATTCTTTTTGAGGGGCTTAACAAACTTCAGTTATTGGCTTGACATCTATGTGAAATCTTGGAGAAAAGATAAAGTCGCATTCTATTGGGAAGATGAATCTGGCAATACTCGAGTCCTCAGTTATCATGATTTGTTTAGAGAAGTCAACAGATTTGCAAAGGTACTGAAAAATCTTGGAGTCAAGAAAGGAGATCGAGTCGGCATCTACATGCCAATGATACCCGAAGCAATCATAGCCATATTAGCCACTCACAGAATTGGTGCATTACATGTGATTGTATTCTCGGGTTTTGGAGTCGATGCATTAGCAAGTAGACTCGACGACTCCAAAAGCAGACTTCTCGTAACAGCGCAAGGGACCTTCAGAAGAGGGAAGATTATTGACCTTAAGAAAATAGTTGATTTAGCTCTTGAAAAAACACCCAGTGTTGAGAAGGTCATCGTTTTCAAACGGTGGAATAGAAAAGTAAGCATGAAAAAAGGTCGAGATGTCTGGTGGCATGATTTGGTCAACGCCATTCCAAATGCCTCGTACGTTGAACCGGAATGGCTAGAGGCTAATGAACCGATTTACATCATGTACACGTCTGGAACAACAGGTAGACCTAAAGGAATTGTAGATACGTCCTACAAACTCGTTTGGCTCTATGCTAACATGCTTTGGGCTTTTGATCTCAACAACGAAAATACGAGAAAAGACACGTGGTTTTTCACAGGAGATATAGGTTGGGCTGGTGGAATGTGGTTTACAGTATATACAACACCACTCTTCGGTCTCTCATCTCTATTTTATGAAGGTGCTCCGGATTACCCAAGGCCCGATAAATACTGGGAACTAGTTGAGAAGTATAGAGCAACCGTATTCTATACTTCCACAACTGCCTTCCGACTCTTTATGAGTTATGGTGATGAGCTGGTAAGAAAGCATGATTTGTCTTCATTGAGACTCATAGGAAGTGTAGGTGAACCTCTAAATGCCGAAGCATGGAACTGGGCATTTGATGTGGTCGGGAATGGTAGAGTTCCTATAGTAGACACGTATGGTCAAACTGAAACACTATTAACCGTTTTTCCAACTTACCACATAGACAAGATACCGTTGAAACCAGGTTCTGTGACATTACCTGTCTCAGGCATCGAAACTGAAGTTCTTAGTGAAAATGGGCAACCGGCAAAAAAAGATGAGAAAGGTCTTCTGGTCTACAAAATACCCTTCAAAGCGCCATCAATATTCCTAACCATATGGGGGGATGTAGAGCGATTCGGTGAGACAGAGTGGAAGGGAGATATCGAATTCGTAAATGAGACCTACTATGATGTCTTCAGAGGTTATTTCTACACAAGTGATGCTGCAATGAAGGATAAAGATGAATACATCTGGATACTAGGGAGAGCCGATGACACATTGAAGATAGCTGGACATAGAATTGGAACTGCTGAGATAGAGAATGCTTTTCTGTTCCACCCAGCAGTTGGCGAAGCAATGGTTGTTGGAACACCAGATCCTCTCAAGGGAGAATTAGCTGTTGCTTTTATTGTGGCAAAGCCTGGCAACAAACCATCTAGCAAGCTGGCAAATGAACTTAAAAAAACGGTTAGAAAAGCACTTGGCCCGGTTGCAGTAATTGAGAAGATATTTTTTGTTAGAAAAATACCGACGAATAGAAGCGGCAAAGTGATGAGAAGGCTTGGAAGAGCGCTTGTCAGAGGCATGCCACTTGGAGATACATCGACTTTGGATGATCCTACTGCAATAGATGAACTTAAGAGTGCAATCAGCGATGGAGGATATTAACTGCGCGTCGCAAATCAGCGTTTGATGCACGAGCAGAACGAGACACCTAATTTTCACTGGAAATTGAAGATGGATTGCTTCTACTCCAGTTCATGCAGTTCAGAATATCTCTTCCATAATTCATCTATCCATTCTTTCAAGATTTTTATGTCGTCCTCTGTCATTTTTCTATATCTTCCTTGAATTTTCAGGTATTCTTCAATGGGTTTTCGTCTGCCTTGGTTGAGGATGTTGACGCTTGGACCTGTGAGGCGGAATCTGGTGTTCTCTATCTCAAAGAGGGCCCACACCCCAGTCTCGACAGCAAGTCTTCCTATGTTTATTATTTCGTTTGGCGGTATTCGCCAGCCTGGGGGACACGCACTATAGAGATGAATATATTTCAGTCCCACATGAGTCAAAGCCTTCCTAAATTTCCTGACAAAATCGTGTGGAAACGAAATATTCGCAGTTGCGATGTAGGGTATTTTGTGCTCCATCATTATGAGGGGCATGTCTTTCTTGAAGAGCCTCTTGCCACGTGGCGAGTTGGAAGTTAATGCACCGAAAGGGGTTGCGCCACTTTCTTGTATGCCAGTGTTCATGTAACCTTCGTTATCATAACAAATGTAGAGCATATTTTCTTGACGCTGAGCCGCGCCGGAGAGTGCCTGAAGTCCTATGTCAGCAGTACCTCCATCTCCAGCCCAAACCACCACATTCACTCCTTCAATGCCTCGAATCCTAAGAGCAGCGACCAACCCTGAAGCAACAGCAGCAGACGAAGCGAAGGCCACGTTCAAAACCGGAATCTTGAAGGTCGTTCTGGGATACTTACCTTGAATAATGGATGTGCAGTTGGCAGGAACAACCAGAACCGTTCGTCTACCTAAGATTCTTAGTGCCAACCTAAGACTCAAGGTGGCACCACAACCTATACATGAAGTTGTCCCAGAGAAAAGATTCTCTTCCTTGGGGATTTCCTTTATCCAACTCATCCTTCACTACTCCTTGACGGCAACCCATTCCTCCTCGGGATACGCTACACCCTTTCTGAGGGCATCCAAGGCTTTCCTCGCTGCTCTCGTAAGGTTCCTTACTCTTATGTCTCGGCCGCCAAGACCAGCAATAAAACCTAAGACAAGGGGCTTCTCATCCAAAGTATACAGGGAACTTTTTATCTCGGTGAAGAGGGCACCTTCCATGCCAAAGGATATGTCACGATCTATGACTACGAAAGCCCTTACTCTTCTTCCCAGTTCTTGGACAGCCTCCTTAGGAAAAGGCCTAAAGACTCTCAGCTTGACGGCGCCAACAGGCAGTTTTTCCTTCCTCAATCTATCAACTGCTTCCTTGGCTTCGCTGCTGACAGCTCCCATCGACACTATTACTACATCCACGTCTCTACATTTGTAACATTGAATCTGCGATTCGTAATCTCGACCAAACCGCTGTGAAAAATCGGAAGCTGTTTCTTCAATAACAACCTTAGCATTTTCCATGGCTTTCTGAATAAGGTGACGAAACTCCATGTACAATTCAGGAGTTACTAGGCTGCCGTGCGCCGAAGGTTTCTC
>CP070636.1:463325-470201 GCA_020356305.1 Candidatus Bathyarchaeota archaeon | reverse complement strand
GAACACAAAAGCTTGCTGAGATGTTGCGCATCGAAGTTGATGAAAGCGGGTTCTTGAAGGAGGCGCATCCAAAGCTTCGACCCGTGGAGACGAATGTTCGCGGAATCTACATTTGCGGTTGTGCACAAGGACCCAAGGACATTCCTGATGCTATTGTTCAAGCCAAGGCTGCTGCTTCATGCGCAGACAGCGAATTGAGAAAAGGAAAGATCATGCTTCCTGAGTTTATTGTGAAGGCGGGAAAGACCAGCTAGAGAGGAGGTGAAAGATTATGGGAGAGGCATACATTGAAATGTTCACTTCTCCTGGGTGTGCCAACTGTCCAGCAGTGAAGAAAATGCTGAAGGAGCTATCTGACGAGTTAGAGGGCGACATCACCGTTGAAGAGCTGGATATAACTGCTGACCCTACCCGGGCATCTCAGTACGGCATTATGTCAGTTCCAGCAGTTGCAATCAATGGCATCTTGAAGTTTGTCGGAGTGCCAAAGAGAGAAGACCTAAAGAAGGCAATAGTTGAGGAATTAGAAGCATAAAACGAGACAATCGCCTAGAAGTATTTTTGAACACTTCCCAAAGCTGTGACAGTGAGTTTAATTGTATTCTCCAAGTCGACGAGGCTGAGCAGCGACGCTGGGCTGTGAATGTAGCGAGTGGGAATCGATAGCACGCCGCTGGGCACTCCCTCCCTGCTTAGAGCGATTCTAGCAGCGTCGGTTGTGCCACCTGACGTCGATTCTAGTTGGTAGGGAACCTTACTCTCCTCAGCTGCGTCGATGAACCACTTCAACACTTTTGGGTGAGTGATCAGACCATAATCCGTCACAGTTACGGAGGGGCCTTTCCTCATCTTTATGGGAGCCTCTACCTCTTGTACCCCAGGGACGTCTCCAGCCACGGTTACGTCAAGTGCTACGCCCACATCTGGACGAAGCTGAAAAGCTGCCACAGTAGCTCCCCGCAGCCCAACTTCTTCTTGTATGGTTCCTACAGCGAAGACTGTACAGTCTGCTTTGCCAAGCCTTGCTAGGGTTTCTACAAGGGCAGCGCAGCCTACACGGTCGTCGAAAGCCTTTCCGACAACCGCTTCGTTTCCCACCCGCGCGAATTTGATGTCGAAGCTCACAGGGTCTCCAATTTGAAGTCCTATTTTTTGGGCGTCTTCTCTGCTGGTTGCTCCTACATCGATGAACAATTTGTCTGCTTCAATTACTTTTTTCTTCTCCTCCTCTTTAAGAATGTGAGGTGGTTTAGATCCGATGACCCCTGTGATTGGTCCTTTTTTCGTGTGAACCAAAACTTTTTGCGCCACAAGGATTCGGTCGTCGATTCCTCCGATTTTCGTGAAATGTATGAAACCTTCTTTGGTGATGTTCTTGACCATAAGCCCGATTTCATCCATGTGAGCTGTCAACATAACCTTTGGCGTGTTCCCCTTTCCCTTCTTGACCCCAATAACATTTCCAAGTTTATCCTCTTTGATCTCGTCCATGTGCGGCTTCAGCAATTCCTTCATTAAAACTTGAATCTCTTCTTCTCTGCCAGCAACTCCACAAGCGTTCGAAAGCGTTTCCAAAACGTCCACTAATTTCATGGAGACTTCTCCACTCCTAGTAACCCTGCAAGACTTATATGAAGCTAACGTTCACCTTTTCGCATAGGTTAACATAAAAATCAAAGGACTGACGAAAAGTCAAGATGAAAGCCAGGTAACCAACTGAACATTTTGTCTTCCTCAATGAGAACACGCGCATATTTTAGTATATAAAGCAGAAAAGAAGGATGAAAAAGCCTTATTTTCCTTGACACGGCATTTTTTATCCATAATTTTTTGACTGAAATGCATATATACTCGTTGCAGTGCCTTAGCCATTTTGGAGGGATAAAATATGCATGGCTACTCAGAAGAGGAAGAAGAAGACTGGAAAGAACAGGAAGAAGAGGAGTGGTAAAACAATGTCGAAGAAGAAAGGAAAGAAGCAGAAGAAGGGCAAAGCAAAAGGCGCATGTTAACGAAAATAGCTTGAGTTTCTTTTTTTCCTCTTTTTTGTTTACTTTTGCACCGCGGGCAGAAACTCTGCGGGGGGGTTTGGGAATCATGCGACCTCAAGAAATGAAAAGTCGAAAGAAGATGCACAAACGCAAAAAGATGAAACAGGTGAGCACTCATGACTACTCGGCGTTGTAAGGTTTGTGGAAAGCTTCTTCCGACTTCTGGGAATACTGATGGCTTATGCAGAGACCATCACTTTGAAGAGGGGAACGTTTGGGTGCTTGAGTTTGACTTTGACGCGGATTTCTATACTTGGAGACGTAAGTTCCCAGCAGAGCCTGTTAGAAACGGAGTGAACCCCATAAGAAAGACAGCGAAGCATGAATGACGTTTGCTTTCAAGTTCACATACAAGAGTAATATTCGGGAAGAGGTGACAATTATTGAAAAATGACGAGCTGCGTGAAGTTCAATCGTTCAAAGCAGTGCTAAACAAAAAAACCAAGAAATGGGTTGCTTTGGCCAAATTCAAGAACAACAAAACAAAGATTGTTGCTGGTGGGTTAAATTCAAGAAATGAGGCACAGGAATACTTGAAACTTCTCGTCACCCGCGCTCGATCTGCCCGCGCTTAAACCTCAAAGTTTGTTCATACTTCTAATCCTCTCCAGAATTGCGTGCGCACAGGCGACTTGAACAGAATATTCTAGCGCACTTTTTGTGCAAAATCAGTGCTGTAAAAGGTTTTTCGCGCGCGTCAGCTGGTCCAGCGACCTGAGAAGTTTTCTCCGTTTTGAGTTCTGAGATCCGCAAGCCCTCGAGTGATCTACCCAACGCATCGCCGATGGCATTGCCGATCAAACACCCAACAAACTTTGATCTCTACATGGCACTTTCTACGCTGGCATTTCAGTCGCTTATGGTTTCATAGGTGTTAATAGACTGAGACTTTGACTACGCCCTTTATCTTCAAAAATCTTGGGATCAGGGTTCCAGGAATTTTTTTGTTGGCTATCAACGTTAGTTTGGGCTCGGGACTAAGCTCTGGGTCGTCGGTAAGAGCTTGACGGATGCTTATTCCTTCTGCAGCTATTATTGATGCGGCATTAGCTAGTATCCCAACGATTTTAGGATCTTCGGGGGTGATCTCGACGACTCCAAGGTTGAGGGGTCTCGCAATCTCTCTCAGGGATATTCCCGCTGACCTTATATGAGTGAAAATAAGTCTGAGCTCATCGTGTTTGCGGATCATCTTCAAGGTTTCCACAACTGTTCTCCTGTCAACCTTGGCGACTCGGGCCACCTTTAAAGTTGGAATCTCGATTTCGTTGCAGTATATCCTTCCGTTCTTGATGTTCAATCCGTTCTCTACGAGAACCTTGGCCACCAAGAGGCGTTCGGGATAATTCTCCAAGTATTCCGATACTTTTCTCCACAAGCGTTTAGCTCCCTCCTTTCAATGTACAATCTTGTACACATAAGCTTTAAATGTTGCCACAGTCACTAATACCGTACTTACATGAAAAAAGATGTTGCCAAAAAGTGAAACAACATGTCGTCTAGAACAGTGCTGTTAGATGAAGAAGAAATACCGAAGCAATGGTACTGCATACTGCCCGACATGCCTAGACCACTGCCTCCGACAATAGAGCCGGACAAGAAGGCACCTGGGCCTGGAATCGTCCCCTTGATTTATCCCAAAGAGATCATTGCTCAAGAGTTCAGCAAAGACAGATGGATAAACATTCCCGAAGAGGTGAGGGAAGTCTATAAGCTCTGGAGACCCACTCCGCTCTTCAGAGCCGTTAGACTGGAGAAAGCTCTGAAGACACCTGCCAAAATCTATTACAAATACGAAGGCGTCAGCCCCCCAGGAAGCCACAAACCCAACACCTCCGTTGCACTAGCTTATTACAACATGCAGGAAGTCGCAGAACGAATGACTACCGAGACGGGAGCAGGTCAGTGGGGCTCCGCTCTGGCCTTCGGCTGCATGACTTTCGGTCTTGAATGCACCGTTTTCATGGTCAAAGTAAGCTACCATCAGAAACCCTACAGACGAGTTATGATGGAGCTTTGGGGCGCCAAGGTATATCCTAGCCCAAGTACTCAAACAGAGGCAGGTAGAAAGATTCTGAAAGAGAACCCTGAAACCACGGGAAGCTTAGGAATCGCCATCAGCGAAGCGGTGGATGATGCTCTCACGCACAAAGAAGCCAACTATGGCATAGGCAGCGTTTTCAACCATGTTCTTCTGCATCAAACGGTGATCGGCTTGGAAACTAAAAAGCAGTTTGAAGTAGTAGACGACTATCCGGATGTGATAGTCGGATGCATAGGCGGAGGCAGCAGTTTCTCAGGCCTCTTCTGGCCCTTCTACTATGACAAAGTTTCAGGGAAAGCCCCCAAGGATACAAGGTTCATAGCTACCGAAGCCACAGCTTGCCCCTCCATCACCAAAGGAGCATACATGTTCGACCACGGTGACACCGCAAGGATAACTCCCTTAATCACGATGCAGACCCTCGGCCACGAGTTCATACCGCCGCCGATCCACGCCGGAGGTCTTCGCTACCATGGTATAGCTCCAACGCTGAGTATTCTGAATGAAGAAAAGAAAATCGAAACGCGAGCCTACGATCAAGTAGAGGTCTTCGATGCTGCCAAGCTCTTCGCAGAAACTGAAGGCAAAATACCGGCACCTGAGCCATCCCACGCCATCAAGGGCGCCATCGACGAAGCGTTACGATGCAAAGAGACCGGTGAAGAAAAGACCATAATCTTCCTATTGTGTGGCCATGGCCACTTCGATATGAAAGCCTACGACGACTACCTTCACAACAAGCTTCCACCTTACGCGTACCCAGAGAAAGCAGTGCAGAAGGCCATGAAAAAGCTGAAAGAACTCTATCCATGGGTTGAAACTCTACCCTACTAACCATCTTTTTTTCTAATTCTTTCGCAAGTAGTTGATTCCTGCAGAGAATTCTGTGACTTCATTTTCACGTACGACTAAAGTCATGCACACACTTGACTCAAAGAGAATCGAGAGACAACTCAGACTATATCTTCTCCACTTTTTCGTTTACGACTATGCCTTTCTTGGCCAGTTCAGTCAGGAAAGCCTTTCTGACTCGTGGTTCCAAGCCTTCAGGAGGAATGACTCCTCTGGTTTCAATTTCTCCTTTCGCAAGCATTTTTGTAAAGGTTGAAGCTGGAACGCTCGTCACGTACGCTACTGGGTTCGCACCTGGCATTCTCTTCATCAATTCTTGGACGCCTGGAAAAACAGTGAAAAGAATACATCGCGTTTTTTCACCTTCTTTCCGACCTCTGACATCTACTGCGACGCATCCTCTCATGCTTATCATTCCGATCTTGATCATTCTCTCCATCTCTTCCATGGATGGCGTGGGTGGAACGAGTGCAAAAAAGACATCGCGAGGAGCTACTTCAACACCCCGAACCTTTATGGGATTATCATTTAACAGGCCGAACTCGACAATAGCTTTGGCCAACGGAAAATCAGGTCCGCCCATCTTGAAATCCACGTATCTTACGCCTTTACCTATAAAGCGAGGCAGAGTTTCCGGTTCTTCATGAGAATGCCAGTAGACGGTTTGTGGACCAATCGGATCAGGAAAGGGGTAGACCTCCTCGCCACTGAAAGGAGGTACCTTCTTGTATTCTCCGTCCTCGTAAACAATCGGTTCCTCCGCCATGTCGCCCCAAGCAGTTTCAGGAGACCAAAGCGAGACGGGCTTACCGCTTTCAACAGCCCCCCAGAGTCTAACACGTATTTCTTCCACGCGATCGAACGTGTCAGCACCCTGTGCCGCAAGCACGTTCGTGACGCCGGGAGACACTCCAGTATCTATTAGAGCAGTCAGGTTTGCTTCCTTCCACCTTTCGCTGAGCTGCAATTGCTGAGGCGGATACGAAGCTAGATCTTGGTAGTGTGCTCCACTCTTTAGCGCAGCCTCCATTATGTTCAAGTTGAATCTGGCATTCCATGTTGTCGTGTTCACAATCAAATGCACTCCACTTGAGGCGCTCATTATGTCATCTACATTGTTTGCATCAACACGGTAGGTGGACACTTTCTCGCTCTTCAGTCTCTCTGCCAGCCGTCTAGCTTTGTCCAAATGCTTGTCCGAAAGTCTAACCTCAGACACTTCTGGAGTCTTAACGATCTCTGTGGCAATGACTGATCCTTGAGCCCCCACTCCAACGATCAAGATTTTCATGTGAATCCTCGGCACGAGGGTAACCTGTTTCGTTCTTAAATCTTTTGGTCTCATACCCGTCTCCCGATCAACTTCTCAAGGCTATTGCTGACCTAGAAAAAGCTATGACAAAGAGCTTTTCTTCTCTCTAGAACGTATGTCTCCTTTCACATCACAAAATTCCATCGTTGGCGCCGGGAATGGGATTCGAACCCATGCGGACCAAAAGGTCCACAGGCTCTCAAGGCCTGCGCATTATCCACTCTGCCATCCCGGCAATCCGAATAAAATGCAAGCTTTTTCAACATTATAAAATGTTCCGTTACCTTCCGTGAGAAACTGGAAAAGGTTTAAATCAAAAGGTTCGCGAACTTGTCACAGGCAATCGTCAAGGGAAGATGAAGACCGCTGTGAAGTGCAAATACTGCGAGACGAACGTTGTTCTCCCGTTCAAGTGCCCCTTTTGCAGCCAGTACTACTGCGCTGAACACAGGCTTCCCGAGAACCACGAGTGTCCAGAATACTGGAGAGCCAGCGTCCCACGGGAACATCCGAAGCCCATCATCGTGGAGGAAGAGCGAGAAGCCACTCCGTATGAGTACAGGTACACCTATGTGCCACCACAATTCCATGAGGCCTTTCGGTTTAGCCCCACTGAG
>CP070636.1:460382-463225 GCA_020356305.1 Candidatus Bathyarchaeota archaeon | reverse complement strand
CAAACCACCTGGCACCAACGAACCCAAGAGCTAAACCTTCATTATGCTTTCTCAAGATTGGAAACATCACAATTGGAATGGCAACTGCCGAAGCGGTATAAACTAACCAAAGGACTGCTCCTATCAAGACTTGGTTTTCATTTGCAGAAACAGCAGTAAGGTAATCTGGATCACCTTCAGATCCTAACCAACCCAGCGGAACAACACTAAGCGGAACAACACTTACAATAGGCGCTACTGTCGCAACGATAAATAGAACTCCCACGATTATTGCGGCCCTTCTGTTTGGATCCATTTTTTACCAACTTTTGGAAACAAATTGAGGATATGACATTTGTTCTTACTCAAAATATAACATTTGGGTTTAGGGGGTTAAATTTTAATCTTATTCCACCCCGTGTTTCCCCGTGCGTGTGTGTATCCGTCTGTGAATCCGTCCGTGCCCGTGCGTGTGCCCGTGTATTCCCCCTGTCTGTCACTCTGTCTGTCTGTCTGTGTGTCAGTCACATGCGCGAGCGTATTGGCTGGACAGTTGCCGTCCCGTGGTGTTCCATTTTTTCCCATCTCATTGGATAGTGGAGTGTCTCTTCGAGTTGGCTTAGCACCTTTAGTATATCTAATATGTAGAGGAAGGAAAGTCGGTGGAGTATGGTATACAATAGTAGGGACTTCTTTTCTCTGATATCTAGAGATAACGCATAGACAGCTAACGCAACTTCTATTATAATTAAGGCTAAGAACCAGAAAACGTAGATGTAGGGGACAGTTTGGAAGAAATCAATTATTATCCCGACTTGGTTACTACCGTTTGGAGGATCAGGTTGTCCACTCGATGATCCCTGTCCTCGTGCCCATTCTGGAGGGCCTCCTCTTATTCTCGGCTGATAGACTGTATAGGGGGATATCGGATTGAAGCAGAAAACTAGTAGCCACATCAGGGTGAAGAACATGAACCAATGGTAGACAACTCCATTGAAAATTCTCCATGGCATCACAAAGGTGCCAGTGCGTCCATATTTCGTGTTGAAGGTCATGTCTTTGTGCTTAGAGAGCACTTGCAGACTACCTCTGTACCATCTGTATCGTTGTTTCGCAAGGCTGGTCATTGACGTTGGAGCTTCTGTGTGTCCAATGGCTCGTGCTTCAAAAACCGTTTTGTAACCAGCCTTCAGAATCTTGAGCGTAATATCCGCGTCTTCAGCGAATGTGTCCCCTTCAAACAAGCCAATCTCCTTGAGTACCGATGCCCTAAACGCTCCAATCGGTCCAGGGACAACCGTGACATTCTGTAGATACGCTTCGCTTCTCCGATGAAGATTGATTCCAACAATATATTCAAGTGCTTGAAGTTTTGTTAAGAGACCGCGTCGATTTCCGACCTTTACGTTTCCCGCTACTGCGCCAATCTCGGGATCACTAAAATGTTTAATTAGGTGCTGGATGGCATCTGGAAGAAGAAGCGTATCAGCATCAATGCAGATGATGAACTCTCCCTTTGCAGCTTCAATCCCCGTATTAAGAGCATCCCACTTTCCCCCATTTGGCTTCGTAACTACTCTAGCGACATCACTTCTTGCATACCTTTTTGCGACTTCAAAGGTTTCATCTGTAGATCCATCATCCACAACAATTATTTCCTTATTGACATAAGAGAGCTCAAGAAGAGCACCAACAGTTTCACCAATAGCCTTTTCCTCATTATAGGCAGGAACGACCACGGTAACCAATGGTGTTCTGTTTGTGAGGTCGAGGCTTGAATTGTGCTGTTCACGTCTTTTGTGAAGATATGCGCCTCCAAATGTAACCGAGTTTCGAACTGCAAACATTACTAAGGAGACAAAAAACAAGTAGAAGGATATTTGGTACAGAAAACCTGGGTACAGAAACATTAAGCCGACTTGAACTACTATGATGAGGATTGTAGTTCCCAGAATCAATATTGCCACTGATAATCCAGAGTGTTTAATTGGCGAAGAAAATTTTCTCCTGACACGAGGGTACCATAGGAAAGTAGCGATTACTGTGAAGAGGCAGACCAAGAGGGAAACATAGGTTACTAGGTAGCTTAGTTGATCGAAAAACACCAACAGAGACTCTAAGTTAATCGAAAGAATATTCAAGGGCATAGAAATTATTAAGAAACCTACTGGAACGAAAAGACTGGTCAAAACCAATGCCCTTTCCAACTTCTAGGTTCTCCTTTGATTGAGATGAAGGTTGGGTGTGTGGTGAAGACTGTTCTTTAAGCTTGTCCAGTTCATTGTTTTAGTTCAGCTCTAGTTGCAGTAAAAGCATTATGCAAGACAAATTCAGATGGAAGATATGCATGCATGCGGGCGAAGAAAAGATTAGATATGCAAGTTGCATACACTTCATAGAAGCGGAAGGTGAAGACATGACCAAACAAGATGAAGACACCTTTCAACGGAAAGGTTTAACTGTTCTGATTTAATGGTGATTTTCAATGGAACAAGAGAATCTCAGAACAGTTTATGAGCAATTCTGGGATCATGCAAGACATGTAGCGACTGAGCGAATTCGTTTTACCAGTATCTACGCACTTATTGTTACTGCAGCACTCGGTTTTTTCAGTGTAAGTGAGTACAATATTTTGCACATCTGGTTTGTGGTTTTTCTTGTAATTCTCTCTCGCATTGGTCTCCTTGCGTGTCATTCATTGACTATTCACTTCATAACATACTCAAGACTTACCGAAAGCATTCTAGTGAATGAGTGGAAATTACCTTATAGGCAATTTTTCCCCACTTCTGGCGGTCGCTTAGTGAGTAGAATAGGAGGTCCTAATACTGCATTCTATTCCAGATATGTATTAGGAGCAACGT
>CP070636.1:457758-460282 GCA_020356305.1 Candidatus Bathyarchaeota archaeon | reverse complement strand
TTTTGGAATATAAAAAAGCACGAGTCAGATCTTCAGTGGTCGACTTGGCAAACAATGAAGAAAAGATCCTACCTGAGATTCAAGGCTCGCTCATACCCGTAGGTCCTATGACGGAGAAACAATGGATAGGTCTGCATTATTCATCCACCCAACCGGAAGAGTTTGTCAGGTTTAACATCAACAAAGTTTCGCCTTCCCGTTTTCAAGCACTGACTCACGTTTGGGAAAGAACAACAATCAAGCGTGAATCCCTGACCCCCGCAGAAGATTTTGAGTGGGAAGCAAAGGACGGGCTAAAAATTCACGGATGGCTCTATCGATCAAAAACCGCCAGTAAGAAAGCCATCATCTACGTTCATGGTGGCCCCACCTATCATTCCGAAGACGCCATAAATCCCCAAATTCAGTATTATACCCAACGAGGTTTTAATGTTCTCGACCCAAATTATCGAGGGTCAACAGGTTACGGCGTGGAATTTGAAGATTTAATCAGAGTCAACGGGTGGGGAAGCGACGAACAAGAAGATATATGGGCTGGGATCAACGCTCTGAGAGCGCTGGAAATAACGGAGCAAGGAAAAGCAGGTATCACTGGAACCAGCTACGGCGGCTATTCAAGCTGGTATGCGATAACCAAAGCACCAGAGCTAGTGTCTGCAGCTGTTCCTATTTGCGGAATGACCGACTTGGTGGTTGACTATGAATCAACCCGTCCTGATTTGCGTCCATATTCCGAAGAAATGTTAGGAGGAAACCCTGAAGAAGTTCCCAAACGATACTATGATCGGTCGCCCATAAACTTCGTTGGACAAATTAGGGGCAAGTTGATGATTGTTCAGGGGTCCCAAGATCCCAATGTTACACCCTTGAACGTAGAGGCGGTAAAGAGGAGGCTGGACAAAAAAGGAATCAAATACGAATTGTTAGTCTTCAGAGATGAAGGACACGGAATATTGAAGACTAAGAATCAGAAGACACTTTTCAGAAAGATTGCAGATTTTTTTGCTTCGACATTTGAATAGGGCTCTGACGCGTAGATACCTTTTGATTTTCTCGGCTATTTTTGTGGCAACCGAAAAAAGGAAAAGCCTCTAGATGATATTGCAAGATTGTGAAAGGGTGGCTTAGTATGCCCATAATCATAGCGAAACCTTTGACGTTTCATTACGCTCCGCCGATTCTATACCTTTTCGATGTCCATGATTTGTTTCAGAAGTATCCTAACATGTACGGCGAAGTGGGAAACCGTATTCGCCTCTACGTAAACCGAGTGTACAACGAAGCGCTTAGAATTGTGAATGAACCTAGAATCGGATGCATTCTCGATGTGGTTAATGAGAAAATTGGTCAACCAGCAACAACGAGAGCCTTCTTGGATATCACAGATGTAGCATCCAAAATGGGAATACCGAAAGGATACTTCGTCGAAGTATTGGCCATAAACTTTGTGCTGCGAGATAAAACTGGAAAGGTCGTTGAATCTCCCATATTTCCCAATGAGATTCTCATTGACGTGAAAGATGAAGACCTTCGGGTTCGCGTGGAAGAAGAAGCTGAATCGCTCAAGAAACTCGGTGAAGGCTTCGAAACCGTGGCTCTCCTCTTCCAGGTTGGTCTCAATGACATCGCCTATGAATTAACGAATGCATTGGCAAAGTTCGACAAAAACGATTATGATGGGATGATTCAATCCTACGTAAAAGTGGTGGAAGACCTTCAACTTTTGACGAAGGACAAAGTCAGAGGCGAAAAAACCACGATTAAGGAGCTGAAAGATTTTCTAAACAGAGCCCAGGACCTCTTGTCAGGTTTTGGAAAAAACTATGGCGCACGAGCTCTTGTGGAAGAAGGTGTATTCGCGCGCAACCTTGTTGTATCTAGCTGTAAGTATCTTATTCATAAACTCAAAAGTTAGAGAAGAGAGACGAAATGTTGGTTAGATATGTAGCCGATGCGCTAAGATGCGGAATTGGCAAGGCTTCAATGTGCACAAAGCAAAAGGCCATGCGCAATTGGAATTTCGTGATTTGAGTTCTTGAATTGGATAAAACCTATAGCTTGCTGAGTTTTTCTCTCTCATGTAAAAACCAGTTTGCCTAGAATGAAAAGCATCACGTTTACTATTGCTACAGAGCCTGTGGTTAGTAGAGCTAGCTGATATGGATGATTTTTGGGGAAAGAACCTATCGTTTCTCGTATATGAGCGTGGAAGGGTATTTTTGATGGTCCAAGCCCCTCGGATACCTTCTTGAATCCCAGTTCAAGGTTTGGAGAAATTTCATTAAACCTTAGGATTAGATTGTTTTGCATCCAAGCATATAACATTCCGCTAATTTGTGCTTTGAAATCTAGTATTTCGTCTATGTCTTCAACTTGTTCTACTGTGTCGTTTACTATTTTGAAGGGAACAAATGTTGCCTTCAGCATCTGATCTTTGAGTTCGCAGAAGATTCCCAGATACATTTTCTCTTTTCGGCAAATAATCAACCCTTCATTGTCCGTCATATTCTTCAACGAAATTGTA
>CP070636.1:446136-457658 GCA_020356305.1 Candidatus Bathyarchaeota archaeon | reverse complement strand
CTTTGAACACATCCGCTCCATTCGCAATCTCTCTTGCGAGAAACTCCTCCATCCGCGGCAAACTTGGAGTGCGGTCAAAGTCATGGAATGACACTATAGACTTCACACTCATTTCATGCAAGTCGTGAACAATATCCTTCAGGTTGGAAGTGGACAACTCTACATCGACGTATTCAAAGCCGTTTTTCGCAGCATTCAATAGTATTTGTTTACGCTCGACTTCGCTTCCTCGAAAATTGCCGTGGCACTTAACTGATCGATTTGTCGCTATTAAGGGCGTCTTGCTACAACCTGCAATGTCACATAATTCATGGTGTTCTCTAAGGCTGTCCAGTCTGACTTCAATGAAGTCCGCTCCGCGGTTTTCAGCTTTCTCAACAAGTTCCAAAGCCCCGGCGACGGTTTTGGGAAGGACCGAGACGCAGATCCTGACGGTCAACGCTCTATTACCGTCTCCTCTTTAACTAAGGTTCCGAAATGTCTGCCTCCTTTCTCCGTAATATATACGAGAACCTCGTCGCCAGCTCCCAATTCAGCAACGGATTTTGAACCCTCTCTGCTTACAAGTCTGATAGTTTCGGCGTTTTGAACAATCGTCTTCATCGTCCCACCTTTGTATTCGGCCTCAATGAGTAGCATAGGTCTCCATTCAATCTTCACTCTTCCCACATGTGTTGGCCTAGTCTTTCCTCCTCGATCAACTATGAGAACATTATCGCCTGCCTTCAGTTCTGAGAGGTATCTTGTCTTGCTGAGTGAAGAAAGGGTGTATAGAGATACGGGTCCCACGTTAACTCTGAATGGACGTGTCTCAACGTAGGGGCTTTCATGGACTTCTGCCTGAACGAGGAACAAACCTGAAGATTGGCATCCGGCGAGGATTCCTTCCCCGGGTTTCATCAGATCGCACGTATCAATGCATACTCTGGCTCCAGTACCGATTTGCTTCAGCTGCACAACTTTGGCGGGCACCAGCTGAATTTTTGAAACTTGCCCCTTGATGGCAGCTGCTGTTTCTGCGAGTTCTTCGAGGATGGAGGTTTTCAGTACAACTCCGTCAGCTCCTAGCTCTAGAGTCTTCAAAGCGAGCTTGGCGTCTTTTGCGCAGGAAACCTTGGCGAGTAGTTTAGTTTTTCCACGCGTCATTGCTATGACATTTTCTAGAGGGATAATCTTCCAGTCTGGGCAGTCGAGGATTATGTAGTCACATGATCCTACGGCTTTTGCTACAGTCTTCTCATCTTGTCTCCCCTTCACAGTTACTCTAGCTGCAACAGTTTTCCCCTTCTCTTTGAGTTTCTTGGCCGTGCTTTCATCAAAAAATTCCAGCACATTGATGTCGGAGTCGCCTGAACCGGCTGCTGTTTTGACTCCAGTCTGTTTGGCGGTTTCTAAATCCTGTGAGCCAACTAGAATGATATCGCAGAACTCAGTGGCTGATTTCATCAGGGTCTTTTTTGTTTTGTGAGAAGATGACTCGTCTATTTCAATCCAGAGTTCTTTCACTGAGCCTCACCAAGAACTTGTAATGCTTCGTTGATTGAAGCGTTGTTGTGTACTATTGCAGAGAGCGCCTTGATCATCAAGGTTGGATTTTCGTGTTGAAACACGTTTCTGCCAATGGAGAGTCCTGCACCGCCAGCTTTTATTGAGTCTTGAACCATCTGCAAAACCTCCCGAGTGGTTTCAACCTTTGGACCGCCCGCTATTATGACTGGAACGTGGCAACCGCGAACCACTTCTCTGAAGGTTTCGATACTGCCCGTGTAGTTGGTCTTGACGACGTCAGCACCCAGTTCAGCACCTAACCTGGCGGCGTGCGCAACCACATCGACGGCGTGCGGATTCTGTATTGCCGGACCTCTTGGATACATCATAGCTAGCAGCGGCATCCCATACTGATCGCATTCACCTGCAACCTTCCCTAGTTTTTCGAGCATTCTGGTTTCTTGCTCTGCCCCAACGTTAATGTGGACGGAAACAGCGTCTGCGCCAATTCTCATAGCTTCATCTACAGAACATACTTGAATCTTGTAGTTTGGATCAGGACCGAGCTTGGTGCTGGCGGACAAGTGTACAATCAAGCCTGCTCGTCCAGTGTCAACTTTTTTGGCTACGCCTCTGTGCACGACGATAGCGTCTGCTCCCCCCTTTAACAGTTGATTGATGATCGATTGCATATTCACAAGGCCTCTGACAGGACCCAACGTTACGCCGTGATCCATGGGAACTATGACGGTTCGTTGATCGTCTTGGAAAATTCTTTTCAACCGTTTCTTTTTGCCAGAATCCAAACAGGTGCACCTCTTACAGGTATTTTTTTGCTTTTAAGTATTCAGCGTTTAGAATACCGCAGCCAGCAGCCCCTCTGATGGTGTTATGACCTAGAACAACATATTTCATTCCCATAAGGACAGGGTCCCTCCTAATTCTACCCACCACGACACTCATGCCACCGCCCTCCATTCTATCTAGTCTTGTTTGGGGCCGATCTTCCTCATTCCTAACGACAACTGGTTTCGCCGGAGCTGTTGGAAGACCAAGTTTCTGGGGCTCGCCGACAAATTTTTCCATCGCAGCCATGACCAATTCGGGATCTGCTTCACGTTCGGGCTCAACAAAAACTGCTTCCATATGCCCATCCAAAGTTGGAACTCGGTGACAGCTCGCCGATATCTTGAACTCAGCCAATTTTGATGGAGATCCAAACACTTTCAAAGCTTCGGTTTGCAGCTTGTCCTCCTCATTTCTGATGAATGGGATCACGTTGTCCACAATGTCGAGGGAGGCGACGCCTGGGTATCCCGCACCTGAAATGGCTTGCATTGTAGAAACGATCACCTTTCTAATACCGAATTCATCGTAGATTGGTTTCAAAGAAAGAGTTAAAACTGTGGCGCTGCAGTTCGGATTTGTAACAATAGCCCCGCTCCATTTTCTCTTCTTGCGTTGTTCGTCTATGAGACAAACATGATCGCAGTTGACTTCCGGATTGACCAGAGGCACGTCCGGATCCATCCTGTGGGAAGAAGCATTGCTAACTACGACGTATCCAGCCTGAGCAAAGCTTTCCTCTGCTTTGCCCGCTGCTTCAGAGGGCAGCGCCGAGAAAACTACATCGACGTCTTCTATGTCTTTAACAGCATTGGGCTCTATGTCAACTACTTCTAGTTCAGAAATGTTCTCCGGGATTGGCGCAGGAAGTCTCCACCTCGCCGCCTCATGATATTTCTGTCCAACGCTTCGTTCAGAAGCTGCTACAACCGAGACGTCGAACCACGGGTGCCCGCATAACAATTGAACAAAGATTTGGCCAACTGACCCTGTTGCACCTAAGACTGCTGCCTTCATCATATCTTCAATCACCTCTCAAAGAGCTTTTGATAAGCTCTAGAGCTGTTTCCCTCTCTTTCCAGTCCACGAAGAGAAGGATGCTGGAGGTAATTGTTAGGATGCCAAAGATGTTTATTGCGTTTAGTCGGAGAGTCTCCGAGATTTTTCCGATGATGCCTGGAGTTTCTTCCAACCCTACACCGTTGACTTTGAGAAAGGCCAACTGTTTCCTCACAGACATAGCAATGGTTTCTCTGTGTCTCAGTATTGCTTCGTGAATCTCTTTCAGAAGAGAATCTACGTCTCCCTCTTCCGCTGCATATAGAATTAGTGAATTGCGATCCACAGACAACCCCAGTAGCGAGGTATAGGTTTTGACCGTTTCCGTCAGTTCTTGGATGACCCTGGGTTTCTCAGAGACTCTACAGCCCACCACTGTTATGGAGGTTGCCGGGGATTGACTTGCTACAACCACGTCTAGTTCAGTTGACAATCCTCCTGGTATTAGGGTGCCCATTGTGTTCAAATCTCCGCGAGCATGATTGATCACCCTAGCATTTATCGCTGGATCCTTGTACCTCAAGGCTTTTCTATGGATGAACTTCGTGCCTGAATCAGCGAGTCCCACCAGTGTGTTTACATCAATCTCTCGAACTCTTTCAGAGTTTTCAATGACCTTTGGATCGGCAGACATTATTCCTTCAGCGTCTGTAACTAGGACAACATCATCTGCTTCCAATGCTTTCGCTAGAATGAATGCTGTGGCATCACTTCCACCTCTTCCAATGGTGGTTATTTCCCCATCGAGTGTTCGGCCTACAAAACCCGCGATGACTGGGGTAACACCCTTTTGAACAAGGGGAAGCATGTCTCGTTGGATTCGCTCCATGCATTCTTTCTCATTTGGATTTGCGTTGGAGAAATTGTCGTCTGTTATGATAGGCCAGTCTGGGTCCAAAGGGTCAAAGTAGCGGGATTCCACACCCTTTGCTCTTAGGGCTGCAGTGAAAATTCTGATGCTGGTTCTCTCTCCCATTGCTAGAATGTCGTCTAACTCTTCATTCTCAACCTTTCCGCTAGAGGCGTTCTTCGCTGCGTGAAGAAGAAAATCAGTTGTCTTTCCCATAGCTGAGACAACTACTGCGATGTGTGTACCTTTTGCCACTTCTTCCGCAACGGCCTTAGCAGCCCGCAACATTCGTTCATGATCAGCTAGACTAGCTCCACCATATTTTACCACGATTCGTTTGCGGCGTTTTGCATTAGATAATTTCATATACTACTCAAACCTCCAAAAAAGCCCACGAAGCCAAGATAATACAAAGATTTTTAGCTACTGGGCTTCAAAAATAGCGAAAGCTATAGCTGTAGGCATAGAAAGTCATTGAATAAGTGGTAGTTTGGATCATCGTTTTCTGTTTCATATGCCCCAGAGCCTCATCCCTAAACAGTCGAGTTTCTTGCATAAAAGAATTTCGAATGATAAATATTGATGTAGCATTAAAGTTTAAAAATGCCTCGTCGTACATTAGCTACGGGATCCAGAATGAAAGTGCTTGTTATAGGAGGATACGGTGCCCAAGGCTCTGTCATATGCACTTATCTTGCAAAACGCCCTGAGGTTTCTGAGATTGTTTGCGCTGGAAGAAACTTGGCGAAGGCGAATCGGCTCATCGAGCGACTCAAGAGCGACAAGGTGATACCGAAGAAACTTGATGCAACCAAAGAAGATGAGTTGACAAGAGCTGCAAAGGGAAAGGACTTGGTTGTGAACGCAACTGTGCCTAGATACAACCTTTTGGTGATGGATGCAGGCTTGAATGGTGGAGCGAACTATCAAGACCTGGCGTCAGGACCAACCAACACATCGATGGATAAATTCGTTTCACAGCAAATAGAACGGACCCCAAAATACGAGGACGCCGGATTAACCGCTCTAATGAATACGGGATCCTCTCCAGGAGTTACAAACTTGCTTGCGAGACACGCCGCCGACAACCTTGAGAGAGTGAATGAAATAAAGATAAGGTACACGGGCCTCATGGAAACCAAAGAGTTTATCTCAATCTGGTCGCCAGAAACGGCGTGGGCCGATATGGCAGAAGAACCATTTCTTTACGAACATGGAAAGCTACAAAGAGTCCCTCCTTTCAGTGGCGAAGAAGAATACACGTTCCCGGATCCGTACGGCACTCAAAAAGTCGTGCATCATCATCACGAGGAAGTAGTAACATTGCCGAGGTTCATAGGAAAGGGTTTAAGATATGTTGACTTCAAGATGGGCGACGCAGACATACATATTGCAAAAGCAATTTGGCAAATCGGTCTCCTCAGTGAAAAGCCTGTCAATGTTAAAGGGATTAGGATAGCTCCAAGAGATGTTTTCGTTTCTGCGATTCCTCCTCCTCTCACCATGGAGGAAGTGGAGCAAAAAATCAGAGAAGGAATATTGGTCGACGCCAGTGAATGTGGGGTAGTGGAAATCGCTGGAGAACAAGCCGGTGAAAAGATACGCTACCGGTATGAGTGGCCTACCTTGAATGTTCGCGAGGCCAACAAGATAATACCCGGCGTAACTCAAGAGTCATATTGTACAGGTGTTCCAGCCGCAATCTTTGCTTGGATGCTTGGAAAGGGAGAAATAAAAACCACCGGTGTCATTGCACCAGAGTGCCTAGAGCTGAAGGCTAGGAACACAATTCTTTCCAAACTCGCGGAAATGAAAATGCCAGTACACGAAAAAATGGAGAGAATCCTGTCTTAAAGAACAATCCACATACTTGCTACTTGACTGCACTTATCGAAAATTATTAATCACAGGTTTCTCCCTACTAGGCGTACATCGGTGATTAGAACGATTGAGGAAGAGCTTCTCAACAAGTTGAGTGAAGCAGTTGTTGCTTGTGACAGAGATGCTGTAGTGAAGGCAGCTCACGAGGCAATTGAAAAGGGATTAGATCCGGTTAAGGCAATTGAGAGAGGATTATCTAAGGGCGCTATAATAGTAGGAGAAAAATTCGATAAACTTGAGATCTTTTTGACCGACCTAATGATGGCCGCGGAGGCGATGCAGGCGGGCCTAGATACTTTGCTTCCCCTAATATCCGAAGAAAAAGTCCTGAAAAAAGGAACCGTTGTCAGCGGCACTGTGAAAGGTGACATACATGACATAGGAAAAAACATTCTGGTGGCTCTCTTTAGCGCCAACGGCTTTGACGTCCACGACATGGGCGTAGACGTTTCTACGTCAAAGTTCATTGAAGAAGCAGAGAAAGTTGGCGCCGACATTATTGCACTTTCAGCGCTAATGTCTTCAACCATAGGGGGACAAAAAGATGTCATAGATTATCTGAGGGAGACTGGGAAGAGAGAAAAATTCATTGTCATGGTAGGAGGAGGACCTACAACACTCGAATGGGCTGAGGAAATTGGTGCTGACGGATACGCAGAAACAGCCACAGAAGCCGTCAAAGTCGCTGCGGGACTCATCGAGAAAAAGAGGAGCTAACATGGTTGTATTTCTTGACATCATTGAAAAAGCTCTAACCGGAAAACCTTGTTCAGAACGAGACTATGACCTAAGAATTTTTTCGACCAAATTGAGGCAAGTAGTAAAGGAATACGACATTACGTACGATCCGGAGAACCTTGTTCCCTCTGATAACAGCCTAGCCGACGACATTTTCAAAGCAGCCTGTGACTTCTACTGTGAAGTAGGTACATACTGCAAAGATACCGAACGGATAATTAGATTCAATGAAAGCGAGATCAAAGAAAGCCTCAGAAACGCTCCTGCCAAAATTGTGTTCGGGGAAGGGGTAGACTCAGGAACGATGCTACCCAGAAAACCTGAGGACAAGACACCGCCATGGCGTTTCGTCGGAGCAGGTGGAGTCGCAGTATCCTCTGAGGACGTCTTCATGGGACTCGTAGAAAACTACGCAAAAATACCCCTTGCCAATTCAATAACCACACCCACCTTGACCCGAGTAGACGGAATGAGAATAAGACCCTACTCACCTCTAGAGATCTTGGGCGCAATAAGAACCGTGGCTCTCGGAAGAGAAGCTATACGAAGAGCTGGAAGACCCGGCTTACCAATTCTGAACTCCATCGCAACCGCTGACTCAGCAATAGCGTTAGTCGCGGGGCTCCACCCACAATACGGTCTCAGGCCAACAGACGGATACATGGTTGCCACACTAGCAGAGCTCAAAACAAACTTCGACCTCCTAAACAGAGTGTGCGCCTTAAAGTCTCTCGGTCTTCCCACAGCTGCAATCTTTGGCCCCATATTCGGCGGCTACTGCGGCGGACCAGAAGGCACAGCCATTGCCACCGTTGCTTACCACTTGATGGGGGCCCTTGTATATCAAGCAGGATGGTTTCTCGCCTTTCCAATTCACATCAAACACATAGCGAGCAGCATGCCTGAGCTTTTATGGGTAGCCAGCGTTTACGCCCAAGCAATCAGCAGAAACACCGACTTGTTGGCACTTTACTATGACTATACGGCTGCTGGACCATGCACAGAAATGTGTCTATACGAGATGGCAGCCCAGTATACAGCAGCTGTCACATCCGGTGTCTCAATGGAAACGGGAGGCATAGCAAAAGGCAGACGGGAAGACTACCTGACACCTATAGAGCCGAGATTCGCCGCCGAGGTGGCCTACGCGGCTGCTGGAATGAAAAGAGAAGGTGCAAACGAGATCGTGAAAGACCTGGCAGCAAAGTATGTTGATAAGATTGCAGACCCGCCAATAGGAATGAAATATCAGGAATGCTGTAACCTTAAGACAGGGAAACCGTCAAGAAAATGCTTAAATATTTACGATTCGGTTAAGAAAGAGCTAAAAGACATGGGCGTAGATTTAAACAACACGTAAAGAGAATGCTTGAAAAAAGGAGTTTAATGAATTGTTCGAATTTAAGAGTAAACAACAAGTAATCAACATTGGCGGAGTCAAGGTGGGGGGAATTCCTGGACAAAACCCCACGGTCTTAGTAGGCACCATTTTCTATCATGGACACAAAATCTTTCACGACGAGAAAACTGGAGAATTTGACCAAAAGCAAGCGGAAGAGGTAATCAAATCTCAAGAGGAGATGTCTGATAAGACGGGAAACCCTTGCATGCTGGATGTTGTCGGTGCTTCGCCGGAGCATATGAAGAAATTCATGGAGTTCACAGCAAGCGTTACGGATATCCCTATTCTAATGGATGGACCCACCACCGAAGCTAAGAAAGCTGGACTAGAATATGCAACGGAAGTTGGACTAATCGACAGAGTTGTCTACAACTCGTTGATTCCAGAATACAAGCAAGAGGAAATTCAGAACATTAAGGAAGCCGGTCTAAAGAGTGCTCTCCTCCTTGCCTACAACCCACGAGAGTTCACGACGATAGGACGAGTCAAGGCTATCAAAACGCTTCTAGAGGTATCTCGTGAAGCAGGCATCGACAAACCCCTGATCGACACGTGCGTCCTTGACATACCAGGTCTAGGCATGGCAAGCCGCGCCGCCTTCGAACTAAAGAATGAGTTTGGTTTGCCTGTTGGCTGTGGAGCCCACAACGCGGTTAGCTTGTGGAAGGGTTTGAAGACAAAGTTTGGGAAAGAAGCGGTAAAGCCAGCCGTTGCATCTGCATGTGTTGTCGCGGCTGCTGTGGGAGCAGACTTTGTGTTGTACGGACCAGCAGAGGACGCAAAGTATGTTTTTCCTGTTATTGCGATGACAGACGCTGCTTACGGTTATCTTCTCTTCGAAAAGAAAGTTGCACTTGACCGAAAACATCCCCTTTACCGAATAGCATGACTCTGTCATTGCGGCAGCAGCAATTACAGCTTTCTTTCATGCGAGAACCAAAATAGAGTTTCACTCGACTTAAGCTAGTGCACCATAGACGCTATTTGCGCCCCTTTAAATATTCTTTAGCTGACGGAAATCTATCCAAATCCTTGTGTGGAATAACCAAGGCAGAAGCAAATTCTCGGCTAAAATCAGGATCAATTGCAAGTTCAAGATATCGAACTCTCTTAGAAAGCGTCTCGGCGATTTCTCTTGCTTCTTTCGATATCAGAGCCATTTTGGCGCCGGTTACTGCTGTGTTACCTACAAATTCTATCTTTTCTGTTTGCACATCTGGCACTAAGCCTATTAACTTCGCGTTTTCAGGGTTAATGTAATTTCCAAAAGCGCCGGCGATTAAAACACGGTCGAGGTTTTCCCTTTTCATGCCTTTTCTCTTCATTAAGATTGAGCAGCCTGTAAACATGGCGGCTTTTGCGAGTTGGATCTCATTAATGTCTTTTTGTGTAACCGTAATCTCTTTTCTGGTTGCGGTCTCATTTTCCCACGCGAGGACAAATTCTGGCACGTTGTTAGCCGTTTTCAGTCGTGATATTTTCACTTCAGAACTTAATCTCCCATGATTGTTTATGAGACCTCCTTTTAACAGTCCAGCTACAACATCCACCATTGCAGACCCACACAGGCCTACCGGCTTTACATCACCTATTGTTTTGCATTCGACTTCGTAGGTGTCTGGGTCAATATGAACCTGTTCGATTGCGCCTGTTACAGCTTTCATTCCATGTTTGATGTGGGCTCCTTCAAAAGCTGGACCTGAGGCGCAGGAACAAGACAAAATGTCTTCGGTGTTGCCGACAAAAACTTCCGTGTTGGTTCCTATATCTAAAAGTAACGAGAGCTCGTTGGATTCATGGATTCCGCTAGATAGGACGTCTCCAACAGCGTCTGCGCCAACAAAACCCGCAATAATCGGCAAAACATGAACAATGCCATTTCGATGAATTTTTATGCCTAACTCTCGAGCTTTCGCGTTTATTGATCCTCGCACAGCGGGCGTATAGGGTGAAAGAGCGAGGTATTTTGGCTGAATAGCTAATAGGAAGTGATGCATGGCTGTGTTCCCAGCGACTACCATCTCGTGAATGTCGTTCGGATCCACGCTAGCTTGAGTGCACGCTTCGTGTAGAACATCATTTACTCCCTCAACTGCCAGTTTTTGCAGCGTCCGCAGCTTTTCACCACTAGTCATGGCAAATGTAATTCGTGATATGACATCCTCACCATGCATAATTTGCGGATTTTCAATTGATCCTATACCTAATGTTTCGCCAGTCATTAGGTCAACAACATAACCAACAATTTTCGATGTACCGATGTCTACAGCTAGGCCTAAGAGTTTGTCAGAGGTATCTCCTGCGTCAGCCGCCACAATTTTGCAATCATTCCAGATTGCAATCGTGACGTCCCAATTTGCATCACGTAGAACGTCCGGCAATTTCCTTAGAAGCTCGTTGTCAATTTCTAATGCTCCAAGACCTTGCACATTCCCTAGATGCTCGAGAAGTCTTTGGAAGTCTGGTCTAACGTCAGAGAGCGTGGGTTTCGATAACACGATGTGAAGTTTCTTAACTGACGGGTTTAGCTGCACGGGCCGTTCCATACCACTGATCTGAATCTTACGCGCTCCGATTCTGCTTTCTTCAGGTACCATCACCGTAACGTCTTGCCTGAGAATTGTGCGACAAGCCAGCCTGCAACCCGAATCAATTTCTTCCGTGGATAGATGAGTCTTCTCGGTATCTGTTACTTCATTCACGGCCCTCTTGTTGTTGACGATGATCCTACATTTCCCACAAGTTCCTTCTCCGCCGCATTCAGTTCGGATAACAATTCCAGCTTCGGTTGCTGCATGGAATATGCTGGTTTCACACGGTACCCTTACCCTACGTCCCTCAGGTTCAAATGTTACGGTAATGATTCTTTCCATTCTCTCTTCACAATCTGGCGCTGACTTAATATATTATGATTTGGGAAAAACCATTTATTAGACGTATCTATGAGGAAAGCTCACAAACGAAGAGCCAAACATTTTCCACCACTCCACCTGTGTTTTAAGCAAGAGCATTAATTAACAGATAACGGCAGTTCTTACAGTCCACATCTCCCACTTTTATTCACCACCACAGTATGGACACAATCTGAAATCTCTAGGAAAATCTTTCCCGCATTTTGGACATAGCTTTCGAATTTTCCCCTCGCTAACTATAGGTTCCAGCGGGAATTCTGGCGCGTGCACAGAATGCATAGCCGTCTCATAGAAACAGTCTCTGTGATACACTGCGCCAAAAATCTCAGGCCCAAGCGATGCTGGT
>CP070636.1:443321-446036 GCA_020356305.1 Candidatus Bathyarchaeota archaeon | reverse complement strand
TATTAATTACCTAATGGTAATAAGAGGAAACATGAATGAAACTGAAATTGCAACTAGTTCGAGACGGGGAAGTGTTATTTGAAATTCCTCTTTCTCCTACCGACTGGCCAAAAGAGCAGCTGGAAAACGAATTAGAGGCTTTAGAAGATGATTTTCAAGGATTTTCAAGGATTTTTGATGCCTTGTCCCATGAGACCCGCTTGAGGATGATGAAACGACTCATGGAGGAAGAAGACCGCACAATAAACTTTGCAGATTTCATGCGGGACCTAAATTTGAATCCCAAAATTGTTTGGGAAAACGCCAAAAAACTCAGAGAAGGGGGGCTCTTAGAAAAGGTCGACAGGGGAATATATCGTTGTTCAGATTTTGGGCAGAGAAGATTCATTCTGATAAGCTTCGCATTTAGGCGTCTAATAGAAGCTCTGGAAGAAATGGAGAATTATTAGGGAGGTGAAAAATAGTGTCATCTGACGAATTTGGAGAATTCGATGTGTTCAACAGCGACCTCAAGAAAATAATTCAGAGAATGATGAGTGAGTTTGAGAAAGCGACGAAAAACGGGAACCTCAAAGGCAAATGGGAGATTAACGAAATTGATAGCGACGGTGTAAAGGGATACCGTCTTCAGGGGCGCTTTGGATCAGGTCAACCTTGGGAGCCGCTTGATCCCTTTGACCCCTTTGAACCACTGAATCCTATGAGGCCCCGACCAGGGCCACAAAGACCATTTGTGCGCGCGCCAGAGAGTGCTTTGAAAGAGACCAGCGAACCATTGACGGATATCTTCGAGGACGAGAAGACGATAAAGATCTACTTTGAAGTGCGAGGTGAAGATAAGAATGATATCCAACTAAATGTCACTGCGGACAAGGTTGAGGTCAAAGCTAAAAACTTTTACAAGATGACAAGCCTGCCAACGAGCAACATCGAATTAGAAAAAGCATCCTCAAAGTACAAGAACGGTGTACTACAAGTAATAATCCCAAAGAAAGAGAAGACTCTTGAAAAAGATACACACAAGATAAATATCGACTAATTTCAGTGAGCATCATGGTTGAAATCTTCAATGTTGACTATAATCAGTATGTTGATGTCGTTGGCACGGCTCACTTCACAAGACGTAGCATTAACGATGCCTATGAGTCAATAAAGTCTTTGAACCCTAAAGATGTCGCCATCGAACTCGATTGGAGACGCTTCAAACATCTTAACACCGCATGCTTAGGTTGCCCAAAAATAAGATCATGCAAAGGCCTCTGTGAATTCACTGGAGCTGCTGAAGCCTTAGGAAACGTCGACGCAAACATATGGCTGATAGACATGACAGAACAAGAGATCCGGCGCAGGATAAGAAGCAGAATGGCCCCTTCCGAGAGAGAGCGGATGGGCTTTCAGCTATCCCATAGGTTAGATGAGGATCCTATTTGGCTCTGGGAGAAAGGGTTTAAAGATAGAGTGATAAACAACTCTAAAAAGCAGATAGAGGTTAGTCGACAGTTTTTTCCTTCTGTATGGCGGGTTCTTATAGATGAACGTAATGTTTTGATGGCTGCCAGGTTAGCGCGGATAGCGTCAAAGAATCTAAACGAAGGAAAGAACTCCAAGATACTTACATTTGCCGGAGCCGCTCACGTTGAAGGAATAAAGGACCTGCTTATGAACCCGCCTCTAATAAAAGATCAGCTTAGAAAATTTAACCTATCGTTTACGGAGCCAACCCTTATCAGGAGAGTCGCCATTCAATGGAACTAGCACTATTTCAGCGCGTGAGATGTCTCCTGTTTCCCATTAAGAGACGATTATATTAGAAGGAAAAGGAGGTGATGTTTTTTGTCAGATGAAGATTGGTGGTTAAGGTGGTTTAGGAGAAGGCCTTTCTTCAGAAGCAATATAGGGAATATGGACGAAGTCTTCAGAGAAATGGAAGAAATGATGGAAAGAGAATTTAGGGAACTCTCTAAGAAAGCTCCCAGAGAACTCATTCGAGAACGCACACTACCAGACGGGACCAAAGTGAATGAGTGGGGACCCTTTGTGTACGGATACAGTGTAACGATAGGTCCAGATGGGAAGCCTAAAGTCAGAGAGTTCGGTAATGTTAAACCAGAAACTCGGATAGGAAGTCCCCGCATCGACGTCAAAGAGAAGAGAGAACCCCTGGTAGACGTAATGACTACTAATGGCGACGTCAAAGTTATAGTAGAACTGCCCGGAGTAGAGAAGAAAGACATCAAACTACACGGAACAGAAAACAGTTTAACGATTTCTGTAGAGACGCCTCAACGAAAATATTACAAAGAAGTTGAGCTACCAGCCAAGGTTGATCCTAAAGAAGCAGAGTCGTCATACAAGAACGGCGTCTTAGAGGTTGTGCTTCTGAAAAGGAAAGAAGAGAAGCCTAAAGGCGAACCGATAAAGATAGAATAGCTCGCGCGTCTGTGCCGGGAGGGGGATTCGAGCCACGCGCGCATATCAAAGCTCCCTTTTCTTCTGTTTGACCAGATGAATTCACCACCTAGCCATTAGCTCCTAGGAACGTCTTGTGCATGCATGCATAATAGTTGGCTTCAATAAGTTCTAGAGAAAGTTCGCGCGGGCATGCGCATGTAAGCGTGTGTGACTGTAGCACACCAGTCACATAAGTTTAAAAACCATATCAAATAATCCTAACTTGCACTAGGGAACTGAAAGAAATGCCTGAACCAAGATTTG
>CP070636.1:440598-443221 GCA_020356305.1 Candidatus Bathyarchaeota archaeon | reverse complement strand
TACAAAGCAGCCCATTCACATTGCCAGTTATTGCATGGTTATGCTTTGAAATTTAAAGTATGGTTCGCTTCAAATGAACCACTAGAGGAAAATCAACTTGACGACATGAACTGGATTGTTGATTATGGAGGTTTTAAACCTACACGCGACAAGAATGATTAGGATCAAAACGTATGGGCACGAATAACCACTTGGATGAAACTGCCCTCGCATTAAGATACTGGTTCTGCATGTTGGACATCGCATGTCCCTTGCTAGATGCCACTCAACAATTTCGAAGCTGAACCGTTTGATCACCAACCCCACACGCTCAGAATCTTAAAAATCGCAGAGAAACATTTGAATTGAGATATATTCTTATGCTGATCAGTTAACTAGTAAACCGAACATCTTCAAAAGATGATCATCATGGATAAGAGGTCTCAAATCTCTGGATTCTACAAATTAAGTCCGAAAGAGAGGGTGCAAATCGTAAAGGACTTCGCCGGACTAACTGACGAGGAAGTTGAAGTTCTCCAGTCAACTGGCGCTCTCAAATTAGACCTAGCCGATCGAATGATTGAGAATGTGATTGGCACAATGCCAATACCCCTAGGAATCGCCGTGAACTTTCTTATCAACGGAAGAGACTACTTAGTTCCGATGGCCATCGAAGAGCCTTCAGTGGTGGCTGGTGCCAGCAAGGCAGCCAAGATGGCGAGGGTGAAAGGAGGATTTTTCACCAGTAGCACAGAGCCCATAATGATAGGACAGATTCAGTTGGTGGGGGTAGATCATCCACAAGAAGCCAAAAGAGCGATTTTAGGAGCGAAGGAGGAGATACTGAAGAAGGCGAATGAACAAGATCCCATGCTCGTTTCGGTCGGCGGAGGTGCAAAAGATCTCGATGCGAAGGTGATTCAAGCGAGCAATGAACCAATGGTCATCACGGAGCTTCATGTGGACTGTAGAGATGCCATGGGGGCAAACGCCGTGAACACTATGGCTGAAGCGGTTGCCCCAATGATCGAAAGACTAACGCAGGGCAGAGTTTACTTGAGGATAATTTCCAATCTGGCCACAAAACGTTTGGCAAGAGCTCGGACTGTGGTGGAGAAGGAGGCGCTTGGCGGAGAAGAGGTTGTGGATGGGGTGGTGGAGGCCTACGCCTTTGCGGAGGCAGACCCTTATCGAGCTGCAACCCACAACAAAGGGATTCTCAACGGCATCATCGGCGTCGTCATAGCTACAGGCAACGATCATCGAGCCGTGGAGGCAGGAGCTCATGCGTACGCGGCAAGATCAGGACATTACGGTTCACTGACCGTCTGGGAAAAAAACAAAGAGGGAGACTTAGCGGGTTCGATCGAGTTGCCCATGGCTGTGGGAATTATCGGAGGAGCTACCACAGTGCACCCGGTGGCGAAAATAGCACTAAAAATCTTGGGCGTAAAGACAGCACGAGAATTTGCGGAGGTACTAGCAGCCGTTGGACTGGCTCAAAACCTCGCTGCGTTGAGGGCCCTCGCGAATGAGGGAATCCAGAGGGGACACATGTCATTACACGCGAGAAACGTAGCCATCACTGCTGGAGCCTCTGGAGAGCTAATCGACCTCATTGTTGAAAAGATGGTGGAAGAACGTAGGGTGAGGCTGGACCGAGCAAAAGAACTGATAAGAGAATACAGGGAAAGGGGAAGGAAAACCTGATTCTGAAATTTTTTGTATCGTCCCTTTCATGTTCTGAACAGGATTCAAACCCTTACAACATGTTCTTCCAATAGTGGAGCAGGATCTGATTTGCGCGCGCGTTTCATTCGACAAAACCTAATATAGCTACACTTTTTTAGTAAACTATAACATATAGCTCCAATTATTCAATAACGCATTCAGATTCCACAGGAGGAATACCGTGATCGTAATTCCAGGTCCGGCGTCCCGAGAGCTCGGGAACAAAATTGCTGGCCTATTAAAGAAGAGAGCTCTTCCTGTAGAGTTTAAACAATTTCCAGATGGAGAAGCCTACATTCGATTTGATGGTGACGTAGAGGACGAGGAGGTTGCAATTGTTCAAACAACAAGTCCACCACAAAACGAAAATCTCATCAATCTATTCCTGATGGTGGACAACGCAAAAGATCTCATGGCAAAAAGAATCACGGCCGTTGTCCCCTACCTCGCATACATGAGGCAGGACAAGCGTTTTCGGCCCGGAGAGGCCTTTAGCGTAAAAACTATAGTGACGTTGCTAGAGGCATGTGGAGTACATCAGATTATTACGGTGAACTCACACAATCCGCGAATTCTACGAACCTTAAGAGCAAGAGTTGAGGATTTATCCGCCGTCGGTCTCCTAGCTGAACATTTTAGAGAACAGGGTTTTGATGGTGCGTTTTCTCTGTCTCTTGGCAAAAAAGCTGAGAGCGTAGCGGCAGAGGCGAATGAAATCTTGAAGGGAGGATGCGGATACGTTGAGACCCGTAGAGACCGGTTGACTGGAAAGGTGACTATCGAAAAGAAAACTCTGCCCGTGCGGAATAGGGATGTGATAGTATTCGACGACATAATTAGCAGCGGAAGTACTATGGCTAGAGCAATAGGACAGGTCAGAACACAAGGCGCTCATAGAGTCTACGCGGCATGT
>CP070636.1:437706-440498 GCA_020356305.1 Candidatus Bathyarchaeota archaeon | reverse complement strand
GTATGATGTTTCTAGGATACGGTGTTACTGGATTGAGAAGAAGTGACATAATGCACCTAATGAAGACAGAGCTAAACTTAGAAAAGAGAATGATTCTAAAGAATAATGGTTCAAGAACTAAGCATAGATTGATTACCTTCTATAATGGAGAACTAGCAGAACTGTTAGAGCCTTATCTTGATTTCAGAGAAGATGATAATGCTAGAGTGTTTCCAGTATCTAAAGGAAAAACCTTTCCCAAATATTGGTACAATGCTCAAAGCAAGACTGGATTAAGCATTACCCCTAAAGACCTTAGAGACTGGTTCTGTGTAGAAATGACTGATCTCAATGTTCCAGACAGATATATTGATGCCTTCTGTGGTAGAGTACCTAAATCAATACTTGCTAGACACTACACTGATTATAGTCCAGAAAGACTGAAGAGAATATATGATAAAGCTAACCTAAGAGTACTCTCCTAAACTCCCTTCTTTTTTCTAATATGTTAGAACCGAGTAAGCATTTCAACTTGGGCTTTCTCTAAGTTCCTTCATGTATCTTCTTCTTCTGTCATTGTGATAGATCCCAAGAACCACCCCAATAATTATCAAGATAAAGGGAATGCCAATTGCCAGCATCGTATACATGACAACTGCTGTTACAGATGAATAATGATAGAGTATTGTCTTGTAGAAGTAACGTGCATTATATATCAGAAATATTACGCTGAGAACGACCAGCGCCCATCCTAGAGTTTCATTTCTCCTAGCCTTCGCAATTAACTCATGCAAATGATCCTTGTCCATTTTCACCCTTTCAGAAATACATCTCAAGTTGCATTAATAATTTAAGGAGAAATGTTCTGCATGCATGCATTTTTTCCTGGGCACATCAACAACATGCACACCAAGCCTTTTGCAATGCGCGCGCTTCTGTTAATTACCTTCTCGGTTCTTCTTCTTTCAAGTCGAGAGTGCCTTTCACGGTGCCGTCGCTCAAGTATTTGATAGTAAATCCCATTTTCTCAAAAAGATCAATAGCCCTGGTGTTATCGCTTAGCATGAAGCCATAAATTGTTTGAAGTTTTTTGTCTTTACAGATTTCAATCATGTAATCCACCATTTTCGCCCCTAAGCCTAAGCCTTGCCAAGGATCCGCAACAATAACAGCGATCTCGCCAGTTGTCTTGTCCGGTTCGATGGGAACCCTAACAACACCTAAGATTTTTCTTCTCCCATCTTCGGTCAATTCTGCCACGATTGCTATTTCCCTGTCATAGTCAATGTTGCAATAGCGAACTCTGACCTCGTGGGGTGTGTCTTTGATGAGGCGGAAAAATCTATAACGTATGGACTGTTCTGAAAAGTGTTGGAACATTTCCAGCCACAAAGGTTCATCTTCTGGCTTTATAGGTCTTAGAAAAATGGTTCGGCCGTCACGAAGCTTCCACAAAGTTTCATATTTTTTGGGATAGGGACTAATCACCAAATGTTCGTGAGGTTCAAATTTCGCGAATACGCATTCTTTATCAATTACTATGCGGGCGTCAAGAGCAAAGGCTTCCGTGCCATCTATGAATAAGGGATTAATGTCAACTTCTTTCAGTTGTGGAAAGTCGACAAGCATCTGAGAAAATCGCACCATCGTCTCTTCAAGAAGCTTGTAATTTGCTGGGGGCACATTTCTGTAGCCTTTCAGAAGTTGATAGACTTTTGTTTCCTCCATGATTCTTCTAGCCAAAGTTTGATTTAATGGTGGAAGCCCGATAGCAACATCTTTGAATAGTTCAACGCCAACGCCGCCCATTCCAAACAGGATTGCTGGACCGAAAAGCGGATCAATTTTGGCTCCAAGAATAATTTCGTAGCCCTGCTTTTTGATCATTGGTTGAATTGTGACACCACGAATTTCAGCTTCTGGATTGTATTTTTTGGCTCGCTGAATAATGTTGTCAAATGCCTCTCGAAGTTCGGTCTCAGAATTGATGTTGAGCACGACTCCTCCTGCATCAGTTTTGTGAATGATTTGGGGCGAAAGAATCTTCAGAACCACTGGATAGCCTATTTGCGAAGCTGAAACAGCTGCTTCGTTTGCAGTTTTTGCCATCAGCGTTTTAACAACTGGAATACTGTAATTTTCCAGAAGTTGTTTTGCTTCCATTTCAGTCAATATTTCACGGTTTTCCCTTGCGGCGTTTCTCATTATCACCATTAGCGGACGCTTCGGTGGAACACTATCCACTGGAAGTTCTTCAGGTGTCTCGTAAAGCAGTTCAAGGTTGCGTTTGTACTGGTACATGTAGAGGTATGTTTTGACCGCTTGTTCTGGAGTGGAATAGGTTGGAATGTTGTTTTCGTTGAAAATTCGGTTTGCCTCTTCCACTTCATCATGGCCCATAAAAGATGTCAAAACAGTCTTGTACGAATGCCTACTCTTACGTAATTCTACAATGCTCTTCGCAATTTCAATGGGATCTGCTACGCCTTGAGGAGCGTAGATTATTAATAATCCGTCAACGTTTTCATCGTCGAGGCATGCTTCAACTACTGCTTTGTACCTGTCGGCTTTGGCGTCTCCTAAAATGTCGATTGGGTTGCCTTTGCTCCAATAATGAGGTATAACACTGTTAAGCATATCCATCGTTTTTTGGCCTAGCCTAGCCAATTTTCCTCTTTTGGCTATGAGTGCGTCGGTAGCCATTACTCCTGGTCCGCCCGCGTTTGTAATGATGGCGAGGTTTGGTCCTCTTGGAAGCTCTTGCATGCCTAAGACTTCAGCACTGTTAAAGAGGTCGGCAATTTCATCAACGC
>CP070636.1:434297-437606 GCA_020356305.1 Candidatus Bathyarchaeota archaeon | reverse complement strand
GGATAATATACTTACTGGCAATAGCGGACATGGATTATATCTAGCTAGTGGCCAACTTAGTGAGATATATAACAATAACTTTTACGACAATGGCGTAAATGCATATAGTGCAAATTCGGCAAATGCATTTAACAGCACATTCTTGATTGGTGGAAACTACTGGAGTGATTATGCTGGCGTTGACTTGTATGGAGGTCCTCATCAGAATGAGACTGGAAGTGATGGCATAGGTGATACTCCTTACTTCATTGATGAAGATAATCAGGATAATTATCCTCTCATGGGCATGTTTTATGATTTCAGCCTTTGGTTTGGCATGACTGCAATCTGTAATTCCACAATCTATGATTTTCATGCGGGATACAGAATTACTAAGGAAGGATTGAAGAGCTCAATAGATTTCAATGTTGTCGGACCAAGAGATACCACTGGTTTCTGCAGGATCATAATTCCAAGAGACTTCATGGAAGGTCCCTACACTGTGCTTGTTCATAATGAAGAAGTTGATGCAACCGAGCTTCCCATCTCAAATAGCACTCATGCCTTTTTATATTTCAACTACCCCAATTTTGCACACATAAAAATAACCGAGTCTCCACCGACTCCACCTGTTGTTAAGGCTACTATTGATGTTGATCCTGATGCTCTGAATCTGAAAGGTAAAGGCAAATGGATTTCAGCGTATATAGAACTTCCAGAAGACTATGATATACGTGGCATTGACCGAACCACTGTAACGTTGAATGACACTATTCCTGTTGACCCATTCTGGGTCGATAAACCACTCGAATCCGTCATTGGAGACTATGACAACGATGGTATCACAGATTTAATGGTTAAATTTGACAGACAAGTTCTAATAAAGTACATTAGAACCGAAGGAATTACAGAAACTGAAGTAACACTAGCAATAACTGGAAAAGCCACTGGAAAATCATTCGAAGCCACGGACACAATCAAAGTGATAGGTCAATAAGACACCATCCATCTTTTTTCAATAATGGTTGAAAAGCTAACATATCGGAATTTTTCCGTATGCTAGGTCTTTGCAAAACTTGTCTATGTTTTCCAATTCGAAGTTTATTACTTCATCAATTTCTTTTCGAATGTCTTCGATGTGGTTCCCGTGTTTCATAACCACCTGAGAAGCCGCGATTGCCGGCTGATCAATCGGTTTGCCTATTTGACTCAGCAACCATATGTACAACTCTTCAAGCCCAGCCACCTTTTCGTATATGTGGTTGGCAATTCTGTGCGTGAGAAGGTTGTAGATCTTTCCAACATGACTGACAGGGTTCTTTCCAGCTGCAGCTTCGGAGCAGATAGGTCTATTCAAGGAGATGACGCCGTTCACCCGGTTTCCTCGTCCAACCTGGCCTGAGTCTGCGCTGTCGGCACTTGTGCCCAGCACGGTTAGGTAGACTCCGCCGATGCCTCTTCCCTTTTCATCTAACGTGTTCAACCTGATCACGATGTTTTTGAACTCCGATTGGTCTTTCACGAAATCCTCAATCGCCTGACGGATTTCAGCCTTCTTTTTGAAGTAGTCATTTTCACTGTTCACAAACCGATCGACAAACGCCATGGACACAGTGAGCCGCAAATCGTTGCCCCTTCTTAGGCCCATGACCTTCACGTCTTCACCCGACTCAGGGAACTCTTTTTTGAATTCCTTGGAGTTCATATATCGCTCAGCTTCCAGAACACTGGTCTCTGTCTTGGACATGGGTGCATATCCCACTGCCGCTGACGTGTCGTTAGCACCCAAAACTCTCCCTTTCCTCTCAAAAATGTCCGTGAGTTCCGCTGATCCCGGCTTCAACTCTACCTGGTACCTCACGTGTGCTTCCGGATCGACAAATCGCAGGTTTTCCTTGAACCATTTCTTGGCCGTTTGGACACCGATCTCTTCGACGGGTATCCGCACGCCTCCAGTTTCATAGGTTGCTCTGTCTCCCAATATCAGGAGCATAGGCTCCTTCACGATTCCGCCGCCAAATCTGGTTTCAACATCTCCAGCTACCAGCAAAGATTTGTCTGCGTTATGATGCAGTATGGTCCCAAACTTCTCCAAGTATTCTCGGGAAAGCCTGACGGAAATCCTATCCATAATAGCGTCGCATATGAAGTCCGGGTGGCCGAGACCTTTCCTTTCAACGATCTCCAAGCCTTGCTTTTCGATAGGAGTCTGCTTCAAGCCGTTAATCATTATGTTTCTCATGCACCCACCTCGGCGAAATGTATAGAATAGCTCATATATTATTTGCGATTCTCACCACCAAAACTTCATGATAGAGAGAAGCATTCAGGCGCAGGCAACCTTCATGCACATGCGACTTGCCAGTGAACGCCTCTGAAGAGTTTAGCGTTGCCAACGGCCACGAATATGCCGTTGACTTTACAATCCGTGCGGAATAACAGGAAGTTCTGATTCGAGAAGACAAAGGAAGTTGCTGATGCATAAATCCCGATTCGATTGATGTGGGCTCACATCTCTTGTTTCTTATTTGTTGCTCTGCTCTTTGAAATAAGGTATTATTTTGCTGCCGTAGGTTTTGAGGGTGTCCTCGACGCCGCGTAGCCCCTTGACGTCAACCATGAGATCACAGATGGATATGTGTTTGGCGCCAACGTTCATGAAGCTTTCGATGAAGTCGATACATTCGTCGACACTTCCGATGGCCGCATACTTCCTGAAAATGTCATCTGGTATCTTTCTCGCGGTCTCTGCGATAGTCGGAGAGTACCTTTCGGCGACCGCAACATACTGATACGTAAGTCTTTCAGGTAGTGGAAGCTTTATCCCCAAACTCTTCAAGCCAGTATAGTCACAAATCAAAATTTCCATTTTAACGGCTTCAGCCATCTCTCTTTGAACTTCAGGATCGTCGGTAATCGCCGTGTAGATCGTGGCAACCGTATCTTTGTCTTCAAGTTTCCTTCCCGCTCTTTCGGCTGCTTTCCCTATTTTCTCCCGCCGTATAGTGTAAGTCTCAGGCGTCACCAGCCACGAATACCAGCCTTCACCCATTTCTCCAGTTAGTTCCAGCAGGCGCTTTGACGAAAGCGCTCCCACATAGACAGGTGGGTGAGGTTTCCGGGTTGGGTGCTGATCCAACCACGCTTTCTTCAAGTGGAAGAATGTTCCCTCATAATTCACCATTTTCTTCTTTGAAGATCCCCACAAAAGCTTAATGACCTCTATGGCCTCCCTCAACCTCTGCGCTCGATCACGAGGATCCTCATCCCAATGGATCCCGAAAGGAACGATGTTCATAGCTTCACCGGCGCCAATTCCCAACCCCGCTC
>CP070636.1:430304-434197 GCA_020356305.1 Candidatus Bathyarchaeota archaeon | reverse complement strand
CAAACTTTAAACCAGACTTCCTATGCAAATGTATATCCCACGTCATAGAGTGTCTTTAACAGAATTAAAGTAGAATTTTTGGTTAGCACGTGCATAGTCAACTTCAAATAGTCAAAACACGAAAAACTCTTCGGAATTTGACCTACAATTGTTGCTATCTTAGACGACTAGTTTGAATCGATCTGAGTTTGAGCGAAAAGCTAAAATATTCCGTATGTCATAGGTTTACTCTCACATCTTTTAACATAATATAGGGTGAAACTCCCTGAAGCATTGTTGCTGTGGTATCACAGTCACATAGGTTTAAAAGTTTTCATTCTGAAAGTAGAGAATCAGGTGATGAATCTTGGCTGAAAAAGTCGTGGTGCCTCCACATATGTTTGCATGTCTTGATGCCGAAGGCGAGAACTACATTGTCGAGGTCGATTTGCCTGGAGTGAACAAGAAAGAGGTAAAACTAAGTATGCACGATGATATCGTTCACGTCTTGGCGGGAAGAGAGGACTTGGAATTCCATGGACATCTGCACTTTCCCATAAAGGTCAATCCCAGAAAAGCCAAGGCGAAATTCACAAACGGTCTACTCAGGGTGGAAGTGCCGATAGCAGAGAAACGTCGACCTCCAATAAAGATTGAAGTAAAATAGAAAAAAGCTTCGCTGAATTCCTACCTCCCACCTTTTTATGCCAAGAATCCAAGATTCACCTTGAGAATGCATTTGCTGTGCACTGTGGGACGAGAATCAAAAGAATACTTGTAAAACACTGCCGATTTTTTTCAAATTGGTTATGGCAATAATTGCATCTTCTGTGCTCAATCTGCCTTGATTTTTCAGAGTGTTGATTTGGGAGACTATTGCATAGAGTTCGTCGAAGGCGGCTCTTACGTTCAAATCGTTGTTCATGTTTCTCTCGAAAACTCGGCTGATTTCGCCAACAAGCTTTTTGACCTCCACGCCTGATATAGTTGACATTGGCTTCTGCAGGTCCTCAACCATTTTTTTGAAGGTGTCAAGTTTTTGGCTTGGTTCATCCAGTTTTTTGAAAGTAAAGTTCAATCGTTTTCTGTAGTGTCCATAAATGAGAAAGAAGTGTATATGTTCTTTCTTGTAGCCCATCTTGATTAAATCGTTAGGATAGTAGACGTTGCCCCTGCTTTTCGACATCTTCTTTCCATCAACAAAAAGATGCTCACCATGAAACCAGTAACGCGCAAATTCTTTGCCTGAAACACCTTCAACAACTGCAATAGTATAGTCATGATGCCTTACGAGGTTATCTATCCCTCCGCATGCAACGTCTATGACGAAGCCCAAATGCTTGGTCACCATACTTGCATCTTGAACGTTCCAAGCTGGTCTGCCTTTGCCGATCTCCGTTTTCCAACAGACTTTGTCGCCCTTTTTGCAGCCGTGCCACAGTATGAAATCGCCTTTGTTCCAGGGCGTGCCTGGATAAGTGTCCTTGTGAAAGCGTCTTTTGGTTCTTGGCCATTGGCTCATATCTAGATCTGATAGTTTGCCGAAATCTTTGAACGTTAGGGGGTCAAAATACACGTTTCGCGCGCCCGCATACCGATGCCAATAAGCAAAACCCTTTTCCAAAAGAGTTTTGATCAGTTTTACCGCTTGATGAACAGTTGTTGACGAACGAGGATTATAAGTTGCAGATTTTAGTCTTAGAAGTTTAGCGTCTTCAAAGAACGTGGCTGCGTTTCGCTGCGTCAATTCTTTTACGGAAACCCTTTCCTTAGTCGCTTCGGCTATCGCTTTGTCTTCAATGTCGGTGAAGGTGAAAAGCCGAACCACATCATAGCCTAAATACTCCAAGTAACGCTGAAGGACGTCCTCGAAAAGGAACGTACGGTAATTTCCAATATGCGGTCTTCTGTAGATTGAAGGCCCGCAAGTGTACATTTTGACGTTTTCGTCTGAAAGCGGCTTGAACGGTTCAATTTTCTTTGTGAACGTATTGAACACTTTAAGCAAAAAGATCTGCTCCGTCAATTATTGAGCAATTAACTATCAGACGACGCATTAATTTTTCCGGTAAATGCACATGTGCGCGTGTTTTTCGCGAAGACAAAATGGTCTGTTGACACAAAATCTGTACCGTTCCTATTTCACAACTATTCGGAGGAACAGACCGCCTATCAGAAAAATACAACTATGAGAATCTTCTTTACTCAACTTTGATATGTCTTCACGTCATGATACAGGATGGGACAGAATCTATCACCGTTACCCCTCCAAATGCTTGCCGTGGGAGCTAGGTCAGCCTAGAGGAGTTCTGGTAGAACTTTTAGATTCAGGGCGAGTGGTGCCGTGCAAGACCTTGGATCTTTGTTGTGGAGCTGGAACAAATCCTGTCTACTTGGCAAAGAAAGGATTCGATGTTACCGCGTTAGATGTATCTGATAAGGCAGTAAAGTACACTAAAGAGAAGGTACGCAAAGCAGGGGTTGAAATGAATCTTCTCGTCGGAGATTTTGTGAATCTCCCTTTCAGAAGAGAAGAGTTTGATTTCACCTTTGATTTTGGCTGTTTTCATCATGTAGAAGCAAACAATAGAACAGCCTTCATCAAAGGAGTTTGCAGAGTTCTAAAGCCTCAGGGCACCTATTCATTAGTATGTTTCAGCTACAAGAACGGCCCAGGTTGGAATCATTTTACAAAAAAACAGATCTTTGAGCTATTCGAAGACTATTTCGAAATTGAACGGATCAAGCACATCTCATCTCTCGAGGCCGACCAAATTACACGATATTTCTATGAAGTGCTAATGAAAAAACTAGTGGATTAACGTTCATGGGCGCGCGGATAGGGAAAACTACAAGTACCAAGTCCCTGCGCATTTGGAACGCACGGAATATATAGACTCAATGCAATAGAAATTTCTTAGCACATGAGAGACAAGTGGAGGTGAAAAAAACTGAGGAAAAGTATGCTGAAGCTTCTTTCCAAAGAAGACATGGACCAGATTCACCGCGCCACAGTGAAAGTGTTGGAGAAGACAGGCGTCCAGTTCCGCCGCGATGAGGCTTTGAACATCCTTGAAGAGAACGGAGCTATAGTGGATCGGAAAACGAAGATAGCAAAGATACCGGAGGCCGTGTTCGACGAATTCAGAGACAAAGCTCCAAACGAATTGCTTCAATTTGATCGGAACGGTAAGAGAGTTCCAGGGTCGAAAGACGGTTTCTACATTGAGACTTTTGGTGAGGGCACGTATATGACGGATCAGGATGGGGCATGCATGTATGCCCGGCCTATGGACGTTGAGAACCATTCCCAACCTGAGTAAAATGTTTTAGTCTATATCAAATACTGCGCCTTGAAAGATTTCACGAAAATGTATCTGCGCACGTAATCAACCTGTCTTCCTAAACACGAAATCTAGATCTTGAGTAGGTCTCGCAATTATTCCATCCATAAGAAACACATAGTATCTCCTAGGCTCAACTGTGTAACCCTCAGCAAAGGCTGTCACTATCCACACGCCGCTGGGTGGATCTTCAGGAGATGGACCCATCGGTACCACATAGTCACCGTTTCCCCTTTTCGTCACACGCCCCCATCCGAAATGTTCTGCAATAGCAGTTACCACTACCCAATCGTTTTCTTCAATGCCACAGACACGTACCACAATGTGGAAGGAAGTTTTCCGATGGGGAGGGTGTTCCACTGTTTCAGGAAGAGGATAAGAGTAATGCACTTCTAGCACTAGGGTTGGTTCCGCATATCCAGAAAAATCCGGGGTCTCTGGAGGCGGTGGAGACTCTAGATAGGGAAAGTCAAGAGGACCTTGTATTAGATCGCTTACTAACAACACCGAGACACTCAACCATAAAGCCGCAAACAACAACCCCCACTTCATCTCATCACCTCACCAACT
>CP070636.1:426250-430204 GCA_020356305.1 Candidatus Bathyarchaeota archaeon | reverse complement strand
AGGGAAAGACCATATGGTACGAACATGTACTTCTGGGTGATTTCCTAAACGAGGAGGAGCTTTTCGTTGGATTGGCTGCAGTGGCACTCACAGCCGACGATTTCGATGAAAAGGTATCTGAGATGGCAGGGGGAAAGAGGGTTTCAGACCTAAAGAAAAAGTGATTCACAATCTGAGGAAAAATTGTGCAGGCAGATACCAAAATTCGAACATTGGCAGTTGGAATGCGAGGCTTTGATTATGCCTTATTCCCAAAATCAGGCCAATTATTGAAGATCCATTTTAAGAACCCTGTTAATTGGGAATTCGGATTTACGGGAAGAAATAGAAGTAATTAACAATAAAGTTATATTGATACACTGGAAAAGGAGATTGTTATGGTATACGGCGGCTACAAATATCTTGAATTTGACTACGAGCCAGATTCTGAATCTGACATCGTAGTCTGGCACTGGGTTTCTGGTTCAATGCCCATCGAGAAGCTCTCGGAGGCCCTGGCAGCAGAATCTTCTGTAGGTACATGGACAGAGCTAAAGACTGTGAACATGGAGGTATTTGAAAAGCTCAGGGCCGCCGCCTATGACAGGGCAGATTTGGGTTACGCAGTCTTCGCATCCACCAGAGGCGCAGTCTACACCAGCGTTGCCGCAGCAGGAGCAGATGATTGCACCCCAGAGGCTACGAGATATCAATCGCACGGTTCGTATTGCATCGTCCCTATCCTTGGCTTGTCGCACGTTGATTCTTCCGTCTTTGTAGATCAGGGCGGTCTTGTCACCTATGGTAACTCTGCCTATTCCCAACTTAGGTGAACACCGCACGTCTTCGAAAAAACCTGCCATGTTTAGTATCATGCAGAGCTGTATGGGATCGTAGAATCCATACTTCAAGTCGAAGGCTCCCTCTGGACCTGAGGTTAGCCTTGCTTCAGCAGTTACTTTGCCAGCCTCGGAAATGCAAGGGTGAATGTAGGTTACCCCAGTTTCCTCGATAACGATGGTTCCCTTCGCCCCGATTTCCACCCCTTCTCGCAGAATTTGACCGATTTCTTGAAGGTTTTTCTTATATTCCGGTCGTGTTGAGAGGTTCACGCACCGTTCTGGTTTTGCGTCTCCAGTTGCGATCTTTCTGGCCATGGTTCGGCATGAAGGGTTGCCGCATAAGCCGCAGTCTAGCCTTGGCATCAGGTTGTAAAGCTCAGGATAACTGTGTGGCAGATTCTTTCCTCCAGAATTTCAAGGCTACTTTTTTCGATGATGTTTGGTTCAGCCTGTTTTGTATAACACTGTTATACGGATCGTTTATTATATGTTTCTGTTTTCAGCAACCAAAGGTTATTAATGATATTAATGATGAGTGAAGATGGTCAGAAACGTGAGCCCTTGGAACCATGTCAAAACAAGACCTTTTGAAAACCGTCGAGACCGAGATCAAGGCTTGCCAACAATGTGGTTTGTGGAAAAGCCGTAATAACACAGTTGCGGGTGAGGGAAACTCCAATGCCACCGTGATCTTCATTGGCGAAGCGCCTGGTTATCGGGAAGATTTGCAGGGTCGGCCCTTTGTCGGCGCGGCGGGAAAGTTGTTGGACGAAATGTTGTTGAAAGTAGGACTCTCTCGAGGCGAAGTTTACATCGGCAACATCTTGAAGTGTAGACCTCCAGATAATCGTGACCCCCGTCCCCCAGAGGTGAAGATGTGTACACCTTTTCTAGACCTGCAAATCAAAATCATAGAACCAAAGTTGATCGTAAGTCTTGGCAGACATTCATCTTGTTACATCCTTTCAAAGACGGGCCTCAAAGATATTGAGGGCATTACACGGCTTCGTGGAAAAGTGTTTGGAATGGATCTTCTGGGCTTGAGGGTTCTTGTTATCCCCACGTATCATCCGGCAGCGGCCTTGTACAGCGCCAAGTACAGGGATGGTCTTGAAGACGACTTTCGACTTTTGAGGCTTGAGCTCGAAAAACTTGAGTAGGTTTATTCCTTGCTTTTTCGTCCCAGACTTGCACCCAAATGCTTCATCTCGCAACTTCAATTGCACGCGTGCATATTCTATCCTTGCACAAATGTACATTAACGGATTCTATGGTTTTCCAAGTTTTCCTTCCCACATTCGTCCCAAAAACTTCTTTACGTCTTCTTTGGTCATTTTTCTCTTACAGTACTCAGCAAAAGCCGGATAGGCCCGAGGATTCTCTGCCAGTATCTCAGCAATCTCCTTAAGATCTTTCTTATCTGTCCCCTTCACCATGCCCAGCGAGGTTGGAAGGTTAAGGTCCTCAAGAAGCCTCTTTACCGCATAAATGCCCTTGTAAACAGCCTCACGTCTCGGTAACCCTTTGATATCCTCCCCCATCACGGATGCTATCTGCACCAGCGCGTCTGAGCTGACCGGTATGTTCCACTCCATCGCATATGGCAGCGCGATTCCACAAGCCATCCCATGGTGAATATGATAGAATGCTCCAAATGTGTGCGCAAAAGCGTGTGCCTCTACATCTCCAGCGTTACCCTCTGAAAACGCCTCCATCAAAGTTGCCAACGACATGTTGTAGCGGGCTTCTACATCATCTCCATGTAAGGTTGCCCTACGAAGATTTTCTGAAATGAGCCTCACAGATTCAAACGCAAGTACTTGGGTGAGTGGAAAAGCGTAAACGGTCAAGGCAGATTCTACCGCATGAGAAAGTGCGTCAAGACCCGTAGCCGCTGTAAGCTTCGGAGGCAACGTTACAGTCATCACTGGGTCAACAATAGCAACCTTCGCCCGCACATCGTCAAACCAGTACTTCACCTTCTCCTCAGCCAAGCTTACGACAGACTCAGACGTAACCTCCGCTCCTGTACCCGCCGTAGTCGGAATCGCAACAACGGGCGCTCCAGCCTCCTTCCATCTCCCATCAAAATACTGTCTAAGGTCACCAAGATTGGTCAAGGCCCTACCAACAACCTTCGCGGTATCCATACTACTTCCTCCGCCAAGACCCACAACGAAATCAATTCCAGCCCTCCTCGCATAGTCAGCAGCCTCCTGAACTGACTCAACCGTGGGTTCAGGCAAAGCCCTACTGTAGATCTTAACCCTGAAGCCCTCTTTCACCAGAGGCTTCGATGCCTTTTCAACAAGACCCGCCTTCTCCACTCCCTTGTCAGTTATGATCAAACAGTGCTTCCCCACATTCAGCTGCCTAGCCTCGGCACCAAGCTCTGCGACCGCATCAGTACCGAACAAAACCTTCTCTATCGACGAGAACGTATATACGCCTCTCAATGAGTCATTTAGCTCACTCATATGATGTGCCTCCTCTCAGATGTAGCATGTTTGACATATAGTAAAACATAAGCGTAACCCCTGTTGTTCGCGCGAGCAATTCCAGATTTTCAATTTGGATCTGCAATTCACAACTCATATGTGCGCGCAAAGGAGAGATAACAAACTTGTAGAAATCAAAGAAAAATATGGGGCAGATACTGATGGAAAATCATAGCAGAAGTATCTTAAAATCTGTAAGCTTTCGATTGATCGCGACTTTGGCAACCATAGTTTTGATTCTTGTTGTTACGAAGGATATTGTAGCGAGCTTTCAAATCGGCGTTATCGATTTCTTTGGAAAGATTATCCTGTATTATTACCATGAGCGTCTTTGGAATATGTTTCAGCTCGGACGGGAATAGAGTCCTTCGGGTATGCATGTCTAGCACTTGCGCGATATAAGCGCGTATACTTGTAGAGCATTTAGACGGATAAATGTTTATTAAGTCTTAATACATATTACATATTAGTATGCACGCGCCAACACAGTGAGGATGTCGTCCAGGAACGATGATTTGGAACGTTAGAAACTTTTATTCCAACCTAGAGCGGATTTGTGAGGAAGGAAGTAGATTTTCCCGCAGTTATTTTGTTCTTGTTGTAGCATCGTCCCTCCTTGCTACGGCGGGTTTGTT
>CP070636.1:423576-426150 GCA_020356305.1 Candidatus Bathyarchaeota archaeon | reverse complement strand
AGGGCATAATAGGTTCCAGGAAGTTCAAAGGCAAAATCTATCAGAATCCAACTTATCACAATGATGGCATAGTTACCTTTGAAAAAAGAGAATTCTCTCCTGAGACTATCTACAACGGGCAATAGCTGTTCATTCCCCAACCATCATATCGAAATAGGTTTTTCTTGTATACACACAATGAATCGTGCACTAAATAAAAGCACCCGCCAAAATATGCGCGCGCCAAAGCCGGGACAAACACTGATAGTTGACAACTTTCACCTTGTAGCCTTCAGCGATACATACGCGCACACATGTATTCAATAGCACCTAGAAAAAGGCTTTAAAGTCCAATTCAGAAAAAAGCTTGGGAACGGGTTGTCACTTGAATGAGAAAGAGGTAGTCATTGAAAAATTGCGTAGCGGAGTTATCGCTTGCCACAAAAAGACCGTAATAGAAGCGGTTCATGAAGTCATCAAGAAAGGCTTAGACCCTGTCGAAGCAACTCAGCGGGGAATATCAGAGGGAATGAGAGTGATGGGTGACAGATTCGAAAAAATGGAGGTTTACTTGCCAGAACTGATGATAGCGGCAAATATTGTTGAGGCGGGACTAAATGTTTTGCTTCCGGAAATACAGAAAGAAAAACTCCCAATGAAAGGAAAAGTCGTCATAGGCACCATTAAGGGTGACATACATAGCATAGGAAAAGACGTAGTAGCCGCCATGCTAAGAGCCTACGGCTTTGACGTTTACGATTTAGGCGTGGACGTTCCTGTGTCAAAGTTTTGCGAAGAAGCAAAGAAAGTTGAAGCTGATATCATCGCGATTTCAGCGCTTATGTCCTCAACCATAGGAGGACAAAAAGACGCCATCGATTTCCTAGAGGAAATGGGAGCGAGGAGAAGGTTCATTGTTATGGTAGGAGGGGGAGCCGCATCTCCAGAATGGGCTAGAATGATTGGTGCTGACGGCTATGCGAAAACAGCCGCAGAAGCCTCAAAGTTTGCTCTAGAGCTAATTAAGGAAAGGAGGGAGAGATAGCAAGATGGTTTCCTTCATAGACGTTATGGAAAGAGCAGTGACCGGAAAACCCTGTCTAGCACGAGACTTTGAACTCAAAATATTTGTGCCTAAATTAAGGGAAGTAGTAAAGGAATACAACATCAAATACGACTCTACAACTATCATTCCCTCTGACAACAGCCTAGCGGATGACATTTTTAAGGCAGCCTTCGACTTTTTCCTCGAAGTTGGCGCCTACTGCATGGATACAGAGCGGATAATCAGATTCGATGAAAATGAGATTAAGAAAGGGTTGAAGGAAGCGCCCTCCAAAGCCCTCTTGGGAGAGGGAAAGGACGCTAGAACATTGACTCCAAGGAAGCCAGAAGACAAGACGCCACCATGGTGCTTTCTCGGGGCAGGCGGAGTTCCCGTATCCTCTGAAAAGATCTTTTCGAGCTTAGTGGAGGGTTATGCGTCAATACCCGAAGCCAACTCGATAACTACACCGGCCTTGACCTCAGCAGGGGGATTAAGAATAAGACCTAGATCACCCCTTGAAATGCTAGGAGCGAAAAGACACGCGCTTCTAGCAAGGGAAGCCCTGAGAAGAGCCGGAAGACCAGGCTTGCCAATTATGAACACGCTCGCAACAGCTGAATCTGCAGTAGCGTTGACTATGGCTCTTCACCCAAGGTATGGGCTGAGATCGACGGATGGATACTTGGTGGCTGTAATGGATCCGTTCAAGGTGGACTTTGATCGTCTCAACAAGGCCTACGCAGTACTTACTCTTGGTGCTCCCTTGGGTATATGTTTAAGTCCGTTGCTGGGCGGGTACTCTGGTGGGGCAGAAGGTACAGCAGTTGCAAACACAGCATACCATATTTTAGCGACTCTTGTCCTAAAGGCCACTTGGCATCTGCCTTTTCCTCTCCACATCAAGTATGTATGCAATACCACACCTGAACTGTTATGGCTAATTAGCGTGAGCGGTCAAGCTATCAGTAGGAACACACATCTGCCATCACTAAACCTGAATTACACCGCTGCTGGCCCTTGCACAGAAATGTGTTTGTACGAGATAGCAGCCTCAGTTATGACATCCGTGGTGTCAGGTCTTTCCATAGAGGCCTTAGGAGTAAGCGGGGGCAAGTATGAGGACAACATGACACCTATGGAACCAAGATTTTCCGCTGAAGTAGCTCATGCTGCTGTCGGAATGGGGAGAGAGGATGCTGACACCATTGTGAAAAAACTTGTGAAAAAATACGTAGATAAGATGGCAAATCCACCTATAGGCAAGAGATATCAAGAATGTTTTGATACTGACAGAATAAAGCCATCACGCGAATATGTAGGGATCTATAACACGGTTAAGAAAGAATTGGAGGACCTAGGTATCAAGGACAAGCTTAAGTGAAGATGTGCGCGCGATCTTGCGGTTATTGAACTTATACGCGCGCCCTATTTATTTATGCGCGCACGTATGTCTTTCATAACTCTGTCTAGATCTTCTCCAAGATCGTCGGGTAATTGCTCGGGCTCATGTTGCTTCAATATTTTCTCTACAATCTTCCTCGCTCGGT
>CP070636.1:404421-423476 GCA_020356305.1 Candidatus Bathyarchaeota archaeon | reverse complement strand
CTTCGACACGTCAATCTAGGCCTCGAGGAGCAACTCTCGGAGAAATAGCTCGTGTCAAGAAGAAGAAGAAAGCGGAGGTAACTTAAGAACGAGAGCAGTCGTAGTTCAGCGGCGACTACCATCTGAGCGCTCCAGCATAGATGAGCTTCAAAGCCTCGCCGAGTCAGCTGGATACACGGTAGTGGAACGCATTGAACAGGTGAGAGAACCGGATCCGAGCTATCAGATCGGCAGCGGCAAAGCTAAGGAACTGGCGGAGTTAGTCGCCGAAAACGGGGTTGAGAAAACCATATTTGACAACGAACTGAAACCCGTTCAAGCGTACAACCTCACCAAAACAACCGGCGTTGAGGCCGTTGACCGTTTCCAACTTATTCTCGAAATTTTTGCACGGAGAGCCTCAACCTCCGAAGCCAAGCTTCAGATTGAGCTGGCCAAACTGAGATATGAGTTGCCTCGTGCGAGAGAAAGGGTGAGGCTGGCACGGGTAGGTGAGCAGCCAGGTTTCATGGGTCTGGGAAAGTATGAGGTGGACCTCTACTACGAGACAATAAGACGGCGAATCTACTCCATACGAGGCAAGCTGAAGAAAATAAGAAAGAAACGACGTCTACATCGAGCTCGCAGAGTCGAACTGGGCTTTTCCATGATTTCCATGGCCGGATACACCAACGCAGGAAAGAGCTCGTTATTCAACGCCCTCGCCGAAGAAGCTGTTCCCGTAGACCCCGGTTTATTCACCACTCTATCTACAACAACCAGGACAATCGGCCTATCTGACCGAAAGATTTTGCTAACCGATACGGTTGGGTTCATAGACCGCCTTCCGCTGACGCTGATAGAAGCATTTCATTCAACCCTCGAAGAAACAATTTTCTCAGATCTGATTCTTCTCGTCGTAGACATCAGCGAGCCCCACGACGAGATTAAGAGAAAACTTTCCTGTTGCCTCGACACGATTCAGACGATAGGCGCCTCAGGGATACCGATCGTAACAGTGCTGAATAAGATAGATCTGCTGTCAGCTAGTGAGATGCAACGCGAAGTTGCTGCCCTCGGCAAAATAGTGCCGAACCCTGTGGCTGTCTCCGCTCTACACAAGATGAATATGGATTCGCTTAAGCAGGAAACAATCGCTCACCTAGAAGAGTACATCAAAGCGTCCTTCTCCGTCCAGACAACGAATGAATCTCTGTCTTTTGTTTCGTGGCTTTTCAGCCACGCTGATGTGCGAGACTTGAACTATGACGGTGATAGCGTAAACGTCGTCTTTGAATCACTTCCACGGTTTGCAGACAAGGTGAGAGGACGTGTGGAACAGCTTGGCGGGGTCTTTAACGCTTGATTCTCTCTCCAGTGTTGTTTCACTCATCTTGCGGTCTCGTTTGTTCCATCAAAAATGATTTTCTTTCCTTTTTCTTGCGGAACTACCTTCATTTTTGCTCCTTCGAAATTCCTTGCGAGCTCGTTCCCTTGAAACAGTCTGTCTAGGAATAGAGCTAATGCCGCTATTTCAGAGTGGGGTTGATGGCCTATTGCAATGTTGAAATCTGCTAGTTGAAAGACATCTTTTGGAACTTTTTGCGAGCCGACTATGACTAGGATTTCCTTGTTTGTTGAAATCTTGTCTACGCATTCGTCAACGTTGATTCCGTACATAGTTAAGTGGCATGTTACCCCTTTCCTCTTCCAGTTCTCAATCACCCTCCTCCAGTTTTTCTCGTAACTGACTTTGAAAGGTCGTCCCCACCTATCTGCAATGGCAACAATTCTTTTCTCCAAGTTCTGATCTCTTTGTCCAGAATAGATGACTCCTGAAGCAGAGAGTGCTCTTGCCGTCAGAAATATGTGCATGGTAACTCTTTTGTCACGTTCCACTCTATGACCGAGACGGAGCACATAGACTTTCTGTTTGATTGCTTTACTCATTCTGTTACGAGTGTAACGTTTTCGCGGGTTAAAACTATTAATGAAGCAGGATATCAAAACGCAGTAACGATTTCCGCAATCGTTTTTGAAGATCAGTAACTGTCTCATTGACGAGAAATTATGGTTCTTTCTTATTCTATTATGGTAACGCTTATGTGCATCTTCTTTTTTGGTTGATAGTCCTGATTGCTTCGACCATGCACTCTGCTGGGGGAAAACGGTAGAAACGTTGAAATCAAATGGAATTTAATCTTAGATGGGATCGTTTATGGCAGAGAAGCAGAGCTCAAGTTGGTTGTGCAAACTTAGGTTACATAAGTGGAGAAACTATGGCGAATCGGTTACAATTACTTGGAAAGAACCCGGAGTAATATTTCCAAAACCTTTCACGACCCAAAGCAGGGAAGTATTATCCAAGAGAAAATGTTTGAGGTGTGGGCTTAGGGTAAAGAGACGACTGGTCAATAATCCAGATGGAACCTTATCGTGTGTGGGTTGGGACGATCTAGAGTCTGAGGACGAAAAGGATTCATCCTGAGAATTTCCGCGTAAATCAAACGTAAATGTTATCGGGTAAAGAAATTTAAGTTTCCCAGTTCTATATATTTATAGATGGGGTACGCATTCACCGAGGCTTTCAGATGTTGTTTGTGGATGACGAAACGTTGACAAAGGTTGCTGAGGCATTTGGCAACGAAGATGCTGTCAGAATTATCGCCACCCTTAAGGGAGCAAGTGAAATCACGGATGACCAAATCTCCTCTCAAACCGAAATACGCCTCAACCTAGTTCGCAAGATCCTCTATAAGCTCTACGATCACTCTCTTGTGGCCCTGCGGAGATCTCGAGATGAAAACACTGGATGGTTCATTTTCCACTGGAGACTTCAACCGGACCAACTTGAGGGTTTCATATTGAATCAAAAACGGCGAGTCCTCGAAAAGCTGGAAGCCAGGCTTGAATACGAGAAGAGCCACGACTTCTACTACTGCAACACACCCCAGTGTAGACGATTGCCTTTCGAAGAAGCGATGGACCACGTTTTTCGGTGCTCTACATGCAGCAAACCCATGATGCACTTTGATAACACTCAGCTCGTCGAGACTTTGAACAAGAAGATTGAAGAGTTAAGGAAGGAGCTGAGTGGGTGACCAGCTGCCTTCCAGGCAAAAAGCGCTGAACCTCCTTTTGAAATCTGGATGTTCTCCCAAGGTCATAGACCATTGTAAAGCTGTTGCGACAGTTGCTAAGCAGATTGCTAGATCCTGCAAAAAGAAAGGGCGAAACATTGATGTTCAACTCGTGGAAATCGGCGCGCTCTTACACGACATTGGACGTTCAAAAACACACAGTGTCAATCACGTGGTTGCGGGTGTGGAGATCGCTGAGTCGCTAGGTCTACCCGAACCCGTGGTATCTATTATTGGTCGTCATGTGGGTGGTGGCATAACTATTGACGAGGCAGAGAGGCTGGGGTGGCCGACGAAAGATTATATGCCGCGGACTTTGGAAGAAAAGATTGTTGCCTATGCTGACAAGTTGATCGAGGGGCTAAGAAGAATTCCCATTGAACAAACCGTTGAAAAACTTTCTTGGGATCTGGGTGAAACACATCCTGCAATTGACAGGGTGAAACAGCTCCATGCTGAGATTTCGTCCATAATCGGGGATTTAAATGCCGACAGTCACACTGCTTGAGAAGGTTTACGGAGCTCACTCAGCGAGAACTTTTGACCCTTTTTTCTCTTTCCTCTGCAAAGGGCTTAAGGTGAGGTTACGAATCGTTGGTGAAACAGAACGAGGATGGATTCAAGTAGAAGTGTCTGGAGAGGACGAAACCGTTGCGCTAAACTATTTAGATCAAGAAGTTGGATTGGCACCAGTTTCCACCGAAGGGCTGGAAAAGTTCTGCACGGTGCGGGGAAGGGTTATATCGTCCGGTGAGAGCGAAAAACAGGTTCTCGTGGACCTTGGAGTTTTTTCTCCCCAAAACTGCGACGCCGCAGTTCCATTGAAGCATCTTCAAGCTCAGCTTGTTGACGGAAAAGATTTTTCGCTTCAGCAAATAACTGAGCTCTTCTGTCTCTATCCCAATCTGCCGCTTACGGTTAAGATGACTAGCGGTGTCGAGAGTGAAAAGAAACATGTTGAGGCAGAGCTTTCAGAGGTTCAACTCTCTCAAGTTAAGCGTTGGATTCGCTCTAACCTTGATCGGTTGCTGGTTTTGGGAGCAACTCTTTCCGATGTCAGGCGCGCCGTGTATACGTCAAGCCACGTTCGTGATGTCGTGAAGGTGGAGTCTTTGGGGTTGCTTGAACATGCGGTTGTGTGTAAACTTGGAACCAATGCCGTGGGTCTCACGCCGAAGTTTGGGCGTTTCCTACGTGATGCTGTCTTAGCGCCGTTTTGCCCAGGAAAAATTCAGCAGCTTGTTGACGAAGAGGTTTTCTGGTAGTGGGCCGGGCAGGACTTGAACCTGCGACCTTTGCCTCGTAAGGGCAATGTCCTAACCAGGCTAGACGACCGGCCCTTTTTTACCTATTGACTGTTTGAGGTGAATTAATTTTATGTTTCTTTTGGTTCCATGTGCGCATGGATTTCTCTGCAATAATTGGCTGCTTTTTCTTTTCAATTGTCATTCCTAGTTAGATGTCGCGTCTCTTTGCCTTTTTGAGTACGTGTGCCCTCACGTTTTCTAGCTGCTTTTCCTGCATGTTTGTAAAATACGTTTATATCCCGTTCACTTACAGAATATTTTGGATGTGAGAGCGGGGTTGCCCTAGCCTGGTAGGGGGCAGTTCAGTACGAGTCTAGGCCTGCTAAGCCTGTGGTCCTTTGGGCCGCGCGGGTTCAAATCCCGCACCCCGCGCCAATAATACGTTGTCGGAACACTGCGCGCGTGCGTATTAAACCCAAACAGACCGCACAAGAGTCGCTGTCACAGGCACAAAACCGCAACACGCCGAAACAATCGCCACTTCAATCCCAACCATCAGCTTTTTCAATCCACCCAACCAACTACTCAGAAAACTCTACTAGCACCATATATCACATTTTGCATTATGGCCTCGACACAAATCCCTATAGATGCTTGCCTGCGACCATTTCAACCAAAAACCCGATAAGACAATCTCGAGAACAAACTCTATCACTCAATTGAGGTGAAACTTTGAAGGCCGCGGTGTATAGAGGTCCCCACAGAATACAGATTGAAAACGTACCCAGGCCTAAACCTTCAAAAGAAGAGGCACTAGTCGAGTTTAAAGCTGGAAGCATCTGCGGCACCGACCTTCACTTCTACCGAGGAGAATGGACCCGAATCAGAAAAGGACAAATAATCGGCCACGACGCCTGCGGCAAAAGAACTGACACCGGCGAAAGAGTCGCAATGACCCCAACCATCACCTGCGGCTCATGCTACTACTGTCTTCATGGAAAGCCACGCCTATGCGAAAACAGCAAGTTCATGGGCATGGAAAAAGACGGGTTCTTCGCCGAATTCATCGCGATGCCCGTGAAAAATCTGGTTCCAATTCCAGAAAACGTTACCGACGAAGAAGCAGCAATCCTAGAGCCAGCTGCCCTCGCCATCGACACACTGAACTTCCTCAACCCAACTCTTAGAGATTGGGTAACCATCATAGGTCAAGGGCCCATAGGACTCTTGATGACCCAAATAGCCAAACTCAAAGGATGCCAAGTCATCGCCATAGACCTGCACGACTACAGACTCAAACTCTCCGAAAAATACGGCGCAGACATCTGCATAAACGCAAAACAGGAAACCCCAGCCAAAACAGTGAAGAAAATCACCAAAATAGGATCAGACATCGTAATCGAAACCGCTGGAACAAAGCAAACAGTAGAACAAACCCCGTTCCTGGTGAGAAGCGCCGGGAAGGTTGCTCTCATAGGCGAATCAGAAGGCTACTTGAACCTAGGAAACGCGGCAGAAGCATTGTTCTCCGCCATCTACGTCACCTCAACCCATTATCCCTTAGCCCTAAACCTCATATCAGAGAACATCATAGACGTCAAGACCCTCATAACCCACAGATTCAAGCTCGTCGACTTCGAACATGCCATACAAACAGCAGGTGACTTTGCCGAAAAACCAGTAAAGATTGTAATCTCAACCTAGAGCAATAGGTCGAAAGGTAGAAATTCATGCACACACATGAACGTTAGAAACTCTTGCTTGATCTTTCGTTGGTTGGAACGTGACGAAATGCCGCGATCATTAATCGTGAACTGTTACCTTCAACCCACCAAAATAGAGCGTCTACAGGGAGCGATTCAGAAATTTAGCGAATACACCACTATCCAATTCACGGATGTTTCGGTTGGGTGTGAAGTAGGAAAAGACATAGACGCTGTTATCATCAGTGGATCTGACGCTAGAATCGTGAAGCCTTCCGATCGAGCAATCTTTGAAGGAACCGTTGACTTGATCAAACACTTGACCATTCCAACATTTAGTATCTGCTATGGTCACCAACTGCTTTGCTGGTCGCTAGGAGCTAGCGTGGCATCCTTTCCTGAGCCAATAAAGGACAGATTTGAACAAGTTCGCATACTTGAAGTGGATGAAATATTCGAAGGCTTCGGAAAACACCAAATGATACCGTTAGCCCAATGGCATTACGATTACGTATCGAGTAGACGCTTTGATCGAGTTGGCCTTGTTTTACTAGCAGACTCTCAATCATGTGAGGTAGAAGCCGTCAAGCATAAACAGAATCCATTTTACGGTGTTCAGTTCCATCCAGAGCGAACAGAAATCCAAAGCGAATCGCATCTAGAAGGACACAAAGTCATCGAGAATTTCTACAAAAATGTGGTCAGACGCTAGGTTGGTCCACGTTACTCGTCAGTACGCGCACCTCCAATTATTCCAGGTCTTCAAATTATTCTGAACTCCTTCTCGCATTGTATACTTGCCTAATACTTGACTTACAACGGATCCTGTTTGTCCAAGAGTTGATGTACAAAGGCGATGAGGGTTTTGCGCGCACATGGTATTCTACAGGACAAGCATAGGTTAAAGAGTCCATTCGTCAATCGTTGTTATGTTGGGGTTGCATATCCTTGGTAAAAAGAGGTTAACGAAAAAATGAAACTACATGTTGGATGCGGCAAATTCTACAAACCAGACTATGTAAACATTGACTTCTATGACAGATCGGTGTCAGACACTGTGATGTTGGCTGACGAATTAGGCTTTCCTTCAAACAGCGCTGATGTAATTGAAGCTCACCAAACTATAGAACATTTTGATTGCGTTAAGGTTCCATACGTCTTTTCCGAGTGGTTTAGGGTTTTGAAACCAATGGGAACTTTGATAGTAGAAACCCCTGATTTAGAGACGACTTTTAGGGAATATCTCGATGCGAAGATTACACAAAGAAAAACAATGATCAATTGGATCTTTGGAACAGATTCACCGGGAATGAGACACAAATGCTGTTTTTCATTCGACGTCCTTAACGAAATGCTCACGAGAGTGGGTTTTGTCAAGGTGAGAAGAGAAGAGCAGAAGACACACACTTACGCTTGTGGAATGCGAATTGTTTGCACAAAACCGTGGCATAAATTTGAAAAGTACCAAATCTTGGCTCTGCTAAGAAACACATTAAAAAAAGAAATCGCAGGTTTCATAGATACCACAGAACTGCTTATGGACTTCGAGAAAAACTGCACAGAAAAACTCGCCTCTTTCCTTTTGGGACGTTTTGAAAAGAGAAAAAAGAAGACTTTAGATCAAATGCAGGCAGAAGTCTCACCGTACTGTCCCACTGCGGTCAGAACCTTCCTAGAAATTGTGAACGACGCAAAGACTATTGATCGTATCGATACACACATAGAAACTGCTAGATACTTAGAGAGAATTAGATTTCCTGGAAAGTTGTTCTCCGTCTGGCAAAAAATGCGAAAACCGGTTGGGCAAGAAATTGAAATGTTCACAAGGTTACTAGTTCTTGCTGGTCTTTCTGTGAAAAAGCTTCTAACGTCACCTTCATCGAATGAAATAAGGGAAAAACTCGAGAAGATCAAGGGAAAAGACATGAAATACTTTTCTTTGCATGTTATTAGGTCAGAATCCGACAAACTTTTCCGAGTAGCAGTCAAAAATTTTGCCAATAACCAACTGCAAGATGCAAAGAAATTGTTACACAAATCCGTTAAATTGACTCCTGACAACTTTCTATTGCATTGGAATCTTGCAAGAATTCTGGCCATAGAAGAAAAGGATGGTGAAGCCGAAGAGGCTTATACACGCGTTTTCAATCTGATAAAAGGAAGCAGATTCCAAAAAGTTCTACTGAGGGAAATGCAAAGTTTGAAGCGAAAAAGGCTTTACGAAAAACTGCCAATCGATGAACAAGCTTTAGGCATATGATATCTAAGACAAACTTTGAATAATGCAACTTGACATGGAATAATGATTAATTGTTCTAAACCATAGTATTATAAGCCTTTATCATTGCAGTAGATATTGGTTCCTATGGGAAACAATACGGAAATTGAAGAGTTGTTCCTTGCGGCTAAACAGCTTGGTATTGAGCCAAAAGAAGCAAGGAAACTCATGAGAGCAAATGTAATACTGTCAAACCCAATTGTTTCCACAATCCTCGGATTAATCGTGGGCATCGCATTAGGCGCACTCTTTCCCAGAGTCACAACGATATGGACATACCCATACGTCCATAGTCAAGTAATTGTAGGAATTGGAGCAACGCGAGGGCAAAAACAATCTTCGACAATGCTTGCCCTAGTTTTAGGCGTAGTAGGTTTCATAGTCGGTTTTGCAGTGTCATCTCAACTAATCTTTGCTCGCACTTATCGTAATTCCATCATGTACGGAGTTTATTCGCGAAAAAACCGCTGAAAACCTCACATGCTGGCGATACCCATGATAAGTCATAGATTGTCCACTGCTATCTGGGAAATTACCCTAAAATGTAATTTGAAATGTCTGCATTGCGGCTCGTCTGCTGGAGAAGCAAGAAATGCGGAATTGACCACAAAAGAGGCTATCACGTTATGCAAAGACCTTGCTGAATTAGACTGTGAGAATGTATGTTTAATGGGCGGTGAACCTTTCCTAAGGAAAGATTGGTTCGAAATATCAAAAGAGATTAAGGATTTGAATATGGAAGTTAGTTTCGTCTCCAACGGAACAACCATTAACACAGAAACTGTTCGAAAATTGGCCAAGACGGAGCCTATAGTAGTTGGGATAAGCATTGATGGCACAGAACAGATTCACGATTCTATTCGAGGATTACCGGGTTCATACAAGAAAGCGATCGATTCTTTAAACCTGTTGAAGAGCATGGGCATCCAAGCCACAGTAATAACTACTGTTGGCAAGACGAATTTTAAGGAACTGCCAAAAATTCGAGAATTGCTTTTGGGCAAGGATGCAGGATGGCAAATACAGGTTGGAGTACCGATGGGAAGATTTAGACAAAAGCATGTGATATCTGAAAAAGAGTTCTATGCTCTTGGTTTGTTTGTAACAAATTGCAGAGCGACATCTACATTTGATAGTATACCAGTAGTAGGAGCACATTGCCTAGGCTACTATTCACGGTTTTTGACAAGCGGATCTTGGGACGGTTGTACTGCTGGAATAACAAGTTTGGGTATTGCAAGCAATGGAGATGTCATGGGGTGTCTCTCATTAAGAGATAAACAGTTCGTTGAAGGAAATGTTAAAGAAATCGATGTGAAAGAAATTTGGAATGACAAGAATCGTTTCTGCTATACAAGAAGATTTGAAGCAAAACAATTGGGAACAAATTGCGAACGCTGCAAGTTTGGCAGAGCCTGCAAAGGAGGTTGCGGTTCCATGTCATATTATCTTTCTGGAAGTCTTCATAACGATCCCTACTGTTTCAGAAGAATCGAGAATGCGTCAAATTTATGAAGCACACTAAGATGGAGGGTTCCATCACTAAAAACTATGGAAGTTTCAGAAAACAAGTTTCATTTTGTTATTTGACAAGCATGCAGCATTATTTTCTTATTTTCCACGTGCGTGGCGCATGTTTCTAGAGTTGTGGACCAACTATTTTAGCCCAATCAGAATTTCAACTGCTTTTTCAATAAAGTGCACGCATTTTTCCGTAAAAACATTTGAGTTTCGCGCTTTTTCTAGATCTTTGGGATCTGTTAAATCATATCCAATTAGATCTCGACATAAAACGCCACCACAATCCTTCTCAAATCGATTATAAAACTTCAATGCCAACGAGTACGCCTTTTCTCTCTCTTCGAGAATAGGTTTATTTGTCCCGTATTTCACGCCAATCGCAATAACGCCTCCAGTCAATGCGCCGCATAGAGATCCTCTTCTTCCAATTCCTCCTCCAAAGGCAGAGGCAACTCTCGGTTCGACAGTGTTCTTTACGTTCCAAAACTTCTGCATGACCAGCAAGACACTTTGAGCACAATTATATCCTCCTTCAAACTGTGAAACTGCTTCTTCGACGTAAACTGATTTATTGACCGCCAATACCCATCGCCTCGCGTGAATGAGCTTTCTTGCTCCTGAACACAAAAAGTAGTCTAAACGTTTATAAAATCTGAGCTTCTGCGCGCACGGTGGTCTTTCACGGTATTATTTCACAACTATTGTATTTCACATGTTCAAAATCTGAAATCTTAATTTTTCGATCATCAATCAATCTCTTAATTCTGGGCAGACTAGCTTTCAGCGATTCCACGAGGTTTCTAACGGTCCTACAGACCAGACCGTAAGCTTCCTCACCCCATCTCTTCGTGATGTTCGCATAAAGGCATCTTCCCCCACATTCATGCAAAATTTCACAACCAACGCATGGATGCCCAACATAAACTTTCCTTAACTGCAAGGGATGTGCAGTTCGGATGTGGCCCAAATAAAAGTCTTTCATTCCGTTCATAATAGGACACGGCACAATATGGCCGTCAGTTTGTATACTATAGTTTATCCAGCCGGAGCCGCATCTCAGCAAGCTTCTTTCACCGTGAAGAAGTGAGTGTGTAACCCCCAAAAAAGGATAAAGCCTCAAAACTTTGCCTTTCTTCTCCATGGAGTCAACCCAAAACTTCATAAGTTCTCTCACGCTTGGATTGTAGTTTTCTTCAACCCACTTCTCGAACGGCCTTTCTGGAAAATCTTTTTCCCAGAATCCAGCGTCAAGTTGCCAATGAACTGATGAGAAAGAGTAATCAGGATTGTTCAGAAGCCACATAACCTGCTTGTAAATATCTGTCTCTTCCATCACTGTCATTCTAGCAATAATCTCCCCTTCAAACCCATTTCGCTCAACCAGCTTAACATTCTCGATTACTCTTCGGTAAACTCCATCTCCCCTGTAATAGTTGGTCAGCCCTTCATCACCATCTATCGAAACAAAAATCGAACACAACCTATTCACATATTCTGGCTCAAGCGCATTCAAGTGCAAACCGTTCGTCTGAATCACAAAATGTTTCGCCCGAATCCTATCCATGATCCGCCTCATTTTCCCAGTGCAAAGCATTGGCTCGCCACCATAAAAGATTAGAACCGGTTCAGAGGCTTTTTCGCAAAATTTTCTCAAAGTTTCTAAGTCATAGCTCATCTTGCTGGGCAAAGAATAATCTATTTCGAAGTCTCCAAAGTCAGCTTCCATATCTTCTAATGATTTTCCGTAACAATACCTACACTGCAGGTCGCATTTAGTAGTTAACAATACATGAAAGAACATCTAGGTCACACAAAGCTTACTCATCTCAGTTAACAAGTTCTTTGGGTATCAGGATCTTAATCTTTTGCTCGCAAGAAAAGCTTATTCTCTAAATCGTTTAGCGCGAAAAAAATTGGGGAGAGAAAGGTGTTTTCTTTGATCTTCTGTAATGTTACTTTAGCTGCGCTTTGACCTGGTTAAGCAGATCAGCTGCGCTCGCCAGAGTATCCATCATGTCGTCTAAGGAAGCTTTGAAGTTGTCCACGACAGTGTCGTATTTCGCCCAGAGCGAAGCTATCTCGTCAGAGTAGTCTGTGATTTCAGCGTTTTTCTTTTGCACAAGCAATTCATACTCGTCGTATATGTCTAGAACTTTTGCGATACGATCTGTACCCCAGAACAGATCATCTCTTTCAGGGTTCCATCTGTCTATGTACATGGCCTGGTAAGTCTCGCGGCTGACTAATCTACCGGTCCACATGTTGAAGGTCCATGATAGCCACATGAGTGCAGCATCAATGTTTCCTTCTTCAAGCGCCCATATGCCTTCTCTCAAGTACCAACTATCTTCTTGATAATGCTGATGCGGATAGAAAGGCTGGATGTAGCCACCTACCCAAGCAAGCTCAGAGAGAAGGACATCGACAGTCTGAAGCAACAGATCGTTTGCACACTGAGCGTTGTCAGAATCCTTGGCAGAGTTTATCAATTTTGTAACATCAGAGGCCACTCTTTGGAAACGACTGATCTCACTCATAATTTTTGGATAATTGATGCCGGCCTCAGTTAAGAGCTCTTCTTCCAGAGACTGCTTCATATCATCAGCCCGATTATCGAAGCTGTATGGTATGAGGAATGATCTGTCCAATTCGAGAGCAGCAATACCGTTTGCTATGATGCTCATGGCAAGGCTCTCCGCAGAGATTCCGTACATTGCGTCCTTTTGTGTGTGGTAATCATATCCTACATAGTTCGATCTCGTGCTGTCGACAGACACAGTCGGAACGCCGGCACTGCCGAAACTGAATTGGTCGTTCCAAGTTGAGGGAAAGCTGCTTGTTCGTTCAGACGATGGATAGTAGTATCCAGACCATGGGGCATTATTGATAAACCACTCGTCGAAGAGAGGTAGCAATCCTAGACGGAAGTCCTGTGTTTCAGGAGTTCCTGAAGCGCGTACGCTCGTTGCGCCGATTGTTCCGCCGCCTTCACAGTTGAAGTATGCCAGTGTTTTGCCTGCCCATTCAGGATGTTGCACATTTATTGCGTTCCAAGCACCGATGCACCAGTCGAATTCTGTATCGGACCAGCCGTACTCTTCTGCACCGTTGGCAAAGAAGACAAGCGTTCTTGACGGCTGATAGCCAGAATTTACAAATGCTTTTGCCATCCCGAGTAGGCGCGCAACTCCTGAACCATCGTCAGAAGCTCCGTACCAATGCTTGTCATAATGATCTCCAAATACTATTAATTCGTCGGGATAGGTTGTACCAGGGATGTAGCCATAGACATTGTATGATGTTCCCTCAAGGTCAACTTCTGCATCACACCATATCTTGACTTCCACTGAATCCTCGCTGGCGATCAAGCTTTTCAGGTAGTCAGCGTTCTCGTGGCTTATGCAAACAGCCGGTATCGTCCTTACGCATTCCGAATCATGGGTAACGACTGAGCCTTCAAGCAATCCATATTCAACCCAGGTGACTACCATGCCGATTGCACCGTGCAATTCAGCCTCATAGTGAGGATATTGCAGCCAATACATGTCCTCCTCACTCACGTCGACCAGCACCAGTTTGCCCTCGACATCCTTGCCCTCATAGTCGTACTTGGTTCCAAGTCCAACATAGACAATATCTGCAGTTATGCTTCCATCAGGATCAGCGTCAGGGCTTACGGTTGTTCCTGGCAGACCAGAGTATCCGCAAGCAAGCCACACGTCTCCAGCAACTGGCGAGACAACCTGAACCGATGCTCCGCCGTAATGGTAAGCATGGACCGGGAAAGGCTCCTTTGTCACATTTTCAAGTCCAATCGCAGTCATTTCTGCCTCAAGGTAGTCCGCATAGGCATGATCTGCATCGCTTCCTGCAGGCCGCCATGCCTCTAGCCCACTGTCCTCTGGCCATTCAAATTCGCCATAATCATGCGCGTATATTTCGTTTACCTCATAAGCGTAGTCGCCAACACCGACGGCTTCCGCGAAAGCTATCTCCTCTTCAGTAAGAAAAGTCTTGGGAGGCTTTGCGCCGTAGATTGGGGTAAATGCAATCAGTGACATAGAGACAATTAGTGCGATAGCTAGTGTCAAAAGCGTCTTGCTTTTCATATTCTTTTTTCTCCCTTCTTCTCTTAATTTGGGTATATTTAACGTGCCCCACACTCGGCACGAAAGCACCATTTGTGCGAACAATGAGATACTTCAAAGAAATATTTAATATTTGGCACTATTCTTAAGGGGAAACCAACCGTTTAAGAACTTTTGAGCTAACAAGTTTATCAATGCAACTTACAGACAAGGCTCATATAGGTTACATCTCGATGATGTAGGCATTTGGCTTGGAGAAAGAAAAAAGCCTAACGAAATATTGTCAGCAACAGACGCAAAATGTGCGGACGAAAACCATCAAAACAATGTTGAATACCAGTGAAAATTGTTAGCTTTCTAGGATTCGGATGAGTAAATATACACGTTTAATTCCACGCGCGCCTATGAGTCAAGCGCGCACGAACGGTAACTCTGCAAGCCCAACGGGCGAATAATCTAAATTTTTTGCAAGATATTTTCCAGTTCTACCAGTGCGAGAATCCTTTGTCTCTGAAGCTTTGCGATCGCTCTAGCGGATGCCGTTTCTCCTCCACTTGCCATTATTGTTAAGAGCGTGTCAACATGCTTTACTTTTCTTACAAGATCATCGAACTCTCTAGCGCCTTCTATGTAGCCGTTAAACTCTCTCGCGTATAGTTCAGCCAAATGAGACACCTAAAAAGGAAAGAGTATCTTGTATCTTAATATACATTGCTATCTTCCATGACACATTGCGAAAACCGATATATGGCTAAGAAGAGACATGATCAAGACACATCAGGAATACATGCATTCTATCTAAAAAAGAACATTAGCATGCATGCATGCAACAAAGGAAAACGATTATTATCCCTCTTTGACGCGTGGAAAGTTGTTAGGACTGATTCTAGTCCAAAATAGAAAAGCCCAAGTTGAGCGCGCGCTCCTAAGCCTGGCCAGGTCAGCATCGTTTAGTCGGCTGGTCTTCCAAAAGCGCGCGCATATGCCTGAGTACATGATTTCTGAACAGAATTCTAGACAAAATTGTCGACAAAACTCGATACGTCGCAAAGTTTGAAATATTGGTTTCTGAAACAGTAGTGGGGAAGCTTTCAGCATGGGAGCGTTTGAAAGAGACCTAGACCTATTGCTAGCGAAATTGAGCAATGGAGTGGACAAGGCCGCAGAGAACAAGTTGAGCACCCTCAGGGATAGGCTAATTCAACTTCGCAAACAAAACGTCGTAAAGATCAACCACACAGTCATGGAACTAGTATGCGCTAAACATCTAATTTCAAAGGGCTATGACTTAGATGTTGAACGTCTCGCAGACGGAGGCTTAACCTACGACTTGTGTGGCGTGAAAGGCTATGGAACACTGATTGTTGAGGTTGAGACAGGCTTCGTTCCTCCCGAGCACGCTCTAGACCCAATGACCTACTGCAAAGCAAGAATCGCCAGCAAGATAGCGCGATACAGCAACTACGCAGACAAGTTTGGCATTGGAACACCACCCCACTACATCGTGCAGCTCCCTTCGTCTTTCACCAAGGCTCCCAGATTTAGAAGCTCAGAAGAGCTAGAAGAGATCAAACGCCTGTGCGACCTTTACTACAAGGACCCGCCTGTAAGCCTAGATGAAATAAAGAATGCCCGCCTACACTCTATATACATCATCGATGTGGACACATTAACCACACACGAAATGGACCCCACCTCTTATTCGGACAACACTATTTTTTGGAAATACTAGCTCTGGAACAGAACACTTAATCGCTTTGTTTCACGTTACGATTCTTTCCTCTGTTAGCATCTAACACAACGTCTTGAAGAAGCTGGTAAACCCTTTGTTGAAAACAATTTTATAGCCTATTTGCGTGTTCTAAGAGTAACAAGTGTTTTGCTATGAATTGGCTTAAGATATCTGGAGTCAGCGGCATAATCGCGCCTTTCATCGGGTTCACCTTGATACTACTTGCCATAGCATATTCTCCTGAGTTCAGTTGGACAGAAAACGCCCTAAGCGATTTAGGCGTCCAAAAAGGCGTCACTGCTGTTCTGTTTAACACTGGTCTCATAATAACCGGGGTTCTTGCCATCCTTTTTGCGGCTGGACTCTTTACGTTTGTCAAAGCGAACCTATTGAGCAGAATCGGAGGTTTTCTCTTCTTGCTTGATGCTTTTGCGCTAACTGCGATAGGCATTTTCCCAGAAAACATTGAAGCCCTGCATTATTACGCTTCGGTGACATTCTTTGCACTATTTCCAATATCGATGCTTGTTTTGGGCGCAGCTTTCTTGCGGACGCTCAAGATGAAATTAGGACTTTTCACGGTCACAGCCGCCCTAGTTGCAGCGATTGTTTGGACTATTTCATTCGGCAAGGGAGTCGCTATTCCCGAAACTCTGTCTGGACTTTCAGCGTCAGCATGGCTTATAGTTTTAGGCTCTAAAATGTTGAAAGACGAGGCAAGTCATAACTGAATTCTTAGACAAAATCTTCACTAGTAAACCATCGTTCACTATGTCATGTTTTTCCCAAACTAGTCAAGTAAATGCTTAGGCAGTGCTTTCTTCAACTCAGAAACGAACCCTTCCTCATCTTCCTCAATTCTCTTCTTCACTTCTCTCCAAGCAGATGAGCAACCTTTGTACTTAACACCAACAACGTCATGAATGACTCGGTCGATCTCTCGTTTGTTTTCACTCGTAACCGTTATTCCTACTTTCTTGAAGACATGTTGAATATGCCTAAAATAGCAAGTCATAACAAACTACCTCCACAAACAAATCTTATGGATTAGAGCTTGAATTCTCTGTATTTCCCTACGCATGGATTTCCGTGGCAGATTAAGACCTTAAGATAGGTGACATCGATTATTATGGAAAAGATGGTTTTGTACCGTTCCAGAGGTGGAACAGACTGTTCGATGTGTCGACAAATGGAGTTCGGATAATTGACGTGGTCTGAGAGAATATTCTTTAGGGAAGCAACAGTAACCTTTCCACGCTCCCTCTTCAACAGTCTCAGAGCCCTATTGTAGCGAATTATGGTATCTGCACCAGCTCCGGGTGCCTTCTCGTTTGCCTTCTGAAAGGCAGCTTCGTATTTAGCCATTCTTTGAGAAAGGTAATGGTTCGTGTGAACAAGGTAGCCCTCTTGAGCGTACAGGGCGCAGAAATCGGTGGCCGAGCCTTCTAGGCTGTAGATCTCGCCGCTGGAATGGCAAAGGTTGTGATTGTAGCTTGAACCCCTTTTCTCTGGAAGCGCCGCACGCATAGCGTCGCCGATTGTCTTGGAAGCGAGAATCTTGTGAGCAACAAACTCTTGGGGAACGCCGATTCTAACGTCACTTTGAACCAAAGAGTTTTGTGTAACGCTTATCCCCACGGAATTCAAGCCGCAATCGATCTGCAATCCACCCAAAGTTGCCGCCAAGAAGGCTGGTTCCCCTTCGGGTTTGCCACGAACCAAGACCAAATGCTTCTCATCGATTGGATACCAATCCTCTGTGTGCGCAGACAACACAGACCCATCAGAGGTCACCTCGTTGGCTACGGCGATGTCAGTGCACAAACTTCCACCTGCTTCTTGACAAAAATAGGCGAAGAGATCCTCAAACTTGAATCCTGAGCCCTCAGCGTATCCACGAATCCATTTAACATACGCAGGGTCAAATTCCTCTGCGAATGGCAGATGTTTACGAGCGGTGGAGACCGCTCTGTCCCAGGGTAAACCTGCGGCTTTGGCTCTTAATCTCACGTCTTCCATCATGCTTTCAGCTAAATCCTTGCAGCGCTCTCCAAGTTTGAATCCCATCTCGTAATGTGACCCTGACGCCTCTACGATCCTGAAACTTTGAGTCACTGAAAATCCTCCGTGATTCAAGATCAACTTTTAATGTTTTCACGGCAATTAATGTTTTCCATGAACGCGCGCCCAAGATCTTTGGTCAATTCGTTACGAGTTCTCTGGTCCCTCTTGTAACATCCTTTTCCAGCGACTCTGGTGCACACACTCAACAAACTTTTATACCTTTGAAAGCGTCAAATCTCCTTGGCGGGTCTTAGGCGGGGGGCTAGGGGTCCCTTGAGAAGCTTACGCTTTGACCGTAAACCCTCTATACGACGGGCTGAGAGCCAAGGTGAGGCGTCAAAGATCGTCAAGTTCCTCTGGCTCTCTAACCATGAGTATCCGTTCCTTGGGGCTGGCGGTCGTGGAGCGGCTTTCGTAGGGAAGTCGTTAACCGCGTTTACCAGGTGAACCTGGCCAGGCCCGGGAGGGAGCAACCTAAGCTTGAACGTTCAGCGCTCAGGGGAGTGCGGGTATGAGCAAAGAGGTTAGAGGATTCGGCGAAAACTGGACGTCCAGCCTCGGTGACCCGCCGCTTTACAAAACAGAAAGCTTCTCTAACATTTGACAAGGCCTGCAGAGTTCCCCAACAGTAGGTTCACCGCACTTCTTACAGTCCTGTAATTTCGCCTCTTCCATCACAGCTTCTAACGCTGGTCTGATTTTTTCCATAGACTTGAAGATGGTGAATTTTGTTCCTGCATGTTTTTCTTCCATTCTGTTAAGCATAGATCGTATATCGTTTCTCAGTGCGCTTCTAGCATATGGACACGGAATGTCCTGAAACTCGGTTTCCTTCAGGTATACGTAGAAGGCAATCTCTCTCTCAAGAACCTCACAGAACGGCTTGACGCGCTGTATCAACTTTGGATGAACCACCGTCAAGACGGGCTTCACTCGAGCTATTCTCATAGGATCACCGTGAAGGATGTTCAAAATCATAGTTTGAGTTTCATCATCTAAATTATGGGCTGTGGCAAGCCTGTTCGCGCCCGCCTCTCGTGCCGCAGTGTTCAGAGCACGCCTCCTCAACACCCCGCAGTAGGAGCAAGGCGTCAACTCCTTTTCACCCTTTTCTCGAATAATGTTCACAAGTTCATCTAGCTCATAGCCGTACATCTCCTTAAACGAGGTTATAACGTGCTCCACACCTAGCGTTCTACAATTTTTCACAGCTAACTTCAAGGCCTCGTCCCGGTAGCCCTTTATACCCTCGTCAACAGTGACTGCACAAAGCTTTGCTTGTGGAAAGGCTCTTTCAATCTTG
>CP070636.1:401505-404321 GCA_020356305.1 Candidatus Bathyarchaeota archaeon | reverse complement strand
CCGAGCATGGCGAAAATAACTTGCGTGGCATGATAACTTTTTGGATGAAGTGGAGGAGCATGAATGAAAAGAAGGCAAGAGCAAAGATCAGAAAGGAAATCAGCTATAGATAGGGAGAAACAAAACCTTCGTTCACGGCTTCAATCCATTGACCGAGGACTTTCCGGCGCCTCTGGGATGATAAGCAGTGTTGAAAGCGATCTAAACTACGTTGATGGAGCAACAGCCTCTCTTCCCGCGAGGCTTTCCAAGGTTCGCAGCCAAGGCTATGAATGTATGAGTCATCTAGAAAAGAATCAAGATCTTTTGACAGCTAAGTGGGCGGATTCGGGCCCGCTCATAAAACAAGGCTTTCGGGATAACGTACAACCTTTGCGTGGTGAAATCAGTAGGCTTCGAAGCGAGATCAACAGACTAAGGAGAGAAATCGAGTATGGAAACCTTGCCCAAGTTAGAAGCCTGGCTAGCAGCCTATCAACGGAAGCGTCATCCCTCAATTCTAGAGCTGCCTCCGAAACAAGTAACTTCAGCAGTTCCCTCAGGGAATTCAAAAGCAGCGTTTCGGCACTGGACCGAGACCTGAGAATAGCTGAGACGACAATGGGATGGGTTTCCCAAGCCTCCTTTCCTTGGAAGGGAGGTGAAAGCCCTGTCTTAGCTTCAAAGGCGAAAATCATGACAGGAGACAAAACCAGTGGAACTCTTTTTCTGACAAACCAGAGGTTCATATTTGAGGGCGTGAAAGAGGTGGCCCTCAAGAAAATCCTTTTCATCGCGACAAAGAAGAAAACAGTCAGAACGGTCTTGGTAGACCAGCCCATCGGCATTATTCAAGAAATGTCCAAAGGTAGAGTTGGATTTCTGGCTTGGGCAGGAGTTTATGTTCGCTTTAAGCCTACCAGCGGGCTAGAAGAGATACCCTTTGATGTGAAGGGTGATGAAGTTGACATGATAACGAAATTCTTCAATTACATAATCTCAGGAGAGGCAGACGTAGACATAGCCACGGTCAGGGGCGAAGCCCCAAAGATAACCCCACCTACAGCAAAGATTCTGAGATGCCAAACGTGCGGAGCCCCATATGCACGGGAAGTTTACCGAGGCCAAACTTCTGTGCAATGTGAATACTGCGGAACCGTGATACATGTCGCAGGATAGCGTGCAGGTGAACTGTGCTGAGCCCCGTATGACAAGCAAATTAATATTGAGGTGCATCAAATTTATTCTCAAACGTACAATCCAAGAGAGGAGTGACCAATGGCTGAACGTGAAACAATTGAGAAGGTGAAAGACAAGCAAGGCATGATTTCACAGATTCAAAACTTCTTTACGCTAGGATATGGAACAAAAGAGGATCTAAGAGAACTTGACAGGAAGCTTCGAGATCTATACTATACGGACCTCCGCGACATGCGCCACGTGTGGGAAGACGTTTACTCAGCAGCCTTGGAGGCAGGATATACAGCTTCAAGCAGCGATTTCAAGAAAATCATTCAGGTGCTGGACCGAGTGATGGAGGTGGTCAGACACGCTGATTATGGCTACGCCGGTCTCATGGATCGGAAGGGGCACATACGAGAGGACGAACTTGCTCGAGTGTTCAACTATGACAAAACACTGAGCAGCGATGTCGAAAGCTTGAAGAAAGCCGTGAAGAAGACATACGCCGAAGCCGAAGCAGAGGACTGGACCAATTTACCCGAGGATTTGAAGACGATAAAAGGTTTATTACTAGCCTTCGAGAGTAAATGGCGTGAAAGAGAAGGCAAATTTAGACCTTTAGAAATTTAAAATGGAAGGAAAAAAGATGCCAATCGTTGAAAAGGTATCTTGGGATTTTGCCAGCGCAGAAGACATTGCGTACAGATTTCCCAATCTTTCCTTGAAATATGGAAGCCAGGTCATCGTTAAAGAAAACCAGTGGGCGGTCTTCTTTCGCGACGGAAAAGCCTACGACGTTTTTGGTCCAGGTAGACACACGATAACGAGCAAAAACATTCCACTTCTAACGGGCGCTCTGAAAGCCTTAAGGATAATTGGTGATATATTCGAATGTGAAGCCGTGTTTGTGAGCAATAGCCAGTTCAGAGCGAAATTTGGTGGCCAAGCATATTCTGCCCCCAGCGGACCTGTACAGTATCAGGCAGAACTCGGTTTCTTCGGCTATCTACTCTATAAGGTTGAAGACCCCAAACTGTTTGTAGTTGAGTTTTTCGGAAACCGAGGAGCCAGCACATCCGGTGACATTGAAAACTACATCCGTGGATTCATAAATGAGCGAGTCATAGACGACTTTGCTCACTACGACATCTTCAAGTTAGTCAAAAGCGTCGACGAAACGACCGACAAAGTCGCCTTGAAAATCCGAGATGAAGCCGCAAGAATAGGCCTCAAAATCATCGACACCATCTTTGAGGGCGTCAAAATCCCAGAGGAAGCACGGCGATTTGCTTCAGGCATGGGACAGCAAGCCATGGCGATGCAATATATGAAAGAGACCGCTGAGGCGCTTCCAGAGGGAGGTGGAGGAGCCGCTGCCGCGGGCGTTGGAGCTGGAGTTGGAATAGCTATGGGAACTACACTGGCAAAGACGATGCAACCTCAAGCCCCTGCAGCCGCCCAAGAGTTGATAGTGTGCCAAAACTGCGGAGCCAAGAATTCTGCTGGAACCAAATTCTGCGGAAACTGTGGAAAAAGCCTTGCCCCAGTAGCCAAAGTAAAATGCCCGAAATGCGGTGCAGAGGTCCCATCAACGATGAAGTTCTGCGGAGAATGCGGTTCTCCGTTGAAACCTAAAGAGATCAAATGTCGGAAAT
>CP070636.1:398330-401405 GCA_020356305.1 Candidatus Bathyarchaeota archaeon | reverse complement strand
TTGACGTCTTGGGTGTCCCAGAGTTGTTGTCGAGCCTCTCTAGATTCAGGGTGTTCATGGGGGCTGGGCTGAGCGAGAAACGTGAGTGCCGCATCTTCTATTTTACCTTGCACTGAAGATCTGCCTACAAGATGGGTTAAGGGTCGGACTGTGCCGAAGCGTTGATGTCCGAAGAAGTTTGGGAATCCGCTTAGGCTGGACAGTTCGTCGTGCACGTTTTTGACGCGTTTTTCAATCACGGAAGCAGAATGAGAGATTGCTCGGATTGAGATTTGAAATTTGTTTCCACGGAGGAGGCGGGAGTGAATTTTTTCATTGGAAAATCTTAGTGGACGAAGGGTGATGTCCTTGATTTTGACGCTTGAAGCCCACTCGGGGGTGACTCCCCTAATGCGGATGTGTTGAGCAGTGAGAGCTTTGGCATCTTTGATCCCAGCTATTTGGACGCGTTTGTGACTTATGCCCATCCGCTTGGCAACCTTCTTGACTGCACGGAAGTTGTCCCAGTCTCGTTTCACCAAGACGCAAATGAGATAGCGACCCTCGCCAACAGGCTGCGGCATTTCAACGGGTTGAACCTCGGCTTTGGTTCCATCCACTAAAACTTCTTCAACCACAAAATCTTCAGGCAACTGACGGATTCTTCCACCGATACCTAGGGACTGACAAGCGTAAGCTTCCATGCCAAGCTCTCCCTCCAACTTAGGAACCAACACACAATTCGCCACTCAGAAGAGATTCAACTCGCCCGTTACTCTATCCATCTGATCGAAAGGCGCCGGCCCGATTCCCAAACACGTTAAGGTTCCCGGTGGAAGCTCAGTTAATCCTCTATCAGAAATCAGCGCAGAAGGCAACCCCAACTCCTTGGCTTTTCGCTCCACCTCGACAAGCTCCTGCGCGGAATCCACTCTCAAGGCTATTTTGCATTGCCCTTCCTCCAACCAAGCCTTCACCCACTCAGGACGCCGTTTCCTAGTTTCTTCAGCGGCGGAAACAGCAGCATGCCCTGCTTGAGCCGCTATCTTACCTTTGCTCATCTTGAGGTCAATCCGCAGAACAATGACCTGCTTATATTTAAACTCGAACATGCTAGGCCTGCAACCTCGATTGTCTTGAAGCAACACGATAAGAATACTTTAGTTCAATATAAAAAGAAGCATTAACCTCTTCTTCCCATGTCATGTACGGGCATGCGTACAAAGAAGTATAAGGGCATCCATCTTAAATGGTGGAGAGTATACTATTATCCGGTGATTTGAATGGTTACTGAAGGAGATCAGGCTCCAGATTTCACGTTGCAGGGTGATGATGGTAATGAAGTGTCTTTGAGTGATTACCGAGGTCAGAAGGTAGTGCTCTATTTTTATCCGAAGGATGGAACCCCTGGATGTACTCGTGAGGCTGTTGAGTTCAGAGACATGATGGAAAAGTTTGAGAAGGAAGGCATAGTCATACTAGGCGTGAGCAAGGACAGCGTTCAATCCCATCAGAAGTTCAAGCGAAAACACGGGTTACCCTTTGCTCTACTAAGTGATCCTGAAGGGGAAGCTTTGGATCTTTACGGTGTATGGAAAAAGAAGAGTCTCTACGGTAGGACGTTCATGGGCACGGAACGAACCACCTTCCTCATCGATGAAAAAGGAATCATCCAGAAAGTGCACCGGAAGGTAAAAGTAAAGGGGCACGCACAAGCTTGCCTCCTAGTCTTGACACTTTACACAACAGAATAACCATGGAACTAGACTGACCTCGAGTCTCCCTCTTTTTTCTTGTTGTTATGACATGTATAAACAATTGCGCATCTGTTATGCCGCGCGTGCGTCGAGGCTCGAGTGAGCTTAGTATTTATATGTTATTCACGTAGATTCTACGTGTGCCTTCAAAATTTGAGAATTTGGAGGGACCTCAACCTATGACTGATGAAGAAGGAATGGTAGAATTATTGAGAAAGGCAGGATATCCTGCGAAGGCTATTGATTACTACCTAAGAAGGTTAAATGTCGGCGTGATCGAGGGCGCGGAGGCAGTTGATTCCTTCACAGGCCTCTGTGGAGATAGCATGAAAGTTTACCTGAAGGTTGATGAAGGCATAATAAAAGACGCCAAATTTCAAGCTATAGGATGTGCAGGAGCCTTTGCGTCAGGCTCCGCCCTCACAGAGATGATTAAAGGAAAGCCTGTCACAGAGGCCATAAAGATAACGGAGTATGATGTGATAGAGCATTTGGAAGGACTTCCCGGGCCTAAACTTCACTGCGCTCGACTGTCTATTGACGCGCTGATGAAATCTATTGAAGGCTACATGAAACGATAGTGGAAGGAAAGGTATCCCCTGAAATTCTTGAATGGCAAAGCACGTGAGTCTCATCTCCAGAAAACAAAAGTGTGATCATCCCATTTTCCCACAGAGGGCTGTTGGATGCCACTTCAACTATTATTAATAGGGTGGTTCAGTGATATGCATCATAAATCTTGTCTCAATGTCTTAGCGGGTGCAGCTGCACATGTTTAATCTTGTAATCCAAGGCGTATTATCGGCAGTTTCCTTGGCGGCTCTAGCTGTGGCGAGCCATTTTGCTATAAAGTCGATTGAGGAGCTGATTGACCTTACAGGCCTCGGTGAAGCCTCAGCGGGATTCGTCATTCTTTCAGTTATGACTTCTATACCTGAAATGACTGTGGCTGTGTTTTCAGTATTGCAGGGAACAATAGGAATTACCGTTGGGGACATAATGGGTTCAAACGTAGCCAACGTTGGCTTGGTGATAGGGATTATGGCCATCATCGGTCCGTTGGAAGCATGTTGCACTGACCTCCTAACAGAAATGGTCGACATTCTGTTTCTTTCCTCGCTGATCCCTCTGCTTTTAGTCGTCTCCCAAGCCGCGCGCATGCGCGCGCTCAGCCCTCTGGTCGGCGCTGCGTTGCTTGCCCTCTTCATATTTAGCGTTTACAGGATCACTAGAGGAAGGAGTCCAGCCTCAGCAGACAAACAGAAAACGACAACAGACGCTAGAAGCAAGAGATCCATTGTGGCAACGATCGTTCTCGGAATAGCGGTCGTCGTTGTTG
>CP070636.1:395585-398230 GCA_020356305.1 Candidatus Bathyarchaeota archaeon | reverse complement strand
TTCTTGCTTGAAAAAACCTTGAACGAGGCCGGTTCGAGGCTTCCGGCATGCACAGTCATCCTCAGGAAGATGTGGGCAAATGAGTATTCGATAAAACTCAATCCCTTCTTCCTGCAATAGCTCCAAGAACTTTTTCTGAGGTCCTTGAAAGTCCTCCTCTGGGAATGACGTTGTCCCTCTCCCGTCCTGATTTGAAATCATAACAAACCTATACCCTTCCTCTTTGAGCCTCTTAAGTCCTTCAACAACCCCGGGGAGCACCGTGACCTTCTCAATCAGATCGATCTGTTTCGTATCCAGTGGCTCGAGGATAAGGGTTCCGTCGCGGTCAAGAAATGCCACTTTTATTTCTAGATTTGAAGCTGTCATACATTCTCCAAATCAACGTAATGTTTAGGTTACACCACATGCCGTCATATAGATAACCTCAATCTCCGAGCCGTATTGCTATTGAGTTCCTGTGTGCTTCCAGTCCTTCGCTGATTGCCAAGGTCTCGACCGTTTCTCTTAGGTTCTTAATGCCTCGTCGTGATACCCTCTGGACCTGGATCATTTTTCCAAACGATTCAGTCGAAAGGGGCGAGAACATTCTGGAAAATCCGGAGGTTGGCAATGTGTGGTTTGCTCCCGTAGCGTAGTCTCCAAGGGTTTCAGAAGTATACTTACCAAGAAAAACAGAGCCTGCGTTCATGATCTTACCGAGAATCTTTGTCTCCTCCTTTGCCACAATTCCTAGGTGTTCCGGGGCATATTCATTGGTAAGCGCACAGGCCTCGTCGAGTGATTCAACCACAACGGCAAAACTATTCCTCAGTGCTTTTGTTATGATTTCCTCACGGGTCGTCTGCCTCAATTGTCTTTTCATCTCCAACACAACGCTTTCTGCGACCTCCCTTGAAGGCGTGACAAGTACTCCCTGTGAATCTTCCCCATGCTCAAGTTGTGCGAGCAAGTCGGCTGCGATCCAATGTGGTTCTGCACTGTCATCAGCGATAACGAGCAGTTCAGATGGTCCAGCCGGCATGTCTATGTCGACCACTCCATACACCAGCATCTTTGCAGTCGTTACGTGCTGATTTCCGGGACCAAGGATTTTATAGACTTTTGGCACCGTTTCCGTACCAAACGCCATGGCGGCGATTGCCTGCGCGCCACCGATCTTGTAGATTTCTTGGATTCCGCAAAGATTGGCAGCTGCAAGGACAGCAGCGTCGCATTTACCATCTTTAGAAGGAGGAGTCGTCATTACCACTTCTCTGCACCCCGCTACCCGAGCTGGAACCGCAAGCATAAGCATTGTGGAACAATAGCTCGCTCTTCCACCTGGGACATACAAGCCCACGCGCTCAATCGGCCTGAACTCTCGCCAGACTCTGACCCCTTTTTCTGTCTCGACAGGTCTTTCCTTTCTCCGCACATGATGCTTGTGGAAGCTTTCAATATTTCTTTTTGCTTTTTTCAGGCTTCTAAGCAACCGCGCATCAACGCTCTTATACGCTTCGTCTATCTCCTTTCTGCCCACCATGAGCGAACGCACCGTCACTCCATCGAATCTTCTGGAAAACTCAAAAAGTGCACGATCGCCCTCTCGCCTGACACGGGCTATGATCTCTGTTACTGCTTTTTCAATAGCGACACGTCTCCCCTGCCCTCTTCTGAGCTTTCTTGAAATTTCTTCTAAAGACAGGTGTCGCGAAACGAGTATTCTCATAAGCTAAAGAATCGAGACTTATCTGGTCTTGGGAAAGCGCTTGTCATCAATACTGCTTGGGATTCCAGGACCGTAACCAGGGGAATAAGATTGTGTTCTTTCAGGGTCCTCCCGGTTTGGGTGATATCACAAACTGCATCTGCGAGATTCAGAGTTGGCGTAACTTCAATAGAACCCTTGATGGTGATAATTGCCGCATTGATTCCTTTTCCTTCCAAGAAGTGCACCAGTAATCGTGGGTAGGATGTGGCAATCCGCTCTCCTTCTAAATCCTCAAGGGCTTTTATCTGGGACCCCCGAGGAACCGCTATTACCAAAGAACAGGGGCAGAATCCTAATTTCTTGATTACGTTTACATGTACATTCTTTTCGTATAGAACATTTTCGCCCACAATACCAAAATCAACGACACTGCGACAAACATACTCAGGAATGTCATCATCTCTAAGGTGGAGGATATCGATATCATAATTCTCACACGGAGTCACCAGATTCCGCTCATTCAGATTGAACCTTAACCCCAGTGATCGAAGAAAACTCAAACTTGGTTCAGCCAATCTTCCTCGCTTTTGCACGGCAATCTTTGTCCTATTTGATGCCTGCATAGGTGTAACCATTTAGATATGAGGTTAATTGATTCTCGGGGATTCTTTTTTGTTTTCCTGTTCTCATCACTTTGATCGTTGCCTCACCCTGCTGAATTTCATCTGGGCCACAAATAACCACGAAAGGAATCTCTTTTTTGTCTGCATACTTAAGCTGTTTACTCAATTTCTCAGGTTCAAAATAGATCTCTGCGCTGATACCGGCACTCTGCAAATCGTTTAGGATTTCTAAGGAGTTCTTGAGGGTGGACTCATCAAAGTACGTAACTAACACTCTCGAATTCAATTTGGTATGGTGAAACAGATTGAGTTCTTCCATGGCGAGCATG
>CP070636.1:387961-395485 GCA_020356305.1 Candidatus Bathyarchaeota archaeon | reverse complement strand
GCTGGCATTCCCTTCGATACACCAAATCACATGATCGCTATTCTCTATGAAGTTTTCCAGGAGCCTTTCATCATTGCCGCTGAGGTCCCCGCTTAAAACGGTTATGTATGTTTGGTGATCCCAGGCATTGGGATCATCGGCACCAACACCGGCAAAGCCCCCCTTGATAGTGACACCGCTTTTCAGCAAGAATTTAGCTTGTTTATCGCCTCGAACGTACCCGTTACCGCAATCGGGCGTATAGGTACCCTGCGCCACGTGGATTTCGACAGGCTTTTGCGCATCGTTGGCATCGGCTAGCGCATCCTGAAGATAGACATAGGCATCGGCCCAGCTAGAGCCGTCGTCGTTCCCTGTCGCATTCGCATCGACGTGATAGACAGCCCTCTTATCCGCTATAAGCAGGGCAGTTCCCCACATGCTCGGAGTGTTCCAGCCGGTCCCATCCGTTGCGTGCCAGGAAATCTGTGTGTCCCGACTACCTCCATCGTCATCATCATTGATAAAGACATCGATACCAATCAGTTGGCCTGCCGTTGGTTGCTTGCCCATCATGCTCACCCACGGCAGCCTGATTTCAAAAAGATAACCGTTACCGGTCGTATCCACCGCATATTCCACGCCCTCTAAGCTGGGCTCTCCGTGGTGGTGCGCCCTGGGCGTTTCAACTTGAGTGTTCCACCTAAAGCAGTACTGGTGGTCATTTTCGTCCACTGAAATTCTTTTGCTGTTATCACCATCGACGTAGACCTCAACACTGTCATCCTCCCAGGATCTGTTATAGGTCGAATCATGGTGCAACATCTCATCTTTAACCTCGACCAGCACGTACAGATATTCCCAGTCCCAAAGGGCTCTCCAAGCACCAGAGCAATCCGCAGCTCCACGGGGGGGATCTGCGCTGATATGGACGTCTATGGACTGCTCTGTTGAAAATGACCATACTTCATCCACAACACCGTCGAGCACAGGTATTGAGGTGTACGGGTAGCGTATGAGTACATCTGCTGTATCTTGAGCCGGGACACTGCTAATCAGACTCAGCACCGAAACAAAAGAAGTTAAATAAATCAATTTCCTACACATAATTAGTCCTCCTTACAAAACAAACAATAATCGCGTCTTCAAATGTCCGACTTTCTTAAAGAGTTCCAGAGAAACAAGCAGATGCTGAACTCTATTCGCCCCTTGGTATAGTTTTGTATTCATAAACAGTTCCATGGCTATTCTGTCCGGAGCTCATCGATTACTGGCACGCGATGTGGAACAAAGTCGGCCAATCTAATATCCTGGTGCAAGCTACTTGGTTCCATAGTCACATACGCAAAAAAATCTACATATTGCAGGAATTTCAAAAAAAGTGTAATAGTTGTTTTTAAAGCTTGCGGATACGACTTTTTGCGGTACAATAACGTGGTCATCTTTGCGCATATAGGGAGCGCTTCCTCTGACGTCAGGAGCTTCACAGCGAATGAGATATTTGCGTTTTTGCGCAAATTTACAGATTCGGATATCGGCTATGAAGTCTGATGAATACACAAGTATGGGAGGAACGGGGGGAAGCTTCCAGACCACTCACTGGACCGCCATAGAAACAATAGGATCGGATGAGGATATTCGCAACAGGGCGCTGGTGGGTGACCTGCTCAAGACATATTGGAAACCCGTGTACTGCTATCTACGACACAAGGGGTGTGATAACGAGGAAGCCAAGGATCTGACCCAGGGTTTCTTCCAAGAAGTCGTCCTGGGCCGCGAACTGATTCGACGAGCGGATCGAACAAGGGGGCGTTTTCGGACACTTCTCTTGAGGGCTTTGGATCGCTATCTGGTCAGCGCGCAGCGAAAAGAAACCGCCCGGAAACGGATGCCTCAGGACAAACTCATTTCGCTGGAAGATTCAGCCTTTTACGAGCTGCCGGAAGCGGTCGGTAGTTTAAATTCTGAAGAGGTATTCCACTACACCTGGGTGTGCGAGTTGTTGGACCGTATGCTTGGAGAGGTGGAAGCTGAGTGTCTCCAGCGCGGCATGGCGATACATTGGGATCTGTTTCGCGAGAGGGTTCTGCACCCGATCGTAACGTGTACGGAACCGCCGCCGCTTGAAGAACTCTGTCACAAATATGGCATTAACGCGACAGCAAAGGCTTCCAGTATGATTTTTACCGTCAAGAGGCGTTTTCGGGCCGCGGCAAAGCGTCTGCTGCGCCAATCGGTAGCTTCAGAAATCCAGATTAACGAGGAAATGCTGGAATTAATGAGGTTTCTCGCAAAAGGACAGCAATATTGCCAATAAATCGCGTATTATATAGTAAAGAGCGCGATAGGTCGTTTGCGCGTTTAGGTACAAACAGAAGAGATTAGAAGCATATCGTGCTTATTATTTCTTTAAGCTTTGAGATGAGCAAGAAAAGAAAATCAACGTTCGGGTTGCGACTTGAACAACTGGCGGACCTTTTCGCCGTGGCTGCGGAGGACCAAGCATTGACAGAAGCTGACCACGCCGACGAACGCCTGGCACGGATGCTCCGCCGCCAGCTCACGTTGGTTTTGCCTAAGAACATCTTGTTGTTCCCAGGTAGTTCGAAAGTCTCAGACAACCAACAGTGCGACCTGACCTCACTAGCTGGCCGGTCTCTGCTGCAAGTATTGCTTAATCCCGAAAGCGGTCTAAACCAGCTTCAATTGGTCAAGGAAGCAGCTAAGCGTTTAACCACAACATCGGTTTCAGAGGAGGAGCGTGCCATAGCAACGACAATCTATCATGCGGCTATCGCAAGCTGCCTAGTAAATTACGACAATAAGATCACTCAACATTCTTATGACAAGCTGGATGAATCATTTGCCTTGCTGATGGATAAGAAATGGATGGCTTTTGAACTTGTAGCGCTGTTTTCTCGTGCCCGGCGTATTTGCAAAAGCAGGAGGACAAAGAAATGAAAGCGAACGAAGAGGACAAGCCGGAGCGTCTTCCGAGTATAAGTGGTCCCGGGACAGGACCAGCCAATCTCTCGGCCCCACCCGAAGTCGAGGGATATGAGATCCTCCGCATTCTCGGCGAGGGTGGAATGGGGGTCGTTTATCTGGCTCGACAGAAGGTCCCCGTCCAGCGTCTGGTAGCGTTGAAGATTGTAAAGCCCGGTATGGACTCCAAACGGGTGATCGCCCGGTTCGAGGCGGAGGAACAGGCCTTGGCCTTGCTTGATCATCCGAATATCGCACAGGTCTACGATGCGGGAGCTACTAACGATGGTCACCCGTACTTCTCTATGGAATACGTCGAAGGCCTGTCCATCAGCGAGCATTGCGACAAGTGCAGGCTCAGCATTGAGGAACGACTTCGATTGTTCATTCAGGTCTGTGAAGGCGTTCAGCATGCCCACCAGAAAGGCATCATCCACAGGGACATTAAGCCGTCCAACGTGCTAGTTTACACAGATGGCAATAAGCCGCTGCCAAAGATCATCGATTTTGGGGTCGCCAAGGCACTTACTGCACCCTTAACCGAGCGCACTTTGTTCACGGAACAAGGACAGTTGCTTGGTACACCTGAGTACATGAGCCCTGAGCAAGCGGAGATGACCAGTCAGGATATCGACACCCGCTCAGATATCTACTCGCTGGGCATTCTGCTATACGAACTGTTGACCGGGACCACGCCGTTCAGCAAGAAAGAGCTGCGCCTGGCAGGCTACCTTGAGATGCAGCGAGTAATCCGGGAAGGAGAGCCTGCCAAACCCTCCACGAAGCTGAGTACCCTTGGCGCGACATTGACAGATATAGCGAAACTCCGAAGCTCCAATCCCAATCTGCTGAGAAAAACGATCCGCGGTGATTTGGACTGGATTGTCATGAAGTCGTTGGACAAGAACCGAAAGCGACGTTATGAGTCCGTGGGAGTATTGGCGGCCGATGTCCAGAGGCACTTGAATGACGATCCAGTGCTGGCAAGGCCGCCCAGTACAGCCTATCGGCTAAGGAAGCTCCTGCACAAGCATCGGTTACGGGTCGTTGTGAGCCTAGCAGGAGTAGTAATGGTTGTTGTATTGGCTGTCACGCTGGTAATGTGGAACGAGAACCTGAATCGGCTTGTGCAGGTTGAGTCTCTTGAGCACAAAGCCATCTTGTCCGAGGCTCGGGGACTATATGCGGCGGGTGAATTCGTGACAGCTTTAAGAAAGGTTGAATCTATCCTTAGGAGCAGACATGTTGGCTCCGAGGCGTGGCTGCTCAAAGCGAGCCTCCTCGTAGAGGGACGGCATCCTGAAGAGGCAGCCGACAGATTAAACAATCTGTTCGACGAACGGCCTGAGATAGCTGGCGTGGCTCATGCATTATTGGCAAGAATATACTGGGAAAGCGGAGTTGAAGAAGCGGATAGATTGAAAGCAATCAATGAACATCGACGCAAGGCTCTGGAATTACTCCCAGCTACTGCCGAAGCGTACTTCCTTCGGGCTCTAGTTGCGCCAACCATAAAAGAAAGACTTGAATTCCTTGATACAGCACTGGACTTGGATCCTGGTTACTATGAGGCTGTTAGGTACAAAGCCTTCACACATAATGCGAGCAAGGACTACATTCAGATGCAGGTCGAAGCGCGGATCATGACTGCGTTAAGACCACAAGACCCGTGGGGATATCATCTAAGTGCAATTGCTCACAGAGAGACAGGATCTTACGAAGAGGCGATTAAGTATTTGGACAGAGCTATACATTTGACACCTGAAGAGGATGTACGTTTTGTTGAGCTATATCGTGAGCGATACTTGACTCATATCCGCATGGCCAAGTATGAAGATGCACTTAGGGACGCACAGAAGTGTGCGCATTTGCAAGAAGAAGATAAGTTCAGCCATTTCCAGGTGTTCTGTGCTCTGGTCAGGCTAGGGCGTCATGAAGATGCCGCAGAGATATTTCGTACGGTTTTTCAGCCAGATTCACAGGCCAAAGCAAGATTCAATGAATGGTCTCGAAGGTATGTCTTCGAGACCCTGGGTGGTGGTCAGCAGTTGAGGTTGCCCAACCAAGCTGAGCAAGAGGACGCCTTCAGGTACCTGTGGGAAGCTGTCGAATTTTATCGTACTATTGAGAAGAAGGCCAAGCTACTGATAATTGATGGATATGGTGCCAGTTGGTCACCGGATGGAAGCATGCTAGCATACCATAGGAGGATTTCGGGAACCGGGGGGATTGAAGTAATGGAACTGAAGACTGGAAAGACCCAACTGCTCACCGTACCTGGTAGACGCCCGCAATACTCTCCAGATGGCCGGTATATTGCTTTTATCCGCGATTCCCAGGCTATACCCCTCTCTGAATTTATTTCCTCTGAACGTGTATATCGCCGTAGCAGGGTTGTACCATATGAGACATGGGATAGGGATGAAATATGGCTCATGAAGGCCGACGGCACAGAGCCCCGGCGACTTGCACGAGGTGGAGAGCACAACTGGGGCCAAGACTCCGATCGTGTGTTCTACATCTCGCGCTTGGACAGGATGCTTTACTCGATTTCTGTTGAGGACACGCAACCTGAACCTGTTCCGGTAATATCCTGGTCCCGGTACAATATCTTTGTCTCAGCAGACAATAAGCAACTTGCATTCATAGACGACAACATCCTTAAGATCCTGGACCTGCATAGCAAATCATTGCTTTCCCGTTGGGAAGTCCCCCATGAAGCTAAACTGTTCTGGTGGGATGCCAGAACTAACGCCCTGATTCTAGGAGGGGACCGGGCAGGTCTTTGGATCTATGATCCGAGTACAGGAACCGGCAGGAAAATCCTCAGCGGACTAAGTATCTCCCAGACCTGTCCGTCACCAGATGGCAGCAAGCTCACCATCGGCGTGAGAACTCCTATCTCTTGCACCTGGCTGGCTGAGATCGATCCTAATGTGCCACTCACCGAAGCTTTGCAACCCAGCCTTTCTGTAGAAGAACACTATCAGGAGAAGGCTAACCATTACAGCATAATGATCAGCACCCACCCCCAAAGGGCAGATCCCTACCTTAACCGTGCAGAGTGCTATCTCCACTTGGGTGAAAACGAGGAGGCTTTTGCCGATTTGGAGACCTACGTCGGTCTGCGCGATTGGTCGAAACCAGCAAGTCGATGTAACCGCTTGGCGTGGAATCTTGCCACCGGACCTGCTCGGTCACGACATCCCGGAATCGCCCTTTACTTGGCTCAAAGAGCGGTGGAAAAGGCACCAGGTAGTATCTCATATCTTACCACCCTTGGAGCGGCACATTATAGCGCGGGTCATTGGCAAGAGGTGGTCGAATCACTCCAGAGCAAGGGTACGCTATCTGAGGCTGACGCGAACAACTTTTTCCTACTGGCCATGGCCCATCAGCAACTTGGCGACCGTGATCAGGCAAAAACATGGTATCGAAGAGCAATTCGGTGGCACTGTAGAAACAACACAAACTATGATGCAACGGAACGCCGATATAGCAACAGGATGCAATCCCACTACTACGGGGGCAGACCGTATCTAATACACGCTGAGGCAGCAGAGCTATTGGGGACCCCTGTCAAGAAGTTTAATCGTAAGCCTCCCCATACGGGAGCACAGATCCTACCAGTCACGGCTACCGTGAGCCATCAGGGAACTACCTCGGTGGCTTTCCCCATTGTAATCGACGGCAGTGGGCTGTCAGACGAAGACCACGATGGGTTAATCGAACATGATGAAAATCCCGAAACCATGTGGCTCAGCGAGCAGAGCAAGACGAGTAGCTGGCTCGAGTTCGACTTGCGAACTGTGTATGAGTTAGATTCAATTTTGGTGTGGAACTATAATGAGAGGGGCCACACGAAGCGGGGGATCAAGAGGGCGGACATCTCGGTTTGGACCCAAGATACCGACTGGCAAAAGATAACAGATGATACTGAGTTTGCCGAGGCGGAGGGCAGCTTCGATTACGATGAGCCAACACTTGTGGAGTTTGACGGAGCAGAGACTCAAAAGGTGCGTTTTGACGACCTCGCTAATCTTGGTGACGCCGAATATATCGGCCTGAGCGAAGTTCGATTTTTCGAGAGCTGGGGTTCTGAGGCGATTAGACCACATCCTGCTGATGGTGAAGACATAGGTGTGCTGTTGGAGGCGAAGCTCAGTTGGACATCTGGAGTGGGTGTGAAAGCTGATGAAGTCTACTTCGGCACCGACGCCGATAGTCTCAAGTATATGGGCAGAGTTGAGGCCGGAGACAGCAGTGAAGTGAACTTGCCCACACTGGAGAAGTGCCACAGGTATTGGTGGCGAGTTGACGCTGAGAAATCAGATGGGTCAATGATAGAGGGCAAGCTCTGGAGCTTTCTGACGGGGAGAATGATTGGCTGGTGGAGATTTGACCAGATGGAAGGCCGCGTCACTCTTGATTCGTCCGGCAGCGGCCTGGACGGAAGACTCGTGGGGGGCGCACACATCATTTCTGATGCGGCAAGAGGCAATGTGCTGAGTCTGGACGGTGATGGTGACTATGTAAATTGCGGAAATAATCCGGCCTTCG
>CP070636.1:385267-387861 GCA_020356305.1 Candidatus Bathyarchaeota archaeon | reverse complement strand
TGTTTCTATAGACAACAGGTTTTCCTCCGAGTTCCCCGATGTGTTGAACGAGGTTGTAGACGAAGGAGTCGTAGTTATCGATGACTAAGACCTTCATGGTTAGTTTTCTCCTGAGAGTTCTAGGGCTTTAACAAGGGCCTTTGCTTTGTGTTCCGTTTCATACCACTCCCTCTCGGGAACGGAGTCGGCCACAATGCCTGCTCCGACCTGAATGTAGCATTGACGCCCCTTTGCAACAAGCGTTCTAATGGTTATGGCGAAGTCCGCGTTCCTGTTGTATGAGAAGTAGCCGACAGCTCCTGCGTATGGCCCTCTTTTTGTGGGCTCCGCTTCTTCAATAATTTCCATCGCTCTTAGCTTGGGCGCTCCAGAAACTGTGCCAGCCGGGAAAACAGCCCTCAAGGCGTCATAGCAGTTACACTCATCTCTGAGTTTGCCGACAACCCTCGAAACTATGTGTTGTACGTGGCTGTACTGGTGAACTTCCATGAACTCCGGGACGCGAACGCTTCCAAACTGTGAAACCCTTCCGATGTCATTTCTAGCCAGATCCACGAGCATCACGTGTTCCGCCCTTTCCTTGGGATCTGCCAACAACTCGTTTGCCAAGGCTTTGTTTTCGATGTCGTCATCTACTCGAGGCCTTGTGCCGGCGATGGGAAAGGTCTCCACAACTCGGTTGTCAACTCTCACGAGCATCTCAGGGCTGGATCCAACTATCTGTCGGTTTCCCATCTTCAGGAAATACATGTAAGGAGAAGGGTTTATCCGTCGGAGAGCCAGGTAAAAGCTTGCTAGGTCTCCCTTGACATCAAAATCGTAGCGTTTTGAAAGGACAACTTGAAGAATGTCGCCTGATGCCACGTACTCCTTAGCCCTTCGTACCGACTCCTCGTATTGTTCCTTCTTCATGTTCATCTTGGGAATCGTGAAGGACAGGGTTTCTGGATCACCAGGCTCCTTCATTAGTCTCTTCAACTCGTCAAAACGATTCTTGTCCCTATGGTAGTAGAGGGCCTCTCCCTTGCGGTGGTCAAATACAATGCCATCATCAAAAATTCCGACTTCAACATCGGGAAAGTCTAGGTCGTCAACAGCGACGTCTGGAAGTCGCTCCCAAGAACGTACCGCATCGTAAGAGACGTATCCAACCGCTCCTCCAACAAGCCTCAGACGTTTGGAGGAACATTCCTTCGCACCGACTATTCTCTCAACCGCGTTGAGAGGATCATTGGTTTCCACTCTCTCCTCCTCATCTGGCTCTCTTTTTCGAACCGTCATCTTCTTGCCTTTCGCCCTGACGGTTAACTGAGGGTCAAAGCCTAGGAATGAATACTGAGCTAACTTTCTTGGTCCTTCTATGGATTCGAGGAGGTATGCGTGTTCGTAGCATCTATGCATTCTTAAAAAGATGTCAGCGGGAGAACCTGCAAATGGAAGTTTCTTGAAGGTCAGTTGAGAAACGTTTTTAGGTTGAGCCTGCTTGGCAGGCGAGTGGTTGCCAAACGCAATTCCCCATTTTGTGGTGCCTCTCTGAGCCGTTGTAGGATGGATCTAGAATATGGATGTCATATTTAAGGCTTCTGTGTACATTTATGTACATAAATGCCTTGACTCGAAACCATCTTCAAGCAAGTACGTCGGTGGTTTCTTTGACTGTTTCGTACACTATGCAACTCAGTGTTTTCTCGATTCCCTCAACCATTCTCAGTTTGTCCATAACGAACTTTCCCAGCGTGTCAACGTGGTCGGCCTTAATCTTGATGAGGATGTCCCAGTCGCCGGTGATGACATACACCTCCTGTACCTCCGGGAACGTGGAGATCTGTTTCGCTATGTCCCTTTGTGATAATGGTTTTTCTCTGCCTCCAGGTCGATAGGCGAAAGACACCAAAAGGAAAGCTGTTGTTCCCTTATCGAGTTTCTTTGAGTCTAAGATGGCTTTGTAGTGTCTAATTATTCCCAGTTCTTCCATTCTTTTTATCTTCGCATAGACGGTAGTTATGGGACTACCTATTTTCTTAGCTATTTCCTTTGCAGTCATTTTGCAGTTCGTCTGCAAGAACTTGAGCACTTTCAAGTCTTTTTCATCGAGCTTTTCCATATTTGTAATTATTACAACATAAATATAAAAATATTGCGCTATTTTGCGTTTTATGCAGCTTTTTTTGCAATAGTTTTATAAAACAGCGTAACCCAGTCTCTTTATGGAACTGCAAGATCTGAGTTCACTGGAATCCGTTAGGTTGAGGTATCTCGCCATAAGGAACCCCAAGATGACACTGATCCTGAAGGTCCAGGATCAAATCCTCACTTCTTTGAGGGAGTTCTTGAGAAACGAAGGGTTCATAGAGATACTGGCGCCCATTATTGGCCCCCCCGAAGCCACCGCGTAGCACGCGCCGCGGAAGGCCTCGGTACCGGTTGCGCAGAAGTTCTCCACCCGGGTGACCGGGATGTTCTGCAGGCGTAGGGTCATCGGTAGCGGCAGGGCGGACAGACCCACGCCGCAGAAATCAAAGGCCGTGCCCAGCCATGCAGCCTGAATCTCCCTCTTTTCGATCCCGGCATCCTGCAAACACTCCACAAAGGCC
>CP070636.1:382345-385167 GCA_020356305.1 Candidatus Bathyarchaeota archaeon | reverse complement strand
TGACAAACGTGAAGCGGAAACGAGGCTATAAACGTGGATACTCAGTAGCACTTCTTGTGGGTTTTGAAGATGACCATGTGGTTCTGTGGCAGGTATTTAGTCATGTCGTAAAACTGCACCTTACGTTGGAACTTGGCGGAAAGAGGACAGATGAGAAGGTTCTATATAATTTTCATGAATCTGTGGTTGATGCGTTGAGACCAGTGCTCAACGAAGGGATAAGAAGCATCGTGGTCACAGCTCCGAAGAAGACCACTTATGCTGCAGACTTAATGGACCACGTGCGAAAACATCACGCGTATCTGATTAAATCGAAGAGGCCAAATAGGGCAACTTTTGCCGAGCTAGTCGGCTCCGCTGATCAGCCTTACAAGGTAGCCAAACTGGTGAAAACCAAAGATTTCCGCAAGCTAATCGCAGAGACGACTTCAGGAGAAGCTGATCACATCGTCAATGCATTGGAGAAACATCTTTACAACATCGACAGCAACGCGGTCGTCCTGTATTCGCTCAAAGAAATCGAAGACATCGTCTACAACCGAGAGAGGCACAACGACTTCAGAACGGCAAACCTGATGCTCACAGACAAGTATCTTGCTGACAGTAAGGACAAGAACAGGATTCATAGGTTATTGCAGATTTCAAAGAATAGAAAAGTGAAGACACGAATAATCAACGCGGAAACGCCAGCAGGCAAGCGAATCAGCCAATTCGGAGGCATAGTTTTCTTCACCAGACCAACCAAATAGCTGGCGCAACTGCGCGCGCAATGTCCGAATGCTTCATAATACAAAAAATTTGGCTATTAATGCTGAGAAGAATTGCTACTGATCTAAAACTCTCCTCTTGGCATCTTGTACGCGCCCTTAAAAGCCACAAAAAACAGCACCGCTGAAAGGAGTGTAAGCATAAAGCCCTCTTTAAAATAATATGTGGAAGTCAGCTTCAATGCAAGCAAGAGAAACAAGATGTAGAAAACTATCGAAAAACTGAAAACAGTTGACAAAAGAAGAAAAAATTCGTTGGGTCTAACAATAGCTAATAAGGCAAACAAAACCGTAGATACTTGTGCTCCAAATATCCAAATCCACCACCCCCCTTTCGACCAGAGGTTGAAAAACCACAATTCAGGCACTGAGCTATAAGGCTCTGTCTTCTTGAAGGACCAAAGAGTCTCTCTTTCTTCACGAAATCCAGTGCGGACCGAATAGACGTCTCGTCTAGCTTCAATAAGGGGCAGAAAAATTGACGCCAAGAATAGAAAGAAAGCCAGAAGTACCAAAAATCGTAGCTTGGTTTTGGCCTTCAGAAACAATCACCAGAGATCAGGAGATTCACCTGGATTTATAAGCTGTGCGAACGCGGTTTATCCTATTAACAGACCTGCATGCATTCTTCTGATTTGGTCATATCGAAAGCAGTGGACTAGGTGGTCGTTCACTAAACCGACAGCTTGCATGAAGGCATAGCAAATGGTGGGTCCAACGAATTTGAACCCCCTCTTTTTCAGTTCCTTACTCATTGCTCTCGACTCTTCAGATTCTGATGGGAAATTTGCGAAATCTCGGAAAGCATGGTTGATGGGTTTTCCCCCGACAAACTGCCAGATAAAAGCGTCGAAAGAGCCGAAATCCTCCTGAACCTCTCTAAACCTACGGGCGTTGTTAATGGTCGCCCCGATCTTCGCCCTGTTTCTGATGATGGCAGGGTTGCTCATGAGACGTTCTACGTCTTCATCAGTGTACTCCGCTATCCTCGCCGGGTTGAAACCGTCGAAAGCTTTTCTCAATGCCTCTCTTCTCTTGAGTATGAGCTCCCACGTCAGACCTGCTTGAAATCCTTCGAGCACCAGAAACTCAAACAACGTTCTATCATCATGGACGGGAGTTCCCCACTCCTCATCATGGTACTTAACGTAAAGTGGATTGTCGGTATTCCAACATCTTACGAACTTCTTTCCCATGACATAGAATAGCCGCGCCAGAAATTTAAATCATTAAGAATTTGCAGAGCGCGCGCATTTCGGTTGAGTGGTTAGTATTCAAGATAAGCTACTAAATCATCGATCATCAAGCAGATTGCTTGCTGTTTCTCAAGAGTCGTTATCCAGTCATTTCTCGGGTTGCCGTCAACGTAGCCATCTGCTCTTGCTCGTATATCATTTGCCAGTCTGCCTCTCGCCCCTTGATAGGCTCCCTTTTCTATTAGCTTAATTATTCCACTGAATTTCTGAGATAGGGCATTCTTTCGCTGATCAACGTTCCTTTTGAAATCTACGTCTGAACAGTTCTGTATGAAGTCGTTCAAAAACTGCGCAGCGTCTTCCGCTGATATGATCTTCACTGAGGCTGTCGCTTCCGCGCTTCCGCCATCGTCATCGGTCACTGTCAAGACAACCGTGTATCTTCCAGGTTGAGAGTACGCGTGCGCAGCTCGTGTGGTTCCTGTTGAATCAGGGTATTCGTTTTCTTCAACCAATGTACCTGGGGTAGCTGTTCCATCACCGAAGTCCCAGCTGGACTCGTGAGTGTCTTCCCATCCGGGATCGGTGAAGTTTCCAGTGAAATTCAGTGTATGAACTAACGGCAGTATGAAATACGGATTCGGCTGAATAACAGATGTAATGCTTGCGGTTGGCGCTACATTATAGACGTTGACTATTGTTTCTACCGTTGTGAAATCCTGAGTCGAGTTCGAATATCTGTACTTCATCCTCACGATGTTTGTCGACGGGCCGTCACTTGCAATATACGTGGCTATGGGTCCGAAAGCGTCGTCAAACTCACCGTCGTCGTCAAGGTCCCACGAACACGGCTCGTCTG
>CP070636.1:378882-382245 GCA_020356305.1 Candidatus Bathyarchaeota archaeon | reverse complement strand
TTTCTCTCTTTAATTGTTATGGGAATAATTTCGTCTTTAAACTTGCCTTCCCTTATTGCTTTCTCGGTTTTTTGCTGCGATCTCGCAGCAAACTCATCCTGTTCTGCTCGAGAGATGCCATATTTTACGGCAATGTTTTCCGCTGTTATTCCCATATGGCAGTCATAAAAGAAGTCCCATAATGCATCGCAGATCATGGAATCAACTAATTCGTCGTGTCCAATTCGCTGTCCCCACCTGGCGTGCTTGAGTAGATAGGGGGCACTTGTCATATGTTCCATACCACCAGCAATAATCACATTTGCTGCGCCACAAGTAATCGCCTGCGCTGCTAACGATACAGACTTCAATCCTGAAGCGCAAACCTTGTTAACCGTAAAGGCGGGTACAAGGTAGGGCAATCCGGCGTTGACAGCAGCCTGCCGTGCAGGATTCTGCCCAAGCCCAGCCTGTATCACATTGCCCATGATTACTTCATTGACATAATTTGCATCTATGGAGGAGTTCTCAATCAACTCTTTAATCACAATCGAGCCTAATTCGACCGAAGAAAGCGACGCCAGAGACCCATTAAATCGACCCGTTGCCGACCGTTTACCCCTCACTATGTAGGCTGCCATACTAATTTTTTTACTTCTTACTTTTGTTTTGACGGATCGGCCTATCCGTCGGATCGTTCATTAAGCCATTGTGCCACGGATGGAGCCAGTTCTATCTGTGACTTGGATCGAACAAAAACGCCAATGCGTCCGCCTTTGAACTCGTAAAGCTCTTTATCTTTACTTCCAACAAAATCGTTCAGGATTTTTGTGGCTCAGGGATACGCAATATGGTTGTGAACAGTATGTGTGTTTAGCAAAGGCATAGTTATGTCTTTTAGATTTACTAGTGTTCCATTTGATCTCAAGTTCACCCATGACAAGCGTGTTCTCCTGACAGAGGCCCTTTATAAATTTCCTCAGATACTCACCTACTTGTCCAGGGCTGTAAAGTATCCACTTCTCCATCCTTAACAAATTCAGCGGTTTCTCTTTGTCCTGCACGATCTCCAACATACCCACGTACTTGCTGATGTCATCTGCCTGCAGTATAGCATGATGCTGTTATTGTATATTCTGCCATCCTTTTCATAAGGGATAATCTACCTTGTACGAACATCGAATCGATAATTAGCCAATCCGCACCATCGAGGGCAATAATATATATTTGAGAACCACCAGCTTATTGAACCAAAGATTCATGCGTAGAAACTACCCCTCTAACAAGCTATCCTTGCGAGATAAAAATGAAAGTTTGCTCCGGGAAGCGATCGAGAATCAGGGACGTCCGTTACCAAGGCAGCTCTTCTGGCATCGTTCCTTCTACAACAAAATAAACGGGACGTTCTGTCATTGAAAACCTGCCGACTTCAAGCGTGTTACCCTGCAATTCAACCGCTTGCCACGGTTTACCAGCCAAAAATATTTCCCTTCTTCCTGCACCTTCTCGTGACCAGGCAATAATCACTGTTCGCCCATCGCTCTCAAATCCGTAGGCTTTCAGCTCTTTCGGGCTTTTGATGAGGCCAAGGGATCTTGTTGGCGGTGAAAGCAAATTTGCCATAGCTGACTGGACTACTAACATTTTCCGAGGTTCTCCCCCCCACTCAAAGAACATCCCTTCAAGGCTCTCGTTATTGATGCCACTAGAGGCGCCAGAGTGGTAGATGATTCTCTCGGCGCCATAAGCTAATAGTAGGGTATTGAGCTTGACTTGCCATTCGGAGGCTTCTATCTCAGAGCCAACCGGCTTAAGCCACGGGCTATTCCAGGACTCATAAGGCTTGTCATCGTCTGCGTAGTATGCACCTTCGGTGAGCCAGATAGGTCTGTCTACGCCTACAGAATTCATCCGCTCACGCACCCGACGCAGCGGTTCTTCGTATGCATCCGGCGCTGTCAGGCCCGGAAAGATATGCAAGTTGAGAATATCTACCAAGGGCAAACCGCCAGCTTCGATAAATTCTTCTGCGTGGGCTGGACCGCCTATGCCCCCGATCACTAAGGCTTCAGGCTCAACTACCTTGACTGCCTGATAGGCTATCTGCAGTAGCTGCACGTAATCGTTGACCTGATAGCCTTTTTCTTGAGGCAAAGCATAAGAGCTGTAAATAGGTTCGTTTAGTATCTCCCATACACGCAATTGTTCCTTATAGTGTTGAACCGTCTCGCGAACATACGTGGCAAACTCCTCCAAGTCACGCGGCATATAAGCCATGGGTCCCACGTAGCCTGGATCATTCACTTCTGGGCCCGCACTTGATGACCAGTTGCTGGAGGGAAAAGGCAGAAGTGGGAGCACGTTCAGCCCTCGTTCCAAGACGCGGTTGATTTGATAATCGGGTTTTGTGAACTCAAATCTACCCTTTTCTGGCTCCACGTGTTGCCATTGCAGTGACCAATCACGGAACCAGCAGATGCCGATTAGTCTGCTCAAATCCAATAAGTGCGGCCACGGGTGGGCGTGGTTGATTCCAAACAGGCTATCCGTTTTAGCGTAGGGCTCGATGATGGCGAAACGTAACGGTCTGGTCATAACTACGTCCGCCCCCTCGCAACGCAGATGGAGGCGATAGAAGCCCTTCGATCTGACCCCGGGATCAATGGGTATTCTGGTCGCCTGTCCGTACGGCATGGACGGGGGCGTCATCACAAGAGTGGTCTCATGGACAACGACATCATCGAAGTCCGTCGTCGTCAGATGCAGGACGATGGAGCTAGCAGCCTGATCTAAGTTGAAGATTGTAGCCACCATCTCAGGTCTGACACCATAGGGAAAAAGGTTATCCAGGCGAGCCGTTTCCAAGCCAACCTCCACAGTTGCTCGCCGCCGATAGGGTAGTGGCCAGATCTTCTTCACAAGCTGAACTCCGTCAATCCACACTGTTCCTGTTTCTTTTTGTGATGCCTCTAAGTCCAAACCTAAAGCGATGAAAATCTGCTCAGCCTGAGGCTGGAAGGTGAATGTGTAACGTGTCCACTCTGTGGAGATGCGCACCTGCTGCTGCAAATTCCCTCGGAAGGCTTGTTGCGCTGAGAGCACCCCCACCAATTCATCGGAACCAGCTTTCATGTAGGCGGACAGAGTGTAATCCGCACCTGGTTCTACGGTAATCCAGCCTCGATTAGCCAACAGTGGGGCTCGTACGGGTATGCTATAGAGCCAGCCATCATAATGAAAGACGGGAATGGTTTCCTCTGTGAGGGCGATTTTGAAACTCGACCGATGGAACCAAGCTGTGGTGATGTCTACCTCGCCCACAGGTAGATTTAGATTGCCCATCCCATAGGGAAGATCGGCAATGCTTCCCCATCCACTGAGCCC
>CP070636.1:374439-378782 GCA_020356305.1 Candidatus Bathyarchaeota archaeon | reverse complement strand
CTACGGCTATTTCCATCCGACAAATGCATATGTTTGTGACGTGGAATATGCACCAGCTGCCGTGTACAAGTCTGTTGATCGCAGAGCCATTCGGACAAGAAGAAGCCAAGTCTACTACAAGTTTTATGCGGACGAGGGTTTGCGTTTCGTACAAGATAAGCATCCGCAGTACACTATCTTCTATGAACCTCTGCAGCAATGTCTCGTAGGAGTGAGGCAAGAGCTGATTTGGAAAACGCGGAAACCAGAAGAAAAGTTTAGGCGGCTCATCAAAAAACCGTCCAAGGATGATCTTCTTGAGGTTTTGCATAATGTATGCCAAATGATAACAACTAGATCGATGTTGCAGAGAAAAGATTTCGGAGTATTTGGTTCCCTGCTCCACAGCTTTTATCACCCTAATTTTTCAGATCTGGACTTAATTGTGTATGGCAGAGGAAAGCTTGCTATGCTACGTGAAATCCTAGAAGAGTTCTATCAGCAAGAGACCCCTTCTCTTCGGAACGAATTTGAAACCGAAGAGGCAGTTAAGGGAAAACACTGGAGGTTTATCAACTTTGATCCAAAAGAGTATGTGTGGCACCAGCGGAGAAAAGCGATTTACGCAGTGTTTGAGGATGAGAAAAGTGGAAGGGCTGTCAAGATGGAGTTTGAGCCTGTAAAAAAGTGGGAAGAAATCAGAAATGAGTATAGCTCGAAGACGCGGGTGATGAAGAAGGGATGGATTGGAGCCATTGCCCGAATAACCGAAGATCGCAACGCGCCTTTCATCCCTTCCATCTACAAAATTGAACCCATCAAAGTCTTGAAAGGAGCGAGAGTTGAGAATCTCCATCGAGTGATCTCTTATGTCGAGGAGTTCAGGATGCAAGCTCATAGAGATGAGGAGGTCTACGTGGAAGGGAACCTTGAACAAGTGGCAAGCTCAACGAAGACTTTTCACCAAATCACCCTCACGTACGGCCCCCGCTATTATGAACAGGTGTTGAAAGTCCTCAAAGGCTGATGCTTCGCTAAATGATCATTGAGGATGGGATCGATGCGAAAAAGACTGTTAGCTATCTAAACGGCTTGACGCTACGTTTGTGTCTCACTTTTCTTTTTTGCTAAGCCACCACTTGAGGTATTCTCTTCGTTGTTTCTGGCGTTGTTCTTCTTCAGTTTCGAGTTTGGGTCTAAGCTTTCGGCGCAGTTCAAATAGTTCTTGAGAGGTAACAGAAAGCCCACAGCTTTTGCACACGTGACGTTTTGTAGCCGGCATGTACTTCATTTCGCCACCACACTCAGGGCAGTACGGCATATTTCGACTCGCCTTTCCTCAAGACCTTATGAAGAAGCATGAAAAATAGCTTTTGGTCTCTGTCCCGTCAAGAAATCAAATTGGTTGGTCCACAGTCTTTGCGCGCGCTTTGAGGTATTCCCAGCAAACTCTCATTTTCTTTGGTGGGAACCCAACTTATCGCAGAAGAGATGTCATGGACAAAGAAAATTAGCAGGTGAACATACTAGAGGGAGCAGAGGTCAGTTCAATGAAGAGCACTCGCTGGAGCGCAATTTCAATTTATCAAGTTGACGCCTTCACAAATGAACCTTTCAAGGGAAATCCTGCAGCCGTTTGCGTCTTGCAAAGCAAGCTCGAAGAGAAACTCATGCAACATATAGCATCGGAAATGAACTTGTCTGAAACTGCATTCGTGTTTCCTCTCGAAAATATGTCCCTTAAAGAAAACACCGTGTTCTCGCTTCGCTGGTACACGCCGTAGGTTGAGGTTTCCCTTTGTGGTCACGCAACCTTGGCCACTGCAGCAGTTCTGTTTCGCGAAGTCAAAGTGAACGCGAGCGAAATAGAGTTCAAGACAAAAAGTGGTATTCTGACGGCGACAAAAGCCAAGAGAGAAATTTGTCTAAATTTCCCAACGGACAACCCAACAAGAATTGATCCGCCGAAATCGCTTTTAAGAGCTATTGGTGTCAAAGATTTTTGCGACGTTCAGTATGGCAAACAAACGAAATCTCTGCTGGTTCGCTTGCCTTCCACGGAGGATGTCCACAACTTAGTGCCAGACTATAGGCTGATGGAATCAACAGGGACCGAGAAAGAAATTAAAGGAGCAATTGTAACGACGGAGGGTTATCCTCCATACGACTTCATTTCACGTTTCTTTGCACCGTGGATGGGAATCAATGAAGATCCTGTGACGGGAGCAGCTCATACATTGTTGGCGCCATATTGGTCTAAGCTACTTAACAAGAGCGAGATGAAAGCATATCAGGCATCAGCAAGAGGTGGGGAACTCGCTGTGAAGTTGAAGCCTGATGATACAATTGACCTAGTCGGAAACGCGGTAGTCGTTCTGAAAGGCAAGTTGCGTTTGCGCCAGCGCACAAAGGCGATTCAGTATGAGGCGGTTGAATCCTGAGAAGTTGCATGTCCATTACCTGCCTGGCGTCAAACCGGAAGCTCCAGTCATTCCGCGCCGTTATACCCTAACTCATTCTGATACCACAGGCGATCTGTTCTTAACGATCGGCCCAGACTACAATTTCAAGCAGATTTCAGGTTTGTACACTCGTTTTATGCGAGACGAAGTGCTCGCTGAGTGGAAAGATAGTCAAGACGCCCTTTCAATACATGTATACTGTCATGTCAGCGGAGGCTTTGTTTTTGGGAGAGCTGGCTGGCGTGATTCTATCTTCCGTAGCGAGATGCCGCTAGTGCTGGAGGCGATCCGATACGGTGATCGACAACTATTTGAAGCAAACGCAAAATTGGATGGCGTGCCGATATGGGTACATTTTCAAGCATCCAAAGCCCGCTACAATAAGATTGAACAATGGGGAGTCCCTGCTGATTATGGAATCTAGCATATTATGTTTGCATATACGACCCTTTTTCAAGGTTGGAAATAGACGGAATCAATGACCATTTCAATCATGAAATTAGCCGGTGTTCATGATCATGATCCGCAGGTAGGTCCACGCCTATTTCACGGGGAACGGGCTAGCTGTTATGACGTAGAGATCGTTACCAATACTTTTTTTTGGGTATGTGCGTATTGTGCGTGCGCAATTCAGGTCATAAAATTGGTCAACCCTGCTCTCTGTGCCAGTTGGACGGCTAGTTCTCTCTCACTAGTCGTGAGTCTCCTTCTTAGTTCAGGAATTTCGTGCGCCTTCCACTCAGGCCTGTACTGAAACATCACGTTAGTTCTTGTTGATGCTCCTAGGTTTTGAGCGATCCAATTTAAAACGGTCTTTGTACAACAATCGAGATGTTCAGGCAAAACCAAAACCCGGATGAGTAACTCACCATATTTGTTCCCGTAAAGATGGTTTCGAGTGCATGCCTCCCAATATTGGGGAGCATCAGATATCTTTTTAGCACAGTCGTTTGAGCCATACTTAAAGTCGAGGAGGTACAAATCTACAAAACCAGCCAGAAGGTTGGCGGTCTCTTCACTGTAGTAGGAGTTGGAGTTCCAAACTACTGGAACGTTGACGTTAACATGCTTGAACGTTTCCAGCCACTGCTCCAGCCAAGGTGTTGGCTCCCCACCAACTAGATTGGCGTTTCTACAACCGCTCCTTCGCAAGCGTTCCACTTCCTTCGCCAGTCGCTGAGGCGAATAGATTTCACCCTTTTCATGCCACTGTGATATCGACCAGTTTTGGCAGTGGCGGCACCGCAGGGTACAACCCAATGTAAATATGGTTCCGGACGGAACAAGCTCAGGCTCTTCACCCATATGTTCGAACATGGTTGAAACCGTAATTTGGGTACTGCACTTACACTCTCCGACTTCTCCTGCGAGTCGATTGAAGCCGCACCTGCGGCTGCAGAGGTGACAGCCCCTAAGGATGTGGCGCGCTATCTCAATTTTGAGGTCGAGATACGATCTTTCCGGTGTGTCTAGATCCTCCAAGCTTTTTTGATGAGAATCAACAGCGCTCTCGAGGAGATAAAACTCGTCTGTGAGTCTTTTGTGAAGTTTCCACAGTGCCGATAGAGAATCGTCCTCACTGAAGTCTGCAGGTAGTTTCTTAGCAATAATAAATTTAGCTGGCCTATCATCATGCATGACGTGGAAGTACCGAACCAGACTTGCGCGAGCTTTCTTATCTCTTAGCACGGTCAAGGCGTCGGGTCTCCAGATTGCCCACATACACGCTCATCTACGAGGTAGATAACGTCAAAATGCTATTTATACATAGAACAGTCAGTCCAATTACTAAGGCAAAGAAAAAACAGTCTATTTCACTTTCGAACGTCCTCCTCGCCTAATATTCGTATTACACATTATTAGATTGTGAACAGAGTGATCAAAAAGTAGTGCCGGAAAGAT
>CP070636.1:370408-374339 GCA_020356305.1 Candidatus Bathyarchaeota archaeon | reverse complement strand
GTCAAGAGGTGGCTTGTTAGTCGCTCTTGAGCAAAGCCAGCTTACAGTCTTTGGCGGAGCAATGGTGGATTTATATGCTTATCACAACAGCCAAGTCACTATTATGGGCGGCTCTATATCAAGGTATCAGGCGAACCATAACGGCCATATCGATGTTTACGGTGGCTCTGTAAGCCGCCACATAACGGCCGGTCTAAACGGCACTATAACGATATACGGTTCAAGTTTTGCAATTGATGGAGTTACATTTGGTTATGGTGAGGTCTCAAGCATCTATAATAGCAAGAACTATTATATGGAACCCGCAAGGCGTCTCACTGGCATTCTTGCCAGCGGAGAATTAATTGATGTGGACTTCTACCTTGGCGATGATGCCAAAATTGTTCTTACCCCCCTCCCCAGTTCTGTTATTCTCGGCAGCATCGGCTTAACATTTTCCGGCTGGCTCCTCAAAAGACGCAAAATGCTGTAGCTTTGTTTTTATAAAATGTAGTCCTCAAGCCCCTGTGGGATTATATCGTTTTGTCCTCCTTCCCTCTCCGCGGGGGCTTTTTTCATAATCTTTATCTTACTTTGCTAAGAAAGAGGTGTATAATGATTATTGTGTAATACACAGACCCTGTTCTTCACGCCCCCCCAATGTCGCTTTGAGCAGGGGCACTTTTTCATAATCTTCACTTCTTCTACCTTGACCCTGCAAACTAAGAGGCCTATACTGTGACCGAACATTTTCTTGGATAAGCCCCTGCTTTCCCCTTTCGTCAACATTACCATTGGCAGGGGCTTTTGTATTGAACTCGCTACTCTGAAAGGTCGATAATTATATATAGCCAAACGACTCTGCCCCCGCCTCCCAACCCTTTTCCAAACCTTTTTCATAAGGTGGGGGCCTTTCTATTTGGCTTGGGTGCGATGATGGTGAGGACAAACCCTAATTTTTCAGGGCCTATACCCCCCCTCCCCAGCATAGAATAACTTTTGATAACCGGTTAGCGGCAATAATTCCCTCTGCGGCAAGCCCCGCTGGGCCAATTGTTGACTCTCTCAATGCGTCTATCCTTCAGTTCTTGGATAAAAAGCCTGATGTAGGGTTTTGTCAACAATTCATAACCGATCCAACGTGCTGAATGACGTGAATAGCCCGTCCTTATTGCTGCCTGTGTTGCGTTTAAGTCGATAATATATTCCCAGCAAAAGCGTTCCTGCTTTGGAGTCATATTGGAAGCTCGTATGATTTCAAGGTTATGCGGATCTTTTACGTTTCTCTCTATGCCCTTACGCACCCAATCGTACATGGAAGTTCCTCCGAAAATGTAGGGTTTTGTTAGGTTTTCAAAATGTTAAGTTTTGTTAAGCAGCAGATCGTTTATTGAAGGGCTGTCCAGATAAGTATTTAGCTTTGCTTCAAGTGCCTTTAGCTTCCTCGCCTTTTTCGTTGGTTTGCCCTTATATGTCCAACGCTTGATTTGGTTGTAAAGCTCCTCTATCTTACGCTCTGCTACTATGGTATAGCCAATATTGCCGAACCGCCCCAGCCGTGATTCATTCCGACTCTCATAGGATAGGTCGTAACAGTGCCGACAACCGAAGTAATTTCCACCTGATGCAATGTAAAGTGTTCCTGTCCTGCGTCCACAATAGACACCGTTCCTGCTCAACGGACAAATAAACCAGTATCGAACACCGCCGTAATTGCAGGGGGTTGTCGTAAGGCTGATTTTATAGTCATAATCTGTTTTCTTGCCCGTGTTTCGGTCTGTAACGGTGTAATTGACTTTTGCATATAATTCTTCAGTATCAACACAAATACCTATTGAGCTTTTCCTGCCAGAAAGACTCCATTTCCACCTAAGTGTTGTAGCGGCATAGCCGGTCAACAAACCAAATTCTTTCAGCTTAAAAATACTAAGCTCAGTACTTTCTTCCACTGTGTTCTTCTTATCAAAGTAATACCTACTCATAATTTTCTTTATTTCCTTTTTTTGCCGAAATCATTAAGGATTCCGTACGCTTCTTCAACACGTAATCAACACTCTAAACTGCAAGAAAACTGCTCTTGACGGGCCCAAAATCCACATTTTCCTTTAACAAACCGCATTGGGTGAGTATTTCATTCTTGCCCACCTCTTTTATCAACTCTTTGGTTAACGGTTCCGACAATGGCTTGTCCACCTTCGCTAACATTCACACGCCCGACAACCATTTTCTGTGGTACTCCAGTTATGTATTTCCTCAAGGTTTCCATCTGTATCATGAATGTTCTAAGCATCTTAGTAGCGTGATCTACGCTGGCCTTCTTGCCCTCAAATGTCTGGCCTCCAAGCATGGCTCGTTGCATCGCATCCATAGCCAGATTATGTGCACTTATCATTTGAATGGCCAGCAAACCCTCAATCTCATCCTGTGGATGTATGCCACTAAGTACAGCCATTGCGTTATTAGCCGCCGCTGCAACCTTTTCGTAATCGGCCCCATCTCTGGATACTGTGCCTTTGAACGTCTGAATAACCTGATCAAGCAGGTGACTTTGGAAGTCACTGTCCGGGGTCCCCAATGCTTCCAACATCTTAACTGAAACTAAAGGATCATCGGGATCTTTTAGCGCTATTGTTGGATCGCGTGAATCACTTTTCAGACTCTTGAACTTTATTGGTTTTCTCTCTGACCGCTCGCGATAATGAGCCATCCGCACCTTTTCTTCCTCCGTGAGTTCCTTGTTTACAAGATCTTTCGAATCTTTCGTCCTGCTCCGCGCGGTTTTGCTCTTCTTCTTTTTCTTTGCCATTTAGTCCTTCTCCTCGATATGTATTTGTACTAACGCCTTGATTGCGGCCTTGATATGTTCCGGGAGTTCTGCCCACGTGGCTACTATTTCAGCCAATTCGGTGGGTATATCTTGAGGCTGATTTTCAGCTGTTTTCGGGAAGTTTTTGTAAGCTGGTTTGTAAGCGCCTTTTTGGGCACCTTGTAAGCCTTTTGTGTTACATGACTTACCATTTTTGGGTATCGGATTATCAATCCGATGCTAAGCCCATTATTGTCAAGCGCGTACGGGTCGACGGGCAGCTAACACATATTTACTCGGGCATAACGTTAAAGGACGCACGGTTTGTTCGCATATCGAGAACTGGATGAAACAGTTAGGCTTACCACTATGATCGAGTCAGAGTTTTATGACCAGCTCTATTTTTGATCGGCTAGATCGGTAAATGACATAATAGTCTTCACACTAATAACGAAGCAGGTTCGCATTCTAAGGCCATTGTTCATTATACAAGACGTTAATCGCCTCTTCTGATAAAGCTCTGCTGAATATCCTTACGTCGTCAACGTTGCCATCGAAGTACTCCTTGCTGGTTTTGTAAGCTTTGCCTATCGCAAAATTATCGCTTCCGTTATCTAAAACATCCAGTCCTGGTTGTTCCGATGCTACCAATGAGCCATTTACATACAGCTTTTGGTACGTTCCATCATAAGTACCAACTATATGATACCACTTACCGGCCGAGACACTACCGCCAGAAACCAGATTACTCGAACCGCGTCCTTGCTCTCGTATCCAAAAACGCACTGTATCATCGCCAAATCCAAGTCTAAACTGTGCCCCATTGCCAAGAATCCAGTTTATAGGGCCTGTTACAGAATCAGGCTTGGCCCAAACGGACACAGATATATTTTCCACTTCTAAGGTAGAACCCAAGCCTGACAAGTCAACATAGTCGGTACTCCCGTTAAAAGTCAAAGCACCATCTATTATGCCTGTGGTGTGCAAAACAGATGTATTTTGCCGAGCAGTACCATGATTGCCATAAGCACTGCTGTCGACCACCGTCGTGGTGCTCGCATTATCATCCATCGCCCAGTGGCCAATAAGGAACCCTGCATCCGTTACCGTAATATCAACTGTATCTGAGGTCATGTCCACACCATC
>CP070636.1:367727-370308 GCA_020356305.1 Candidatus Bathyarchaeota archaeon | reverse complement strand
ATAGCTTTTGGGCTTCTAGGTTTTATTGGTTGTAGAATGATTTACGAATCAATCAAAATAGAGTCGAAGAAAACAGAAACCAACTATCTAAGTTTGTATGTTTTGTTGATGCTGTCGGTTGCAACCAGCATCGACGCGTTGGCGGTTGGGCTGAGCTTTGCATTTCTAAGAATCTCAATCGCAATTCCAGTAATCGTAATTGGAATCATAACCTTTCTATTGTCATTTCTCGGCGTTTTTGCCGGCAACAGGTTTGGAAAGTTTTTTGGAAAGAGAATGAAAACCGTTGGCGGTCTAATTTTGATTAGCATTGGATTAAGGATTCTGCTTGAACATTTGGCTTAAAGAGACGCGCTAGCCATCCCTTAGAAGGAAAAAATTGGTTGCCCATTAACCGCAATCCATCAACTTCTCCCTTGGTTTGGTTGGGTTAAAATTTAATCCCCACACACACAGACCGCTCGCTCCGCAAGCTCTGCTCGCCTGCCCTAGACTGGGGTTGTATGTAGACCATGCGCGCGCGGAAAATACTTAAAGTGGCTTGTTTATAACTGAGGGACATGAGCATGAAAGTTGAGACCTATCCTGAGTTCAGCGTTCGCTACCCGTTAACCCTGAAAACTTTCATGCATAGACCAGTAAGTCTGTATCCAAACAAAACAGGCGTCGTTTACAGAAACCCGGACACCGGCCAATACTTCAGATTTACTTGGCGCGAGTGGTACGAGCGCACATGCCGTCTAGCAAACCTCTTAAAAGGTTTCTTCAGGGTGAGGCATGGAAAGCCTGGCGAGCCAGGCCATAGGGTTGCCACAATGGCGTTGAATCACCATAGGCACTTGGAGCTTTACTATGCGGTCCCTTGTATCGGAGCGGTGTTACATCTGATAAATGTGAGGCTTGCTCTGGATCACATAGTGTATACAATAAAGCATGCTGAAGATAAAATCATATTCTTCGAGGATGTCATTCTGCCTCTGCTCGAAAGGATATACGATAGGATAAAACCTCCTATAGAGAAATTCGTGTACATGTCGGATAAGGCCAGAATACCTGAGACGGAAATAGAGCCCATTTACGGGTATGAGGAGCTGCTGAAGGGGCAACCTCCTGAGCTTGAATGGCCGTACTTCGATGAGAATACGTATGCAACCCTCTGCTATACCACCGGCACTACTGGATTACCGAAGGGAGTCATGTTCACCCATAGACAACTATACCTACACGCCATCCACTTAGTAGCATACGCTTACTGGAATTCGGATCCAGCGCTCCCACAGCTCGGTGAGGCTGCCGTCCCCATGGTTAACATACCCTTATTCCACATCCACGGGTGGGGGCAACCTCACTACTACGTCTTCGGGGCAAACAAGACGGTGCTACCAGGAAGATTCACTCCCCAAGGCTTTTGCGAGCTCGTTCAAACCGAGAAAGTGACCAATTCTGCCTTGATTCCAACGATGTTAGCTATGCTCGTTGAGTATGAAGACCTGAAAAAGTATGACTTAAGCAGCCTAGTGAACATCAGTGTCGGTGGCGCTGCTCTGCCATTAGGGTTGAAAGCCAAGGCTGAGGAGTTAATTCCAGGGTTTACCGTCACGTCGGGATATGGCATGACCGAAACCGCTCCGGTTACAGTCAGCGTCTTAATAAAGAGTTCCATGAGAGACTTGCCAAAGGAGAAATTGGATGAGATTAGGGTTAAGACGGGATTGCCCATTCCGGGGCTTGAGGTTGAGGTTGTCGACAAGAAGGGTAAGCCGGTACCGCGTGACGATGAGACAATTGGAGAGATCGTGGTTAGAGGTCCTTGGGTGATGGAGGAATACTACAGAAATCCCGAGAAGACCGCTGAAGCGTGGAGGGACGGGTGGTTCCATACCGGAGATGTGGCCAAAGTTGATGAAGAGGGTTACATAACGATCGCAGATAGAATAAAAGATGTGATAAGGAGCGGTGCAGAGATGGTTCCAACAGTGTTACTCGAGAACCTGACGGCAACGGCTGACTATGTTTTGGAGGCAGCCTATGTAGGTGTTCCAGATCCCAAATGGGGAGAAAGGCCCCTAGCCATCGTAAAGCTCATGTCCGGCGCGACCGAACGCGAGGAAGACGTGTATAAGTTCCTTCAAATGGAAGGTGCAGAAAAAGGTAAGATAACCAAGTGGATGCTTCCAGATTACATAACGATCATTAACGAGATACCTAAGACCAGCGTAGGGAAATATGACAAAATAGCGATCAACAAGAGGCTAGAGGAGTTCCTAGCCAAGGCCAAGAGAAGGCATGAAGCCTAAACCGCGCGCATCTTAGGCACGGGCGCAAGTGAGAAAACCTTACGCATTGAAAGAAAACCATCATTTCTTTCCGATGTTAATGTTGAAAATGAGTGAGGGGCATGCATGCATGCAAATCATTACCTGTCCTTTTCTTGCTTATTGCACAATGAGTTTTAAAACTTGGCATAGAGTAGAATGGTTACAAGACGTATAAAAGCCCGCGAGCGCAACTTATTGTCTTCATTTTAATTTGAAAGCTTTTCCTTCAACAATAGGGAGTTAAATCGGACCATGTGTGATTT
>CP070636.1:362816-367627 GCA_020356305.1 Candidatus Bathyarchaeota archaeon | reverse complement strand
TGTTCCGCTTTGTCTATGTAGCCTCCGCATTTTGGACAAGCCAACTTGGCCATTCTCGGCCCCCTAGATTCTTTACGCACGCGCGTGAGAAGGCAAAGCATGACGTAGGTCATATTTAAGTCTTTCTTTAAATGCATGCGCATGAGCCAGATTTGCTGCAAGATTTGACTCTGTTTAACCCAGTAATGTAGAAAAGCCGGTGGTGAATGTCACACTGAAGTGACCTTCACTTCTTCAGCATCTCTACATCGGCACAAACTTCTGAAGAGGGTCTTCCGCAAGAATTGCCTTAAGCTGAGAGTAGCTCAAGCCTGTCACAAAGTCCCCGAATATTTCACATCGCTCTTTAAACCCGCTTTTCTCGGGACTTCGAACGACAACTTCTGCCTCGTTACCTGACGGAAGCCTCAGGTAGATATGGAACGATGCTTCCTTTCTACCTCGTTTCGTGACGGAGAGCCACTCAGTTTTTGCCACATGGAGGTTACTTGTATGAAGTTGAGTGAGAACGGCTTCTGGGGCTGGCGAAAACGTGACTATGTCTATGTCGCTGCCTTCGCGTGCCGTTCCTCTCCAGACACTTCCTATTAATTTCGGGTGAAACTTTTTCAGGAGCTCCATTACTTGGAGGGCTTCTCTTCGCATCTGAAGCAGCCGTTCCTGCCTCGAAGGTCCCTCCCTCTCCTCTGCAATCTTGTCAAGCTCTTCCGCAACCTCACGGTTGCTGGGAAGAACTCGAGCTCCCAATGTTTGGGCGGCTTTTTTCTTTGCCTGCTTATACTCTTTTTCTTGGGATGTGTAAAGCAAGACGGCAGCTTCCTTAGCGACTCGCCTTTTCAAGTCTGCCAAGTGGTTGCCCCTCAAGTCTCTTCAACCCAGCTTTTTCAGCAGAGATAAAATATTGCTAGGAGGCGATGGTGGGTTGAAAGACGAGTTTGGATTTTCGGATGCCTACATGGCGTAGAGGCGCTATTTTCTTCGCCTCGTTGTAGATGTCAGACGCGATTTTCTGTAGAACTACCTCTTGAACGAATTGGTCAAATGTAAGGGAGCTCGCCTTTTCCTGAACAATTTTCCTCATGATATCGCGTATCGCCTCTTCCTGCGATGTTTTGATGCGGACAAGAGTGAACGCACAAATTCCCAGCCGTAGTCGGTAGCTGTCCTTCGTGGCTATGCTGAGGATTGCGTCAACTCGGGTGGTTCTTCTTCGAACGAGGCTCCTCAGATAGTCACGGGAGTATTCGTGTCCCTTAAAGATTGTGTGAGCAGTTTTGCCATCCACATTGGTGACTTGGAAATACATTTTCAGATATTGGTGCGCAAAATCGTTTGTGAGGTCGTACAGCGTAGCATCAACTGTCCTTCCCATAAGTCTCTCCGGCTCAGCGGATGGCACAGCTCCTAACTCCGTTCCTCCGAAGTAGGATGGAGAAACTATCATGTACCAGTCCTTGCGCCGCCACTTATCCCGTACACGTTTCTTCTTCTTTGATGACACGGTGTTCCTCCATTGCGACTGAAAGTTTGCACGGTGCTATTAAAAGCTTTGGCGTGGCTTCAATTTTTCGATTTCACCCATGAAAGGCCTCAAAACCTTAGGGATTATGACGGAGCCGTCGCTTTGTTGAAACTGCTCTAGGATCGCCATCATTGTTCGACTGGTCGCGAGGGCGGTGTTGTTCAGTGTGTGCACAAAGTCAGCGGGGGCTTGTCCCGGTTTCTCCCTGAATCTTATGTTCAGTCTCCTCGCTTGGTAATCGGTGCAGTTGGAATTCGAGCCGGTTTCCCTGTACTCTCCGTCGGCCATCCAGACTTCTATGTCGTATTTCTTTGCTGCTATCGTCCCAATGTCTCCTGTGCAAACATTAACAACTCTGAAGTGCAGTTCCAGACTTTTGTAGAGATCTTCCGCGTTTTTTTGCAGCTCTTCATGAAACCTCCAGGAGTCTTCTGGAAGACAGAAGATAAACTGTTCAACCTTGTTGAACTGGTGCATTCTGAATAGTCCTTTCGTGTATTTGCCGTGTGCACCAACTTCCTTTCTGAAGCATGGACTGACTCCAACGAGTTTTATCGGCAAAGCCTCTTTGTTGATCACTTCATTCATGAAGATAGCGGCCATGGGATGTTCGCTGGTCGCTATTAGGTAAAGGTCTTCTTTTTCTATCTTGTAAAGTTGATCTCTGAAAGATTCTAGATCTGTAACTCCTAGATAGGGCTTCTTGCGCATCATGAAGGGTGGTTCTATAGCCAGATAACCTCTGTTTCTCATGAAGTCTATTGTGTAGTGTGAGATCGCATGGTCCAGAAGAACCATTTCTTCCTTTAGGTAGTAGAATCCGTGACCGGCAACCTTGGCGGCTCTCTCTGCATCTATCAAACCCAAGTTCAGAGCAATTTTCAGATGATTTTTGGGTTCAAAATCAAATTTTGGAGGTTCTCTCCAAGTTTTCACAACGACGTTTTCACTTTGATCCACACCGACGGGAACCGACTCGTGCAGAATGTTGGGAAGCCCCAGCAGAATATTATTTGCCTTCTCTTTGGTTTTCTTGACTTGCTTGTCTAGTCTCTCAATTTTTTCGAGTATCGTTCGTGCTTCTTGAAGTTTTTTGCTGACGTCCTTTCCTTTCTTCTTCAAGCCTGCAATTTCAACGGTCTTTACCTTTCTTTTGTGCCTGAGTTCATTTACCTCTGTTAAAAGTCGTCTCCACTCCGTGTCATATTTGATTAAGTCATCGAGCATCTCGAGCTTTTCAATGGCTCCCCTCTTCTCTAGACTGGCCTTCACCGCTTCGGGGTGCTCTCGTATCAGTTTGATGTCCAACATTCTGTTACTTCAGCCTCATTTCAACCTTAAGCGTTCACACTATCTTATGCTGTTACGTCTAACACGGAATTCGACTATTTAACACCTATGTGGCCTGTCAGGCAAGGTATGCGCGCGCGATTGTTGAAAGTGGCTCTCCATTGTCTTCGCGGCACGGAAAGCCTTTTCAGCAGTTGAGATGCAACACAAGAGGTCGTCAATTGTCGCTATAAAGGTCTGGAGCTTCAGTTCACATCGGATCTGCGTTAATACCTTGGAGCCTATTTGCGTTGTCTTTATGAACAAACCGTGAGGGACCTTTACGTTATCTGGAGAAATAGCCTCAGCAACTGCTGTTGCCCCTCTTTCGCTTTCGTAGGAAATTTCTACCTCACCCTCCACGCTGCTTCTCCTCCAACTGTTTCCTGACGAGCTCATCTACAAGTTCTACAAAGGCCTTAATCTTCTTGTTGGGGACTTGGGCTCCAGCAGCGACGTTATGACCTCCTCCCTTTCCTGAATGCTTCTCGGCGGCAATCCGCAAGATTTCTCCAAGGTCAAGCCCTCTTTTGGTCAAGGTGTTCACTGCTCTCGCTGAAACCTTGATCAAGTCTTCCTGAGGGACGATTGAGTAGGCTATGATGGGTTTTTCTTGTTTGGGAAGGTTCGTGGAGAGGATCGAAGAGACCGTTCCTATCAAGTTTTCGTGGATGAAATTTTCCCCCCGCACCACGTAGATGCTGTCCAATTCTTTTATGCGACCAGGTTTCTCCTTCAACCAGTTCATGCACTTGGTGATGGCTAGTCGGTACTCGTTCAGTACCGCGTTAGCCTGTTCAAATGCAGTTGCTCTGTCCCCCATGCAGACGGCGACGCCGAGGCCGGGCTTCTCCATTCGTCCTGTGGCATTAAGCAGAACCGCGAACTCTCGGGCATCCCTCAGTGGAGTCCATGGTTCTTCGGACGCTAAAGTGTAAACATTTCCAATAAGGCTTAGTGCGATGTCGCTTGGTAGCCCCTTTGATGCCAAATGAGCAGCAAGTGACGAAAACAAACTTTTTTTCTCCTCCTCGGAAAGATCTCTCAATGCTAGCCACTTATCCCTTTTTTTTGGAGTGATACCTGTGCGCTGAACCAGGAAAGCGTAGCTTGCGTCTTCTTCCCCGCTTATGCCAGGGATAAAGGGATTTGTTGTACGGGACAAAGCCTTGTGGATTGGGCGTGTTTGCCTTCCGAAAAAGAGGAGATCGACTTCGAGCTTGAGAAGGCCAGAGTTCACAGCGTCCTCTACAATTTTTTCGTTTACGCCTCCCAAGCTTCGCTGTTCATACTTGTCTTGAAGGTCTCCAAGGGCTCCAACCGTGGCGACGCAGGCCAAATCTACGTTCGATTTGTCAAGAGCCTTGGCTACGAGGTATGCCACTCCGGCTCCGCTAAGGTCGCGGGACCCATCAATTCCGTGGAGGTGAGGGTTTATGTGGATAAACGATGAAGGAGCTTCTCCAACAGGCTGATGATGATCAAGAATGATTGCATGACGGCTAGGAAGTCTCTCGGCTAGCAGGTTGAGGTCACCACTCCCGAAGTCGGTGAATATCGTTAGAACGTTTTTTTCCCCTGCCGTGATTCTGTCTAATACGTTATTATCTAGCCATCTTTCAATTCGGACTCGAAATTTTCCTCCCAATCTGACCAAACATTGCCCCATAACGCCTGCAGCAGCCAACCCATCCGCGTCATAGTGGGAAGCCACATGAATGATCTTCTCGTCGTCAATGTACTCTCGAATCAGGTTAGCTGCTTCGGAGGCCGTTTTAACAAGGCCGTTGATCTGCGCGCGCCTTTTCTTCACAGTCATTAAACCTCAAAGTCAGATGAGAACTGTACCTTTTGCTTTGTATTTCCAGTCCGGAGGTAGCTCTCCTTGATGTTTATAATACCTTGAGAGTTTGTGGATCCTTGCTTCAATGATCTGTAGAGCTCTCTTGTTATGCAGATC
>CP070636.1:358203-362716 GCA_020356305.1 Candidatus Bathyarchaeota archaeon | reverse complement strand
TGATCCTCTTCCTCTTTATTCTATGTTTAGACTCTCCGTCGCACCTGATGCGCAATCTCTGTGTATGATCGGCATCTTCAAATGCGCGCGCGAATATTTGGTTTTTGTCATCGCGCGAACTCGTCTCAGTGTTTGCCCGGCAAAAGATTCTATGCGTGTACTGGAGCGGAAAACTTCGGGTTTCTGGACAAAACGAGCATGGCAAAACACAGGAGACGCGCATTTATCACGTAGCTACGTTTTCATTCTTGAAGAACCGCGATCAAGCGTACTAGGTTCCTCGATCCGCATCTTGGGCAGTTTGGTGCTTTTTTGTTTTCCCAATTAAGCTCGCAATCCAAGCATTGGAACCTTTCCATTAAATTTCCTCCTCTCAGGACGCGTTTGCATGTATTCTTGTGATCGTTATTAAGGAAAGTTTCCGCGGTTGTCATAGATCGAATTGCGATACATCCTTCCAGGATGAATCATTGATTCATGTGCGCGAAACCTTGCGCTTGGAAGAAACTTCGAAAGGAAATCAGTAGGGTTCCTTGTTTCTTCCAAGAATTGAATTAACAAGCACACTCGTCGGTGCTTGGAATCTTCGACAACGCATTTTCTCCTGTGACTGGTGGGAACCTTAACGCAACGATTTTAATACACATTAGCACTGATGTTTTCGGTGGGGGGCCCGTAGCCCAGCCCGGATTAAGGCGCCGAGCCGATCCAAGCATGGAATGGTGCGCAAGCCTCCGGACGAGGAAGACAGCCGGAGATCTGGGGTTCAAATCCCCGCGGGCCCGCCAAAAAGGGTGAAAATTGAGTGATTTCCAAGAGTCCATACAGAAAGTTTCGTAAAGAGTGCGAAGCAGCTCTACGGGACGCTTTGAAGAAGGTGTATCCTCAGATTCGTTTTCCTTCTATTACGCTGGAGTATCCGCAGAATCCCAAGTTTGGAGAATTGACGTCTTTGGTGTGTTTTGAGATTGCCCAGCAAACCGCTGAGAAGCCTCGTGAAATGGCTCAAAAAATTGCCAAGATCATTGACGTTTCACGCTTTTCACTGATCCGATCTGCTGAAGCTGTTGGAGGATACATCAACTTTCACGTTGAACTTGCAGTTTTTTCCCGTTTGACCCTCGAGTCGGCTAGAGGTCTGGACACAGAGTATGGATATGTCACCGTGAAGAAACCTAGAAAAACCGTGGTGGAACACACCAGCGTAAACCCTATCCACCCAATTCACATTGGGCAAGGAAGAAACCCTATGTTGGGCGACGCACTAGCTCGCATCCTAAAGGCTCGCGGACACACGGTCTTTCGACACTACTACATCGACGATGTGGGTCGTCAATCAGCAGTCATCGCCTACGGATATGAAAAGCTGGGTCAACCCAAACCTAAGGGCAAGCCTGACCACTTTATCGGTGTAATCTATACGATAACAAGCTGTATAATGGAGGTCAATCGACTCAACAAAGAGATCGAACAGACAACCGAGGAAACCCCAAAGCTGCAACACGAACTTGACGATTGGACATCTGTGGCCGACGATCTCAGAAACAAGTTTCCCAAACTTTTCACCCAGCTCTTCACTGAAATCAATAAGGACGGCGACCCCGAATCTGAAGTGAACAACCTGATTCTTGGATACGAATCGGGCGAAGACAAAGCCAAGCACCTCATAAGACAAGTCTGCCAACTTTGCATGGAAGGATTTAAAGAAACCCTCACTAGAGCACAAATCCTCTATGACTCATGGGATTGGGAGAGCGATGTCGTCTGGAGCGGCGACGTCATGCAGATCCTTGACAAATTGAAGACAACCCCCTACGTATTCGAGTTGGGAGGCATCCTAGAGTTCGACGCTGAAAAGGTGGCAAAGGACCTACACCTCAAGGCAGAACTAGGCATCATGGAGGATTACGAAGTTCCGTCCCTTACACTCATAAGGGCAGACGGCACCACCCTCTACACCACCCGGGACATCCCCTACAGCCTATGGAAGTTTCAGAAGGCTGAGCGGGTTATCAACGTAATCGGAATGGATCAGACGCTTTCTCAGATGCAGTTGAAGCTAGCTCTGTATGCTTTGGGATACGCTGAACATGCGGAAAACCTGATTCACTTCGCTTACAATCTGGTTAGGCTTCCCGGTTATCGCATGTCGGGTCGGAGGGGCCGCTACATAACATTAGACGAGGTTATGGACGAAGCAATTAAACGAGCATACGAAGAAGTTTGCAAGAGGTCTCCACGCCTCTCAGACGCGGAGAAGCGCAGGATATCCAACTTTGTTGGAATAGGCGCCATGAAATACGCCCTCGGGAAGGTGGACCCAGCTAAGCCCGTGGTCTTCACGTGGGACCGGGTGTTGGACTTTGAAAAGAACAGCGCTCCCTACATCCAGTATTCTCATGCTAGAGGTTGCAGCATCTTGAGGAAAGCGTCCAGAACACCTGCAGAACCCGACTTTTCTCTTTTGGTGGCACCTTTGGAACGCGAAATAGTTTTGACTGTGGCTCGTTTTCCCGAAGTTTTTGTGGATGCATCTGAAAACCTCAGCCCCAACGTGATCGCTGACTTCGTTAACGGCCTAGCGGACAAGTTTAACACGTTCTACAACGCATTACCCGTGCTAAAGGCTGAGCCGCCAGGCTTGAGTGACGCGAGGCTTGCTCTCGTTGACGCTGCGAGAATCGTCATCAGAAACTCCCTTACCTTACTTAGCATAGAGGCTCCTGAAAGAATGTAGACTACACCCTAAGTGCTACATCGGCTCATCTGGGAAACTCTTCGATGATGGCAACTGCAGCGCTTGTTCCAATTCTGTTGGCTCCAGCTTGAATCATTGCTAAGGCGTCCTTGAGAGTCCGTATTCCTCCTGCCGCCTTGACTCCCATGTCGTTGCCAACGGTTTTGCGCATCAGCTGAACGTCCTCTACGGTAGCTCCTCCCGCCAGCCCTGTTGACGTTTTCACGAAGTCGGCTCCGGCTTCCTTGGCGATTTCGCAGGCCACGACTTTCTCTTTGTCGAGTAAGTATCCAGTTTCAATAATCACCTTCACTATGATATCCGCGAATGAACGTTTAACGTCCACCACCATCTCGATGTCTCTCTTGGCCGTTTCATAATCTCCCGACTTTAGAGCGCCCAAGTTGATGACCATATCAACTTCTTTAGCTCCCTTTTCCACTGTTTTCCTGGCTTCCAAAGCTTTGACCTCGGGCAACGTGGCTCCGAAAGGAAAGCTAACCGTGGCGCAAACCTTCACCTCGGTTTCTTTCAGCAGTTCTGCCGCCAGCGACACATACGTGGGGTTGACAGCCACGCAGCCGAAACCATGCTTTTGAGCCTGGCTACACAGCTTTTCAACGTCTTCTCTTGTGGCGTCAGGCTTGACCAGCGTGTAGTCCATCATCCTTGCCAACTGTTTTCTTGAGATTTCCATAATCTGCACCTTCAGAAACAATTGGTAATATGTTTGAAAGGGTAAGTAAATGTTTTGAGGAATTTGGCGAACCTGCAGGAGTTGATTCCCGAAAATGTTCAAGTCTCGACCAACTGGCTTGCTCCAAATGTGCGCGTGCGCCATTAGACTGTGGGCCCTCTTCCATACGTGCACGCATCAGACGCTTGTTCGATATTCAGAATTCATAATCATTTTATGGACTATTATTAGCATGTTTGGAAACATGGTGAACTGCGTTGTCAGGAAAGAAGAATTTGGTTTGTCCTTTGTGTCAAAACACTGAGTTTAAGAAACAAGAAGGAAAGCTGGACAGTAAATGGGGCTTCACGGCTCATAAGATTACGATGATGATCTGTAAGAACTGCCGTTTCATTATGAGTTTCTCAAAGGGACGAACAATCTTCGATTTCGATTAAGCGTCAGCCGCGCACTTTTTGTGACGCAAGGGTCGCGCGCAAGTGGGTATTAGGTAGTCTCGCGCGCGCTTAGTGAACTCTATGCCGAACCTACTTTCTTCTTGGGCTCGTGTACACGAAACAAGGTTATGAGGAGCGTTATAACGATTAGTCCAAGCGTTACGTAGAATGGCGACTGAGGAACGAAGCTTACATAAAGATAGCTGCCTAGCAACATGCCGATGCCCATTGCGATGTAACCAATGAAGTTGACGAACCCGTTTACCTTGCCTCTATTCTCCGGGCGCACAAGATCGGTCAAAAATGCCGTTAATGCAGCCATCACCAGCAATTGAGCAATTCCGAAAAGGCACATTGAAATCATGACGGTGAAGAGCCGCGCTCGCGCGAGGTTGGCAGTGACAAAAATAAGTATAGCTACGCTGAATACACATAAACCTAGAATTAGTGGAATCTTTCTTCCAATCTTGTCGATCATCTTGCCAATTGGAATAGAAGCTATGATCATGGTCAAAAAGAGCGGGATAAACACCAGCCACCACTGCTCTTCGGGTATTAGAAGCACGTCTCTCGCGTAAATCGCATTGATTACTTGAGTAAGCGACCATCCTAACATAGCGAGAGTCTGCCCGATAAAAAGCC
>CP070636.1:350678-358103 GCA_020356305.1 Candidatus Bathyarchaeota archaeon | reverse complement strand
TCCTTATTTCACCATCCGATGGGCCGCAAATGCCATAATCCATATGTTTCTCGAAACTCGGAAAAGCAAACAGCGAATCCTCGAGCTATCAGCTCTACTTTTCCTAGCAAGAAACTATGCCAAGAGAAACGCAGTTAAATACTCTGAGATTACGACGACATGGGAATCTTTTCTCAAAAGAATAGTTGGATGAGCTTTCAATTTGTATATACCTCCATTCACTTAGACTCACTCAGAACGAGAGTGTGGGTAGTTTTGGTCGATGGTCTTCGGGATTATAGCCGTGATGAAAAGTCTAGGCCTCTTTCGCTTTGTATGTATCCCAACTGTTTGCTATGTTTTGCATGAGCTCTGGTTGGATTTCATAGAAGGCATCTATCTTTCCCTCTGGAAAGAACATTCTGATCAGAAAGGCTCTCTCAAGTCGGTCAAATTTAAACATGCTCACTTCTGGCTTCTTTGAAAGGACGGTCTTGTATTTGTGGTGGAACTTGTCAATGGCTGGCATGATGCATTCTTCCATCAACTTCTTGTTTGTTATTTTTTCTAAATGAGGGAAGCCCATTTGGAAGGAGTAGTCAATTATGTTTCTTTTGCCAGAATAATTGAGGATGGTGCTGTCTAAGACTTTCCTGTTCGGTATCTCCGTAATGTTGTAGGTGGGTGTGTATATCTTTGTGTAGTTGATGGTTATTTCGCGCACTTCTCCTTCTACGTCTCCTATCTTCACATAATCCCGGACCATAAACGGTCTCGATATCATAATGTACAGTCCAGCCAAGAAGTTTCCCACCGTTTGGGTAGAAGCAAACCCGATGGCAGCTCCAGTTAAGGCTGAAACTCCAACAAACCAAGTCGTATCCACATTGAAAAGGGATAGAAGGACGACCATACCAACTGCAGCAATAATTATTCTTGCGGCTAACTTGAATATGTTCTCAACGTGAGGCTCCAGATTTAGCCGTCTTGAGTATCTGGCAATTGCCCTACGAATCAACCTGTCGGCGACAAGAACTGCGACTGCGATAACTAGGCTTGTCGCAATCAAAACGAGGTTTTCTGTTGTCAAGAACTCGGAAAACATGAGATTATCCCACGCCTATGCAGAAATTGAGTCAACGACGTTGGCAAAACCTTTCTCCACATCTCTTCTGCCTAGTCCTCTTTAAGGCATATCTCCTGTTCGCGGTTGTTGCTCGCTTTTCTCACACTTTTCCGATGGAACTGTCAGCAGTCTCACCCACCTCTTTTCTCCACATCTTTTGGAATGGCTCATAAATCCTCAACGCCGACAACACTACGTCGACCCTTGTTTTGTAAAGTCCACTTTCTACAAGTCGATCTAAGACCTTCACCACATCCCTGTGAAGCTTGAAGTTCACTAATACTGTAGACTTCTCTTGTTTAGGAATATCCATCAACGAATTTCACCATGCCTGTATATCCATTGTATAGACATGGTGTATCACTTATATATATCGCTCTCCTAATTAGAGGGTAAGCGCGCGCTAAACAAAGATAGGAATGTTTAGAGTTGAGGTTTCATCTTGAAAACTGAAACAATAGAGGAGAGAAAAGCTCAAAATCTTATGAAGCTTAGAGGCTACAAGCTGATAAAACGTGAGGAGCAAGAAAACATCATCAGCCTCTTAGCTAAAGTTTCTAGAAAAAAGAAGTATGTACTCATTTGGTGCGTACTAGCTCGAGTAGTAGGAGTGGCTTACGTTAACAAAATGGAGAAAGCGATGAAAGCAGCCGGAGCTGAGAAGGGAATGATAGTTGCCAATACTAGATACACTTTCGCGGCCAAAAGGAAGTCAAAGAAATACGGGATAGAACTAATTCCTAGGGTCTTTCCTTCCTTCAACATCTTCGAGCATGAATTGGTGCCCAAACACGAAATTCTTTCGCCTGAAGAGGCAAAGGAGCTATTGGAGAAATATCGTGTGCAACCGTATCAGATGCCTCGCATCAAATCATCAGATGTCGCCGTAATTGCGATCGGGGCTAAAACTGGAGACATCCTTAAAATCACGCGAAAAAGCCTGACAGCAGGAAAATACATTTCTTATCGATATGTCGCCCCTGGTTGATCTGTGCAACAAACTATGGTAGTCCGAAATGGATCAAATGAGTACAAGGTGGTTCAGTGCCTGCCCGAAAGATGCGGGTTGAAGTTTTCGACGACAATGGAAATCGATACACGATAACCTTTCAAGGACGAGTAACGCGAGAAAAAGCGATTCGCATTCTTGACATTGTTGAGTTGTTAGGAGGAATGCGTGGATTCAGCCCAAAACGGGGCAGAAGCACTTCTAAACTCTCAAAATATGACAAAGTCCGGCTCGTAATAGACAAAGACTTCCCCACAATTTGGTTTTCCTCTAGAGAAGTTCAGTTGATTTACGAAAAGGAATTTAAGGAGCCTATTGGTTTAAGCACCGTTTCCACTTACTAATCGCGAATGGCTGATCGCGGTTTTCTCATCAAGAACCAAGCTAGCGGTCATCAAAAGTATAGGATGGCAACATGCATGCATGCATGTGCCTCACGGCTCTCTGCAACTGGTCTATCCATTTCAGCCTGCAAACGTTTGTTCATCTGGCTTGATTCGACGTAAAACCTGAAAACGATTTAGCTTGTACTCTGGAAGCCGACGTTCCGCAATTTCTGTAGTTGACCAGTCTGCGCGCGCACTGGCAGAAAAAAGGAATGTTCCGGGGGATATCTTCACGTTTCTTTGTGATAAGATTTTACTCGAGAAGTCCCTTTCTAATTGTCTGTAGGTCTTTCATTACCTCTTGAAACGTATGGTAGATGTCTTCGATGCCTAAGGAAAACCACCCTGCTTTTTTTTGGATTATTGCCGCAGACAAAACGGCGGCACCTAGAGTTTCGCTTAGTGGAGTGGGCTCTGGAAAAGCTATCAGGTATAGGCCCATCTTAATGAGTCTGGAGTTGTCGCCCTTTTTCCATAAATGTCGCACAGAGCGCGCTTCCTTCGCAACTCCGTTAATGGCGTTCGCTGCCTCCTCATAACTTAAGCCCAATTCATGTAACATGTCAACTAGGGTTTTTAGCTCATTTGGTTCCACAATAGAACCCGGCAGTTTCGTGTTGTCATCTAACCGAATTATAGACACGCTTACAACACAAAAGCTTTAATGTCTCAGCGAGATGATTCGGCAGTCCTTGTTGAGGCATTTAAGGCAGAAATATTTTAAGAAATCTAACCAAAAACACCTTGCCATTCATGGTTTTTGAGGGAAAGATAATAAATCAGCTCGCCATCCTGATGTGATCGAAGCCGTTAATCATTTTATAGGAATGAACACTATAAATGCTAATATCAACAAACGGACTCGGTGAAGCATGTGTCAGAACGCCATGCATACATTTTGTTGAACTATGAAAAATTCTGGAAAAGAGTCTGTAGCCAAAACAGGGCTGGCAAAGTGCTGCATGCCTTTGTTCGCAGAGGAAAAGTCGGTCCCAAAAAAACAGAGCTGCTTCTTTTCTATGTGACTCATCCGCTCAAAGAGATCCGAGGAGTTGGCGAGTTTGTCGAGCGAAAGACTGGAGACGCCGACGACCTTTGGAACGCTCATGGCAGCGAAACCTGCCTGAAAACCTATGAGGAATACACAGATTTTTTGCAAGGAAGACCAGAGGCGACTTTCATAAGGTTCAGAAACCTCCGCGAACTTCCTGCTCCAATCCCAGTCAGCGTCATTTGCGAGGCTACGAGTATAAAACAGATGCCTAGAAGCGGTAAATACATAAACAGAAAGACGCTAAACCAGTTGTTCCACGGAGCCACATAGTTATGCAGAAGTTTAATCCTCAAAAATTTGTAAACAAACAAGTGAAGGAAGTCAGGAAGGCTGTTGGCGGCGAACGAGCCTTAATAGCGGTTTCAGGTGGAGTTGACAGCACCACCAGCGCCGCGCTCACCCACCGTGCCATACAAGAAAACCTTCTATGCATCATGCTGGACGACGCCTTCATGCGAGAAGGAGAACCGGAACGAGTTGCCCAGCTCTTGTCCAGTCCTCCCCTAAACCTTCCCATGAGAGTACTCAACGTTCAAGATCGCTTCTTACAGGCGTTAAAAGGATTGCATGACGCCGAAGAAAAGCGCAAAGCATTCCGAGAAACCTTCTACAAAACCCTGAGCGAAACCGCTGAAAAGGAGAGTTGCCAATTCCTCGTGCAGGGAACCATCGCCGCTGACATCGTCGAAACCACCAAAGGCGTGAAAACTCAGCACAACGTCCTGTCTCAGATGGGAATCAACACGGTCCAGAAGTATGGATATCAAGTCATCGAACCCGTCGCGTCCCTCTACAAGAAACAAGTCAGAGAGGTGGCGAGATACCTAGGGGTACCCACAGAAATGTCGGAACGCCAGCCATTTCCAGGACCAGGACTCCTCGTGCGGGTCGTCGGAGAAGTCAAAAGTGACAAGCTAGAATCGCTCAAAAGAGCAACAGTCATAACAGAGGAAGACCTAGCCAAACATAACCCCGACCAATACTTCGCAGCCATCATTGACAACAAAGAACAGCCTCAGCATCCCAGCCTCCCGCGCATCCACGAAACCACCGCCCGTTTTCTCAACGTTCCATCCAGACACATCACCCTCAAGGTTTTCCAAGATAGAGCTACAGGTGTTAAGGCTGGCGAGAGACACTACGGGGAAATTGCCGCCGTCAAAGCACAAACAACAAACGGTGACATACATAAACCACCCCTCAGAAACTTGGTCTTCCTCCAGACGAAGATTATCGCAGAAAACCCCTCTTTTGCCAGAATCCTATACACAATTGAAGAAACGACGCAAAAACAATCTTACGTAGTTGCTATACGAGCAATTCAAACGCAGGATTTCTTAACTGCCAACGTGGCTGAAATCCCCTGGGCAACCTTGAACCAAACAGCACAGAAAATCCTGAAAGCATGTCATGACGTCTCAAGCGTTCACTACGACATCACACCCAAGCCTCCTGCAACCATCGAAATGGAATAACCGCACGTTTCCTCTTCAGAAAGAAATAAACCGTTCCATCGATCAGTGGAATACCGTTGAAGTGACGAACATGATACGCGTGAGAGTTCAAAAAATGGAGTCTATACGAGATCCAGACGGAAACCTTGGGAAGAGAATTGAACTGATTCAGGATCGAGTGATTCCGAGGTTCGCGGTAAAACCCTCAACAGAAGAGGCCAGAGTAGTTCAAGACGTCGTTCAAGCGCTGAGGCAGCAACTTCCCACCTTTGGCGTGCAGACTCAATTCACTCTGCCCAAAATAATCCTGTTCTTGACGGAGCAGGAATACGAGGAACTCGGCATCAAGTTTGACGTGAACCAAGTGTATGAGCTCGACCTGTCCAATCAAACAATTAGTTTCAAAAGCGCACCTTAAGACAAACTATTTTTCCCTAGTGGGCACATAGTAGTATTCACCAATCTTCTTCTGATATCTATCAAGTTTGGACGCTTCTTTGTTAACCCTCGGTCTTTTTGTGACCAGATCTCTTCGAAAGGTGACCTTCATGTCCGTGAGGAAATTGTTCATTCCTTCTCGAAGTCTCATGGGTGGGTTGGCAACGCCGTCGATTCCAGGCTTTCCTGTGAAGATCATCAGGCGGTCTGCGATGAAATCTTGTGCCACTACGTCATGTTCCACTACGAAGGCTGTTACGTTTCGGCTCTCCACGACCCTTCGGATGGTTCGAGCCATAGATAGCCTCTCTTCTACATCGAGATAGGCGCTAGGTTCATCGAGCAGATAGAGTTCAGCCTCCTTGGACAGGCAGGCAGCAATGGCAACCTTCTGAAGTTCGCCTCCGCTAAGTTCGGTTACGTCGCGATCGAGAATCGGCTGCACGCTTAGGGGTTGAAGAATTTCGCTTCGATACCAGCTGGATGCAAAGTCTTTCTTGGCTATGCTCTTTAAGAGGTCTTCAACACTTCCTTCATATTCCGATGAAATGTATTGAGGCTTGTAACTAATCGTAAGCTTATCTTGTGAAGGGGGCTTTTCATCTGAATCTTCAATTCCCGCTAAGAGCTTTATGAAGGTGGTTTTTCCGATTCCGTTTGGTCCAAGGATCCCGATGACTTCGCCTCGCTTTGCCTCGCCGGGTTCTACAGACAGTTCAAATTCTTCGTATGATTTCTTTGCTTTGTCCCACTTTAGCAGCGTGTCACCCGCCACTACGCCTGCAGAAGGAGGTTTTACGTGGAAGATGATCTGATCTTTCCGGAAACGAACGTTTTCATCTGGGATAAAGCCCTCCAGGTATATGTTGATTCCTACCCTTACTCCGTGAACATGTGAGACGATGCCGTAGACGCCAGGCGCTCCGTAAAAAATACAGATTTGATCGGACAAGTAATCTAGGATTGCAAGGTCATGTTCCGCCACAATTATGGTTTTTCCATTTTCCCTGAGGTTTCGTATGGCCCTAGCGGCTTGGAGGCGCTGTTTCACGTCTAAATAGCTGGACGGCTCGTCGAACAGGTAAACGTCGGCATCTCGACAGATGGTAGCCGCTATTGCAACCCTTTGAAGCTCGCCTCCACTTAAGACGTTGATTTGGCGATCCCAAATTGTCTGAAGCTCTAGTTGCTCAGATACTAGCTTTAACCTGCTGCGGTCACCAACTTTTTCAAGAAGATCCCCCACTCTTCCCGAAATTATGCGGGGAATTCTGTCAACATACTGAGGCTTGTGCACAACCCTAAGCTCGTTGTCACTTAATCTTTGAAAATAATCTTGAAGTGTTGATCCACGGAAGTGGCGAACTAGTTCAGGCCAGTCAGGAGCCTCTTTGTAGTTTCCAAGGTTTGGCTTAGTCTCTCCAGAAAGGATTTTGAGGGCTGTGGTCTTTCCAATTCCGTTTTGTCCCAGTAGTCCCAACACCACACCCGATGGAGGTATCGGAAGGCGAAACAGCTTGAAGGTGTTTGGGCCAAAACGATGGCTGCATTCCTCTTCGAGTTCATCTGGAAGATTAACGATGGAGAGAGCCTTGAATGGACACTTTCTTACGCAGATGCCGCATCCCACGCAGAGAGGTTCCACCACGAGTGGTCTTTCGTTCTCGAACCGAATAGCCTCAATCCTACTTCTCACCGGAGGGCAAAATCGATAGCAAACCCTTCCACACCGCTTGGGCTTACATCGATCTTCGTCTAGCACAGCAACCCTTACCATAGGCCTCTCCACTTGCTGTTGGATGTAAAAGGATTGAAGCAGATAAACATGTTTGAGTCTGACAACGTCTAATGTTCCAAAATTATAATGAAAAGTGTTAGCGGAAACAATGGATCACAAAATCCCCATTCTTCTTCCTCTTCCACTTTTTGACCTCCACTAATGCGTTCGCATGCTCACTTGTGTTTCTAGGAGAGCCAAT
>CP070636.1:347932-350578 GCA_020356305.1 Candidatus Bathyarchaeota archaeon | reverse complement strand
ACTCACCAATTCAGCATGGTTTCCAGTGCTATTCTGTGGAGGGAATGGAGCGAGAAAAGAAAGGAAAAAAACGCGGCAAGCCTTGTCTTCAAGCTAGTTGAAAAATGGATGTGCCAGTGGTTGCCAGCATTATGTTATGGATACGTTCTGGATGTGGAAGTATCGTTTGGCTAGAAATCGGATCCGCTCCGCATTTCTCCCATTTTTACCGATGGCAACCCCCTTGTCTCTTGGGTTCACCGAGACCACAGCAATGGTTTTTCCATCTTGGCGTTCGGTTAGGCGTATTTCCTTAACTCGTGCGGGCTTCAAGGCATTCTTGATGAACTGGGAGGGACTCTCAGAATGCTCAATTATTTCATGCTTTTTTCCAGTCATCCGCTCTAGCAGGTGTATGTTTTTGCCTCTTTTTCCTATGGCTACTCCTATGTCCCCTTCTTTAATGATGTATATGATTCGGTTGAGCTCCTCGTCGACGATGCAATCCTTGACGGTTGCACTGGTTATGCTCTCGAATAACGCAATATATCGCATTTCTCGACTGGTGAATCGTATTCCACTAGGCATTTATAGCCTCCGCGAGCTTCAAGATTTCAGAGTCTCCTGGTTCTCGTATCGTTAGAGCCGAAACTACGAAAGGTTTTCTGCAGACCGCACCTAGCTCTATGCTGGTCCCTTCATAAATAAGGATCGGAACATGGGAAAGCCTACAATAATGTTCGATATCCCCACGAATTTCTTGCGGGCAATTGGCCGCAACAATTATGAGTTTGGCTTTCCCTACCTTGGCGTTTCGTACAGCGTCATTTACACCAAACAAAACCTTTCCGGTTCTCACTGTGGTAGCGATAGTCTTGTTTATGTCGATCATTTTCTTTCCTCTCGATGCGCGCTCGACATATACAGGTCAACCAAGCCGGTGCCTATGGGTATGGACTGCCCAACAATGACGTTTTCAGTAACCCCTCGCAACGGATCGCTTTCTCCCTTAATTGCCGCCTCCACGATGTTTGGAACAGTGATCTCGAAAGCCGCTCTAGCTAGGACGCTTGATTTTTCTCCGCTGATTCCGTGTCTCCCTATCTGCCGCACATCGCCAGTTACAGTCATAATGTCAGCCACCAACATGACATGGCGTATATCCACATCGAGACCTTGCTCCTCAAGCACTCCCATAGCTTCCTTGATTAGGGCGTTTCTTGCTGCTTCGACTCCAAGCGTTTGGGCAATTTCATGTACATGGTTGGTAGTTGTCCGCTTGGGATCTAACCCCTGAATATCTAGGACCTTTGGTAGATTGGAACCGTCCGTCCGTATGACCCATTCTCCTGCTTCCTCCGTCACCAACACTCTTCCGACGCCCTTTATCCCTTTGACGAGTTGTGCGGAAACCTTGTTGAGCAGCTTCTTCAGATCTGTGGTTTTCTTAGGTTTGACACCAATCTGGTCCTCTTCGATTCTCAACGTATAGTTCAATTGGCTCAAAGCCTTTTCTAACTCGTCCAATGAGATGGCTTGATCTTCCATCATGGGAAGGTCAAGCTTAACGACAACCTCTTCTTGTTCGGGATCCACATACATCTCTTGCGCTATGTCCTCCAGTGTGGTGCAAATAATCCTGCGAGCAACTTCTGTAGCCTTGTCCTTGCTTTTCCGGTGCTCCTTATCAAGGGGGATGAACATGATTGGGGTGGACGGTGTTCGTCGAGCATCCACTATCTCGATCAGACGGGGTAATCCGAGAGTTACGTTTTGCTCCCTAACTCCGGCGTAATGGAAGGTTCGAAGCGTCATTTGAGTGCCTGGTTCCCCCACAGATTGGGCAGCCACAATTCCAACAGCTTCGCCAGGTTCAACCGAGGCCCGCTTATAGTTTTCCAGGGTTGAAGCGAACGCTTGGTCCACGCCTCTCTGACTCAATTTGCCTTTGACTAGCTCTTTTCTTAACTCTTCAATTAGCATAGGTGTGAGTTCGTTTTCAACTTTTTGGAGGTGTTCTTTTACATATGATTTAGGCGCGGGCTTGCCCTTTTTTGTCATAATTCTGATTTGTTCAACCAGTCGCCTTACGTTCACTGCTTTCCCATGATCGCTTTTGGCAGGGTCCACCCCGTCTTCGCCATATTTGAATTGAACGATATCGCCAACTGAGTTTCGAACTGTTTCGTCGTACTCAATGCGTAGATGTTCCAGGGCGTTGATGAGTCGCCTCTGCATGTAACCGCTTTGTTGCGTTCGTACAGCCGTGTCCACCAGCCCTTCCCGCCCTCCCATAGCGTGGAAGAAAAACTCGATTGGGTCTAACCCGTCTCGGTAACTAGAATACACGAAGCCTCTAGCCTTTGGAGAAGGGTCTCCTAACGTAAAATAGGGCAAAGCTCGATCAACATAGCCGCGCATGATCCGTTTACCTCTTACGGATTGCTGTCCAACACAAGCTGTCATCTGACCAATATTGAGGTTCGAGCCTCTTGCTCCCGTTCTAGTCATTACGATGCCGGCGTTTTGGGCATCGAAATCTTTGTCTGCCATTCTTCCAGCCTTATCTCTGGCCTCGGCCAGCTCGTTCATCACGTAGATTTCAAAGGAGTCGACGAGCGTTTGTCCAGGAAGTCTTTCCAACGTGCCGTCTTGAAGCGCCCTGGT
>CP070636.1:341712-347832 GCA_020356305.1 Candidatus Bathyarchaeota archaeon | reverse complement strand
GAATCTGCGGCGATCACTCTCAAAAGTCTTCACCAATTCTAATACGCTCTAAAAAGATTTATCTTTCACTGTTAAAACAATGATTTTTGGCCGAATGACGACTAAAACTCGCATGAGATGATGATTGAATCAGAGTTACGCTGACGGCCAAAACCTCAAGAATTGTCGCTTGGTTCTTGTCTTGCTAGATGCTCTATTTGAAGCATGTAGCAGAATGAGTTTTGTCTCGATGTTTCGCAGAAGAACGTTTAAGCCGAAAAACTTAGACGAGGAAATCAGACTCATTGAGGAGATTATCAAAGCGAGACGCAGAGAAGGGGAAAATCCGAACAACAGCGAGAATGATTGCCCTGATGGTGAACACTGCGAGAGGTTTGAGCGGATTAAAGAAGGCGAGTTGCTGACGTATCTGCGAAACGGCTGGCAGATTGTCCACAGGCCTGCAAAAGATGAGGTTATAGTCAAACGGTAGCTCACCTACGTGCGCGCGCGGAAAGTATCGAACGGAGCTGACGTCAACGGGTTAGCCACCTATTCACGGAAAAACTTTCAAGATTTTTCTCCTGCCTCTCACGCTAATTAAGATGGAACTTAATTCTGTGCATACGTATGCAGAAAATTAACTTACATCTTAATTCGTGAACGTGGCAGTAGGAAAATAACTAAAGGGTTAAAGACCAATATGCTCTCTTAGCACGAATACCTTGGTTTTTGTTCCATTTGGGGTTGCATCAACGATTTAAGGAAGATAACCCGTATATGAATTGGAAGAGGTCATCCCGTTTAGTGGAACATGAACATTCTAAATGTGGGTAATGATATTGGACTCTTCAAATCGGCTAACGCCGTATATGAACAGGATCATGGCTGCAGTCGCCGTGGTCCTAGGGTTATACGGCTTCTTCTACATCGCAGACCTAATCTTTTCATATTATCACATGTATGACCATGTTTTCTCAATTTGGACAGTCTTCCAACTATTCTTGGTTGCAGCCGTTCTCTATATGGGAGCGATGATTTTCGAGATAGGGCGAGTGATCTTTAGAACGATGCTTCTCAAGAGAAAATCGTCCAAATTCGCTCCTCTAATGATGACACTGATTGTTTCCATTCCAATTCTTATACCGCTCTGTTCTTCTCTAATACTGGTGCACGAGGACGATTTCGCAGGCTACTTCGGCTACTACAGAGATCACACTAGTGCTCAAATAACTGATTCCATTGATCTACAGGCTTTGTGTTCACGCGCTCAAGCCAAAGGATACGATGTTACCTACAATCCTGCATCTCTTTCTACGGGCTGGTTCCCTTATATGAAATTAGCTCCATCCGAAAAAATCTGGGTCCTTTCAGACTGGGGAGACACCCTACACATCTGCCTAAAGACAGGAGACGAAACCTTGTTTGATCATGCAGTTCCAATTAGTGCATATATCCAGCGGCCTACCGAATCTCCCGAAGATTGGTATCAATCCAGATTATGCGAGTTTTTTCCCAATCTCACCAAAGAAGAATGTCACGATCTTACAGAGACGCTGCTTTCTGGTGTTTTTCTGAACATTTCGAGCAGTCTTGACTGGGCGTCTGTCAAGAACTATCTGGGAACCATCAATAGGGTACATTCTCCAATAACTGAATTCATTGAATACTACGGTCCTTGGGGGCAGAAAGGAAGAATCTTCTATAATGTACCGTTCGTTAATATAAGGAGAACAATAATCTTAGGCATTGGCAAGACAGCAACCTTCTCAGTCTTAGTAAATGGCATGGGCTTTGCTAGAATCGGAGTGAACTCAGAATATTTCCTAAACACCCATTGGATACGAGCAGTCTTCGTCTGGATGTTTCTTGATGTCGGTTTACCAATAGACACAATAAGGAAATTTAGGATTCTGGAAAACAGGAGACTTTCTCTCAACTAATGAATGCTTTGGTTCATGGTTATTTTCCTATTTGCAGCCTGCTACAAGCCTTTTTTAATGAGAAAGCCCAAATTTCTTCTTGTAAAAACGTCAAGGAGGAATAAGATGGAGAAGAAGAAAACAGATGAACAGCCAGCAGACGAAGCCTTACACGCTGAGAAAGCCAAAGAAGAAATCGTAACAGAGTTTAAAACGAAACTCAACAAATATCAATTTCTACACGTGCCAAAGAATGCCATAGCCTCGCTACCATTCAAAGCAGAAGAGAAACTAAAGGCTACCATTGAAGGCAAAACCGTCATCATTCGCAAGGCTTAAACGCTTTGCGACCATATTCCATCTTAGACTAAACGTGGCTAACTGCCCTGAAACCTCAGGATAGTTAATTTTAAAACGTGTCATTGCATTAATATGCTATTTCAAAAGAGGTGAAATGTTTGGTCAAAGTAGATGACTATGAAATTGTTGAAGGACTCCACTACTCCAAAGAATTCTTCTGGGTCCGCATAGAAAAGGGAAAAGCAAGAATGGGCATAACCGACTACGCACAGAAACAACTCCGCGAAATTGTGTTCGCTGAACTACCAAGCGCAGGTGGAACAATCACACAAGACGAGCCCTTCGGAAGTGTCGAATCCGTGAAAGCGGTTTCAGACCTTATAGCGCCTTTAAGCGGCACAATCGAACAGGTCAACGACGAAGTAACGAACAAACCAGAACTCCTAAACGAAGATCCATATGGCGAGGGATGGCTCCTAATAGTAACGCCCAGCAACCTCGACGCCGAATTGAAAGCACTCATGGACTCAAACGCATCAGTTGAATGGCACAAAAGTCTCTTAAAAGAAAGCTAGACAATTCCTCGAAAAAAGTCATAATCGGCGGTGCTCACCAAACTTCCATAAACTCATAGTCGGCGACATCAAGAATCGCCAACACACTCCTGCGAAAGAATAAAATAGTCTTTGCTATCTGGAACAGCCCCTCCGCTATCGGCAAGTTACATCGTTCTATACCCGTTTAACTATTCTTCAGATTCTAATTCTCCTTTATCTAGACGGCGACAAGTTTTGAAACACGATTTGAGTGCTCAGTGCTCTTTTGGCATCATCTGAAGTTCTTCATAAGTGAATACCGGACCATCTTTGCAGACAAACTTGTTTCCGATGTTGCACCTTCCGCACTTTCCGATGCCGCATTTCATCTTCATCTCGAGGGATAAGAAGACATCTTTAGGGGCGAAACCTAGTTCGTTAATAACTGGCATTGTGAATCTTATCATTATAGGTGGGCCGCAGACAATCAAGACAGCGTTGTCTGAGCTTGGGGCAACCTCCTTGAGAACGGCTGGGACAAAGCCAACCAGCCCAGTCCAGCCGGGAACAGCACTGTCTATGGTCACGTTAAGGTTAATGTCATCCCTCTTCCCCCAAGCTTCAAGGTCATATTTGTAGATGAGCTCGCCTGGGTCGCGCGCTCCGTAAATTACCGTTAAGTCTTTGAATCTGTCTCTGTTGGCCTCGTGAAGGATGAATTTGGTTAGAGACCTGAGCGTTGTAAACGCGAAGCCTCCACCGACAATGACGATATTGTGACCTTCCATTCTCTCAAGTGGGAAACCATTGCCGAACGGTCCCCTGACCCCTATGACTACTCCTTTCTCGCTGTTGTGCAGGGCTGTGGTGACAACTCCAACTCTTTTCACGGTGAATTGAATGCAGTCTTCGTCCGTGGGGGATGAAGCTATGCCTATGGGGCACTCTCCGGCGCCGAAGACGGAGACTTCCGCGAACTGTCCACATTTATACTTGAAGTTCTTCATCGCTTCAGGGTCCTGCAAAACTAGCTCAAACGTCTTAATGTCGTTCACTTCGTTTTCTGTTATGATCCTTCTGATAACCGCGAGATTTGGGATATACGGGTTGCTCATTTTCCGCTACTACACCTGCCTAGTCGATATTTTCTCAAGAACTTCTCTGATGTCAAGGTTGACCGGACACTCCCTGACACATCTTCCACAGCCCACGCAGAAGCTTTCGCCGAAGTTCTTAGCGAAGTAGTTGAACTTATGCATGATCCTCTGCCTCATCCTCTCCTTTCCTGAAGGCCTAGGGTCGTGCCCAGAACCCTGTAATGTGAAACAGGGGAACTGACACGAGTCCCAGATTCTAACTCTTTTTCCTTCTTCCGTTTCTTCGTCCAGAACATCGAAGCAGCAGCATGTTGGACAAAGGTAGGTGCAAACCCCGCAACCTACGCACTTGCGGTTTATCCGATCCCATATTGGATAGTCGAACACTCTGTCAAGCTTCTCGCTCACACCTGCAACAGATACCTTAGACCTAATGGATTTCTCAGCGTCTTTGGAGATTTCCATTGCCTTCTCTATATCAGCTTTTTCTGCATTCTTCAACCACGGAAATTTTTCAGTGAGCTTCTTTCCTTTTTCGGTGACAATTTCTATCAGATACTTGTCGTTTACATCTTGAAAAAGCAGGTCCACGCCTTCTTTTCCGAAAGGGCTTCCTCCTACTGACGTACAGAAACACGTGCTCAGAGGATGATTGCATGCCAAACTGATTATAGTCGTGTTCCCCCTCTTTTCTAAATAGTACGAATCTTTGTGTTCCCCAGAAGAGAAGAACTTGTCGAGCAAAACGAAGCCTCTGGCATCGCATGGGCGGACGCCTAGTAACACCATCTTTCTTCTCGGGGCTGGGGCCTCTCTTATTTCTACACCTTTCTTTCCAACTCTATAGGTGAACAAGATTTCGGTTTGTGGGAAGAAGACCTCCTTAGGAGACTTCTTTGTGTTCCTGAAGCCTAGATAAGTTTCATTCCCAGAGGAGAACCTTTCAAAGGAGATAAGACTTTTCTCCTTAGCTGGCGCGAAAACCTCATGTTCTTTGGTCAACTCTTCTATGAGGATAGGTACTTTGCTTTTTTCTATAACCTTCCACATTATTTGAAATACCGCCGTTTCACTTAATGAACTCCTGAGAGTCATCCATCTCGAACTCTCCCAAAGGGGGAACCTCTTCTAGGCTGACTCCCGCCTCGTAGTTGTACCGTTCTTTCATGATCTTCTCGGTTTTCTTCACGAGCTCCCTCAAGTTTATGTCCATCGGGCAGGCTCGACTGCATGCTCCGCAGTCAACGCATCTGCCGGCCATGTGGAAGGCGCGGACAATGTGGTAGATCATCGTGTCTGAAAGGTCGTTCGTTTTGCCGAACCACGCGGGCATCGTCTGGTCGACGAAGCACGTCTTGCAGTAGCAGAGCGGACAAACGTTTCTACAAGCGTAGCATCTGATGCACTTGCTTAATTCTTCCTTGAAGTGCGCCCACCTTTCTTCCGTCGACTTCGACTCAAGATCTGAAACCTCAGCGAACTCGTTGACCTCAGGCGTTTCAGGCACTTTTTCCCCAACAAACACGTCGTAAATAGGAGGATTTCTATGCCTGCAGGTTAGGCATGAGTCACAAATGAAATCTCTTTTCGGTAAGACAAACTCGAAACCTTCTCCCTTAACCTTGATCTGCTCGTCCTCAACAGTGGCTTCTAAGATCTCTCTGCCATCGAGTTTTTTCTCTACCTTCTTTCTGTCAATGAGGCCTAGACAAGGGACTCCTATGATAACCACTTTTTCCCTCGGGATCTGTTTTTCAACAGTGCAAACCGCTATTGAGCGTGTGTCACAACCTTTTGCGATGACGCCTACCTTTTCCGTTCTGCCCACTATGTACTTTGAAAGATTAGCGTCGCAACTTGCGTTCCAAACGAGCTTTTGAACGTCTTCTACTTTGTCCACGAAGCAAGGAGTGGTGCGAAGCGGCAGGGTTCCTTGCTCGTATCCAATTATCAGGTCGGCTTTCTTCTCGCTGAGAAGCTTTTTGGCGACCTCTCTTATCGAGTTTTCGAGGTTTTCCATACGATACTACCTCTTCACCAGTCTTTCGGCAGGCCCTAGCGCCTTCACCTTTTCTACCACATCTTTTACAACATTCGCAAACTTCTCACCTTCAGCAGCAGAGACCCATGAGAAATTCACCCTTCCAAGCTCAATCCCAAGGTATTGAAGTAGGTCCTTCAGGACAGCGAATCTCCTTCTAGCCACGAGGTTTCCGCTGATGTAGTGGCAGTCTCCCGGGTGGCATCCTGAGACTAAGACCCCATCCCAGCCGCGCTGAAGGGCTT
>CP070636.1:337157-341612 GCA_020356305.1 Candidatus Bathyarchaeota archaeon | reverse complement strand
CTTGGTCCACGTGTGGATGTTAAGAAAACCATCGGCACGGTGGACATACAAAATGATCCTGAAACCGCTTGGCCGTCAAGATTTGGATCCAGCGCTGAGGGCGTGTACAAAGAGACAGGTGCTACGAGCATTGAAGTGGGCGGTGTTACGTTGCCTCAAAGCGCTGCCAACGTGATATACAAGAACATTTATGATCCCGAGCTAAGGCCAGATCTCGACGGTATTCTGGCAAAGAGACGTGATCCCAACCCTGTTGACTTAGAAGATGACAAGTATGGCTACTACAAGAATTGGGCTGTTAGCTGGATGATTAATCAAAGGATTCTCTACCAGAAGGATGAGAGTAACAAAGGTGTAGATTACTTCTTCACGTGGTTCGCCATAAGCGATGACGTATGGCCGGGCTTTGATAAAGCTGCGATATTCTCAAAGCCCTTGTATAACCCTGAAGGCAAACAGGATACAAACCCGCTGTACCATGGAATGCCACTGCACAATGAACCATTAGAGAGCCCTGACCCAGACTTAGCAGCGGAATACCCATCAATGTGGGACGAGAGATTCGACGTAGTCGTGGGCAACAAAGCTGACTACCCCCATGTCCTTACGACATTCCGCTTAACTGAACACATGCAGGCTGGAGCCATGACAAGAAACTTGCCTTGGCTTGTTGAGACTCATCCTTCAATGTTCATTGAAATGAGCCCTGAACTGGCCGAAGAAATAGGTGTAAGCAGCGGCGACGATGTACTTGTAAAATCAGCGAGAAACACCAACGGCATTAAAGTTAAAGCCAACGTCTCCGACCGAATGAAGCCAATAACAGTCAACGGCAAGACAGTTCACGAGGTTGCTATGCCTTGGCACTGGGGCTTTAAAGGCCTTAGTACAGGAGCGAGCGCAAACGAACTCACCATAGACGCAGTGGATGTCAGCGCAAACATTCCAGAAACCAAAGTATGCCTAGTCAGAGTGGAGAAAGCCTAACTGAATACAAAGGTTATATGACGATGAGCACTGAAAAGCCAATAGATCATGCCGTGGCACGCGTGAGGACGTCAAAAATCTCGGGCAATGTAGCTTCTCCAGACGGTGCTATGATTAAAAGCGCCAGAGTTGCCTGTGCGGGAATGGAAACAAGAACACTGGCCGACGGCTTTTTTGTTCTCGATGGCTTGGCCACTGGAACCCACGAGGTCACAGCGAGTTTACAAGGCTTCAAATCGACAAGCAAAACTGTCTCAATCCAAGAAGGAGAAGCGGTGACGCTGGATTTCTGCCTTTCTAAGGCTATGGGAAGGGCCAAAATTCATGGTCACGTGTATGATGCTACGTCCAAAAACCCTGTGGAATCAGGTGGCACAGTCATACTGATCTTGCCGGTAGCCAACAAGTATGGACTCATCGACAAGAACGGCTACTACGAATTTGAGAATGTGCCCGCAGGCACCTACAAACTCTTAACCTCCATAGCAGGATATGAGGACCACAAGGTTATTCTCACGGTAGCTGAGGACGAAACAAAGGCGCATGATTTCTTTTGTAAAACCCAAGATGTAGAGGAACCCCCATGGGGATAGAACCAGTGGTTGACATCTTGCCAGTTATTTTTATATTCATGGTATATATTATAAGTTCGAGACTTGATCACGTTAGAAGGTTGAAGACATGGAGTATGCAGTATTAGTTGACCCCGCCAAATGCATTGGCTGTAGAGCATGCCAAGTAGCTTGCAAACGATGGAACAATAATCCCGGCGAAGAAACTACCTTTAGTAATGAATGGACTAATCCGCCAAAGCTTTCCTACAACACCTATACCCATATCAAATTCAAACTTGAGCATAACGAAACCACTGAGGAGACAAAATGGCGTTTCTTCAACTGGAGATGTATGCATTGCGAAGTGCCAGCGTGTGCAGAGGCATGCCCAGTTAAAGCCATTACCAAATAAGAAGAAGGACCTGTAGTAATTGATCAGAATCGATGTATTGGCTGTAAATTCTGTGTGAGTGCGTGTCCGTTTGGTATTCCTCAAGTCGATGCGGTCAGCGGAAAAGTCAGCAAATGCCACATGTGTTTCGATCGAGTTCCCTCCAAGGAACCCGCATGCGTCCAAAGCTGTCCAACGGACGCCCTTGTGTTCGAAACGCGGGAGAGTATCATCCAAAAAGCCAAAGAAAGAAAAGAAGAACTAAACGGATACATTTACGGAGATGTTGACAATAAACCTTTGGGAGGAACGTCTTTCATTTACGTGTTGAGAGCCGAGCCATCGATTTTTGGCCTTCCTGAGGTGGGTGAAAAAGTGCCTTCAGAAGTACCCGTGCTTAAATACTCCAAATGGCTGCTCGTCCCTGCAGCTGCAGGAGGCTTACTTTACCTAGTAGCATGGCGAAAGAGGAGAATGGAGGAAAAGGAGGCGTAGACATTGGCAGGACAGAGAGAAGTTCCGGAAAAGAAATATCCCCCTGAAGTGAACAACACCAAGGTTTTGAAGGGAATGGTGCGTACGTCACCGTTGGACACCACTTTCCACATTCTGATGGCCATACTTCTGATAACGGGTCTCATCATAGATCTGTTGGGAGAATGGCTGGGTGGATGGCTTTATTCGATTCGCTCCATTGCCCATGGTTACGTCGGCGCTGTCTTCGTAGTGGTGTTCATAGTATACCTTATCGCTGTGGCTGCTTCAAAAGCAATGCGAACAGTTCTAACGGCCACTAATTACGTGGATTTCGTGCTTTATGTTGTACTAACTATTACGGGGATAGCAGTGGCTTCACCAAACAAACCGTGGGTCGATGTTTTTCCATGGCTTTCCGAAGCACTTTCTCCAATAATGGTTTATGCTCCAATGCTACATGTCACATTGACCTACGTTTGGATAGTGTTCGCCATAGTATTTCCAGGCGGCATACTGCATGGAATTGCAAGTGTATATCTCATTTCGTACCTTAGGAAAAGATACAAAGCTAGAGAATCGTGAATGAGGTGAAAAGAATGAAACCAGAAAACTTCATTGACAATTTCGGAAGATCAGAATCATTGTGGATGTATGCTTGCTCGAGATGCGGAGCATGCGTAGACGTTTGCCCAGTCTACACCGAAACTGGGGACAAGTACACAGCACCAGGGTTCAAGATAAAAAAGATGCGAGGACTGCTAACGAAGAAATTAATGCCATTTCTGGGAGGTGCTAACCCAGAAAACGTCAAAAGAGTCGTGAAAGGACTCTACGAATGCACCCTGTGTGGTCGTTGCTGGGCTGTCTGCCCCTACAATTATGATCTAGTGTCCCTCTGGGAAAAAGCCAGAGAGAGTGCGTTTGAAACTGGCTTTGGACTGGACCCGCATATAGAGATGATAGGAGCCCTAAAGGCGGAAAAGAACATCTTCAAGAGACCCGATGCAAGCCGCAGAGACTGGACAAAAGGGTTGGACGTTCCCATAAAGGAAAAAGCCGACACGATTTACTTCGTTGGCTGCCTGATGTCCTACAGGGGCCAATTGAAACCTGCAGCGAAAGCGATGGCCACCATTCTGAACTCTGCTGGAGAAAACTGGACAATTCTGGAAGGAGAAGTGTGCTGCGGGGCCCCACTAAGATTTTCAGGTGGCACCAGGGACATGGAGGAACTGATGGAGACTAACATAAAGGCGATTGAGTCAACGGGAGCCAGGAAACTGGTATTCAGTTGTCCAGGTTGCTACCGCATGTTCTGGCAAGAATACTCCACTGCCCTAAGGGGTAAGATTCGCATGCTTCATGCAATTGAGCTTATTGACAATTATGTAAAGTCAGGGAAGATTAAATTCAAGGATAAAACAGAAGAAAGGATAACCTATCACGATCCATGCGAACTGTCACGATTGTCCGGCGTGATAGAAGAGCCTAGGCACGTATTCGCAAGCCTAACAACGCAATTCGTCGAACTTCCTGGAAACAAGTTCAATGTCGTGTGCTGCGGCGGAGGAGGATTATACAAAGCGGTAGATCTTGACAAATCTAGGGAGATCGCAAAAAAGAGGGTAGCACTGGCAGAGCAGATGGGAGCAACAACTTTGACGACCGCATGTCCTTCCTGCTACATGACCATCAGTCAAGCCGCTCGCTTCAAAAAATCGAACGTCAAAGTAATCGACTTTGCCGAAGCCGTTGCGTCACAAGTCGAATGAAAATGGAGAACCAAGTCAACTTGGAGAGAACGAAAGCCTTTGTCAAGCTAATGAGACCTAGGTACTCAGCTCAGATTGTTGGAATAGTCGCTGTTTTCAGTGTTGCAAGCCACGGCGTTTCAATACAATCCCTACAGGCCGTCATCGCCGCTCTTTTTTTATCCATTTCAATCTTTTTTCTTGATGATGCCCGTGACCGTGAAAGCGACCGAATAGTGCATCCGCAACGGCCGATTCCAAAACGGCTAATCACAAGTCGTCAAGCCTATGCATT
>CP070636.1:330068-337057 GCA_020356305.1 Candidatus Bathyarchaeota archaeon | reverse complement strand
CTTTCCGTGTCGAAACGAGCTTGGCACTGTTTGTCCATGTATTTCCTTGAACAGTGGGGCAAGAAAAGCGCTCTGTCTTTGGTTTTCGAGAAACTTTTTCGTTCTGAGAGATTTCGGACGTATATGTCCACTAGGTCTTCGACAAGAACGAGGGCGTCAGAAACATCTAAGCCTGTCAATTCGCGGATCTTAAACCTTTCAGCCAGACTTCGCGCGCGCTCTCCAATCCTACGGTGCACGTTTTTCTCATTAGCAACCCTCGCGAGTTCTTTGAAAAATGACTTTGATATCTTGGATAGATCGAAGCTGAATCCATACGGCATATATGTAGTTTCGTTGTTGCTATCGTTTAAGATTATCTGTTAAAAGAATTGAAAATATCTCTTTCTCGTAATCTCCTAATTGATGTGTAGTGTTCGTTACTAGAATTTGTTCATAGAATTGTGTTCCTTAGGGGCTTAAATAATGGAGGTCGCTTAGTTCTAATTTGAAAGGAGAAGATTGGGGTAACGCTTGCATATTCCTAGACCCAGCATTGTTGTAGGAGTGAACGAAAACTACTATGGAATGTATGTTCCTTCACTGAAGACTATCTTCATAACCTCCTTGACTAACGAATTTAACATAGAGTGGATACTCAGCCATGAAACTATACATCACGTTTTGGAACATAGAATAAGTCACGATGCAAGCGTGAAATTTGACAACGTGGACTTTGATGTTTGGGTATTCTTGCATAATCATTTGGATGGGACGTCACACAAGTCGTTCAAAAACGATAGCTTCCTTAAGAAGCTGTGGACGATCTTGGCACTCTTTTTGGCTAAATTTTCGTCAGCTTTGCTGTTCAAACGGGCTTGAACTCGTACACCATCCTGTTTGTAGCCCCATCGGCTCACAACTCGAACTGGCGCGCGCACAACTTTGTTTGGTAAAATCTTGTTTTCAAGTCTAGATTGACTGCTATAGGAAAACATTAAGTGCGTTATCGTTTATGACCATGAAACAAAAATGGTTTAGATGTAGAGGTGATGCAATTGGTTGAACTGTTCGAGATCTATGCGTTGAACTTGGCAATCACACTGGCTATGTTTTTGATCTTGGCCCTTAGAGCTTGGATCGAGATGAAGAACTACAAGATAATGTGGGGAGAGCTTAGATGGAGAAAAACCCGTGAAGTCGCAGGAACAATCTTGAGGGCTGAAAAAGACTTGTTTGCAGGGGTAGAAGGCGGACAGGATCTGTACAAGTTGCTCTGCGAATTATTCCAAGTAGCGGAGACCGGTAGAAATCAGAATACGCGCGCGCGAATAGATTAATTAGAGAAATCCTTCTTTCTTTCGTGAGGTGGAGTTGGTGAGTGAAACCGTATCCGCAGATTCCAAAATGGTTGAACGAAAGCTAATCATTTACAAGACTCTTGTTGACCCCGCCGTGGTGAAAGTTGCTGGGGAAAAGTTGAAAAACAAATTGTTCGTCAGATTTGGATTTTTTAAACCCAAGCCTGAAGAAATACAATTTGTCTCGATCGACAAGTACTACGAGCCGTATATCGTAGTTGGTGGGAATTACTTGATTGACTACTATCGCAGGTCCACTTACACGATTAATGTTGACGCGAAAGTGCGGGAGGTCATAGTGTTCAACCATAAGCTTGAACCTGAACTTTCAAAGGAGTCATCTGCAAAAGGCTATAAACTGATCAAAGTTGAAGGTGAGGAACATCTTCTGTACGAAGATAAGGCGTCTCTTCTTCTAGACAAAACGGGCCGCGAGGTTCAGCTGGAACAGCTGCCCTCTGCTCCTTCCGAAGAAAATCCAAAGAAAATGTTAACTGACCTCGGCGAGAATGCTGAGAAGCTCGAAATTGCTTCTGATGCAGATGTAGGTATACTGAGATCCAAGATCGCCAAGAGGCCAAAGGGTGTAAAACGAGTTGTTCGCGAGCTGTTCGAGATCAAAGAACGCACTGTAATATATACTCCGATCTATAGAGTCTTATTTCAAAATATGAAGTCTGGAGAGGTGAGGGCCCTCGAATTCGACGGTGTCACCTCCAAGAGAATCTCATAGAGACCGTCTTTGAACGCGTTTTATGTTTTAGCGCGCGCCTACAAAATGTGACGCCACCTGTGAATGTTTGATCAGTCGCAGAAAAGCGGGTTTGAATAGAAATCCGTCGGAAGAGGGTTCGAGTCGAGATAGCCTTTGACCATCAAGTCTCATCAATATCTTGCAAACATAGTTGTCATTCTGAAACGTGGATTTCATTTCAGATAATTCTTCGTTGCATAATTCGAGAAAGAACCAAAAAAAGAAGGTTAGATGGTGATGACGAAGAGGAGGCGCTCAACTAGCTCGTTGTAGCGGTTCCGTATGGTTACCTCTGTTACCTGAGCGATTTCAGCGATTTCTCTCTGAGTTTTCCGTTCGCCGGTTAGGACAGATGCGATATAGCTGGCGGCCGCAGCAATGCCTGTGGGTCCTCTGCCAGACGTTAGTTTAAGTTCCTTTGCGGTGATGAGGATTTTGTGGGCGATTTCTTCGACTTTCCCTTGCATGGTGAGTTGGTTGGAGAACTTGGTGATGTACTGGCTAGGTTTCAAGGGTGGGATGAAGTAGTCGAGCTCTTTGACGAGGAATCGGTAGCTACGTCCCACCTCCTTTTTGTTGATGTTTGAGGCTTGAGCTATCTCATCAAGGGTTCTTGCGAGTCCACATTGTCGACAGGCTACGTAGATGGCGGCGGCTGTTACGCCCTGAATAGATCGTCCTCGAATGAGACGCTCTTTGACGGCCTTACGATAGATAACGGAGGCGGTTTCCAAGATGTTTTTGGGCAGATTAAGGCCATTGGCTATTTTGGACATTTCAGACAGAGCGAAGGCGAGGTTTCGTTCCATGGCATCAGAGACTCGGATGCGACGTTGCCACTTTCGAAGTCTATAGATCTGCGCTTTTTGACCTGGACTCAGCCTCTTGCCGTAGATGTCACGGTCATGCCAGTCAATCATTGTTGAAAGTCCTTTGTCATGGATTGTGAACGTAAGAGGGGCGCCGACACGAGTTCTTTTTTCCCGCTGCTCAGTATCGAACGCGCGCCATTCTGGCCCCCGATCTGTAAGTTTGGCAGCGAGGACGAAGCCGCAATCCATACAGACGATTTCAGCACACTCATAGTCCCGCATGAGTCGGTTGCCCCCACACTCGGGGCATTGTTGAATCTTTGTGGGTTGTAGAGGGGAGGTTTCTCGACTCATCGTCTTTTCCTTCTTATCTTCATCTTGGGGGAGGGAACCGAATACAGAATATGGTTGACGAGGTGATGCGGCTGTCCTGTTTTGGGTTTTACTGAAATATACGGTGAGGATGTGGGTCCGAACACGTCGAAAACTGTTCCCACGAGCTTAAGGTGTTTGTCCATAACCTTATCGCCGATTCTCGGGAGGCTTTCCGCCCTAATGATTAAGTTTCTGCTAGAGCTTACGTGTAGTACGTACCCTATTCTATGCAAGCCCTTCCCTCACAAAAGCCAAATGGTTAGACAAACCGCTTAATTTAAACCTTTCCTAGATCTTACCGCAGATCGGCTTCGATTGCGAACTTTGAAGAGCCTCTCGGCAACTCTTCGTAGGATTTGAGTTTTAGAATCTCCTTTGGGAACCAAGATTATACCTGTTTTCTGCCACGGGACGCTTGGGTGCTTAGCGTCCACGATAACTTCGGGTTCAAAGTTGGCTTGTTTCACAGCCTCCTGAAGCTCTATCAGTTTCGGTGTGGGCACCCCGAGGTTCTTTGGGACTCTGCGCCCTTCCAACCGGGTTTTGGTGGAGTCGAAGTAAGCAGGCCATAAAACAAGCTTGTCTTTTTTCTTCAAGTCGACACCCGGCTTTTGTTCAGGCTGGAGCGTATTATTTGTTGTGGCATGCTGGACGTTTCGAAGCGCCCACGCCGGAGCGCTAGCTCTTTTTGGGAACAAGCAACGCGTTTACAGAACCGTTTTGTCCTGGTCGAGATGTCACGCGGGCTGTGCCTAAAGATGTCTCTATTGTAGTTCCCTTTGTGATTACTCCTCGGCGGTCGTAATCTACGTTAGCTGGGTTTTTGATCACACGAAGGATTTCAGCCTTCTCAGTTTTTCCAGTGGACGCGTTGGAAACATTTGCGTAGGCAGCGTCCAATAGGCGAGGTTTCACTCCACCTCCTCGCACACGTCTGGTCTTCTTTTTTAGCTTGCCTCGCGTGGTTTCAGCGGGGAAGAAGCCCTTCTCAAATCTTCTTTTCATTCGATACGCTCTCTTTCTGCCGCCTGAGGTTTTCTTCTTATGTAGATCTCCGTGCCAAATGGGCAAGCCTGAAATCTTCCTGTGTAGTCTTACCTGGGACTAAAAGAATTCCCGATATAAAGATATTGGCCTAGAGTGGAGTTTTTCCGTGTTGATTTTACCTTTTTGCCTATGCTCATAGAACAAAGATTGGGGGCACTTATCCTTACGATTCAGGCTTGGCCAACTCTTCGAATATGCCTTTCAGTTGTCGCTTCATGGCACGCATTTCATGACTCAAGCCGAAGTAGTCGGCAAAAAATTCGGTGGTTTCTATCACTTTGGTTCTTCCACTTCTTCCGCGGCGGATCAAACCAAATTCTTCCAACTGTTTGAGGTGATTGTAGGCGTGATGTCCTCTCACCTCGATGACTTGGGTCTGAGGCACTGGCTGTCGATAGGCGATGTATGATAGTGTTTTCAATGGACCCACGGTAAGGAGAGGCCTTATGGCGAGCCTTCGAACTCTCGGCGTGTACCCCGCTTTTAGCTGCATAACGAACCTCTCATCTTCAACCTCAATTATTTCAAGAGCCATGTCACGATTTTCATATTCTTCCATTAGCGCGTGTGTGAGCGTCCTAATTTTCGTCATAGAGCGGGTTTTGATCACTGAGCCTAATGTTTTTAGGTCTAGGGGACGACCAGCCACGTAGAGAGCAGCCTCAATCAAAGCTAGCTTATGCGCTACTTTTTCCTGCTCAAACCGTTCAGATGATTCCTGTTCCTTGACCTCCAATGGACGGGACCTCGTGGAGAGTTATGTAAATCTCGCTGAGATTTTCTTCTTGCCACAAACTAATCCTACCCGTCTGGGCGAGAAAAAGAAGGACAATGAAGGTTTTGACAGCCTCCAGTTTCTCCAAGCCTGACACAACCTTAGAGAAGACGATCAGATTTCCTTTGTGCATGAACCTGAGGAGCGAACGATACAGCCTCTCCATCCGTTTCTCAATTTCCATAAGATATAGGTCAACGGAAGGAACGAATTCTGGTGGAGGCGGCAGAACTGGTTCCATGCGAGGTCTCAAAGCAAGCGATCGTTCACCCTTTAGCACTTCGTCCAGAGCATCTAAGAGATGCTGGATGGTTGTGGACGTCAACTCATAGCGAAGAGGAAGGAACAACGGCGGAGGAAGAAAGTCCGGAGAGGGCTTAGGTGGAGCAGGGGGCTCCTCCAGTTTTAGCAAGAGCTTAGACTTCATAAGATATATGAGGGAGGAGGAGTCGAGCGCCACTCCTGAGGCCCTGAAATCAACATCCCCACTTTTTTCCATTTCCTCCACAAAGGAAGTCAACAGAAAAGCAATGTTCACATCCCATGGTTTTATCCTTCTCAACTTATGAAGTTCAAAGAGTATGCTCAAAGGAGGCTGAAAGTAGAAAGGTTTTCTGACAGATGAGGACACTAGGCAGCCTCCTTAAATGTGGTTGAAACCACATGGGAGACTCCACTGCGCTCATATACGCCGTAGACTCTTTCAGCCTTGCTAACCATCTCTGGCTTGAGAGTGATAACCAAAAACTGAGATTTTTCCGCCTCCTCAGCCAACAACTCTCCTAGTTTGCTCACGTGAAAGGCGTCCATGTGCGCATCAACTTCGTCGAAGAGGTAGAAAGCTGCAGGTGAGAAGTCTTGCAGAGCGAATATGTAGGCAACGGCGGACACTGATCTCTCCCCACTGCTGGCTCCGCTTACAAGGATCGGAGGTTTTCCAGGGAACTGAACAACCATGTCTACTCCGCCAGCAAATGGTTCTTCAGGCTTCTCCAATTTAAGGTTGGCTTCTCCACCGCCGGTGAGTTTAGAGAAGTGCCTGCTAAATTTTTTGTCTATTCGGTCAAAAGCGTTCATGAAAACTTCACGTTTTTTTAGTTCAACTTCATCCATAAAAGAGACTATGGCCTGTTTTTCTCTTTCCAGCTCGTTCATGCGGAGGGACAATTCTTTGTATCGTGAAATCTGTTCAGCATAGTGTGATTGAGCTAGTTGATTAACGGCGCCGAGACGCTCCAGCTCGAATCGCATCAATTTGAGTGATGATTCTGCAGCTACGAGCTGATCTGGGGAAACTTCTACAGGTTCTTTGTAACCCATTTCCTTGAGTTGATAATGATGTTGATCCATTCGCAACTGAAGCGTTTGAAATTCAAGTTGAAGTCGGTTGTGTAATCCGTCGGCCCGTTCATATTCAGCGTCTAGTCGATGGAGTTGCTTATCGATACTGTCGATTTTAGATGTGAACTTCTTTGCCTCTTTTCTTGCGGTTAACACGGAACGGGAAAGTTCCTCCTTAGACGTTTCAAGTTTTGAGAGTTCCCGTTCAAGTCTTTCTTTCTGTTGAAGTGCGGTATCGACCTCACTCTCTTCAATTGAGAGCTGTTTGTTCACCTTTCCGAGTTGAATCTTGATGTTACCAGAAGCTGTTATGAGAACATTTTTGAGTTTGGACTGGAGGGTTGACAATTCGGTTTCCACGCTAATAAGCCGCTGCCTTGCCTCTATGGCGTCTTCAGCCAGTTTTTCTCGTTGGATTTCCATTTCTTGGATTTTGGACGGGTCGGTTTTCTGTCGCAGCACAACCAATTCATCGTTGAGATGTTGCTCCTCTTTCTTGAGGGTCCCACGTTGTGTTTTTCGCAGCTTCACCTGAGTCCTTTCCT
>CP070636.1:326715-329968 GCA_020356305.1 Candidatus Bathyarchaeota archaeon | reverse complement strand
AGATCAGTTAATATTGTTATTCTCGAACGATTAATGTATTACAGCAAAAGGATCTCCTGATTCTCCCGGAAATTTCATAATTTGCTTAGCGATCTTTTCAGATAGTCTTCCTGCTGAACTTTGGTCAGGGCGACAAACGGACCGTTCCATCCGCCAACGCGAACGGAAACATCGTTGTATTCGAACAGGACGTCTGCTTCTTTTTCTCCCATGCGAACTTCATTACAGAGATTATAGATTTCCTCTACTTCTTCAGGACCCACAACCGTGACTGTCATTATGCTTCCGTTGTTTTCCATGAATTTCAGGATGAGTTCTTTCATAAACTCTGAATTCGCACTTTTCTTATCGAAGCACATGTCGGTAATTGCACCGAGACCAAAACGGTCCAGGCCGAGGCCTTTGAGTGAGGCCAGTACCGACCCGGCACCGTGCGTGGCAGTGCCCGAAGTGGGCGAAAAATTGGGCGCAATCGGCTTAGACGCAAATCTTCCGTCTGCTGAAGCACCGCAGCCCGTTCCTAAGAATGCATATTGTGCGAACGTTCCACAACCGGTTGCAAAGGCTATGTTGAAATCCTTGCCGAAGTGCTCCCGCATGGAGACGCCGGAATACCCGGCCATGCGGCGCAGGCGCTTGATATTCCTCATTTCGTCGACTGTTTTCGGTATGGTCAGGAAGACCTTGTCTGCGAGTTCCTCGGCGTGCTTGACTGCTTCCAGAATCGAGTCTGCAAGCCATGCCATAATATCATCAACCGCCGGGTCGCCATTGCCGAACTTGGGGGAGTGTTTTTCAAATTTGTCTCTCATTTCCTCATAACCTTTGAAGTTGTTTTTCAACGCCTTCACAACATCCTCAAGAGAGTATTCTTTCTTGTCGTACACCCATTGTTTGATAGCAGCCAGCGCATTGGCGCAATTGGGCATTCCGTAGAAGACGACACCGCTTAGAGTATAGTCTGCGCCGCCCCATGTCTTGTCTATACCTTTATCCAGACACTTTCCCAGAAGAGCCGAGAAAAATGGTGTGGGGGTGGACGAGCCCTCGAGCATGTAGAAAGAATATAGCTCCAGGCCGGCCTTGTTTGTGAAGTATCGCAAGTGCCTCTTAAAGGAATCCTTAAGTTGCTCGAAAGTTTTCAACTCGGCAGCGAGCGGAGACAAAAAGCTCCTCTTCGGGCCCCTTAATTGTGTCAAAGAATCGGTTAGCAAAGCGCCGCCGTTTAATGCACATTCCAGAGCTGTAAGCACGCTGACCATGTTGTAGTTGAAATCGCATTTGGCGTTGAGCAGTGCTTCCCAGCACCCATCCACAACGTAGTCCCTCGCTTCTTTAACGGGAATTCTGCCTCCTCGCGAAAGCCCTGGGATAATCGCCTCGTCGTTATAGATTATGGGTTGCCCGGAATCACTCTTCATTAGCGTTTCGGCGACCCTTTCTATTAATTTCTTGCTGCTGTTTTTGTGCAGCCGGACGTTTAGGACCGGCGTCGGCAGGCCGACACTGGCACATGCATCGAGCAGAAGGAAAGTGCATTCTTTAGTCGCATCCTTTGCTTCGGGGGTTTGGCCTCCTATTACGATGTTCTGCATGAACTGATTTATTGTAGCCTCCTGGTCCACCAGGAACGGATTCTGTCCCATACCGGTGCTAAAGTCCGAATGGTCCTGTTCCACGAGGAATTTGGTATTTGTTGTGAGCCTCTCGGCGGCCTTGATCCAAAAGCATTCCAGAAGTTCCAAAGCCTTCTCCTGATCGATCCTGCCCTCACTGAGGTCCTTATCAAGATAGGGCTCCAGAATCTGGTCCAGGCGCCCTAACGATAGGTGACTGGCCGTAGCGTGCAGCGCAAGGTGAACGAACCAGATGCTTTGCAGAGCTTCGTGGAACGTATCAGCGGGATTGTAGGGAACCTTCCGGCATATCTCTGAGATTTCCCGAAGCTCCTTCGCGCGTTCGGCGTCGGTTTCTTCAGCAGCTTCAAGAGTCGCGAGTTTGGCGAACTTCTTAGCGTAATCATCAACGGCCTTGCAGCAAATCTCAACGGATTCATAAAACGCTATCTTCTTATAGATCCCTTTGTTTTTTCCCATGGGATAATCGCGGTCTATTTTTAAATAGGCAAGTCTGTATTTGCAGGTCTCGAGGATTGTCTTCAATCCTCCGTCCAAAACCTTCGTGAAGTTCGGGACATTGTGTGCGAGTACCGAATCAATGCTCCTGCTGGAGAAGAAGGCTACCTCCTTCTCTTCTTCTGTCAAATAGTTTGGGAACACTTTACCGAAGCCCAGCGATCCCATAGGAATGGTGCCAACAATTAGTTCACCCGCCTTAATTTCGTATGTATGTGTGGTCTTTGAATTCTCCGGAGAGGTCATTGCCTCAAGCATAGCCTTAAATGCCAGCGCTCTTCGAATGATAATGGATTCCAGTGCTGCCGATTCATCCTTGGTAATGTCCGGCAGCATCTCTTCGGTAAACCATTCTCCCGTACGATTTGAGGCGGCACGCTTGCGCAACAACCCGATCAGAGTTTCAACTCTCTTGGTCGAGCCGCGTTTCTTCTTTGCCATTTTGTTTTCCCTTTCATTTCTTGATGAGCCTCGTTAACAAGCTTCTCTGAGTCGCTACGTCCCGGACACTTGTCCCAAAGGGGAGCTTCTCAAGCCAATTTTGCTGGTTAAGTAACTTCTCCACATTCAACTAACGACTGTTACGTCAAATCCTTGATCGGTGAAGTAATCACAGGCGATCGATATATCTTCCTTTTTAAGCTTACAGTTTCCATCGAGGGGGTATTTCATTCCTGCGGCCTCATAGTAATGGGATGAATGGGCGTTGAATGGCAGCAGCTCGATCGTTGATAGGCCACATCCACGCATGAGTTCCGCTACGGAAGAAACACAGTGTATATTATTCGTAAAGCCTGGTATTATTGGCGTTCGAATGATTATCTTTTCCCCAACTTGTGACGACAGAAACTCAAGATTTCTACTGACAGTTTCCAAATCAGCAGTCACGCCAGTAGATCGCGACTCTTCCTGAACAGGCCTGAGTCCAAAGAGCCAACAGTCAACCACATCAACTAATTCCTCAAAATTGCTTTTTGGAACCGATCCTGATGTTTCAACAGCACTATGAAAGTTCTCTGCAACGCAATTCTCTAGCAGCGCCCGCAGAGGCTTGTATTGCAGCAGTGGCTCGCCGCCGCTTATCGTTAATCCACCAATCCTCTTCAAGAGATCCAGTT
>CP070636.1:322418-326615 GCA_020356305.1 Candidatus Bathyarchaeota archaeon | reverse complement strand
TTGACTAACGCACCCTTCTTGCTCAACATGTTTACAAGCTTCTTTATTGGGGAACCGCGTGGTTCCTTCATGTTTGGGGTACAAGAAGCTCCAAAAACAGAGATTCTCGCTTTTCTTATCGTTTTCCCACATGACTTTAGAGCGTCCCTTACCAGATGAAGCGGGTGACGCAGCATTTCATCATTTATTTTCCTCGTGAGCGTTAACATGGGAAGCTTCTCGTCAATTGCATCCGCTTCATCAAGGATAAGATAGGAATCTCTCGAGATGTATTCGCCAACAATCCTCGAAGCCAGTAGATGACACTGGGATTGCGTATTGGCGGCCTTTTGCGCTTCAACGAAATCTATTCCGGCCTTTTCACAAAAGTGGGCAAACTCGTTTCCCAGCGCAATGTTGACGTCTCTATACACGTTTTCGAAGAGCTTGGCAGCTTCCGCGGTTTTCACGTCCCTGACTTTGATTATTTCCGCTTTTACAATCGTGCTCAGAAACAAACAAGCGGACTTCAAGCTTTGCTCACTCACAGCAGCAGTCACTCTTGCACATGTGGTGATGTTTCGCAACATCCTTCCAGGAGCGGCGCGGATAGGACTGTAGACCAAACCGAAGTCCACTCCAGCCTTTAAGCCAGATGCTCTCTCCAGTATCTCCTTTACCAGCGTTTCGGTTACTCCGAGGCCCATCGCACTGGCAACAATGACCAAAGATCCCGAACGCAAGCTCATGCCTACATCCTTACATGCCTTCTCAAGACGAAAGTAATTGGGCTTTTTCTTTCGGTCGATACGTATTGGAATAGCAAAGACAAGAACGTCGCTTGTCAACGCGGCTTTTCTGGCATCACTTGTAGCGGTGAGGCGACTGTTCTTCGTATGTCTTTTCACAAGCTCATCGAGTTCTGGCTCAGCGAAGGAAGCTTTACCCTTCTTCAATAAACTGACTATGCGTGGATCTGAGGCAACTCCAATAACCTTGAATCCAGCTTCAGCAAAAAGACAGGCGTGAGGCAAACCCACGCGCCCACATCCCACAACGCTAACCGTGTATGCTCCACGTTTTTCCGGAGTGTCTATGTCGTTGATTTCAAGCTTCATTGCAGTGGACATTTTTCTTCACGCGACTTTGAATGTTTGTTAATAAATATTTTGACTGCTCTGTTATAGTTTATGTCAAGGAATGTAGCTTGAAAAACAGCGACATCTTGTTTCGAAACGAACTGCAAGAATACCTGTCAATAGAAACAAAGATGGCGCTCTTTCAAGAGAGACCCAAGATTCAAGCTGAATGGGTGAGTGTTTGCTTCTTTGAGAGAAATCTTGGGGAAGACTAAAATCGGCTACATTAGGCATCCAGGTACAAGTACACTTTTGGAGACCTTTCTGAAGGGGCACACAGTCACATCTCGTGCGAGAGTAACGTCGTCTTGGATCACAGCTTGATCGCCAATCATACATCCATCCTCAATCTTCACCCGTCCCCCAATGCTGGTGTCTTCGCCGATGATTGCACCGTCTATAGATGTGAAATCTGAGACTAGGACCCCGGGAAAAATTACCGAATTCTGAATATGAACTTCTTTCCCTAAGATTGTACGTTCTCCAATGACCGCATAAGGGCCAATCTTTGATTTTTCTCCGACAACCACCTTCTCGCCAACCATAGCGGGGTCCCTAATTTCCACAGAGCCACCAGGCTGGCTCCTTTCAATTTTTATGTCAAGCATGAATTTATTTGCTTCTAGATAGTCTTGTGGCTTACCGATATCAATCCACAAACCTTGGAAATCATAGCCATAGAGTCTTCCTTCGTCCGTCAGTCTCGGAAACACCTCGCGCTCAATGGAGACTGGTCGACCGTCTGGTATGTAATCAAATATCTGTGGATCTAGCACATATATTCCAGCGTTCGCCAAGTTGCTGGGTGCTTTTTTTCGATCGGGCTTTTCTACGAACTGTACCACACGATTTTCGTGAGTCAGCTCAGCTATGCCATAACGGGTAAGATCTTGAACCCTATGGAGAGCTATCGTTGCCATCGCATTCTTTTCGACGTGCTTTTTGATGAATTTCGAATAGTTGAAGTTGGTGAGAATGTCCCCGTTTAGTACGATAAATTGTTCCTCATGGCCAATCAAATCCTCCGCCTTTTTTATGGCACCTCCTGTTCCCAATGGCTTCTCTTCCTTAGAGTGGAAGAGCCTTATTCCATGCGTTGAGTCTCCATAACGGTGCGCGAAGGCTTCAGCCATATAATTTACGGCCAACACAACGTCTTTTACTCCATTCTTGACAAGTTCAGCCAATGTCCAGTCTAGCAAAGGTTTGTTGCAGATTGGGAAAAGAAGCTTTGGCCTTGTGCAGCTGAGTGGTCGCAGCCTCGTTCCGAATCCTCCAGCTAAAACCACCGCTTTCAATAGACTTGGCTCCCAAAGCAATTGTATTCTTGGCGGTGTCTATATTAAATATCTTCTTTCAAAAGATCAAAGGTGGCGATGCTTAGAAAGAAGAGGTGGAATTGTGGCAAAATCTCTTTAAGAAAGTTTTGTCCATTAACTTCAAGCGCCGCTAGGAAATTAATGTTGCATAGAGGACGTATGACCGTCAGGGTAACCGGCGGAACTGCGGGCTCCGGACCTATCATGGAGATTCGATGTTTAAGAATGAGGCGACACCGAATGAACGGAAGGGGTTGCGATGACAGTTCGAACTTCAACAACCGAGCTGATCAAAACCTTAGGTCAGTCCTTACTATCATTGTCCTCTAATCTAGGTGCCTTGCTGGCTGGAGCTTTCATCGCCTTAAACCTCAACGTGCTCACACGGACTCCATGGATACTCGCCCTGTTTCCTGGAATTTTGAGTATTAGGGGAGCTATAGGTGGCTTATTTAGCGGTCGCCTCAGCACAGGTCTACACCTAGGAACCGTGAAGCCTCGATACACCCAAAACACAGCGGATTTTTATCTATTGTTTTACGTGGTCGTTACGCTAACGCTTGAAAGCAGCATTGTGGTGGGGCTGGTAGCGTCGCTTTTCAACGTAGCTGTTTGGGGAGCTAGCATTGTGGACTGCGTCTCCATAATCGCTGTGGTTGTCTCAACAATGGGGTTGTCAATTGTTCTTATCTCTCCCATTACGGTAGCAGTTTCGATTCTATCTTTCAGGCGTGGTTTAGACCCGGATGTTACCGTATATCCTGTGATGGCCACGGTGGCAGATATCCTAGTCACTCTGTGTTACATCCTGGAGCTAAACGTCTTTTTTTCAGGCGCTTTAGGAGTCTACTTGATTGGGTTAACCTCCCTCATCTTTTTGTTGATTGGGCTGTACATCGTGTTTAGAAATGTTAGGGAAGATCGGTTTGTCAAAACTGTCAAGGAATTTTTTGTGGTTCTCGTGTTGGTGGCGTTCATTGTGAACGTTACAGGGTCTCTCCTGAATGAAATCCGTGAGGTTGTGGGCAATAGGCCTGAAATATTTGTCGTCTACCCGGCGTTGATTGACACAGTCGGCTCAGTCGGATCAATCGTAGGTTCAACCGCCACAACCAAGCTTTTCTTAGGCGTACTCAAGTCATCTTTTTCTTCAATCAAACAACACTTAGCCGAAATAGGCGGCACTTGGATAGCCTCTGTGATAATGTTTGCAATATACTCCGTAATACCATCCTTTACGAGCAAAGTAGCCATGTCCAATCCGCTGACGTTCACAGCTCAACTAGTCACGACCAACATCCTAGCTGTTTCCATGATGATTATTATCGCATTTGCTGTGGCCATATTCACCTATCGAAGAGGATTGGACCCAGATAACTTCGTTATTCCCATCGAAAGCTCTCTAGCAGACAGCATAACCACCGTTTCTTTTCTCGCAACTCTAAGCGTGATTGTTTGAAAAAAATATGAATAACTTGATACACACGCGTCTCCTGCTCCAGCGCGCGCATTTCTCAGCAAATCTTTGGCTTCTTTTACATTGCGACCTATGTAGTGGGTGGCAAGCAACATTTAATTGAAGGCTAAAGGGTAAACTAATCTAGTTCATAGGGCGGGGGTTGCCAAGCCAGGTCAAAGGTTGTGATCGGCAACAGGCGCAGCCCTGAGGCGGCTGTCCCGTAGGGGTTCGTGGGTTCGAATCCCACCCCCCGCACCAGGGTTTCTTAAAGTTCTTTTTGACATGAATGCGCGCACGATTT
>CP070636.1:319668-322318 GCA_020356305.1 Candidatus Bathyarchaeota archaeon | reverse complement strand
ACGACGACCACCTATGTCACTCATGACCAGAGTGAAGCGCTCTCCCTGTCGGACCACGTTATGGTACTAAACGCCGGGAGAGTGGAACAGATTGGGACGCCGCAAGAGATCTATGAAAGCCCGGCTTCTATGTTTGTAGCGGACTTCATGGGATTGACAAACTGCTTCTCAGGCACGGTAGTTGCGATAAAAGACGATCAGGTCCAAACCAGGCTTACCATAGGTTTTGACGTGACAGCAACTGCAAGACACAGATCATTCGAACCCGGTCAATCTGTCAATGTTTTTGTTAAGCCTGAGGCCATCACAGTCAGGGAAGGCAGAGGTGCCACCGCGTCAACCGTGAATAACTTCGAGGGCTTGATTCTCCAGAAGAGCTATGAGGGAGTACTTCTCAGGTACAAGGCTCTGGTAGCTGAACAACAGATCGATATCTATGCGATTAATACAAGCGAGAACCATTTTGGCGAAGGTTCCAATGTTACCATATGCTGGGCGCCAGCAGGTGTGGTCGTCATACCCGCAGATGAGCGGAAGAGGGGTGAAGAATGACACGAATGGCTAGAGAGAACAAAACGGCGCTTCTCGCCATACCTGCACTTGTCTATTTCCTTCTGTTCTTCTTCGTGCCAATTTTCATGTTATTGACACTTGCATTTAATCCCAAGGAGTTGGGGAATATTACGATTAGGCCGGTCGTAACGCTGGAGAATTTCGAACTCTTCTTCAGCTATCCGGTCTATAGACAAAGCCTTGTCAACTCTTTGTGGTTGGCTTCGGTGGCTACCGTCATATGTCTGTTCATCGGATATCCTGTAGCTTACACAATCGCGAGGACAACCAGTAAGCGAATTCAGGCTTTCTTGGTGATCCTTGTATTCTGTTCGATGCAGATAGATCTGACAGTCCGGATTTTTGGCTACTTAACGATACTCGGTGACAACGGTCTGATCAACGGAAGCCTGACAAGAGTGGGTGTTCTTGCGCGCCCCCTTCCCTTGATGTATAACGCCTTCGGAGTCATAGTTGGCTTGGTAAATATAAGTCTGCCGTTTCTCATTTTGCCTTTGATAGGCATTATTGAAAGCGTCTCGCCTGACTTTCTGAACGTGGCTCGATTGCTGGGATGCAGCAGGTGGAAAGGCTTTTTGAAGGTTGAACTTCCTCTGAGTCTGCCGGGCATTATCACAGGGGTCCTATTTGCCTTTGCAATCTCCATGAGTTCATACCTGATTCCGGTTTTGCTGGGAGGATGGGGAAGGGCTGTCTTGCCAGTTTACATTTACCAACAGATTTCGAACCAAGGGTTATGGCAACGGGGTGCGGCGTTTGCGATTGTACTCTTGCTGACAAACCTGATAGTCGTTTTTGCTTTGATCCGCTACTATTCGCGGTCGTACACCAAACGCGTGTCGGCTGCCTAGATGATCTTTTCTCGAAGGGGAGCTTGAAAGATGGACAAGCGAAATTACTACCGAGAAGGCTATCCACGTGGATTTAGATTAGTTGTTGTCATAACGAGCGCGTTTCTTATTGCTCCGGCCCTGGTTGTCGTATTGACTTCTTTTAACAGTGCTCCATACCTCTCCTTTCCCATGAAGGGGTTCTCCGTCCATTGGATCATCGAATACCTCAGATCAGCACTTTTCACGCAATCCTTTACCCTCAGCCTGCTCTTGGCCGCTGCAGCGTCTACGGGCGCTCTGCTTCTCGGTATCCCTGCTTCAATCGCCCTGGTTCGTGTTAGGTTTCCAGGAAGGGATCTGTTGCAGGCCCTGTTGGTAGCTCCGCTGATGCTTCCGGGAGCTGTAATCGGGCTGGCGCTTTATACATACTATGTCAATATCGGGGTGTTGATGCGGTCGTTTCCCGGTCTGTTGCTAGGGCACATAATCATTGCTATGCCTTTTGTGGTCATTACTGTGGTTGGCGCCTTGTCTAGCTTCAACATAGATATCGAAAACGCTGCCAGGATTCTGGGGGCAAACGCGATTCAGGCATTCTTTAAGGCCACGTTGCCCAATATCTATCCGAGTATCATGGTAGGTGGTTTCTTGGCCTTTATCTATTCTTTTGGCCAATTTAGCATCTCACTATATTTGAGCACACCAGACTTGGATCCATTGCCGGTAGCCCTTTACAGCACGTTGCGCTTTTCCCACGATCCAAGAGTGGCCGCTGCTGGTTCAGTTGCGATTGTCTTGGTCGTATCGTCAATACTTATCGTGAACCGGTTCACGGACTTGGACAAGTGGTTTGCAGGTTTCAGGTTTTAGGCCAGACCTCACTGAAAAACGGTGAACCTGGACTGGGCATAAGGGGGAGGAGGTCGGCGTTCCGCTGGTATCCGTAAGAAGGGAGGATGTTAAGGATGACAAAACTGGTAATGCTCTTGCCGATATCGAAGTTCGAGGAACTCGAACGTAGGACTGCCCAGGAGTGTGAATCGGTCGTGAGAGAAGGCGTTGACGTTCAGGTGGTAAGTCTGGAAGAGGGCCCGGCTTCGATTGAGTGCGAATATGATGTGGTGAGAGCTGAACCGGGTATCCTGCAGGCGGTCAGAGGGGCGGAAGAGAGTGGGGCAGCAGCCCTCATGATCAGTTGTTTTAGTGATCCCGGAATTGATGCGGCACGAGAAATAGCTCGTATT
>CP070636.1:315768-319568 GCA_020356305.1 Candidatus Bathyarchaeota archaeon | reverse complement strand
AGGCGAGAGAGTTGTGCTCAGCTCTCTCACTCTTGACATGGCTGAAGCAGGCATCCTCGGTGACGTGGCGAAAGCCGCCAATGATAATGGGCATACAGCGCTTGCATTCACTGCCTTAGATTTGAATCAGGCTAAGGAACTGAACAGGAGGCTCTACGAATTTCTGCCGAAAGATCGGATACTGATGGATTTAACAACGGCTGCCCTGGGTTATGGGCTTGAGTATTCCTTCACAATTCACGAGCGTGCCAGAATTGCAGCGCTGATGGGAGATCAGGAGCTTCAACATCCGGTACTGTCTGGAACCACTAACTCTTGGGCCGCCAGAGAGGCTTGGCTGAAGATGGGGCCTGAATGGGAACCTCGAGAGCTGCGAGGTCCCATTTGGGAGACCGTTACGGCGCTGGTCCTGCTACTGGCTGGAGTTGACCTGTTCATGATGATGCATCCCGCTGCCGTTCGAACAATGAAGGAAGTCGTCAGGCGATTGATGAGCACGGGCAAGGCTAAGCCTGACACGATCGCTGATTGGGTGACCGTGAAGATATAGGAGGAGTGAAAGGTGACTGAGAGGGAAGTCGCGAAGGGCATTAAGGACCTCAGCCCTATCGATGTGTATATGCTACTGCCCAGAACCAACTGCAAAGAGTGCGGAGAAGCCAACTGCATGGCTTTCGCCACCAAGGTTGTCAATCGGGAGCTTTCCATAGAACGGTGCCCTCCGCTTTTGGAAAAAAAGCACATAAGAGCGTACGGGAAACTCCAAGAAATGCTGGCGCCGGCCGTCAAGGAAATTACTATTGGGGCAGGAAACCACGCGGTGAAGGTTGGTGGCAAACTTGTCCTGTACCGTCACGAGTTTACCTATCACAACCCGACACCCATAGCAATAGAGGTCACAGATGAGATGCCTGAAAGTGAGCTTGTGGACAAGGTGAAGAGAGTCAAGGGATTCTCCTACAACTATATCGGAAGAGAAGTCAACCTTGACATGATCGCCATCCGGTCTACATCAAATGATCCAACCACCTTCAAATCCGCCGTGGAGAAGGTGGCTAAGACCAGCGAGCTACCGTTGATCTTATGTTCTTTCACGCCCAACGTTATGGAAGCTGGTCTGGTGGCAATTAAGGACAGAAAACCCCTCATCTACGCGGCCACAAAGGACAATTGGAGAGACATGGCTGAATTGGCCTTGATGTACGACTGTCCCTTAGCCATCTTTGCTCCGAACAACCTCAAGCTTCTGAGATCCTTGGCGAAGACAATGATCGAGTATGGAGTTGAGAACCTCGTGCTCGACCCCGGAACCTTCGCTGACGAGGGCTTTTCAGACACAATCAACAACTTCACCATGGTGAGGAGAAACGCGTGCCACAAAGGCGACAAGCTCCTCAGCTTTCCAATCATTGGAACACCCATCACTGTCTGGATCGGCGAAGAAGCTCCGGACGACATGCTGGCGTGGAAGGAAGCCTACATCGCCTCCATGTTAATGTCGAGATATGCAGACCTACTGATAATGCACAGTCTCGACGGATGGGTTCAATTACCGACGGTTATATGGAGATTCAACATATACACCGATCCGAGGAAGCCGGTTGCCGTGGAGCCTGGATTAAGAATCTTCGGGGAGCCTGATGCAAATTCTCCGCTGCTGCTCACAACAAACTATGCCTTAACGTACTTCACAGTGGAGTCCGACATCAAATCGGCCAAGCTCAACTGCTATCTCCTTGTGGTGGACACTGAGGGGATCAGCGTTGAAAGCGCTGTAGCTGGCAGATACCTGACGGCGCAAAAAACCGCGGACACAATTAAGGAGTCAGAAATAGAACAGAAAGTTAAACATAGACATCTGATTATTCCTGGCATGGCCGCGAGGTTGAGCGGGGAGATCGAAGACCTAACTGGATGGCGCGTCCTAGTGGGCCCACGAGATTCATCTGGAATACCCAAATACGTGAGCGACAAGTGGCCTCCAACGGAAGACTGACGCAAGAGAATTGAAAGACCACGTGTCCTCTTTTTCTCTTTTTTGGCAAGAAACAAGTGGCTTTTGAACACGCTAGGAACTGTAGCTTGGGAAAAACTCTTTTTTGCCAGGAATGTAGATCGCCTCGGAGTATCTCTCCGTGAACTCTACGTCGACAAGAAGATCAATGTACACCATGTTCTCGGCTATGGCCCTCGCCTTCTCCCGGTTCTCAACTGATAACAGTGTCGCATAAGCACCTGATAGCGACCCGTTTCCTATGGGGTGGATCTTTGCCTTCGGAAACTCGGGGAAGATTCCCAGCTTTGTCGCATTGCTCAAATCAGTATAGGCTCCAAATGCTCCTGCGAGGTACAGATTCTGGACGTCATAGATCGACAGCTTAAGTTTCTTCATCAAAACCGTGATTGCCCCGCAAGCAGCAGCTTTCGAGTCCATAACGTAATCCATGTCGCGCTGCGTGATCACTATATCTCGGCCAATAGCCGTCTTCTCAGCGGGGACCACCACATACTCCAGCCCGTCTCGTCCTCTTCTAACAAGCGGCGTTCGCCCCTTCACGATTTTCCCAGCGAAATCCAAGATGCCAACTGAAAACATTTCTGCCGCCAGATCAATAATGCCTGAACCGCATATGCCCTTTGGACGGGTACCTCCAATAACAGTGTACTCCGACTCGAAGGATTCTGGATCAATCTTGACATGTTCTATTCCCCCGCGCATCGCCCGAATCCCAAATTTGATTCCTTCTCCTTCGAACGCGGGACCCGATGCACAGGAACAAGATACCAGCCAACTCTTATTGCCGAAGATGATCTCCCCGTTTGTTCCCATGTCAACTGTAAGCGATATCTCGTCCGAATCATACATTCCAGAGGCTATGACATCGCCGACAGCGTCCCCTCCGAGGAATCGACTCACGTTGGGAAGACAATACACGTAAGCATCCGGGTTTGCGTGGATTCCCACAGCCTTCACTTCTAGAATGATGGGTCTTCGTGAGACCTCCACGTTAGCCATGTTAAGATAGGTTGGATCCATCCCCGCTAGAAGATGGTTCATAACTGTGTTTCCGCCTGCACAGATGTCCGCGATTTCGTCGTTTTCTACTCCGATTCTTGATGTAAGGTGATCTACAATGTCGTTTATGCTTTGGGCAACTTCCGTTTGGAGCTTCTGCAACCCGTTGGGTTCGCCTGCGAATGCGATCCTCGGAATGAGTTCTTCTCCGTAGGTGATCTGTCTGTTCAACCCAGATTCTCTGCCTAAAACCTTTCCGCTTATCAAGTCAACAAGCAGTATGGCGATCGTCGTCGTTCCAACGTCGATGGCGAGACCATAGTTTGAACGGGTCCTATTTCCCGATTCCACGTTAATGATTTCAGGATAGTTGTTCGTCCTAGTCACGGTCACGGTAACTGGCTCTTCATGTTCCATCGAAAGAAGTTTATCATAGACTTGGTGATCCATCCTTGGTGTTGGACCAGCGTAGCCCTCAAGTTTAACGGAGCGGTGTAGAAGCATTTGTTCGTAGTCTCGGAAAGGCGCCACTTTCATGAGATATTTTTTCGACGCGGGGTCAAGTCTGTCCATGGCCATTTCCATGCTGAGCAGTATCTTGGGGCGGTCAATTCTGCTTTCAACAGGAATGGTGAACTCGCTGTCGCCTAGAACCCGGATTTGACAGGCGAGACGGTAGCCTTCAGCGATTTCCTGAGGCGAGAGATGCTTTTTCTGGCTGGTCGACAGGCTGGAGACGTCGCCGTGGTTGAGAATCACCCTGCATTTTCCGCATTCGCCTTTT
>CP070636.1:312399-315668 GCA_020356305.1 Candidatus Bathyarchaeota archaeon | reverse complement strand
GATTGAGACGAAGGATACTGAGGAGTCCTTTACGTTAGAATCGATGCTGAAGCACTCTAGAGAAATTAGAAGTCTTTTCGCGCGGAAAGACTCCCATTGGGCGATCGAGACAGGTGACCTGCTGGTTCATTGCATGAAAATCCTTGTATTGAATGGTTATGATCTAAACGAAATCTTCGAAAAATGTGTCAAGAGATTTGAAACAAAGATCGCGGATGAACTTAGAGGCACACATGTCAGGAGTAGCTAATCTGCCTCGCGGAAACCGAGAAGACATAGCTTGAAGCACTGAACCTGCAAGTCGTAACAGAATCCCTATTTGCACAAACATCAGTATACTAAGAGTGTGGAGCTCTCAAGTTGAAAGTGAAAAGGGTCTGGCCATACGTTATTCCGTTCCCGTTGGATACCCAAAAGCGCAGGCTGATCTGGAGCATCCTTCAGTCTAAGGTAGGCATGAGCATCCTCACAAGATTGAAGTTGGAAGATCGAACTTACCAGCAAGATCTGATTCGAGGAACTCCATACTCAAACAAATCTATCATAGAATATGTGAAAAGAATGGTTTCAGCCGGCATGCTTGAACAGGGCCTAGAGCAAGCCATAACCGAGAAAAGGAAAGTATGGGTTAAATGGTACAAGCCCACCAGGCTTGGAAGATGGTTTATTCTCTTTCTGAAGCCTCCAAGAGAGATCCCGCCAGAACTAGCCAGAAAAACGGTTGAGGAACTCTTCCTAGTTTATTCGTCCAGTATCGTGGAGGTTTGTGAAAAATACGGAATTGACCTCGCCTCTTTTCACCGCATCTTAAATGAGCAGTACCGAAAGAAAACATCGAAAGACAGCCGAAAACAAGCCTACTGATGTTTTATCACGAGATAACGATGTACTTTTTATCCTGCAAAATCTTTATTATATCCACTGCACGGCCGTAGTAGTGAAGCATGTGGAGCCGCGGAATTGACGTGGGAGAAGCCTTTTCAGCTGGTCTAGGAATCGCCCTAGGATTGGTTATGGGCCAGTATATGTTAGAAGCCATGGCACCCCCAAGAAAAATTGCAGTCAAATACGTTCTCTTGTGCCGAGAGTGTGCAGCACAGAACCCCATAGAAAACAAATTCTGCGGAACCTGTGGGCGAAGTCTTTACCCTCCTCCGCAAATTACTTGCCAAAAATGCGGGTCGAAGATGCCTTCTACTGTGAAGTTTTGTGGAAACTGTGGTTTAGCTTTGCCGAAGTAGGTTCTTCTCAACAAAAAAAGAAAGGAGAAAAAGAGCTGCTACTGAAGCTTTGCGCCGCAACTGCCGCAGAATTTGCTAGTAGACGGGTTTTTCGTATTGCATTTTGGACATTGGACCTCTTCCGGCGTTAAGGAAGAACCGCAGTTGCCGCAGAACTTCATTGTCGCCGGAACATCTGCTCCACACTTGGGACACTTCACTTTGGCTACTGGAGCGAGACTCTTTCCACAGTTTCCGCAGAATTTGGTTCCAACAGAATTCTGAGCTCCACAGCTCTGACAGACTATGAGTTGCTGTGGGGCTGCAGGGGCTTGAGGCTGTTGCATCGTTTTCGCCATGGTCGCTCCCACACCTATTCCGATTCCCGCTCCGACCCCTGCCGCAGCGGCTCCACCTCCTCCCGGTGGAAGTTCTGCAACTGTCTCCTTAGCGTACTGCATCGCCATAGCTTGCTGCCCGACGCCGGAGGCAAATCGCCTTGCTTCTTCTGGAATCTTGACACCTTCGAAGACGGTGTCCACGACTTTGAGGCCTATCCGTGCGGCTTCGTCGCTGATTATCAAGGCGACCTTATCGGTAGTTTCATCTACATTTTTGACTAGGTTGAAAATGTCGTAGTTAGCAATGTCGTCTATAACCCGCTCGTTTATGAAGCCGCGGATATATCTCTCGACGTCGCTAGATGTGCTGGCTCCTCGGTTTCCGAAAAACTCTATTACGAACAGCTTCGGGTCTTCTACCTTGTAAAGAAGATAACCATAGAAACCGATTTCTGCTTGATATTGTATCGTCCCGCTGGGTGCAGAGTAGGCTTGTCCGCCAAAGTTTCCTCTGAATTGGCTGTTGCTCACAAATACGACTTCGCATTCGAAGATGTCACCAATTATTTTGAGGGCTCTCAAGGCCCTGGTTAAGAGTGGAATGTTATTGCTCGTTATGGTGTGTCTGCCTGGACCGAAAACGTCATACGCTTTTCCGTCGCGGAAGAAAACGCCCCATTGATTTTCCTTAACTACAACCTGACTTCCATATTTCAAGGAGAGTTTGGGGAATCTGTAGGCTATGTCGTCAGGACCTCCGAAATCCCACGATACCTTTTCTACGATTGGCATTTTTCCTCCCATTCTAAATTTCTAACGGTCTGAATCGTGTTTCTCGTTCGTTCCATTTATTCTCGAAGGCGAGTATTAAACCTTTTATTTTCTTCACTTCGGCGGGTATTGTAGTCCAGTTTTCAGCTTCAGCTTCAGAATGGGTCTTGTTGACAGCGGTCTTCATGCTTTCGACATCGTTGCTCAACGCTTGGTCGTAGTCGAAAACTCGAGCAAGTTCTTCTTCTCGTATATGACCTTTTCTATCCATAAGACCGGCGTAACCATAGTCTGCGTGTCTCACTTTCTCCATGACACGGTCTAACATTTGGATAACTTTTTTGAAGTCGGTGCTTGGAGCTGTGAGACCTGCGTTCAAGGCTGCTAAGTAAACGTCTTCCCATACGTGGCGCATGTCACGGAGGTCCTCATAATATAGGTCTCGAAGTTTCCTGTCGAGTTCCCTCAAATCTTCTTTGGTTCCGTATCCTAACGTAAAGAAATTTTGAATCTGGGAAAGGGTGCCTTGCTTGTCTTTCACCTTCTCAATGGTTTCACGTTCTGCCATTCACCAACCCTCTTTTTTGTTGTGCGATTAATCTGATTTAAATGATCCTTAATACTGTATATAAAGATTCTAGCCTTATCTTTCAGAAATCATAAATACAGATACCTGTCTTCATGATAGTGATCAAACCTTCAGAGAGATTATGATCCGTGTCCTTCTTTAAAAGATTCAAAAAACCAAAAGCTGGCGTTTCGTTGACAATTCCAAAAACCACTGTCGAATTGGGAGAAGACTTGAAGGGCGCAATCATCGTGTCATCCCAAGACGAATTTGACGCAACCGAAGTGAGAGCCGAACTTCGATGCGTCGAGAAAAAGAGAAAGGAAAGATGGGAATACGATAAACGGCGCGAGCGCAACGTGCGACGCG
>CP070636.1:304206-312299 GCA_020356305.1 Candidatus Bathyarchaeota archaeon | reverse complement strand
TTTTGCGTTCTTTTCTTGATTTCTTCTGCTTTCTTCTCTAGTTCCCTTAGTATGTCTGGTGGTGGGGGTTCTGGTTCGTGTTTTGCAAGAATTTCTTTGACTCTTTCTCTTGCTACTTGTCTTAGCTCTTTTGAGCCAGCCTTCTCCCATGAGCTTCGCCTTGTTTTGTCGCTTATCTTTGGAATGTAAAGCTCTTTTCTGATGTTATCCAGCGTATGTTTCTCAGTCAAGTAATGAGCTCCAGCGCCAATCGCCGCTTGTGGTGCAATCTTTTTGATTACGGGAACAGCCAAAGTGTCTGTGTTTACATCTATTCCTTCAGCTATCCGCTTAGCCATGCCAAAGATTTCCTCATGGATCACAACCATCTCGTAGCAAGCAGAGAGATAGTATTCGAGTCCGCCGCCGACTACTTGGTTTGCGCCAGCGAGAAGTGGAGGCAGCAAAGTCAGTGCGCTCTCATAGCCAGCTTGGACATCAGGGATCTTTGAGTCTGGGATGCCGCCCCAAACAGATGATGGCAATCGATAATATTGGGCCATCTGGGCAGAAGCTACACACAGCAACGCCTGCTCTGGGCCACCAACGGATGCTATACCTGTTCGCATGTCGATGACTGCAGGGACATCTGAATACACTACACCCGTGCCTGGATTAATAATCTGCACAAGACATATGCCTGCTAGGATAGTAGCGTTCGTCTGCACCATTGTGCCAGCTAGTGTCAGAGGAGCAGTTGCACCTGTGATGTCCATAGGCCCACTTATTGTAGGAAGTCCAAAACTTGCGCACTCCATAGCGCTTTCAGTTAGTTTGGCATCGAACTGTAATGGGGAGTCTGCGGAGATAACTCCAGCCAAACATGGTTTTTTCCTAAGCTCTTCTTCTCCTCCCGCAGCCACCGTAGCGAGCTCCAAACAATCCCTAGTTGTGTCCAAAGTCTCACAGAACATGGGAAGGGGAGCCGGCGTATTCTTGTATTGAGCCATCCATAATTCCACATGTTGTTGATTCTCTGGAACATCGTAAGGATAGCGGACCATTCCGTAAGGGATGAGAATGTTCTCCAAGGCGTCGCCTATTCTAACGAAATTCTCGTAGTCTTGGAGCAAACCAAGTCTACGTTCACCAGTATCCATGTCGATTACATAATTGAAATCTCCAGCTTGTGCTAAAAACTGGGTCTTTCCACCGACTTCCACGTTAAACTCGGGCTTTCTTCCGTAGAGCCAGTATTTGTTCGGCGCCTTTCTTGCCAACTCTTCGATCATATAGGCTGGTATCTTGACGTTGAGCTTTTTGTAGTCTACCCTAGCACCATATTTGTCAAATATCTTGAGAGCCTCTTCTGAGCGGAATGTGGCGCCCACGTACTCTAGAACCTCTAGTGAAGCGAAGTGTATATCGTGAATCTCGTCTTTGCTTAAAGCTTCGACTTTGAACTTCAAGTGCTTCACAAACCCCACTGATGTGGAGTGACTATTTCTTATTGTTTCGTGATGAGCTTTCAAATGCTGTGCAGTCTTGTCCGCCTTGGAATTTCGGCATCACTTCTTTTGAGAATAGCTCTCTGCTTTTAGCGGTGGTAATTTCAAAGTAAAATCGTGTGATTCCCAGCCTCATATATTCTCTTATCTTGGAGCGGCATTCATCGGGTGTGCCGACAATGTTTCTGTGAACATACTCATCGTATTCACGGGCGCGTGTAACAATAACTCCTTTCACATATTTTCGTCGCGACTCCAAATACTTCTCAACATCCGATTTCACATTGCTTCCGTTTGGCAAAAGAAATAGGTCCCCTGTCCATGATTTCTTTATTTCATCAAAATCTCTTCCCACTTTGGCGCAGTGATCCCTCAGGACATCCAGTTTGTGAGCATACTCTTCTGGGGTGCCGTACCAGTTCCACCCGTCAGCCAGTTCAGCGACCACCTTTAACAACAACTTCTCTCCTGAACCTCCAATCCAGATTGGAGGATGAGGCTTCTGCACTGGTTTAGGTTCGCAAAGTGCCTCTTTGATTTCGTAATACTTCCCATTAAAGCTGGGCTTTTCCTCTGTCCACATCTTTCGGATTATGGTCACGGCTTCTTTCAATTGGGCTATTCTGACAGCCGGCTTCGGAAAAGGAAAGCCGTAGGCTAAGTACTCATTTTCTTTCCATCCAGCTCCAATCCCAAATTCAAGCCTACCATTAGAAATCACGTCAAGAGTTGCCGCAATCTTGGCAGTGAGAGAAGGGCTGCGGTAGGAATTACACATGACCAGGGAACCAACCCGAATTCTTGTAGTCAGAGCTGCAAGCGCTGACATCGTTGTTGTGCACTCCAACGCGTCAGCCACCTGTTCCGCCTCAGGATCACGATAACCCTCCCAGAAGAAATGATCCCAAATCCAAATTGAGTCAAAACCTAACGCTTCCGATTGAACCGCAACCTTTTTCGCATAATCAAAATTCGGAACATCAATTTCTATACCAAACTGAACCTTCTCCAACAATCTCCCCTCCACAGCTTCTAAGTCAAAAGACACAGTTCTACAAAAGCTTTTCTTGGATTCCCACAGAAGTGCATCAGCTAATTTCGATTTTTTTTCCATGTTCAGGCAACACAAAGAGAAATTTGACCTTGGACTAATGTAAAGAAAAGAGTGCAAAAAGTGAAGTTTTCTTCAATGCATGCATACAAGTAACGCAATATGTTGTAACGAAGTGCAAACATAGCAATCCACGCTTTTATATTGAAACATCAATACAAGAGCAACATGCCAAGCCTCAATGTGCGAACGCTTACGTCAAAATGGTGGTTTTACTTGCTTCTTTTTCTCATTCCCCTTCTTGTTCCTTCGTATACTAGTGAGCCTTTGGCTTTGGGGCAAGTAGGGGAACTTATGGGAATAGTCGTCAGAGAAGCACTTCAGCCCTACGCTTGGTTGGCGCCCGTTTTTCATCTTGCGACCCTAGTCTTTCTAACTCTTCTGTGGAAATTTAACATGAAGGTTTTGAAGTATTTCTATGCGTATCTTGCAGTAAATTTTGTCTTTATGGCTCTTGCACAGAACATAACTGTCACTGAAAAGTTTGGGTTTGTGATCATATTCAGCAACCTGTTCCTCATTCTCCTCATAGGCATGCATGCATGCTGTCGCACTAAGAATTTAGCCCTAACCCAAACCCTAAAATACGTCTAAGACCTCGTTCAACAACCCTCGCCCTTTTCTGCCACAAGCATCAGCAACTTCACCACTCTCACCTCATCCACATCCTCTAAAGAATAGAATTTAACGTGGCGCATCATCTTCCCCTTGCCCTCAAACAACGTCTTCTCTTGCTCCGACAACCCCTTCACCGAAAAACCCAGATTAACATGGTCTCTAAGCGCCACAACATAAAACTTCCCCTCATACCAAGGCACGCCCATCTTGAACTCTTCCTTGACATCGGGAAGAGTCTTCACAATTGTGTCTCTTAGTCTTTGAACAATCTCTCTCTGTGGAGATTTCTGATTTTCGATGTACTTTTCAACTTCGGTACTCGTTTTCACCGACCCCTTTAACTCATTTTTGGAGCTCCAACAAATAAAATGTTAGCTATGGAATTACGATCTAAGCCCACACACTGTTGATTCGACAACGTTGATAACAATTTTGTATTTTTGCCACGCAGTAAGTGTGGCAAAGAAAGGAATTGAACTATATGAGTAATGCCCGCGTGCATTAAACATTAATAGCCTATGATTATAACAATCCGTAGGGTAAACATGTCTTCTGAATCAACCAAGCTTCGGAAAACCGATGAATGCGCCGCGTGCGCACACTTTCTCTAGAGGGCTTCCTCTACGAGACGGCAACATATCTCGCAAGCCGCTATAGCATCAGAGCCTTTTTCGGTTGTCTTCCAAACACGTGTGCGCGATGGTTCCTCGGTTATGAAACCTGCTGTTGACAAATGGTTTAGATATTTCTCAAGCTGACGAAAACTTAATCTGGCTTCTAACATTATATGCGATTTCTTCGCGCCGTTCTTAGCAGCTTTCAAAATTTTCATGATTATGTCATGTCGAACTCTTCTTCGGCGAAGAGGAAGATCAGTCACCTAACCACCTACTACATTCGAATTTGACATAGCTAGCCAAATTAGTCTTTCGCAAAACACTTACCTCAATCGTCGAAAGATCAAACCACACTGATTTTCTTTGCCACAGGATTATGACGTCAAAACAAAAAAATGTCGACCGTACTTTTGTGCGCGCGCAACACAAAAAGGGACATTTGACAATTTTATTAATGAATAAGGAAATGAATAACGGAAATGCACAGGCGTGTTTTTCATTCGAACTTGTAGTGTTTTCTGATCTTTTTTTCTATTTCCCAGGTACATTTCAGACTTTTGGGAAACACGACGTAGTCACCTGCTCCAAATTCTACATTTCCTTTCGGTGTCTTCACAATAGCCTTCCCTTCTATGATTAGGCACGTCTCTTGTTCGTCGTATTCCCAAGGGAATGTGGATCCGTCCTTCTCCCAGATCGGTCAAGATTTTGATTCTTCCAACTCCTTTTCAGTGGGTTTTCTAACCTTCGGCTTCATTTTCGATCATACTTTTGCAATTGTCTTTATATGGTGATTACGCGTGTTTCTCCTTCCTTTCTGTACACTCATAAACTGGTAAGTTGATAATAGTTTTGGCGTGCCCACGTTGACTCGACCTGTTTTACCTCCACTTTTTTAGGAATGAATGAAAGTCTCTTGCCACATTTTGGGCATCGGCCATCGTATTGTTGGGTGATTTCATTGGGAGCTTTGATATCCATTCCTTTGTAGAGGGTTGTTCCGCACTTTTCACAAAGAACTAGTTGGGGCACGTTCTCACCTCCTTGCGTGTGGACATGAAGGGTCTGGTGCAAAACCTTCGCAACTGACTATGAGCCGTTCTATGTAGATTGTGTAACGGATGCAGATTTGGTGCTGGCGCCAACTTATGCAGTTGACGCAGGTTTGACAGAGATCGAAACTCTTGTGTGCCGTTTGTTCTACTGTGTTCATAGAGAAATTCCCCTTTTTCTCCCGTTGGGATGGCGCTCAAGAGTCTAGCAGAGTCGGTATTTAGGGATTGAGATACAACGTAAGCGCTTCGAGGGGAGAGAGTACAGTGAAATTGAAAAAACAGGCGATGTACACGGATGCACTGAACTTGCGAAAGATCACGCGCAAAGGGTGTGTAGTGATGAAATTGCTTTTATACGTGAACCAACGAAAATAGAGGTTTAGAGGTGCTGTAATGCCCTATTGTTCGAAATGTGGAACCGAACTAGACAAAGCTGTGAAATTCTGTCCACAATGTGGAGCTCCAGTGGGTGCAGAGGCAAAGGCTGAACAAAGAGCAAGAGCTGTTGAGGAGCCGAGGCGGGAGGCTTGTTTTGGTCCCCCTGGATCTGGAGGTGGTCTTTGGGGAGCCATATCCTTTGGCGTGTTCATCATCGGCCTCGCGATTTTATGGCTAGTCGACTGGTTTTGGCCGGGCATCCTCTTTCTGATAGGCTTAATGATCATCATAGGTGCCTTAGTAGCTCTTTCACGGAAATAGCACCGTGCCCCTATCGCGCGCACCTCGAATCTTTTTTCATCTCGAGTAGTCGAAGCCCGCTCCCTCAGGACCGCGCGCAACAGAGAAAGTTAAAGAAGCTTTGCCAGTTTTTTCCATGTCTCGACAAACTTGACTCCTTTCGGGGTCGCTGCATATTTGGTTAAGCTGTGGTGGACTTCTATGAGTCCTTTTGATTGCAGTGTGGAAAGATAATTATGAAGCATGCGCCACGACAGATTTGTCATATACATAATTTTCGTCTTGGTCTGTGGTTTCTTGCACAGATTCAGTATTTCAGCCATAATTTCGAAACTACTTCTCTTCACTATCAAAACTCCCCTGCCAGAATTGAAAGGCATATCAGCTATTAAGTCTGTGTGACTGTGACGCCACAGCAACAGGTATGCGTACACCGCGCAGAAGGATCCAAAAACTTGAGAGAACGCAAATCATCTACTAGCAGTGGAGATATTCCCACAATTCTCTTTTTTTCTTGGCAGGCAACAGTAGAAATGCACTCGCGCGCGTTGAAAAGTGCTGCATAGAAGAAATCCAAATATCATAAAACTTAAATTGGAAGTAGCAGACTTGAATTGGAAGTCAAATTTGAAGGTGTGAAAATGAGGAAATTCAAGGATTCTAGAAGAGGAGTTTCAGCGATCGTTGTTGTCGCAGCGATAATTCTAATAGTCATAGTAGTTGTCGCAGCTTTGTATGCCCTACAAATAGGTCCTTTTGGTGTGGTTAAGACTGAACTAATTATGGGAACGACGGACTCGGTGGAATCTGCTGTCGATCCAGCTCAAGCTTACGACTTCTTTGGGTGGGAGATAATCCAAAACACGGGTGCCGCCTTAGTGGATATTGAGCCTGGCTCATCGGCGGGACCAGAAGACTATACTGAAGCGTTGGCTACCGATTGGACACCAAGTACAGACCTGAAAACTTGGACCTTCACCCTGAGAGAAGGGGTCCTGTTTGAGGATGGCACAGAGTTCAATGCTTCTCATGTGAAATACAGTTTCGATAGGAATATTGGAATTGCCAGCCCTGATGGTCCTCAATACAACATGGAGTACGACGCTATAATTGACAGCGTGGAAGTCGTAAGCAAATACGTAGTCAAGTTTAATCTGAAGATACCCTTCGCCCCATTCCTCGGACTAATGGCGTGTCAAGCATCTTCTATAGTTAATCCTGAGTACGCCGGAGGGTGGAAAACAGACTGGAGCATGGACGACATAGTTTGGTACGAAAATGGCACTGATGCACGCACACGCAATCCAATGGATTTGGGTCCATACATTTTGACAAAATGGGAACGCGTAGCCGGAAAGGATAACGAAATGAGACTGGAAGCGAACCCCAACTACTGGAATAAGGATGCAGGATTACCAAAAACGGACGTCGTTGTCATCAAGTTCTACGCTGACGCCACAGCCCTCCGTCTAGCCATCGAAGCAGGCGATATTGACGTAGCGTTCAGACATATCACCGCAACGGACATAGCAGATCTTCAGGATGATCCGGATGTGAAGGTCTGGCAAGGCGTGGGAGCAGCCATTCAATACATGATCTTCCAAGAAGATGACTTGCCGGGTTTACCTTCCCTTAACAACGCGGCAGTGAGGAGAGCCCTGACAGCCTGTTTAGATAGGCCAGAAGTATGCGAAACTGTGTTCCTTGACCAGTCTTCGCCTCTATACAGCATGATACCTACGGGAATGATGGGGCGTCCAGCAGGAGTGCCCGGTCCATTCAAAGCACTTGGAGACGCCAACTACACCTACGCTAGGAGCTTGCTTGCCGATCTGGGCTACAACGAGACGAACAAATTGGAAATCGAGCTGTGGTACGAATCGAGTGGTCACTATCCTTCAAGCCCTGAACAGGCTGCCCTCTACAAGTCGCAGTTTGAAGCAAGTGGAGTAATATCGGTGACCCTCAAGTCTGCTGACTGGCCCAGCTACAGGATAAATAGAAACGAAGGGGTGATGCACGTCTTCCTATACGGCTGGTACCCCGACTACATAGACCCTGACAACTACGCCTTCCTTTACTGGGCACCATGGCTAGGCCACCACTATACTAAATACAACGCAACAAACAATTACAATGCGACAAAGGCTGCATATGACGACGCACGTGGCTCAACAGTTGAGTCTACGAGGATAAGTCTCTATGACGAGCTTGAAGGCTACTTGGTGGACGACTGCCCAGTCGTTCCAATATGGCAAGGGGCAGCTTGGGCCGTAACAAAGCCAAACATCAAAGGCGTCTACCTCGACATAACACAAACTTGGCGAATTTGGCTACTCTACGAAGAAAAAGAGTAAGCCTTATTTCCATTACCCTTTCTTTTTTTCTTGCAAATCTCAACTCACGTTAGGGTAAAGGTGTTGCTTTGTGGGTCTTCGCTCGTACATTGTCGCCAGAATACTACTTATGATACCTATGATATTCTTGCTGCTCTCGATAGTTTTTCTGATTGTTCGAGTTGTGCCTG
>CP070636.1:299524-304106 GCA_020356305.1 Candidatus Bathyarchaeota archaeon | reverse complement strand
GCAGCAAACCTATGGATGTGAAGGGCGTCAAAGTGGCGCCTAGAGATGTTCTATTAGCCCTCACACCACCAGCGGTGGAAACAGAATTGCAAACCAGAGAAAAAGTGTATGGATGCTCGCTAGCTGAAGTGAAGGGTGAGAAAGCGGATAAAAAAGTCACGTATACTGTTTACAGGATATCCAATGTCAGCGACGATTACAAAAGGTGGGGAGCAAAATGGGCGGGAGTAGCTGTTCCCGCTGCACTCACTGCTACAATGCTTGCGAAGGGAGAGATAAAGACGAAAGTAGTTGTACCGCCTGAAGGTTTAGAACCAGAGCCGTTCCTAGCCAAACTGGCTGAAGAAGGATGGATTTTTCAAGAAAGGATCACAAGGGAAATCCGTCATTAGACACCGTTTCTATTTTTGTATGCGTGTAGGTGCCTGTTTGTGCAATCTGTCTAAGAAGTAGTCGAAGTTCCACGCAATTTGGGTAATGCGCGCGCGTGTGTCGACATCAGAAGTAAGCACAGCAATTGTGCTCATAGCCATCATCGTCATGGCCGTTGCATCAAGAATCGAACGATAAACGCTTCCAAACGCCTTCAAGAGGCGCACGGATGTCCAACCTCTTCGTAACAACTGGTACGCTTTGCTGTGTCTGGGCCCTAATCGTTCTGTTTGCTATTCGGAGTTGTGGACAGCGTACGCGCGTATGTATTTTGTCTTCAAAAATCTTGGCCAACAGTCATATATCTCAAGAGTGTGCTTTGCTAGCAAGGGATGAAACACTATGGGAGGTTTTGTCGGAAAAATATTGTACGTTAATTTGTCCAACGCCAAGATGAAGAACGAATTCTTGAGCGAAAAATTCTACAAAAAATGGTTCGGCGGATATGGTTTGGCCTCTAATATCATCTATACGCATATTTTGCCCCGGGCTGACCCTTTAAGCCCCGAGAACATAATAGGTTTGACTACAGGCATCTTAACTGGAACACTGGTTCCATACAGCGGAAGCTTCACTGCGGCTGGGAAATCGCCCCTGACCGGAACCTGGGGCGACTCCAGGGGTGGCGGATTTTTCGGTCCAGAACTCAAAAGGGCGGGGTTTGATGCTCTTTTCATCACTGGAAGATCGACTAAACCCGTGTATCTGTGGATTAGCGAAGGTCAAGTCACGATTAAAGATGCGAAGACAATTTGGGGCAAAGATACTATTGAAACTGATGAGACAATAAAAGAAGAGCATCACGATGACAAAATCCAAATCGTCTGTATTGGCCCCTCTGGTGAAAGATTGTCAAGAATCTCTTGCATAATAACAGACAAAGGTCGCGCCGCAGGTAGATCTGGCTTGGGAGCTATCATGGGTTCCAAGAACTTGAAGGCTGTGGCTGCCAGAGGTACTGGCAACATCTCTGTCGAAGACATGGAAACCCTGAGAATCTTGAGAAGGGAATTCAGTACAGCTACTAAAAAAGATAAGGATTTCAGATATAACACCACTTATGGGACTTGCGGGGGAACATCGGCTTCAGCTATTTCAGGAGATTCGCCCGTCAAGAACTGGGCTGGAATAGGCGTTGAAGACTTCGCAACAGTAACCGAGAAGATGAGCGATGAAGAAATTGTGAAATTTGTGGTAAAGAAATATGCTTGCGAAGGATGCCCAACACCGTGTGGTGCATGGGTGAGAATCGAGAAAGGACCCTACGCTACAGAGGGCCACAAGCCTGAATACGAATCTTTGGCAGCTTTCGGATCCATGTGTCTCAATGATGACCTGGAAGCAGTCACCTATGCAACATCTATCTGTAATCGATACGGGATAGATACAATCTCCGCCGGCTCCACCATTGCTTTTGCAATGGAGTGTTATGAGAAGGGTATTTTAACCGAAGAGGAGACGAACGGTATCAAGTTAGATTGGGGAAATGCAGAAGCAATTGTTCAGATGACTGAATGTATGGCCAAAAGAGAAGGGTTTGGAGCAATACTAGCAGATGGCGTCAAAATCGCCTCGCAAAGGATTGGAAAAGGTTCAGAAAAATATGCCATGCATGTGGGAGGACAGGAGTTGCCAATGCATGATCCAAGACTCCTAACTGATCCGTACACTGCCAAGTTAGGATTAGTCTATACAGTAGATGCAACTCCTGCTCGACATACGCAAGGTATTGGGGAGCACCATGCAATCATGGCTTTGGGAATCTGTAGCTTCATAGGTTGGATGGGCTCTGCAGCTGGAGGTAGAGACTCGCTTCCAGATTTTGTGAATGCTGTAACTGGATGGCGAATGAAACGGCAGGACTTCTTGATGGTTTCGAATAGAATTGCAGCTATGCGTCAGGTTTTCAACGTAAGAGAGGGCTTCAAGCCTTCAGATTTTAAGCTTCCAGACAGAGTCCTTGGGAAGCCGCCGATGAAACGGGGACCGTTAGCTGGAGTAACTCTTGATGTCGAAAAAAGAAAAAGAAGACATTTCAGATCAATGCAATGGAGCTACGTAACCGGGAGACCGAGTCGGAAAAAACTAGTCGAATTAGGATTGGAAGACTTGATAGAAGACATATACTAAGCATGGTTTATGGCAGCTTGAAAGCGCCTGCGCGCGCATCATATTTTTGACTGCAGGTTTTACAAGCAACGAGTTGGTGATCAGAAAAGGCACTGGTATGAAACGGTCTCTACAACATGTCTTTCTCGCAGTCACGGAGAATCTGGTTTATTTTCTTTTTCGCTTCCTTATCTAGTGGAGGTGGGACATGCGACGAAAGTATTTGCCTGACTTTTTCCTTCGCCCTTTCAATATGGTGGCTATTTGTCGAAGGTAAGAGTGTTGACTCTTTCTTGACCCATATTTCCTTGGGGAAATGTTCCAAGGTGTGTCTGAGTCCTAGAAAGTTTCCTCCATGACCTACTTTTTGGACAGCATCGAATGCCAAGGTTTCATCGTCGACGTTGAAACCGCGCAGGTATGCCCGATTGTCTACTAAAGCTTCAGCATCGAGAACCAGTTTTTCTAGAGCCGCACTCTCAGCGTCTTCCAGACTTCCCAAGCTCGCGGTGATGTCATATCGACTCAGGCTTGCGAGTCCACTGCCAATTGCATAACAAGGCAAATTGTAAAACCTCGCCATCTGAACAGCACCCGCTTCGATAAGCGGAAGTTCGGGTGCCTGATAATTTATGCTGCCGGTTCTCATGTCCGCTGAAGTTGATTCCACACAATAGATCACCGGAGCACTTGGACTAGCGCAATGCAGGACAACGAGAGAGCAAAGGTTCTCGGTATTCGCCATGGCCAACGTCCCCGCGATTGTTGCTGGAGCTGTGCTGCCGCATAAGGCCATCGACATAGGAGCACCTGGAACTCCAGCCCTTGCCAGCTCGACCATGGCTTCCGACGAGCCTTTCTCCAACACAAGTGGGCTAACTGAACAGTTGATTGAAGAGAATATGGGCCTCTTCCTCAATTCTCGTTCTCCCCCGAGAATGGCGGCGGCTAATTTTATTTGCCACTTCGCTTCCTTCTCACTTAAGGCTTGATACTGAACATGCTTCCCTGTATTTTCAAAAGAGATTGCTAGACCATGGACCGTCTGAACAGGTGGTGGCAGGTCCGTCGGAGCTACAATAGGCCAGAAAAAGTCAACTTCGTCAAGATAATCGCTCAAGATTGCGAAGTCCCTCAAATCCGTCGATCTTGACATTCGTCTGTCACCAGTTTCGAAATCCCTCGTGAAGGAAGAAAAACCGCTAGTAGCCACGTAAGGAATACCCTTCGCTGGGAGTTCGATGTCGAACTTTGGATCTCTCCCACATAGCATTATTTTCTTTGGCGTTTTTTTGATGGCTTCTTCTACTAGAGAGCTTGGAATCTTTACGGTTGAGCGAGATACATCGACTTTTGCGCCATAGTCCGCAAGCAGACGCTGCACTTTCTCACTGAGAACTTTTACACCGATTTCTCGTAGCATTTTCAGACTCATGTCATGGATTTGGGTAATTTCGTTTTCTGACAAGAAAACTAGATGCCCCCGGGCCAAACAAATCACCTGTGAGAACAGAGATCTTTGATCAACAATAAATTTGTTGCGACAAGTGTACACATCAGCAAAGGCTAGTTTTGTGCTTGTGGCATTCGAGTCTACCAATCACTAAAAGAGCTTTATAGCAAACTAGGCCTTACTGGCGTTATGGTGAATCTCATGATCAGAATTGGAGTAGTAGGGTGCGGTGGCATAGCACAAGTGATGCACCTGCCGTATCTCACTGCCGCGGAAGGTGGAGGAGTTCCGGGAATTGAAGTCGTGGCTGTCTGCGACGTGATGAAAAGACTGGTCGAAGCCATCGGTAAAAGATATCATATCGAGGAGGTTTACACAGATCATAAAGATATGCTGAAGAAAAGCGAAATTGACGCTGTCGCTGTTTTGACAAGACATGAAACACATGCAGAGATCTGTATTGATGCAATGAATGACGGAAAGCACGTCTTCGTCGAAAAACCTCTATGCGAAACCATCAAGGATGCGGAGACACTTATCGAGACACAGAGAAGAAATAACGTGGTATTGCAGGTGGGATACATGAAG
>CP070636.1:295948-299424 GCA_020356305.1 Candidatus Bathyarchaeota archaeon | reverse complement strand
GATATTTGTTTTCAACGAAAAAGCTGAGAGTTTGAACTTTGAAAACTCTGATTTATTCAGATATTATGCGTTCTAAACTTTGCCTAACAGTCTCTTAATAATCTGTTTCAGCTCCTTTGCCAAATGCATGCACAGAGCAATTATGTTACTGCTTTCTTCTCTGACACCTATTCCTACAAATGACATGACAATGCCCATCGGGACTTCCAATGTATAGTAACTAAAAATAGTTGTCACACCAAAGAAAACGTCAGAAGCTAGAAAGAAATAGTGCAGTGCAAGAAGCACGCCAGCTTGGAGAGAGAAAATTACAACAATTATCTTTACCACCGTATATAGGTCTCCAATGAAGTAGCCGATGCAAAAGTTGGCTATTGTAGGTATAAGAAGCAAACCATATGGAGCAAAAAATGGATAGAAGAGCGCCAGCAAATAAGAAGCCGCTAGAGCACATAAATAGAAACTGCCAAAAACAACAGATACGACTCTGGAATACATTGAAGCAACTGACCTGTTCATCAACTAGTCTCTCTGATTATTAAACAGATTATTCTTGAGTATTAATTGTTTACTTGCTAATCATTTTGTATATTTCATAACCAAAGAACACTGCTATACCCACTGGCAATGCTATTGTTGGCACTACAACCCATGTCGTCCGCCTTCTAAATTCTTCAAGGCTGCTTGCAAGTTCGAACTCGCCCAAAGTGTAGGCACCCACTGCATAGAAAAGAACACCACCAATAGCGAGAATCAGTGCAAACATTATCTGCTTCGACCACCTACGAACCATTCTTTTCTCCTTTTAAATTATAACTCTGACATAGTATTTAGCGCGCGCCTATTAAAACTGTCAAAAACAATGAAGAAGCAATGGATTACCCAAAAAGAACAATGGACTACTCAAGAGTTTACCCAAACTAGCACAAAATCAAATAACCTCAAACTAGGCTTCTCCAGTCAAACGAAAGGTTTTGCTGCTGAAAAGATGTCTTGGGGTGTTAGGATGGAAAGCCCTGCGTATTTGCCTATTATATCGATTCGCAGAATCTTGTCAGGTTTTTCCAGGTCAACCGTTTCGTCTATGAGTTCAGCGAGTTTCTCTATGATCTCAACCTTGTGATGTACGGTGTAACGGCGCTTTTCCACAGTCATACGCCATCTCTCACCTGCTAAAATCTTGTTTTTCAACTCCAGGACTGCTTCTTTCATCGAGCTTATTTCCGAGCGCGTCCAACGGTCTACTGGTACCCATTTCAGGGTGTGCTGAAGAATCAGAGGGTCCTTGTCGAAGAGCGTTCTGAGTCCACGGATGACCTCTTTGGGGTCCAAGGAGGTTTTTACCCCGATTATTCCTTTCGCCACTGTAAGCCTTATGGTAGGTTTCTCATCACTTAGCGTCTCAAGAATTCTCCGGATCTCCTCCTTCGCTCTGCTGTATGCGCCCCAGGAGCAAGAGACAAGGAGATTGAAATCGTACATTTTCCTGTTCCATTTATTATCTCGGTCAGAGTTATCTCTGTTGCGGAAGTTTTTCCAGATGTTTCGATTTGGAGCCCGAGAAGCTTTGATAAGCAGCCAACAGACATGTATAAGGAGGGAAAGAAAGATGAGTGGAGAGGAAACAGAAGGCGAGAAAATCAAGAAGGTAGCTGACTTCAGATCGCTGCTGGAGAAGCGCATACGGGAAATGGAAACCGAACTGGAAGGGATGCGGGTTCTACTGGAATTTGTGGACTCCACACTATTAGAGAGCGGTTTTAAGAGAGCAGAGATGGTGAAGCCAACTCCTGCTGCTTCGCTTCCTGTCACTCCCCCAGCGACGGAGCAGAAGAGGAGTGTTCCTTTGAAGACGACAACCGGCGACCTCTTGGCAAATCTGTATATGGGTAAAGATTCTATACGTGTTGTTTTCGCGGAAGATAAAGATTTCAACGTTGACACGCCTCCATTCATGTCCTTCCTTGTAGACAGGGTGCTAGCGAAAATGCAGGACAAGGATGGTGAGGCAGCGGAAACTGGAGAGATTTCGCCAGAAAAGATTCTCTCCTACAACATTGCCCGTGAGGGAAACGTGGTTCGCGAGATTACGATACAAAACATTAGCCCCGAGAGGTTGAGAGAGCTCAAGTCAACTATACGCTGGACGCTGGAGAAAATGTATGAGAAGATGAAAACCGGTTCGTAACGAATGCCAAACGGTACAAGCATCACCTTTTCCGTCTGCAGGTATATGCTAGAGAGAAACGTTCAGGGTTGGTTTCTGTCAAAGCATATGCGTGGACAGGTGGCAAATGTGCTGCGCGCGTGTTATGGTACTCCAGCAACCGCTGTCTCAAATATTTTCTTCACGATTTCTAATACATAATCCAGCTGTCCAATGTGTAGTCCAAGGGTGAGGAACGTAAAGCTTGAAAGCAGCATCAAGGAGCCCACAACTCTTCTTTCCGATGGATCCATAATCGGCTTCTCCTTTTTCAACTCAATGTCTACTAAGGAATATTTAGGTCTTGCAGTTTGCGGACAGCCCAGACTTATCAGCGAAGTCTTCGAGCAGAAAAAAATGCATGCATGAGTCAGAAACTCTCTGCGAACCTGAATCCTGAGTAGACTTCAACTTTCTTCAGTTCCAGTTTTTTCTTGCTGTTTTTATCAACGATTCGCATAGCTAGCCTAAACAATTTTTTAAAGAATCCAGTGCATCTATCATTGGCAATGTACGCTCGAAAGTACTGGTCCATGTCAGGTTCCGATGTTCTTGGTCAACTTGACAGTTCTGATGGAGGACTCGACAAGAAGCAAGTGGGTGAAAGGCTAGTCAAGTATGGGCCTAATGAGATAAGCAAACGGAAAGTTAGAACAGGATTGTTCATTCTTTTATCTCAGTTCAAGAACCCGCTAGTAATAATTTTGATGGGTGCCAGCATCGTTGCAGCCTTTCTAGGAGAGCTCACAGATGCAACGATCATAATAGTTATTGTAGCAATTAACGGTTTACTTGGTTTCTTTCAGGAATACAGGTCAGAGAAGGCAGTGGAACGACTTGGAAAATACATTACGTTCACAGCCAAAGTCATGCGAGAAGGGGAGAAGCGGCATGTTGACACCAAGGAGCTGGTTCCTGGCGACGTAGTTTTGTTGGGAACTGGTGATGTGATCCCTGGTGACGTGAGGTTGCTGAGTGTAGACGAATTGTCCATCGATGAATCATCTCTGACAGGAGAGTCGTATCTTGTTCGAAAAGCATCTTCAGAGATCTCAGCTGAAAGTCCTCCAATACACGAACTGAAAAACATGGCCTTCATGGGAACCTACGTCAAAGATGGAGAAGGAGTGGGCGTCGTTGTAGCCACAGGTAAGGACACATACCTAGGAAAGACCGCGCAGCTCTTGAAGAAGATTAAAAGAGAAAGCGAATTTCAAAAGAGCATGACGAAATTCGGCTATACTCTCATAAGAATTGTTTTGGCAAGTGT
>CP070636.1:291057-295848 GCA_020356305.1 Candidatus Bathyarchaeota archaeon | reverse complement strand
TACGACTGGATCGCTCAACACTTCTTTAGGATCTCCCTCAGAGACGATTTTTCCCGTTGCCATCGCGTAGACGTAATCAACGTACGGCAGGACTAGTTCAAGTCTGTGCTCCACGATCAGAAAAGTAACTCCAAGCTTGTTTCTCATTTCAGTGAGATGCAAAAAGACTTCGTGCGCCAATTTCGGGTATATACCTGCAGCTGGTTCATCCATGAGTAGCATCTTGGCGCCGCTCATAATGGCTCTACCAGCCTCAATCAACTTCATTTGTCCTCCGCTCAAGTGAGTAGCCGGTCGGTTCCACATGCGGTCGAGGCTCAGAAGTTCTAAAATATATAAGGCTTTTTCCGTTGCTTTCTCCTCTTCGTCAAGCCACGTCTTTCTAAATAGTGCTTTGACGAAGCTTTCGCCGGGGTTGCCCCTGTAGGCTGTCAGCATGTTTTCTAGAACTGTGAGATTTTGGAAGGGCTGCGGGATCTGGAAGGTCCTCACAAGACCTTGATCGTATACTTTGTGAGGCGACCAACTGGTGATCTCCTTGCCTTCAAACCAGACTCTGCCTCTGTCTGGCTTGTAGAATCCGGTGACGCAGTTTATGAGGGTGGTTTTGCCGCTTCCGTTGGGCCCTATTAGCATTGTCATTTGCCCTTTCTTGACGCTGATGTTAACGCTGTCTAGGGCAACCAAGCCGCCGAAAGTCTTTCTTACACCCTCAACCGTGAGTACGTTTTCCATGGTTGTCACAATAAAAAAAGAGAGGGGTAGATAAATCTACTTCCATACTACAGAGTCTGTGGCCATAACCCAACTGCCTATGGCCTTCCAGTCGTATTCATCCGTTGCTATTTCCGTGATCTGCCATATATCGTAGTCTCCAGCTTCCCTGTCACCAAACTCATCAAGCGTGACTTTGCCTGAAGCGCCAATGTATGCTTCCACTGCGACTATGTCGGGTATAACATCCTTTATTGCCTCAGCGTCGTATTCGTCTACAATTAAGAGGGCATAAGCATACGCCCAAACTATGTCGTAGATCGCATACGAATAGGATTCAGGTTCCCTCCCCAACACGTCTAAGCCGCGTTGGCGAACCATTCCCCACTTAGTGCCGATCGGTGCAGGGCCGAAGATCGTGCAAAGATATTCGACCGACATGGCAAAGTCTCGCACAGCTGGATTCTCGAGCATTGCTCCACTTGTACATGTTCCGTCGCTTCCGTACCACACAACGTCGTCGAGCTCATCGTATTCCGCGCAGGCAGTCATGAAGCCGGTGACCTCTTCAAAGGATATGTGCAATACAGCTACCTCGTCTGCTCCATACGCTGCAATTGCGTCCGAAACCTTAGTACGCAGAGAAGCTGCCTCAGTTGAGAATTCCGTTGCTTCAGGGTCGTATAATACGCCATCAAGGAAAGTTCCATTCAGATCGGGATCATTAAATCTGTCTTCAGTAGCATCTTGTAGTCCTTTTCCCCAAGCGTCGTTTCTAGTCACTGGAATAATGTACCTCTTTCCATCGTCGTACATTATTCTGGCAATTGCAGGTCCTTGTCCCAGTTTGTCGGTGGGGCAGAACCTGAGGATGTAGTCGTCTGCTATAGCAAGGTCTGGCGCAGTTGAGGACTGGCTTATAGCCAATATCTTGTTGTTGTCGCAGTATGTCTTAATGTTTCGAACCTCTGCGCTGCTCAAAGGACCTATGATAAGCTCTATACCCCTTGCCGCGAGACTCTCCACTTTCTCCAAGCAAATGTCAGGCTTCGTCTGGGTGTCTTCGGGAACGATTGTCAGAGTCCAATCTGCTCCAAGCTCTTCAAGCAACACGTTAACCTGTTCAGCTGCAAACTCAGCCGCAATCTTTTCATTCTCACCGAAAGTGGCTAGGTCTCCCGTCAACGACAGTATTGCACCAAGTTCAATTTCACCCGTTAAGGTGGTCATAGGAAAAGTAACGTTCAAACTATTAGCGATATATTCGGCCTCAGCTACGAGGTACGGTGTAACTAATTCCAGAGTATCGTCCAAATCATCTATCGTGTCCTCCAAATCATCTACTTCTGCCTCCAGCTCATCTATTCTGTCTTGTAACTCCGTAGGTTCTTCAACAGGATACAAAATTCGTGTATTGCCCTCTACTACCATGCCTACGATGAGGCCGACGACGAGGGTGGCGATGGCTAACACAGCTACCATTATCGTTGCAATTCCTCTAGTACCCCTTTTTTTCATTTTTTCCACCTTGAAACCAGTCCTACTTCACTATGTTGATTTATAAACTTTTTCGTGCGCGCGCATTGCAGGAAGGTTCGAAGTATCGAAATTTGTCTTTCATTTCGTTGACAGCAAACTTAATTTGTCCCATCTATTATTTACTGAAATACATGATTGACTTCATACTACTCAGTAGAGCAGTAATTTTCAGTAGTCTTCTCACGCTTTTGAGTATTGGACTCACTCTAACTTATTTAACCACAAAAGTTCCTAACTTTGCTCATGGAACCTTTGCAGCGCTTGGAGCATATGTCACTCTGACGGCGGTCAAGCTGTGGCTGGGAAACCCATATCATTTTTTGTTCTTGGCCCTGCTAATTGGTGGAATCATTGGGCTAGCTCAGTATCTTATCGTATTTAGACCCCTTACGCGAAGAGGAGCCACAGTTGTTGGGCTGATGATAACTACGCTTGCCATCGAATTCATACTGCTTGCTGTTATGAACATTTACGCCGACTACTTGTCGACTCAGTTCAAGATTCGTTCAAGATACTTCTTACTTTCATATTATGACATCAATATTGTAGGTCAGAAGGGCATCTTGGTCGTTTCTCTAATGCTAGCGGCGGTTACAGTTACGTTCCTGTATCTGGCCCTAACTAGAACGAAGTTTGGAGTTGCGATGAGAGCAGCCATTGAGGATTCCTCTCTATCCAGCGTAGTAGGTATAAACGTCAACATGGTGTACGCGGTTTCATGGTTTATAGCAGGTGGGCTTGGAGGTCTTTCAGGAGCACTTCTTCCACTATGGTTTCCAGGCAACCCAGATATGGGTTCTAAGGTCATAATAAGCGTATTCGCAGCAAGCATAGTAGGGGGACTTGGAAGCATTTATGGTGCTGTCTTAGGGGGCTTTTTGGTTGGACTGGCGGAAATACTTGGAACCAGCGCATTAGCCAGTGAGATAGGGGCAGAGGTAATACCCTACAGACCTTTGATCCCCCTCATCGCAATAGCAATTACCCTACTTTTGGCCCCTGAGGGCCTCACAGGAGTCAACTGGAGAGGTATAACGAAGGGAATCTGGAATAGGAGTGTAGGGTTTATGCGAATTCCATCGGAGACGTTTAAGAGTGTAAAGGATGAAAATTCTTTTGGACAGGATTCTATAAGGCATTATTTGAAATTGCTAGTTGTCTTTGCCACATTGCAGACATTGCTTTTCACATCCATTCCGGAATACTATGTCGCAATCACATCTTTCATTGCAATATTTGTTCCCATAGTTTTCTTTACTCATTGGCCCCCCCTTTCGGGATTCATCTATATCTTTATAGGCGGTTTAATTGCTGCGCAAGGATTCAGCCTTCTCACACATGTCTGGGTTAACGTTCTTGGAGGCAAGAAAAAGCTGGGACAAACAATAAAATCTGTGACGTATGGAAGCACGCCGTTGCTCGTATTAGGTTGGATACCCTTTCTAGGAATAGCATTCATAATATGGTCAATAAAGGTATCAATCATAGGAATCAGAGAACTGCATGAAGTTTCCACGAAGAGGGCTGTTGCGGCTTTCATATTAGGTGCCGCATGTTTTTCTGTCTTGGTTAGAGTTCTTATTTTGTTCTTTGCGTAGCTACCAAGCAACCGCACATCCATCTAACTTTTTGCTTGCTCACCTTAAGAAACTGCCGAAAGAGCTCTGGAAAGGCAGAATTCAAGCTCCACTAGCCGCTGGTTTTAGCATCGTCGATTTCTGAGGAAGAGACTGCTTTTGAACTAACGATCTTCTTCAGCTTTTTCCCGCTTAATGTTGGAGTAGGCTACTCCGGTATCAATCCTCCAGGTCGGTACATTAGTATTAGTATTAACATTATGCCGAGGATTAGTGGCTCGAGCCATACGACGCTAAAAGGAATTAAGATCTCGAGATCTCTTTTGAAATAATCTATTAACCTTCTGAGACTTGTGAAGGCGAAAGCCCCAACTACGATGCCTGTGTTGTTGGCGGCGCCTCCCAAGATCACCATGACCCAAGGCCAGAACGTCCATGTCTGTCTGTGGTACATCGTGGCAATGACACCACCTGCTTTGAAAGCATCCAGCGCACCCGCGATGGCTCCGATCATCGAAGCGATTATGATGACCTTCATTCTTATGCGAGTAACGTCTTTGCCAAGGGACTCTGCCACGTTCTCATTGTCCCTAGTCGCTCTTAACATCCTACCTAGTGGAGTCCTTACTAGACGCTCAAGGTAAAATAGCACCAGAAGGCATACACCAACTATGAATAATAGCACTACCATATACCTGATGTCTCCAGCCCACCCAAAGGGATCAGGCACCAAAGCACCGATGTTTCCCCTGATGATCGGAGTATAGTTGTGGCCGATGACTCTGATGGCCTCACCCATCGCGAGCAGCATTATGGCCAAATAGTCTTCACGAAGCCTTATGGCTGGATAGGAAGCAACGTAACCTATGGCCGCGCCGATTGAAGCGGCGACGATTAAGGTGACAAAAAATATTGCTATGGAAAGCGCCGGATTTGCCTCAAGCACTTTGTTCACCTCGGT
>CP070636.1:281687-290957 GCA_020356305.1 Candidatus Bathyarchaeota archaeon | reverse complement strand
GACACGCATGCTCATCTTCAATGGGCAAGCTTTGATAGAGACCGGGAAAAGGTTGTAGATCGGGCTAGAAGAGCCGACGTGAAACACATAGTGAACGTTGGATTTGACTTGGATGGAAGCAGAAAAGCCATTGAACTAGCCGAAAAACACCATGGAGTCTACGCAACCGTGGGAGTTCATCCTCACAATGCCAGTCAGCTAAACGGGGTTGTCCTAGACAGACTGGCGAGGTTTTCTGAAGACCCGAAGGTTGTAGCTATCGGAGAGATTGGATTAGACTACTACCGAAACCTGTCTCCACGAGACGCTCAGAAGAAAGCTTTTGAAGCTCAACTGTTTCTAGCTGAAAAATTGGGGTTACCAGTCGCCATTCACGACAGAGAAGCACATGCCGACATCCTCAAAATGCTGTCAAAATTCAAAGGAAAAACAAAAGGCGTCATGCACTGCTTCTCAGGAAGCAGAGAAATGGCTGAACAGTGCGTCAAGCTCGGGTTCTACATATCCTTCGCAGGCCCCGTTACCTTCCCCAACTCGCGCAAACTACAACAAATAGTCAAAGAAATAGACTTAGACAAGATTCTCCTCGAAACCGACAGCCCCTGGCTTGCCCCCCAAAACGTGAGAGGAAAAAGAAACGAACCAGCCTACCTACCGTTCATCGCAGAAAAAATTGCAGATCTCAAGGGAACCTCTATAGATGTGCTAGCTGAAGCAACGACAAGAAACGCCAAGGAAATCTTTCAATTCTCCTAGAAAATGCACCCGCATCCAAGCTGAGCACGAATATAGATTTTCTTTTCATAATTGTTAACATTTTGACCTTATTAATCCCTGTTAGGAGGAGCATCTATGGCTGATCATTTGGATGTAGGATTGAAAACGAGGCTTATTCTGCCTTTTGCCATCTCTGCACGGGATCGAATCAAAGATTTTACAAAGGAGATGGAGATGGCGGCTGTTTTCTACCTGGCAGAGTCGAATAGAGAAAAGGGCGAAGGCCACATTTTGAAGAAGACAGATGAGAAACTGGTATTCATAGCTGAAGCTTGCTATCCCATATGGGTGGTTCCATGGAATGGAGGAAATCTAATATTTGACGGACTTGGTGTCACATCACACACGCTGTCCTATGACAAAGTGCCCGATATCAGGGCCTTCAACAAGGATGTGCAGGGAAGCGCCAAAACATGTAGGGCATATTCCGTGACTCTCACTCGAAATGTCAACTACTTCAAAAGCTTCGTTGGCAAAGAGGAAAAAACCATAGAAGGCCTCATTGCGTCCCCAGACTTCATACAGGTTTTTTTGGACTATCTTTCGGAGATGAAGAAAACTAGAAAACCATTAACAACGAAAGCGGTTTTGTCCCCTCTCATTAACGAATCCGAAATCTCAGCCTCTATCAAAGAGCTTTCAGATCTGAGAGCAAAAATCGACGACGATGTAGAAAACTTAAACGCAAGTATGAAACTGCTCAACAAGACAACCATGGAAAAAGTAAAAGCGATTCGAAAAGAAATCAAAGAAGCTCGAAAAAAGTTTGCCAAGCGAATTAAGAAGGTCGAGCCTAGAGTAACAAGAAAAAGACGGCAAATTCAAGAGAAGTATGACAAAAAAATCACTAGGACATCTAAACGATTCGACAGACGACTTCGGCTCCTTCACGAAAACGAGACCAAACTTGAAAAAACGCAGAGACATCTAAGAGCTGAGATAGAGCGCTACAAGGTCAAAATAAAATCTTGCAGGCGTCGCAAGAACAAACGAAACGAGAGCCAATGGACCCGGAAGCTCAAAAGAATCAAGAAGAGACTCCCAGCTCTCAAGAGAAACATCGAAGCCACTGTCAAAAAAATAGAGAAACTGGAGACTGCCAAGAAACTGGAGACATCCCAACAGAGGATTCAGTGTGAAACGTGCATCGAACGAGCCACAAAGATTCTTAGAGACCTTGAGGCTTCACGCGAAGCCAGAATCAAAATCAAGCGACAGGAAATAACGGCGCTGCAGGATACCACTTCCCTAGTAATAGATCAAATGAATGAAATGGCAAAGTCAAAAAAGGCATCCGTGTGCGCGCAGTTTGACAGTATAAGTATGGCGAGAAGAAGAAAAGCCAATGCACTGGTATACTTGCCCTTCTACCTCGCTCGTTACGAAATGGAACCGAATAAAAGATATGTCTTGTATCCTCCATCCATCGTGGGTGACATGGGAATCTTGACAAAAATGAAGGGAGCTTTGGGCGCCACAAAAATGAAAGCTTTTCTTCAGCCTCGCTCAAAGGCCATGACAGTGTTCCTTAATCAGCTTGTAACACTAATCCAAAAAAGTCCCATGTTCGAAAAAGAGGTAACCGAGGCTGGAATCCAAGACAGCGTCTTACGAATGAAAAAGTTGCGAAGGGGCGTTAAGAGGGGATTGAAAGAGTTAGAAAATGAAAAATGGATATCAAAAAACGAGCTTCAAACTCTTAGCAAGCTCTTGTACATATATGCCTAGTTTCAATTTTGGCGCGCGCCAGCCTTCTTCCAGAATTCAGCCTCAGACGAATCTGAAGGGCTGAAGGACATTTGGATAAAGGAATTGATTGTTTGATTGAACGTCAATGGACAGACTTGAGCATTCGAAGTTTCTTCCACAAGTCATAAAAACCAAAGGAAACACCTTACGCAAAAGGTTAGAAAGATGCAAGAATCATCTGTCAAGATTGGCTCGTGGTTTATGATTGCTATGGGGATTTACGCCTTAATTACTGCGGTGCTTTGGATATTCGTGACAGAAGTGGCGTTTGTGAGTGATTTTGGCGCATATACGGGTCAGCCTTACTCTGACTTCTTGACCAGCAACCCCAAACCAGCAGAACTGTGGCTTTTCACGAAAAGACTAATCGGGATTGAGAGACTGGCGACAAGTCTCCTTATTATCCTTATAATTCAGAAGAGCTATCGCAGAGGTGAGAAATGGTCATGGTACGCCCTATTGATAGCTGGTCTCATAACTTGGGGAAGCCTAATAGGTTACCGCATCGCGATCGGATATGTGGAGAGCACAGGTGTTGCCACCCCCATATTAGGGCTAGCCCTCCTTTTCATTGGCTTAGCACTTCCAGCCAAGACAATCTTGGGCAAAAAAACCATGTGAGTGATCTGTAACTTTGTTTAAACATGGGTTAAACTTTCCAGTTTGGGTCGTCTAAGTCGCCCGAGCGTCCAAACCAAATCCTCACATAGCGCATATCAGTTCTGAGTTTGGGACATAACGACATAATTTTAATATAAAGAAGGTTGGGAGGAGAGTTAAAAGAGGAAGGAGATGGCTTTTTGGAGGAGCGTAGAAGACAGGGGTTTTACTACGGTTGGATTGTGGTTGTTGCGTCTTTCTTGACGATGTTCATCTTCTTTAGCATTCAATATGTTTTCGGAGTCTTCTCGAAGTCCTTGTTGGATGAGTTTGGTTGAACTAGATCGTTGATTTCAGGTGCCTACTCTCTCAGCATAATCGTACACGGATTTTCTGCAATGCTGATGGGTACGTTGTCTGACAGGTACAGCCCTGGAATAACGATTGGCGTGAGCGGTTTTTTGGTGGGTTTGGGGATGGTTTTATGTAGTTGGATTGTTGATGTTGGGCAATTATACGTTTTTTTTGGTCTTTTGATAGGTGTGGGGATGGGAGCTGCTTTTTCTCCCCCTATGTCTATAGCTGCGAAATGGTTTGAGAAGAAGAGAGGCTTGGCTCTAGGCATTGTTGCATCAGGCATAGGGTTGGGAACGCTGATTATGTCGCCACTGGCAAGCTATTTCATCGCTGTTTACGGTTGGCAAAGGGCTTATGCTATTGTCGGCCTGATAGTCTGGATAGTTACGGTCCCTGCTGCACTTATGATAAAAGCTGGTCCAGTCGAACAAAATGCTGTGTCTCACGCTGATAACAGAAAAGAAAGAACAAACTCAACTGATGGATGGAATGTTTCTGAAGCAGTGAAAACCAAAGGCTTTTGGCTCGTCTTGCTCTCCAATCTTTTATGGGTTTTGTGTCTCCAAATGGTTCTGGTCCACATTTACTACTATGCTGAAGACGTTGGTGCAGCTTCGATGACTGCGGCAGTTGTACTGGCTCTAATTGGAGGATGCAGCGTTTTAGGCAGATTGGTCATTGGTGCAGCGTCGGACAGGTTCGGAATAAAACGGGCATGGTTGTTTTGCCTTCTATGTCAAACCGTGATTATGTTTTGGCTTATCGTATCGAACAGTGTTTGGATGCTTCACCTTTTCGCCATAGTCTTCGGCTTTTCTCACGGAGGAATCGTGCCCATTCTGCCAGCGTTGACCAGCAAGTTTTTTGGAACAAAGAATTTGGGAAGTATTATTGCTTTTATGGGGTTTGGACCGACTATTGGCGGAGTCTTTGGGCCGTTTCTTGCGGGATACATCTTTGACTCGAGTGGCAGCTACTATTTCGCCTTTCTCCTAGGTGCAACCGCGAATATTTTAGCAACTGCCTTTGCCGTGTGGGCGGAAAAACCGGAAAAAAGCTAGGCTCTGCCAATCTTTCCAACGCTATGTTTTCTGGCGCCCGAATCTGCTATCCCTATCAGTAGCGTGCAGGTGAACGGATGCCTCATAAGAATAAACGATCGCGGAACTGCTGAGTGAAATACGATTGCTTAAAGGGAGAAAAGTGCGTGCATTTCTAAATATAATATCGTTGGTCTTTTGTCTTCTTTATTGTTTCAAGAAAAGCGCCAGCAAAATAGTCTAGCCATTTTTGTTCTTGCAAGTCTAATCCAGCCTCTTCAGCTGTCACGGCTTTCTCTTTGGAGGTAGCTCCAGCTTTCTCAATTTTAGAAATAATTTTGTACCGCATTTTAAATTGAAGGCCGGAAAGAGACAAACCATAACCCCGCCTTTAAGTTGTTCCTTTAAGAGACTTGGGCCCTCCCTACTACGATCTCATGAAATAAACCAGTGGATCTGCTGAGGAATGCAAAAGTCTACGATAAGCCTTCATTGCTTCTTCTCGTTTTTTGCCCTTTAAATCAAGTATTTCCTTTTCCAGTGCTTCCATTTCAAATTTCATTGCTTCTTCTCGCTCTGATCTATTGAACTGCTTGTTCGCTGGTTTCTTAGTTTTCACTTCACGTTTTTAGTAGAATCGCCAAAATAACTGGCAAAACGCATGAAAGCCTTTTGCCGATATTCTTAACGAGAATTCTACCTTTAGAATAGTATATAGGTTGGGTAATATATTAGTGTATGCAAGCGTCCATTTGTAATGAGAAAAACTAGAACTCAAGCAGTATGGTTTCGCTTGCTTCTGTTCGTGAGTTCTCTAGGCGCTGTTATGCTTTCCCTGTTGCTATGCTTGGTCAAGCGTTTTTCCACAATTTTTGCAGTAGACCGCTTCTTCCATGTTCCTTGTTCCACATTGAGGACAATAGACAGCATTTGGTGTAGTCGTGGGAGTTACTGGTCTTTCCTGTTCAAAGATGTCGGCCAATAGCAGAGCTCCTTGAATTACTAGGAATACTCCGACTATCCATACGAGAAGATTTGGGAATAGTATGACAATTATTCCGAAAATGATGCATACTATTGCTAGCATAGGCTTTGAAATTGATATTCCAATTCTTTTCAGTCCTTTATCCACATAATCAGCCATAGATTTATTCTCCCAAAGCAATTCTCAACGTCAAGCTTCTTAAGAATTGCGAAGTGAAAATCAGTATTACCGTTCCTCTTTGGGGATAATCTCACTAAACGGAAGTTAGGTGCTAGCTTTTGACATTGTGCTCAAGAACTTCATGTAGTCTATAGCTTCTTCCCACTTGCTAATGCATCCCCCTGCCGGTATCAAAACAATCGTTATTCCATCAGGAAGCTCTTGAGTTGGATTAGCCCTCAAGTTCAGCATCTGCCCTGATTGTTTATGAGCAGATACCGCAACTTGTTCATAAAATCTGTTTTCGACAGGATTGTAAACCATGTGAAGCAGACTACCATATTGTAGAACTGGAAACCTTCCCTTGCGTTTTATGACCTTATCCACTTCGTCAATAGCATCTATGATGTGGGCATTCTCATTCAGTAAGAGACTGAACTCACGACCAAGGAGGTCATTAATGGAAGGTTCATGGACAAACATTTTCACTTTCTTCATTTTTCATCCCCGCTTTGCTGCGCGCGCCACAGCACCAGAAGAATAGACGTGTAAAACCTTTTTGTTGTGAGTATTGTTCGTGCTCCTTTTCATAGTCAAATATTATTTTCTTCTGCTGAAATGCTTTTCTTTGGTCAAAATCAAAATTCTGCGGAGTTTTTCCTTTTGAAATGACGATTAGAGGGACCCCTTTATGTTAAGAGGTTGCACGCGTAGGCCCCCCAAAAGCGTTTAGTATAGATGACAGGCAACGAAGTGATTTTTCCCAATATCTGTCAAGACAGGTTCCTCGAGAGGGCATCTGTCAAAAGCTTTTGGGCATCGTGGGTGGAAACGGCAGCCCGAAGGGATGTTGATGGCAGATGGAACCTCGCCTCTAAGTTCTATGGTTTTCCGCGTTCGTTCTGGATTAGGAACTGGGATAGCGGAGAGCAACGCTTGCGTGTATGGATGTAAAGGATTTGAGAAAATTGCTTCTTTTTCGCTGATTTCTACTATTTTTCCCAAGTACATGATGGCTATTCTGTCCGATATGTATTTAGCGACAGCCAGGTCATGCGTGATGAAAAGATAGGTTAGCCCAAGTTCTTTCCTCAAGTCCAGCATTAGATCGATGAGGGTAGTTCTAAGGGAGACATCGATCATAGAAACAGGTTCGTCTGCGACGACAAATTGAGGTCCTGTGATAATTGATCTGGCGAGGGAGACGCGTTGCCTCTGGCCCCCACTCAGTTGATGCGGATAAAGGTTAATGAATTGGTCTGGAGGCGTTAAGCCAACCTTTTCAAGTATTTCCATGACTCTTGTTGTCCTTTCTGCTCCCTTTGCCAGGTTATGGATTTCAAGCGGGTGACCGACAGCGGTTCCTATCCTCATTCTAGGGTTAAGCGACGCATAGGGATCTTGGAAAACAATCTGTATTTTTCTTCTGAGCACCCTAAGTTCTTCGCCTTTTAGACTTGCAAGGTCTTGGCCTCCAAAGAATATTTTACCTCCAGTAGGTTCAAGAAGCCTCACAAGAAGTTTTCCGGCAGTTGTCTTTCCGCAACCACTTTCACCTGCTAACGTAAAGATTTCTTGCTTCCTCACTGAAAAACTGATACCATCGACTGCTCTAACGAAGTCCCTTGTTCGTGTGAACAGCCTCTCGAGGAAGCTTTTCTGAACCGGGAAATACTTTTTTAGGTTTTCAACGGTTGTGACGGCACTCACGGTTATGTATCTCCCCAAAGCATCTTACGAAATGTCCAGAGCTTAACTCTACGACAGAAGGCTCTTCCACACGACATTTCTTCTTGGCAAGTGAACAGCGAGGCCAAAAGTGACAGCCTTTTGGAGGGTCAAGCAAATTTGGAGGCGAACCAGGAATAGCCTCTAGCTTCTGTTGAGCCAGCTCAACGTTGGGTATACTTTTCAGAAGCCCTCGCGTATAAGGATGCCTCGGATTTCTGTGCAACTCCGTACTACTTGCGTATTCAACAAGATTTCCAGCATACATCACAATGATTTTGTCACATCTCTCCAAGACAATGCTTAGATCATGGGTTATGAGGATAAGGGCCATTCCATAGGTGTTCCGTAGACTCTTCAAAAGGTCTAGTATCTTTGCTTGAACTATCACGTCTAGAGCAGTCGTGGGTTCGTCGGCGATGACTAAGTCAGGGTTAAGGGCAATTGCTAAAGCTATCATGATACGTTGTCGCATTCCGCCGCTAAATTGATGTGGATAATCGTTTATGCGATCGGGTAGTATTCCTACATCGGTCAGTGCCTTCTCGGTACGTCCGAGCGTTTCTTCTTCGCTTACCTTGGGTTCATGGGTTCGTATCAACTCAACAAAGTGTGCTCCGACTTTTTTAACGGGGTTTAAGGAGGTCATGGGATCTTGAAAAACGAAAGCAGCTTTTTTCCCTCGGATGGAGCGCATTTTCTCCTCGGAGAGACCTATGATGTCGACTCCATCAATTCTTATGTGACCGTTAACAATCACACCCGGAGAAGGGACGAGGCGGATCATAGAAAGCCCAAGGGTGGATTTTCCGGAACCAGATTCACCAACTAATCCTAGGGTTTCACCTTTCTCCACAGCAAAGGATACGTTATTGACAGCTCGAATGTTCCCTCTCCGAGTCCGGTAATCTACTGTCAACGAGTCAACTTCTAACAAGGGCAACGAGATCACATCATTGTTCAAGTCTTGGACTCAACAATTCGCTCAGTCCTTCTCCAATAAGTGTGAATCCCAGCGCAAGGAGGGCAATCATGATGCCAGGAAAGGTGATGACCCACCATGAACCACTTGGAAGAAGTTGTCTCCCTTGCGTCAAGTCCCAACCCCAATCCGGAACATCTATTCCAACCCCTAGACCAACAAAGGTTAGGCCTGCAGCCGTAAGAATTGCGTCAGCAAAATTGACCGTGGCCACAACCACTATGGAAGGAACAACGTTCGGCAGAATATAGCGAAGAAGCACCGTCCGTCCTTTAGCACCTGTTGCTCGAGCAGCTTCTGTATAAGGCAATTCTTTTATGGTTAGGACTTGACTTCGCACTATTCTGAAGTAAGATGGAACATAGACAACTGCTATAGAGAGAGCCATATTGACTACGCCTCTTCCCATCATAGCAGCTATGGCGATAGCTAAAACCAACCCCGGAAAAGCATAGAAACTATCCATCACTATGCTGAATACTTTGTCAAGCACGCCACCAGCATATGACGCAAGGAGACCAACAGGTACGCCTATGCTGAAACAAAAAAGCACTGAGAGAAGGGCTACCTGAAGCATGACACTTCCACCATGCAACACTCTACTTAGCATATCTTGACCAAGAAGGTTCGTACCTAGAGGAAAATCTGCGCTCGGTGGACTGGGATTTGGAGGCGGGCTAACATTTATGGCCGTTGGATCATATGGTGCGAACCAAGGACCAAGCAGCGTCATTAAGACCATTGACAACACTATTACTAACCCGATAACCATCATCCATCCTGCTGAACCTCTCTTGGTTAACGAAGTTAATCCTGGAATTAACCGAGTAAGGATGGCTCTTTTTGTTCCAAGCGTAGGCAATTCGGTTCCTCCTAGAATCGTATCCTCGGGT
>CP070636.1:275834-281587 GCA_020356305.1 Candidatus Bathyarchaeota archaeon | reverse complement strand
TCTTCCATCTTATCCACAGGCGGCCCCAAATGTTTTTTCGTAGATGGAAGAGAGCGCTGTTCCACCTCAAAGACAAACATGTTGAGATCTAACTCATCACTCCAGACTTGGTCGCGAATAATCTTGAAGTCGTGTTGTAGAAGCATTTTTCTCAGCGACCTTCGAGACTTGTAGAGTTGACCCCACAAGACGTCAGGCGGTCTCCTCACTCGGCCAAATCCTATGAAGACAATGGTGGATCCACGTATTGTCATAACGTGGAAAAGCTTGTCAAGACTATACGTCACCGTTTCGTGAGGGTAAAAAAATTCTACGCGGGGTTCTGCGAGAAACGCCCTGGATGCAACTATGAGTTCATCTAGCTTTTCCTTTCTCACAGCCGCTGCCGCGTTTCTACCCTTGTCAACTGGGTCCACTGCGACAAGAGGCTCCTCAAAAATCTTTCTTGCTTCCTGCTCTCTCCCTTCGAAGTGGCCCTCATAATCGATTATTCTGTTCTCTCTCCAATCCGCAATTGATCTTAAAGATTTGATAAACGATCCGTGGTGGAGGATGATGAGCTCGCAAAGGTACCCGCTGAATCCTCCGACCCGTATTTCGGCGCCGTAGACGCCGATGCCCTTCATGAACCTCTTTAGAAGCCTGATCTCCCTCCGTAGACTGTCATCCAAGAGAGGCTTAAGGTAGTCTGTGTGGAAGGGAGTTCTGTCCGCTGCGCTGATCCACTCGCCTGGTTTCACTCGATAGCAGGGCACGATGTTCACTCTTGTCGTGTTGATGAAGGACTCCAAATAAGGATGCTCAGCAAACCTTTCCACCTGCTTGTGACCTTCAGTGGCTTTCTTTGCGATTTCCAAACAAATTGTTCCAAAAGCCGTTCGAGGCATGGTGATGGGAACCTGTAGGAAGATGTCGATGTCTGGTTCCTCTCTTAGCCATGTATCTTTTGCAACTGAGCCCTCCACTCTAACCTCTGCTTCTATTCTCGCCTCCTCGGCTGCCATCTTCACTCGCATCCTCAGTTTCTCTGCTAGTTCCAGAATGTGCCTTGTCTCATTGTTGCTCGGAACAGTTTTTTCTAAGACTTCACTGCAAACTTCTTCAAAACTTTTGGTCATACGAACACCGACGTCCTCAACGGCAAACTTCTCTCATGGTGGAATAGACGGGTCCTCTCGGCGTCAAAACGCTCTTCTTCAGCCTCAAACAATCTGCCCTAATAACACCAAACTCGTAGTCTACTAAGTCTTGGACACATCGGACGAGTTCAGATTTATGTCGTCCAGTTTTCACTCGGGCAATCGTAAGGTGAGGACTGAACCCTTTCGGGTCTGGCCGAATGCCTAGACCTCGAAGTCGAGGCTCCAGCTGATTAAAAATGTTCGTCAGCGCGTCGGCTCCTTTTCGGATTCCAGCCCAAACCACTCGGGCATATCTTAAGCTTGGGAACGCTCCGACACCTTTGATCTCCACATCCAACGAAGTGAAGTTGAGTTCCTTCATCTCTTCATGGATCGAATCTACCATGCTGAGAGAGATGTTCCCTAGGAATCGCATCGTTATGTGGATGTTTTGAGTTTTGACCAACTTTAGACCTGCACCCGTGTTCATGAGCATGCGCTGAACCTCTGATAGGTGTCTCAACACGGACTCGTCGTTCATATCAAACGCTATAAAACTTCGGATCATTTCAGGCATCACTTGTCCCCTCAACCATTTCTTCAGTGGTACATCATTTATAATAACTTGACTGAAGCCTTTTCTAGCCAATTCTAAACGCATAGCTTCACGATCAATTGGACACCTTTTTATGCTGCGAAAAAACTTAATCTAGCCAACCTCATACTTCTCGCAATGAAACGGAGAAATGACATGGCGATGAAGAAAAAGACTGTTGTGGGAGTGGCTGGGATGCCCGGCGCGGGAAAGGCGACGGTGAAGGAGATGATTCAAAAAATGGGCTGCTCAACGGTAATTATGGGAGATGAAATACGAGAAGAAACTAGGCGGAGGAAGCTAGAGCCTACGCCTGAAAACATTGGAATGATAATGCTTAAGCTCAGAGAAGAAGAGGGCCCACACGTTGTAGCGAAACGATGTATTTCCAAAATCGAAAAAGCAGAGAAGAGAGTTGTCATAGTTGACGGAATCCGGAGCCTGCATGAGGTCGAGGAGTTCAAGAGATACTTCCCCAACTTCACCCTCCTCGCCATACACTCTTCACCAGAAACAAGATTCAAACGTCTGTTCCAGAGAAAGCGAAGCGACGACCCGAAAAGCTGGGAAACTTTCTTAGAGCGCGACCACCGAGAGCTCAACATAGGTCTAGGAAACGCCATAGCAACCGCAGACTACATGATCGTGAACGAAGGCACAAAGGCTCAACTCAAGAGAAAGATTAGCGAGTTTTTGCAGAGTGTGATTCGCAGTGAATGAAATAACCGTTCGCGTAGAGGCAGATATCAACCCCACTGAAGACCCAAATAGAGTGAAGAGAGCTATAGAGAACATAATGGGAAACGCAGAGTTTGATGTCAGACCACAAAAGCGGGGAAGCCTGATGATTGCAGAAGCCAAAGGCACAGAAGGGCTAACGAAATTCCAGAACCTGCTCCGCAGGGAAAGAATTCGCAACGCTGCCCGGGGAGTGCTCTTTCAGGGGTTAAGTGGAAAATCCATAATCTTCTACCTCAACAAACAAGTAGCATATGTCGGGCACCTCTCATTTTCACAACCCACAGCCGAATCGCCGCTAGGGCCCATAAGAGTTCAGATTCGCTGCGACAAACCACGTGAGATCATCGAATGGTTAGCTCCAAGAACAGCCTAAAGAGGAATTAAGTTGCGCGCGCTCAAGTGCCTTGGAGCTTGAAGGATACTTGCGTGATTAACATGTCTGAAATAGAAATCGGTTTGTCCATGCTCTTCTGCCTTAGCGAACCCTTCTCCTCTCTCGTGAAACACCTTCGTGAAACGAGTGTGCCTTGCGTGGAGGTGCTTGACGAGGGTTTGCACACGCTCAACAGTAGGCGTATTAAGGTGATGAGAAAAGTGGCTCAGTCTTGCGGCCTTGAGCTGACTGTTCACGGACCTTTTGCAGACATAAATATAGCATCTCCAACTCCGATCCTGCGACGCACAATTTTCAGGCGCCTTGAAAAGTCCATCCTTTGCGCGCGTCAGCTGAACTGTCGGTTGTGGGTGTTTCACCCAGGGCTCAGAACCGGCGTTAGCTCCTTTTATCCTGGGTGGGATTGGCAGCTTAACATGGAATCCGTACGTGCATTGTTAAAGATCGCTAGAAAACACGGGGTTGAGATAGCGATCGAAAACGTTCCGGAACCACATCCTTTCCTGATGAAGAGTGTTCACGATTTTTCACGCTTCTACAGCGAACTCGACGAGGACATAAGATTGGCGTTGGATGTCGGGCACGCCAACATAAACCATCAGATTCAAGAGTTCATTGACCAATTCTCTGAAAAGATTGTCCACATCCACGTAAGCGACAACCATGGAACCCAAGATAGTCATCTTGGAATAGGATATGGAACCATAAACTGGGCACGCATAGCAGAAGCCGTCAAGAAAATAGAATATCCCAATATTATAATGCTGGAATCTGTAGAGCATGTGGAGGAAAGCCTTCAAAAGCTGCGGAAACTTTTCATCTAAGCTTCCGAGAGCGGAAGGTCAATCTTCATAAAATCTTCAGCTACATCCACGGGGAAAAAGACTTTCTTTGCTTGCTCGAGCAAAATATTAGGGTCCTTGTACCGAGCGCTGATGTGGGTCAAAACTAGCCTTTTCACCCTCGCTCTTTTCGCGGCCCCTGCGGCTTGATTAGGCGTCGAGTGACCATCTTCATAAGCCCTCTCCAACAATTCGTCGTCAAAGGTGGCGTCATGTATCAGCAAATCCGCGTCCTCAGCAAATTCTGCAAGATTCTTTAATGATCGGGTGTCCCCCGTGTACACGATCTTTCTTCCAGGACGAGAGGGACCTAAAACTTCCTCCGGCCTTACGACTCGTCCATTTGGGAGTTCAACGGTTGAACCGTGTTGCAGTTTCGACCAAAGTGGGCCTTCTGGAACTTCAAGTGCCTTCGCCTTCTCTGGGTAGAATCTTCCGGGTCGGGGCTTCTCTGTCAGAGCATACGCTAAGCTGGGAATCATATGATCCACCCAAGTTGCATGAACCTGGTATTCCCTTTCTTTGCAGACTACACCTACCTCTTCTATCTCTAGAACCTTGATGGGAAAGGTGAGGGTGAACTGAACGGTCTTCTGTGTTGCTGCTACAAAAGCCTTGATTCCGGGAGGGCCGTAGACCTCCAGCTTGTTCTTGCGGTCTAGGAGGGACATGGTTTGGAGGAGCCCGGGTAGCCCCAGAACATGGTCTCCATGCATGTGAGTGATGAAAACTTTCGTTTTCCGATGAAAACCTATCTTGGCTCGGATCATCTGCCTCTGCAAACCCTCGCCACAGTCGAAAAGAACAAGCTCGCCCTTTCGACGGAGAGCTATGGCTGGCAAGCTTCTTTGAACTGTTGGAATGCTTCCCGCGGTTCCCAAGAAAACAACACGTAAGCTCATCTCATATCCCCTCAAACACCGCTATCTCTCTCGTTAGATTTCTATGCACAGGAACAAAGTAGGACCCCACCAGCTTAAATCCTAACTTTTTTCCTATCTTTCCCACTCCAATCGATTTCGGCGACGCTGTGCAGAGTCTTCTCCCTGGATCAAGCCGATCCTTGACAGTTGAAAGAAATTTACTCATAATCTGCCGTGTACTATGTCCAAGCGTAGTTGCGGATCTGCCATAGGGAGGATCAGTAACAACGCAGTCAGCTCTAACTACGGGTAGGTGTCGAGCGTCCGCAACTGCTATCCCCTCTGGTTTCACTCCGTAAAATAGAAGATTTCGAAGGCTTCCCTCCACCATCCGACGTTTTACGTCAAATCCTACCACTCGACACCCGATTAAGCCGGCCTCGATGAGCATACTAGCCGTTCCGCAAAATGGATCAAGCACCAACTCACCTACTCTAGGTTGGGCCAAGTTAACCATGCATCTCGCAAGTTTTGCGGACATGGCGGTTGGATGAAAAAAAGGCCGCTTTCGAGGTCTTCTTTCAAAAAACGGTTTCGTCGAGACCTCACCGGCTTTAAGTCCAAAAACAAGTTTGTTGTCTGCTAGGACTCCGAAGAATGTTCTTTGAGGAGTCTTCAAGTTCACTCTTATTCTTTTGCTCTTATTCAGAATAAGCTCACCGAGTTTTCGCTCCAATTCTCCCCTGACAAGGTGGAAGGCACTTCTCCTTATTCTTCGTATTCGAACAACGAAGCTTTCCCCTGTTTCCATAATCCCTTCTAGAGATATGGAACGCATTCTTTTCGAGATCTCAGCGGTCTTAGCGTCACAGATAAACAACTCTTTGGCACAAATCCGGGTCATCGCTGATCTTGATATGACTGATTTCGTAACATCAACGTCGGTTTCCAAACGCAGAACTTGAGTCAACTCTTTTAGAACTCGGTATTTGTAACCCTCTGATTGCAAAATCGATTTTAGTTCAGAGGATGGTAGGGTCGGATGTTCGCCGGACAACAAGAAGAAAAGCTTGGTCACAATGTAGGCTCCTCTTCGGTGAGGACTCCTGCGATGAGGGGAGCAACTGAAACTAAACTCACAGGACTAGGAACGCAGTCCGTGCCCACAATTCCATCTGCACCACTTTCCATAATCTT
>CP070636.1:272729-275734 GCA_020356305.1 Candidatus Bathyarchaeota archaeon | reverse complement strand
GTAACCTTCATCTTTTTTCCTCCACCATACGTTCACCTTCGTTCTCAACCGTTAGGATGCGGGCGATCGTTCTTCTAATCTCTCGTATCTGGGAAGGGTTTTCGGGAGCTCCGCCAGCCTTAACCATTGTTCTTAGTCTCATGAGTTCGGTTCGTAGCTCAGTAAGTCGCTTCTTACGGTCTTCAGGAGACATCGCTCTGATGTCTTTCATCCGTATGATTGGCATCCTATTCCTCAGCCTCAGTCTCTTTTTCAGCTTTCTCTGCTGTTTCTTCACTTGCTTCCTTGAGTATCTGCACCCGGTCGGGAAACTCGGCTTCTGGTGGCATTATCAGCACCTTTACTCCAAGCATGCCTGGTTTTAACTGGACGTGTGAGACAGCCTTTCTCATTTGTTTCATGGCGGGATCCCCGCTTTTCGGTAGGTATCCGGCTCTAAACTTTTCGTACCGAGCTCTACGGCTTCGCAGAACTCCGCTCATGATTATTTCGGCCCCAAGCGCTCCGGCTTCCATGATTCTGTTCAATGCCCAGTAGCCTGATCTGCGATAGTGTATGCCTCGTTTCAGGCCTGAGGTTATGCGGGACGCCATGACATGTGGATTCAGCTCCGGGATTTCGATCTCGGCTACGGAGATTTGAGGGTTTGGAAGCCCAAATTTCTCTTCAAGCGTTACCGCAAGTTCTCTTATAGTTTCTCCGCCTCTTCCGATCACCAAGCCAGGACGCATAGTGTAAATCACCATGTGGGTGCCCAGCGGGGTTTTTGTTATTTCGACGCCACCGTATCCTGCTCTATCAAATTCATTCTTCAAGAACTCGTCGATTTCTGTCTTTTTGACCGATTCCTCTATGAAGTGTTTAACCGCAGACATCTATGTTATCTCCATCTGCTCTAGGATGAGTTCTACGTGGCAGAGTGTCTCGAAGTAGGGGGTCATGCGTCCGAAGGCTCTAGGCTTGTATTTTCTGATTTTCATTCCGGGATAGGCCGATGCGTGGACTATCTTCAGTCTTTCCGTATCTAGACCTTTGAATTCAGCGTTTGCCTCTGCGCTCTCTAGAATCTGCAGAATCTTTTGTGCGGCTTTAACTGGGTATCTTCCTGTTGGGGGTTTGTGGAGTCCGTGGCGATGTCCCACCTTCTTCTTGTGTCTGCCGTAAGGAACTGGCTTCTTCTTTTTAATGACTTGGCTCAGGTATTCTTTGGCTTGGTCTAATTTCATGTTCTTTATTGTTTTGCATACTTCTCTTGCGTGCTTTGGAGATACTCTCAGCTCACGTCCGCTGGCTTTAGCCGTTGTTTCCGGATCTATAACCGCTTTTGAGTATCCCCACTCTGGCATCTTGATTTTTTCCTTTTATGTAGTTTCACATTGAGAGAAGTTTGGTCGTTTATATGTCTTTTGCGGCTATGCTACCGTGTGTGTGAGTAAATTCTGCTAGGGGTCTGTTATATAATCCAAATAGGAGCCAAACATGTGATGTTAAGTAGTTAGTTGAATGGACGTGGATAAGCAGAGATGGAGACACAGAGAGGGATTTAGCCTCGTCCATAAGGGTTTAGGTCGGTGGTGGCCAAGGTCTGCTTCCCAAAACTACTGGTATCTCCAAGGTATGTAATATTTGGCCTTCCTTTCTTTTAACATTCAAGATCACGGTTTCTCCGGGCAACGTGTATTCTTCAAGATAGCTTGCCATGTCATCTCCATTTCTAATGCGAGTTCCATTAATTCCAATCAGTATGTCGTCGCTTCTCACTCCTGCATTGTCTGAGGGTTCGCCAGGCGTAACTTCAACTACTCTCCAGCCATAAGTAACGTTCACTCCCATTTCTTGAGCCATTTCATAATTCATATTCGTACCTCTCAACCCCAAATATGAATGAGCATCATAACTACCGTTTGTTATTAGGCATTCTATTTCTTTGAGTATTGTGTTTGATGGGACTGCGAAGCCTAACCCCTGAGAGTCACTAACTATCGCTGTTGTTATTCCCACGACCTTGCCGCAGTAGTTTAGCAACGGACCACCAGAGTTTCCTGGATTTATGGGTGCACTCGTTTGTATGATGTTTGCTATCCCGAAACCTCCGGTGTACTCCTCCTCAGTTATTGATCTTCCAAGCGCGCTCACTACCCCTGTAGTCATCGAACCAACTAGGCCGTATGGGTTTCCAATAGCTATCACCGGGTCGCCCACCCTTAACGTTGAGGAGCTAACAACCTCCAGAGATTGAAATTCGTTTTCGGGAGCTTCAACTAGGAGAACAGCCAAATCTGCATACGGATCCGTTCCATTTACTGTAGCAGCATATCCATTTCCGTTGGCAAATGTCACGCTTACACTGATCGTTTCATGAACAACATGGTAATTCGTTATCACAACCATTGTTTCTGAAAAGTTGTAGACGAACCCTGAGCCTTGAACAGTTTCTTCACCAGTTCGTCCAATAACTATAACAACCGAATCCTTTACTTTTTCATATATTTCGGCTAAGGCGGTGCTGTTTTGGAAAAGCGTAATGTTTTGATAGGTAATATTTTGATAACCTTGCAGTTTGGAAACTTGGGCTTTGAGGTTTGAAATTTCATTGTTTAGACTACTAATGTCTTGGAAAGCTATGTAGTGGCTTACTAAGCCCCCAATCAATAATCCAGCTACAAACACTAGTATGAGAAAGGCTGACGAGAACTTTGCAGGGCGTTCATTGAATTCAATCATGCCATCTTCACCTTTCAAAAGTCAAAAACATTCTTAAAAAAAGTTCCGCAAGCTCTCCTGTTCATATTCATATCTCGACTTGTTTCGGGGATGCGAATGCGAGTATGATGGTGAAGGCTTCCATTTTTAATGGGGTGGTTGTTCAAATATTGGCCATGCTCTCCTGAGTAAGATCGGATAGAATAGGAAAAGAAACTGAAGTTAAGAAGGTTTCGTCTTTCTTCTGTGATTGCGGCTTTGTCAATTAGCTCAGAACCTCGGCTGCTACATTTCTGCGCTTT
>CP070636.1:262551-272629 GCA_020356305.1 Candidatus Bathyarchaeota archaeon | reverse complement strand
TCCCGCTCTCACGGCCCGTACCGGTTATAGGCTTGGTGAGCCGTTACCTCGCCAACAACCTGATCGGCCGCGGCCCCATCCTTTGGCGACGCCTAAAAGCATGGTCTAGACGCCTTTTGAATGAGAAACCATTCCAGGCCTCCTCATCTATCGGGGATTACCCCCAGTTTCCCGGGGTTGTCTCCGTCCAAAGGGTAGGTTAGCCACGTGTTACTGAGCCGTTCGCCGCGCCTTCACCGTAGCTTGAAGGCGCTCGACTCGCATGTTTTAGTCCCACCCCGATAGCAGTGGGGTCCGGCAGGATCAACCGGAGTTGTTATGGTGGAGTTTTGCCGCAAAGCCGGTTGGATTTGGGGATTGCGCCAAGCCAATTTCGGACCTAAATTAGCGCTCAGGTCCTCATTTTTGTTTCCGTAACTGGAGGTCAACCCTTCATCCAAGGGCGGTGTGACGCCTTAACGCGTTTGGGTTGACGCCGCCGTCTAATTACGGATACGATTCATATCGCCAAAAGTGATTTGGGCGTCCTCGCTGATATAAGTGTTGTGAATGGACGTTAATAAATTTAGTGTGACAGGGCGTCAAAGATTTTTTTGGTTTTTTATTCTTTTTTCTAGGCCCTTTCACCTGTTTCAATGGTTAAATAGAAAGCTTCAATAATTTCGAGTTTTCGACTTTGCAGAAATGATTGTGTTCTTCATCAGATATGAGGTTGAAAGATCAATGCATCCTATCAGTTGCGAGAGGCAAGGCGCAAAAATAGCTTCAAGTAGTCTTTTAGATGTCTTGTGATGAGGAAGTTTTGTTTGATGTGTTCTTTTCCCTTCTTGCCCATTTTTTCCGCTTCTTTGGGATGTTTCAGTAGGTATAGGGTTTTTTCAGCTGCTTCGTCTATGTTGTTTACCAAGAATCCTGTTTCGCCATTGAGTATTTGAAGGGGGATTCCTCCTGTGTTTCCACCTACAACTGGCACTTCTTTCCATAATGCTTCTGTTACGCTTAGTCCGAATCCTTCGCGAATGGACTTAAGTAAAGCTACATCGGAGGCTCTTTGAAAGGCATTGACTTCCAAGTCTCCAACTCCCATGAGATCGGTCAAGAAGTGAATGTTATAGTCTTCTCCAGCGTGGCGAGCTGTCCTCTCATAGTAGGTCCATCCCTCTGGGTCGTCAGGGGCCATACTCGTTATTAGAAGGAGTTGCACCTGAGGCGTGTTCTTCTTAACCTTTCTGTACACGTCAATGACCCCTGAAGGGTCTTTCCACGGGTCGAATCGTGCAACTTGTGTTAAAATGGGGTTGTTCGCATTCACATCATATTTTTCCAGAGTGGAAAGAATTCTATCCTCTGATAAGGATTTGTTTTTGTCGCTCAACGGGTCAATAGAAGGAGGAATTATAGCTACGTTGCTCTTTTCCAAAGTGCGTTTCGCATACATTTTCAAACTGAAAACAAAAGCATCATAGTTGAAGAGAAAAGGTTCCAGAAAACTCCAGAATCTTAAATTGGATTGAGACAAATCGATGTGGCAACGCCACGTCCACTTGCCCTTCTTCTCATCCAGATAGTTGATTATCGCTAAAGGCTGCGGATCATGTACAACAACGTAGTCATAGTCTAAATTGAGCACGTTGGCGTTTAGCTCGTTATGCCGAAGATAGATCTTCTTCATCTGTTCAGTTAACTCTAGTTCCTTTCCTTGGAGCGCATTGTGAAAAGCCTTTGTAACGTTAAAGAATTCCTTGTCACCCCTGATCACTTTCCACTCTGCCTCAATACCGACGTCATTCATCAATGGAACCAGTCTGCGCAGGATCTCTGATACTCCTCCACCAAAAGATGTGGAGTTCACATGAACGACCGATTTATCGGCAAGATTCTCAGCTAAAGTTCGGATTTCATTTATTTCATCTTCTCCTACAATCTCAGCATAATTTTCCAATGACAGTTTATCGAGAGCGATTTTGCTCATCTTTCTCCTTCATGAAGAAATCTTGTAGACTGAGATAATAGCTTTTTCATAAGCGTATCGCAAAGATAAGGCGCATTTGAAAGTTTTTTCCAACAACCTTTGTGATGCTTTCTAATCGAATTTTAACTTTCTTGGCTTGATTAGGTTTTTTTGATTAGAAGAATCGTTGCAAAAGACATAAGTAATCAAAATAAACATAAATTGGTCCGGGAATGGAAAAATGACAACAAGAATGGAAACTGCAATCGTCGTTCTAGTGCTTATCGCCATCATAACTTCTGCAGGCAGTCTATGGTACGGCTCTACAGTAGCGAGTGACATTAGCAAGTTAACAGACTCCATGGCAGACCTAGCGGGTGATATGGGAGACTTGGCATCAGATGTGGGCGGCGTAGCAACAAGTGTGGGAAACGTGGCAACAAGTGTGAGCAACCTAGTAACAGCGACATCGGCAAATCTTACGGATATATTAGCAGATCTGGCGGACATAACAGGAGATTTAACTAATGTAACAGCAGATCTGGCGGAAATAGCCGATCGCGTGACGGCTGTGGAAGCAACGCTGACGCCGACAATAACGGTCGTAGGTCCCTGGTCTGGAGCTGAAATGGACAATTTTCTACCCATCCTAGCAAGATTCGAGGCTCTGTCGGGCATAAACACCAAGTATAGAGTTCTCAGAGCTGAAGACCTTCAAACTCTATTGCCGGCACAGTTTGCAGCAGGAACAACACCCGGCGACGTGATATTCATGTGGGCATGGTGGATCGGTCAGCAAGCCCAGGACGGTCACGTACTTGAAGTTACCGATTTGGTTGATCCAGCTGATTTCTTACCTGGAACCTTTGATCAATTCAATATTACCGGCAAGATTTACGGGGGAGCATACACGGGTAAGGTCAAGCCAGGCTTTTGGTACAGGAAATCCTTCTTCGCCACGAATGGCTTAACACCAACCACGGTCAACTCAACTTGGGCTGAATTCTCGGCTTTGCTTGCCGATATCGCAGCTGTATCGGGCGTTGTAGACCCGATAGTCAGTGGAGACGGTGTTGGGTGGCCCCTATCAGATATAACCGAACACTTCCTGATGACACCTCCCTTCGGAGGTGCACAGCTCCAGCACGACCTCATAGCAGGCACGGCTGATTGGACAACCGACCCGGTGAGAAGCGTATTCGAAGATTATTTGGTTCCGACGCTTGGAAACTTCAGCGACCCTCTCACTTGGGACTCCACTGCAATAAATTCATGGTGGCAAGGAGACTACGGCCTATACTTCATGGGAAGCTGGATAACGGGTATGGTTGACAATGCAACCGACTTAGGTATAATCCCACTACCAGGAGCGGAAGCCTTAGTCTTCGCTGGTGACCACTTCTTCATACCAGCCTATACGGAGCACCCAGATGAGGCGAAAGAGCTCTTCAGTTTCCTCATAAGCGAAGAAGCTCAGAGGCTTCAAACAGCACAAGGAGGTCACATTGCCACAAATATCAACGTGCCCGATGCATCCTACCCCGCCATAGATTTGATGGTGGTAGATTTCATCAAAGATTTTGCAATTGCACCTGACCTCGACGACACTATTGGCGGTGAATTCCAGACAACCTTCTGGGACCAGTTGAAGTTGCTGTGGGTAACACCAGGAGAATTAGACAACGTCTTAGCAGCTATACAAGCAGTAGCCCCATAAAGGGGAGGAAAAAAATCGGCGCGCGGAAAAACTTCCCCCTTTTTTTCTCTCCAGCTCTGATTCTTATCTTGTTCTTAGTAGTTTATCCCATATTTCAGACCCTTTACCTCAGCTTTGTCTCGTCCTCAGGCGAATTTGTGGGTCTCAGCAACTACTCTGAAATTTTAAGTAGGAAAGACATATTGAACGTGGAGGGTTTTCCCAAATGGCCTCCGTTAGGAGCGCTAATCCACATCGCGATATGGATATCAATTCATCTTCCGTTGTCCATGTTTTCTGGCCTCGCACTCGCGATTATCCTAAGGGACGTAAAGGGTTCTTCGATAATCAAGTCGATAGTCTTCTTAGGAATGGTTACGCCCTTGATCGTCGGCGGAATAATCCTGCAATACACGTTTACGGAACGTTTCGGAATAGTAACCGCGTTTTTCGATATGCTTGGGTTTGAAGAGTTGAGTAGAACTTGGACCGTGTATCCCAACACCGCTCTTTTTGCCTTGATTTTCGGCTCAGTTTGGCTGTGGACCGGTTTCAGCATGATCATCTACTCCGCCGGACTAGCAACCATACCCAAAGAATACTATGAAGCAGCAAAAATAGATGGCACTGGTCCCTTCAAGACTTTTCGGCGGATAACCTTTCCCTTGCTTAGACCATTAAACATAGTTGTCATAACCATGACTGTTCTCTACGATTTGAAGATTTTTGACATAATTTTCGTAGCAACCTTTGGTGGACCTGGAAAAGCTTCAACGGTTTTAGCCTTCGAGATGTGGCTACAGGCTTTTCGGTTTTCTAATTTTAACGGGGCTGCTGTTATAGCGACTCTTCTTACTTTGCTGACTTCGGTTGTAACTATTCCGATGATTAGATATATGGTGAGGAGATGAGGAGATGCGTGTGCGCGCAGTCATTATGGAATTGTTGAAAACGCCAATGCGATTGGGAGGAATCATAGCTACACTTCTTGGCGCAGTTTTCACCTTAGCGGGAGCGTATGGACTTGCAGGAGAAACGCGTATATCATCTATTATTGGCGAAACAACGCTAAGTGCTCAAGAAGGCGGTTTAATTTTCTCAGTAGTTGGCATAACAGTGTTGGTTGGGGGACAATCATGACTTGGAATAGGATGCGCGCTCTCTCTCTTAACAAAAAAGTAATAATACTTCACATAATAGCGTGGTCGGTTGCATTACTGTGGATACTCCCATTTCTGGGTGTTTTCATGGCTTCGATAAGGCCTTTTAGCGAGATCCTCCGAGGCTGGTGGATCTTTGACCCTTTCAATCCCTCGCTGAACAGTTTTGTAACAGCTTGGAATGATCCTACATATCCTCTGAGTAGAGGCTTGATCAACTCTTTCATCGTTGCGGTCCCGTCAACTATCGTCCCGTTATTTGTGGGTGCGCTTGCTGGTTATGGGTTCGCAAGGTTCAGTTTCCGGATACGGAGCTATCTATTCTTGACGGTTGTTCTTTTGATGGCTTTGCCCCAGCAAAGCGTTGTTGTTCCATTATTTCAGATAATGGTGAGACTTCGGTTGATAGACAATTACCTAAGTTTAGTGCTTATTCACTCCGCTTGGGGGCTACCATGGATAATCTTGTTTATGAGAAACTTCTTTTCAACTCTTCCAATCGAAGTCGAAGAGGCTGCTAGAGTAGACGGAGCTTCAGACTTCAAAATATTCTACAAAATAGTGCTTCCAATGGCCTTACCTGCTCTGGCCTCTGTCGTAGTTCTACAGTTTATGTGGGTATGGAACGACTTCTTCTTAGCCAGGGTCTTTATTTATGAAGAATCAATGCTATTGGCGACACAACGTATTGAATATGTTGGGCGGGAGGGACCATTGGGCCGCATAGACTGGGGCGTTTTGTCAGCTGCATCCACAATAGTTATGATAGTTCCAATTCTAATATTTGTGCTTCTACAGAAGTACTATGTTAAAGGCATGGTTGGATGGACGGTTAAGGGATAGAAACTTCAATCCTCCCAAATCATCTCAAGCAAGCCAGCACTAGACCAAGCCTGCATAGGATTAGCCAACACACCCTCCAGCTGAGACAGATCAACAATTCTATCCTTCACCACCGAATAGAGTTCGGGGATCGTTCCAAGCTCTCCAAAAGCCCGTATTAGGGCTTTCTTGATCCGATCAGCATGAAGGTTAAAGCCTAGATTCTGTAGTCCTTTATAAATGACCCAGTTATCGTGGGGCCAAACTGAGCCTCTAAGGTAACTATAAGGATCAAAATCCGGATCCTCCGCAGAATGGTTTCTTATACCATAAGGAGTCCAAAGGTCGGGCTGAAAAAGACGCGAGATTAAGGGTTTCATTTTGTCTTGGTCGACGATTCGTGTGAAAAGGAGGTGGCCCGGGTTAGATGTGACAACGTGTCTTCGCTCTTTTTCTCCATCTAAAGCAAGAGCAAAGTATTTTTCCTCTTCCATCCAAAAGTCTTGGTTGAATTTTCTCTTCAATACTTCAGATTTTGTCAACGCTTCTTTGGAGATGTGATTTTTGCCTGTTTCTCTACTTAGAGAAATAAGGTTCTGAAATGCTGCGTAGACATATCCTTGAGCTTCAATTATCGCTACTGGAGGTTTAATCTTCAAATGATCTTCAACGCCGTCTTTCCATCCTTGATGAAAAAGTCCGTAGGGATTCTTCCTCTCGTATTCCACGTAACAATCTCCATCTTTGTCTCCGTAGTTCACAACCCACCTAAAAGCAGCTAGAACGTTGTCCCAAATCTGTGAAAGAAACGTTTCATCTCTGGTCTGCCTGAGGTATTCACCAGCTGTAATCACAAAGAGGGGGGTGCTGTCAACGCTACCGTAGTATGGAAAGTCCCAGTGGTTCAGTTCCATTCGACTTTTAGGATCGAATCTATATTCGTGCAGGATTTTTCCTGGTTCTTCCTCTGCCTTCGGATTCACGGTTTTTCCTTGATATTTAGCTAGAGTTTGGAGGGTGGCTCGGGCGATTGAGGGATCCACTTTAAGCATCTGCCAAGCGGAAATTAGTGAGTCACGACCGAAGAGAGTGTTGTATCGTGGGTATCCTGCATTGAGGTAACCCATCGAACTCCTCAATTTCTCTATGTTCTCAAGGAGCCTCCGCTTAATCTCCACAAGTTTCATTATATGCACTCTCTAATCCATGACCTGCCGATCTCGAATCAAACCAACAGTAGGCTTCTATTGCAAATGCTTACGATCACATCAGCGCTTTTCCCGTCTTCTTATCAAAAAGATATATTTTGTCTATCGGAAACTTGATCCAAAGCTTGTCTATCTTTTCCACTTTGAAGTCGGGACTTACGACTACCTTAACAAGGTAGTCTCCCACCTTTAAGTCAAGTATCAGCACATCCCCTAGAGGTTCTGTTGTATAGATTTCGGCCCAACAACAACCATCCTTCACTTTGGCGTCTTTGTAGACTTGAACGTCTTGAGGTCTCACCCCGAGGATGACCTCTTGAGACGTGGCAGCTTTCGCGGCTTGCCACGCAACATCTTTGGGCAAGGGGTACTGGAACTCCTTTGCGTCGAGAACAGCATCTTCTCTCAGAACACACTCGAAGAAATTTGTGGGAGGACTCCCCACGAAGCCTGCCACGAATACATTGGAGGGGTGGGAATAAACTTTGTTGGGAGGATCAAACTGTTGGAGAAGACCATCTTTTAGGATAGCAATCTTGTCCCCCATGGTCATGGCTTCAACCTGATCGTGGGTCACATATATAGTTGTGACCCCGAGCTCTTTCTGAAGTTTCTTTAGCTCAGCCCTCATGTAAACTCTTAACTTGGCATCTAAGTTGCTAAGCGGTTCATCCATGAGGAAAACTTTTGGTTCCCTAACTATGGCTCTGCCTAAGGCTACCCTTTGCTGTTGGCCTCCGCTAAGTTGTTTTGGCTTCCTGCCGAGAAGTGCTTCTATCTCAAGAAGCTTTGCTGCTTGCCGAACTTTCCTGTTTATCTCGTCCTTCGGAACCTTCATATTCTCTAGAGGAAAAGCCAAGTTATTGAATACGGTCATATGAGGATACAGGGCGTAGCTTTGAAAAACCATGGCCACATCCCTTTCCTTGGGGTCCAAATCGTTCACAAGCTTGTCCCCTATGTAAATTTCTCCCTCCTCCGGAGTTTCTAAGCCCGCGATGCATCGAAGAGCCGTAGTTTTTCCACAACCCGAAGGCCCTAGCAGAACCAGAAAATCTTTGTCTTTTGCCTCCAAGTTGAGCTTGTTGATTGCTACAACGTTTCCGAAACGTTTCGTTACATTCTTGAGAAAGACCTTTGCCAATGCAACCAACCAGTGGAATATATAATCTATTGCATATTGAAATTTGAAGTTTTATAAAGTTTCGTGCGTTCGTTGAAAGATTGAAACTGTACGTGAAATTCTGTGCATATGTCGTGGATTTTGCTATCCCATCAGTAGTCGCTTAAGTTTATTACGTTTACATGTTAGTACGAGCTCTTTCCCAAAAGAACGAAAAAAGCTATGCCAATTACTGAAATTACTGCGATCACCAGGACGTAGAAGAAGGTTTGAGGAATTCCCAGTATGTAGTGTTGAACATCGTAGTTCAGGGTGACCATTTTTTCTTCCAGAAAATCGGAGTTGTCGAAGTGAAAAGTGTAAACGCCGGAAGTCGTCGCGTGTAAAGAAAAGCTTTTTTGACCCGCGCTCTCATGTTGTATGACGATGTTTCCACTTGGATCAGCAATGTAGAAGTCTAACGCACTTGTTGTTTGTCCAATCACTGTGAAGCTTATTGCAACGCGGTCATCTTCTTGACGGTTCAGGGGTTTTGTAACTGTTTTTTTCGGAGGCACTGTGAAGTTCTCGGTTTCCGCTTCGACGGAACACGCGACGAGACCTACAATCAGTAGGAAAAGCATTAAAAGAAAAATACCACTCTTGGATTGCATCACCGTTCCACGCAGAGTTTTCGTTTCTCCCTTGAAAACATTGTGAACACTCAATCTATATCACAAATATCGTTTGACACACATGAACCGGAAGGTACCACCGAGAAGGAGAGATCTTCCAAAAAAAAGGAAAACGGTCGAATAGAAATGATTCTTATGCTGATACGCCCAAAATCTTTTATGACCCCGCTATGAAAAAATTGCCAGAAAACAAGAGCAGGAGACCAAAAAATGACTAAGAAAGGTGAGATATACTTCTGTGAGATCTGTGGAAACAAAGTTCAGGTGCTGGAAGAAGGCCGCGGAACCCTGGTTTGTTGTGGGCAAGATATGGCCCTTGTTCCATAACAAAGAGAACGCATGTAGTTAGTAGCTGTGAGGCAACTTTGGGCGTAAATCTACGCGCTTTGGTTCCAAAAACTCCCGTTACGCTTGACAGCTTAAGTGGTAGATCTGTCGCCGTGGACGCGTACAACGCGTTGTACCAGTTTCTCGCCATCATCCGCCAACCAGACGGAACCCCACTCAAAGACCACACAGGCAAAATCACGAGTCACCTGAGTGGACTGCTGTACAGAACCGCAAACCTTGTGGAAGTGGGAATAAAACCCATATACGTATTCGATGGAGCTCCGCCGGCTCTCAAGGAGGTGGAGATCAAACGCCGAATGCGAATCAAAGAAGAAGCCATAATTAAATATGAACGGGCACTGCAGGAAGGAAAGATTGAAGAAGCCCGGACTTACGCCCAAGCCACCAGCCGCCTCAAAGACTATATGACAAAAGACAGCAAGAGGCTCCTCGATGTGATGGGTATCCCGTGGATACAGGCGCCAAGTGAGGGAGAAGCTCAGGCGGCATATCTTGCCAAAAAGGGGGACGCCAACTACTGTGCCAGCCAAGACTATGATAGCCTCCTCTTCGGAGCACCCCAACTTTTGCGCAACGTGACGATTTCGGGACGAAGAAAGCTTCCGAGAAAAAATGTCTACATTGAGGTGCAGCCTGAAACCGTGGAGTTGAGAAGAGTTCTCAGAGAACTTAACATCACCTATGAACAACTGATAGACATAGGCATCCTGGTTGGCACGGATTTCAATCCTGATGGAGTGAAGGGAATAGGACCGAAAACAGCGCTTAAGCTTGTTGAAAAACATGGGGCACTTGAAAGACTGTTGCCAACCCTTAAGGAAGCAGCGTTTCCTGTCGATCCTCAACGAATACGACAAATCTTCCTACACCCCGAGGTCACTGAAAACTACAGAATCGCATGGAAAGAACCATCCGCTGAAGCCGTGGTTGACTTTCTATGCCGAGAAAAAGATTTTTCGGAGGAACGGGTGCGAAAGGCTTTGAACAAAATGGAGGAAGGATTAAGAGAAGCCAAGGGAAAAGTAACGCTTGAAACGTGGTTTGAACGTTCAACCTAGTTATACCTTGTATCCATGTTTTCCAAAATTCTCTT
>CP070636.1:258821-262451 GCA_020356305.1 Candidatus Bathyarchaeota archaeon | reverse complement strand
GAAAATAACGAGGCAGGATGGCTAATCGCTTGGGTGATGGAGTGCTGCGAGAAGAACTTTCTAAAAAAAGAGGACACCAACGGGCTGAACATGACATGGGGAAATATCGAGGCCTCCAAACAAATGCTCTACATGACAGCCCACCGCCAAGGCTTCGGAGACGTCTTAGCCGAAGGCGTCATGAGGGCCTCCCAAAAGATCGGAGGTAAAGCTGCAGAATGCGCAATATACACCAAGAAGGGGAACACCCCTAGGGGCCACGACCACAGAACATTATGGAGTGAGATGTTCGACACAGTTGTCTCCAACACAGGAACCATCGAAACACATAGAATTCTAATGGACCCTAAGGCGAAAGGACCGGGCAATCCGATGGAAACTTCGACGGCTGTGGCTTTGACGAAGGGCATCATGGAGTTCGATGATTCCTTGGGCACCTGCCGATTCAACACTAGGATGGATATTACGTTCGGTGCGGAGGCGATAAGCGCCGTCACCGGTTGGGCCTTCACGCCTGAAGAGGCAAAAGGTGTAGGACTCAGAGCCGTTAACCTCATGAAGTCCTTCAACATCAGAAGCGGGATGACGAAGGATCTAGACTATCCTTCAACGAGATATGGTTCAACGCCTGTAGATGGTCCCACTAAGGGGATAAGCATCGTGCCCCACTGGGAGAAGATGTTGGAAAACTATTACAACCTTATGGGATGGGAGGTCAAGACAGGCAAGCCTCTGCCAGAAACGCTGAAGCGCTTAGGGCTTGAACACGTCATAAAAGACTTATGGTAAACCTGCGCGCGCTTGTATTTTCGTGTTTATAATTTGGCAGATTTTTTCTGGATTATTTGAAGAGAAAACGAATGTTCTACCTTTCTTTGGAACAATCTCTACTGCATTGCCAAATGATGTTGTATAGGCCCAAGAACCATCAAGACCATAGCGGACACCTACTCCGCCAAATCTTCTAAAAGATGCTTTCACCAAATTACAAGAAACAATTTCATCCATCCTAATATGCTTGTGATTGAAAAAACCATAATCAACAATAAGCTCTTCAGAACCAAGCTGAATCTTTATACCCCTGAAATTTAGAAACAAAACTAGAATAAACATCAAAGTCAACATTGAAACTCCAAATCCAATAATACCTTCAGTGTTCAATGGATGAAGAAAGGCAGCTAGTATCAATAGCAAAAAGACAATTGATGATGCCACCACCCACATGGTAGCTTTCACAAATGCCCCAGTTGGGACCCATTCATGATAAACTGTCTGTTTCATATCAGAAATATTCGACAAGCAATCAATTAACCTTTTGGCATTCAACAAAACCGCGCCCAACGGTTTCCAATTAGTCTCATTTGACAATGTTAGGCAAGGAGTGCTGATTTTAAGGGTCAAGTCATCGTCAATGAGACTCAGGCCATATCAAAAGAGGAGTTAAACATGATTGTTAACCAGATTGAGCGAGAAAATCTGAAAAAAGTAATCACTTTCGATGCGCGCGCTAACAGTTTGTAACTTCGTGCAACATTAAACGATAATTTTTTACGTCTTGATACATAACATTTAGACGTGTACTCAATCCGTGGATAGGAAAAGCGCGCGCGAACGCGCTCTCTCGTCCCAGATGTGAGAAATGTATGAACAAAAAGATTATTTTAGGATTGCTTTCGACAGTTGTTGTTGCAGTTGTTCTAGTTGTTTTTGTTTATATTGCGCCGCTAGATGGTGGCGACAAAAGATTTACCGTGCGCCTTGAACCCGACGAGATTACGTTGAGAGTCGGGGAATACCGCAATCTCACTGTAACCATCGTTTCAACAGGCTATGAAGGCGAGGTAGCTGTTGATCCAAACTATACTTTCACTGGAGAAGAACCTCAGACTGCTTTAGAATACCAGATAATTCCGAGCAGCGATGAACCAAACGCCAGATTCATCGAGGCTAAAGTTGAACTGAAATTGACGCTGCGAATTAGGTGGACGGGTTTACCTGGAACACTTTATCTAAAAATTGCTGCATATGGGAACTATCAAGAAGCAAATGAATTCAAAGTAGCGTCAGAATCCGTACATATAACGGTAACATTGCCGACTTAAGGCATTTTGAAACTTCCTTACTTTCTCCACAGACCAGTAGCGCGCCACGTAGCTGAAAGTTTCAACAAAATATAAAAAAAGGGGGTTGAAGGTTCGCGTCTCAGTTACGTTTGATGCTTTACTTGTCCTTTGGGGGGTTTCCGTTGTAGCCCTCTTTTATCCACCAGACGATCTCTTCTGGTGCAGGATCGCCGTATGGACCTGCCACGAATCTAAGTGTTGCGTATGCCACTTCACCGTCATTAGCTAGCATTGTCTTCTCAAACCATTCGACATAGCCTGATTTGATGATGTTGTTGTTTTCGTCGTATAGACTAATGAGTGGCCTGTATTCGACTATACTTGCTAGCAGAATTTCGTATTCTTCGACGTCTACTGGCACGTAAGACACGTCTATAGACTTGGAACCGGCGAATTGCCCCATTTCGTCTAATGAGACTCCTGTGATTTGATGTCCACAACTGTCTGTTACATCCCACGTTACGGTTACGGTGCCGTCATTATTGTCAGTATGTTCGATGTCTCCTGAAATCGGACCTACAAAGTCATATTGGTATGTTGTGTCTGGCGGAAGATATCCCCATCTGTCCCCTGGGTTCATCATTTCGTATCTCCATGTGCCCCATGCGTCAACTTCGTAGAGTTCGTGCATGAATGAGTACCAGGCTGGTGAAACCACGATGTTAGTGGGATCATTGTACCATGATGGGAACGGCCATATCACTGGCACTTCCAGTTTCCATAGCCACGTTATGCCAAGATGCGGGAAGTCCGCAAGGCTGCCTTCCTCTAGTTCAGATATTATCAATGCTTCGGTTTCTAGATGTGGCTCATAGATTATCTCAATGTCATTGTCTATGTAAAGGTCCTTTTCTAGCAGGTACTGATATCCGTGCTCCGACTTCTCAGCCTTGTAGATAAAGAGGTACATGTCCACAACAGACGCCGGAGATTCAAACACCAACCTGCCGTTTTCGTCGGTGTGGCCGAAGTACTCGAATGTCCATCCTGGTAACGGTGTGGGTTCCTTTGCATACTTCATTATCCATTCTATGCCGGGACCCTCTATGATGTCGCAGGCTTTTAGTTCGTTCAGACCGTCATTGTCCATATCTCCAATGTTCACTCCTGAGAGTAGACCGGATGTCTCAGTTATCGTTGACTCCTCAGCATAGTTGGTTCCTGTCCATCCTATGATGTGTACGTTGCCTCCTCCAACGGCGAATTCGTTCTCTCCGTCGCAGTCGACGTCTCCTATGGCTACGGCTTCTATAACTGGTTCTTCTTCAGACCAACTGCCCTCCCATACCACCTGGTATGAACTGCCATCCCATTCTATGAGAACCGCTCCAGCTCCGATGTACCCTTCATTGTTGTTTCCAATTCCAATTTCGTCTATGCCGTCTCCGTCAACATCTCCAACTGCAACTCCGTAGTGGGTGCCACCATTTATCAAGCCTGCTTAAACAAGCTCTTCTTCCCATTCTCCAGTTCCCGCGTTCCAGTTGAGTGCCCAAGTTCCAGCAGT
>CP070636.1:255149-258721 GCA_020356305.1 Candidatus Bathyarchaeota archaeon | reverse complement strand
TTTTCTTTCCTCCGCCAACTCATGCAGAATCACCAAAGCTTCGCCAATAGACATGCTTAGCCTATTAGCCAGTTCCGAAGCGGTTATGTCAGGTTTTTCTTGAAGTATAATCTCTCGAGTGTATGCTTTGTGGCTTGGGTACATCACCGAAGCGCGAACCGTCTCTACAAGTATGGGCCAAAGTTTTTCTTGCATGTACTCTTCTTCGCTCATGGGACATCACTGAATTATTGTGTTAAGTGGTTATTCAGCCTACCGCAAAGTATATTATTCTTAGGGAAATTGGTGTACCGACTTCACTTTGGCAAGAAAACGAGAGCGTGAATTCAATAAGCATCAAAGCAGTGATATTTGATCTTGACGGAACGATTGTCAGTTTCAACTTGGATTACAAGGCACTGAGAGGAGAGGTTAGGAGTTATCTGTTGCGAGTCGGCGTTCCCGCTTCAGTGGTATCCGCGAACGAAAACATCTTTGACATGCTTAATAAAACCGCGATATATGTGAAAAACATTGGAAAATCTCTTGGGGTAATGAATGAGATTCGCAACGGCGCTTGGGCTATAGCTGAAAAGTACGAGTTGGAAGCCGCCAGTAACACTGACTTGCTACCTGGAGCAGATGAGACGCTGAAGGCTTTGAAACGGATGAATTTGAAAATTGGATTGTTCACTTTAAACAGTGACAAAGCCGTAAACTACATTCTGCGGCGCTTTAAACTTGGAGATTTCTTCGGCGTAGCGGTTCCGAGGAACAAAGTCAGTTATGTTAAGCCCAATCCTGGGCATCTTGAGATGGCGCTAAAGATTTTAGGTGTGACGCCAGAGGTGACGATGGTTGTTGGCGACAGTAAGGTGGACATGGAGAGCGCTATGGAACTGAAAGCTATCGCTGTTGGTTTGCCTACAGGCATCTCCACAATTAAGGAGTTGACGGTTCACGGAGCCAACTACATCATAACTTCGATAACTGACTTGCCTATTCTCATAGAGAGAGTAAACAGAGAGCAAGCGACGCAATAGTGTTTAGAAGCGGTATTAGCTTTCTTTGCAATGAGAATAAGTATTGCGTCTTAGTATTCGGGAGTTATGTATTAAATAACGTTATAAAAACCGTAAAGCTTATATATTAAAATTGTTCATCTGCTTAGTTTGCGCGGACCGAATGTACTGATTTCTCTCAAATCGAAAAGGGATATGGTGACGGTTCTAAGCAAATAAAACATGGAGCATGAAAAGTTGAGTAATAAAGAGGCTAGAACGCGTCAACGTTTAGTTGATAAGTGTCCAGAGTGTGGTAGCGATAATCTCGTTCATGATTATGACACAGGAGAAACCGTTTGTGGAGATTGTGGTCTCGTTCTCTACGAGCAGATGATGGATAAAGGGCCGGAATGGCGTGCTTTCACTCAAGAGGAGAAAGCATCGAGGAGCCGTGTGGGAGTGCCTACATCTTATTCCGTTCACGATAAGGGTTTATCTACGGCTATTAGTCAGGTGGATCGTGATGCCTTCGGAAGGAAACTTCCTCTTTCCACTAGGTTGCAGATGTGGCGTTTGAGGAAGTGGCAGATTCGTTCTCGTGTGCACTCTTCTATTGACAGGAACCTGGCTCAAGCCATGGCGGAGCTTGACCGTTTAAGTGATAAGGTTTACATTCCTCCACCGATTAAAGAGAAAGCTGCTGTAATCTACCGCAAGGCTTTGGATAAGGGTCTGGTGCGGGGGAGATCCATCGCAGCCATCGCGGCTGCTGCCCTCTATGCTGCTTGTCGAACGAGTGAAACTCCTAGAACTCTTCGAGAAATATCTGAAGCTAGCCTTGTTGACAAAAAGGATGTTGCTCGATGTTATAGGCTTTTGCTTCGCGAGTTAGATATTCGTATGCCTATTGCTGATCCGCTTACGTATATCTCTAAGATTGCTGAAAGAACAGGCATCAGCGGTCCAACTCAGGGACTTGCAATTAAAATTCTCGGTGAGGCGAAGCGGAAACGTGCTGCCGCGGGCAAAGACCCGATGGGGCTTGCTGCTGCCTCTTTGTACATTGCTTGTTTGCAAAATAATGAGAAGAAAACGCAGAAGGATATTGCTGAAGCTGCGGGTGTGACTGAGGTTACTGTTAGGAATCGTTATAAGAGTCTTAAGCGAGTGTTAAACATCACTCTTCCAGACTGATTTAACATCTTAAATTGCCGGATTAGTGGCTTGGTTCAGTTTTGTGAAGGTTTTCTTCGTCCACTTCTAGTATTATGGGTCCCTTATAGCCACAGTTTTCACAGACATATTGCTCAGGTGTTAACCACACGTCAAAACTGCTGGAAAGTTTTAGTTTGGGGCTTCTGCATTTGGGACAGAGTTTGATGGTTTTGTTTCTTCGTTTCATACTCTTAAGTACGTCACTTAAGTCTTTGAGTATGCCCACGCTTTTTTGCTCCGTTTTTAGTTATTGAACTTCAATGTTTTCTGCGGGGTATCCGAGTTCAACGAGATATGGTTGGATTCTTTGGCGATGGTCTCCTTGCAGTACGATTTGGCTGTTTTTGGCTGTTCCTCCGCAGGCACAGAAGGTTTTGAGTTTTTGTGCGAGTCGTCCTAGGTCTGTGTCTTTGTCGTCGATGCCGTCGATTATGGTTACAGCTCGTCCCCATTTGCGTGTTTCTAATCTAACTCGAATTCGCTGTTGTTCTTTGCTGATTTCGCCACAAACACAGATGTCGCGTGGAAGTCCACATATGGAACAAATGTCCGCCATGTTGCTCATTCATACCTTAGATAAAAGAGCACTATTTAAAACTAATGCATTCCATATACAGACGAAAACATCCAACTATCCCATCACACCAACGCACACACATGCGTTTTGTGAGGGTCTTTTAATTAATTTTAGATGAAAAAGTTCCGTCTGCTTTTTTGAAATTAGTCTAGCGTAACTCCTTGTTTCACAGTGTCTATGATAGTGTTAAGCCTAGCAACATTGTTAACGAATCCCGCAAACCTGTAGGAACTCTTCACAGTTCGCAATATTTCCGTTAACAACAATTTGGGGCGGAGATAGAAAGCTCGGAAATACTCGTAAACCATTGATCTAATCTCTTCAAAGGGCACAGCATAAGGTGAAACTTTAGGAACGTAAACGCCAGTTTCCCATTTCTGATCTTCATCAATGAAGCCTTTAGCCACCAAATCAGCCCAGAGGTCAGTTCCCGTAAAAGCTCCAAGAATGTTCAGCTGAGGCACATCAATGTCCAGTTTGTTTGCAAACCGCAACGTGTTCTGAATCTCCTCCCTAGTCTCGTCTGGAGCCCCAAATATAAACGACCCCACAATCACGTCAACATCAGCTTTTCTAGCTTTCTGAACAGCACTCACTGCCTCCTCCGGAGTCGTCCCCTTCTTGTAGTAGTCCAAGATTCTTTGGTTAGCACTCTCCGCTCCAAAATAAACTATCCTACAGCCAGCCTTAACCATCTGCCTAAACACGTCGTAATTGCAGTTGTTCACCCGTGAGTCACAGAACCATTCAATATCCAATCCTTCCTTTCTCAAGCTTCGACAAAACTTCACTACTCT
>CP070636.1:231047-255049 GCA_020356305.1 Candidatus Bathyarchaeota archaeon | reverse complement strand
GGGTTGGTCTATGGGTTTTGTTGCTGGCTTCGGAGGAACAGCGAGTCATTTGCTTGGAGATGCTTTAGCATATGGTTCATTCAAACCCTTGTATCCCTTCTCAAGTAAAGAACTGGTCTGTGGCTTCTTTGAAGTATCAAACAAAACAGCAAACAACGCTATGCTTGTGCTGGGGATAGCCACATTCATAATATCTTATGCCTACACGGCATAAAAAATGGACTAGTTCAAAACAGACCTTACTGTTCCATTGTAATAACAAGTTTCAACAAATGTACGTGGGCAGAGAGGAGGCTCACGCCTCAACAAGCTCCTCGCTCATCCACCAGGCTTTTCTCTTTCCAGATCTTTCTCCGGGGCAGTATTCGACAATGGACTTTCCGAGCTGTTTCTTAGAACGTTGTTGAATTTTCCTGAGTCTGTTGAGGATCAACCATCGGTTGGTTCCGACGGAGTCTGCAAGTTCAGAGGTAGTGGCTCCTCCGTAATGAAGAAGATGGTTAACGATTTTATGGTCAATGTCATCGACGCAAAAGGCGTGGGGATTTATCTTACCCTTCTCGTAGGTCAGAACCTCCAGCTCCACCAAGTACTTTTTAACCTCGGCAAGATCTGATTGAAGCTGACTGATCTTCTGCTCCAGCTCAAAAATCTTGTCGGGTCGAGGAACCTTTTGAAGCTTTTCAAGGATGGCATCACGGATGAAGTTGCTTCTCTCTCCGTTGGGAACTCGGAGAATCAGCTCTTTATAGATCTCTTCAGGCAACTTGGCAGAAACCACTGCAGGTTTACCCATTGCGAACTCCTATAGCTACTCCAATTTGAGCCATAAAAACTTAGCAGTATGTAACAAGTCTTTTAAGTCGAAACAAGAGAACTACATTCAAATTTACATCAAGGTGAATATGAAATGCCTCAAAAGACGACTGTATCGCTGATCAAATGTGATGTGGGTTCTCTAGCTGGACATCATACGGTCCCAAAACCTCTACTGGACATCGGCGAGAAACGTTTAGTAGAGGCTCAAAAAAGTGGTCTCATCAACAGCCATTATGTGTTTCACGCAGGAGACGATCTTGAACTCCTCATGGTTCACAACAGAGGGGAGAACAACCCTAAAATTCACAAGTTGGCTTGGAGCATCTTTCAAGAGGCTGCGAATAAGGCTGCAAGTCTGAAGCTGTATGGTGCCGGACAAGACCTTTTGAAACAAGCATTTAGTGGGAACGTTCGCGGAATGGGTCCTGGCGTGGCCGAGATGGAAATCGAGGAACGAGGCTCTGATCCTATCGTTGTTTTTGCCGCTGACAAGACAGAGCCTGGAGCTTTCAATTACCCAATGTTTCGCATATTTGCAGACCCTACCAGCACTGCGGGACTTGTCATCGATCCTAGCATGGCTGGAGGCTTCAAGTTCGAGGTTCTTGACACAATCAAAAACAAGAAAGTTGTCCTGAAGTGCCCTGAGGAAATGTATGAGCTAATTGCGTTAATCGGGACGCCTGGGCGCAACGTGGTCTCCCACGTGTGGCGGGCAAGTGACAACCTCATATGCGGAGTAACGAGCACAACAAGGCTTGCGTTAATAGCAGGAAGATACATCGGAAAAGATGATCCTGTCTCCATTGTAAGGGCTCAGCATGGCTTACCTGCGCTTGGAGAAATTCTGGTTCCCTTTATGCACAGTTACTTTGTTGAAGGTTGGATGCGTGGCAGTCACTGGGGACCGTTGATGCCTGTGGGATTAAAGGATAGCAGATGCACCGTTTTCGACGGCCCCCCAAGAATAGTGGCTCTCGGTTTCCAAGTTGCTGATGGTAAGATTGCCAGTGATGATGACGGTTTCCCCTTGATAAGCGACCTGTTTGATGATCCTGCCTTTGATCTGGCTCGTCGCGAGGCTGTTGAATACGGCGCTGCTCTGCGAAGAATGGGCGAGTTTGAACCTGCTCGACTCAGCGCGGAGGTTATGGAATATACCACGATATCCAAAGTTTTGGAAAAATTGAAGGACAGGTTCAAGCCTGTGTAGCCTTTACTCTTGCCAAGTGTAGAAGCAGTTGCAGCTGAGGTCACACATGCTGTTGGAATAGTCTTTTCAGTTCCTCGTAGCGAGATCTAACTGTTTCGTAAACCTTTTTTCGAAGGTGTTCCCCAGACAAACTCATTTGTCTAATCTCGCCCATTTTCTCAGCTAGTTCAAAGTCTCCCAAGCTTTGAAACCATAGTTCAAAATCTCTCCGTGGCACGTGAAACTCCACAGACTTGACGTCGATGGCCATGATTTTTTCGCGGAAATCGTTGAGGCTGTTTGCGAACACTTGCAGATACTCACCTGTCCCTTTGTAAAAGTGGAAGGCCTTTTCTGACGAGACCGAACTCAAGATGCGCGAAACCAGCTCTCTGTCAACTTTTGGCAATCCCAAAATTTCTTTGCCATGAACCGTGAGTAGGTAATGCCCCTTTTGGGGAGTAGAAACGTACCCAGCCTTAATCAGCCTGAGTAGGTGCATAGTAGACGAAGGAACGCTGATTCCCATTTTCTCCGCTATCTCCCAGGATCTCACTGGTCCCTCAACTTCCCACATCATCTTCAGAATTTCTCTTCTAACTTCATCTCCTCTCGTCTTGGAACGCTTTTCCATTGGATATCCCACATATTAGTAATCCGTTACATTAAAAAGCCTTTTCAGACATTTACATACGTCAAGACTTGGAAAAAGGTCTTAAATGCGAAAAACATATTGACTGGAACGCTATTCACTAGGTGAAAAATACGCTGACTTTCAGGAGCTAATTAAAATGAAGATTGCAGTGCTTGTATACGAGTATCCCCCCAAGATTGTCGGAGGCTTAGGAACCTACGCCGCTGAAATCACAAGAAAATTCGTTCTACTCGATCACGACGTCACAGTCTTCACCATGAACGACGACGAAGGAAGCCTCCCAACGAGGGAACTATGGCGTGGAATCGAGATTCATAGACCAGCGCACATCGATGTGTCCGATTCTCTGCCAGACGTAATCGCGGAAGACATCAAAAAGTGGGGTAGAGGCATCCAGCTCTTCTCGAAAATCTTGATGTATAACTACCTCAGCGCATCAAAACTAATCAACGAACTTGTTCGAAGAGACGAATTCAAATATGATCTAGTTGTCGCCCACGACTGGCTCTCAGCTATCTCTGGCATAGCAATCAAAAGGGAACTGGGCTTGCCATTCGTTTTTCACGTTCACTCCACCGAAAAAGGACGAACATTGGGCAACGGATCCGACGTCGTAAGCAACATCGAACATCGTGCCGCGCAGATGGCAGACAGGGTCATCACCGTTTCCGAAGCTATGAAGAAAGAAATGACAGAACTCGGCTTTCCTAAAGAGAAGATTCAGGTTTGCTACAACGGAGTGGACCCAGAGAAATATTCTTCCACGCAGGTGAGCGAGGAGAAGATCAGGGACGTAAGACAGGAATATGGTCTCGGAGACAACCACTTGATGGCGCTTTTCATTGGCAGACTCGTCTGGATCAAGGGAGTGGATAAGCTGCTTAGGGCGATGCCTCAAGTTCTGCAAAAGGTTCCAAACGTTAAATTGGTGGTTCTAGGTCTCGGAGAAATGAGAGATTACTTGGAAAAGCAAGTTCAAACATTAAGGCTCCAAGACACTGTTAAATTCCGCTTCGAATTCGTGCCCGAAGAAGAACGGATCGCCCACTACGCAGCGTGCGACGTTGCAGCCTTCCCAAGCCTCTATGAACCATTCGGAATCGTTGCATTAGAGGCGATGAGTATGGGAAAACCGGTAGTGGTGGGCGCTGCAGGGATTAGTGGGATGAGAGAATCTGTGGTTCCAAGTGGCTCAGATCAATGCGGCTTCCATGTCAACCCAGAAGACCCATCGGACATCGCCTGGGGACTCATTAACGCGGTTCAGGATCCTCAACGAAAAGAATGGCTTGGCCAAAACGGCAGAAAAATAGTTCTTCAAAGATTCAACTGGGACGCAGTTGCCAAGAGAACGGCTCAACTCTACAAACAGCTTTTATAATTCAAACCGTAAAATAGCGTTTCGCACTTGTTGAATCTGGAAGAGACGTAATGTCATCGAACGAGTTGCGAAGAGACTATTTGCTAGAACGTTGGGTTGTGATCGCCACAGAGAGAAAACGCCGACCAACCGATTTTGTGCAGAAAAAGGAGGAGAAAAAAAGGGATGCATGCCCGTTTTGTCCGGGTAATGAACGTATGACACCACCAGCCGTCCTTGCTTATGTTCCTTCGGGCGGAAGAATCAGAAAAGAGAAAGACCGAAACGGCTTTCGCCACAAGGGCTGGTTGGTCCGATGCTTCTCAAATCTGTACCCCGCGTTTACTCCCGTAGATGAAAGAGAGAAGGTGAAGACTGAAAAGGGTGCCGTGCGTATGAAGGCTATTGGCCATCACGAAGTCATCGTTGAGTCACCAAACCATGACGAACATCCTGGGGTAGCAGGAATTCCACAATTGGTCCACGTCGTCAACGCTTATCTTGACCGACTACACGAAATTTCTGCAAAGACCTACACAAATTATGTTTCCATCTTCAGAAATCATAAGCGAGACGCTGGTGCGTCGCTCTCCCATGCCCACACTCAACTGATTTCAACTCCTAATGTCCCAAGAATTGTAAACGAAGAATTGGAAGCGAGCAGAAGAATTTGGGCGAAAAACGAGCGGTGTATCTTTTGTGAAATCATAGAAAAAGAAAGGGCCACCTCCCGCTTCATCTGGGAAAACAATGGCTTCGTTGCTTTCGCCCCTTGGGCAAGCGTTCACCCTCTCGAGTTCTGGATTTTTCCCAAGAGACACGAGTCAACATTGCTAGATATGTCAAAGGCAGAAGTAAACGATCTAGCAGTGGCGTTAAGAATCTGTCTTGGCAGTTTAAAATCTCTGTTAGGTGACCCCCCGTACAACTTCGGATTTCACATTGCGCCGAGCAAAGAAGATGTCAACTACTATCATTGGCACCTGGAAGTCTATCCCAAGCTAACCATTTGGGCCGGCTTTGAGAAGAGCACTGGAATGTTCATAAACGTTGTGCCACCTGAAGACGCTGCTGAAAACCTGAGAGAAGCTGCCCAGAAGGAAGAAAAGGACCTGTAGCAAAGGGTTAACAATTAACTGTAGAGAGTCAGCACCTTTCTGATTCCGTTTGGAGTGAGGTGATATTTACCAGCTCCTTCAGCCTCAATAGGTTGAACGTAGCCGAGTTCAACCAACCTTCGAAGGTGAAGCTCCACCGATGATGTTTCCAAAGCGGTCCACTCGCAGATTTCCTTGATGGACAGCGACCTTTCCACCTTAGTTGCGCCTATATTGTGTAACATACAGAGGAGACGAAATTCCTCGGGTACTTCTTCTGACATTTTGCTACAACACCTCTTTGTAGACCTTCACGGTTTTCTTAGCAATTCCATCCCAACTATAAGTCTTTTGTATTGTTTCTCGGGAGTTTTCTGTGAGCCACCGCGAATGGCCGGGGTCGGACAAGACTCGGTCAACTCCCCAAGCGATTGACTCAGGGTTCCTAGAATATACATGAATCCCAGTTCGGTCATGCTCCACCACCTCTGCCAACCCTCCGACCTGACTGGCCACCACTGGAACACCAGCGGCCATCCCCTCGAGAGCAACGATCCCAAAGGGCTCGTAGATGGACGGAATAACCAGAACATCAGCGCCGGTCATGAGCGCTACTACCTCTGAATCTGGAAGGAAACCTGTAAATCGTATTTTCCATCCATGTCCGCTAGACCGTGCGAGATATTCCAAGTGACCTTTTAACCATCCTTCGCCCACAATTAGGAATTTTGCCTCTGGATGACGCCAAGATATGGTGGGAACAGCGCGAATCAGATGTTCCACTCCCTTCTGAGGAACCAATCGACCCACGCAGAGGACAAGTTTCTCGTTGGAACCCACTCCGTAACGTCGTCGAACAGACTCCCGGTCAATTGAAGTATGACATCTTGCCAAATCGATCGCGTTTGGAATTATCTTGATCTTGTCGCTTGGCAAGTGAAAATGGCCACAGATTTCCCCCTTCATGGAACCGCTGGTCACTACAATCTTGCTCGCCTCATAGGTTGCCCACCACTCCATTCCGTCGATCGCAAGCGAGTCGGGGTTGTGGAGGCCCTGTGCACGGCCAATTTCCGTGCTGTGAACGGTCAGAATCATAGGCTTTTTCGCACGGTACTTGAACGAGATACCTGCCGGAGCCGTTAGCCAGTCATGAACATGAAGTGCATCAAACTCAACTTGCTGGCTCACATTTCCTAGTCTCTTCTCCAAGAAATGGTTGAACAAGAGAGCCCACGTGAGGAAGTTTGGATGCCCCAGCTCCGTAACAGTTCGGTAAATCTTGACCCCTTCAATCTCTTCGTAATCAGGCGCGCCGGGAAAGTCTAAAGTGAAGATATGCACCTCGTGACCCAAATGAGCAAGGGCTCTAGCTAAACCCTCACAGTGTCGAGCAATTCCTCCCACAACTCTGGGTGGAAACTCCCACGTCAACATACAGATTCTCATGGAGATGACCTTCGAAAGATCTTGCTTATGTGTCTGCCCCTCTCAATTACTAAGTTCCACATCAACTTTTGACTGGCATCTCCTTTAGTTCCATAATTCTAGCTTCAACGATACCAAGAATTCTTTTGCGGAGCTCTCGGCCACTCAAGCTCTTGCTTGATATGTGCGCTATTTCGTCTGCTAGCTTCTCGTCTCCAACTACGTGGCGAAGCCAACCTTCAAAGTCTCCTCGTTTTATGTGGAACCGAATGGACTTGAGGCCAACGGCTTCAAGGGCAGAATAGAACTCTTCGAGATTGTGAACACTTATTTCAGTGGGTTGATCAAACTCGTTAAAGAAGGTAAAGCCTTTCCCAGCTGGAAGTCGACGTAACATCCTCTTCGCTGCAAGTTCAGGTTTCTCCAGCTCCAACATAACTCTAGCCTCGAGATCCGAAAGAACCTTTGAGTAAACGGTGAAAGCATCGAAAGGATTGCCAGAGGGGTTGAAGTAGCAGTGAACGTCTCCTGGGCCCCCACCTTTGACGCTCATATAGTAAAGATGGTCGCTCATCTGCAGATAACGCCACAGCCGGATCAGCTCTTCATCGCCCGTTGCCTTGACAAGTTGCTCCAACCCCTTTAGCGATTCAAAGCAGAGCATCTGCATCGGATTGTCGATCCAAGCACTAGGATCCCTTTCAAGGTCTGCCCAAGAGACCGTGTTGAAGTCTTGAACATCAATCTCCCCAGCGGGCCTGTGTCTCTGAACGACCTCTGATGGTGTATGCCAATAGAGATTATTCCATTTGATAACCTCTCCAGGCAACCACCTTAAGAAATCGTGGATTCCGCTCTCCGACCAATGATGCTCACCGAAAGTTTCGTAATCAACAAAAAGGACGATCACATCCCCTTCAGTTGATGCCAACCAGCTGGCGTATTTTTCCGCGGTCAGCGGCCACTCCTGCCACCAAGTAGAGGAGAAGCGAAATCCTATGTCATCCGACAGACGGTAGTTGCGAAGTAGAACCGGAAGGGAAGAGTCTTTCGCCGTATACACATGATTTGGGCTTCTCCAACCAAGAATTCTTTCAACGCCCTCTGTGACCGTGGCTTTGTAACCCAGTCCTTCAACAGTCTTTGCAATAGAGTTGTTGTACAAGCACTCGGTGTTCTCTGCCACCTTTGGCTCATAGTTGAAGAGATCCTTCATAAGTTGGCGGTGCATCTGGATCTGCTCAACAAATTCTGATCGATCCGTGCCGTAGAGACCGGCAATGGAGTGGTAGTAAGGTTGATCAAGAAACTCAACGCACCCAGATTCTGCGAGTTGTTTAAAAGAGTCCAGAAGGTCTGGATTCCAACGTTCACACTGCTCAATTAGTATGCCAGATATGCCAAAAGCCACCTTAAACTTTTTTCGACTTCTCTTGTACCGGTCTATCTGTTCCAAGAGAATAGTATTGGATGGGAAGTAACACTTTTGAGCAACCCTTTCAAAAATGTGGCGATTTAACTTCTGGTCAAAATAGAGTTCACTTAGATCTTTTTTCTTCAATGAGGGATGACCCGTTAGGTCTAAGTGGAAGTTGTGATTGAGCCTTAGCGGCTGGTGAGCCTCAAACATGAGGCAAACATCGGTCACGCACACGCTTCTCCTTCAAGATTGTACAGATACTTCGTTTGCAGAGGTAACAAGTGTCTCGTTAAATGCTATATTTAATTGTTTGTGATTGGTTGTCAGCAATATTTTTTTTGCGATTCCCCCTTTGATGCTGAGATAGCTGGTCTTGTTTAAAGAATGGTTGTAAGAATAAAGGGTGGAATGCACAAAGAAAGTGTACGTAGCGAGTTTGAAGCCCTTCACAAACATAGTGATCGGTGAAGGAGATTTTAACAGAACGGTCAATGCGTACACCACGAGATTGAAAGACGGCCATAGCCCTTTTAAAGATTTATTATCTTAGGCTACACATTTGAACGCCAAGTCACCGAAAACAGCATCCGTTTGCGTGTATGAAGTCATAAGTTTTCTTGAGTACCCAGTTGACTTCTAGCGGGCGTCCCCTACGAAAGACTAAAGCCCTTCGCCAAGAGATAATAATCCGGTTTGGAAATGCCGATCACAAAGAAGTCGTATCTTGTTGGGCTATGCGTAGTCTTCGCTTCAGTCTATTCCCAGTATTTCATTGAAAGTCTCCATCCAATCTTGGGCATCATCATAGTTTACGGAGTCCCGCTATTAGCTACGAGCTTACTCTGGGGATCAGAAATAATTCGGAAGGCCTTCAGTCGCACCTTCACTGCTTTGAAGTTTGGCTTGGGTTTTTTCGGTGCTTTCACAGTTCTGGGTATGCTGGTATCTATTGTGATTCTTCTAATAATGGCGGCAGTTGATCCCACAGCGCTGAGTCTCTTAGACCAACCCAATCCGGCGCTTGACGTAGAGCGTGAACTGGCATGGCTTATGGCATGGTTTTCTCTGCTTCTTGTAGGACCAGTTGAAGAGTACATCTTCACAGGTTTCGTATACGGTGGTTTGCTCAGCCTTTTCAAAGATCGCCACTGGCTGAGCCTCGCCTTCATTTCGTCAACATTGTTCGCTGCTATTCACCTCTATTATGCCGTTGTATACGAGATCGCCTCTATTGTCTTGTTCACGAACTTGACGACCTTCGGCATGGCCATGGCAGCCACGTATTATCTCTCAGGCGGGAATCTTCTTGTGCCCGCAATCATCCACGGCGCATACGATGCTCTGGGGTTCATTGGTGTAGCAACATCACTGGACTTGGCCATCCTTCTCCGAGGATCGATGATATTAATGAGCATCATTGTTGCAATCGTCCTTTTCTTCCAGAAAATACTAAAGCGCAAAACTGCGCGCGCACTAGATTGGAGTTATCTCCAAAACTAACATTTCCCGCTATTTTTCATTTGAAACTGTTTCGCGCGTTCCTAGGATTCTTCGTTCGTATGGGGGTCTCTTCAACATGACATCTTCAACAAAAGCCCTCAGAGGTTCTGCCACGCTCCAAGCCTGCGCTATGGCTCCCCTAGACGTGTGGGGTGGGTCGCCGTCAAATATTTCACTTATTGTCCCCAGTCCAGCTCGAAAAGTTTCTTTATCAAAGAGTGGCTGAAGAAATGTGTCAAAGGCGAAGATGCGCCAGTGCTCCTCGTGGTTCTTCACCTTCAAGAAGGCGGTGGTAAAAGGGCCTAGGAGCCAAGCCCAAGCTGTGCCGTTGTGGTAGGCTTTGTTGCGTTGGTTCCAATCTCCTAAGTATTTTCCAACATAGCGCGGGTCGTCCTGTGCCAGGGTTTTCAGGCCATAGGCAGCGAAAAGTCTTTTCCAAACAGTCTCAATTGTTTTCTCGCTCATTGTTTTGTCAAGAATGGAAAAGTCTAGCGCAACGGCGATCACCTGGCTTGGTCTGAGAGAAGCGTCCTTCTGTTCGCCGCGAATCACGTCGAACAAGCAACCCATCTGCGGGTTCCAAAACTTCTCCACGAAACTCTTTCTAGCCCGCTCTGCCAAGAGGGAATATTCCTCTGCATGCTCCTTCTCATTGAAAGATGTTGCCAGCAGTTCCATCGTTTTGAGGGCGTTGTACCATAAAGCCTGGATCTCCACAGCTTTTCCATCTCTCGGTGTGACAGACTCATTGTTTACCATGGCGTCCATCCACGTCAATTGCGGACCGTGTTCGATCAACCCGTCGTCGTCCAAACGTATTCGATTCGGGGTTCCTTGGCGATGATGTTCAACAATTGATCTCAAGAGACTCCAAAGCTCTTCATGGACGAAATCCTGGTCTCCCGTGTATTTCATGTACTGAAGAACCGCGTTGAAGTACCAGAGTGTCGCGTCCACAGTGTTGTAGTCCGGTTTTCCGTCTGCCTGATCTGGGAACCTGTTTGGAATTACGCCCTCTTGGCAATAGTGTTTAAATGTAAGCAAGATCTGTTTTGCGTCCTCAAACCTCCCAGTTATCAACGTCAGCCCTGGCAGGGAGATCAGCGAATCTCTACCCCAGTCCTCAAACCACGGATAACCAGCGATCACTGATTTTGTTTTGGTTGTCTTTCGGTTCACCACGAAGGAGTCTGTGGCCAAAACCAGCCACTTCAGCCAGTTCTTGCTTCTAATGTCACTGTGCTGGTTTCGGAACTTTGCAATCAAACCTTCTCGGTGCTCTAACTCGTTAAGACGCAGCGCATTTATGCCTTTGAAAAGCGATGAATAGGTGCTCTTCACGTCCTCTTCTGTTTTTGCCGCTACGGCAGCAACATGAACTTCTGTTCGCTCTTCGGGAGCTGCTTTAACCTCGAACCATCCAGGGTTATAACCGTCGTCATGGCAACTCTCTCTTCGTGAGCTGTCCACGCGAAAATGAATACGTCTGATCCATTCTCCTTTTCCGGCAAAATATTGACCGTTGTCTGAAGAAATAATTAGATGTGATAGCGGAACTGACGGATGAATGATCACCCCTTCTTCAAAGGGTTTTTGAATGATATCCCAACTCAGCGTTTCTTTATCTGTGAGGGAATGGAAATGTCTACTATTGACTAACGGAAAAACGCGGATGGACACCTTATCATCGTGAGGATTGAAGATGTCGTACTTTACGATGGTTGCGTTCTTTCCTTGTGGCATGAAGATGGTTTTCTGAAGTTGAACGTTTTCTATGGCATATTTGTAAGTTGGTAAGGGGTCGAGTGTGAAGCCTGAGAGAAACCGATACCCCTCAGGTTGGACGCCGTGCTCAAACTCGTTGGAACCGATCGAGTAGGATTTGCTTCCAATCTCGACTTCTTCATCCAGTTTGGTTAGGAGAACTCTTCGATCTATGGGCGGATTGAAAGCAGCAATCAGTAGACCGTGATACTTTCGGGTATTGATCCCCAGCACTGTGGAAGAGGCGTATCCGCCTAACCCGTTGGTTACCAGCCATTCCATCCGAATCGCCTTGTTGAAATCCGAAAGAACATTTGGTCCGAGGTGAATTTCTGGCAAGGCGAGCTCCATTTTTCATCATCCATGTTGAATTTGTTTTGGCAATAGCGACATTGTGGCTAAAGTATCAGCTTGGCAACATTCTTGTTTCTACCCACGCGAAAGAAGTTGGCAACTGGTCGACATTTTGTCCGTAACAAGAGTGCGTGTGGAGTTGTCAGAGGGTATTCTGTGAGTGTTTCAGCGTATCCCATGCCCTTAGCCACCACCAAGTCAGCTGAGCTGTGAAGACTCAGAAATTCCCTGGAGCATTCCTCAATAACCAAACCAACAGAGTCTGTTCCCGTGGTGATCACGTCATCTGCAATCTCGTCCATCCCCACATATGTGACGTCTTCCATAGTTGCGTCGTTGAGTATTGGGTTACTCTTGACCGCCACCGTGACTTGTGCTCCAAACCTTTTCAATTCTTCGACGAGCAGCGTGTCAAGCGCTATCTCTCCAGCGTTGTCGGTCAGGTATAAGATGCTCTTGGACTTTCTGGCTATTTCTAAGATTTTTGAGATTTCGTCGATAGCCAGGTCTTCTTCGGCCCTCTTAATCAGTGTTCCCAATTCCTCGAATTTGAATACATGATTTGGGATATCGAATTCTATGATGTTGCCTACCATTGAGTACAGACAGGATTTTCGAAACCGAGATTCTGTCGAAGGCTCGCTCAAAATCATGTTCTTAGCCGTTGGAAGGATTTCCAAGGCCCTCTGATTGCTTGTCTGTTTCGCTTTTGCATAAGGGTCTGGATTGCCGGTCACTTCCTTTACTATTCTGTCTCTTTTCGTTCCAAGGTGGGCTGCAATAGCTGTGGGTTGGAATTCATTGGTTAGGAGAGTCACGAGAGCGGACATAGTCTTAAACTGCATGTAAACGTCGCTGGTTGCTTTTTCGATTTCTAGCAATCCTCGTTGAAGAACACACGCGGCACACTCAGCCTCAACTTTCAATTATGAGCCTCGCTATGCCTTTGCAATGGCTTCGGCGAACTCCAGCAACATCTTATGAGGATTCTTTGCCTTTACAACGCCACTAGCCACTAAAATTCCTTCTGTCCCGAGTTTAAGAGCCGCAGATACATCCTCTCCCGTTGTTAGCCCTGCGCCGCAAAGGACTACAACCTCTGGGTTTACACGCTTGGCTAGCTCAATTGCCTTTGTCACCACTTCCGGCTTGGCTTTTGACACGGGTATTCCTGTTCCAATCAACTCAGGTGGTTCCACGGCGATCATGTCGGGCTCAAGTGCGGCTACTGCTGCGCTCACAGCGGTGCTGTTGGTACAGACCACTGAAACCAACTCGGCTTCGCGCGCTCTTACAATAGCCGATTCTATGTCGGCGAGTTTCAATTGCTTTTCCGAATGGTTGATCAGTGTCCCTACTGCACCAGCTTCCTTAACTGACTCGGCGAGAACATGGCCTGTGTAACTTCCAGGCTTCACTGGATCGATGTGTTGCGCGAAAACGGGAACGGATCCAAGGCGAGCGATGGGCGAGATGTCGGTGAACTGAGGAGACAAACCGATGTAAACATCAGTTGCTAAACTAGTTTTTTCTGCGATTTTAGCTAGTTTCAGAGCCTTCTTGCCAGTGGCTTCAGAATACGTTTTGAAGTTCACGATGATAAGAGGAGTGTGAACCTTCGTCATTGCTATCCCCTGTTTATAGCATAGGTCACTATCAATTAAACGGTTTAGGGAGCTTTCAGCTTTCGAACAGTAGAAACTCACTTCTAGGTGACAAATATTTAAGGTTTTGGCGGTCAAAATGCGGAAAGGATGAAGAAAATTGACCAAGGTTAGGTGCCACCTCTTTGTGACGGGAAGGGTCCAAGGTGTTTTCTTTCGGTTGGAAACGCAACATGAGGCAGCCAAGAGAAGCATTACCGGGTGGGTGCGAAACCGGGCAGATGGAAGAGTGGAAGCTATTTTCGAGGGGGAAAGGGGTGACGTGGAGCGGTTAATTGAATTTTGTAGAAGAGGTCCGCCAGGAGCTATAGTGACGCGGGTTGACGTTCAGTGGGAGCCTTACAGTGGTGAATTCAAAGACTTCAGGGTTCGCTACAGATATAGCTCCTTAATCTGACGAATTTTGTCATTGGCGAAGGTTTATCTCTATGATAGATATCGTCAGGGTCAACCTAGGATGAAGGTACATGCCATGTATTCTGTTAGTCAACGACGATGACATACAATCCGTCGGCTTGTTCGTCCTGGAGAAGCATTTAGAAGAGCTTGGCCAAGTGATCGTTGTTACTCCGAAAGAGGACTGAGGCGATATTGGAAAAGCCTTTACTGCCCACAAACACGTCGAAATTTTGGAGACCCAACTAAGAGATGGCTCAAAAGCCTATGCCGTATGTGTGCATGGTAAACGATAACTTCGGTTGATCACTGCTTGAAAATTCGAAAATGAGACTCTTTTCCCGCGCTGATGTATTCTCCTCCTGCGTCTCGGACGATAGATGCGATTTTGGCGAAGTTTTCCGATCCCAAGTATTGGCGCGGCTTTATCACAATGTAGTTTCCTGTTTCCTCAAAAGTTAACATTTTCTCTAAATCCTCAGGAAACAACATTTTAGCGTTGTCGATTGTTTGCGCTTCTTCAGTAGGCGCAACGGTGGGAGGGCTGGTCTCCCTTAAACGTTTCGCGACATCTGTAAGGTCTCTAGATATCATATTCAGAACGCTGAGAAGCTCGTCGATTCGTTGAAGTAGCTTTTCCTCACTCAACTTCTTTTCGCTCATGATCAAACCTCTTTACTACTTTTTCGTTTCTGCCTTATAATTTATTTCAAAATTAGACTACGCGCGCATAAGAAGAAATTGACAATTGATTGGTAGAGAAAACCAGAAAAAGTGAGCTCTTAATTGCAGCGTCGAAGAAGCTTTTAGATTAAATCGAGAATGATCAATTGGAGGCTTGAGAGTGCTGGAAGTTGACGGCAGCCAAAAGAGCGGGAGCGGCACCATCTTGCGCCTAGCAATAGCCCTAGCTGGCATTCTCGGTGAGCCGTTGCACATTTACAACATCCGTGAAAATCGAAGCCAGCCAGGTTTGCGGCCTCAGCATCTTGAGGCTACACTCACGGCGGCGAGGCTTTGCAGTGCGGAGACTAGAGGTGCCACGTTGGGCTCCCGTGAACTTTGGTTTGAGCCTCGCGAGATCAAAGGAGGCGAAATACGTGCTGAGATTGGAACCGCCGGCAGCATTCCCATGCTCTTGTTGACAGTGTTGCCGCTTTGTGTCTGTGCCAAACGCACAGCGAACATTCACGTGGTGAAGGGTGGCACCGATGTTCGTCATGCCCCCACCATAAATTATCTGAAACACGTGCTTCTTCCCACACTTGAGCGAATGGGTTTGAAGGCTTACCTAACCATCCGAAAGTATGGCTACTATCCCAAAGGCATGGGCGAAGTTTCAATGGCGGTTGAGCCTTGCCAAAAACTGGATCCTTTGCGACTTGACAAGTTTGGAAAAATAGAGGAGCTACGCGGAGTTTCTGTATGCACCTTTCTAGCAGATCGGAAGGTTGCGGAGCGCCAAGCTAGGGCAGCCAACCAGTATCTCAGGGCCCGCAGTTTTGAGGCAGAGATTAAAGTGGTTAACGATATGTCCAATCCGCTTCAGAAAGGAAGCTCGCTCGTACTATGGGCAAAAAGCAGTGCGGACGTGCTGTTGGGAGGCGACGCTATTGGCGAACTTCGCAAAGTCAGCGAGGTGGTGGGTCGTGAAGCTGCTGAGAACCTCTTCAAGGAGATAGAAGCTAGGGCCACAGTTGATACGCATCTCGCTGATCTGCTGGTCCCCTATGTTGCTTTGGCTGAGGGCAACTCGGTTTATCTTGCTCGTTCCATGACTGCCCATCTAGATACAAACCTTTGGCTTACCCAGAAGATTTTGGGTGTGAAGTTTCAAGTTACCAAGCTTGGCAATCTTTATCGAATTGAGAAGATTGAAGCTTAGCAGAGGAGGGACGATGATGGCGAAGGCTCGGGTTCGAGGAATATATTCAACTGCTTTAACGAAGCTTCTTCTTGACAATGGGTTCGACATTGTTCAACCTTCGATCACCCTGAGGGAAAGATTCGGATTAGACGAATGCGATGAGTCGCCTGATCTTGACGTCAATGATCGGTTTGATCGACAGGGAGTTCAGGCGCTGGGGAAAGCTGAAAGTATCAACACGTTTTGCTCTATTGCGCAGTCCCGCTTAGACGACGTCATAGTTAGGAGGTGGGCGGTCACAGCTGATGGAATTTACAAGGGGTTAATAGAAGAGGAGGATCTCAGAAGTCACGCATTCGTAGTTGACATTGGGGTAGTGTTGGGCAAGATCGCGAACATAGAGGTCGTGAATCCTGAGCTGAAGCAGATTGTGGTTCAGGTTGAGAGAAGAAGGATGGGAGCTAGAAAGCCGATCTTAACCACAGCGATAGAGTTTCCTGGGAGATACGCGGTTTTGATGCCTGAGCATCTAGTTAGGGTCAGCCAGAAGATTCGAGATCCCCAGATTAGGTTCCGGCTCCAGAAACTTGGGGAGGAGCTGATCCCTCCAAACTGGGGAATTCTTTGGCGTACTGCTGCTGCCCGTCAGTCGGATGAAGTGCTGCGGGAGGAAGTCACACGCCTGGCTAGAGAGAGACGAGCTGTTGTGGAGCAAGCCGAGCGTGTGGAAGCGCCTGCAATGCTATGGGAGGGACGGAGCTTTCTGAATGTGGAGTTTCCTTCCCTGTCAAAGATGAAGCTAGATGAGTTTCGTAGGTGTGTTGCACCAACGATGGAAGGGCATCACTACTACAAGGCGTGTGGAAGACGGATTTCATTGGCGCTAGACATGGCGGAGAGACTGTTGGAGAAAGGCTATTCTCCTGCAAAGGTGAAAGACGTTTTCAAACAGACTGTGGAAGCAGAGTTTCCTACAGTGGGTTCTGTGATATCAATGGAGCATGTAAAACTTGACGGGAAGGTGTTGGATTTGGGAGAAGCCTTGGTGGACGCCTTCAACCATGATCAGTCAACGCTTCGACTGAGCCGAGTTTTTGAGAAAAAAGGGGTTTACGACGGCCTTGGAACTCCAAAAGATCTTGGAGACCGCGCCATTACCGAAGCCAAGGTTGGAGATTGGCATTTCGAAACCCAGTATTTTTCGAAGGAGGGAGACTACAAAGGGACGTACATTAACCTGAATACCCCTATAGAACTTTATCCGCATGGAATTCGTTACGTGGACCTAGAGGTTGACATTTGTATTTGGCCGAACGGGACAGTAAGAAAGTTGGATGAAGAAAAACTGGAGGAAGCCAAAGCAGAGAAACTGATCACTGAAGAACTCGTCACGACAGCCAAGAACAAGCTACAGGACCTAATAAAAAACCTTCATTCTCACTAGGGTTCGAATGGATTTTCTTTCCTCAAAATCTATAGAAGAGAAAAACCAATAAAAAACAGCAAAAGATAAATAGTGTTTTCTCTTCGAAGTCTCTTCAGAGGATAAGCCCATGAGCATATGGAAGCTTCGATTTTCCATGCTCGGAACCCTAGCCATCATCATAGGCGTATCCAGCCTCTTCTTCACCATCCTTCTCTCCCTAACGGGCGCTTTCAACCTCCTAACATTGCTGGTTTTCGTCGTAGCTTTCAACATAGCTCAGTGGCTCTTCGCTCCCTACCTTATAGACATGATGTATCGCGCGCGAAGAGTGTCGAGATCAGAAAACCCAGAACTGTACACAATGGTAGAAAGGCTCAGCCAAAAAAGCGGCATCAAGATGCCTCGGGTTATGACAGCGAACATCCCTGTTCCTAACGCTTTCGCTTATGGCTCACCCATCGCTGGAACCAGAGTAGCGGTCACAAAAGGGCTTCTGGAGACATTAGAGGACGAGGAAGTTGAAGCAGTGATCGGGCACGAGTTGGGACACCTAAAACATCGAGATGTGCAAGTAATGATGTTTGTCTCCCTTCTGCCAGCAGTATTCTATTTCATTGGGTACTCCATGATACTTTCTTCTATGTATGGACGCAGAGACGAAAGAAGCAGCAGTGGAGTAACAATAGTCATAGGCCTCGCGAGCATGCTAGTTTATTGGATTCTCTACATATTTACCCTCTACCTAAGCCGACTGCGCGAGTACTACGCCGATCGCCACAGCGTCGCTACGGTCGAAGACGGCCCGCGCAAACTCTCTGAAGGCTTGGCGAAAATCGTGCAATCCTCCGGGAGAATGAAAAGAAGCCGGCGAGACACCAGCAACTTCAGCTCTTTCAAGTCCCTTTTCATCGCAGACCCTGATCGCGCAGAACTAGACACCGCCGCTATCGCACAACCTAAACAATTTAGAACTGATCAGAAACTCGTGGAGGACGTTCTCAGAAGAAGAGTCACTACACTTGACAGAATAGCGGAAGTTCTTTCCTCACATCCAAACATAGTGAAGCGCTTAAGGGCTTTACAGGAACTGACATAATCGCGTAGAGTTCAACTATCATCTTCGTTCATCCTCTTCTAAAGGCATTTAGAAAGCGCATCCTAGACCTCCAAAAAAACTTTGATGGACTCTCGGATGCTTCAACTGCACACACGCAAAAGCAGATTGCTATGAGTTGTTCATAAAACAAATAAACTAAACTTCACAACTAAGGTTGATGATTTATGAAAAGAACTATCTTAAGGAAGAAGCCTGGCTACACACTCGCACTTGCCCTCTGCATCATAGGGGCACTGATGCTGCTTATCGTGGTATGGAAGACGTATACTGATGAAGTTTACAGTTCTCAAGACATTCTTTCGGCTCTCGAGACCTCTCTTTTCACAGCTCCTCACGATGATATCGCCCTTGGGATCGGACTGCGCTTGATACATTACACTATCTTTGGTTTTGCATTGCTCATTGGAGGCGTTGCTATTCTAGTTGGCAGAAGAGAAAGAGTCACTGTTGTTGAGGAAGCTTCAGTGCTGTTAGAGTGTCCCTTCTGCAAAAATCAATGGAGCGAATCCCTTTCTAAAGCGCACTTGAAGTCTATGGGCTACCCCCGGGTGCGAACGCTCTCTCGACGAAAATGCTCCAGCTGCGCCAAGTTCATGCGCCCAAAAATCGTCAGAGCAGAACAGTAAGCCTTTTTTCGTGCACCTTAGGCGACAAGGCTTAAATCACTTGGCTGTTTCACCTACTCTTGCCTCTCTGGAGGAGAAAGCATCTTGGGTTCGGAATTAGAGTTTGAAGTTCCCACGTGGGACCAAATCTATGAGTCACTGCTAAACCTCGCCGATAGGGTTCGAAAAGCCAACTTCAAACCCGACGTAATCGTAGGTGTTTCACGTGGCGGGTGGCCTCCTGCGCGCATTATGTCTGATCTTCTTGAAAATCCCGGCCTCGCAAACATCAAGGCCGAATTCTATCTGGGGGTTGCTAAAACCAAGGATGAACCCGTGATAACGCAGCCAATTTCCACATCTGTGAGGGGGAAGAGGGTTCTCGTTGTTGATGAAGTCGCCGACACAGGTAAGAGCCTGCGTCTCGTACAGGCGCACCTGAGTGAGCATGGTGCGAAAGACGTTAAGATTCTGACAGTTTACTACAAGCCTTGGAGCCTTGTGGTTCCAGATTGGTACGGAAAGGAGACGAGCCGCTGGATAATCTTTCCTTGGGAGAGAAAGGAGGCAATTAGACAGGTTCTCAAACAATATCAGAGTCAAGGAAAATCGATCGAGCAAGCCGTGGAGAAACTGGTGCAGTCTGGACTAAACCGGAAACTTGTGGATCGGTTCATCCAAGAATTGGCTGAGGAGCAGACTTGATTAAGAAGATGGAAACTTTCAACAGTTTCCTCGCCATAGATGGATTCAGAAACGTGAAGATTGAAGACATCAACAAATTCTTCGGTGCAGTTCGAAGGGAAGTGGAAGACGCCCATGTTCAGTTGTTCGACGCTCAGCTGGTGGCAGGCTGGGAACACCTATACTTTGCTGCTTTGAATGGTCTGAATGCCTTCAGAAACAAAACAAACATTTCGAAAAACCTGGCTGTTGAAACGCTTCTCTACGCCTCAGCTCAACGACAGATCGAGAAAGCCGTGGAGCTGCTCGGGATAAAACCTGACTCATCGCAGGTCGCAGTTCTCATCATAGCTGACACACAACAGATGGCAGTCTCTAGTTTGAAAGACGTTTCTAGGCTAACGAATGGTGAGCGTGACGACAGCGTCCTTGAAATAACCAACGGAAAAGTCAAGAGCATACGGGAGCTTTTTGGCATTTCCGACCTTGAACTGGAAACTATGCTAGAGAAAGAAGCTTCTGAAAAGAAGGCGCTGATCGACTTGGTGATTGAGCATATGGCTCTTTTAGCAACACAGCGTTAATGCTGGGTCTAGCGACTAGGCAAACGTTTGTCTAAGTGTTCACGAGCTCTTCCAAACTTATGGATCCTTCGCGAAGGATTTTCAGTTTTTCCTGACTCAGGTCAACCACGGTTGACGGAACACCGAGGGGGGCGGGCCCTCCATCCAGAATCATGTCCACCTCTTTTCCCAACTGTTCAGCAGCCTCTCGAGCCGTACGTGGCGGCTTCTCTCCTGTTTTGTTGGCGCTTGTCCCCACGAGCAATCCGTTAGAAAGACTGATGAGCCTTACCGCTACCTCATGTTGAGGAATTCTCACTCCAACCGAGTTGAGTTTGCAGGTAACAAGATTTGGGAGAACAGGTTTCTTTGGAACAACGATTGTGAGAGGGCCAGGCCAAAATCTCGCTGCAATCCTTCCAGCCCTTTCGGAAACAAAGCCTATCTTCTTAACACTGTTAATGTCGGATGCGAGTATGGGCAAAGGTTTTTCCCTTTCTCCTTTTACGTTCAAAACTCGTGTAACCGCTTCTATGTTTAAAGGGTCGCAACCCAGTCCATACACGGTATCGGTTGGATAGACGACCAACCCTCCACGCGCTATTATTCGTGACGCTCTCAGAATGTTGTCCTCTTTTGCCGTCAGGATTCGCATACAGTCCCCGCGCAGCGTTGGTCTTAGAAAATCTTTGAGGCAGCAGCTTCGGCAGCCTTTAACAACGGTTGTCGACACTGCAGAACAGGACACGCAGACACAGGGACCTTAGCTATCTTTTCAACGGTGGTGCTGACGATGGGAGCACAGACTATGGCTTTAGCCCCCTCGTGTTGCGCTCGGACAGCTGCGATTATAACCTCCTCGATGCTCGTAGCGGCGTACTCTCTAAGCCGGATTTTACGATCTCGAACCTGCACGTATCTCGTTCCAATGGCATCAAGCGTTGGTCGAGCAGCAATGACTGCAACGAAGGGCTCGCCCTCCTCAACGCCCTCCAGCCGCTTCAATGCTTTTACGATCTTGCGATACGTGGAGAGGCGGGGATTAGCCCTCTCGCCTGAGAGAATCTTGTAAAGCGAACTCTCTGAAACCCCCGAAAGCCTGCTGAACCTCTTAGCATCTATACGTGATTCTTCCAGAGATCTTTTTAGGGCCTTTCGAAACTCTTCATCAGACCTAAAACTCGAGTGAACTACCTCTTCCCAAAAGGATAACCTACTCATAATCTATTCTCCCAAATGTATTCTCGTTGGTGCCTTTCTTGCCTTATTGTACATTAAAATCGTCACATTTATAAATCTTCGCCCGTTTAAGAGCTTAGAAGAAAGCGTCGATGATAGGTGAAAAAGAGAATGTCCAAGTTGCATGTTTCTGCAGTGATAGTTATTATAGTGGTGGCAGTAGCTTCAACTGGAGCGTATTACTGGCTCTCCAGAACTTCAGAGAAGCCTTTCAAACCGATCACCTTACGTGTAGGACATCTCTTGGCTGATCAACTTCATCAACCAGGTTGGGCAGCTGCCAAGGAGAAAAACTACTTTGCGAATGAAGGATTTGAAGTTATTCACAGCGAATATTCCTATGGCTCAGTCGAGATGGAGCACTTCGCCGCTGGAGAGCTCGATGTCGCCTACGTCGGAGCAGTACCTTTCCTAACTGCTCGTGCCGCTGGAGTAGATGTAATCGCTGTAGCTTCATCGAATACAGAAGGTTCGTCTCTAGTCGTTGAAGAACAAATACGAGATGTCACCGACCTACAAGGCAAAATTATTGGTTCGCCAGGTATTGGTTCAATACAGGACTATATGTTAGACAGAGTTAAAGCGAAGTACAACATCACGTTTAGTGTCCACCGCGCCGCGGTAACCCTTTTGAAGGAAAAACTCTCAACGGGTGAAATCGACGGCTATATCGCTTGGGAGCCTCACGCTACACGTGCAGTTGTAGACGAAATTCGTGGGGCGCATACACTACTCACTTCGAATGATATCCTGGAAGGGCACCAGTGTTGTGTTGTGGCAGTCCGCGGCGACTGGGTGAGAGGCGCACCGCACCTCGTGAGAAGAATTGTTCGTTGGCACATGAAGGCCATGAGATGGGTCTTGGAGAACCCTTCAGAAGCTGAAGAGCTCATCGCTGATTACTCAGGTTTGTCGCTCGGCTTAGTTGAGGCAGCCCACCCTGTTGTAAAGCATCCGTATCCACCACTCGTGCATATAGACAGTTGCAGAATCATGTTAGATGGGCAAATCGCGGCGGGTAAGATAAAGAGTGACGATGTCCCCGACATAGAAGAGTTCTTGAGTGAAGCCATCGATAATTCGTTCGTCGAGGAACTGGATGAGGAACTTAAACGTCCAAGTCTATTAGCTTTGGGTTCCTACTCTGAAATCTGGAGCATAGTAGTGAAGGCAAGGGTGTCAATGTTTCGTCGACACCCTTGAGAATTCTGAAGGTTGGAGAGCTAGATAAAAATGAAGAAGATAGTTGTCTCTGACAAAATATTAAACATACTAGTCATCCTCGGGTTCATCGGCTTATGGCAACTGATGGCTACTATAATTGAATCTCCCTTTTTTCCAGATGTCATAGAAACTATGGTGGCATTCGTTGATCTAGCAAAACATGGAGACTTGGATGGCTACTCGCTCCTAATTCATATTGAGGCGAGCTTAATTCGCATCGGAGCTGGTTTCGGTCTTGCATGCCTGATAGGGATTCCGTTAGGGTTGATCATGGGTCTATTCCCCATCACTTATGAGGGGTCAAGGTCTGTAATTGAACCGATCCGGTATATACCACCTATAGCTTGGATACCGCTGGTCATTGTACTTCTTCGAGGTTTCTCACGGTACGTTTTCATAATATGGCTTGGCGCTTTCTTTCCGATTCTCATAAACACTCTCACAAGTATCCCAAGAGTAAACCCTGTTCACGTTAACGTTGCCAGAGTTAATGGCGCCGATAGGGGTTACATAGTCCGGCATGTAGTGATACCATCGGTTCTGCCTGAAGTTCTCGCCGGTATGCGGGTAGGATTAGGAGTAGGGTGGATGTGCATTGTGGCCGCCGAAATGATTGGAGGAGAGATGATAGGGTTAGGCTACTTAATATTGAAATACGCACAGCTGCTTATGATAGAGTATTCTATAGTCGGCATGGTGCTGATCGGCATTATCGGATTCACCATGAATGAGGTTCTTGTAAGAATTGAAAAGCGGCTCTTCAAGTGGAGATGGGAAGTAGTTGTCTAAGACAACGACAAAAACGGCCGCGAAGGAGAAAACGGTGAAGATCCACGTCAAAAACGTCACCAAGCGTTTTGGAGACTTGCTGGTCTTAGACAACGTCAGTTTCCATGTTTACGAAAATGAGTTTCTGTGTATTTGCGGCCCAACTGGTTGTGGCAAAACCACTTTACTCAACATCATAGCTGGGCTCACTCCTGCCACTAACAGCACCCCTGTACTCATCAACGGTGAACCCATCGATCCCCAGAAACATAACATATCTTTTGTTTTCCAAGAACCATCCTGCTTACCTTGGAGAAATGTCCGTGACAATGTAAGATTCGGACTAGAGATCAAAAAAGCGGTTCTCAAACAGGGCATCTCCGAAAATGAGATTCAAGACAAGGTGAGGAAGATCATCAGCCTCGTGGATTTGGATGAATTCAAGGAATATTACCCTCACCAAATCTCAGGCGGCATGAAGCAGAGAGTGGCCATCGCCCAAGCATTCGTGATGAAACCCGATCTGCTACTGATGGACGAACCTTTCGGGTATCTAGATGCCCAGACGCGATATTACATGGAGAAAGAAGTACTGAGGATTTGGGAAAAACTCAAGAGAACCGTGATCTTTGTTACCCACAACATTGAAGAGGCGGTGTATCTCGCCGAGAGAGTTGTGGTTTTCACTGAGCTTCCAGCTCGTGTGAAGGCGGTTATCCCAATTGACTTGTCCAGACCTAGAGACTATACGGATCCGAAATTTGTAGAGGTCAGGCGGCAAATAACTAAACTGGTAAAGTGGTGGTAAATTCACAGTCTTTCATGCGCGCGTATGACGTATAGGAACGCTTAAAAAAGCT
>CP070636.1:227868-230947 GCA_020356305.1 Candidatus Bathyarchaeota archaeon | reverse complement strand
CTGAACTGATCGGAGGAGACATCGCACGTCTGGGTGAGGAACGAGTAGTGATCACGCCTTCTTCTGTTCGTATCTGGAGAGGAAAAACCACAATTCGAGAGCAAGAAACGCCTACCGCAGCCTAAGGGTTTCTAAGACCTCCGGTGCCCGTGTCTTAACCCTATACTTTCTCTGAAGAGTCTTTGCCACACTCAGGCACTTCCCTCTCTCGCCGTGACAAACAACTATCCTCTCGGGTTTCGGTGTCACTCGACGAAGGTAACTGAGGATTTGCCGCCTATCCGAGTGACCGGAGAACCCATCGATAGAGCTAACCTCCATGTTAATCTTTGCTATTTCGATTTTTCCTTCACTACTTATCATGGGTGCCTCCGACAATCCTTTCTGTACCCTACTCCCCAAGGTTCCTTCAATCTGATAACTCACAAATATCATCTTGTTGCGTTTGTCTGGTGCCAAACGTTTGAAGTAGTCGATCACGGGTCCACCCTCCAGCATCCCAGAGGTCGCTATAACAATGCTTGGCTTCCCATCGACGATCTCCTCCCTCGCGCTGGGATGCTCCACAATTGTGAAGTAGTCAGACTTGAAAGGATTCACTCCCTTATGCAGAATACTGTTTCGCACCTCCTTCGCCAAGTACTCCGGATGAGCCGTGTGGATAGCTGTCGCCTCAGAAATCATTCCCTCGACAAACACAGGGGCCTCTTCAATCAGCCCTCGTTTCATATACCCATCAATTACCAACATGATTTCCTGAGCCCTACCAACAGCTGGAACCGGAATCAATACCTTGCCTCCCCGAGTCAGTGTTTCATTCATGACTGACGAAAATTTCTTCTCGGCTTCCATTCTGGAAGGCATGACATCTCCCGTGGCGCCATACGTGCTTTCAGTTATTATCGTCTCCACCCTTGGAAAATTTGTTTCAGCAGACTCGAGAAGCATAGTTCTGCCATATTTGTAATCCCCGGTGTATACTATGTTATGTACACCTTCTCCGACATGCAGATGGATCATAGACGAGCCGAGAATATGACCCGCATTATGTAGGGTCAGTCTCACGTCTGGGGCTATGTCTGTTACGGCACCATATCGCAATGGAAGAGTGTGCAAGACGGTTTCCCGCACATCCTTCTGATCATAGGGTGCAATCACTCCCTGTTTGCTCATGACATCGAGATAATCCAACTGGAGTAGGGTCATTAGAGTTGAAGTGGGCGCTGAGCAATAGACTGGGCCGTCGTACCCGTATATGAATAGAAACGGAACGAAGCCGCAGTGATCTAGATGTGAATGAGTTATGACGACGGCGTCCAATGTATCCATATTAAATTCTGGCGCGTCAAGTCTTGGAAAGGCTTCAAGCGGATTTCTGGAGCCTGGATTGATGCCGCAATCCAGCAACACTTGACTCTCCCTCGTCTGCACGAGAATGGCGGATCTTCCAACCTCCTGAAATCCACCCAACGCTGAAATGCGGATGTCCCCGACTCCATATACTGGGAGTCTGAAAATCCTCTCTCCGACTGTACGAAGTATTCTCTCTCGTTCCTTGCTTTCAGCATGAAGATAGTGCCTCATATGAGCCACGATTTTTGACGGTATCGGTGGGCTTCTCAAGATACGGGGTCTCCAGCGAGTTTTTCTAATAATCTCCTGTAGGATGGCGCCGTTTTTTCCAATAACTATGCCCGGTTTCTTAGCTTCTATGATAACTTCCCCGAGACTTGGATCAAAGCTCACGCTTGAAATACTAGCTTCTTCGGGAACCGTCTGATAGATGGCCCTTTCTGTTTCCTTCTCGGGTAATCTTACAGAAGGATCGGAGCGAATAACAATTCTTTTTCTGATAAGGTTGACGATATCTGCGATTATGTAGCTCTGTTCGATCAGGATCTCTGGCTTTTTTGTGTAAACCGCTAACGCAGGGCCCTCAAACTCAATACGGCTGACTTCTGCTTCTTTCGGAATATTTTCAAGTATTGTTTGGCTGATTTCCGCCTTGGTTTTGTCGAGGGGCGCCACGCCTATTTATCGCTCCTCACGAGCCTCCCAGTATACTCCCCTTTTCCTCATCACTTAATTCACGGTAGCCTTTTTGGTCTATGACAGAAACGTCAAAACTGTCTCCGCTTGCGGTGTTCCTTTTCATAGCGGAATCGACAGCACTCACAACCACGGAGAGTAAATCCCCAATCATTTTATCCTCTTTGTACTTGTCTTCAAGCACGCCGTAGGCCACGGGAGAACCAGAACCTGTGGCGACGCATTTTTCTTCTGTAAGGCTGCCAAACGGATCTAACGAGAAGACATGTGATCCAGTGGCGTCAATTCCTCCCACGAGAACTTGAACTATCAGTGGAAACAAGCGCGAAGAAAAGAAAAGGTTGGCCACGAGTCGAGCTGCAGAGTTCACAGGCATCGGACGCCCAGTGTTCAATTTGTAAAGTCGTGCGTTCGCCTTAAGGATGTCGACTGTCCTTTGCGCGTCTGCGACACTGCCCGAAATAGTCATAGCTAAATGTTCATCAATCCTGTAGATTTTCTTGCCTTTCTTGTGGGCTACAAAGGTTCCCATGGTCACTCGTGTGTCAGAGGCTAAGATGACTCCGTCCTTACAGACGACACCAATGGTTGTTGTTCCTTTCAAAGCTGACTGATGATTCGTTCCATACATTTTTCGTTTCCCCCGAAAATCAAATGCTCCCAACATATACTTCGGGAGAAGTAAGCAGAATGTATTCATAACCGAGTTATTTAAAAACGTTTCGAGACCTAAGTATGGGTTGAATCCGATTCTAGCGTGATCTAATTGCCCAAGAAGCTACATCGAATGCAGCTTCCAAGAGAAGTCATTGTAGGAGACAGGACTCTGGAACTTGTATCGGATATTTGTGAGAAGCTTGGTTTTTCAGACTCAGCATTTGTAATAACAGGGCCCAACACATATAAAATCGCAGGCAAAAAAGCTGAGAAGTTACTCGCTGATGCAGGCGTCAATACCAATCATCTGATAGTTTCCTCCTCCACCATGTGGGAGGTCAGAGCGGCAGAAGAAAGAATTGAAGAGGCAAGG
>CP070636.1:221842-227768 GCA_020356305.1 Candidatus Bathyarchaeota archaeon | reverse complement strand
GCGCTGATTCTTGAGCGATTAAATTTCAAAGGAACCAATACAACAATAACGTGAACACCCAGCTACATTAAAGCGTTTTCTACCACTCAAATTCTTGAGTCAAAGCGTTGAGAAATGAAAAATCAGATTGCGCCGGCGAAGAGATCAAAAAGAAGGTACGATAATAGAACCGCGATTACAAAGCTATCGATGCCGAATGCCCAGTTATTTTACGTAGAAGATCTCTGTTTTGCCTTTGGGTTTTTTGGTTGACTCTGTCCGTGTCGCAGGCTCTCTGATTGCCAGGTCTCCTTGGACAAGCGAAGTTATCTCACAGTCATATTCAATGAAGGGTTGTGTCAGTTTGGCAAGATTTTTACTTATTTTCTTCAACTCTTCAAGAGAAAAATTTGCCATGATGTCTGGATTGTCAATCCATTCAATCCATCCAGATACGCTGCGTTGAAGTCCGTATAGGATGAACCGGATCTTTCCCACCATGTCTAAGCGATCTTGCCCTTTGATATCGTCCAACTTTTTTATTTGATCCACGATTTTCTTGCAGTCTTGAACCCAACGTCCGCTCATGTGATCCACTCGATTCAATGACGTATGGAATATCCAACCTAAAAAACCTTTTGTACGCATTTCTTCCCTTGCACGCGATAGGGCAAAGGTTCATCGTTTAAAACGTCTCAAATTCAATCCAAGAACGTATAGTTCTGCGCTTCTCGATCTGCTGGCTTTTGGCTTGACGAATCTAGCTGAGGCAAAATACTCCTTGATTTCGGTCACGAAATCTTTCAACATGTCACCCTGAAACACTTTGACGAAAAAGTTTCCCCCAGGCTTAAGAACAGAGGCGGCAATTTGCAATGATTGCCTCGCGAGGTTTATCTGCCGAGCATGGTCGAGTTCCCACACTCCTGAAATACTTGGCGAGATATCTGAAACCACAGCGTTGGCTGGTCGCGGTAAGAGCTTGCTAATCTGTTCAACTGTTTGAGGATCCGTCACGTCGGCAATAAGAGTGCGGACGTTTGGTTGATCGATCACTTGAATAGGTCTCAGATCTACTCCTAATACAAAACCCGTACGACCCACAATCTTGTGACATGCCTGTATCCACCCACCAGGAGCCGCTCCTAGATCCACGACTACGTCACCGGGTTTGATGAAAGTATTTTTTTCCACAGCCTGAAGCAGCTTATAAGCTGCTCGTGACCGAAAGTTTTCTTGCTTTGCCTTCCTATAGTAATATTCCCTTTTTCGTTCCCGGACCCACTCTTTCGGCAAAACCAACCGTCTCGTGTAGCAGGTAGGCTGCTTCTCAGTGAAGACCCAAAAGCCACCCAGTTAGTTTCACGCATTCGTTAGGTGACACTACACTCCAAGGTACACACCGAGAATCATCCGGACACATTAGACAGGGACAATCGATGATGGAGTTAATAGAAGCTGGTTTTCTTTTGGCATACAGCCGGTAGGTCCATCTTCCCTTGGAAAGCTCGCGCTCACGATTCACCAAACCTTTGCTTTCAAGTTTTATGGCTATTCGGGAGCCTTCTCTGCTGCTGGCGTCTAGTTTTCGCCAGAGTTCAGACTGGAGCACCCCGTCATCTCCAACATTCACTATAACCTGCAAGGCTTTGTGTTCCAGATCGTTGCGCCGTGGCATACTCGATCGATCCTTAGAGATCCTCATTAAGTATATTGTTTTCAAACATAAAAACATATACGTATTGAACGGGTTCATACCCAAGAAAGTTGAAACACACGTGTTCAACATTGTTGGAGTGGATTCCATAACGTTTCTCAAACGTTTCAAGCTGCTTCAGACAGAAGGCGCGCGTACAGGTCAAAGTGCAGGGCGTATGTTTATGAAAAAGCGCCCCAGATTCCATTTTTCTTTATTCTAGAATTACAGGTTTCCTCACTCACGCTCCCGAAAAGTCATAATTATATTAAGCAGTTATACGAGACTCTACAAAGCTGTAGCTATGTCAAGCCTACCTAGTATCAGCAAGAGGCTGACCATAAAAGAGTTGAAAACGTTGCCAAAGAGCCATTCAGACTTGTTTTACTGTCTGGGCATCGAGTCTACAGCTGACGATTTCAGCGTTGGAATCCTCTCCTCCGATGGCAAGGTTGAAGCCAACGTCATTAGTGCCTACGTGCCTGAGAAAGGAGGCATTCACCCGCGAGAAGCTGCTCGGCATCATGCCGAGGTGGCTGGCAGGGTTTTGGAAGAAGCTTTTCAGAAGGCGGAGATAAGACCTCAAGATATCCATATTGTCGCCTTCTCTCAAGGTCCAGGCTTGGGCCCGTGTCTTCGCACGGGTGCCACTGCAGCCCGCGCTCTAGCCTCGTATTTGAGGGTTCCACTAGTGGGAGTTAACCACTGTGTGGCGCACATTGAAATAGGAAAGCTTGTTAGTAGGGCTTTAGATCCAGTCACCCTCTATGTTTCTGGAGGAAACACTTTAGTCTCCGCCTTTGAAGCAGGCCGATACCGCGTTTTCGGCGAGACCCTAGACATAGCGGTGGGAAATTGCCTCGACGTTTTCGCTCGGGAGGCTGGACTTCACGAGAGTGAGGGGAAACCCCTCGGCGCACTAGTGGAGCAACTGGCGAGCCGCGGTCAAACGCTTATCTCGCTTCCTTACACGGTGAAGGGCATGGACTTATCATTTAGCGGCTTTTTGACAGCCGCCATTCAGTTGCTTCATGAAGGGAAGCACGGCCTCGAAGACTTATGCTTCAGTCTTCAGGAAGTCGCGTTTTCTATGCTAACCGAGGTCACGGAGAGGGCGTTAGCTCACACCGAGAAGCCCGAGGTGCTGTTAACAGGTGGAGTCGCAGCAAACAAACGGCTACAATCCATGCTTGAGTCCGTCGCTGAAGAGCACAACGCTCGATTCTGCAGTGTTCCCAAGCAGTACGCACTGGACAACGGAGCCATGATCGCTTGGACAGGAATTCTTGCCTATCGGCACAATGTGACGATTCCTCTGGGGAAGAGCTTCGTCAAACTGAAGTGGCGGCTGGACGAGGTTCCAGCGCCATGGGTCGGAGGCTGAGCCGTGCTCATAAAAAGGGGCGCAGAAGCTAATCTTCACCTGGAAGATTGGCATGGCCGCAAAGTAATCATGAAGCGGCGGTTATCAAAAAAATATCGCGTTCCCAAGCTCGACAAGGAAATCCGGTTTCACCGGACGCTTCGCGAACCTCAACATATTCATAGAGCGAAGGAAGCGGGGGTTCCGACTCCCACTATTCTTATGGTTGACACCACTGATGCAACAATCGTCATGGAGTTCATCAGGGGGAAGCAAGTGAAGCAGATCCTCGATGATCTTCCTTCTGAAGAGAAGCAAGACTTGTGTCGTCATATCGGCAAGTTGATTGGTCGACTTCACAACCACGGGATTATCCACAGCGACCTTACCATCTCCAACATGATTCTCACACCGCACGGCAGAGTTGTCTTCGTGGACTTCGGCCTAAGCGAACGATCTAAGGAACTTGAAGCCAGAGGGGTGGACCTGCACCTCATGAAAAGAGCGTTTCAAAGCACTCATTTCAAATATGCAAGAGATTGTTTTACCGCTGTTGTTGAGGGGTACAGTCAGATCATTGGAGACAGCGAGACGAGAGAGGTTTTAAACAAAATCAGCGAGATAGAACGTAGAGGGCGTTATGTTTCTGAGCGTGCGCAACCAACCAAAAACGTTTGATCGGGTCTTTGTAGAATTAAGGAAGTATAGATGAAGATACTGGGCGGCGCTGGGCTAGTGTATGCATGAACGCACGGAAAAAGGTTTGAAGGTCAAAGTCAGCAAGTACATGAGTTATCTTCTTAGACATAATCCTGAGAATTTGAAGATGGATGACCATGGTTTTGTGTTCCTCGACGAACTCTTAGAGAAACTTGATGAGCGGTTCCAAATCGACAAAGAATTCATTTTCGAAATAGTTGAGAAAAGTCAGAGAATAAGATTTGAAATTATAGAAGACAAAATCAGAGCTTTATATGGCCATACGATACCTGTAGAATTGGAATTGGAAGAAGATAAGATCTCCAAGGTATTTTATCACGGGACTACGCCAAGCGCAGCTTCCAGAATTCTAAAAGTGGGTCTTAGATCAATGAAGAGGAGATGGGTTCATTTGTCTCCCACAGAGGAAATAGCGACGGAAGTAGGACTAAGACGAACCAAGGACCCTGTTGTCTTGAAGATAAATGCTGAGGCAGCTCGAAAAGAAGGCCTGAGATTCTACAAGGCAACAGAGAAAGTCTACTTATGTAGAGGGATACTATCTGGGTACATAAAAATAGCGCGTGGATGACCTACTCTTTATTGGTAGTGAACAATCTCGCTGAGTGGTTTTCTGTCTGTGACCGAGCTCTATTTTTGGCTGGGTAGCGCACCCGACGTAGGGAGCCTTGAAACATCGAAAAGCAGGCTAGTCACACGATTTAGGTCAGCATCTCTTTGGGCGATGATCGTTCCATCGGTTAATCGATTCTAGCGGTTGGAGGGCTTTGGCGTTGCAATTGCTAATCCCATACATTAGAAGTTTAGCTCTTGATACGGTATTGCAGGCCTTGTAGTACATAATTAGGAGTTTGGATTCCGCTCTTTTCTTTGTCAAGTTGTGTTTCAATTGTAGCTGCATTATTTCTATGTCTTGTTCGCGTTTTCTTATGGTTTCTAGAGTTCGCGCGAGATCTTCTAACATGCGTTCGCACCCAGACGTATTGTATCGTGCTATTTAATATAATACTTGTTTCAACCAGCGACATATTTCGAAATCCGATGTATTTTCAACCTTTTCTATACACGCGCCACTTGTGCAATCTATAATACGTAGGTCTTAGGCTTGTACGAACTTTTGCACTATACGCAGATCATAATTTTCACGGGAAACGCGCTGACTTGGCGTTTCCACCTTGTTTCTCGGAAGCGGTCTATCTTATGACGACCATTGTACAAGTCGAACGGATTCCTTTCACCTGTCTCATTTCGGTGTGTACGGTGTTTCTAAGAATGTCAATGTTCGGGGCCTCAACAACAGCTATAACATCGTACACTCCGAATACAAAGTAGGCTTCCTTAACGTTCTTCATATTCTTTACCTTCTCTACGACTTCTTTTTCAGAGCCCGTATCTGCATTTATTAACACAAACGCCTTTGCCAAATCTGAGACACCTCTGCTTTTCGAAGGATGTATTCATTACCCTTAATAAAACTATACCTCTAAGGTGATGCTCAAATCATATATGGATTCGTGTTGGATTTGTTTCAGGTTTTTGACAGAAGCCTTTGAGTTGAAGCAAAATAAAAAAGAAGGTTCTTCATCATCCTATATCGTTTAGTTACTAAAAGAGGGAGAATAACGCGAGTTGAAGTCTATTAGGCAGTTTCCAAGGGGCAGATTGGTCTTCTTTGTGACAGAGAATATTCATAAGTTCAATGAAGCCCGGCAAGTGTTGGCGGAGCATGGAATTGCAGCGGCTCGCCTCAGGGTGGAAACCTTTGAGATTCAAGACGACAGTATAGAGAATGTAGCGAAAGCCACCGTCACAGAAGTCACTGAAAAGTGTAGCTTGCCTGTCATCGTGGAAGACTCTGGACTCTTTGTAGAGAGATTAAACGGTTTTCCAGGACCCTACTCTTCTTATGTTTATCGAACCCTAGGGACAAGAGGCATTCTCAAGCTTATGGACGGAATCGCTAATAGAAACGCTTACTTCTATTCGGTAGTGGCGTTTTACAGCCCCGAGGATGCTTCTCTTAAATGTTTTCACGGCAAAGTTGAGGGAAAAATCACTCTAAACAAGCAGGGAAACCAAGGCTTCGGGTATGACCCAATCTTTAAGCCCAAAGGTAGAGTTATCAAAACCTTTGCTGAAATGACAACCACTGAGAAAAACGAGTTTTC
>CP070636.1:212635-221742 GCA_020356305.1 Candidatus Bathyarchaeota archaeon | reverse complement strand
TTCCAAAGCATGAAAGCCTTTCTCCATTCCAGACAAGACTGTCTGTTTAGACCACGCCCTCTGGTCTCTATCGGAAACTTAGAAAAGTGGAAGGTAAGCTGGAGACCTGTAGAGGGACAGTCTACTAGTTGGAGACTTAGCTGAAGATCAGTTAGCCCTCTCGTTTAGCTGAGAACTTCTTTGGCAGGTAGAGCTAGCCCAACTATCCAAAGTAGGCTCATGCATGCATCATTAGAAGGAGCTCTCCGAACCAGTACAGCTGTTGTAATGCCTCCTAAGTCAGCCAAGTGATTATACAGTTACTGATATGCGCGCTCGAGTTCTACGCGCCGAAAACGGTGCTATAAGTCCAGCTTAGCTGGGTTGGCTCCGAGACTGCTCATCTAGTCAAAATGTCGGGGTCCCACATCAAGAGACATTATCCTTTTGTCAGAAGATTTTATATTTTCATGAATCACACACCTGTTATCTTGGTGATCAAAAATGGTTAAGAGGCAAGTCCATTACTTTGAGGAATTCGGCGCTCAGAACACCACCGAGACTATAAGAGCCGCCAAGGAAGCTGCATTGAATCTTGGACTTAAGTACGTTGTAGTTGCCTCGGGATCAGGAACCACGGGTGTCAAAGTGGCGCAAGAGTTCCAAGATTCTGGGGTCAAAGTGGTTGTTGTAACGGAATACGCCGGCTTGGTGGAATTCGCTGAAAAGAACAGAAAGAAACTTGGGAAGCTACATGCTACAATGGTGACAAGTATGCACGCTTTTCTGAGTCCAGCTGAATCATTGTCCAAAATATATGCAAACCACTGCAGCGAGAACACCGTAATCAAAGACGTCTTGAGAAGGTTTTCACAGGGAACAAAGGTTGCCGCTGAAGTGGTGATGATGGCAGCCGATGCTGGAGCGATCCCTGTCGGAGAGGACGTGATGGCAATGGCAGGAACTGGCGAAGGCGTTGACACAGCAATCGTCATCAAATCGTGTCACGCAGATTCATTCTTCGACAAAGAAAAAGGAATTGAGTTTAGAGAAATCATTGCTCTGCCCCGAAAAAAGAAATTCTGGTGAACATGCGTTCATCCTTTTTTCTGTTCAACACAAAACTCTTGACTCAACTCTAAAATCCTGCGTTCCCAACTTTTTGTCACAAAGAATTGGAATGCCAAGATGTAGTGACTAATCAGATTGGAGGTCGGACCAGCTTTCTCTCAGGCCGTGGCAGTTTCATCCACCTCTCAAACTCGGAGCTAGGTGGTTCCACTTTGAAGAGGTGATCCCTTCGAAATTCCAGTAAATTGTTTTCTTCGCCCAAGAATTCCGCGGCTGTAACGACACTGTGACCTGTTTTTGATGCAGCATCAAAGATTGGTTGAGAAAATTCTCTCCATTTTTCCTCTCGAAGGATATGATGCTCCAAAATAGTTGTCGGAACGTTTTTGGCTAGGCTTTCCAGATTTTGCATACCTTGTCGCACGTGTTCTTCTCTCACTCTGAACCCGGACAGGTAGATTGGAGGTCCACCCATTATGACCAGTTGAGGTCTCTCTGCAAGTATTGTGCCAAGGGTGGGATTGCACATGGGCCCCTGAACATCTGAGGCAAACAACACTTTTTCACGAGAGTGCTCTATTGTGAGCATGAGTAGCCAGCCAAGCTCAGAGTTCTCAGACCCGTGAAAGACTGGTTCAGAAAATTTCAGCCTTGTGTCTCCAAATTCAAATGTCTTGCCATCCGCAATCTCCAGCCTCTCTGCATGCTTGCCTCCAGTCTTCTTGAACAGCCACCCTCTGCGTCTCTGGCTGAAGTTGATCATAGACCGAAAGTTCTTGACAAAAACGGTTTTTCCCTTGTAGATGCGTTTTGCAACGTCCCGAGAAGACCAGTTGTAACACCAGTCCTGGTACGAAGGTGTGTGATGATCAAAATGATAATGACTCAGCGTGACTACCTCGGCCTCATCTGCGGCCCTCGAAATCTTTTCCCGGCACCTCCGAATTGCCTCATACTCTTTGGGGTGAGGAGGAAAGCCATTGCGATTCGGAGCCAAAGACACACCGGCGTCCAAAAGAATTTTCACATCTGACGTCTCCACGAAGGTACACATTGACCGGACGCCTAAACTCTCTGCTGCTAGGGGTACAATCGTGATCTGCTCCAGCAACATCTGTGTCCTCCAATTACACGTTAATTCTGGCTGATGTAAATAAAAGCGAGTTGAGGTCTTTTTCTTCGATTGGCTGAATTAAGGATTTTACGTAATATTTTATTCGACAATTCTTTCTGAAGTTTTGCCATAGAGATGCCACGAGAGGTAGTACGTGATCGCCAGAGCAATTCCAAATATGAACCAAAATGGATCGACCACTGCGGAAAAGTTGTTTAGAAAATGAAGAAACACGGCGATCAGATAGAACTGGGCAGGTCGTTTTGTTGCAATACCGTAGGCGGTAATTGATGTGCTTGCTGCATGAAAGAAAATTCCAGGTAATCTGAAATAGATCGGAACTCTAAAAGCGATTACGTATAGTAGAAATTCGGCTAGGCCAAATCCCAAGCCAACTAGGAGCCCGAGAGTAAAAATCGATTTCTCTGTTTCGCCATGACGATACAAGAGTGGATAGGCTTTTGCGAATTCCTCAACGAAAGGTGTGAAGATGGCGGTCGAACATAACCTAGCGTAGAATATGGGCAAGACGACACATAGAGAGTTGGTAAATGTTCCAACAAATATTGTGAGAGGAACGCTTGTTATTATTCCGGAGCTGAAAAAGAATATCTTCTCTCTTGAGTTTGGTCTATGAAGCAGTATTATTGTTTTGTTATCTTGCGATGCTGCCATTTTCCTTCAATCTACATTTCCCAGTCGTCAGACTTATTAGCCTTCCACGGCAAGGTGCATCTTATTGCCGCCTGATTCTAAGCCTCTACGACTAAGAAATATTGATTAAACAAGAGGGAATAGTCTGAGTAATCTAGCCTTTTCCGGCTTTTTTATCAGCTTCTCTCACCATCTTACTCAGCTCTTTTTGCACCTCTTTTTCAAGGGGTTCCGGCTTGTGAGTCTCCAAGATCTTTTTGGCTTTCTCTTTTGCTCTTTGCACTATGTCTTTTGCCCCTGCATCTCGCCATTCAATCCTCGTTTTCCTGTCCGCGAGTTCTGGGATATAGAGTTCTCTTACGAGTCGTAAGCTGTGTTTCTGGGTCAGGAAGTGGCCTCCTGGCCCAACGTTCCTAATTACGTCGACAGCAAGGGTTTCATCATTAACGTCGATCCCGCTCTGACCTCTGAGTATCATACCAGCTATCTCGTTGTCTATCACCAGTTGGGCGGGGCTGACGACCAAATATGACTCTAGATTGCCCAGGCTAGTGACTCCGTGAGCTCCAGCCAAAGTTGGCAACAACATATTCGCCATTCTTTCGTATCCGGCCTGCTCATCAGATATCTTCGAGTCAGATACACCGCCACTTGCGAAGACTTCGATCCCATATCGTGATCGATACAGCTGAATCATCGCAACTTGTAGCAACATACGCTCGATTGCCCCGTAGGTATTGATTCCAGTCCTCGGATCCATAATGCCTGGCATGGCATTGACTTGCATATGAACCCCGGGATTAACCAATTGAGCAATCAGGATCATGCATAAGTGTTCAGCATTAGCTTGGACCAACGTTCCAGCGAGGCTCATGGGCGCCGTGGACCCCGCTGTGGGCATGCCAGCAATTTCTATTGGGAGCTTGTGCGTTGCAAACTCTATCAGCATCTCAAGTTGCTGTTGATCGATTTGCAGCGGACTTGTAGGTTCACAGCATATTTCTATAATCGGTCGTTTAATGAGCTCCTCCATTCCCCCCATGACAATCGCCGCCATCTTGACAAACAATTTCGTACCTTCTAACCCAAAGGTTACCATGCCGACTGGTTTCTCCGTGTTTTTCAGCATAATCTCCGCGGTATGCGGAACCATGGCTTTCGTTGGCACGTCGCTGATAGTATACGGCTGAAAACATACGTGAACGTTGCTCAATCCATCCATGAGCCTCACAATATCCTCCAGATCCTTCGTGGTCGCAAACCTATGCTCGCCCGTATTAACGTCAAAGGTATAGGGTACAGGGCTACCTGCTCTGAAACACACGCGTTCACCTGTTTCTACGTTGTATTTGGGGTTTCTTCCATAGTGCTTTCTTCCACCCTTTGGGATCTTTCTTAGAATTTCGCGAATAAGATGTTCAGGAATCTTCACGAGTTTCCTCTTCAGATCTATATTCGCCCCGGCCTCTTTGAGTAGTCTGAGCGAAGTTTCTTCTCGGACAGCAATACCCACGGTCTCGAGGATTTCTAACGACGCATAATGAATGTCGTCAACCTCAGCTCGACTAAGTATCTTCCACTGAGTCAACGAAACACCGCCTCTATTATTGCGAAACTGTTCATAAAAAATGATGCATGGTCGTAGGATCTATTTACTCTTTCAAGAGACATTGTTTTGAGGTATCTCTTCTAAGGGTTGTCCGCGCGGGTAGACTTTTCCGATATACTCGTTTTTATAATATTTTTCACCTCTTTGAATTTTATGTAATCTTCTTTGCAATATTATAACTCAATAAATTATAGTTCAGTTCGCAATATTCTTCGGAGATACGTTTTTATGTGAGATATACATTCACTGTTGCTGGTGGGCGATGACGACTCTGGCCCCGCTGAAATTGTGATTGCGATCTTGAGTGCGAGAGCCCGCCAAACTTCTAACTTCAGTTCAACCTCTCAAGGACAATCCTGTATTTGCGCTGGCACATCACACTCATATTTCATGGTTCTTCCAACCCTTGGATAAGTTCATGTAGATCTGCTCCCACGTTTTTGCCTGAATAACCGCCCTCCAATGTGCCAAATACTGGTTTTTCCAAAGCTCTAATTCTTCTGCCGATTTCTCTGAAACATTTGGAACTCAAACCTAGCGATGCCAGATCTCCTTCGTGAGCATCAAAACCTGCTGAAATTCCAACTATTTCAAAATGTCTCGCTTTCACTTTAGCTAATGCTTTCTCTAACGTCTCGAGGTACACCTCATCACCGACCTCATGAAACAAGGGAAAGTTGAAACAGTTGGCTTCAGAGCGAAGACCAGTTCCTGGGTAATGTGGACTTCGGTGTAATGAGACAAATGTGACACTTGGATCTTCGTAGAAAATTTGTTGAGTTCCATTTCCATGGTGTCCATCAATATCTAGAATGAGAGTTGGTGAACCCAAGCTTCTGACAGCTATAGCTATGTTATTTAGATAGCAGAAGCCCAATGTTTGCGCTCCCAACGCCTTACCATCTCTGCCCGCATGATGACCTGGAGGTCTCATAAGTGAAAAACCTCTTTCTTTTGCAGCGACTACGGCTCCTCCAGCGGAAAGTTTTGCGTATTCGTAAATATTCTTATAAGCTGGAGTATCGGGATCGTAGAAATTGCCGGTTCTAATTCTTTCTACATGTCGTGTGGAATGTACGTGAAAGATTTCGTCATCAGAGGCCGGCTTGGGTTTAACAAATTTGTACCCTTCATTTTGAAGGATTTGCCAAGCTTCTCTGACTCTCTCTGGACTTTCTACATGCCAATTGGAGTAATCCAAGCATTTCTCGGAGAAGACTATTTTCAAAACAAACCCCTCACGCTACCCAGTATATATCTAACTTGTCTCTTCTCTTGTTGACTATTAAGTAATAAATTCTCGGATTTGAAGCTCAGAATCGTGCACATTGGAATTCCAACGATCAATTGGGGAACAGGGAGCCGAGGAATTTACCACTAAAGCTAAGGCATGTGCGCAAACTTGAGAATGATTTTGTAGTTGATCAATTCGGCAACAGTCATCCCGTTGGGTTTGGCTTTCTTTTCAAAGATTTCGTAAACGTCTTCCCTAAGCCATACCTTAAATTCTGAGGTGGTATTCTTTCGTTCGATCTCTTCAACTCTGCAAATAGGCTTCTGCTTATTCAATTCACATTCGCGCAGTCTCTTGATTTGAGATTGGAGCTTTTAAATCTATGTGACTGCGCCAATACAGCAACAGCAACTTTGAATAAACGGTACATTGTACACATAACAATAGAGGCGTGCAAATGAAGTTTGGCGGGAGAACGGTGGCCGCAATAGTAGAATTCCCGAACGGCAAGATCTTGTTGGTCAAAAGAGCGACCGTAGTCTTCAAAGGATATTGGGCTTTGCCAGGTGGACGAGTTGATGCTGGAGAAAACGTGGAACAAGCTCTCAAGCGAGAACTGGAGGAAGAAACAGGGTTACACGTTAAGATTGTGAGAAAGATAGGGGAATACCATGAGAGCGGGGTTCAAGATGGAATAGAGTATGACTATTACCCCGCATGCTTTCTGGTAAGACCTATTGGAGGAAAGATGAAGAAACAGGAAGGAGAGATCGAAGAAATTAGCGTAGTTGACCTACAGAAAATTCCAGAAAAACTCGCCTTCAAGCACGCCAAGATGCTTCAGGACTACATGCGAACTCGCGAAGAATGATGAACCACAAGTACATGCACAGGAAGGAGATTCTTGGAACTCAAGCGCAAAGTAAATACCTGGTTTTCTTCCATTACTTTCACCAATAAACGTTAGTTTTGTACGGTTTGATAGACAAAAAACATAAATTATCAATGCTCAATAAAACCGAAAAGACCAATTATGAGCAGGCAGTCCACTGTTTTCAAGGATGAAAGCAAACTTGACATAAACTATGTGCCACCTCGCCTCCCCCATCGAGAGCTTCAACTAAACCTTCTCAACAAGTTCTTCCGTTTTGCAATTGAAACGCCAGGAAAAATGACTCAACGCGCGCTCATTATTGGAAAGATTGGAACTGGAAAAACGGCTCTCTCCCAGCGCTTTGGACTCAGCATAGCAAGAGAAGCGCAGGAGAGGGGAATCAACTTACATTACGTTCACGCCAACTGTCGCGAGTGCGGTGGAAGCTTCTTCATGATTCTTCATCGAATAATTCTCAAGTTCTACCCACATTTTCCGAGGCGAGGCTATTCTGAGGCGGAACTCATGCAGATGCTTATGCAGGTTCTTGACGAACGTAAAGCCTATTTGATACTCGCGATGGATGAGCTCGAGGCACTCATCCGAAAAGAAGGATCCGAACCCCTTTACAGCCTCACTCGCATCCAAGAAGGGCGTCTTAACGCTCCCAAGAGGCTCTCTCTCATCTGTGTTCTCCGCGAACCCGAATATTTACACCAGTTGGACGCCAGCACCAGAAGCACGCTTCAACGCAACATCATCAATCTGGAAAAATACTCACCACCCCAGCTTCGAGACATCTTAACTGACCGTGTGACGCTCGCCTTCAGACCTGGAGCTCTTTCCACACAGACGCTAGACCTCATCTCCGAGCTAGCGGCTTCAGAAGAGGGAGACGCACGCTACGCCATCGAACTCTTGTGGCGAGCCGGCAAGTACGCAGACGCTTCCGAGTCACCGGAAGTGCTCCCTGAATACGTTCGAAAGGCAGCGGTCAGCATCTACCCGGTCGTAAGAAAGGACATCGTCTCATCTCTCAGCCTTCACGAAAAACTCTTTCTCCTAGGCGTAGCGAGACGCTTCAAGCAAACTGGAACGGCTTACATATCAATGGGAGAAGCTGAAGACGCTTACACAATTGTTTGCGAAGAGTGGGACAAAAAGGGACGAGGGCACACCCAACTCTGGAAGTACGTGAAAGAACTCTCTGCTCTGGGCATAATCAAAACTCAGCCTTCAGGTGCGGGGCAACGGGGAAAGACAACCCTCATAAGCCTGCCACAGGTTCCCGCCACTGACCTGGAACAAGCATTAGACAGAGTTCTCCCCAAGAGGACGTGAAAGTCTATGTCGATCGAAGAAGTCTTCTCTTCGAAAGGACGGGTAAGGATCCTCAGAATTCTCACGGAGATCGGAGAACTCAACATCTCAGAAATCGCCCGAAGAGCTGGACTCAACTACGCTACAACAAACCAGCACCTGCAACTTCTCGAAAACTTCGAATTAATCAAACACAAACAATTTGGACGAATCCGCATCTTCCGCTTCAACGAAGCAAGCCCTCGAGCAACAATGATCAAGCATCTCATAAATTCTTGGACAGCAAACAAATCCAGATCACCAGATGAGTAGTAGATTGGGGCAAACAAAATGCGCGTGCAGTCGTCCTTATTAGTGTTTTAAAACCTTAGAGGAGTGATGTTTATGTCTATGGTAGATGTCACGAAAAAGCCGGAAGTGTATCGTGAGGCAACGGCGAAGGGCCTGATTAGGCTAAAACCGGAAACTATGAAGCTCATTGAAGCAAAACAAATTGAGAAGGGCGACCCCTTTTACGCGGCAAAGATCGCTGGAGTCCTAGCCGCCAAGAGAACGAGCAGCTTGATTCCCTTGTGTCACCCTCTTCCATTGACGGATGTTGAAATCAGCCTAGAAACCATTGGCTTTTCGTGGGTAGAGGTTTCCGCGACCGTTAAGACTAGGGCCCAAACTGGAGTTGAGATGGAAGCTCTCGTTGCAGCTACCACCGCGTTGCTGACAATTTGGGACATGACGAAGCAATACGAGAAAGATGGGAAGGGACAGTATCCATCGACGCTGATTCAGAATGTTCATGTTGCCCGTAAGGTGAAGGGAAAGGGTAGATGAGTGAGACTTCACGTAGGCACAAGGCTGAGGCTCCCGCAAGCGTAGGCTTTGCCGTACTCATTTGCAGCTCTTCTCGTTACCAAGATCTTAAGACAAGAAGATCAGTGGATGATCCTTCAGGCGATTTGATCGTAGAAATCCTGCGGAGAGCTGGTCACCCCGTGATTTCTAAGGAGATAGTGCCTGACGACACGGTTTCGATTGGAAAATATGTCAGCAGAGCTCTGGGGTCAGAGAAGGTGGATGCAATTATTGTGTGTGGTGGGACGGGTATCAGTCCTCGAGACGTGACCATCGAGGCGGTGAGGCCAATGTTGGTTAAGACTTTGCCTGGCTTTGGAGAGTTGTTTAGAAAGCTAAGTATTGACGCAGTAGGCTCTGCAGCTGTCTTAACTCGTGCTCTAGCCGGTGTTGCAGATCAAGG
>CP070636.1:209834-212535 GCA_020356305.1 Candidatus Bathyarchaeota archaeon | reverse complement strand
TTTCGCAACTGACAATGATCTCCTGTTAGGGGGGATAATCCCCTACGACGAGAAGATATTAAGAGCTGAAGTTCAGGGCAAGACGCCGCTGAAATATGCTCGGGACTCAAAAGGTCTAGCAAAGATTAGAAAGATAGGCGAAAAGTTACTTGAATACCAGGACAAGTTTATAGTCCAAAATTGATATGAGGCGCATAGAGATACTCCTAGAGCCTACAGGGAGATTAGGAAGAAGTTCAGGCTATTACTTTCGTCTATGGTTCTCCTTTATCTAACCTGAACCTATTTCTTGCGAGACGTACTACTGGTCTGCTCAGGCAACATCTTTTTGTGGAAACCCTCTCTCAGCGCCGACCTCACGATATCACGGATGCATTCTCCTCGACTTGAATAAATCCCGGCCTCAATCAACTCGTCAATTATTTCAACGCATCTTATTGGAAGGCGGATGGTGAACGCCACGCTTTTGCTCGACGCCTTGTAACTCAATTCTAACCACTTTGAACCCAAATCGTGTCAAAAAGGTTTTAAACGTTGCTCCCAAAGTCTTGCGGATGAAAAATGAGAGAAAGTTTTGGAAAGAACTTCTTCAAGATTAACCTGAAGCAAATGATGTTCGCAATTTTGATGGGATCTTTGGCTTTTGCAGTGCGAAACCTTGGTCTTTCGGTTATTATATATCCTCCTTTTCGCATCGATCCCCGATGGGTTTTCAGTCTCTTAGGTGCCTGCTGGACCGGTCCTATAGGAGGATTGATTTGCGGTTTCTTGGCGGCGATGAAGTATCCTTATCCACTGATAGATTTCGCTTGCATTCCAGTACACTTTGTCATTGGCCTGACTTCGTGGTGGCTCATTAGTCATAATCTAAGATATCTTTATGCATGTTTTCTTTGGCCTCTGCTTGGAGTTCCCTCTTATTGGCTGACTACTCTACTGGTTACACCGGGGGCTGTGTCAATTTTCCTCGTCCCGGTTTTAGCTTTTATTGGCATCTCCACCGGGACACTTGCCTTTGCAGTAGGGCTTGCGGTTGAGAAAAGAGCGAAATATTTGCTCAGTTTGCTTGGCACGTATTGAATACTACGCACCGGTTTTTGTGGCTCAAACATGAACTAGCAGTGTTCATCTCCTTTCTCAACGCATTTGTCTTGGCTGACAATTTTGATTGATTTCGTAAACAGCTCCAAGAGGAGGTCTGCCAGAAAGCCTCTGGAGAAGATGTGGCCGGGCTGACTGGTTTTGGGAGAGACCTACGGTAATAAACACTAACGGGGGGAATTCTGTCTCATTGCCGCACATACAACAACGGCAGATCTATCTTTTTATCTACAGGTAGGATGCATAGAATGCGCTAGATGATGCGAATGCCAACCTACCCGGAAAGCAGATTGAGAGAACTCGGTATTCAAATGGTAAGAGCTTCGGGAGTCTCCGAAGAAGACGCGGAGATCATTACTGACGTCTTGGTCACAGGCAGTTTACGTGGGATAGATTCTCACGGTATCCGAGTCCTGCCTAGATTTACTCAGAAGAGACCCAAGGCCAAGATGAAGGTGTTGAAAGAGACACCAGGATCAGCTCTGTTGGACGCGGGTGGAGCCTGGGGACCTATTTCTGGTAAGAGGGCGATGGAAATAGCGATTGAGAAAGCCGGGAATCAAGGGGTCGCCTGCTGTAGCATCGTCAACGGTGAGTGGCTTACCAACCTTTGCTATTATTCGATGATGGCACCGAAGAAGGATATGATTGGAATAGTCGTTGCACGGGAAGGTCCTGTATGCGCCCCGTGGGGAGGCACGAAACCCGTCACTGGAACAAATCCAATGAGCATCGCAATTCCAGCTGGCAAGGAATATCCGATAGTATTTGACTTTGCCACAACCATGGTCGCCCAAGGGCACGTGATGACTCTTCTGTTAGAGGGCAAAGCGATTCCCGAAGGCTGGTTAATCGATAGAAAGGGCAACCCGGTCAAAGGCCACGACGTGAACTTGGATAACATCGATGAATTCTGGAAAGCAGCGGGTTCTTTGCTACCCTTTGGGACGTATAAGGGCTACGGGATAAACCTTGTGATAGATATTTTGGGCGGAGCATTGAACCTCTCGGGAACTGGTTCAAGGGCAAAGGGCCAAGGAGCTCTTATGACAGCTCTCGACATAGCTGCATTCGTGCCTGTGGAGGACTTCAAAGATGAAGTAGACCGGTTGATTGCTGAAATTAAGTCATCTCCTGTCCGACCCGAGTTCGATGGAGTATTCTTACCCGGTGAAAGAGGGCATAGAATGATGGAAAAGAGAAGAATAAAGGGCATACCCATTGATGAGAAGTCATGGCAAAACATCTTGGAGATCTGCGGAAATCTTGGGATAGATGCGAAGAAGATAATGAGATAGGTCAATTAGACAACAAGGTTCCATACGTATGCACAAAACAAAGGAAGGTTAGGCAAGCAGTCAAACACAAAACTTAAGTTTTGTGAGTATCTAAGGCATGCCTGTATGAGACTAGAAGAATTCTTCTTCATAGGTTTCATCTTAATTTTCACATCTTCTTGGATTGCAATGCTTTACCTTTATCGCGGAACTGGAACCAGCCCTCTTGTCGCCTTTCTTGGCTCTTTCTGGTTTGCCTTAGTGTTTTCAGCTATCGCAACACTAGGGTGTACGACAATTTATTGGTTTTACAACCTGAGGAA
>CP070636.1:206684-209734 GCA_020356305.1 Candidatus Bathyarchaeota archaeon | reverse complement strand
CTCGTGTGGCGTCCGTCGTGGGTGGGGTTTGTGGTGCACGACCGCTTCAAAGCAGTTCTCACCCCAGCGGCGCTGAAACGTGCCAATCTGATGACGCCTGCGGATCGGCACACGTTCTTCTGTGCCATTGGCGTAGAGCATCACATAATCGGCCACATGTTCGGCGAGCTGCCCCTCCCCGCGCATTGGTGAAATGAAACCGGCAGAACCATGCTCAGCGGGTCGCAGATCTGACGTGTGCATAAAGACAAGCCATTGCATCTTCGTGGGACTCAACTCGATGGAAACGACTTGGCGAGTGATCGCCACCACATCTCCGATCTCAAAAGGGATGCCCCAAGCAACACAGGTACCGCTTGGCGCGTACTCAAGGGCGAGCGACATTTGGTCCGAGATTCCGATGCCTGCCAACTTGAAAAGGGGCACATTCCCCTTGAGGGCTAAGGGCACAAACAGGGATGACCTGGGTCCATCCTGAACACTAGGCATATTGAACTCCCTCATTTCAATTTCATGCGTTTCGAGTTAGGCAAGTGCACCCCGATAGGTCGGATGGCCGAAGGGCGAATTTTGGATTTGCAAGCTATAGAATTGTCGAAAAAAGATTTCTGAGCAGCGAAGAGCGCCCTTTTCCGTTTTCATCAGACAAAGGTCGAGAAAAGGGATTTGGGCAACAGCCCCTTGAGACCATTTGACATTTTCATGTGAAATCTGCGTAAAGTAAAGATAGGGCTTGACCTCGTCACTCCGCTTCACCCGCCTTTGGCCAATCTCCGGTAAATCCCTCTTTTACCATCCAGGTGGCGGCGACCAGTAGGAGCGGTGAGCTCCACACACCCGGCAGTGCTCGACCCTGATAAACAGATACGACCAGATGGCCGAGGGCGTTGCCGACCATGAGAACCGCCAAGACCGTTGTCACCCAGCGAATACCCCTTCCTCCACGCTGAACCAGAAACGTCATTAGGAAACCAAGGATGATCGCGACTATCAAGCCGCCAAGCCAAGCCCTGAATGAGAAGGTTGGAGCAGGGAAGAAACCGAGCCGTGCTCTAAAGTTCAAGACTTGTTGGTTATAGAAGGGAAGGAATCCTGTCAACGACTCATCCACTACGTGGAGGGCAAGAGCCGAAAGCAGAGATAGCCACCCAGTTACTCTTCGGTTGATCAACGTTCAACCCCTTGCGTAGCCATCCCTTCTGCAGCCACCTTTGAATAATCCCTAAATATGAACGTCCGCGGTTCTTTTTGCAGCTAGATCAATAATCGAGCTTTTCTCGAATCTCGTAGTGTTGCGAACGCTCATCGAATCGAGCCAAAACTTCGCGTGCTTTCGGAGGAACATATGCCTGTTCATAGTCCTCACCGGCGAATAGCTTTACAGCTTCCCAGGACTCAAACCACATAATCGTGATGAACTCTACTTCTTCACCTGCCTGGCGTCGAAGCAATTGAATGCCCCGGTAGCCTTGAACCTTCTTAGAGGCGATGCCGGGAAATATCTCCATCTTCAATAGATTCTCGTAAACGTCTGCATTGTCAGGTGTGGTCCAACCATGCCATATTCTCCCAATCATCCTTGTTTCCTTTTGTAGCGGTTCATAACGAAAACGCCGAACGTTACAGTTTTCTAAGCTTCGCCTGTCTCTCTGCCAGCGAGTCTAAAGCCCTACGAAATGGTAGAAATATCCCATTGTAAATGTCGGGAGACGACATCCTCGGTGCAATAAATTCCGCAAGCTTCGGCAGCCGAGTTATAGACAGGTTCGGGGGATCTTCCTCGTAGCTCCGGAGTGCATTTTCGTATTCTTCAATGATGTCATGCAGGTATTTCTCCATTTCCTCGAGAGCACTCTCAAGTCCTTCCGACTCTCGAAACAGCGGCTCTTCTGAACGGACTCGTCGCCTGTATTCCTCCAAGCGGAGTTGCACCTCATTCAATTCTCCCATGAATTCTTCATATACCCAACGTCGGATAGTCGTTTCCGATTCCGTGACACTACCGCCACGCTGTGCGCGGGCTCTCAGCAGCCGTCGTACCCGTTTTATGTCGTTATAGGCCCGTACGAGATCTTGCGACATACCTGCCAACTCTTGGCTATCGGATTCCCCACGCTCGCGAACTCGTGTATATTCGCGAAACAACCAGGTAACAGCTCCACCTATGACCACGATCAAGCAAAATTGATAAGTCATTTTGACCAGGTCTGAAAATGCCGCTCCTAGATTACGCCAAGCAAGAACAAAAATGCCGACGGCCGCTATGGAACTAAGAAGTAAAATCCACCGGAGAATTTTCGTCAGATCCCGCAAGTCCTTCCCCCACAGTTTCGTCAAGCTAGCATTAGACTACACTGCCTAGATGCAGCCTTCTTTCATCACAACACGCGCCTATTTCTTGCGGAAGACTAAACAAGTACGGTACGTTTGTCAAATTCGATTTTCATATTGGAGCGAAAAGCAAGGAAAAGACGATTTAGTTCATGAGGCTGCTCGACAATGAGGCGATTGCCTAAGGTCTCACATTAGCGGCAGCAAAAAGCATAGTAACGAGGAACAAGGAGCGTCGTTTTTTGCTGTCTGCTGGATGAGAAAATAGAACCGTCCCCTTTTTCCATAAGCAAGCCGTCTTCAACGATTGCAAGAGTCAAGAGCAGACTTGACCCTATTTTGCATTTCCCGCACCAGTCAGGGTTCATGCCGTGGTTAAGTGGCGTTTTATCCCTTGTAACGTTGCAGCAATTCATATATTGCGCTGGCTCCAAAATCCAGTGCTTCCACCGGGATACGCTCATTGGCAGCATGGATCGTTTGTGAGAAATTAAGATCTTCCGGCAGTGGCATTGGTAAGAAGCCGTATGTCTGAATACCCAGTCGAGAGAAAAAACGTCCATCCGTGACCCCACTCAACAAGAGCGGTATGGGTATGCCGTCTGGATCGGCTTTACGCAGAACGTCAGCGAGGGTGTCAAATAGCCCCATATATGGGTCGGCTGGCCCCGGATCGAAACGAGTCACCTCAAGGTCTATGTCACTGCCGATCAATTGAT
>CP070636.1:201848-206584 GCA_020356305.1 Candidatus Bathyarchaeota archaeon | reverse complement strand
GCCGCCGTCCACATCTACAGGAAGGGATAACATGCTAGAGAACACGTCCTTCACGATAGAGCAGTTCTACAGGTTCATAGGAGAACGGAAACTGATGGCCGTCAAATGCCGAAGCTGCGCCAACCGATTTCTCCCTCCCAGAAACGTCTGCCCAAACTGCTTCTCGAACAACCTGGAGTGGACCGAGCTTGACGAAAAGGGAAAACTGCTAACCTACACGGTGATCCACGTTCCGCCCAGCCAGTTCCAGTCCATGGCTCCTTACGCTTTAGGAATAATCGAGTTAGAAGACGGCGTTCACCTGTTGGGCATGATTCGAGGAATCAAGCAGGAGGAGATCATGGTCGGCATGAACCTGACGGTTGACTTTGACACGAATACGCCTCCCCAATGGCCTATGTGGCCTCGATACTTCTTCAAACCACCTTAACCTGACTGTTGAGCTGCTGTATCAAAGCGGGTATATCTGTGAGTGACGAGATTAAGTACGTGGCACCCGCGCACATCAAATCTTTTTCGGAGGATATGCCAGTTGCGATGCCCACTGCGATGACGTTGAGTCCCTGTGCGCATCTCATGTCCCATTGGCTGTCTCCCACGACGATTGCTTCATCTGGCTTAACATTCAGCGCCTTCAAAGCGGCTTCCAGATGGACTGGATCGGGCTTCACCGTGGAGACAGATTCGCGAGTGATTATGGTATTGAAGAACCGCTTGAGACGAAAAACGTTGAGAATGTAACTTGTTGATTGTTCGCCGCTAACTGTGAAAATCGCGGTTTTCAGAGTCATTCCTGTCAAAGTCTTGAGCGTCTCTACAACGCCTGGCTTTAAGTTGGTGGTATGAGCAGCCTCAAGCTCGTGACGGGTTGCCACTGAAAGCACAGCCTTCTTTAAGCGCGTAATGTCACGTTCACCAATACCGTAGTTTTTCATACTGGTTTTCGCTTTTTTCAGCATGGTGAAAATGCTTTCGTTAGTAGAAAACATCGATGACGGAAAGCCTTGCTTGGCGAGGAGCTGTATAGCTTCTGCCCTCACGGACTTATAATCTAAGTTGAAATCCACAATTGTGCCGTCGAGATCGAAGATAACCGCTTTGATCATTGCTGGAGCCCTTCCACCAAGATTTCCTTAGATGCTTTGCAGATAAACCTCTCAGAAATGTTATTTATGTTTTCAGAAATAGAAAGGGGTTTGTCCGAATTGAATGCGGGGTCGCTGTTTCCTCTCAAAGCTTACAGAATTTCACTGCTGTAAAGAGTTTCTCAGTTTGGCTACATGGTCTGTGAAGTTGTTGGGACTCCCAGTTTCCTCAAACTCCAGCCCAAATTGAGAGTACAGATTTTTCAAGATTACCGTCTTCACAATCGAACCTGAGGCGCTAAAATTTTCGAGACACTCTGCGAAGTCGTTCAATTGTTCTGGAATTTGTTCCCGCTTCACTGATTGACTTTCAAGATAGGCGTAAATGAGAAGACCTGCGTCTCCAAAGATCTGTTTCAACACTTCATCGATGGTTATGATAAGTTTCTCATCGAAGTCGTTTTTTGTTTTCATCAACATTCTCAATTGCGTGTCTCCTCGATGTGGTATGGTGAAAACCGATATAGTATCTTATGTCTTAATGTTTAATAAACATTTCCGTTAGACTGTTTTACAAATATACACCACTTAATTCCGCGAAAGATATTTCTGAGGTCAAAAACAATTGAACGTAAACCTGTTAACGAGTGTGTGAAGTGACCCTTATGAGGTTTGAGGAGTATGTGAAGAATCCGTTATGGCCTATACTGGTCGAAACTGTTCACTCCATGGTCCTTTATCCCAGCCACAGAGCTTACACTCGAGACGTAGTCCTTCAGGAGCAACCAGACGTAACGCCTTCAGACCTAGCCGTGGAAATAGGTGTGTCCCTTGGTGAGGCTCTCGTTATCCTGTATGAACTCCAAAAAGGAAAAACGCAGAGTTAATCCTTAGACTATGTGAACTGACGACGCCTTGAAAGTGAGAAAAACCTCCGAACGAACGCCAAGTTGCATCTCATTAAAGGATCTCTTGGTAATTTGAACAGTGAATTTTCTTCCTGCGTCAACTTTCAGCCTTACCACTGATTCTAAATCTGAGACTTCCACGATTCTACCTCTAAACACGTTTCTTGCACTGGAGCTGATGGGCTTTCTTGACACGATGATGTCTTCAGGCTTCACGAAGACCGATGTTTTTCCAGATATCCTAAAAGCAGCCTCGATCTCTACTCCATCACCAACATCAATGATGGAAGTTCCTTCCCGAAGGATTTTGGATGTACCTGAAAACATGTTGTCCAGTCTGGCAAAACTTTCCAACTGGTTCGAGGAGGTTCCGAAAATCTCTTTGGCTCTCCCGACTTCTACAATCTTTCCCTCCAGCAGCACAGCTGCCCTTTTTGTCACATTTTCTGCTTGGAACAGGTTGTGAGTGGCCATTATCACCGTGTTTTTCCGCTCCCGATTGGCTTGAGATACTGCTTCCTCGATTACGGACATGTTCTTGGGATCGAGATTTGCCGTGGGTTCATCTAAGAGCAAGACTTCCGTATTGAGCACCAAGGCCCTTGCAAGAGAAACCCTTTGTTGTTCTCCTCCGGAAAGTTTTTTCGCCCAACGTTTCTCGTAGCCACTAAGTTTCACCAGGCCTAAAACATTCCTAACTCTTTCGTCGATTTCTCTCTTCGAAAATGCCCTCAGTTTAAGTCCATACGCTACGTTTTTGTAGACGGTTGTATCAAAGAGAGCGGTCTTTTGGAAAACCATGGTGCACTTGGTTCTAAACTGGCTCCTATTATCGTCATTGACCTTGACGAGGTTGAAATGAACCTCTCCGCTTGTGGGAAGGTCGATGAAAGCCATGATGTTCAACATCGTGGTTTTTCCAGATCCGTTGGGACCTGCAATGGCGAAGATTTCTCCTCGTCTCACTTCGAGACTCACGTGGTCAAGGGCTGTTATGTCTCCAAATCTTTTGGTTACATCGTCAAGTTTGATGAGAGGTCTCATGGTCTTCTCTTCTGAACTAGATTTAAGGCGAGATTGATCGCGAAAACTATGGATAACAATATGGCTGCAAGAGCCAATCCAAGCTCTATGTTTGCCATATCTCTTTGAAGTGCTATTGCAGTCGTTAAAACCATAGTGAATCCAGGTATGCTCCCACCCACCATGTAGGCAACGCCCATTTCAGCTATGGCTCTGTTGAAGCTGGCTATGAAAGCCAAAACAGCGCCTGAAGAAGCCTCCTTCAAAACTGCTAGTGAAGCTTGAGTTTCTGTTGCGCCTAAGGTTCTTGCCAGATCTCTAATCGCTGGATCTACGGATTCTACTGCGCTTGTTGTGAAGCTAACCATTATAGGAGTTATCAGAATTGCTTGACCTACAATTATGGCGAGAGGAGTGAACAGAAGGTTTAGAAAACCTAGAGGTCCCGCGTGTCTAATTAGGAGGAAAAGGACTAACCCCAAAACAACCGTCGGCATACCCAAAAACGCGTTGAAAAAGCCCTTGACAAAACGTCTACCACGAAAATCTTTGACACCTATAGTCAATCCTAAAGGAACGCTCCACACGGCTGACAGCAGAGTTGCAGTTCCTGACACGTATATAGATCTAAGCGTAATTTCAATTATTCCCGGGACCATTGGGCGCGCACCTCAACTGTACAATTCAGGATGGCCTCCACGATATTCTACTGGGCATTCAGTGCCGTTGAAGAAGGCATATTCCCTTATCGAATTTGCAACTGGGTCGCTGTTTTCCGCAAGGAGTTTCACTGCTGGATAAAAGAGAGACTGCCCATAATCGTCTTTTCCGTAATCGCCAACTAGTTGTTGTCCTTCGTCAGACACAAGGAACTTGACGAAATCTATAGCGCTGCCGAAGTCTGCGTGCGGATGTCTTGATTGGTCCACTGCGATAGCGCTGTAGACATTTAGCAGCTCCTCACCCTGACTTATCAGCACACTTAGCGCAATCAAGCCAGCGTTGCTGTGACTAAGATAGGTGCCCATATCGGAGAGAGTGTAGGCGGAGCGTTCGCTGACTAACAATAGAGTGCCCCCCATCCCTTTTCCAGCTTCTACATACCAACTTGTCTCGCTTCTCAGGTTCTCCCAAGCGAAACCGGCTGCTTCCCACAATTCTTTTTCTTTTGCGTGCGTCCCAGACTCGTCCCCTCTGGACACCCACAAGGCTTGCCCCTCTCTTCCAGCCTCCACAATTTTTGACAAGGCCTCAAAAGTGGCTAGTTCTCGGATTCCTGCAGGATCATTCTCTGGGCCCACAATGGCGAAGAAGTTATAGGCTATGATTTTTCTGCAAACTCCATATCCCTGCGTTAGAAAGGACATTTCCTTAGAAGGAGCATGAACCAGTATCAGATCTACATCTCCATCCTGCGCCAATCTAATGGCAAGACCTGTTCCTCTCGAAATAATTTGGAGTCGTATGGAACGTTCTTTTTCGTACTCGTTTCCGACGGCTTCCAAGAGACCAGTGTCATAGAGACTAGTGGTCGTAGAAATTCTGAGTCTTTCTTCGACATTTAATCTTCCATAGATGACAATCGCAGCAACTGAAATCATGGCGGTCAGCATGAGCGCTACTACCAAGCTCTCTGCTTTTTCCATTTTGGACACCCGTTATGTTTGACTGTGCATATCGGTCTTATATGCGTATCGTCCAAATCTCTTAAAACAAGATT
>CP070636.1:198516-201748 GCA_020356305.1 Candidatus Bathyarchaeota archaeon | reverse complement strand
TATGAGTGTTGAGATCGATAGAGAAAAATGTGATGGATGCGGAGTATGCGTAGAGATGTGTCCACTGGATGCTCTTAGGCTGGACGAAGAGGATAAGGCGTACGTCAAATACAACGAATGTTGGTACTGTGGATGTTGCGAACTTGAGTGTCCGCGTAAAGCAGTAAAACTTCGGCTACCGTACCTAGTAAGCTAACTCCGTCTTCGCGCGCATAAGTATCAGATATATTTTAGAACCCGAATATTTCCGATGGAAACACAGAAAAAAATGGGAGTTTTTGCGGGAAAATGTCGGGTGATATCTCTAGTTGAGACAGTTCTGACCGGACTATACTACCGGAGCCCAAACTAGGCTATTCAACTCGTTTCCAATATATAGCAACATCGTATTTCTTATAGCAACATCGTATTTCTCGCTATAGCTTATGAATTCAAATCCAACTTCTGCAGGTTTACTTTACTGCACTGGCATCATTCGCCACTCCCTATAGTCCGTAACAACCTTGATGTAACCTCGAAGCATGTTGTCCACTTCAGTGTCACCGGCGTCGACTCTTAAAACGTTTCCTTCGATGCTTTGAAGCTTACTTTTAGTTGCCACAACAACTATCCGCTGTTTCCCAACATGCTTTATGATTTCAGGGCTCATCTGTTGGTTTCCTCTTCCTAGAAGCATTCCCTGATGCCCTATGGGTGAAAGAATAATCCATGCATTTTTCCAATCCTTCACTTCTTCTGAAATCTTTTGCTCGTTCACATCAAGGAATACTTTTCCATTTTTGTAAATGTCCACACCAAGTAGCGTTCTTTCAACGCCTAATAGTTCTGCGATGCGTTTGACGGTTGTTCCCGGACCAAGCAGGTACGTCGCCTCTGGCCGCATTTCTTCAATTATGAATCTCGCTATTGCTGTCTGGTTTTCTTTTTCGTCAACCGTTTGGGGACTTACCTGTTTTCTTCCTTGAATACGCATGGAAACGAACGGGATTTTCATATAGCCGTAAAGTTTTACTGCAAAAGCGTCGCTTCGAATAGCCGCCTCATCGGCGTCCATAATTTCAAACTCCGCAATTTCAGCTTGATTTTCAGCAAAAGCCAAAACAACATCCGCAGCTTCCGAAGGGTTCACTGCAAAAATACCGCTATACATCTTCACTCCGGAAGGAACGCCTAAAACAGGCACTTCGCCACGGCCTTGCATGGCATCAAAAACATCCTTGGCTGTACCGTCTCCACCAACAAAAGCAATCAAATCCACTTTCGTTTTTATCATCAATTTTACCGCAGTTTTTGTATCTTCAGCGGTTGTTTCCTCGCCAATTTCCATGGGCAAAACCAGAACCGAGAATCCTGCTTTTTCCGCCTCTTCTTCACCCATTATTCCTGGAGACGTCAAGATTTCCATGGGCATTTCCGTCATGTTTTCTTTTAGTGTTTGGAGAAACTCTATAGCCCTTTTAGGTGCCAGTGGTTTGGCGCCCATAGCAATTGCCTCTTTCAAAATGCCGTCTGTCCCTTTTAGACCAACTCTTCCTCCCATACCTGCTATCGGGTTAACGATAAAACCCAGCTTCATAATTTTCATCGGGGAAAAAATTTGTCACATAAGCTATAAACCATTCTAAATGAAGCAGAGTTGCGGGTCTAATAAGAAGCCTCTGGAGTATCCTGAAAAGATATGGATGAAAAAGCGTATGGGACCCGGGCTGTTTCATCCAAGAAATTATTATATCGTGCGCGCATGCAAATATTCTAGAATTGTTTTCTCGTAAGGAACGGGGTTCTTAGATGCCTAGAAAGAGCATGAAAAAGATCCTTGTGACCGGGTCTACGGGTCAAATAGGGTCTGAGTTAACGATGGAACTGCGAAAGAAATACGGCAATTACAACGTTATAGCGGCTGGTCACCAGAGAAAACCTAGCGAAAAATTACTTAATTCCGGTCCCTTCGAATATGTCGATGTCACAAACAGAAAAAACATTGAGAAAATTGTAAGAAAATACGGTGTCGACACAGTTTTTCATCTAGCAGCAGTTCTTTCTGTTACAGGCGAAAAGAATCCCCAGCTTGCTTGGAAAGTGAACATGGACGGCCTTTACAACATACTTGAGCTTGCGAGGGAACATGAAATGGTACGAGTGTTTTGGCCAAGCTCAATCGCTGTTTTCGGCCCAGAAGCGCCTCGCATCAACACACCACAAGACACCATATTAATCCCCAAAACCATGTATGGCTCCACAAAGGTTGCTGGCGAACTGTTATGTAACTATTACTTCATCCGATTTAGTTTAGACATTCGAAGCATCCGCTATCCCGGTATCATAAGCGCCGAGACACCTCCGGGCGGAGGCATAACGGACTACGCTGTGGAGATGTTCTATGACGTAATCAAGAAGAAGCGATATGCATGCTTTGTAAGGGAGGATACTGTTCTGCCAATGATGTATATGCCAGATTGTACAAAAGAAGCAGTAGAGCTAATGGATGCTGACCCGTCTAGGATTAGATGCCGTACGAGCTACAACGTGACTGGAATGAGCTTCTCTGCAGGAGAGCTAGCAGCTGAAATCAAGAAGTACATTCCGGAATTCAAATGTGAATACAAGCCTGACTTCAGGCAGGAAATTGCGGATTCTTGGCCGTCGTCATTAGATGACAGTGTGGCTCGTAAAGAGTGGGGTTGGAACCCTACGTATGATTTGGCTGCTATGACAAGGGATATGATAGAAAAAACTACGAAACGATTTGCTGAAGGCAGCCTCTAGATTTTAATATTTTCTACTAAAACACTAGGAAATATTAAAAGAAAAGTAAAACTAATTTTTCTACAAGGTAATTAACATGACAATCCCAAGGCATCCAACAAAATATTTAGGTGAAGAATATCAACGCCTAGTTCGCGAAAACCTCAACTGGGAACTTAAGGTTCTGGAAAGTGCAAGTGCACCAATCTGCATCGTAGACGGAAAGGAAGTCTTGATGCTCTGTGCAAACAATTACTTGAACCTCGCAACGCATCCAAAAGTTGTTGAAGCAACTATAGAGGCAACCCGAAAATATGGTGCTGGTGCGGGGAGCGACAGATCGATTTCTGGCAACATGATTCTCCACGAGGAACTGGACCGTCGTCTTGCAAAATTCAAGAACGCTCCAGCTTCACTAACTTTTCAAACAGGGTTCATGGCTAATGAGGGCCTTATTCCACAACTTGCTGGCAGAAAAGACCTTTTT
>CP070636.1:194598-198416 GCA_020356305.1 Candidatus Bathyarchaeota archaeon | reverse complement strand
GAACTGGGATAGTTGTCTTTCGAGGAGTGCCACAATTCGCAATACATGTCAGGCACTCGGCGCCAGCTCCATCCGCCTGTGTACACGTGGTAGTCGTATGCGACCCATGCGTGGTAGTAGCATGTTGACCTGTCTGCCACTGGCATGTCTAGGGGAACTCCTAAATCCAGAAGATCGCCCCGGAGCTGGATGCCTGCAAAGGTTCTGTCCGGATCGTCAGACCTTATCCACCCCCTAAGCGTAGGTAGATCCTCTAGTTCCGTGAGGTTTCCGTCATGTCCGGGCGAGTACTCCATAACATCGTCAGAGTCCCAGTCGGCGAAGCCTCCGTCGAGGAACGCTGCCTCGGCCAAGGCTAAGCTATACACGTATTGCGGTGTAATTGGGTTCTCCCAATCGTCGATCGCTGGGAAAATGAATGTTTCCATAGGTTCTGCGAAACCTTCCATGTTGGCAACCATGGCGGCTCTGTTGGTCAGGTGGGCGAGGGCTCTTCTGAATTGTCTGGCGTCGTAGCATCGTTGACAAAAGGGTGCCCCGTCTTCCGTGAAGTTCATCCAATAGTGACCTGTCGTTACGGCAGGCTCGGTGCCTGTCCACCCTGGAGGCGTCATTTCGCCGTGTCCCGTGGGCCATTGCTGATTGTTGATGTCGTACTCGTACCAGCCCAAATCTGAGTACTCTCCCATTGTCCACTCAGGATCAGAGAGCCACAGAGAAACATACTCAGGTGGAACTGGGATATCAAGTAGGTCTATACTATCCCAAAAATTTGGGTCACTTAAATCGTAATCCACAACGAATATGAGGTCATCGACTCTTGGACCATACTTTTCAAAGGTTCCGGATGTTGGCACGATTGGTGGTACCGGTTCCACCGACGCCACCGGCATCGGAACGCAAATTGTCAATCCTAGAAGAATCAAGAGAGCAACAATCCAACTCCCATTTCTCAAAAAACCTTCCCCCAAACTATTAATCTCTCATAAATTATAAAGGTTGTTATAACAAACCATTGTAGCAGTTGAGAGCCTTTCTGCTGCGAACGCTGCTAGATTAAGAGCATTATTATAACACGTTATTGTAGCCATTTAGACCCTTTGCGCTCCATTGAGCGCACGACAAGTTTCGTCCTCGCCTTCTTGTTTCAAGTTACATCAAAATCTCAACCTAAGCCCAAACTTCGATTTCGCGTGTGCACTACACGTTTGACTAAAACATGGAAGGATGCGGTAAGGCTTAAATCTTGACTGGTTTAAACTGACTTCGTGGTTCAAGGACATGGCTTTACGAAGATATGTTGGTTTTGGCATCATGCCCAGGATAATTTTCGATGGAGGCTTCGGAATGGCTGTTCTGAACGATGTTGCGTTCAGTCCTACTGGTTGTGTCTGTTAAGGTGAAAAATGTAGTAGCTTATGTGTTGATACGGGTAGTGCATGGTGCCAACGAAGAGGTTCTCGACGCTCTAGGCCGACTCAAAGAGGTCACCGAAGCGTCTATGGTGTTTGGGGAATTTGACATCCACTGCAAAATAGAAGTGGATGACATGGATACGTTGGGGGTAATCGTGAGAAAAATCAGAAAACTCAAAGTCAGAACTACAGAAACCCTTGTCACTCACAAAAAAAGAATCAAAAGGCTTTCAGACAGACGACACAAGGAAATCTGGAGAACTCGAACTCAAAGATAATAGAAAGAAGATCCAAACTCAGCTTCTTATAGAACTGGCGAGATATCGCGAGCAAGACCAGAGATGAAGCGACGATACTTGAAACTCTTGTTTTCATGCGTTGTACTCGCTACAATCGACTGTTCCAACCAAGTTTGGGTTTACAACCGAGATTTTAGCTTCGAAACCCCGAACTCTGAGACAGCTCTATTGTTGCGGGCTTGCGTCCCTATCGATAGAGTCTGCGTCGTCTGAAGTGTCTTGCGGAGTAGAGATGTACGTCGCGGAGTTGCAGATCTATTTTCACACTTTCTCTTCTGTCTTTGGGCGCATGGTTGAATAGTTGGATATACGGAACCAGGGTTGCTACTAGCTTGTTTTCAGCTTTTTTAAGGTGTTCTTGAAATGTTGTCCTTGCCACCTGTTCTTTAGCTGCGATGGTTTGAACATCGGCGCCCCGCGGCAAGTTGTAGTAGCCGTATCGGTATGCGGTTAGCATGGCGTCAATCTGTTTCTCAGTCAAACCAGAAAAGAGGGCGTCAAATATGGGCGCCATGGAACTCGCGATGAAACCGTTGAAGGCCGCCTTGTGCAAAATGTTGTAATGCCATCCCCACTTTTCAAGGCGTGTTAGCAGCTCCTCGAAGTCTTCATGTTTGAACGCGATGAGACGATTATATGTCCAGCCGTTTTCTGTGATGCTTGGAAAGACGTTGAGAAGGTTCAGCTTTCCAATATGCTTGACCATGGTGTCTTTCCGCATGCAATTACATTTATGTACAATTAAGCAAAACCTAGCATTATCCGATGATTCCACGACAATTCCACGAATCTCTGTTCTGTGCACTTCGTTCACAACGAGCGGGAAATTATCTGGATTTTCCACGATCACTTCCATGACGTCATGTTCCCTGTTACACCAAGTAAATATCTTTGACGAAGGAAATCTTCGTGTCAAGTCAGAGAAATCGTCGTTAGACGTTGCCTGCAACACAACCTCATAGAGTGTCATACTTAAGATTTGGTCGTCACTCTATTTATTAGTTTTAGACGTCATATGACGGCATGTTACCTCATTGGCGCGGCGCCCTTCTGAACCCTACATTAGAGGAGCATCCTCGCAGAACTAAACATAAAAAAACAGGAGGCGAAGATCGGCGTCGAATATCGGTTAGCGCTAACTGAGTTTCTACCGGGACACGTTGGAGCGCAGGTGTGGCTGATCGACTATGTATCTCTGCCACGCAGACGGAATGGCCATTCTACTCGTTCCCAACCTAAGATTTTGATGAAGCCCAATCCAGCCATGCCTAACGCGACAATACCCAGTATTGTCGGGGCTAGCTTCATGAGGTAGGCGAGCAGACTGGTTTTGATCTCAGCATGGGGAACAGTTATGCCGCCGATGTATGTCTTGAAGAAGTTGTCTTCGGGATCTTCATCTTCGGGCAGGACTGCTTCCGATATGACGTCGTACGAGCCGTAAGGAGTATCCGTCGTATTCCAAACAATGGTCAGAATCTCAGAGGCTTCTGGCGGCAAATCGTAGACGGTCTGCGTCTCGACATGAATCACTTCATCGGAATTGTGTCTGCTCGCAGTGACGGTGACATCAAAGGTCTCATTTTCGCTACCTTGATTTTCAACCGTCACATTCATGTATATCGGTTCACCTTGAGGCGCCGAATGCCGGTCGACTTTGACATAAGTGATGGCTACGTCACAGACGCGCGATGCATTTGTGTCAGGTGAAGTTGGAGGTGAGAAGTTATTGAAAAAGCCGTCAACCGTGTCGTGTGGGATGGGCACCGTAACAGAACCCGTGACCGTGGTAAGTTTGGTCAGTTCCTCGTCGAAGCTCAGTAGGGTGGCTCCTTCAGCCTCCGCGAGGAAGGTGATGCTGAACAAAGTTCCGCCGCCGCTTGCTCCAGCTTCGGGCAGTGGAGGAGCAAGAGCGTCACCTACAATTACGTAGCCAGCTGTGTTGTTTATGACCGCCCATGGCTCACCTGGATGGGACATTTCCCAAAGTTGCCAAGCCGTAAAGCCTGCTTGCTCAAGGAAAGGCCCTCGGACGGCGCTTGTGGCATCAAGAATGGTTGACTCGAAGTGTATCAGGACGTCCCAGTTATAGAGGTTCGTGACG
>CP070636.1:190534-194498 GCA_020356305.1 Candidatus Bathyarchaeota archaeon | reverse complement strand
TCCAACCCATCATTTGGTTGGGACTTTTCGGTAAAGCTTTGAACCTCACCGGCTTAGTCAACGTTGATACCAGTGGGCTACCACCCGACGTTACGCGTCAATTCTCACAGCTGATAAATGGCGCATTGAATTCCCTCTTTGGAACAGAAGATTACTTCACGTATATGGCTGCAGGCATGCTTTCAACGATCGTCTTGTTTACAGCGATGTTCAGCGGAATGTCGGTTGTGTGGGATCGCAGATTCGGCTTTTTAAACAAGCTTTTAGTGGCACCAATCCGCAGGGAATCTATAATTCTCGCAAAAATGTCGTCTAGCGTCATGCGAGCCTTGTTCCAAGCTCTCTTGGTCTTCTCTGTTGCTTTCGCGTTTGGACTAAAACTTGGAAACAATTTCGGTCCATTTGACTTCATTGGCATGTTTTCTGCATTGTTTCTTTTGTCATTGGGGCTTTCAGCCATGTTTCTAGCGATCACAATACGAATAAAGAGCCATGAAACAGTAATCGCAGTAGCTAACCTGCTAAACTTGCCGCTCATTTTCACGAGTAGCGCATTGTTTCCAGTCAAACAAATGCCGAACTGGTTGCAAGCGGTGGCACAATACAATCCCATCACATATGCAACAGACCTCGTTAGAACATTCGTGTTGCACTCTCAATCTGGAATCGATATTGCAAGAATCGCCAATAACTTTCAGTTTCTCCTAGCCTTTGCCGCTATTTTTACACTCGTAGGGCTGGTGCTGGCCGAACGAGGTTTAAGAAAAAACTAAGGTGTTTTGATTCTCGGTTGATTGTAAAGTGGCTGGAATCCCTATTGTTGTGTATGGCCATATCTCACGGATTCCGCATTCAAGTGAAGACATCCCTCATAGACCCTCCATTTCTATTTGGACTGTACGCGCGCAAAGCCTTGTCTTGTTTGCCATTTATTTGGTCCAGCAAACAGATAATTCAAGAATGCACGCGCGCACGCGAAACAGTGAAATCAACTATGACATTTTGTCTTCTACTATTTCATGTTCAGCTATATATTTTGGAGACAAGGGTTTAATTATCGAGTCTTCCAGGCTGACGAAGAGCAAGCTGTACTCTTTTAGAGAATCTCCCAAGTCAACCCGCATACCTTTGATAAACTTAAACAAGTCTGTGTAGGATTTGTGCAAGGAAATTAGCACCCCATTCTTTCCATCGCCCAAAGCTTCAGCTCCAAATATTATGTTAGGCCTTGCCTTTGCCCATTTTGCCATTCGTTGTCTTGTATCCTTGCTCATGTTCAACCTAAAGGAAGCTATCACCATAATCTCGTATCCCATTTTTGCAAAATTTGGCATCACAGTGAATTCTCGTATAATACCCGTCGTCACGAGTCTTTTCCTTGTTCGTGTGACGGTTGGTTGTGAGACTCCTAGAACCTCTGCTATTTCCCTATCGCTCCTCTTGGAATCTCTCAAAAACTCCAAAACAAGTTTCCTCATAGTTTTCTTCATGCAAAACGGCCACTCAATCTTTTGACTCCAAAACTCTTATTGGGTTCCAATTCGTTACTGTGCTTAAAAAACTGAGTGACGGTTTCACATAAAATATCTATATTTCGATAACATTTCTAACAATATCCTTTTCATTCGATTTACCTTTTTAAGATAGCACGATAAAGGCCCTGCGCAGTTGCCGTGTTCATGGTTCCCTGCTATGTCCTCTTTTCTAAATTACGTTTCAGAGCTTTCCAGAAATCTTCAAATGCGTAGGAATCGTGTGGCTAAATTATGCTTGGATCGCCAGTGCTATTCGATACTAGGTAGCTTGACCTGCTTCACTCCTTCTTTCGAATGAACCAGTTGGTTGTAGAACATGTTTCTCAGCCTTGTACCGATCTTAGGGTCGTGGGCGTTTGTGTTGAATAGGAAGAGGGCGGTTGTTCTTTTGGAAGAGAGTAGTTGTAGCGCTTGATCAATGAAATTGAAGATTCTTTCAGGATTGTGTGATGAAAAGAGATCGGAGAGAAGATCAAAGACTATGGACACGTTTGCCTCTGGGTAGGCCTTTATGACATTGTCAAGAGAGTCTAGGATCAATTCGATGTTGTCCACGGGAATGAACGCTTCCTTTTCACATTCTTTTTTCACGGCAGCTTTTGAGACGTATGTCAAAATGAATTTGACAGCAGGGTATTTGCCAAGGCTTTTTCTGAGAGTGCCCGTAGCGGATGTAAAAACGTATATGGGTTCCACATTCGCTATAGCCTCGTTTGCATAATCCTCAACCGTCAACTCGAAATCCAAGGCGGGATCAAATTCCATCAATAATTTGCGATCGAGAAGTTCTCGATGAGACAACCCGATCCTCCTTGAAAAAGCGTTTACATACTCAAGCAGGTTGATGTCTCTTGTAGGCGCCCGCGCGCTCGCACTTTTTTCTACTTGAAAAGCCCCAAGGATTTCGCGAAGTTCTCCTTCACTCATGCCTTCGACATCAATGGCAGTGATCTCCATTAAGAAAGGTGTATACACTGCTCCTATTGGCTCTTTATACTCCACCCATTTTGAAACAGTTGGGTCGCTCCATCTGGGCTCAAACCAGTAGTCCTTAAAGTATTGCGTGCGTGCGCGCTGTTTGTCCAAAAAGGACAAGTTGCCAAGATCTTGGATGACCCTTATGTGTTTGTATTCTCTCTTTTCCTTATCGAACCACCAGTCTACAGAATCGTCGGCTGCCTTCTTGAAATCCAATTTCCCGTTTGACATGAAATGTGCCGTCAAGCTCTCTAAGGATAAAGAGCCGTCTTTTTCATATTCCTCAACGTCAATCCCGTGTCGTTCAAGCTCATCTCGAACGGTTCCCTTTTCATTGTCTGGATAGTTGTATCCCACTGCATCGCCATTTTCAAGACCTTCACGAATAAAAGCTGAAAAAACTTTCATCTTGTCCGCGGCTGACGTGTAGGTCGCAATAACACACTCTCCTTCTCTGACGTTGAGGACAGGACCACTCTTCAAGACATGAGACAAAATAGAACGTCTACTTCTCCCCATTTGCAGAGTGAAAATCGGAAGATTGTCCAAGGCATGCTTGATTAAATCGTTGAACGGGAAAAATCGCGATATTCTGTGTCCTCTCAGACTCACAATAAATGTTTTGCAAGTTTCAAGGTACGGGTTCATCTCCTTTCTGAATTCTTTGTGAAATTCAGAGAAATCTGCATAGTCCTTATGAACCGAAATGGCGACTCTGTCCGCTTCCATTCCCTGACCTTCACTCAAAAACAAGACGTTTGGTTGTTCATCCAGCCATTGCTCTGTCCCCTTATTGATGGGTTCCAACGGCTCTTTCCTACGGTAAAGCGTAAAGACCATTAAATCAAAGCCTACGTACGAAAGATCAGGGATTGCAGTATACTGCAATATTGCTTCTTCTTCTAGAATCTTCCTCAAACGACCTATGGAAGGCTGAGAGAGACCTAGAGTTTTTGCTAAATCTCTGTCACTCCGTCTTGAGTTTTTCGTCAGTTCGTAGAGCAGGTTCACGAGTTTTTCCCGTTTCATAATACTTCTTTACGCTGAAACTCTTTAAGAAATTTTTCACCAGCCCAAGGTCCCTAAGAAGGCTCAGATGACAAGGACCAGAGCTTTGCGAGTGCGTACCACAACAGAAAAAGAAATCTTTGAATTCATTGAGACAGGCTTCGAATACATCTACGACCTAGACGAAGCAACGTTCTTCAGAAGCTCAAGTAACATCCAAAAGTGGTTAGAATCCGCAGAAAATTGCTAGACTTCGCGGATTTCGCATTAGAGTGGAGACATCTCCCGCATTTCCCCTTTTTTTGCTGTGACATTTAGGGAGTTGACTACTTGCTTAAGAAATGGTTTCTCTCAAAGCTTTTCTCAAGGATTATATTCAATTCAATTATTCAGTTCCAGAAATGGTTGAGCGATACGTTGAGTGGGTAACTGAAATCAAGTAC
>CP070636.1:177160-190434 GCA_020356305.1 Candidatus Bathyarchaeota archaeon | reverse complement strand
GGGTTCTGGCGATTTCAGGAGATCTCTTTGACAAAAATGTCGATGCCGAAAATCTGAGACCAAAGATACGAGAGGTTTTTTCTGGTAACCCGTTTGACATTGTCGTTATACCTGGCAATCACGATTATAGTTGCTACAAAGATATGTATTTCGGTGAGAATGTAACTGTCCTGACTGAACTGGATCAAACCTATGATTCTAACGAAGTGCGAATCTGTGGAATTCCTTTCCAACCCAGCCAAGGTGCCCATGTTATTGACAAAATCCGCTTTCTGGCAGGAAAGCTCCATCCTGAGAAACACAATATCGTGCTTTACCACGGAGAGTTACTGGACGCCTTTTTTTCCCGCACCGACTTTGGAGATGAAGGCTTTGAACGTTATGCTCCAGTAAAGCTTTCTTACTTTCAGGGACTCAATATCAGTTACGTTCTTGCAGGCCATTTTCACACCACTTTCGATCTCCGAGAATTTCAAGAAAACAGTTATTTTGTCTATCCCGGCTCACCAATTTCTATAACTAAGAGAGAGCTCGGGCAGAGAAAAGTAAACATCTTTGAAATTGGTCGACCCCCAAAAGAGTATTTTCTTGATACACCGCACTTTGATCGAATAGAAATAGCGTTAGACCCTTTCGAGGATACTAATCCTGTAAGCTTCATAGAACAACGACTCGAAAAAATACATCCACAGGCCACTGTTACCTTGCGCCTTTCAGGTTATCTAAACAGCAAGAAAAGCGGACTAAAAGAAGAAGAACTTATGGAAAAAGTTAGACAAGTCACAACCGGTAGAAATGTTCAGCTTGTAGCTGAGTTCAGAGATATTCAAGCCATACTGGAAGACGATTTGTTTCAAAGCTTTATTGGAAGACTCGAATCTGCTGACTTTGAAGAGCGAACGAAAAGACAAATGCGAGATATTGCTATTAAGGGTATGATAAAAGCCAAATCATGAGAATAAAAGAGCTTTCTATAACCAGGTATGGCCCCTTAGCCTCGACAGGTCGTGTGAACCTCGAGGGCTTCAATCTATTTTTCGGAAGGAACGAGGATGGCAAGACGCTCACTATTGACGCTATTGTGAAGCTGCTTCTTGGATCTGATTCCAAAGTCTTTGAAAAGATAAATAGGGTAGATGAAAATCCCGAGGGTTATGTGGTATTGTCTGATGAAGGCGGTAACGAGATCAAGCTGCCAGAAAAAGGACTCTTCACCAATATGGTCGATTTAACACCTCGGGAATGCCGGAACATTTTTGTGATAAGAAACAGTGATTTATCCCTGGATTCGGAAAGCGACTTTTACAACAAGGTGTCTGAACGACTGTCAGGTCTTAGAACATCTCAAATTTCTGCCATCGAGGATAGTATTATCGAAGTGGCAAAACTAACCCCTTCTGGCGACATTCGAAACATAAGGGGAGAAAAGCTCAAAGATAGGGTTGATGGAGCCAAAAATCTTCTCGGCCAAATTGAAGACCTTTACCAGCGAATGGAAGAGGCAAACCTTGGCGAGATAGAACAAGAATATAGCGAGTGTAAAGAAAAAATTGGGCGCGTTGTCGAAAGAATCGACCTTCTCGACCAAGCTCGCAAACGTGAGAAATATAAAAAGGGTAAACAAGCGCTCAGTGATTTGAGAAATGCCCTTGAGGATCTGGATAAACTTCAAGGTTACAATGAGCAAGATCAGCAAACCTGGCGGGATGCTGAAAACGACATTGCAAGGCATGAACAAAGAAAACAGGAGTTGGAGTCCGATCTTAGAAGCAAGGAAAAACGCCTGGAGGAGTTAACTGAACAGCTGAACCAAAAAGAAGCCGAGTTTCGGGTTAGCCAACAAACTAAGCAACGGCTGGATAATGAAATCAAACCCCAGATTCGAGAATATGAAAACAGTCATCTGAGGCTGATCCGGCAAAAAATGAAATATACATTTGTTTTTTGGTCTGCGACAGCTTCTGGAATACTGCTTGGAATATCATTGGTGGCAGCTGCCTTTCGGCCTTCGCCCTGGTTCTTTGTCTTTTCTGTTATATTTGCAGCTGCATTTGCAGGTTGCGGGGCTGTTATTTATTGGCACTACAAAAATGTGGGTTCTGTTTCTGAAAAATTTGAAGCAATTGCTTTGAACTTATCTCGTTATGATTTGCGTGCTGAGAACGTTAACCAGATCATGCAAAACATACAGCAATTCGATGATGAACATGCTGCAAAGCAGGACTATATAAACCAACTCAAAATACAAAAAGAAAATATTAAAAGCCAGATTGACAATTTGCGTGATAGAGACCTGCCGCAGATCGAAGACCAAATTTTGGGAGCCAAAAGTAAAATAGATCAAATAAAGATAGACTCGGGAGAGGCAAACCTTGGACAATATACGCAAAGGCTAAAACAAAGACAAAATTTAGAAAACTTAACGGGTAGTTACCAGAGCGTTTTGGCAAGTCATTTCGGAAGCAAAAGTGACGACCTGCAAGAAAATCTCGATCACTGGGACAAAGAAATTGATACCCTGGAAATCTATGCCAACAAGGCTGAAGCGATAAGATATAGCGAAGAACAGCAGACCAATCAACAAAGTGAAAAAGATTCTTTAGAAGAAAAATTGGATGACATACAACAAACTATAGGTTCTTTTCAAAAAGAACTGCAGCAGATTGAACAGATAGCTAACGGTGTTTTAGCGTTGGAACGTGATTATCTAAAATGCCAGACCTCGGTGGATTTGAAAGCTGTTAGAGAAAGACTGCAAGGTTTTGTAGCTGAGCTAATGGATACAAAGAACAGCGCTTTAAATACCATAGAAATCTTCAAGGAGATGGAGGCAGAAGAAAGGGAAAAAGTTTCCCAGCTTTTTGGCAGCCAAAGCCCTGTCTCTAAATATATACACCAAATTACGAACGGTCTATACCTGCAAGCCCTTTTTAAGGCTGATACGGGTGAAATTGCCGTAGAACGCAAAGACAGTGTGCTACTGGGAGCAGAAAAACTTTCAGGCAGCGCTTACGATCAACTATATTTTTCCATAAGGCTTGCTCTGGGAGAAAAGCTCCTGGAAGATAAAAAAGGGTTTTTCATTATGGATGATCCTTTTGTGAAAGCCGACTCTGATAGATTGCTGCGGCAGCTTGATGTACTACGGAAAATTGCCGAGTTAGGATGGCAAATTATGTACTTTAGTGCAAAAGGTGAAATTAAAGACGCTTTAGAAGCGGATATAAATCGTGGGGCTGTTAACTACGTGGAAGTGCGGAGTACATTCTGAGGTAGTGTGTGGAGCATCAGCAGAGTGTACGTTTTGGATTTAATTGCTGTGCTCAAACGCTTAAACCTTGCACAGCCCGAGATTGTGGGTCCATGTTTTGGCTTTATTGTAGAGAATTTGTAGGTCGATAGGAGTGGCAAAGAAATATACACTGGAAGAAACACTAACACACAGGTTGAGAGAGCCTAATATTGCCTTTCTTTTGGGTGGAGGTGCATCGTTCTGTGCCGGTCTTCCGGGCATCTTCCAAATGATGGATTTGGTTCGACCCAAATTAAGTAATGTAACACGTAGTACATTTGAGGAGATCATACAGTTCTTAACGGATAATGATATAGAAAATCCTAACATAGAGGAAGTTCTTTCTGAATTATACTACCGTTTGAGTGGGACGGGTTTGAAAGATCATAAAAGAGAGCGGTTTAAGGTAACTTTCCAGGAAGTTTGTCAATGTATCCAAAATATCCTGAGAGTCGATGATGCTACGGAATACCATAAGGATTTCATGCTCCGCATAGTGAGTCGTCGGGAGACAGAACCAGCAAAAAAGGCACCTTCCGTACAAATCTTTACAACCAACTATGATTTATTGATAGAGTTGGCCTGTGAGGAGTCGAATATAGTTGTAATCAATGGATTCGAAGGTTTTTTTTCCCGTCGATGGAAGCCGAGCTGTTTTGACTACGACATTGGCAAGGCAACAACTCACACACAAACCCCACGTTTTGAGGCTTCTGCTCGACACATCAGGCTATATAAGCTTCATGGTTCCCTCAGTTGGTTTGAAGATAACGGCCACTTCTACGAGGAAAAACCAGCATTAGAATCAAAGGGGACTCCATTAATCATTTATCCCTCGAGGCTCAAGTATGCCGAGTCCATCCGCCCCCCTTTTGACTGGCTCTTTCACAGATTCAATGCTGTGGTTAGCAGTACTAAACTATTGGTCTGCATTGGCTATCGGTTTGCAGATAAGAACATAAATCAGTACATATTTACCGGTCTCGACAAGGGGCTTTCTCTTCTGGCGCTTTCGAAAGAGCCGCTAGGTGCCCTTGCTCATAGGTCTTCTCATCCTCAAGTCAGTCTTATAAATGAAGAGCAAACAATTATAGATGGTAATGATCAAAATAAGGTTACAGATTTATGGGCCTTTGAGAAACTCGCAAAGTGGCTTCCTGCTTTGAAGGAGAGATGATTATGGCAAAGACTCGAGAAACAGAAATAGGCTATGTCATTGAGGTTAGTGGGGACCGTGCTATGGTCGAATTAACGGTCGATACCACGGTTCCGTTAGACGGTGACTACTATCCAGGTCAGCCCGGCTCACATGTGAAAATCCCTTTCCGAGATCTTAATGTCATTGGGACAGTAGCGAACATTCGGATGCTTGACATAGCACCTTCAACGAAGCTGGGCCAAGAGGCTATCGGTGAGACCATCAGCAAAAAAGTAGCTGAGTGTCTCCTAATTGGTACTCTAAGCCACAAGGGACAATTTAATCGCGGAGTTGCCGTATATCCAAACGTAGGACAAAAAGTGAGAATGGTTGGGTCAGATGAACTTAAAGAGATCTTCTCAGAATTTGTCAGTCAGGGATTCTCTTTTGCCCGTTTAGCTCAGGCGGAAGACCAACGGGCCTTCATACACATAAATCGATTCTTTGGTAGACATACTGCAATCCTTGGGACAACCGGAAGTGGAAAATCTTGCACGGTGGCAAGCATCCTGCAGCATAGAATTCGCAAATACTCCGATACACATGTAATCGTGATAGATTTGCATGGAGAATACTCCACCGCTTTTCCTGAAAACACTCAGTTGATTGAAGCTGATAAGGTGGAGTTGCCATATTGGATCCTGAATTTTGAAGAATTTCAAGATTTGGCTGTGGATATAACAGAGTTTACCGCCCATAACCAAATTACCGGGCTCAGAGACGCCCTCCTACAGGCTAGACAGAACACAGACAAGGCGGAACAACTCGGTCTTGGCAACGCGGTCACAGTTGATTCGCCGATATTCTTTGACCTCCAGAAAATGCTCCAGCAAATCCGCGACTGGAATACGGAAATGGTCCCAGGTGCCAAAGGTCAGAAGAGGGGACCACTTCACGGTGTTTTTGACCGATTCCTAATTCGTTTTGACAGCAAAATCAATGATCCTAGGTTTCGGTTTATGTTCTCACCCAGCAATTACTCTGGAAATCCAAGCCTCCCTCAGTTGCTCAAAGAGTATCTTTCTATCGATACCGGCAAGAGAATGACTGTTATTGACCTTAGTGGCATTCCTTTTGAGGCTGTTGGTGTTGTCGTTTCGGTTATTTCCCGTGTCGTCTACGAGTTTAATTTCTGGAATCCAGATCGAAGACAATTTCCTATTTTGATGGTGTTAGAGGAAGCACACAATTATATCCCCAACCGTCCGGAAGCCAGATTCTCAGCGGCAAGAAATGCCGTGGAGCGACTATCAAAAGAGGGCCGGAAATATGGAATTGGGATAATGATTGTTAGTCAAAGGCCAAAAGACCTTTCAGAAACTGCTATTTCGCAATGTAATACTTTTGTCGCAATGCGTCTCACTAATCCCGAAGATCAGAATTATGTTCGGCGTCTTGTTCCCGACTCCTTGGCCGGACTTATGGATATGCTGCCCTCGCTCCGAACGGGAGAAGCGCTTATTGTGGGGGATTCAGTAGTAATGCCTACCAGAGTCCTAATCGATTTTCCTGAGCCTGAGCCAAAGAGTGCGGATGTAGATTTCGCCAGATACTGGGCTAAAGGCATTACGAGCGTGAATGTGGATCGTATAGTGAAGCGCTGGCGCGCGAGACGAAAGGACTTATAAGCGAAAACCTGCCATCATTCGGTCAAAGAGCAGGTATGTCTGCTTAACAACCACCATTGGCTGGACTGCTATCACATTGATGGCTTCAGATACGGTTGTGTGCCAAACTACTGGGATGGCCCTATGGGGCACGGTTAGCAAATGCCGGATTGGCTTATCTGGAAGGGCTTGGGTCGCTTGAGGATCTGGAGTTAAAGCACACTAAGGTTACCAAGGAAAGTGTGGCACGCCTCAACACCCGTAATAGACTCACTTTGCAGCCGGTCCTGCTCTGGCAAAGATACAACGATTATTTTGGGAAAAACTCGACTTTTCAAACAATGTATAGTGAACTAACTAAGTTAACGAAATCGGCACGATTGCAACGCTTGTTAACGTGAGGCGTGCGATACAGAATAACAAATTAGGGAAATGTTGAACAAACCTTTATATATCAGTTCTCCCAATAATCAATTGCAGATAGTAACTGTTAGAGTGCTGCGTTGCGTTTAGCGTGTCTAACTATGTCGCATCTTTGCATTACGTCCCACATGCCCCAGGCATTTATGAACTGTATCTAGAATTCATAAACCTTGCGGAATTCACAAGTCACCTTTGTCCCTGTCCCGGCGTCATCTGGTATGTGAATTCCGCACGGGTTTTCAATAAACCTTACAAAAATAAGTGATTCACATGCCAATGAATTGGCCGAAGCGTTTGGAGAAGCAATACCAACTTTTGGAAGAGGCAAATACTACCAGGTGGAACAAAAGGATAATCCGCTGGTTTATTGAACACTACAAGCCCGTTTCCTACAATCGGAAAGACAAGTACATTCGCTACCTCAAGGAAATGGCGATATTAATGAGCAAGAGCTTCAACCAGATAGAAAGGGAGGACATAGGCAGGTTTGTACAAGCATTAGAAAAGCGATTTCCTGAAGAATGGACGTTTGTTGACTGCAAGACAATGTTCAAAACGTTCTTTCGGTTTTACATGGATGATATAGCCGACAGAGAGGATAAAAGAGAAGAATATATGCGACTTGCTCCCGTCCTTAAAGCGGTGAATAAGATAGAAACAAATTATCGTAAACACAAGGAAAAGAAGCTTGTAATACTCACCAAGGAGGAAGTAGAGAGAATATTCAGAGCGGCCAGCAACACAGTAAAAGAGTTAGCAATTGTGACTTTGCTGTATCATAGCGCAGCCAGACCTTCGGAATTCGTCAATATGACTATAAGTGATATTGAGATAAATGGTGAGGGAACACTATATTTCACTGTGACGGGAAAGACAGGCACTAGGAAATTACCTTTGGCAGCAGATGAGACTGCTATTCAGACAATCCTTGATTGGATCAACCAGCATCCAAAAGGTTCAGACAAAGAAGCACTCCTATGGCTTAACCGATATTCGGGGAGCCTTACTCTTGGTGCTCTTTCTATGATGCTAAAGAGGTTGGCGAAGCAGGCAGGGGTGAAACATATTAGCCCAAAACTTTTTCGAAAGGCCAAGCTGTCTCACATGGCAGACGAGGGCTATAACGCTTATCAGATAAAGAAATACGCTGGCCACCGGAAGATAGAAACGGCCATGTTCTACGTGGAGCTGTCGCAAAAGGGTTTCGAGGATGCCATAAGGAAGAAGTACGGCAGGAGCGACAAAAAGCAGGTCTTACTCCAGCCCAAGAAATGTTGAAAGTGTGGCTATGTCAATAAGCCTTTTCATACGCGGTGCAAAGAATGTGGTAGGCCTTTGGAGCCGGAAAAGGCCTTTGAAGAACTGAAGGAGAGGTCTGACTTTATAGCATCAATCATACCCCAGGAAATGGTGGACCAATTGGCCGAGCTTGTAGCGGAAAAATTGAAGCGAGATATGCCAAAAGCCTAACAGGGCAATTCGCTGTTTGATTAGGCCTGCTTTACCTCCCAAAACTGCATACGTCTGGCAGTAACTTTACTTATTTGGACTTCGCGATACTTTTGCAACCTGTTCAAGGCCATACAGATGTCCCTGCTGGGCCTGTTTAGCAAAAATGAAAGTGTGCTTACACAAAGCGGCTGACCGGCCTGTGAGAGTAACTCAAGTATCGCTTCCTCAAGCTCATTACCATTCTCTCTTAAGAGGATTAAGTTAGCTTTCATTGGTATCCACCACTTTGGCTTTTCTTTTTGCCTTTTCAAAAATATCATCTACAACTTCAGACCATGACCGATTCATTGATATCAACTCTGGTTGGAAATTTGTAATGTATCCTTAAGAATATTCCGCACACACACTGCCGAAAGTGCCTCTAAAGATTCAGAATTCTTACGAATTATAAATCTTTTCTATTTTCCAAATATTGCTGCTGTGAATACAGGTAGTTCTCTGATGGTTTTGCTTGAAGGTTGCATGTAGTTTACTTGGTGATGCCAATTGGCGACAATGCTATCCAACTCATGATTTCAAGTGTTTCTTCATAGCGGCGAGGCTCGCTCTCAGCATAAAGTTCCAACATCTTCATTTGGCCTTCAATTGCTTACATGATATCAGGGTCGCGTTCAGTAACCATTTTGTTCTTCAGAATGAGTATATCATTACAACTGTTCGTTATGATGTGTTTAGAAAGCGCAAAATTACCCATGTCATCAGGGCAACCAGCACAACGTAGAGCGCAGATGCACCAGCAAGAGATATGAGCAAGTTGTGACGGACATATACTAATATCGCATTGCTGTCGTCAACATGCCGCATCACCACAATAAAACCGATAAGAGCTAATCCGACCACAGCAGATGAAAGCAATATTGCCCGCCCTGCTTGGGCATAATTAGCGAAAATTTTCGTTAGTTCCCGCTCAGGATTTTGCTTATCTCCCTTCACGGCACATGCTCTTTTCCCGAAAAATAATCCAAGAAGGATAAATGACGTAAAGGAGTGAAATGCGTTTGTTATTTTTCCTATACGTTTTTGACATTAGCATTTCATGTCTACGCCTATTTTTTGGACTAAAACGGTCATCTAAGTTGGGAAATCGGTCCTGTTTCTGAATCAGCCACAGTCCCATCATATTCCTCAATATTCGAATAGTATTTTTCAGCACCATTTTAATCTGCGAATATTTGATTAATAAAATTTGTTCTTCTCACCTATGTTGGTGTTCCATCACCAAATCGCCGACCTCTCCACAGCCAAGCCCAACATCTACTATATGGTCTGCATTTTGATAACGTCAGGCTTATGCTCTATTACTACACGGGCCTCTGTGCACCACAGGGCGCCGACTCCAACCAACTCAACGCTACATACTGAACATAAAGCTCTTTTGTGGAATCCAACCACGGAACCCGCTCCCCCGTATTGGCATGTGCAACCTGACGATCAAACTACTACAAATCAAACGGTACTATTCCGGGCACTTAAACATGGACGCAAGCCACTTCGCCTTCTTAATATGTTCGCCACACCACAACAGGTAATACTGTCGGCCCCCAACCTGACGTGGGTTCTCCAGCGCGCCTTCTAGGTGTTGTAGGGCCATTTGCAGTTCCCGCGAAATACGGTGGACGATCCCTTCTGCATCCTCAAATGGTATAGGTGATTGCTTCATGACTTTGACTCCTTCGTTTATTATTTTCTTTTCTTTGTACGCGAAGGAGTACAAAGAGAACAAGCAATAAGAATTGCTGCAACTTTAGTTGCTTCGTAACGCATCAGTTTGTTCTCTATCCTCTGCTTTCAACTCGCCCTCAATTGGTATGTTGACTTGTTTTTCTTTATTGACAATCACAAGCCTAAGTATTTTACGATGTGGTCCTCTTTTATTTTTGGTGTCAAGAAGGACTTCAGTTAGATTGCTGAACTGGTTTCTAATAATTGGGTCCTTTTTGGATGAAACAGTGTAAATAGTAGCGGTTCTAGATGTCTCCAACAGTTCCCTGATCACGTATACCTTGGAGCCTTCTCGCTTGAATTTATCTGGATCGAGGAACAGAAACTTGTGCTCGGCCTCGCAAAGTGCAATAGCTCGTTGAAGTTCCAACTCATCTTCAAAGAAAGTGAACACGGTGCCGGTATTCATATCGAAAGTGTAGGGGCTCAGGATGGCGTAGGTAAAGCATTCCCCGAGGCTCTTGACGTATTTTACAGTTGCATCACCGCGTACCATCTCTAGATCGGGGTCAACTTTGCCTGGAAACATGTGCAATCCACAGGAATTACGCAAACGATGATGTTTAAGACGAAAGTCACGTAATGTACCTAGCACCAATGATCCAGGTGTATACCACATGATTTCCGGCGCAGCACGTTTCGGATTGTTTTTTGCCTCATTTTTGACCCACTCCAAGACTTGATTTACTACCTCGTTCGTTGTGGTTCCTGGATTTACGATGATCTTCGCGACTCTATTTTCGCGTTCATACCCTGGATTTTGCTCCTCCTTTACAAATAGATCATGCAATGCAAAATGACGAGCCATTTTTATTTTTTCTTGAGCGAATACACTCACTCGCCTAGCGCTCCAACCTTCTGCGGTAGAGGGTTCAATGTAGTTATGGAAACGTCGTTGGCTTCGCCGGCTAGTGTTTTTCTTCTTAGGCATATAAAAGCTCCTCTCTAAAAGATTAGCTCCTGTCCCTTCACATCTAAAGTTGTAGCTCTCTCTTACAATCCCTTATTTGGTAGTTCAGATAGTTCGTCCCGGCGGCGAAGTTTGTTTGCTTTGCCTCTAAAATAGTCAGCAAGATGGTCGTACTCATGGATCTGGGCCTGCCTGGCTTCTTTACCATCAAGTTTAGTTACGATCACATATATATCGCAATGTCTCCCTGCTTCGATCCTAACTGTAGTGGCGCAGACTCCATTGGGTAAAGCAGGCGGTTCTGGTCGGCCTGCAAGAACCGAAGCAATAGATTTAGTTACATTCTTTTCAATAAGCTCCTCTTCTTTAGAGGCAAAAGGCTCAGACCAGCCATAGCCTGTGCTTATAATCTCCATAGGTGCGAACCCCATTCCAAAAATCTCGTTTGCTATGGCTATTATATTTTCTCTAACAAAATCCTCCAGACGCCGAAGCTTTTCCCATGATAGAGTTGCGTCTTCATCCTCGTTGATGACTTTGCAAAAGTATCCTCTGTCTAATCCTCTATTCTCCTCACGGATCGCGTATGCCGTTTCCTTTTGCGATACACCCAACATGTCTAACATTCTCCACAGCGTCAAACCTTTTTGCTTACGATTTCTTCGTTCTTTTTGCTTACTCACATCCTTCACTTTTTTAGACATGGCCCACCGTCCTTTCCGACGATAAACTATCAACTTTAACAATATCTTATACAGCATTGGAGACAGTTAAAATCAACTTTTATTGCCTTCGGTTTATACGAAGCGGAAAAGAGGCGGTGGGATTTGTTTGCTTTCGACCGTAAGTATCTTTAATTAAACAACTTAGTTCTTTCACATAATTTCAATAAACCCGTTAAAAAACCATCGAAAAATCTTTCGATTATTCCAAAAAATCCCATTGACTTTATAATGGGAATCCCAGGATTGCGTTGTTGATGATACTACTTCTTAAGCGTGATGAAAGTTTAATTATGATTGTCCTTGCTTGCTCTCGGAATGTCAGTAGGTGCAAAGAAATAAACAGCGTTTAGCCAGTAGTCAAGACCGTATATCGTATTGTAAGACTTGTAAAACTTGATTAATTCATACGTACCCACGTATATGTACCAGAAACGTTCAGAAATGGTGTGATCACTGAATGTTTCATGTAAAGGGAGCCACAACGGCGACTGAGTGTGTTATAATTATGCATAGATGAAGAATGTCAGGAATGGGCTTCTCAGCAACGGGAATCGAACTGGAGGTTACTATGAAAAAAACGAATTTATCGAGGGCCGTGATGATGGGGTATGTGATTCTGATCAGCGCGGGCTGGGTCTTAGCGCAGGATTGGCCGCAGTGGCAAGAACCCAATCGGGATTGGAAGGTGAGAGGGTTCACCGCGCCCCAGAAATGGCCAAAGGAGTTGACGCAATCTACGAAACGCGTCTTCGTTGCTGCGTTCTCCCATGAGACCAATACATTCCATCCCCTCAAGACAATGCGATTCAACTATTACCAGCCGAAAACCACCGACCGCCCTTATCTCTCCATCTGGAAGGACACGGGCCTTGTTGCAGTTCCGGGGGTTTCCGCACACCCGGCCGGAGGTGGGACCATCGATGGACCTGCCTGCCGCGAGGCTATGGACCGGGTATTGAACTCGCTCCGCGCTGCTATGCCTGTGGATGCCGTATTTCTGCGGCTTCACGGGGCCATGTACGCGGAAGGAATTGGTCCGGCAGAAACGGTCCTCGTGGGCGAGGTCCGTTCGATGGTTGGGCCAAAGATCCCGATCGCCTGCACCTTTGACCTCCACGGGAACATTCCTGCGCGTCTGGCTCAGTTTGGTGACATCCTTGTCGGACTGAAGACCGCTCCTCATACAGACAGCCTGCAAACTGCCGAGCTCGCTGGGCGAATACTTCTCGACACACTTCTTGGAAAAGTGCATCCGGTGTCGTACGTCCTCCCTATTCCTGTTATCCTTCAAGGAGAAAAGGCAATGACCACCTCTGAACCCTTCCGTTCCCTCGTCGAGGAGGCGCGGAGAGTAGAGCATGAGGGCGTTCCTGGACATGAGGCGAGGATACTGGCAGCCACCATCTTCGTCGGCTGCGCTTGGACCGACTCTCCGGATACAGGGATGTCGGTGATGGTCACAGCTGATGGTTCCAGGAATGCCGCACGCGCTGCCGCCGTTCACCTCGCCAGGCGAGTGTGGGAAGCACGACGCCAGTTCTCCTTCGGTTGTGAAACGGCCGAGTTGGAGGAAGGTGTCACACGCGCCCTCGCAGCAAAGGAGTCGACCGTTTTCTTAACCGATAGCGGTGATAATGTCACGGCGAGCACGCCTGGGGACCTCCCTATCGTGCTCCGTCACCTGGTTGAGAGGAAGGTCAAGAGTGCCGTCGTTGCTGGCATATACGACAAGGCAGCGACCACCCAATGCTTTGAGGCTGGCGAGGGGAATAAGCTACGTCTATCCATTGGTGCGACCGTGGAAAAGCGATTCGGGCCACCGCTGGAAGCCGAGGTTGAGGTCCTCCGCTTAGTCAAGAAGTACCCTCGCATGGCCATCATCCGG
>CP070636.1:165815-177060 GCA_020356305.1 Candidatus Bathyarchaeota archaeon | reverse complement strand
CCAAGGCGGGGCAGCACTTGACCTCTTTAGTGGGTGGTGTTGAAAAAATTACGGCAGTTACTGTCAATGAAGCCTATCGTGAAGGGGACCAGCTGGCTCGTCAGTTGGTTGACCAGACTGGTCGATATCTCGCTGCCGGTGTGGTTAGCATTGTCAACGCTTTCAACCCATGCCTCTTGGTGCTGGGAGGTGGTGTTATCGAGGGTATACCTGAACTGATTCACACTGTGGAAAAGCTTGTTCGAAATAGAGCGCTGAGATCAGCTATTGAAAGACTGAAAGTCGTGAAAGCGGCTCTAGGCAGTAAAGCAGGAGTCATTGGAGCGGCTGCTTTAGCTCAAGACAAAATAGGTGGAGCTCCATGATATGTCAATAATGAATTCTCGGATTCCTGTGATCACCACAGAACAAATGCAGGAAGTGCCTCGTCTTGTGGTTGAAAAGTACGGCAATACGATCATCCAGATGATGGAGAACGCTGGACGAAACTTGGCAGAGCTTGTGAGAAGGCTGCTGGGAAACTCTGTTCTGGGAAAACGCGTAATAGTTGCTTTTGAAAAAGGGAACAACGGAGGTGTCGGGATAGTGGTTGCCCGCCATCTGCACAACTGGAGAGCCGAAGTTGCAGCACCTCTGTCTAATGAACAACTTCTAAACATTTCAGAAACCGAGCGCGCGCGCGAGGAAGATTAATAGTTGAAGAAAACCAAAATCATCTGCACAATTGGCCCGGTCAGTCTTGAAAAGGAAACGCTGAGGAGGATGTATGACGCAGGGATGAATGGGGCCAGAATAAATACCGCCTACGGAACTCTTGATCAATATAATCTAATTGTAGACAACGTTCGAGAGATCGCAGATGTTCCGATAGTAATTGACATTAAAGGACCTGAAATTAGGCTACGAGTTAAGCGAAAGAGGACCATTGAGAAAGGAGATGTTCTAGAGACCGGCTTCAATGGTAAGGAAATAAGTTTTAACCACAACTTCTACGATCAAATGAACATCGCTGACGACATCTACATTGACAATGGCAAGATTAGGACGCGGGTCATTGAGAAGAAAAATGGAATACTGCGTTTGTCAGTAATGAGTGACGGGGAAATAAGTGATGGCAAAGGCGTTAATGTTCCCCACAAAACACTTTCAATTCCAACACTCTCCAAGAGAGATCTGGAGATTATAGAGTTTGCAGAGAATAACGATTTAGAGTATATGGCTCTTTCCTTCACGAGAAACGTTCAAGATGTGAACAATCTAAAGGCTAAGGCTAACAATTTCAAAGGGTCAATCATTGCCAAGATTGAAAATTTTGAAGGCCTCAAGAATTTTGAGGAAATTCTGGATGTGGTAGAATGCATAATGATAGCGAGGGGGGATCTAGGCGTTGAAATCGAACCTGAAAGAGTTCCGTTGGTTCAAAAATCGATAATTAAACTATGTAACCAAAGAGGCAAAACTGTTGTGACAGCTACAGAAATGCTGGAATCTATGATACATAGACCAATCCCAACTAGAGCTGAAGTAAGCGACGTAGCTAACGCAATATTAGACGGGACAGATGCAGTAATGCTTTCAGGAGAAACATCAATTGGTGAGTACCCAATAGAAGCCGTTTCCATGATGTCGCGAACAGCAACAGAGGCTGAAACAGCGACAAGAAGCCACGTTGAAAATGGAGAGTTCATCAACATCTCTGATACTATAAGCAAGTCGATCCAAAGGATATGCCAAAACATGCCGATTGATAAAATTGTCACCTTGACTAGATCGGGCTACACCGCGAAGATGATAGCGAGATTCAGAATCATACAACCGATAATCGCAGTCACACCAGAAAAAAAAGTTAGGAGAAAACTTGAGCTAGTTTTCGGCGTACATCCTGTGCAAATAGATTATCGAAATGAGAAAGACCGCATACTGACAGTAGCAAACGAACTTCACTCCATGGGGCTCCTCCGAGGTAAAGATACAGTTCTGTTTACTGCTGCATTCAGAACCGTTAAGAAGCACGCGAGTAACGTGATTGAGATACACAACATCAAAGAGCTTATGGATCTTACAACAGATACGCGCGCATAACTAAGAAACTGTACGTGATAGATTGCGAAAAAGCATCCGAGTCGGAAAGGGAAAACATCGAGAGCGTAATCTTTTTTAAATAGTGCTGAAAGATCAAAACTTATTATCATGGTGGGTGCACATGTATAGTATTTTAGACGTTAATGCGGATAATTGGGAAAGGGAGATTCTTCAGTCGAACACTTTGGTTGTCGTAGATTTTTGGCACAAGCAGTGTCCGTGGTGCCTAAGACTTAATCCCATTTATAGTGAAGTTTCAGAAGAATACAAAAACAAAGTGAAATTTGCCAAACTAAATGTTTTAGCAAACCGTGAGAATCAACACCTTGCCGTTAAGTATGGGATTATGGGTACTCCAACCCTAGTTTTCTTTTGTGATGGAAGACCCGTTGAGACTGTTACTGGATTTCGACCGAAAGAAGCTCTGAAGCAACTGGTGGATGACGTGATTGACAAACATCGGGAGTGCATAGAAAAAAGCACGGAATTGAAAACTAGTTAACATGAATTGTGTCCTTCTGGTGAAGTGCAACTAACAGACGTCTCATGCGCGCGCGTATGAATGTGAGATGAATCTTCAGCGACAGTGGTGTTTCGATTGCTGAAAACTATAGCAGAAGTTGAAACTGCCTACAGGAAAGTAGCAGATCTATGCGATGTGATGAACCGTTTCTACTTCTTGGGAAGAGACAGATGATCTAGTTTGCGGGCGCGAAAGGACGCAAGCGCAGAGAAGACCGCACTGCACTTAGCCTTTCATCATTCCAAAGGTCAATCCTGCCAAGAAAGTGGAAGCAAACGGGAGGACCCCAATGTTGGTTGAAAAGAATTCTGAAGCTTGGATGGATAGTCCTGAAATTGCACTCGCCAATTTGTCATAGTTGATGTTCAATATTCCAGAGAAGCCGAGATAAGAGATTGCAACAAAAAAAAGTGCAAGAACTGTCATGAGGATTTTCAAGACCTTCTTGATGGTGTATCCGACGAGAAAGCCTCCGGCTACGCCGGTACCCATCTCATAGATGAAAGGCGTCAGTGTTTGACTCATTCTCCACCACTTGCCAGATATATCTTGAATATTAATATATAATATAGACTCTTCTGTAATTAATACTTTTCTGTTCCTTTGAGATGCGTGACCTCTAATGATAATGGCTTCATATTTGAGATTCATAATCTATTTCTGACAGGTTTTTGCCATACGTGATAAGAGGGTTAGTCCGATGCCCAAATCATTGAAGCTCGAAGATGTCATGACAAAGAATGTTATAACGGTAGGGGAAAAAGCGACAGTAAAGACAGTTGTGGAACTCATGGACAGACGCGACATAGGGTGTCTCATTGTCGTGAAACGTAAGAAGCCGATTGGAATAGTCACTGCAAGAGACATCTTGAAAAGGGTTTTGTTGAGTCAAAAGAACCCGAAAGGCACAAAAGTGAACGACGTACTCGAGAGAAAAATCGGCGAAATAATGTCAAAGCCCCTTATTGTGGAGAAGCCTCAAACTGAGGTCCGTGAGGGTGTCAGACTAATGACGGAATGGAAAATCAAGAAGCTTCCCATAGTTGAAAACGGTCGCCTTCTGGGTCTTGTGACCTACACTAACATCATTCGCTCAACACGCTATCTCGAACAAATCATCTCCTCCTTCATGAACAAAGTCGACTTCAACTACCTCTTCTCGGTCTACACCGAGAAGCTAAAGCCCACTAGCCAAACTCGACGAAGACGCACTTGAAAAGGCTCTCAACCAACATAAAACTCGCGCATGCTTAGGTATTCTTCTTCTCTAGCATACGTTTGAGACGTTTCTCCATTTTCAACTCATAAGCATGTTCTTCAGGTGGAGGAGGTAGACGCTTCAGGTACTCTTGCACGTCAGTTATCCTGTCCTTCTTCTGTTTCTTGCGTCCTTTCATTTTTCTAGTCATGTTGCATTCCATCGTTTGATTTTGTTTCCAAGCTCTTTCAACAGATTTGCTTTCTAAACATTATGCATAAATTTTGCGCACCTCTGATCACCTAATGCGTCTTTGCCTATCGGCTTCAACTCTTCTAATTACAAGGACTATTCTTCTATAAAGAGAAGGCAAGTCATATAAACTGTTCAAATAAAATTTACTACGCGGTGGTAAGTTTATGGCTAAAAAGGAAGAAGCCAAAGCAGAGGTGCCTATGAAAGATCAGGAAAAAATAGAGGTTTTTGGAGCGAAAATGTATGTTGAATCCGCAAAAGCACTGCGCGAGGTGGGCGCAAGAGTTGCTCTTTCAGTCGGTGCAGCAATAATAATTTGGGTCTTCGGGCAACTGGTGTTCATACCTATTTCGAAAGGCATGGAGCCAATATTTGAGGGGTATCCAATGGATATGATTATCAGTTTCATTATAGTTGTGGCGTTGGCGGTCATAATCTTCACGGTCTTCCTTGATATTCGAAAACTAACTAGTGGAATCGCCGGTGTCTTAGCATACGAATTTGGCAAAGCAAGCGGTGAAGTCCGTGTTGAGTCTCTTCGACACTACAGAATAGCCTTAGACGGCATAATATACGTTATCGTCATATCCCTGGCTTATCTACTCTTCGCACCATATCTAGGAGAAATTCATGCGGCAATACCGGCTGTCGTCTTAATTCTCATTGTAATATGGGCTGTCTTTGCGCTATGGAGAAGTTGCAGAGCGATAGCCACAGAGATCAGTCGATACACCACAAAATGGGCAGAAGAACTAGAGAAGCGCACCAAAAAGTCGTAGAACCTGCACAAGTCTAGAGCGATGTCACATCTCCCTTTCTACTGGACAGAAGCAAATATTAAAACTGCACGGAAGGAAAAGATGGAGATATGGTAGCCAGTGAAGGCAACGAGACTGACGAAATTATTCGTTGCCTCAAAATCCACGGCCCGGTTACATTCCGCAACTTCCTAACTGCACTTTTGGTTTGGCTTTTCGGCGTGTTGGTCTTAATTCCAATAGCCAGTTCTCTGGGTGAGCGGACAAGACTGTTATGTTCACTTATTATTTTTGCCGCATTCACAGCATTCATGTACAGAGCTACGTTCGGCTTCAAAAAACTGATCGATGCCTTTTCTTTGTTGCCGGCCAGAAAATATGGCTCAAAACTAGGATTAGCTCGGGACGACGCGTTAACCGTCTTCAGACATTCCCTTTACATCATCTTCATTCTCATCATCTATTTACTATACTTTCCGTTCTTGCTGAGTTTCCACTTTGCAATCAGTGGCATTGCTCTAATAATCATTCTGATCTGGATTCTATTCTTGTTACTGAAGATTCTCTCACTACTATCTTCCAAAATTTTGGGAAAATTAATTTGAATGCCCCTGCAGTGTAATCGACTTTAACATATGTTGTGTATCTGCTGGTTTTGCGTGCACGGCTCCGCAGGGACATCACTTAACGCTAGAGAAATATGAACCTTAATACAAAACGAATCAATCAAGTCAAGTTTCAGTATCCGACGTAGAATCGCAGCACCTTGTTATTCTTGAAAACCGCAGAGAGAATGGCTACTCTCTATATTTTCGGGTTGAGCGAAGCAAGGTTTAAATAAACTACAAGGCACTTCCGTAGTTAGCCTAGAATACCAATGGGCGGTTCAGGATGTCCAAGGAGTTTCGGCACATTATCCGAGTCGCTGGTGCAGATCTGGATGGCGCCAAAAAGGTAGGCTATGCCCTAACCGGAGTAAAAGGAATAGGCGTTGGATTGGCCAATGTGATTGCCCAAAAGGCCGGCGTTGACCCGCAGATTCGCTTGGGGTTTCTTCCAGAAGCCGACGTTCAAAAGATTGAGGAGATTTTGAAGAATTCTGCGAAGTACGGGCTGCCCAGCTGTCTTCTCAACCGCAGGAAAGACCGAGAGAGCGGCACAGATGTTCATCTCATTGGTCCTGACCTAACTCTTCAAAACAAAACTGACATCGATGAAATGAAAAAAATGAAGTCGTGGGGGGGCTTTCGTCATGCGCACGGGTTGAAAGTGCGAGGACAGCGAACCAGAACAACTGGACGGAAAGCAAAAGCCGTAGGCGTGAAGAAAAAACAGGTGAGGATTCCTAGTGGGTGACCCGAGAAAGCAAAGGAAAAAGTATGAAACTCCAAAGTTTCCTTGGCGGACTGACGTTTTGCAGGAAGAACTTAAACTGCTTGGCCAGTATGGATTGCGGAACAAAAAAGAACTGTGGCGCCACAAAACATTGCTTTCGAGGGTTCGAGGAATCGCCAGATCTCTTTTAGGCATGTCTGCCGACGAGAGAAAACGACGGGAAGAACAGCTTCTTGGCAGGCTCACTCGCCTCGGAATCCTTGATAAGAAAGCGGCGTTGGATGATGTTTTGGATTTAACTCTGGAGAACCTTCTTGAGCGCAGACTTCAGACAATTGTGTTTCGAAAGGGCTTGGCCAAATCCATGCATCAAGCGCGTCAACTAATCACACACGGACATGTTGGCATCAGGGCAAGGCGCGCGTCGTCTCCGAGCTATCTTGTCATGAGGGATGAAGAAGCGAAGATAACCTATGCTCCGAGTAGCCCTTTATCAAATTCTGGTCATCCCTTGCGAGAATCTCTCGCGGGCGCGGCTGAGGTGGTGCCACAGCCGAAAGGGGAAGGTGAGGAGGAAACCTGATGAGCAAAAAGGGCGACAAGTGGGCGGTAGTTCACATATACAGTTCCTACAACAATACCATCGTGCACGTCACCGATGTGACTGGCGCAGAAACTATCGCCAGAACCTCTGGAGGAATGTTTGTTAAGGCGGATCGGCTGGAATCATCTGCGTATGCTGCTATGCGAGCTGCGGCTCAAGCGGGCGTCATGGCTAAAGACAAGGGAATAACCGCAATACACATAAAGGTTCGGGCTCCAGGCGGATCCGACGCTCGGACACCGGGTCCAGGCGCTCAAGCGGCGATAAGAGGGCTAGCTCGAGCTGGTTTTCGCGTGGGACGGATTGAGGAGGTGACGCCGGTTCCGCATAACGGAACGAGGAGGAAGGGAGGCCGAAGGGGTCGAAGGGTTTGATTGTCTGATGAGTGGTTCGAAAGCGGTGTTGAACTCTATGAAGGTTGAGATTGTGGACAAGACAGAGACCACCATGCGGCTGATTATTTGGGGAACTGACGTCTCGTTCGTAAACTCGTTGCGCAGAATTATTTTGGCTGAGGTTCCGTGTATGGCCGTAGAAGATGTGGTTATTGTCGAGAATTCTTCGTTGATTCACGACGAGATTTTGGCTCACAGGCTTGGTCTCATCCCTGTCAAAACCGATCTGGACTCTTACAACTTGCCCGAAGAATGCTCATGCAAGAGCGAGTTTGGATGTAACCTCTGCCGTGCAGTTTTGACACTGAACGTTGAGGCAGAGGAGGGTAAGAGGACAGTGTACTCAGGAGATTTGGTTTCGGAGAATCCCGACATCAGACCCGTGAGCAACAGGATTCCCATCGTAAAGTTGGTGCAAGGTCAGAAAGTGAGATTGGAAGCGTACGCTCGGCTTGGAAAGGGAAAAGCCCACGCCAAGTGGCAGCCGGTCTCCATGTGCGCGTACAAGTATTTTCCGCAGATCAGGGTTGATGAAAAACGATGCGTCACATGTGAAGAATGTGCAAAAGTTTGTCCTAAGAAGGTGTTATGGACGGCTGACAACAAAATGGAAGTTCGGAACGTGATAGATTGCACGCTCTGTGAAGATTGTGTAGACGCTTGTCCCGAAGACCCGCCTGCCATCGAGCTAACTTGGGACGAAAACACTTTCATTTTTGACATCGAGTCCACTGGAGTTCTTCCAGTTGAACGAATTGTGCTTGAATCTCTCAGCATCCTTGACAAAAAAGCCAGCGGATTCGTCAAGAAACTGAGGAAGGCAAAATAATTGAGACAAGTCAGAACAACCAACCCGGATCTAACTAACCTAATTCGAGTGCTGAAAAAAAAGTCTCTAGAAAACAAAGCGAATATTTGGCGTGACTTAGCCCGTCGCCTATCCAGCTCACGGCGAAAACGCGTAGCCTTGAACGTAAGCCGCCTAAACCGCTACACGCAATCAAGAGAAACAGTGGTAGTTCCAGGCAAGGTCTTGGGCGCCGGAAACATTGATCATCCTGTTAACGTGGCCGCCTTCGCCTTCTCCGATCAAGCAAGATTCAAAATTCTGAAAGTTAAAGGAAAATGTCTCTCCATTTCGGATTTGGTGAAGAAAAATCCAAAGGGTGCCGGCGTGAAAATAGTCGGGTGAAGAAAAGTTAAGTTCCTGTCTCACTGTCATCTGACCAAAATGAACGTTTTTGAAACCCGGAGATTTGAAATCACCTCACCATCCTTTTGATTTTCTTAGGGCTTACAGCTCTTTTGTAAGCTTTCTTGGTCTGTAATTTTTTGTACTCTGCATAGCTTATCTTCGAGTTTGGGTAGAGCTCCATGAACCTTTTGTATGTCAATCTTAGATCTGTTTCGTAATAACGCACTTTTGGTTCACTTGCCCTTTTGAGGAGCCAAAAGACCACGATTATCACCGCTACAAAAAAAACGAAAACGTAGAGTGTCTGCATTGTTGTACGCCTTCAGCTCTATTCTTCTTTTTCGCCAGAGCGTGCTCTAATCGGAAGTACTTGGGCACCTTCTAGACCAATCACATTCAGTATATCAGCCGTGGAAGGAACAACTATTTTGGTCTGTTGCGAAAAGGTGTCTCGGATAACATCGAGTTTCTTGTTCAGCTGAGCGTTTTTTAGGAAGTACTTGTTTGCTGCTAGTGAGACAACTCGCACTGCTTCAGCTTGTGCAGTAGCAACGAGTTGTATGGCCTTGGATTCGCCCTCTGCTTTTAGTATAGTCGCTTCCCTGTCTTGTAGAGCAGCCTCTTTTCTTCCCGTTGCAATTAGGCGCGCTTGCCTTCTCGCTTGCTCCGCTGCTTTTTGTGTGTGCATAGCTTGCTGAATGTCGGTGGGCGGATCTATCCTCTGAACTTCGATTCGATTTACTTTGGTTCCCCATTTGTCCGTTGCTTCGTCTAGAACCTTCCTAAGCTCGGTGTTTATCTTGTCTCTCGACGTTAGGCATGTGTCGAGGGACATCTCACCAACTATGTTCCTAAGTGTGGTTTGGGCAAGCTTTACAATTGCCAATTCGAAGTCTTCTATCTCATACAGAGCATTTTTCGGATCGATTATCTGGTAGTAGACTACCGCATCGATAGTGACAACAACGTTGTCCTCCGTGATGATTTCTTGTGGCGGCACATCTATGACCTGTTCCCTCATGTTCACTCTATACATCCTTTGAGCGAAGGGCAAGATGTATCTTAATCCGGGTTCAACGGTTCTTTCGTAGGCATTCCACCTCTCGACTAAGCCCCTTTCATACTGGTTCACCTTTTTGACTCCAGAGAATAGCACGAGAAATACAATAATTGCTGCGAGTCCCAACACGGCAAGTACAGCTTCTAACATTTTCATTTCACCTCTTCCACTATTAAACTAACTCCTTCTACACCAACGATCTCGACTTTCGCTCCCTCCTTTATGACCATGTCATGCTTCGGGCGACAGAACCAAAGTTCACCAAATAATTTTATGACGCCACCATCAATCGGGTCAATGTTGGTTCTTGCCAAAGTAGATTTTCCAATGAGAGCGTCAATGTTGGTCTTTGTCAAATTAACGTTTATTATACCCGCCCCTGTGGCTGCACCTTCATGGAGTTCCATAATCTTGAATTTGCATCCTTTAATATGATTCAAACGCCTAACGAGTTCGCCGAAGTCGTTTGTTTTCACGCTTAGTATGAACTCATGGTTCTGCCTGGCGAGAGTGTAGCTGCTTTTGTACTGCTTCGAAAATTTGGAAAGTGTTTGGGCCAACTTCAATTCGTCAGCTTCTATCGTTAGGGTAACTCTCATCGTTAATCAATATTGAGCAATATTGAGCCTCATATAAGCTTATCGGTTTCTATCCATTCTCTTGAGTGGAAAATGCACACGGGTAAAGGTTTGAACTGGAAGGTACGCGATAGAACGGGGAATTCGAGAGTCAGGATTTAGGGGCGTCAGGGGTAGGTAGAACACCAATCTAAGGAAAATGTTTATCTGTTCCGTAGATAGTGAAGAAAAATCAAGGCGCACTGGTGAACTAGATGAGCACTGAACCGGTGATAATCGATGCGACGGGACTAATCTTGGGCAGAGTGGCCAGCACAGTAGCCAAGCGTCTTCTCCGAGGCGAAACAATAGTTATTTTGAACGCCGAGAAAGCGGCTATATCTGGTAGGAGGCTTAGCATCGTGGGAGAGGCGAAAACTTTGCTGGAGATCGGCCACCCAGGCAAGGGACCCTTACACTCTAGGAGACCAGACCACATCGTGCGAAGAACTGTGCGAGGCATGCTTCCTTGGAAGAAACCAAAAGGGAAACAAGCGTACAAGAGGCTCCGAGTTTTCCTCGGAGTACCTGAAGAGTTTAAAGACAAAACAACACATACAATACCTGAAGCAGATGCACAAAAGTTGAGATGCTCCTACATAAAGGTGGAAGAGCTAGCCAAGAGAATAGGATGGACTCCAGTAGGTGAGTGAAACGCCAAAAACTAGCAAAGTCTTGTTAACAAGTGGGAAACGGAAGACGGCCATCGCCCGAGCAACAGTGAGAGAAGGAGAGGGAAGAATCCGCATTAACAAGATTCCCGTAGAGATTCTAGAGCCAGAAATAGCCCGCAAGAAAATCATGGAGCCACTCCTCCAGATCGGCGAAGAGATTTGGAGAAAACTTGACATAGACATCAAGGTGTCTGGCGGCGGTTTTATGGGACAAGCTGAAGCTACACGCACCTCCATCGCTAGAGCTCTGATAAAATGGACGAAGAGCAAACATGTTAAAACGGTTCTAACCGAGTATGATCGAACAATGGTTGCGGGCGACTCTAGAAGGAAGGAACCGAAAAAGTTTGGTGGTCCAGGCGCGAGAGCCAGAGATCAGAAGAGCTATCGCTAGCTACGAGCATGAAACGAATTTAAGAAGCCCAAGTGAGTTCTGAATCATATCTCAGGTCTCATTCGCACCCACGCGAAAGAGTCTCTGCTTTCCTTTGACCTCTTAAACTCCTTGTCGATGTTCTTTTGATCTCTTGAGTGTCCTTTCGACGTCTT
>CP070636.1:162039-165715 GCA_020356305.1 Candidatus Bathyarchaeota archaeon | reverse complement strand
GGAAACAACCTGGATATAGGCGACTTCGGTTTTGCAGATTCAGAGAAATCTATGGAGGCAATCAATAGCGTTGAGGTTCAGATCTACGCAAAACAAAGCGGATTCGGTAATAGATTTACTGTTTGGGTTTGGGACGGCTCCTCTTGGACAGCTTCAAGCAAGATGATGATACCTACTTCCTGGAGTTGGTTGAATTGGACAGTAACCTCAATACTTGACACGTGGACAAAAATTGACGCAGCAGAAATATACATCTGCTCAGACTCCGCTGCAGGTACGTATGAAGTTGACTGTGCACGGCTAAAAGTTGATTACACCGGTCTAGCAAATTATGAGCTTGACTTAGAAGTTCAATGGACAAACGTGGATTACGATGAACTCAATGAGGAACTTTGTTTATATGGAGGATCAATGAGTGCCGAAAACGTTAGAGTCGACGTTTGGAACGGTTCCAGTTGGGCAAACCTCTTCACCGATCTGAACTCCGGATGGAACAACGTTTCAGTTACATCTTACTTAACTTCTGCCAATTTGACGATTCGATTCAAAGGAGGAACCGAAAGCGGCGACACAACACAAGATACTTGGAACATAGACACTGTCCTTCTACATGTGTGGACCGAACAATACACAATAGAAGTTGAGTTCACTGGAACCAGCAACACTGGCACTTGGACTCAGCTCAACTGGACCATAGACTCAGCTTTCGACATAGCCAACGTCTCAGTCACCATACAACTCTACAACTACTCTTCAGGAACATATCCAACAGGCGGAGACGGCTACATAAACTGCCTAAGCTCATCCACGGCAGACACAGATGAAAACAAGAACCAAACCATAACAACCCATCCAGAAGATTTCAGAGACTCCAGCGACAGCTGGAAGCTGAAGGTGAAAGGCATCAAACCCACCAGCACACCGTTCAAGTTTAAAGCTGACTGGATACAGCTTAAACCGACCTACTACAGCGAGTACACGGATGCCACAGAGTTTATCTTCTCAAGCATGACAACAAAGACGCCGACTCAACTCAACCTCACCATCGTAAGCCTGTATGACATAGCCTCTGTCAACGTAACAATCCAAGTTTACAACTATACCAGCGCCTCCTACCCAATAAGCGGAGAAGGCTACCTGAACTACATGTCATCCTCAATCCCCAACACAGATGAAACGAAGCAACTAAACATAACGACAAACCCCGAAGATTTTGTCTCAAACGGCAACACCACAGTAAAGATTACAGGCACATTGTCAACCACAACCCAGTATCAACAAGAAATAAACCAACTCAAACTCATCTACGGTTACGAAAATTCCCCCCCGGTGTTAGATCCCATAGGAGACAAGTCTGTTGATGAGTTATCCCTCCTAAACTTCACTGCTACAGCCTCAGATCCAGATGCTCCTCCTCAAAACTTAACTTTCTCTATAGGTCCAGGTGCTCCGTCGGGTGCCAACATCACTGTGGATGGATATTTCACGTGGACTCCTACTGAGGCGCAGGGGCCAGGCAATTACACTATAAGAATTGTTGTTTCTGATGGTAGTCTTACAGACTACAAGGACATTTGGGTGGTCGTCTACCAAGTGCCACTTCACGATGTGGCTGTAGTGAGTGTTACAGCATCCTCATATGACGTAGTTTCAGGAGAGGTTGTGGGAGTCACAGTTGTTGTGAGAAATCAAGGAAGCGAAATTGAAACGTTCAGCGTGACAGCCTTTTGCAACGAAACTGTTATTGAAACAGAGACTGTGGCTGATCTGGCTGTCGGTGACCAAAAGGTTTTGGAGTTCTTGTGGAACACCACTGGACTAGCTGAAGCAGGTTACACGATACGGGCTGAGGCAAGCTTTGTTTCCGGCGAGACAGAGACAAGCAATAATGTTCATTCAAGCGGCATCATACAGGTCAACGAACATACCTTATGGCAACCTTTCGATTGGAGCAGAAACCTTTGGTACATTTTGCTGGCACTCCTTGGGCTTTTGCTTGTTTTCGGTCTAGAACGCAGGCGCAGGAAGAAGGCTAAACCTCACGTTGAAAAGCAAATAGACGAATTCTCTCAGCAATTCGGCATGACCCACGAGCAGATCAAAGGTAAGAAAATGCTGTTGGAAATTGATCCAACATCGGACGACTACAAAGGCCTTCTAAGTTTCATATCTGAAGCTAAAGACCATAACGAGTTACTTTTCATCCTAACAAATAGGAACAGCACCTTACATTCAGCACTTTCTGGAGACCCTGATGTGCAGTTCCTTCTTTTAACTTCAGAAACGCCTTCTCCTCTGCAGATAAACGAGAGGGAGAACCTGTTGCCTGCAAGTGACCTATCAGTTCTGCTTGACCACTTGGGTAACATTGCCAAACTAGAAACGAAAAAGACCATAAACGTGCTATTTAGCAATCTCTCGAACATCATACATCGGTGCGGCTTCAAAGAAACCTACAAGTTTATGCGTCTCCTTCTCGAAACCATCTCGTCATCCAAAGTAACAGCGCTCATTGTGTTTAATCCCACGGCGCATGATAATGCAATCTCATCCTCAATTAGAGGCATGCTTCAGAAAGAAATACCCCGTAGCAATTAGCGACCCAAAACTTCGGACGACATAGTCACCTGCAAAGGTTAGACACCCCGATGGATTAGATTCTTGAAAGCGAGCAATGCATCTCTGCAATATGGGTTTCAAAGTCATAACTCCTATCATTCTTCTTGCGGAGACAAATTGTGATGCGCGCGCAATTCACCGACTGTGAATTAACCGGGACTACGCACGGCAAAGTGAATGAAGCTTACACCCCTGTATAATATTTAAATAGTCATCGAATCAAATTATACGGGTCTAGGTGAAAAGCATGCCTTATTGCACAAAATGTGGCGCAGAACTCACTGGCGAAATAAAGTTTTGTCCAAAGTGTGGTGCATCGCTTGGGCCTTCACCTCCCCGAGCGCAAATGGAAAAGGAGGAAAAACGTGAGAAGCGTGAAAAATCTGAGAAGGCAGAGAAACGCGAGAAGGGAGAGTATGGTTCTAGATGGATGTACATTGGCCTGTTGATAGGCGGCTTCGTCATAATACTTGCAGGCCTAAACGTTTATCTGAGAATAGTCAGTGATTGGTATGCTCGTTACTCAGAGGCCGTCTTCTTGATCGTGATTGGAATCCTCGTCATTCTCATTGCGATCTACGCAACGATGACGGCTGCCAAGAGAAGTCCCAGACCTCCATAATTAAGCCCTATAGAAACCATCGGAACAGAAGTCTGTACAACCTGTGTTCAAGCGCACTTTGAGCAAATATCCATCACAAACCATCGCCGTGCAAATTCTGCACGAAAAGTGACACCTTTGTTTAAAATAGTTACGTCATTTCACACCTGTTTATCCTGCGCGCGCATGCATGCATAGTCTGAGCCACAGCTACAATGGCAACTTTTTTTGTCATTTTTTCATCGGGCTATAATAAACTCTATTTCAGCTTAAAACTTTGGGGAAATCACTCCCACTCAAATAAGGTGCTTCAATACCTGTGTAGATTTTACGTTTGTTTAAGCAAGGAGGCTAGATAGTCTATTGATATGTTTGCTCCGCTGATGATCACTGCGACTTTCTCTTAAGGTTTTGGATGGTATTTGAATAGGAGAGCTGCTAGAGAGGCTGCTCCTG
>CP070636.1:159230-161939 GCA_020356305.1 Candidatus Bathyarchaeota archaeon | reverse complement strand
TACTACGCCAGCACTGTTCGGAGAGTCCTCCACCTCCAGTTTCGCTTTAACCGTGACGGTTTGATTTCCGAATTTCCGGCCTTTGATAAAGAGATAACAGATTTTTTTGTCACCTAAGAAAGGAACGTAATCGGAAGGACCTATTCTGGTGGGAACCTTGTAGGGAATCAAGCTGGTGACGGCTTCAGTCTTGCTGATCCTCTTTGTCTTGAGGCGTTCCTCCACAGTCATATTCTGAAAGTCAGTGTTTCCACCGAGGTTCAGCTGATAAGTCTCCTCCACCTCAACTCCGCGATCTACGCAAAGTTTTACCAGGTTGCGATGGAGAATCGTGGCTCCAAGCTGGCTTTTTATGTCGTCTCCAGCCACGGGAAGTCCTTTTTCGGCAAACTGATCTCCCCACGCTACATCAGATGCCACAAACTCGGGGATACAATTTACAAAAGCGCACCTAGCATCAATTGCTGCTCGCGCATAGTATCGTGTCGCTTCGTAGCTCCCTACGGGCAAAAAATTAATCAAAATCTGAGCATCTGCCTCTTTGAGAGCGTCTAAGACGTCTACAGGCTTTGCCGTTGTTTCCTCATCTGATTTGAAGATTTTTTTCATGTGAGATGCAACACCGTCCAGAATAGGCCCCTTGAGAACCTTCACACCTAGCTTGGGAACACTAGCGAACTTTGCGCATGAGTTTGGCTCGGCAAAGATTGCTTCACACAGGTCCTTACCGATTTTTTGCTTGTTCACGTCGAAGGCGGCTACGAACCGTATGTCACGGACATGATAGCCTCCAAAGTTAACGTGCATCAATCCTGGAACCTTTACATCTTCTGTTACGTTCTTGTAGTATTCAACACCCTGGACCAGCGCTGAAGCACAGTTGCCAACCCCAACAATTCCAACACGAATTTCTGGCAAACCGTCTCCTCCGTGACCGCATCTTTAACGAGCGCATTGTCTCAAAGTTCTTATTTAACTTGTGCTAGCGCTTCTCATAGGGCAAAGGTAAAAAGGAGTTTCAGCGAATTAAGGGTGTAACCGGGGGCTTAGTTTGAAAGAGAGTGAAACGGCTATTCGGTATGAGCCGTTTAAGGATATTGTGTTGATGGAGTGCAACAAATTTCCAACACCTGACGATCTAGCACGTTTTGCAAGCGTCGCCACTGGTGGAAAGCCAACGAGCATCTATTGGGCAGAAGGAGTAGCCTTTGTTTACTATCCGGTGCCGGTGACCACCGAAGCAGCCGCCAAGTCTCTCATTGAAGAGAAAAAAGTCTACTGGGCATTTATGAGCTACGCGATTATGCCAGAGTACCAACCTCGAATCGAGACCAAAGAGAAGATGATTGTCCCTGTTGTCGACATGTCAACTAGCCCATTGTTCCGAAAGGTTGCTCAGTGGCTCAAAGAGCAGCAGTGAAGAGACTAGTGCTAGGCTTTAGTTCGCTTTTGAAAATTCTTAAGGTACCATTCGAAACTACCACTTCTTTCTAGGTAGAGCCCGTAGGTGACGAGGGCAGCCATGCTTCGTGCGGCGTCTTCCGGCGTCATGTAAGCCGGAATGCCGAACTTGTCAAATCTAGAACGGACGTACAGCGCCATTTCAGTTTCACCGATGTCGCACGCCACAACAGGTTTAGTATAGTTCTTGGACACGTTTGCTATCTTGTCAACAAAATCTTCTTCAAGGGCTGGAACATGGTGTAAACCAATTACGATCACACCGTGGATTTCCGGATCATCCAGAACGGTTCTGATTCCAAGCTCAAACATCTCAGAGGTTGCTGAGCCCGTGAGATCTAGAGGGTTTAGGTTCGTGGTGAAGGAGGGAATCGCGCCCTCGCTCTTAAGCTTCTCAAACTTTTGAATGGTCTCGTCAGAAAATTTCTTCACCTTTACTCCTCTCAATTCACACTCGTCAACGGTCATGATGGCGGGTCCGCCCGCGTCGGTGACCACGGCAACGTTGTTGCCGGCTGCGGGAGGCTGATAGGCTAGAGCTTTGCCAGCGTCAAAGAACTCCTCCATGTCTCTCGCCCGTATCACGCCTACCTGCTTGAACACGGCGTCGTAGATGCTGTCAGATCCAGCGATTGCGCCGGTGTGCGACAGGGCTGCCCTCGCCCCAGCGGTCGTCCTACCTACCTTCAGAGCAACTATAGGCTTTTTCTTCGTGATGGCTCGCGCAACCTTCATGAACTCCCTCCCAGCCTCTATGCTCTCGGCGTACAGGAGGATGACCCGCGTTTTCTCGTCGTGCTGGAGATAGTGAAGCATCTCCGGCTCGTCAACGTCAGACTTGTTTCCGAAGCTCACGAACTTGCTTACTCCTAGCTGCTTTCCAGCCAAGTAGTCCAACGCGGAGGCACCGAAAGCTCCGCTCTGTGTAACAACGGCTATGTGACCGGCTATCGGACGTGGCGTTGCAACGACCTCGTCGCCAGTGGTGAGGACCTTGGTTTCGGGAAGGAAAAGCATGTCAACACCAGTATGCGAATCGTAAACGCCAAGACAGTTAGGACCCAACACCCGAATACCCGCCTCTTCTGCAATTGCGGTCACCTCTTCTTCCAGCTTTTTGTTTCCGATTTCACTGAAGCCAGCGCTGATGATTACTGCTGCCCTAACACCTTTGACGGCTGCTTCCCTCATGATCTGAGGAATCACCTCGGCAGGAACCACGATGATAACCAGTTCCACCTCTCCCAC
>CP070636.1:156031-159130 GCA_020356305.1 Candidatus Bathyarchaeota archaeon | reverse complement strand
TTTGGCCTCAGCAACAATAGACGCTGGTGCCAAGATCATCTTCGGAGTCATAGTAGACGATCTGATCTACAGAGATTCTCCGCTCCGGGTCGCAGGAGTTGTCGTCCAGTGGACATCGGTCATCAAGTCCAAGCTTCACCTGGACCCTTTGGGATTAGAAGCGAAAGCCGTTATAGACTGTACAGGTCACGACGCCGAGGTTCTGACTGTCGCTTCCAAAAAGATCCCTGAACTCAACTTGGTTGTTCCCGGAGAAAAGTCCATGTGGGCTTCTCAGGCTGAAAAGCTAACCGTTGAAAACACTGGAGAAGTTTGCCCGGGTCTGTATGTTGCGGGAATGGCTGCTGCAGCGCTGCATCAGACTCCGAGAATGGGCCCCATATTCGGAGGAATGCTTCTGAGTGGAGCCAAGGTGGCGCAGCTGGTGGCAAGGAAAATTCTCGGTGAAAGAGCTCGCAAGGTCGTACCCATAGACATCGGTTGAAACATTGAAGGCGCAAATCAACGGGAAACTGGCAGAGGGCTGCAGCATATGCAACGAAAGGGTGGCGAGTAGCGTTTGCAGGAGAGGTGTGGTCGATCCATCTGCGTGTGCTGTCACTTTCACCATGGTCTGTGCAGATTGTGTGCGAGAAGTCTTGGGAAGCTGAAGTAAAACCACTCGAAGGCTTATGCCACGTTTATCCCATATTTTCTTGCGATGTCTTGAAGTGCCTCAGCCAAATGTTTTACTTGATCCCATGTGAGCCCATAGGTGTTGAGCTTCCAAGCCCTAGTGGCACCTACAAACTCTCCGACTATGCGTTTCGCTTTTAATTCATCGCTGAAGAAGAAGCCTCGTCTCTTGTGGGTTTGCGCAATCTTGTTAAAGCTTCCGGTTGTGTCAACCTTGGTCAGGCAGTGTTTCCTCGGCATCTCGCTTAGAATCTTGTTTCCGTCTATTCTCAGAAATTCCTCAGCGAAATAGGTGATTTTTCTGATTTCTTCATTCCAGTGTTTAACCCGCTCCTGCACAGCGGGAAAACTCGCCATCATCGCGATCAAGTTGGCGCCCATGAGGGTACACCCCAGCATTTCTACTTCCTTGATTCCGAATCTTCGTTCCGTCACGTCGCCGACCATCTGGGTTGTTCTAAACACTTTGTCCGCCCACTTTTCGGTCGTTGCTAAGAGTCCAGAAGGTGCTGGGGAGGCAAAGCTCTTGTGCCCGGAGCCCACAAGGAAATCCGCGCCAATCTCTTTTCCGTTTACGGGCATAACCCCTATAGTGTAGGCGCCGTTGTATAGGAAGGGAATTTCATAGTCCCTTGCCACCTTTGCGATATTGTAAACGTCGTGTTCGTTTCCAAGCATGTAATCGTAATGGTCTATCATGATTAGTTTTGGAAGGGCTCCTGTTTCCTTTTTCACTTCCTCGATTTTTTGAGCGGTATTCTCTGCTGTGACAATGTGGTTTTTGGTTAGAGGGACCTCTTTAACCAGTCCCCCGGCGGCTTCAACAGCCAAGAACTCGGTGTAATGCGCTAGTGAAGAGACGATAACGGAATCGCCCTGTTCCACTAGTGAGTTAACTACCGCTTGGAAGCCTCTCCTTGCCCCTGGAACAACCCTTACCTGATCCATTCCCAAGAACCTTGCTAGTTCAGCGTGGAAATCGTCTATCGGCGGCCGTTGAATCTTGTCGAGTCTGAATGGTTTTTTGCACCAGTCGCAGGTGGAGTAGCCGTCTCCATAGGTGATTAGGGCTTTCATGGCTTCTGGAGTAAGTCTGCCTCCAGGTTGAATTGGGTTGATATTTATGAAAAGCTCCTCGCGTGCCCTAACTTCAATCTCGTCCATGATGCGTTTCATTTTGTTGTCTCCCTTTCAATTATTTCTAAACATTGTCTTACGTTCTCAATGATCTGCATAATTCGTCGCTTTTGTTCGGTGTCGAACTTGTACGCAGGTTTGGTCTCTCTGAAGATCTGTCTCAAGTCAGTTAGAGCGAACAACGCGGTAAAAGTCTGTTCAACAGCTCTTTCTGTCATAACGCCTCATCTTTCTAGCATTTGTGACTACTGTCAATAATAAAAGATTTGATGGGGGATTGCCTTGTCGATTAGGCAGCGATCAATTGGATGAGCCCGGTTTATTCATGCGATTTATGGAAGGTTTCCCCTTAAGGCTTATTACTTCAGAATAGCAGACATTGAGGACAGAGTGAGATAGCAATGGTCAGAATCAACATTTCCGGTTTGTTGTATGCGATTGTAACCAGTGCGATCGTGTGGTTTCTTCTGTGGTTTGCCTATGACGTTTTCAAGATTTCGCAATTCCTCGGCGTAGGGGCATTCATAAATCTGGATGTAACGATATGCCTAATTGTCTTCCTCACCCTTGTATGGGCGCTCGGAGGAATTGAACGTGTCTAAAAAGTGCGCGAAAGTCGTTTGACGCAAACACTGTATGTCTCGGCCATCGTCACGCTGGGTTCAGCATATGGAGAAGACGACCCGAATAAGAATTGCTGCGTTGTTTCTTACCATACTAGTGGGCGGGGTTCTAGGATATTTTATGGCCCGATCCGTGTTTCTACAGAATGCCCCCGAAGAGAAATGGCATGAAGTAGTGATATTAGACATTGATTTCATAAACAACAGTTCGAACCCAGCGACTAGCGGAACCTACCATCTGTATGCAGAAGGAGAAAATGGTCTCTGGGATTGCCGAACAGCAGGTCGAGAAACAGGTTATTTCAAAATAAAACTATGGAATAATGGCTCGGCAGGTCACGTACGCTCCAGTATTCTGGTCGGTTCAGTGGAATATGACCATTGGGAAGGAGATTTGGCAGATGATGAAAGTGTGACGTGGACTACAACAGATTTTCATTCGGGCTCATATTCCTCCCCAGGATATTCCAACTTCACCATTAGAGCATACGACGCGTCAACCTCCCCATGGATAATAACAGACGAACAAACCGTCACGGTTGAGTGTATTAGTGCGCCAAATGGCTAGAGAGGCGCGCACGCAATGCCTAGAAACTTTAACTCCACGGTGCGCGTGTGCGTGCTAGAGACAACATGGAGCCGGGGGAGGGATTTGAACCCCCGT
>CP070636.1:152106-155931 GCA_020356305.1 Candidatus Bathyarchaeota archaeon | reverse complement strand
GCTAGACGAATGAGTCGGCTCAAAATTCGGAGGTTAGGAGTCATCTACAAAGGCAACCTCGTCGGGCTAATCTCAAGCAAAGACATCCTAGCCATAACGCCCGAACTCATAGAGATCATACAGGAGAAAGCCCGCATCGAAGGAGGAACCTCGGTAGAAGAGAGTACATGGCATCCGCCCTTGGCAGGATATTGCGATCAGTGTGGACAGTGGGCAGACAATCTTCAAGAAGTCGAGGGCAATTTCCTCTGCGAAAACTGTCGAACAGAATTGAAGACAAAGTACTGAAGAGTTCAGTCAGCATCACAACTGAACGAGATTTCTCCCGTCTTACTAATAGATGCCTATTGTCCCCAATCTAGTTCGCTTCTTCTCTTTTCATATCCATTATGCAAGAGGGCAAAACAAATATTACAAGTTTCGTAGCTTGAGGTATTCTAGGTACGCTGGGAGTATAGGTTGCTGGTCGACCTCGTTCTTCACAACGCTAAAATTTGCATGCCTGAAGGGGTTATCGACGCGGGTATAGCCATAGATGAAGGAAGGATACTCCGGATAGCTAGGGAGCCAAATTTACCGGGTGCTTCAAAAAGTCTGGACGTAAAAGGGAAGATGATTCTTCCTGGTCTGATAGACCCTCATGTTCACATGCGAGACCAGCAATTAGCTTACAAAGAGGATTTCTTCAGTGGAACATCTGCAGCAGCTGCAGGTGGCGTAACATCAATTATTGACATGCCTAACAACGAACCGGTGACAATGAGTTCCGAATCTTTGAAGGAGCGAATGAGACTAGCAGACAGGCGAGCGGTTGTCAATGTGGCGTTTCACTCGGCTTTTCCAGAGATTCCGGGAGAAATTCGCCAAATAGTTGCGCAGGGAGCTGTGGCTTTCAAGCTCTACCTTTCTCAGAAGGTTGGGAGGTTGGACATCGAAGATGATAATGCGCTTTTGCGTGCTTTCAGAGAAGCTAGTGAACTTGAAGTTCCAGTCTCGGTACATGCCGAGGACAAGAAAACGCTTGAGGTCGTCAAGAAAGAGATGCAACAAGCGGGACAGGGGGACGTGGACGCCTATCTGACAGTTCACTCGCCATACGCCGAGCTTGTAGCGATGCAGCACGTCACACAACTTGCAAAGAAGACCAGCATCCACATCCACTTCTGTCATCTCAGTTCAGCTGATGGACTGAACGCCTTCCTGGCAGCGAAAAACATGGGTGTCTCTGTGAGCTGTGAAGCCACGCCGCATCATCTGCTCTTGTCCTCTAAGTATCTGAGACGTCACGGAACGGTTGCGCTCACTGATCCTCCGTTGAGGAGGGAAGAAGATGTTGAGGCACTTTGGAACGCGTTTAGGCACCGACGGATAGACGCTTTAGCTTCGGATCATGCTCCCCACACGGTTGAAGAGAAAGAGGCGGAGTCTATCTGGGACGTAAGAGCAGGATTGCCGGGACTCGAAACAACGCTCCCGTTGTTGCTTACACAGGTAAACGCGGGCAAACTAGCAATGTCGGATCTGATTATGGCAACTTCCAAGAGGCCTGCGGAGATATTTCACCTGAGAGGCAGAGGAAGCTTAACTGAAGGAAGTAGCGCCGATCTTGTCGTCGTGGACATGAAACAATCATACAAGATTGACTCGTCGAAATTTTATTCAAAGGCCAAATACTCCCCGTTTGATGGGTGGAGGGTCAGAGGCAAACCGATTAAGACCTTTGTAAACGGGCGGTTGGCGATGGAGGATGGAGAGATAATCGCCAAACCGGGAGCAGGTCAGATCCTTCGGTGGGAAGGTTGAAGTTCATAGCCGACGGAATGCTCGGGAAACTTACACGATGGCTTCGGATTCTTGGTCACGACGTCAAATACTCCTGTTCTCTCAACGATGAGCAACTGACTGAAATCGCGAAAAGGGAGAGCCGCATTCTGCTTACCCGCGACCTTGAACTCTACCGAAAGGCTGAGGGGCAGGGAATAAACGCGTTCTTCGTTGAGCGAACATCAGGAGCCAAGAAACTCGCCAGCTTGGCCAAACGATACAACCTCAAGCTTCAATTCGATGCTGCTGTTTCACGTTGCCCAAAATGTAACACCAGAATTAAGCCCGTTGCCAAAGAGAAGATCGCTGATAAAATTCCTGAAACAACCGCTTCCTACTACCAGGAGTTTTGGCAGTGTCCCAGCTGTGAGCAAGTATATTGGCAGGGCGCCCATTGGCACAGGATACAAGCTACTTTAAAGGAGGCGGGAGAACACCGTTCCCAATAGAATAGCGACCCATCAACTCAGTCGCGCTCTTTCCCGCACAAAAGAAAAGATTGACTTCAGTCTTGAAGAAGCCATTTGAAACTCACGGTGGAGATATCTCCCGCAAAATCCCCTTTTTTCTGCTTAGACACGCATGCATGCTTGCGCGAAGCTCACCCGAAAGCTATACATTGATGCCTTGCTTTTTATGCTACGTGATTAATTTGAGAAAAGAGGAACACAACACGCTTGAAGTCGTGTCGCATGTCGAGTTGGAAAAATATCTAGGCAAATGGTATGAGATCGCACACCTTCCAGCCAGATTTCAACAAGGTTGCACTGATACGACGGCAACCTATACTCTATCCAAAGAGGGCAGCATAACTGTGCTCAACGAATGCGTAAGAAACGGCAAACTGAAACAGGCAAAAGGCAAGGCAAAAGTAGTAGACAAGAAATCTGGAGCCAAACTTAAAGTAACATTCTTCTGGCCGTTTTATGGTGATTATTGGATCATAGACCTAGGCAAGGACTATGATTATGCCGTTGTTGGCACACCAAACCGAAAGTATCTTTGGATATTGAGCAGAACCCCGCAAATGGATGACAAGCTGTTTTTCCAATTAACAGAATCTGCAAAGACAAAAGGTTTCGATGTGAACAAGCTCATCAAAACCAGCCACAAAGAAAGCTAGATATGATTTCACTTCATTTAGCTTGTGCTATTCTAGCACGCATGCATGCATGCGCCCCAAAAACTTCTCAATTCTATTCTATTAATAATAAGATATGACAGAAATTGCATACCAAAAGATTCTAGGAAAACAATTTCAAAGACACCCTACTCGGCAGACATTATATAAAAAATTAGAAAAATTGGCGTGCGCATATACAAAAATGATTAGGTTAAGCGCGCACATAAACATAAAATTTAAGTTTCTTCCGCTTCATCTTAACGTGGGGAATACTTATGGTGTTTTGTTCAAAGTGTGGTGAAAAACTTCCTGAAAATGCATATTTCTGTCCTAAATGTGGTGTGAGGACCAGAAAAGGTGTAGAAGAAGGCATTGGCACTACTGCGTGGGAAGATTTGAAAGTTGCATTCTCCAAAACGGGAGAAGACGTAGAGAAAGCACTTTCAATAGCTGGCAGAGAAATTGAAAAAGCCTTCAAAAGGGCAAGAGAAGAAATTGGAGAAGCAACCAGGCGAGAACCTGTCGTTTGCTCACATTGTGGAGAACAAAATTTTGCTGGCGCTCACTTCTGTCACAAGTGTGGCAAAAAGCTAGACTAAGACAAACTTGACGCTCGCATAAAGAGGTGTGCGCGCTTTCGTATGGGAAACTAATAATCATCTTCTTCAGATTCATCTTCAAATATGAAATGAAAGTCACGTTCATCCACCCTCTCAAAATCGCAGTGAATATAGCCTGATTTGCTCAAACCGAATTGCATTAGATTGTATGTTTTGCGACCATAACTAAAACTCTTTTTGGACATCGTGAATGCGGTAGCTAAATTGTCTAGTGCTATATGAAAAAGCCATTCAATAACGCCCTTTTCGCCCCATTTT
>CP070636.1:149426-152006 GCA_020356305.1 Candidatus Bathyarchaeota archaeon | reverse complement strand
TGAACTTTCAACCCTTTGGCATTGAAGCACGATATAGTGGTGACAAAGAGAAAGCCACGATAGTAGTCGAAAAGTGCCCATTACCTGAGAGATTCCTTCTGTCGGTGGAATATCTCAGAGAGTTTACGATTCAACAACAGGGAGCAAGTATAGTGGACGAAATGTTCGCCTCACCTGACAAGGTTAGTTCATCGTGGAATTGGCCCCCGAAGAAAACAGAGATCTGTGCAACGTGTAGAATTGTTATGCCTAAGCTTGGTAAGAAACTGGGCTTCAGTTGGAAACACACTATAACTGACGATCGCCCACCAAAATGCGTTTTTGATATTGAAATCGCAAAACGTCGCTGAGAAGGTTTTCTAGTCCGGAAGCTTGTACAACCTTAGAGCCCTGCGCGCTCGCAGCTCAATCTTGTCGAGTGTTGGTTCAAAAAATGGAGGGAGATTAGCGTTCTTGTTGATTGTATGATTTCACGTAGTTTTTCTAGAGCTTAACTGGCTCGCAAAGATTTTCTTCTCTGGCTGCTACTCGCCCGCACTTTTTGCACAGGAACTTCGCGTTCTTGACTAGTTGCTTATATTCATCAACGCCGATGCCCATATCCTCTACGAGATGGCAAAGGTGTTTTCCGTGACCTAAGTGAGTCACTGCTCGCGCGGGAAGTGGATAGGTATAGGGTCGCCCCCAGAGTGGAGTATCAGTTGCCCCTACTCCTAGTCTTTCTGACATATGATTCAATCCTCCGTTTACTTTCCTAATACGTGTATTGTAGCTTTTAAGTATATATGCAGTCAAGGCTTTTTGTTCGCGATTGGAGCATTTCTCAAAAAACCTAGGACTGCACTCTCTTCTTTTCTCCTGCATCTCTCTAACCCTGACACCTCTTCACCTTGCACTCATCTTATGACCCAATGTCGACCAAGGCATAAGCTCCATATTTGCCTTCTAAAAGCGCCAACAATCAATGCCGGAATACACTGCTTCTGCAAAGCGTAAGAAACGGGTTTTCTGCCCACATCTTTCATCCCTGTTCCGATTTGCTACGAAGAATTGAGATTATTGAATCGCCTGACGCTGCGGCACATAGGCTAAGATAAGTTGCGTCGATTGATGAATAATAAGCCTAAAACTTAGGATCTGCCCGATGACCACGGAATTTGTAAAAGATATTTAGCTGTACATGTATCTATACAGCGAGGATGAGATGCCGTTTGTCAGACAAAGGCGTGCGAGGAGTTTTTGGCGTCTTATTGGATATACTTAGCTTTCTGAGGATTTACAGACAACGCGATTTCTGGGTTCAGATTGCCGTAATAACTGCAGGAGTCGTCCTTTGGATACTGATCCTTCCAGGGGAAGAGGTAATTGGAGCAACTGCGGCGGTGCCCCCTCTTATGGTTCTGAATTTCATTATGGCAAATATCGTTTGGGCTATTTCCAAAAAGCCCTATTCATGTGTCATCGGTGGTTCAATCGGGTATGGGCTGTACAACCTAGCTGTGGGAGCGATTGTGTATCATAGTGTCTTAACAAGACTCCTAATAGATACGCTAGTGGGCGTGGTCTACGGATTTGTTTTCACATGGTTCGCCTTCATTATTTTCTATTTCTTTGGCTTAGTCAAGAAAGCTGAGCGGAAAGAAGAGCGCACCCAGTCTAGTACCTAGAGTGATTGTGGGAAAGTGAAAAAAAGAAAGGGGGATGATGATTATCCTTTGCTTTCTCGCTTTTTCGAAGGCGTCTTTGATGGAACTGGCGGTTTAGGTGTTGGTCTGCTTCTTTGCCAAAGCATGACTGCCACTACGCATAAGACAGCGACCGGGATAAGGTACCAAGCAAGGAACCAGTCTTCGTAGCCTTCCTGATAGAGGAATCTTAGCCTTCCAATGAACAGTGACATTCTCGCCATGACGGTTCCGCCATAGGCGGCTCCAAAGGTGGCCATAAGGAAGTATCGTCCGATCTTCGTGCTTATTCCCAAAGCGCCCTTGTGCTCCCAAGTGAAGAAGAAGAAGGACAATGCAGTGATGATGCCGATGATTATTATGATGCTGTCGAGCCCTGGCATTGGCCATCCTTCCCACACGCCGTCTCCTACGAGTGGCAGTTGAACGGTGCTCTGTATCTGAACCAAGAAGTTGCTTTGGATCATCCCGCATATCATCATGCCTGCCATGATGCCAGCAACGATGGACACTGGATACCTGTAGAGGAAGAAGTATTTCTTCGTGAAGAAGAAGAAATACATCAGGCTGAGCAGTATCGGGATGAGCCATATGAGGTTGCCTTCTGAAAGTCTCTCGGTTCCCCAAAATGCTTGAGACAACGCTGCATCGTACATGAACCCTAAAGTGAAGACCGCAGCCAAACCTATAAAGAGGTGTTCTACGGCGCGCGACAGTTGATTCTCCTTCCATAGAAAGCTGTATATGAAGATTGTTGCGAAGACTCCGAAGATTGCTGCGAAGAGGTCAAGTTCAGGTGGAATTTGACCTACATTAGGTGGAATCATTAGCTTTTACCTCCTCTATATTTCCTTATTGCCCAACCAACGTTTCCAATGACAACGAACAGTATGAC
>CP070636.1:139740-149326 GCA_020356305.1 Candidatus Bathyarchaeota archaeon | reverse complement strand
TTTTGCACGTGTGGCAATGCATGCATGGGCGAAAACGCAAATGCGCGCGCGTCTGGGTGATCTGTTGCAACACCTTAGAAGCGATGCATAAAGGATTTCAGAGATCCAAAGAGTTCTAAATGCAAATGCGCGCGCGCAAAATCTTCAGAAAGCAAAAGTAGCTCAAGACTATTACATTAAGCAAAAAAAATAAGCCATTAAATTTTTATTGGAACATTTTTTCTACCTTTTGAAGGGCAAGCTTGCTAACTATTGTACTTGCAGAGTCGGCGCTTGAAACGGTCCCAAAGAATTTATGGGGACATGCCAGTGTCAAGCGATATTCCAAGAAGCGCAAAAAGCATCCGAGATTCCTTCTTCTCGATCGATCCTATCACCATGCCTCCATGAAAACTCTTACTCAGAGCGAGAAGAGAGGGCGTCCAGACATTGTTCATTTCGCCCTGCTAGAGGCCTTGGGTTCACCCCTCAACAAGGAGAGGCTTCTTCAAGTTTACGTTCACACCATCAACGATCAGGTTGTCAGAGTGAAACCTGAAGCTCGGCTGCCTAAAAACTATAACCGATTCGTTGGTCTCATGGAACAGCTGTTTGAGTTGGGAAGGGCCCCTCCCAACGGGCCGGCTTTGTTAAAGGTGGAGCCAGAAACTCTGTCTCAACTGTTGACTCAGATCAGCCCCACTCGAGTAATCGCCTTCAGCACAAACGGAAAGCCTCGCACGCTTAAAGATGTTGTTTTGAAGCTTTCAAGTGAAGAGAGGCCCACTGTGATTGTAGGTTGTTTTCCTCATGGACATTTTTCTGAATCCACGATTCGATTGGCGGACGAAATGATCTGCATAGACAAAGAAACACTCGAAACGTGGACCGTCATATCAAGGGTTGTATATGAATATGAACGCACCATCTCCCTGCATCTGAAAAGGCTTAAACGTTGATTTGACTGTGAGGGCTAGTCTTGTGCCGCCCAAACGTGTACACCTCTCAATTCTCGATCTGCGATAAGAAATAGAGTGACGCTGAATAGGTTTTTATAGGAGAAGTGAATGTTGAGTGAACGAGTAAACTTGGGGTTAAGGTCTTTTCTCAAATCAGCCTCGAGATTGCTGAGGCTTGCTAAAAAACCTGGAAGAACCGAGCTCTGGCTTTCTATAAAAATCTGTTTACTAGGAGTTGCTGTGGTTGGAGCGTTGGGCTTTTTGATTAAACTCATATCTTCAATGATGCAAGGATTCGCATAACAGGGAGCACGTACATGAGTAGTGAAGAAGATAGGCTGGCAACAGCGGTCTTCGCTGTACGAACCACAGCGGGACAAGAGAAAAACGTGGCAGGCCTTATCGCAGCGAGAATTGAGACCAACAAGCTACCCATAAAGGCAATTCTTGTGCCAGAGGTGCTAAAGGGCTACGTCTTCATCGAAGCAGACGGACCACACTTCGTCGATGAGGCGATAACGGGAATAAAGCACGTGAGATCAAGAGTTCCAGGTATCGTGAGCTTTTCGGAGGTCGAGCGCTACATAATCGTGAGGCCGGTGATTGAAGAACTGGACGTTGAAGACGTCGTAGAGGTTGTCGGAGGGCCGTTCAAGGGAATGAGGGCAAAGATCACGAGGGTAGATGAAACCAAGGAGGAGGTAACCCTGGAGCTTTTGGAGGCAACCTTCACCCTTCCCATCACGGTTCACGCGGACTACGTAAGGCTTGTGGAAAAGGCGAAAAAAGAGGAAGCAACTTGAGCGAAAAAAAAGTCGTGAAAGCGTTGATAGGCGGAGGACAAGCCACCGCTGGACCGCCCCTAGGGCCAGCTCTTGGTCCCCTCGGCGTTAACGTCCTTGCAATCGTGAACAAGATCAACGAGGTCACGAAACACTACTCAGGCATGAAGGTTCCGGTTCAGATAACTGTGGATGTTGAGACAAAAGAGTTTGAAGTGAACGTTGGTACCCCTACAACTTCTGCGCTGATTGCCAGCGAATTGGGAGTTGAAAAAGGTTCAGGAACCCCGAATACAGAAAAGGTAGGAAACCTCTCCATGCAGCAAGTTATGAAAATAGCCGAGGTCAAACACTCTGAGCTTTTGGCGAGAGACTTGAATTCAGCAGTGAAAGAGATATTGGGGAGCTGTGTCAGCATGGGTGTGACAGTAGAGGAGAAAGATCCGAGAGAAATTCAGAAGGAGATCAACGAGGGGAAACACAATAATCTGTTTAAGGAGAAATAGCAGCGCCTGCAATCCTAGTCGATTCGCACATTCTTTGTCAAGCTTCAATTCCTTTACAGATAGACTAAGTGAATCGTTTACTCGGCCCTAGGGTGATATCTCTTCTATGTACTGTAATTTCCAACGCAATCGTGGAACAAGGTTTTTATAACAGGCTCTTGTACGTTTTTGGCTCGAGGCTTACAGATGCCATTGGAAACGAAGAACATCATTGAGGCAATCAAAGAAGCGAAAGAACGATCTAAGAAGAGGAATTTCACGCAGTCCATAGAACTCATAATAAATCTGCGGGACGTAGATCCAAAAAAGACGGCGGAAAAAATTCAAGAGCTCATCGAGCTCCCGCATCCGCCTGGAAAAGAGAATAGAATATGTGTGGTCGCCTCAGGAGAAATGGCGCTGAAAGCCAAGAAGGGTAAGGCAGATCTTGTCCTAAAAAGGGCAGAGCTTGAAGCCATGATGGGCGACAAGGAAAGACAGAAGGAGCTTGTGAATTCCTACGACTTCTTCATCGCTGAAGCTCCTTTGATGCCAGTTGTGGGAAAGATTCTTGGTGCGACTTTGGGGCCAAAGGGAAAGATGCCTACTCCTGTCCCGCCAACAGCAAGCATAGCAGACCAGATGAAAAGACACCGGAAAATGGTTTTGCTACGAACACGGGCTCAACCAGTTCTCCAGTGCCGCGTTGGAGTAGAAAACATGCCGGATGAGGAGATCACTGAAAACGTTCAAGCAGTGATGAGGAGGATAGAGGCGAAACTCAAACGGGGAATCAAAAACATTAAGTCGGTAAACTTGAAAACAACAATGGGTCCGTCTATCAAGATAAGGTTGTAGGGGAAGACATGACATTACGCCAAGTAGCCTTGGAAAAAACCAAAGAAGTTGAAGAAATAAATAATCTCATAAAACATTATAAGGTTCTCGGAGTTGCGAGCTTGCAAAAGGTCAGAGCACCTCAGCTTCAAGAACTGAGGAGAAAACTAGCAGATAACGCACAACTCCGCGTGACTAAAAACACCATCGTGAAGAGAGCAATTGGGAAATGTAAAGACAAGCCTAGACTTGAAAGTCTGGAGGAACACCTAACAGGTCCAAATATTTTTCTTTTCACCAATCTCAACCCGTTCAAGCTTGCACTTCTCCTTCACAAAAGCAGGGTGAAAACCACAGCTAAGGCAGGAGATACAGCCGCAGAAGACGTGATTGTGCCTGCAGGAAACACAGGGCTACCCCCAGGGCCTATCATCAGCCAATTCGCAGCCGTAGGGCTGCCCACAAGAATAGAAGCTGGAAGCGTCTGGATAAACCGCGACACTCTGGTGGCCAAGAAGCAAGACGTAATCGAAGCACGACTTGCAAGCGTGCTCTCCAAGCTTGGCTTAAAACCAGTGGAGGCTGGGCTCATCATAAAAGCAGCATACGACGATGGGCTGATCATAACCCAGGATCAGATGCGACTCGATCTGGAGGAGATTCGGCAGAGCATTGCGGAGGCTCTCAGTCTTGCACTTAACCTGTCTTTGAACACAACGTTTCCAACGCCAGAAAACATGAAGCTCTTACTTAAAGCAGGACATCATCAAGCGTACTCGCTGGCTCTAGAAAGCGGTTCACCAACCAGTGACACGATAGCCGACCTCATAAGAAGAGCTCACAATGAAATGCTCAGTCTACACAGTAGACTAGATGCAAAATCTTGAAGAAGCCAAATCCCAACAGTTTTATCCGTTTCTCTATGCATGCATGCAGGCAAAGCATTCGATAATCAAAGTCATGATGGAACCGAATTGAAAAACGCACGCGTGATAGGTCTAGTTCGATTCTTTCTATGCCAAAGCATGTTTCCCTTATAGTTGCATGTATGCGTAGTGACACGTTTTCAAAAGTGTTAAGTTTAAGTATGAGACTGACTAATCTCAATGAAAGTGTGGTGATATCTTAATGGAATATGTGCATGCTGCCATACTCATTCACAGAGCTGGAAAACCCATCAACGAAGAGAACCTGACCAAAGTGCTGAATGCAGCTGGCATCAAGGCAGATCCCGTTCGAGTGAAGGCCCTCGTGGCTTCTCTAGCCGAGGTCGACATCGAAGAGGCAATCAAGTCCCCACCAGCGTTCATGACGACTGCTCCCGCGCCAGCAGCCACTCCAACGCCAGCTCCAGCGGAAAAACCAGCAGAAGGGAAGAAAAAGAAGGAAGAAGAGGAGAAAGAGAAAGAAGAAGCCGCAATTGAGGGGCTCGGAGCCCTATTCGGCTGATTCTGCCTCCTTTTTGCGCTGGTTTTATAAATAGGATTCTTGGTTGTTCAGTTATCTTTAAAACAAGTGATTTCCTTCTTGATGAAGGATGAGAGTTGAGGCGTTTTCCACAAGATGAATATCATGTTCCCTTTTTTGACGAGAGCGGGTACTTTCGAAAGTTATGCCCAAGCTGCAGAACGTATTTCTGGACTCAGAACCCCGATCAGAAAACTTGTGGAGAGTTGACCGCAGAAGGTTGCGCACTTTACACTTTCATTGATAATCCTCCGACACGCAAAAGCTACAGCATCCAAGAGATGAGGGAGGCGTTCTTGTCCTTCTTTGAGAAGCGGAAGCACCGCAGAATTAAGCCTTATCCGGTGGTGGCTAGGTGGAGGGACGACCTCTACCTCACTCACGCTAGCATCATCGACTTTCAACCGTACGTTACAAACGGGATAGTTCCCCCTCCAGCTAACCCTCTCGTAATAAGTCAGCCCTGCATACGGCTTGTAGACATAGATAACGCCGGCCCCACCTTCGGTCGACATCTGACCATTTTTGAAATGGGAGGGCACCATGCTTTCAATTACCCTAACAAAGAAATCTATTGGAAAGATCAAACTGTGCGATACCATCACGAGTTTGTCACAAAAGAGCTTGGAGTAAAATCTGAAGAAGTCATCTACAAAGAGGACGTTTGGTCAGGCGGAGGAAATGCGGGACCCGACCTTGAAACTGTTGTCCGAGGACTGGAACTCGCTACGCTAGTGTTCATGAAGTTCAAGGTAGTCAACAACGAGATCATCGAGCTGCCTATAAGAACAGTTGATACTGGATACGGAATCGAACGATACACGTGGCTGTCGCAGGGATCTGTGAGCTGTTTCCATGCTGTGTCCGGTTCAATCTTGGAGAATGTCCTTAAGATGGCTGGAATAAGCAGAATTGACAATCGAATGCTTGCGAGAGTGGCGGAGCTTTCCGGTATAATGAGCTTGGCAGAAGACTCTGATCGGAGGGAGGCTCGTAAAAGAGTGGCTGAGCATATTGGTGTTAGCGTGCAAAAACTTGAAAAAACACTTCTTCCGGTGGAAAACGCCTTTGCCGTCGTAGATCACACCAAGTGCCTGTCGTTCATGCTTGCTGAGGGTGTTGTCCCGTCCAACGTGCGCGAAGGATATTTGACTAGGCTTATGCTCCGTCGGACCTACCGATTGTTAAGGGCTCTCGCCATCGAGGAGAAACTGCTTGACATTATTGACCTGCAGATTTCCTTTTGGTCTAGAGATTTTCCGTACCTAAAGGAAATGCGGAGCGAGATACTGGAAATTCTTTCGGTGGAACGGAACAAGTTCGAACAGACTCTCAAAAGGGGAGGTTCTCTAGTCAAGAGAATCGCTCAGGGACTAAAAACGAAAGGAGTTTCTGAGATTCCGTTGGAAACCTTGACGGAACTCTACGATTCTCACGGGCTTCCACCGGAAGTCGTTCACGAAACAGCTCAAACAGAAGGGGTCGACGTGATCATTCCAGACAACTTCTACACGATGGTCGCTGAAAGACACGTTCAGGCATCCCCACGACCAGAGGAAAAGACAATGGAGAACGTGGAAGCCGAAGTTTTAGACCTCCCGGAAACAGAGATGCTCTACTACAAAGATGCCTATCTATCTAAATTCGAAGCAAGGGTTCTTCGAGTCCTAAAGAATAAGCGCGTGATTCTGAACAAAACGGCGTTTTATCCGGAAGGAGGTGGGGTGCCAGCCGATCATGGCTACCTGATTTTTAACAAGGCGCGGACAGAAGTAGTGGATGTTCAAAAAATTGGAAACGTGATCGTTCATGTTGTCAAGGGTCTCGTCCCTCAAGAGGGAGACGCGATCAAAGGAGCGTTCAATTGGGAAAGAAGAAGTAGTTTCATGAAGCATCATACAGCCACCCACGTCATTATGGGGGCGGCGAGACGAGTATTGGGAGAACATATCTGGCAGGCAGGGGCTCAAAAAGGTGTTGAGAGATCCCGGCTGGACATCTCTCACTTCAAACGACTTACAAAAGACGAAATTCACGAGATTGAAAGGCTTGCAAACCAAGCAGTTATGCGAAACATACCTGTTGAAATTTCTTGGATGCCTCGAGAACAGGCGGAAGAACGCTACGGCTTCAGGCTATATCAGGGAGGGGTTGTGCCAGGAAGAGAAATTCGAGTTGTAAAAACCAGAGGCTGGGAAGTTGAAGCCTGTGGAGGGACTCATGTAAAAAGCACGGGAGAAATCGGATTCATAAAGATCGTTCGTACAGAGAGAATTCAAGATGGCGTTGAACGAATTGTATTTAGCGCTGGGCTTTCAGCCCTGAAAGCTGTGCAAGAAGACGAGAAGTTGCTGTGGAAAGTTTCCGAAATACTGAATGCACCTACTGAAAAACTGAGCCAAACTGCGGAACGGCTTGTCAAAGAATGGAAAGAAGCTCGGCGTAAAAGGAAACGCCTTCTGGAAGAAATCGCTCTGCGGGAGGCTGTGAAACCAGAAGCGTCTGGGGAAGTTAGAAAAACAAAGCTGATTAATGGAGTGACGTTTGTGACGCAGCAATTTGACCGAGGTGGTATTGACCTCATGATTAAAACAGCCAGTGAACTAGTCAAAAAGAGTCCTGAAGTCGTTTCGGTGTTTCACGGAGTCGAAAGAAAAACCGCCAGAATTGTAGTTATGGCGGGAAAAGGTGCGGTATATCTTGGCGTAAACTCAGCTGAAATCGTTGGGGAAGCTGCCTCTATACTAGGTGGAGGGGGTAGCGGCAGACCTGATTTCGCTCAGGGAGGAGGAACCCTTGTTAAGAGGGTGCCAGAGGCATTGCGTAAGGCTGAAGAAGTTTTGAGGAAACAGTTGGAGATGAAACGCTAGTGCCGGTTAAATGGCATAAAATCGAAGAGAAATGGCAAAAAGCTTGGGAAGAAGCAAAAATCTTTGAAACTGACCCAGATCCGAGTAAGCCAAAGTATTTTGTCACCGTGGCGTATCCTTACCCAAACTCCCCCCAACATATAGGGCATGGAAGAACCTATACGCTGGCGGACGTTCATGCGCGTTACATGCGCATGCAAGGGTTCAATGTCCTCTTTCCGATGGCTTTCCACTATACGGGGACCCCTGTTTTAGCCATGTCAAAACGTGTGAAAGCGGGCGACGAGGATTTGATCGACACATTCTTGAGAATCTACAAGGTGCCGCGAGAAGTCTTGAAGGAATTTGTTGAACCCATCAAGATCGCCCGATACTTCCATGAAGAGATAGAGGCAAGCATGAAAAAGGTGGGTTACTCCATTGATTGGAGACGAGATTTCACGACGATTGATCCTCAATATAACCGGTTCATTGAGTGGCAGTTCAAGAAGCTACGTGAAGCCGGTTTCATTTCGCAGGGAAGCCATCCGGTGGGGTGGTGTCCGAGTTGCGGAAACCCTGTGGGTCAACACGACACACTAGGAGACGTTGAGCCCGAGATTGAAGAGTTTACCCTCATAAAATTCGAGTGCAATGGATGTTTTCTGCCAGCAGCAACCTTGAGACCTGAAACAATATTCGGTGTAACCAACATATGGCTAAACCCAGAAGTCGAGTACGTCAAGGCAAAGGTAGAAAATGAACAATGGATTGTTAGCAAGGAAAGCGTTGAGAAACTGCGGTACTTAAACCGCAAAGTTGAGATAAAAGAAACCTTTTTGGGAAAAGAGCTTGTCGGGAAGAAGGTCAGCAATCCGGTAGCTACCGCAGAAATTCTAATCCTCCCAGCTGCTTTTGTCAATCCAAATAACGCGACAGGAGTTGTCATGTCAGTTCCCGGACACGCTCCCTACGATTACATAGCCTTGAGAGACATGAAAAGGAAAGCTTCCCAACTCCAACAGTACGGAATTACGCCGGAAGCCTTGGATGCAGTCAAGCCAATCTCCATCATTGCGGTTCCCAAACACTCCCCATATCCCGCGGCTGACGTGGTCAAAGAAATGGGAATAAAGAGTCAAGTAGATCCCAGCCTCGAGAAAGCGACAAAAGAGGTTTACAGACATGAATTCCATAATGGAAGAATGAAAGAGAACACGAAGGAGTACGCGGGGCTTCCGGTGGCAGAAGCAAAGCAAAGAGTAAAAGCTGATCTTGTCAAAGAGAAAAAAGCTGACATCATGTATGAGCTAGTCAACAAGCCAGTGACGTGTCGGTGCGGAACCGAATGTATGGTGAAGGTTTTCGAGGATCAATGGTTCATCAACTACGGAGAACCCGGATGGAAAGCCACGGCACATAAGGCTTTCGAGAACATGGAAATCCTGCCACAGGAGTTAATTCCAGAATTCAACTACGTTATTGATTGGCTTCACGAGAAAGCTTGTGCCAGAAAGGCTGGACTCGGCACAAAACTGCCTTGGGACCCAGAATGGATAATAGAGTCGCTCTCAGACTCCGTCATATACATGGCTTACTACATTATTATCAAACACATTAAAGAACAAGGAATCAAAGCGAACCAGTTAACCGACTCCGTTTTCGACTACATTTTCCTTGGCGTCGGACAAGGAAGTGAAGTGGCCAAAGAGGCAAGTTTGAACCCGGAGGCGTTGGAGCAAATGCGCAGCGAATTCTCCTACTTTTATCCACTAGACAGCCGCCACTCAGGCCGAGACCTTGTCCCAAACCACCTGACCTTCATGATTTTTATTCACACGGCGATTTTTCCAGAAGCCCTCTGGCCCCGTCAAATCGTTGTAAATGGAAGCGTGTTGATGGACGGGCGAAAGATGAGTAAATCCTTTGGCAACATAATTCCTCTTCGAGAAGCCATCAAACTTTTTGGAGCAGATCCACTAAGATTCGCGGTTTTGGCCACCTCTGAATTGTTGCAAGATGCCGACTTCAGCTCCAACTTGGCGAGGTCTGTACGCGACCGGCTCGAGCGGTTCTATCGATTTGCGGTTGAAAACGCACAAACCCAAGCCGACTTTCCAGATGGACCGCCAACGCTCATAGACAAATGGATTCTCAGCCGCCTGCAGGAGCACATAAAGATGGCAACCGAAGCAATGGACAAACTCATGGTTAGAAAAGCTATTCAC
>CP070636.1:136493-139640 GCA_020356305.1 Candidatus Bathyarchaeota archaeon | reverse complement strand
TCTTGGAGACGAGTTTGCTGCGCCAAAATATCCCTCTATCTGCCTTTTCGTCAGGAACCAATTCTATCTGCAACAAAACTGGCAAGGCCAGCGCCTAATAGGACTAACCCAAGGACAAATACTATGACGAGCACGAACGAAAAGGGAGAGACTTCTATCAAGACTTTCGTCTCAGAATAAATAAAGAATACAAAGGTGCCTAGGACCAAAAAGATGATGCCTGGAACCATCAACAGCGTTTCTCGCATTTTCCTCAGCATAAAATCTGTTCACCCGCTAGAGAGAAATAGTTTATGAACTAACGATTATGATCCAAAATATACATCCATTCAGGCTCAAAGCCTTGACTTTTTTCCTTCAGTTTCTTCCATAAATCATAAAACTATAGTTCAGACACATTCTGCGTATGTGGCCAAATCGGAGGTGATAGTTTGTGGGAGAAAGTGGATGACGAGACTCTGAAAATACTGACGCGGCAGAAAGCTCTCGAGGATGAGACCGTCAAGAAACTTAGTCCATTATACAATTCTGCGACAAACTCTTTTGTTCGACTCTTTATTCACCGAATAATCCTAGACACCATGAAACATTCCGACATTTATCAAACCCTAATTGAGCTAAATCAGCGTGTTGTCCTTGGAGAAATTGATAGAGAGAAGATGACTGAGAAGCTCAACGACCATATTAGAGATGAAAGCAAGATGCTAGAAAGGGCGAAGGAAATTAGCAAAACTGTCAAAGATGAGAATTTCAGGAGAATATTGGAACACATCATCAAGGATGAGATACAGCATCATCAAGTTCTGCAAGAGCTTTATGAGATAGTCAAGAAGGAGGGGGCAGACTGGAATCGCTATCTTTATGAGATGTTCACTGGAGCAGGAAGTCCCTAAGATCATCTTCCTATGTCCATTCTTTGGCTTTCAGGATGCCGCTCATCAGCATTCTGTTCATACTTACAATGATAACACTACTAGCGTGATTTGAAGCAAACTCTAAATCCTTATTCTTTTTCTTTCTATCTAATCAAGTATCTGCAAGACGGAAGATCAGTGTGACGTGGGACTCCCTTCTCTCTCAGTATTAATACCAAAAGACAATTTTCCTGCTAATGGGTCTATCTAGAATTCTTGATGGGTCAGCACTGCTGGAAGAGAGAGAAAGGAGAATCTCTTCAAAATCTAAAAGCCAGCAGTGCCTCATCCGTAAAACGAATTTTGGAATATTATGAGTCTATTAAGACTTGTTAGACACGTGTACAATCTAGAGATCTAAGATATGAGTCAAGATGTCAGACAGAAGTGAGGCACCGCCTGCCAAATCCTCGGATCTGAGGAGAGAAAGGAGAAACGTTACGTTTCTTCAATCTCTTCCTGTGGCAAAGAACGTATACCGCAATGAAAACTAGGAGGCTCACCTTAAAAACCTGATTTCAGACTTCGCAATATTGCGGTAGCCATCTTATATGTCTGGGCAAAGTCGACACCACGTTTCTATCGAGCTTGTGAATGCTTCTAATGCCATAGCTGAAAGTGCGCGCGAGAGAAAAGGCATAAGCTAATATGAAAAATCCTAACTTATAGGTTCAATATCACCCAAGCAACAGAAGAGTTGGCGACACAACATGCAAAGAGCCAAAGCCGCTAGAGCGGAGATGAAAGAGAACGGTAAACTGCTTCTGGCGCTTCACTTAGAAGCCGAGAACGCAAATCTGATTCTCTTAAGCGAAGGCAAAGACAAACTAGGCACGTTGGCAGTCGCGATCCCTCAGGCACAAAAAATGTTGGGACCACCTCTCTCATCTGTTCTGCTAGGAGAAAGATACACCCTGACTGCACGTTTTCTCGCTGAACAACTCGCCAGAAGAACCGGAAAAATCGCCCTTGTTTCGGCTTTCTCTAAGACATTGACCGAAAAGGAAGCCAGCTCAATGTTTCTCAAATTGTTTGAAAAGACACTAAGGGAAGGGCGCCGAATGGAGTAGGCAACAGGAGAGCGTCCGTCGAGCGTACGTAGTTTCCAATGGCACCCCGTCGTACTCCGGGCTTAAAAGGAGATTTTCGCAGAGGAGGGGATTCTGCCTAGAAGTTGAGATGCTGCTTCTCCTACCTTTTCTCGGTTTTTCTCATCGGTGTAGACACGAAGGATGTTGATGAAACCTCTTAGCACATCAAATATGCCGGATGTGTCGCTAAGCCTCTGCGGCACTTTCTGTCCATTCTTGGTTCGGTAGAAAACGGGAATTTCCATGGGCTCTAACAATGCAGAGTGGCGATAAGGCACTGACGGCAAAGTTGGCACGTCGATTACCACAGATTCGGGTTTAACCTTGGCTTTGGAGGCGATTTGGTCGCGTATCTGATTTCGAAACTCCTCTACGGTAAAGATACTTGACACTGTTTTGTCCTTCACATAGAAAGTCTGCTCATAAGCGCATTTGAGCAGTTTCCGCTTCTCCAAGTTTTCTATTATTTCCTGGGACTTCTCGCACTTTCTGAGCATCGCCCATAAGGTGTAGTCGTTGAGCGCTAGATACTCCTCCGGCGTCTTGAAGGCTACCAAGCCCAACTCGTCCTTCGCCCTTTCCATCGCAATAGCCAGCATGAGTTGAGCTGCTCTCCCAACGCGGTGGAAATATATGCTTTTGAACGATTCGATTCGTGCAATGATGAAGGATTCAAGAGCTGAGAGCGCGCCCAAATCTACAGCCAGATTCTCGTCTAGAACATCTATCATATGAATCAGTCGAAAAATGTCGACGTATCCGTACTGCGCGCCAGTGTGAAAGGTGTCTCGTACAACAAAATCTAGCTTGTCCACATCCACCGCGCTTCGAATTATTTGATCCATAAATGCTTTTCCAGGCTTGTGTAGCCAGCCAACCGAAAGCTTGGCAATCAAGTCGGGGTCGCATCCTAACGTGCTGAGAACATCCCCTAGTTCAGATTCTCGAACTATCCAAACGTTCATGTCTTCATGGGTTTTCATGAGAAACTTTTCCAGTAGATGCTCGAAAATGTGGGAGAAAGGCCCATGACCAACATCATGAAGTAAAGCTGCAATGCGTATTATTTGGTAGTCTTCCTCGGAGAAATAAGATGATAAATGGGGGTTTTCAGCTAAAAGCCCAGCCAGGTACATCACGCC
>CP070636.1:133557-136393 GCA_020356305.1 Candidatus Bathyarchaeota archaeon | reverse complement strand
TGTTGCGCTCTCCGAAGGAAATGAGTACTACTGCGTAGATAACCTCAAAGATTACATCACTGTAAGAACGATAAATATACAAAACAAGAATGGAAGTAAGCGATGGACTATGGAAATTACACTCTCCGATTTTGTACAGCTTCCCACTGGTCATTGGTACCCACAGAAGAAACGCTCTATCTCCTATTATAAGATTCACCCTTTAAAAGACCCGCCGTCACCTGAAACATCCGAGAACATCGACATCCAGCTGCTTCAGGAAAAAGATATCCCCCTCGACTTATTCAATGGAGAGAGACTGCTGAAGGGAGCCAAAGTGGAGACCTATTAGGAGCACAGGTTTTGGGCTCGTGATGAACGGGAGTGGCTGAGGAAGTATAATCACACAAGGCCGGGCTGATTTGGCTCGGCCTCTTTTCTTCGATTTTGCCGGCTACAAAAACAGTGACCATACTTATTGTGAAAATTTTTCATTTTGTTTAAGCCAAAATGCGTGCTTAAATCGTGTTGTTTATGATGAAGGATCGTTCGTCAAAGAGGAATATCTAGTAATGCTTGAGGACAGGCTCCTTCTACTAAGATTTAAGCATGGCAGCAGTCAGGCGCTTTGTCGCATCTATGGTAAGTATGAAAACTACTTGCTAACCTTGGCAACTGCGCTCTTGGGCGATGTCCATACGGCCGAAGATGTTGTACATGACGTATTCTGTTCTTTCATACAGTCGCGAGAGAGAATCAAAATGAAAGGAAATCTGAAAAGCTATTTGAGAACGTGTGTTGCTAATCTCGCACGTGACCGTATGCGAGCTTTAAAACGTCACTCTGGCGGATTGGAGGCGGCAGAGCCTGCTATATTGGATACTAACGAACCGAGCCAGAAGGTTATATGCTCTGAAGAATCGCGTAAATTGAGTTCTGCGGTAGCCCAGCTTCCCTATGAGCAGCGCGAGGCAATAATCCTGCACTTGCGTGGTGGAATGAGATTTCGAGAAATTGCTGCTATGCAGGGTATCTCTATCAATACCATTAAGAGCCGATACAGCTACGGGCTGGACAAACTGAGGTCTATTCTGAATAGTGAGGCAAACAAAAAATGAAATCGCCACAAAACATAAAGAAGTCGATTAAGAAACTGAACATAGCAGCCAGTGCCCAGACCCATAACAGAGTGGTTGCTGACCTGTTGAAACTGATGGAAGAATCCAAGAAAACGGAACCGGTTCCAATTCAGCCGAATATATGGAGAATCATCATGAAAAGCAGAGTGATAAAATTAGCCGCAGCTGCGGTGATCATCGTAGCAGTCGTACTAGTATTGTCTGAATTTATCGGTGGTGACGATGGTTCCGGTGTCGTCTGGGCTGAAGTCGCCCGCAAAGTCCAGGCCAGCGGGAGCCTTGTCCTCCGTATCAGGGAAACCGGTTCCGTGTCACTCGAAGAATCTGATTACACCATCAAATACTTCAGTCCCCTTGGTTCCCGAACTGATGTTTACAAAGACGGCCAAGTCACGCGGTCCCGATGTTTCAACGCCGAGACTAAGACCACCACATCCATTCATCACGATGACAAACGATACTACTCTTACCAACCCGGAGAGGGCATCGAAGGCTTCCTCGAGAAGGACGAGGATTGGACCAATCCGATATACCTCGTGCAGACGATTCTATCGGTCGAGCATACTGAACTGGGAGAGAAGACGGTCGATGGCATCCTGTGCGAGGGCCTGGAAACGAGTGATCCGGCTGTGATGGGGGACCTGGTTGATATGGTTGACAGTCTGGATGTGCACATGGAATTATGGGTCGATGTGCAAACGCAGTACCCCGTTCGGTTTGAGAGCCGCGCCGTGGCTGAGGCTGAGGGCGAGGTTCTTGAATCAGATTGTGTCATGGACCAGTTCGAATGGGATGTGGAAATCGACCCAAGTCGCTTCGAACTTGAGATCCCGGACGACTACTACCAACAGATGTAGAACCCATTTCAAAACTCCTTTCGGCTGCGACCGGCTGCAAAGCTCCTGGGACTGCGTTGTCGGCAAAAAGGATTCTCGACGTACTTCAGTACGCCTCCGAGCCCTTTTCGCCTCCAGCCTTGCCCACAAGCTTTTCGCTCGATCTCGCTTCAAAATCAGTTTTGAAATGGGTTCTAGGCAATGCCGCACACCCCGATTTCGTATTCTGACAGGCTGAGTTATGTAGGGCTCGGCCTGTCTTCTCATGTAGTTCTGCAGAGCCGAAATGGTCGCTGAGAACGCTTAGAGACAAACTCATCAAGATAGGAGCCAAGGTGCTCAGCCATTCCCGTTACGTGATATTTCAGATGGCGGAAGTGGCTGTGCCGCAGACGCTCTTTCGGGAAATACTTGACCGAATCCAGCAGTTGCGTTCTTTGACAATACCTGCGAGGCCCGGATGATGTATGGAACTGTTGAAAACGGGTTTCTGGAATGGAGGGCAACGGTGGCAGTGTGCCAAAATGGTGGGAAAAGGTGGCTTCTCGGGGTAGGTGTTCACCTTTTTGGGCGTTTTTTGCGAGACAACTCGCTGGGGCGGCCAGAGAATTGTTGCAATCTCGATGAGATTTTGACATTATAGGGCTTCAAGTGTACAGGAGTGTTTTAATGAAGTGCATATGGGAAATCCCGGATTAGATATGTCAGAGAAGAACCTACGTAATTTAAAACCATCCAACAGACCGCGATTTGCAACCACACACTGGAGTGTTGTGCTGGCGGCAGGAAAAAGCTCTTCACCAAACCAGAAGCAGGCACTTGAGATCCTGTGCGAAAGATACTGGTTTCCGCTCTATGCATATCTGCGACAACGTGGATATG
>CP070636.1:130215-133457 GCA_020356305.1 Candidatus Bathyarchaeota archaeon | reverse complement strand
TTGCCGCTGGCCAAAGCGAAACTGTTTCCGTAGGGTCCACGTATCCCAAGGAGGTCGCCGACTTTCCTCTGATGAAGGGCTGCAGTGGCTTCGCCAACCTCAGCTACGGTGATGGAGGAAAATCCACCTGAATTGGCAGATGAGAGGCTCATGGGAACCTCGTCGACACCTGGAATCCAAACCATCACGAATTGTCCTGGTTTTGCTTCTGAAGAGTATTTGTCTTGGAAAACGATGGTTTTGACGGTTGGATTCTCCTCTCTAATTCCTTGAATTCTCACAATTCGAGGGCGGTTAATGTTGGTGTGACAACCCCACAATCTCTTTCACGCTCCTGAAACTCATCGTTTCAAGGTAGGAATCAATTCCCTTTGCGACAGACCGGAACACGTCCAGTCCTTCAAAGGCTATGGCGGTACCTATTTGAACCGCTGAAGCTCCGGCTAACATGAACTCCACGGCGTCCTGCCATGTTGTTACTCCGCCGCAGCCAACTACGGGCACATCAACTCGACGATAAATCTCGTATACGCACCTCACGGCCACGGGCTTTGTAGCTGGCCCCGACAACCCGCCTATCCTATTCGCCAGCACCGGTCGAGTTGTTTCAATGTCGATTGTCATAGCCCTAACGGTGTTGATGGCGCAGACAGCATCTGCACCCGCCGTAGCTGCTGCCTCAGCTATCGAGGCAATATCAACGACGTTTGGGGTTAACTTCACCAGAACAGGCTTATCCACGCTTCGTTTCACTACTTCCACAACTTCTGCGACCAAACGTGGATTTTGTCCTATCTCAGACCCAGTTTTTTCAACATGAGGACATGAAACGTTCAATTCCAACGCGTCGGCACCTTCTTCAGCGGCTACCCTCGCTACCTCAGCGAAATCTTCAGGCGAGAAGCCGTAGATGCTGACGACTACTGGAACCCCTCCCTTTTTTGCTTCTTTAATCTCCCCGCGGAAACTGTAGATCCCGGGGCTAGAGAGCCCTATGGCATTCAGCAGACCACAGTCAACCTGCGCCACCGTAGGGTTGGGATAGCCCATACGCGGTTTCAAGCCCACAGACTTAGTAACAACAGCGCCAGCACCGGCCTCAGCGGCTCGCATAAGAGCTGGTGCAGATAATCCGAGAACTCCAGCTGCGAGCATAGTGGGGTTCGCAAGCTTCCGTCCAGCTATTCTTGTAACAAGTCGACTTGACATCTAGACAAGCCTCTATCGCAGCAAAGTTGCTTCAACTAGTAATGGTGAAAGGAATCTAACTAAAGCTTTTGTTCTTCTCGACAAAACGTGCGGAGAAGGAAACGACGTATCCTTGTTAGACTAGGATGGTTTAGAAACGTGCACAAGATTTTGGTGAATAACAGAAATATGGTTTCTCGCTACAAAAGATTTAATATACTAGCCCAAATGATTGCCTGTAGGTTCCAGCAATGAGAAAGCAAGCAGAAAACTTGGGGGTCGCAGCGTTACTCATCGGCGTCTCGATGCTGGCTTTCACTTTCATCAGCGCATACTTGTTCCTTGGGAATGATTTGAATATTGTAGCTTCATCAGATCTCATGGGTCTTTTCGGTGAAGCTCTGGCTCCACTGATTGCTACAATGATTCGAGTTATGTATCTCGGCATAATGGGATGGATCGGCTCAACACTAACCATAAGAGGCATAGATCTTTTCACAAAAATCAGACGAGAGACGCCTCCGGAAACCAAACCGGACATCAGCTCGGAAGCTGAACTGGAAGATGTTCGTGCCGATAAGACAAGCAAGAGTACGAAAGTCGCTACGAAAAAACACACTAGAAAGCGCTCTACACGGAAGGTCTAAGGGAAGAAGAGCGAATGAGGCAGGCTGTAAGGGCGCTGGGCTGGACCATAAACATACTTTGGATCATAATAATCATATTCACCGGTACGGCAATCTATTCAGCTTCAAACCTAAGGATCAGTCTTGGACAGCCTGAACTCTCCTCTTCAGATGCTCTCGTGATGTTGTCCTTTCCATTATCAATCAACAACACCAGTTACTACGACATTTCAGAACTGAACTCAACAATTGATGTAATAGATTACAATGGCTCAGTGATCTTGACATCCGCAACCATGGTGCCGCTAATACCGCATGGCAACAATATTGAAACGGCGCACAACGTCTCCGCAAACTTGAATGATCTTGCGCAAAGGGCGCCAGGCTACTTGTTCAACGACACCATATTTGATGTAAACATTTCCACGAAGTTCAGATATGCTCACGCGTTTGCATTTCAATTCTTACATAATACCACAATCCACTGGGGAGCACCTCTCTACAACTTCTCACTTGGACAGATTTCCTACGAATCTTACAATCTAACACATCAAGAAGCAGTTATACCCGTAAGTTTTGAAAATCACTCGCCATTTTTGAGTATGACGGGTCAAATACGTCTGCAAATCTTCAACGACATGAATGATTTCATAGGCTCTGGCGCAATCAACGTAGATGTGCCTCCCTATTCCTCATATGAAGGCCAAATAGAAGCACTCATCGACCTTTCAGAACTGACGGAGAGCGGTGCACTGCATTTCTATTTCGAGACGCCCATGTTCAGTTTCGGGCCTCAGGTGATAAGCTATGGTTGAAGGAGATAAGAAAGCCCGCCTTAAGAAGGTGATACCAAGAATTCTTAAGGCCGCTATTTCAAGCATTCTTCTTTACTTCATTGTCTACTACGTGTCGTCGCGTCTAAGTCCCTATGAAGCCTTCTTCCCATCATACAGACCACTAACGGGCTCTTTAACAGCGATATTTGTTATCCTACTCTTCGCCGTCGAACTATCATACGGGACAGTTTTTCACTACATTTTCAGCTTTGCCAGAAGTCTGGTTTTTCTTATATATTTGGTCTACGTCTTGAACGGCGGTATCCTTTTCTTATCTATGCTTGTGCAAGGAACACCGATGGATATCATAGTTGATGTGAGAATCTTTTTGACCATCGTTATTTTCGTCCTTGTCTTAGGACTCGCAAAAACCGTGTTACAAACAATAAATTTTCTCGCCGGAAAAGCAACAAAAGACCAACGCGTTGAAAGCTTGTCTTCCATTGAGAAGCTCAAGAGCTAGAACCCAGAGTTTACAAAATGATGGCACTGCAGATGCAATTTGCAGGCTCTTCTGTCCTGACTCGTGTCAGCAGACGTTTCTGCGCGCACATTCAAAATCAACGCTTGTTTCCCAAATTCCCGAACATGC
>CP070636.1:106252-130115 GCA_020356305.1 Candidatus Bathyarchaeota archaeon | reverse complement strand
AACCAACGTAAACACTGTATTGCTCGCCAACCCGAACGTTAAAGGGGTAATCCTCCGCCATGTGATTGGAACCCAAAAGCCAAAGCTCAGAAAACCTTTCTCCGCTCCTAGGACAAGAAACAAAACGGCTCAGTGCCGGAGAAGCCGCCAACAAAACAAAACCTAAACTGGCCACTTGAAACACCGTGCGATAATCCTGAAACCTCAAATCTAATCAACCCTCGGTCTGCTCTTCAACAACCGCGCGTAGTAGCGCCTCTTGAAACCTCGATAAACCCAGAAACTGGCGCAAACAACCAGTGCAACGCCCACGACTGACCCAGCAAGAGACCACACAAACCTATTAGCACCTGCATAACCGGCTTCAACCTCCAGCTTCTCCGCGTCATCCACAACCTCGCGTCCAACGCCGCAGGCCAACCCTGAAAACCGAATGGCCTCCTCAAAATCTCCAGCTTCAAACGCCATGCAAGCCTCAGAAAGAAGCTCAGAAGCATTATTCAACCTAACCAATAAACCTGAAACGTCAGCTCCAACCCTCTCAGCATCTAAAACAGCCTCGTACGCCTGCACTATTAACTGCTCAGCCTCCAAAACAACGGAAAAAGCGTCTTGCAGATTGCTTGTTGATGCTGAAACCGCAAGAATCGAGGAGAGAGTGAAAACTAAACCTATTGCAGTGAGATGACAGAGCTTGTTAGCGGTCAAGCTGGCAGCCTCAGAAGTGTGTGCTTCCGTTTTCACACGAGAACTCTTTTGTCGTTTATCATTCGCTTCGCATTGTTTTCATTGTTGAAACAAATATTTTCAAGCTGTAACCTGTCCTCACGAGCTCCCTTGATATCCTTGCCAATTCTCCGGCATCGTTCAAGGTAGTCCTCATACATTTGAAGAAACTCCTTTCCCCTCCAGGTAACCATGTAGCAAGAATCATCGTCACATTCCACTAGGCCGCTCTCTAAAATAGTGTTCAAGTACTTCTCCATAAGGCGGTAACTCAAATTGGCCCTGTACATGATCCTAGTCTTCTTTGCCTTCTCTGAAGCAGCGGACAGCATGTCTCTTACAATTTCCAAACTGTTCCGATTCTTGTTCGTCTTTCGCTTGACGCCAATGTCCGAAAGCGTAGACAACCACAAAACCCGCCATACGATATACACGCGCATTGCATGCACGAAAAAAGCACAAACAAGTTGGGAAGAAGTGATGAGCGCCTTACCTATTCATACGATGGTGCAGCCATCCTCTGCCGCCCTTCTTGCGCTGCAGCTTCCTCTTGCTCTTTGAACTTGGCACAGGCCTCTCCCACCTTCGAGCGCGCCTCTGCTGGTTCAATACGGTGCGAGCGAATTTTCGCCATCCGCCCACTGAAGGATGAGGAGGAATAACTCGTTCAACGTTTTGAACCTCGTGGAGAAGCAGGATCTCCCGTAAACTCAAGGGCTTGAAGTCTCTGGTGGCAACGATCACTGTGCCCTGTTCAACAAACAATAGCGAATAGTCTTGGTTTGCGATGCCCTCGGCTCTAACCTTATCATCGATGCGGCAACGCCAAAGAAGCTTCCACTCTGTTTTAACGTCTTCTGCTTGGACCTGAACCCCTGCCTTTTCAAGGCTCTCAAGTCCCCCCGTGTCTTCGGAGCGGAATGACAAAGCTGCTCGAAACTCCTTCCTTCAACCAACAAGTGCAGCCTGTAGTATACGGGGCTCCAGTTTTATAAACATGTAAGAACGAAAAGTACAGCTCTAAAGTCTAAATCTTTGACATCATTTTTCTATAAAAAATGAATCAAAAAACATAGAAATTGCCGTTGAATCTGACACTACCGAAGGTTCTGCCAAACTAAAATAGGACTTGGCACGCAACATACTTGTGGCGAGCTTGCGTTGAGCATTGAGAAGTTCTTCGCAACGATAAAAGATGGGTCGTGGCACAGCATAGATGAACTCTCAGACCAGCTGGGGCTTCCAACCGGCAAACTCGCCGAACTATCAAAGACTCTCTCAGATCACCAACTCCTCCAATACGATGAAATAGCCAAAAGAATAAAAATCAGAGTCTTATGGAAGCTTCTTCTCCCAGCAGAAGAAGAACAAGAACCAACTAGACCGGAAACCACTATTGCGTCATTCATCGTCCCGCCACAAAACAGCATCGAAGTTGTATCGACAAGTTTCAGCAACCTCAGCGACGTAGAGGTGGAGCTAAGCTTGAGAATCAACAACCAGAAGATCAGGGAGGTGGCCATAAAGGTTTAAGAGTCAAATTCTCCAGAGTTGAAGAGTTCCTGCGCCCTCCTGATAGCCTTCAACAAAATTCTGCCGCGTTCAGTGGTTTTATACACCGACCGCCCATTCGAATGGTTCTTTTCCTTTATGAAACCCTTCTCCATCAAATCATAGAAGTACCTGTTGAATCGCTCAAAATTCAAGTTTGACTTGTACATTATCCTCATTTTGTTTGAAGGGGTCAAAGTCACCTCTAGGATATCGGCAGTAATGTCTGTCCAACTTCGCCTCGACACCTCACTCTCACTTCAATGAATACAACTAGGCGAGACTAAGCCTAGGGCATACCAGCTAGGTATATATCTGCATATTATTCGCTCTAATCAAATATAAGACTTTAGGCGCGTAGCTTTCTACAAAAGTAATCTCCAGCGCAGCGCGTTTTGAATTAATGATACGAATGCGGTTCGCAATCAATAGTGCCCACGAAGCAGAATGAATTATCTTCCATCACGTTCTACCTAATCCTTATTCAAGACATACAATCTTGCATTTGAAGAGCAACCTATGCTCAAGCATCGAGCGCGCGCATAAGAAGTATTTTTGTCCTCGAAAATTCTTATCAAATAGCACAAACTTTTAATCTGTTATTTCATAATTGTAATCCATGCGAAAAGAATTAGTTTCACAATTGTTGCGGGAGCTACTGAAGAATTCGAAACGAAGCGACAGAGAACTTGCCAAAGTCCTCAAGGTTTCTCAGCCAACAATCACCAGAACTCGTCACAAGCTTGAACAGAGCGGACTAATTCAAGACTATACAATTGTCCCGAATTTCAGGAAGATGGGCTTTGAAATATTGGCTTTAACCTTTGTCAAGATGCGGGCTGAAATTCTTACGCCAGAAAGAACGGAGCAAGCCAGAGAATATGCTGCAAAGTTTCCAAATGCGATATTCGCCGCTACAGGAGAGGGTCTAGGCATGACGGGAGTGATTATATCTTTTCACAAAAACTATACAGACTACCATCAGAAGATAAATCTCTTGAGAACTGACTGGAAAGACTTCACAGAAAACATCGAAACTTTTGTCATTAGCATCGGAGAAGAAGAATTCAAGAGATTTTCTCTAACATACCTGAGGGATGTCCCCCCATAACTCGCAGCTAACATGCACACGTTGGAATCAATTCATCTGCTATAGACAAGAAGCGGAGACAACTTCATCCTCTGCCTACGTTTGCCTAGAAGTCTCTCGCATCTAATCTCGAAAAAAGCCAAGACCGAGCTTGCATAAGATAGGTATCCGGCAAAAAAGTTTTATGAGAAACATCTTTTCAGCAGCAATATTTACAGCTACTAGGGAGGGAACTAGAATGAATTTCACGGAACGAAAAACAGTTTACTTCGAGGCCGCGGGTTCGCAGAACACAGAGTTAGTGTTGAAATTGGCAAAAGAATACGCCCAAGCCGAAGGGATAGAAGACGTCCTCGTCGCTTCAACGACAGGCGAAACCGGAGCACGAGCATCAGAAGTCTTCGAAGATTTCAACGTGGTGGTTGTTACTCACCACTCTAGCTTTGTGAAGCCTGGGACCTTGGAGCTACGAGAGGAAAATCGTCGGAAAATCTTGGAAAGAGGAGCCAAGCTGTTGACTGCCACCCACGCGTTAAGCGGTGTCGAGAGAGCCGTCCGAAAGAAGTTCACGACAATTCTGCCTCTTGAACTCATCGCGCATGCTCTCAGGCTATTCGGCGAGGGAACCAAGGTTTGCGTTGAGATCAGTGTTATGGCAGCTGATGCGGGCCTCATCCCGGTGGACAAAAACATCGTGGCCATAGCAGGAACTGGTAGAGGAGCAGACACCGCTTTAGTTATAAAGCCTGCCAGCGCGTCTGACTTCTTCAGCCTCGAAGTCAGAGAAACAATAGCGAAACCCCGAATACGCATGCGCTACGGGACTTCTTGAACGTTGATCCTAGATCCTAAATGCGCTCCACTTGTTGACTATCCGAAAAACGGCAACTCTTATCTGGCCCGCTATCCTGTAGGCTAACATCAACGTGTGGAATAGTGGCTTGAGCATCAAACGAACATCGCTTGAAAGGTTTCGCTTGAAAAGGACACTGGACACGCTAGGCCGCAAGGAGGGGAGAGGAACCGAACTTATCTCTTTGTACGTGCCACCAGGGCGTCAGATTAGCGAGGCCATCGCCATGCTTAAACAGGAGTATGGAACCGCTGCCAACATCAAGTCGGACACCACTAGGAAAAACGTTCAAGACGCCATTGTAAAAGTCATGCAGCGGCTCAAACTCTTTAAAAGCGTGCCAGAAAAGGGCTTGGTGATCTTCTGCGGAGCCATCCCGCAAAATGGTCCGGGAAGCGAACGGATTGAAACCTATGTGATTACTCCGCCTGAGCCAATCCAAGTGTACCTTTACCGCTGCGACGCTAGGTTTCACACGGAGTACCTGCAAGAATTTCTGAGGGAGAGAGAAACCTACGGAATCATTGTCATAGACTCTAGTGCAACGACTTTCGCTACGCTGCGGGGGAGACGTTTAGAAACCGTTAAGGACATCACCTCGGGCGTGCCCGGAAAACATCGGGCAGGAGGGCAGTCGGCGAGGAGGTTTGAGCGACTGCGAGAAGCAAAACTTTTGGGTTACTTTAAGCGCGTTGGAAAACATGCCGATGAGGTTTTCTTGTCTATCCCCGACCTGAAAGGCGTAATCATTGGGGGTCCGGGACCCACAAAAAATGATTTTGAAAAGGGAGACTATATTCATTATACGCTGAGAGACAAAATCATTGCCACGATGGACACGGCCTACGTTGGCGAGCAGGGAGTGGAGGAAGTGATGGAACGAGCCCCGAAGATTTTGCGGCACGTTCGCTATGTGAAAGAGAAACGGATTGTGCAGGATTTTCTCTACGAGATAGGACATGACACTGGCTTGGCGACGTATGGAGAGGAGGAGGTGAAACGTTGCTTGAAGAGTGGCGCGGTGAAAACTCTCTTACTGTCTGAAGCGCTTAGCGTGGTTCGAGTCATGGTCAAATGCACGGCTTGCGACTATGTTGAAGAAGAAACCATGAGAGAGCAGGAGGTTCTCGGGTTGGAACAAAGCCTAAGCGGACAACCATGCCCAAATTGTAAAGCAACATCTCTCTCACTAGTAGAGGCCAAGGGAGTCATCGACGAATTGGCTGAACTGGCGGAGCAGACTGGAACAGATGTGGAGGTTATCTCCGTCGAGACAGAAGAGGGCCAGATGTTGAAGAACTCTTTTGGTGGTGTCGCAGCCACTCTGCGCTTCAAGCCTCCCAGCTAGCGGTCAACGGCGAATCGAACGTTTGGATATTCTGGTACCTCCTTGCCCTCGCCCTCTTCAAGCCGTATATCAATTCTCTCTGTCTTGCAGGTTCCCTCGATGTCCTCTTTGCTCTGATCTAAAATGTTCACCTCTTCTTTTGTACTTGCGTAGATCGTGAGTTTCCTAATCGTTGCGTTTAACGGCATCTTTCTTTCCGCCTTTTCTTTTCTGACCGCGCTTATCACTGCGGTGATCAGAGCTCCACACTTCTCTGCTGTCTCATCGATTTTCTCCTTGTCTGGGGTGGGCCAAGGAGACACGTGGATGCTCTCGTGTTTCTTGTCCTTCGCATACATGACTTGGTATATCTCCTCGGTCATGTGGGGGGAGACAGGCGCCATTAGTTGCAGGGCGCGGAAAATGACTGTGTAGAGGGTGTGCAAAGCAGCTGCTTTTTTCCCTTTTCCATACTTGTCTGGTCTGTATAGCCGATGCTTTATCGCCTCGATGTATTGATCGCAAAGCGTATGCCATATGAAGTTTCGAGTTTCCTCCGTCGCTATGTTAAACTGACAACTTTCATAGGCTTCGGTCACTGTTCCAGTAGTTCTTTCCAGTTTGCTGATTAACCATCTATCTAAGAGTTCCAGCTCACTGTTTTCTTGTGGCGTGAATTCCTTCAGATGTTGGCTGACGAAGCGGGCAGCGTTCCAAAGCTTGATGAGGAACCTCCATCCGTACTCTACGTCCGGCGGGCGGAAAGGTATATCCGATCCCGTTGCTCCTCCACTTGCTGCCCACTGACGTACCGCGTCGGCGCCATATTTGCCAAACACGTCAGGAGCCGCCACATAATTACCAAGCGACTTGTGCATCATCCTCCCATCGCTTCCTAAAACCATACCGTTAATTAAGCAACGCTTGTACGGTTTTTCGTCAAATAACGCAAGGTGTCGAACCATAAGATAGTATGCCCATGTGCGAATGATGTCGATGCCAGACGGGTGCAGATCTGCTGGAAAACGTCTCTTCCAGTCTTCTCGATCTGGCCAGCCAGCGTGAACAGCGCAGGTAATCGAAGAATCAAACCATGTGTCCAACACGTCTCTTTCGGGAATAAAAGAGCTGGAACCGCATGTTAGGCACTTATCAATTTTTGGCTCTTCCAACTTGGGGTCTACAGGAATCCATTCGGGCTGTGCAACCACGATTTCACCGCATTTTTCGCAATACCAAACTGGGATCGGAGTCGCGAAAACACGTTGACGTGAAATAACCCAATCCCAGTCCAGCGACTTGGCCCAGTCGATCAAACGTGTTTTCATATAGTCTGGATACCAGGCAATTTCTCGAGCATTTTTCTCCACGTCATCGGTTAACATGAGGGTTTTCATAAACCATTGTTTTCGCTCCAGAATTTCAATGGGGGTATGGCATCTCCAACAAATTCCAATCTCCTGCTGAATTTTCTCCGTCTTTTCCAGGAGGTTTTCTTTCTTTAGATCCTTGGCTACGGTTTCTTTTGCTTGTTCCACAGACATTCCAGCGTATTTCCCAGCTTTTTCAGTCATTTTGCCTGTTTCACTGATACACATAATGACTGGTAGATGATGCTTTGTGACGCATTTGACGTCAGCCTTGTCGCCATAGGTGCATATCATAACCACCCCTGTTCCAAACGTAGGATCCACCATCTCTTCCGTCATAACTCTAACTTTCCTTCCTGCGATGGGCACAATGACATCTTTTCCCACGTATTGTCGATACCGTTCATCGTTTGGGTTTACTGCAACTGTTACACATGCAGGCAAGAGTTCCGGCCGGGTGGTGGCTATTGTCAATGACGATTTTTTGTCCTGTAGCTGAAACCTTATGTAATGTAGAGAGCCTTCTCTCGTCAGGTGTTCCACTTCCGCGTCGGCTATGGCTGTCTCACAGCGGGGGCACCAGTTAACCGGGTGGGTTCCTTTGTAAATGAAGCCTTTCTCGTAGAGAAGAAAGAATGAGAGTTGGGTTCTGCGCCAGTAGTCAGGGTTCATGGTTTTGTATTCAGTTGTCCAGTCTATGGAGCATCCGAGGCGTATTATGGCGCTTTTCATTGCGTTGATGTATTTGTTGACCAGACTTTCACAAAGCTTTCTGAACTTTTGTGGTGGGACCTCTGTTTTTTTGATTTCATAATGGGTTTCAGTTTCGACTTCTGTTGGCAGCCCGTGGCAATCCCATCCTTGGGGGAAAAGGACATTCTGTCCTTTCATGCGCTTGTATCTAGCTACGATATCGAAGTAGGTCCAGTTGAGAACGTTTCCCATATGGAAGTCGCCTGAGGGATAGGGTGGTGGAGTGTCTATACTGTAGATCGGGCGGGTTTTGTCTGCCCAGTCGAAATGGTAGACGCCCATATCTTCCCATTTTTTTTGCCATCTCTCTTCGATTTGGAGGATATTGCACTGTTTAGGGAGAGGTTCCATTTTGCTAATCCTTTTCAAACATCTTTACTTGTGCTAGGTGATGGATGGGTGGGTTTAATTTATTTTTTTAGTTTCCGGTTGGTTTCTAATCCTTCTATTCTCGTTCTTCAGATGAAGTTTTCGGGGACGCTTCTGTAGAATGAGCTAATGTGTAACTAATGGTTTGTGATGGACGAGGGGTCATAAGTCGATGAGCTGTGAGCGCGCGTGCAGTGTGCAAAATCTCTAGAAGTAGATTGCAAGTCTTCTTTTCATTAAATCCTCAAAAGTCTGTGTGAACAGTTCTTCCCTCTTCTTGAACGCCTTCTTGTCTTCGTCTTCAAATCTTTCCAGTGTCAGTTTCCATCCACGCTTTATTTCTGGGCTAGTGGGATTTTTGATCTTAAACTCCAGTGTTCCCTTCTTGCTCTTAACTGCAGTCATGTGCGTGTAGGGCACATAGGCCTCGAAGCTGTCTGTCTTAGATTGTCCTTCTCCAGCTTTGAAAGCGACTCCGCTGGGAGTGAGAATCAGATCGCCATGTTTCGTTGGCTGTCCCCATCCGGGTTTGGATACTTTCACCTTGGATGTGTAGACGATCTTTTCGCCAAACGGAATCAGCTCTCTCAAACTTGCATCGAGGGAATCTACAGGTATGACAAGGGTTTCTGACATTTCGAAGTCTCCTAGAATTCAGAATGGGCAAGATGTTAAAAAAGCGTTGTGAACCAGAAATCCATATTTGAAAATTCAGTGAACTATTTAATTATGGTTCCAACTTTTTTGCCTTTTGCAGCCAGCAAAATATTTTCAGGCTTAAACCCGTTGACCACAACTGTTTTGGTTCTTCTCTTCTGAAGGATTCGCACAGCCTCTGGATCCAGAATTTGGTGTATCCCAGCCTTGTGCCTATTTTCTTCAAAAAGCTGAAACAAATCATCAAAACTCAACGTGTCAATCTTTTCTGTGTCAGGGTACTTCCTCGGATCTTTGGGACATATGCCATTTTGATCCGTGGCCTTCACCAGCAATTCAGCTCCCATCCTGTCAGCCATCATTGCAGCTACAGCGTCCGTGGTCATTCCCGGCTTCAGTCCACCCATGACAACGATTTTTCTGGATTTCAATCTTTGAACAGCCTCATCTATGGACGTTGGGATACTTCCTAATCCGAGGTCTCTCAGCCCCATCGCCAACAATTGAGCCAAAATCCTCGAAACCTTTATGGCGACCTCGTCTTGGTCGAACTCGTTCAAGCCCATGTCCCTAGCAACCCTTATGAAGTCTCTCGCCACAGTTCCGCCTCCCACCACAACCACAAGCTTGTGACCCTGCTTCTTCAGCTGTCTGAGCAAGGTGGCGTATTTCCTCATCATCTCGGGATTCGGTGGCGAAGCTACTATAGAGCCTCCAATGCGGACCACCATTCTCATCGAAACATCCTCCAATGTATTTGTTTCACGCTCAAGAATAATAAGCCTCACCATTCTCTCTCCGAACTTCTATATACCAGTGGGGCAAACATTGATCTCCACAACACGCTTTCGGGTGAAGAGCATGACTGGAATCGAACTAATATTTCTGGGAACTGGAGGAGGAAGATTTGCCACCTTAACCCAGAAAAGGAGAACTGGAGGAATTCGCGTCATCTGTGACAGCCTGCACATGCACCTCGACCCTGGGCCGGGAGCTCTCATATACTCCTTAAACATGAAGCTAAACCCCCAACGGGTCAAGGCGGTACTCGTGTCCCACTGCCACCCAGACCACTATACTGACGCGGAGATTCTTGTTGAGGCCATGACCCGCGGAATGACAAGGAGGAGAGGAGTTCTAGCTGCACCTCGAAGCGTCCTTTTTGGTAATGATGTCTGTGGACCAGCCATTTCCAAGTATCATCAGCAGATGTCTGAAACCGTGATAGAGACAAAGCCAGGCGTTGCCTTCACCGTGAACGACCTAAAGGTTCTCGCTACAGAAGCTCAGCACACAGATCCAGACGCGGTGGGATATCGAATGGGAAGACGGGATGTGGGAGACATTGGTTACACATCTGATACAAAATATTTTGAGGGAGTTGGAAAACTGTACGAGGGAGTTAGAGTTCTTCTGCTCTGCGTTATGAGGCCCTCGGGAGAGCCATGGAAGGGACATATGACCACCGAAGACGCGGTGAAAATAGTAGAGGAAGCTGATCCAGAGATGGTGGTGACAACCCACTTCGGAATGAAAATGATCTTCAAGGGACCAACACATGAGGCCAAAATTATTGAAGAGAAAACAGGGGTTCCTACTTTGGCAGCGTCTGACGGAATGCGAATTAGCGTTGAGGGCAGGATTCACGTTGAGAGGGCGAGGAAGAAGCAACTGGAACTAAACAGATTTCCGACCGCATCTGAGAATTGATTAGTATATTGTTTTGGGGAAACAATTCTCGACAAGACTACTAGAGGCTTTATCAAGTTGGGCGAATCAGATTCCGTTTCAATTCTACGCGCCCGCAGTTTTGGTTTGAGATAATTTCTGTGGATTGCTTAAAAACCGGGCTTAAACTGGTTTCCTTGCCTTCCTTGTCCAGTTTCACTTGACCTACACAGATATTGGACACGTTCCGATCAACTGGTGTGTAAATTTGCAGTATTTCTCTCCTTGGGTGGACTCCGCACAAGACACCTATTCCTAAGAAGTTTCCTTCAGCGTCTTGTAGTGCCACGAGCAAGCCTTTCTCCATCTCTTCCATCTGCTCGGTGGATAAAACCCTGCAAGTCTCACGGAGTGTCTCTTCGACTCTAATCTGGCTCAGAGAAAACGCTCGCAACCTAGCTTCTTTCAAGTACTTCTTGTAACCCAATTCGCGCAGGGTTTTCCTCTTCTCTCTGCTTCTCTTCAGTATCACCTTCGGAGATTCTACGGCAATAGCTCTCGTTTTTTTCATTAGCAATGCCATTATGGGCGTCAACTCGTTTGTCTGCTGTATTCCAACCACCTGATGGGGGGCGACTTTCTCCGCCAACTGAACCTTGTACCTTGCGGCTTCTTCGCCTTCAACCCATCCGTCTGTGTTGATAATTAGTAAATTCAGGTCTGACTGTAAGGCATTGATTTTTGTCGCGGTCAATCCTTCTACGACCTTTTTGATGGCTAGGCTGGGGGTTGTCACTCCCACGAAAAGAACGTTTTCCGCTTGCATTTCAAAAAGATCTTTGATCGGTTTCGTGACGCGACTGAAACCTATGGTTGCAGGCGGACCTATATCCGATTGTCCCAAATCGCCGTCGATAACCCCGGGCTTCCACCCGTTTCTCAACGCTCTGTTTGCGACGTAAACGCAAAAGCTTGTTTTCCCAGAGTCAATCCCCCCTATTACCATAACTGTCACTGGCCTCTCCTGAGCAACCATCTCCTTGAACGCTTTTTCCCAAGAAATTGGAATGGTGGTTCCTTCCATCTCGTTGAAAGAGGCTTTCTCACCCAAAATCATATGAAAGGTAGCTTTTTCGATCACTTCAAAAGGTAAGCGCTTTCCGTCTCGTATCACAATTTTCTCGCCTTCCCTGAACTTTGCTCCCAGAATCTCGGTTTCTCCCGAGAGAAGGTTCACTGATGCTGGACCGTCTACCAGCAAAGTGTTGCCTTTTCTCACAACTTGTCTCATTGTTTTCTTTTCCTGCGAAAAATGGTGCCTCTTCTCTCCGCGATCTTTATGGCGGACATGACGTCTTTTCCCACTCGTTTATGGATGTCTTCCTTCTCGAAGTGGCTAGTTCCGGCTTCGCTGACGACTTCTATCGCTGTCTCTTTCGGGAGAGTCTCATCCAAAAGTTTCAATAGCTGTTGAGTGTAAGGAGGAGCGCCGTTTCCTAATTTCACCAAGTCAGTTGCAGCTGGTGTTCCTTTCAAGACTTTCATGATTGTGTTGACGGTTTCTTCCAGGTTGGAACAGGTGACGGTTTCCAAAATGTTTCCGTCACCCAAAACTGCCAACCCAAAGGTTTTGCCAGGATCTACTCCGAAGACAATTTTTTCGTAGCTTTTCTTTCCCTCAACCAGTCGAAGGCCTTCGTTAACAATCTTTTTGGGGTCTGATTCTTCATCAAAAACTAACACGTTCATGTGCATTATCAAATGTCGCTCTTTCCCTGTTGTGATGATGACCTTGATGCTTGGAGGGATTGGATCTCCGGGCGTTAGACTTAAGAAGGGCATTTGTCTCCCTTTGAGTTCGTTCACCAACTTGTAGTAGGCTTTCCCTGAAACAGTTGCAACCGCGATTTTGGCTTTCATTTTGTTGTCCTTTCGCGCATGGATTGTGATAGTTAATAAACTTCAGCTTATATTCGCTTCTTGTGCGGATTGCCTTGTTGTGCTAGCTACAGGATTTGATTTCGTGCGTGCACGCAAAGATTTGCATGAGACAAAATTATTAACGTTGGCTTTCTATTCGATTTTGATGTGGAACCTTTGCAACGCGTTATTCCAACGGGTTGTAGTTCGCTCGATCGATTGTTAAATGGCGGTTTTCCTTGCGAAGGCGTTTCCCTTGTTTACGGGGAGGCTGAGACGGGTAAAAGCTCGCTGGCTATTCAATGCGCCGTGAATACAGCTAGGATGAGTTGTAAAACTCTCTTCATAGATTCAGACTACACCTTCTCTCCGAAGCGGCTGTCACAGATAGCATACCACGATTCAGAGAAGATTTCTCCCCTTATAACCTTGGTGAGGCCAACTAATTTCGAGGAGCAAACCCTCGCGATAGACCATCTTGGAACATACATAACCGAAAAAGTTGGTTTGGTGGTGGTCGACACCATTACGTCCCTATACCGTGCTGAGCTAGGAGGTTCAGAGAAAACGTTTGCTTTAAATCGAGAGCTTAACCGACAGGTTGCCTGCTTGGCTGAGACTGCTAAAACCCACAAAGTGGCTGCTCTAATCCTCAGTCAGGTCAGAAGCGTTTTCGCCGAGACCTACGTCAGCATAGAGCCTGTGGCCACACGAGTGCTGAAGTTCTGGTCAAACGTTGTGGTCAACCTGAAAAACGCGGGTTCACCTCGTGTGATAAAGGCTCTCCTCGAAAAACGTCTTGACCGCAAAAGTCCAGCGAGTTGCTATCTCCTCATTGAAAATAATGGCATCTTTGACTATGATCGCAAAAGCTGAGGATAAACGCTGTAGTCGTCCCGCGCACAGGAGGTTCACGGTCGAACCAATGCTAGCCTTTATTTTCTCTACAATCCACTAATAGATCGAATCACGATGTCTGGCACACTTGTTGACGTTGCCCAAGCGTTGTACTTCATTTTTCCAGCTTACTGCGCCAACGCGGCACCTGTAATCTTTGGAGGGGGTCGCCCCATTGATGCCGGTAGAACCTTCATAGATGGAAAGCCGATACTGGGTTCTCACAAAACGGTTCGAGGCTTTTTTGCCGGTTTGATTGTTGGAACGTTGGTGGGTTTCATTCTTCAGATAGTGTCTCCACTTCAAAGCGTCCTTTTTCATTACGATGTATCTCTCGGATTTTTGTTATCGTTGGGAGCCTTAGTGGGCGACTTGTTTGACTCTTTCATCAAGCGGCGGCTGGGCTTGGCTCCTGGATCTTCTTTTCCGATTGCGGACCAACTTGATTTCGTTGTCGGGGCTCTTCTCTTTTCCTTGATGATTACCGCGTTGCCTGACCTGCAAAGAATCTTGATCGTTCTAGTCCTAACGCCTCCTATACACCTTTCAACAAATTTCCTAGCATTCCTTCTGGGCGTCAAAAACGCGCCATGGTAACAAATAGCGTTTCGTGGCTCATTAACCTAAAGTTAGAGCCGCTTCCTACTCCTTTACTAGGTAGTTTAGAGAGGTGCAGCCAACTTTAGCCATATAATGCTTTCTATGTATAAATACCCAATAAAAATGAGGGCGCAACCAACTAACAGCAGGATGAACGCCTGACGAGGTCTATAGGCGTACTTTGTACTCTGATACGTCAAAAGGAAACCAGTAACTCCGATGCTGTAAACTATCATAACGGTTAAGCTTTCCAGAAGCGCCTGCTCATGCACACTTCGAGGATAAAAAAAGAGTACTCTTCTACCCAAAGGAAATCCAATGGGTACAAAAGGTACAATAAGGTTGTACACTCCTCCTCCAAGGAGGAAAATGGAGAACCCAACTGTCGCAAGGGCGATAACAAGCAGCGAAGGCCTAGCAGTTACCATTCTCCAGTAAGTTTTCCGTGCGAAATAGGCGAGAGATGAAACCTTTCTTCTAATTCCACTCACCACATTATTTCTCCTCATCTTTCACGAGGTGCTCTGCCACGTCCTTCGCCCAGACACCCGTATACTGGTTCTTCACTATCTCACTTAAATATTCCTTCCATGAAACACTTGAAGCCCTTTTCCACACATCGTATTCTCTCAAGATATTTCTGTAAGCCTTATTATGCAGCTCGCAGTACGTGTTTTCAGCTTCCCTCTCGCAAACCTTGCATTTCATCGCGTTTCTTCCTCTCTTCCTTCAAGGGGCAAACTGGATTGAAGCAAAGCATCCACGGTCTTCTACCTTTCAGCCGCACAAACACTAGCGGCCATTCACAACCCTTACAGTTCTTTTGCGCTGGCTTCACAGTTCCTTTCTGCGGGAGCGGAAACGAGGTTGTGCAGATGCTTTTGAAGTAGTTGGTGCAACCGATGAAACGTTTTCGCGTTTTCCGCGAGTACAGGATCATTAGTTTGCCTGTTTTGCAGTCAGGGCAGTTCCCAATTATTCGTTCCTGCATTCTCGCCTTTTTGATGGCCTTGCTCAAAGCTTGGCCTATAATTTGCTCTCTTTCCTTAAGCTCCTCGAGAATTGGCTTCAACTGATCAACAGCTTCAACCAACACGTTGAACCTCTTTTTATTATTGGTTTGAATGCTTTCCATTTTTTCTTCAAGCTCTCGTGTAAACTTCACAGAGGTCACTCTTGGGCAGTATTTGCCGAGGAGATCGGCGATGTCGAACCCTAGATCAGTAACCACGATTCTTTCCTCAGCAACGTAACCTCTACCGTAAAGAGTTTCAATAATGTCCGCTCTCGTAGCTTTTGTTCCAATTCCTTCTCCTTCCATTTTCTGGAGTAAACTGCTAGGGTTGAAGCGCGGAGGAGGTTTGGTGAACTTGTCTTCCCGCATAATCTGTTTAATTGAGGCTTTTTCTCCCTCTTTTATGGCAGGAAGCAGCACCTCTTCAGCTCTGATGTAGGGTTTGTAGAAGCTCATCCATCCTTCTTTCAACACACGCCTTCCTCTGAGGTAGAAACGGTGACCATTTACGGCCATACGAGCTTTGATGCTCTGCTTGATCGCCGGTTCGCCGAAGACTGCCATGAATCGTCTAACAATTAAGTCCCAAACTTTCTTCTGAGGATCGTTTAGCTCTCTCTCAGGCAGGTTGCCTGTAGGATAGATTGCTGGATGAGCGGGATCTTCTTTTTTTCCCTCCACGGGTTTTAACTCATCCCTTCCTAGAAGGTTTGCAGCTAATTTTCTATAACTTGTTTTCTTACTCAACTTTTTGAGTATCGCTCTGTAATCGATTGTGGGAGGCAATTTTTGACTGCTGGTTCTGGGATAGGAGATTAATGCTTCGAGATACAAACGCTGAGCGATGTTTGATGTTCGTCTTGGAGTGTATCTAAACAGGCTGTATGTTTCGGTTTGTAATTTGCCTAGATCGAATGGAATCGGAGGCTTTTGTTGATGTTTTCTTACTTCTATTGTTTCTATTTCACCTGTTTTTCCCTTACACATCTTCACCACAGAATCTGCGTGCGCTTTTTGGTCAAAAGTTGTTTTTTCGTATTCAGCCTCATAAATAGAGTTTTTGACCTTGACTTCGGACCTTATACTCCAGTACGGGGTTGGAACAAAACTCCGAATCTCCCTTTCTCTTCTCACCAAGAACTTGAGTGTGGGTCCTTGCACTCTTCCAGTGCTCAGTGTTGCGTATCTTCCGCTCCAACGTTTAGCCGCTAAAGTCAAAGCGCGGGAAAGATTTACGCCGTACAGCCAATCCACCTCATGTCTAGTTCTTCCAGCCTCTATCAAAGCAAAGTTGAGGCTGGGCAGAGGCTTTTCGTAAGCATTTTCCAACTCATTCTTTGTTAGTGTGGAAAACTTCATTCTTTTTGTTACGCCTTCTTTGTTGCCGCAAGCGTATTTCAGTATGGAATATCCGATGAGGCTTCCTTCTAGGTCGTAGTCGCAGGCAGCGATGAAGTTCTTTGCGTTGCTTGCCAGTTTTGATATGACTTCGATCCATGTACGGGTTTGTTTCGCCTTCCTTTCCACTGAGTATCGTGGTGCCCATTTAAAATTGAAAACAGGATAATAGTTTCTTCTTCCTCTTGTGTGTACAACTGTGTATAAGTGCCCGAGAGCTGGAACCACAATAAGCGTTTGGTCTCGATGAGCACGGAAATAGGGCACTCCGTTCTCTTCTATCTTTTCAGGTTCTCCATGAGAATCAAGCGCCTTAGCTATCCTTTGGGCAGCATCTGGCTTTTCAGTGACGATCAAAGTGTATTTTTCCATTCAGGGACTCCTTTTCTTCACAGGGATGCACGGAAGTTATTTATAGTTTGCGACAATTGTATCTTTGCGCCCGAAGGATGTGGGATCTTGCCTCAACGTGTAATTTGCGAACAATGTGGAGCAATCCTGTATGAGGGTGTCGATTTGAGGCCTCCTGACGAAATTATTCAAGAGTACGACGGCAAATGTCCAAAATGCGGGAGGAAGCTGTCTTACACGCCGAAAGAGGTTGAAGTTAAATCAATTGAGAAGTCTGGAAAGGGCAGGTCATGAGATGTAGGTAATACGTTCCTCTTCCATTTGTCGTATTTTCTGTGTGTATGCTTCTCTTCGTTCTTCGATCTCTCGCATTTTCGCTACTATCTCAATTGATTTTCTGATGTCTCCTTCCAGTCCAGTCAAATCCACTTTGATGTTTAATATTTTTTGTAGCACACGGAGAACGCTTTCTGCCGCCTTCGGGTCCCGCAGATACCCACAGGTCTCCCCTAGGAGACAAAGTGCGTCTATGTTTCTGAATCTAGCTAGCCCCAGAAGCAGGCCAGCTGTACCGACGATTGGGTTTCCCGGGGGGCTGGCCACTGCTTCCGCCTTGAAGGCTCTGTCCAGAAGTTTGGGGCTGGTGGAAACCGCTACCACCTTTGGAGTTTTTTCCGCTTCTTTGCGGTATCCTCCAATCGTGATAGCTGTCTTTACTTCGTATTTTTCGGCGAAGTCAAGGATGCAACTGACTACCTCGTATTGGCCCTCGATGGTTTGTGCTTGGTGATCTCCGGTCAGAAGTATGAAATCGTGTTCTCCAGTGTCGTTTTTCCAGAAGTGAAACTCTGCGCGTAGGAGCCTGACGCTTCCCTTTTTATTGACAAGAACATAATATGGGAAATGAGGAGAGTACAAATCCGCAAGTTTTTTTGCTTTCAATTGTTTTATCAAATAACGCGTAGCTATTCTTCCAACCATCCCTAGTCCCGGGAGCCCCTCTAATAAGACAGGGTCCTTCAATTTTAGTTGCGTTTTTTCTTTTATGAGCGTCTTTTCCATTTCAACTTGAACTCCTCATCGCCAACCTGTATTTAACGTATTTGTCGTCGGGGGAAAATTTTGGTGGATGAGGTATGCGCACCTTTCCACGGCAGTATGGGCATTGATTCTGATCTAGCGTGTACTCCTCACATTTTTCGCACTTTCTAAGCAGCCACACCACTATTTTTCCCTCTTGAAAACGCCTTGTCCTCCGACTTTTTCCATGTGGCTTAGAGCTGTTTCCGTAGCCTTCTCCAAGATTTTCTCCGCTTCTTTGTAGCCTTCAGCCGAGACTTCGATTCGATATTTGGGTGGTGCTACGACGTAAACTCGAACTTTTGCTCCTCTGGGCTTTTCGATTTTTTGGGCGCTTAAGAGACTTTCTCGCACCAGAGCTACCCCATTGGGCTTGGTGCACTGAAACTCCAATGTTCCTTTCACCTTCACCATGGAGATTTTGATTTTTTCCTTGGCAACTTCTGTGATTGTGGCTGCAATATCCTTTGGAACGCCTATCTCCAACAAAACATCAATTCCATCCCTCGCACTCTTTTCTAGACCTTCATAGAGTCCTCCGAAGGAATCTTCAATCTTGGAGCCAGCTTTTTCGTAAATCTCTTCAAGAGAAATCTTTGATTTGTCGGAGGCGCTCCGCAGCAGACTCTCCGCTTTTCTGTCTCTCTTCCAAGAGAGGATTTTCTGTCTTCTGTCCCATTTTGTAACTCTCCTAAGCGAAAGATTTACATGCCCCTTTTCAGCGTCGACCTTTAGGACCTTCAGCACTACTTTTTGGCCTTCACGTACAAAGCTGCGAATGTTTCTAACCCATCCCGAGGCAACCTCGGAGACATGCAACAATCCCTCTTTACCGTACTCGTCCAAAGTCACGTATGCACCGTAACTCGTGATGCTCTTAATTGTGCCAATCACGAGGTCGCCTACGTCTGGCCACTCTGGCTTTCTAAGCGCCATCTCCTGCTTCCTCATTCGATCTTCTAGTCCAGTGAGGCGATAACCTCTCCCTTTATTGAAGCTTTTCCTCCTGAAGGTTCAGAAAGCTTCGCTCCACAAACGTTACAGTGGACAACGTTTGTCGCATGGCTGAAAACGACTTGCTCATTTCCACAGTCTGGGCACTTCACTCGGAGGAACCTACTTCTAGGTCTAGGAATGAGTTTTTCCCACCCACTCATTTTATTCCCTCTATTCAACCGTCAATTTTTTGAGGCGCATCCCCTTCTTCTGTTGCGTATGGCCGCAGGTTTTACACTTCAGCTTCATCGTTTGCTTCTTCGTGGTTTTGGAGAATTTGTGTTGAAGCGCAAATTTTTGTCCGCCATACCCGCTCTTTTCTCGTTTGTGGTGCCGCTCGCCCTTAGCCATAGTTCTTCTCTTGCCCACTTTGTAAAGGGAAACTGTGTGAGGCTGATGTGACTTACACTTCGGGCAGTACGTGGCGATTTTCTTTGGCATTCTCATTATTTTCACTGCTGTTTCGGTATAGAACTGCCCGCTCAATTATATACTTTTTCGATCATCTGCAAGATTTTATGATCTTGTTTCCACTTCTATGGCTGCCTCTTGCTTAATAAGAGCCTTGGCGTTTTCAACAGGCAGGGCTGCAATGTCCTCTGCCTTGAAAGGCCCATAAGTTTTCATGTCGGCCCCAACTATGGCTGGGACCTCTTGGAGAAACCGAACCACCACCATCTTTTTCTTTTTCTCGGGCTTTACGCGTGGAGACCGCCCTCTAGAAACATCTCTAAATAACGTTTGATATGATTCTGCAAAAGGTGAGATTCCTTCATACAATTGCTCCTCCTCCCGAGTCAAACGATTTTTGGGCACTGATTTTCCTGATTTTGCTTGATCTAGGAATTTCTTGTTGCGAAGTCGAAAGAGTTTTTTGACGAGTTTCTTCGCGTTCTTGGACTCGCGTTCCATGAGCCTTGCCCTCAACGTTTTTTTGTCCAGCATTCGACTCTCTTCTCGCATTTTCTTCATATATTCAGCTAATTTGATGTAAAAGTCGCTGGGGAGCACGTGAATATCCAGGCTTCCCCTTTCCCTTTTCCAAGCTTCGTAGAGTTTCTCGTACATCTCTCTTACTCTTCCTTCACTTCCGCCCTTCCTTTACACAGGAGTAGTAGCGCCGTCGCAGTAGGCAACTCAACCTGCTGATTCTTATATGGACCGTAGGTTTGATCTCCCAGTCTAAATTCAGGGGCGTCAGATACTAGAACCGTCACGGTGCCCTCCCTAACGGCTATCGCGCTCTTGAGAGGATCGAATTTTTCGATTTCAGTAATAGGAACCTCCATTTTCTTCAGGCCTGTTTTTCCGTGCAACGTGTTGGCAAGCCTTATTAGACGGTGAATGTCCGTTGTGACCACCGTGTCGATTTTTGCTGATTGCATCAGCACGCCCCGCTGAGCTATCCTTCTCCAGTTTTCCACGCCCACATTCTTCACGACTCCCCACGGTCCCTTTTCTTTCCACTTTTCCTCAATCGTTTCCTTATGCAGAGTCAGCGTTTTGACAACCTTCTTTTTCAATCCTATCTTTTGCAGTTCTTCTGGAGTTGCGGTGTGGAGAAACTCGTAAGTTCCCCGAGCGATTCTTCCCTTCCATCCTATATCGTCTAGGCTGGGTCCGACCAATACGCTTGATTTCATCGCACCCTTCTCCTCCCGCAATCCGTGAAAACTGGTCTCCAATCCTATTCCCAAGATGTAGTCAACTATCTCCTTGCGTGCCATCGAATCGAGCGCTTGAACCTCCCTGCTTTCTATGTGAAGATGATATCCTCGATGTCCAGAAAAGGATACTTTCATCTCTTCGGGGGAGAAGCCGAGGTCTCTCGTTAACATGTCTATTAGTTTGATTGTTTCAGCTTTGGCAGATTCCAAACAAACTTCGCAAGGCCATGTTTTCTCATTGAACCTTTGCTCTCCGCACGCCGGACACTTTTCTGGCAAAATGCCTTTCCCGGCGGTGCCACAGTTGGTGCAGACCCATGTGTCGTGGATTTTTGCGCATGATGTTGGAATGTGATCTGCGTCTATGTCAAAGATAAGATCGGCTCCTAGCCAACTCTTCTCCTCCATTTTTTCCTCTGGTTTTTCGTAGTAGGCGCTTGAGTAGTAGATGTCTGATGGGATTAGTGTTCTTATGAATTTTGTGAGGCCGCCTACGTTTTTGAAGCCTTTGTGTCGGATCATGACATTTTCTTTGAGTGCGAGGAATCCGAATTCGCGTTTTTCTATCTGGGTGGGGGGCTGAATGCTGGATGAGTGTTTCTGGTAGTATTCTGAGAAGGTGTTTCGAACGAATGTCTTTGTTTTCGTCATTTTTGTGTTCGCTCTATTGGGGTCTTTGTCTTTATGGTTCTCAGTTTTCTGCGGTAGTATGCGAGTGGATGGCGTATGCTTTTGCAGGTGTCGTCCATGTTGGTGCAGACTCCGTGGGTGCGCAGGGTGCTGCATCGAGGTGGGGTGTATCTTGTTCCTGAGCCTCTTGCACCGGCTATGTGCTCTACCTGATATTGGGTCAACCTTTCCTTGAAGTCGGAAAGGGAGCGGTATAGATTGATGACGTTTTCTGTGGTCATGCCTGTGTTTATGAGGAAAGATGTTAATGCGAAGCGGCCGATGTGGGAGAGGTGATGTCCAGCACCTGTTTCGTTGTACATCTGTTTGATGCAAGGTGGAAAAGCGGAAATAACAACCTCTTTGGGAAACTCCTCAGATTGGATCTTCCTCTTCTGCTTTGAGAACGCCTGTTTCAGTCGTTCTATTCGCTCAGCAACGTTTTGCGGCAGTTCGAACTTTTCCTTCGCGTCTAGTTTTTTTTCGATGTGCGCACGTACTTCCTCTTCTAGAAGACGGGCGGTGTCATCTTTTGTCAGGTAGACTTCTCCGTTGTTTACAACTCGGTTGACGAGTTTCCATTCTATGGCTTGAAGTCTTGTTGAGTTTTTTAGGTATTCTGTACAGGATAAGGCGAATTCGTAGGGAGGTTTGTTGGTGACTAGTTTGGTTTTCCAGTTGAAGGCGTTTGCGATTCTTAGGATTTTGTTTCTATTGTTTTCTTCGTTGAGTAGGTTGTAGATTCGTTTAGCTTCGGCCAGGGCGTATCTTCTTTTCATAAATGTGTCAGTGGTTGAAGCTACCATCATGACTGCGACTGGGAAGGAGGGGATTTCGATTTCGTCATTCCGTGATTGGGTGCTTACAAGAGCGTTGAGGAGGGCTTCTTCTATTCTTTGTACTGCTCTGGCCAGTATGCGTTCGCTCATATCTTCGATTTTTAAGTCTAGATCTTTTACGTAATCGGCTGCTTCGTTTGTGAAGGGGTATTTGGCCAAGTCGCTTCTGGTGAATACCTGCTTCCCCTCCGAGTTTTCGTGTTACTCCACCTCTATTCGGGGGGCTAGGTAGAATGTTAACTTTCCTTCTTTTGGCTGTTGGAAATCTAGACGAATGGGCATATCAGTGGAGAATTCGATGGTGGTTACGTCGGAGGTTGCGGCTGCGGCTTTAACGATTTCGGAGAGGTAGCTGAGGCTGAACGTGGCTTTCGACGGTTCCTTCGCTTCTAAGTCTAGAAGGGCGTCGCTTCCTTTCTTCATCTCAATTGTGGCTCCCATGAGGTCTCCAGTGGCGCGCATCACCATTTTTTCTTTGTCTATTTCGAGTCGGACGTGGTCGCTCACTAGGTTGGCGTCTTCGATTGCTTGGGACAGTCCGTCTGTTGTGATCTTTGCTTCCACGTTGAAGGCGACCTTTGGAGTTGGAACCTCTTCCTCTACGGCTTCCAGGGTGGGCATGTTGAAGGAGCGCATGTATCTTCCTTGGATAGTCATCTGTAGTCGTCCTGTTTTCTCATCTAGTGAGAGTTCCACAGATTCTTCTTTTCCTGTTCGTCGGAGAAGTTTCAGCATTTCGCTTATGTTTATGCACATTTTTGTTGGTTCGCTGCATGTATACTCGTCGAACACGGTTTTTGGCCATTCGAAGTCAATCATGGCTACGCGTGAAGGATCCATTGCTCGGAGTTTGATTCCGTCTGGATTCATGTCGAAAGTTGCTTCGTCTATAAGGGTTGAGATGGCGGTAATCATGTCTTTCAAGAGTTTTGCCTCGGCTATTTTGGCTTTGAACAAGTGATAAGCCTCCGTTACTGTTAGTTGCTGTGTGGTATTTTATGGTTTTTCTTTTGGTTGATGTTTGATTCTGTAGAGTCCCCGGTCCTCCTTTATGTAGGTGCCTTCGTAGCCGCTCTTTGAGAGGGTTGGGTTTGGTTGATGTAGTTCAGTATTTCATCTGTATGAGTGAGGGAATCGACGAGTAGGTGCGGTCTTTCCTTTTGTAGTTCTTCTTTGGTGTAGGCTCCTGAGGGGATAGCTATGCATTTCATTTTCGCTTTTTTGGAGGCTTTCACTCCGAATATTGAGTCTTCAACGGTTACGCAATGTTGTGGAAGGACGCAAAGTTTTTCTGCAGCTCGTAGGAAAATTTCCGGATCTGGTTTTGGCTTTGAGATGTCGCTGGCTGTAACTACTGCAGTGAAATAACTTTTGATTTTCTTTTCTGTAAGTAGTTTATCGATGACTGGTCTAGCGCTCATGGTTGCTAAAGCAATTCTTACTCTAGAATGTAGATCGTCCAGTAGTCTGGCGGCTCCTTCGAAAAGAGTTACAGATAAAGATAATTCCGTTTGAAGCCTAATCTTCTTACTAGAAAGCTCTTCCAAGACTTTCTTGTCAAAGCTGATGTTGCACTTGTTCAAAGCATCTTCTATCATTTTTCTAGTTCCAGTTCCGATTCGTCTTTTTAAAAACTCGTTGGGAACAATGCAACCGACTTCTTGCAAGACGCTTTGGAAGGACTCCACAACCACCTTCTGTGTATTAGCCAGAGTTCCGTCCCAATCAAAAATGACTGCCTCAAACATTTGTCATCCCATAAAGTCCTACAATACGCCTCAAAATATGTTCTTACAAAGTTATGCGTGACGTAGGTTGTGTGCATCCTCCGATTTTTTTTGGGATCTCCGAAGCGCACGCTCTGAGCCATTTATGAAGAATCAAAAGTAGCCTTTCTTAAATAAAGGTTAGCTTAAGAAATGGTAGAAGAGGAATTGCCAAGTTCAAACGTCTATGATTTACTTGAAACGCCAGTGCAGAAGGCTTTAGCTAACTTGGGGTTTTCTGAGCCTACTCTGCCTCAGGTTAAGGCTGTCCCCCTGGTCTTAAAAGGAGAAAATGTTCTTT
>CP070636.1:100508-106152 GCA_020356305.1 Candidatus Bathyarchaeota archaeon | reverse complement strand
TATCTACTAGGCAGATAAGATAGACTCTCTGTAACGCGAAGTTTGATTAACGCGCCAAACTTTTTCTGGAGAAGAAAGGGAATGGCACAACCTATGGGTTTCAAGCTTGAAATCAAGCATAGGGCCTGCGCTAAAGTTTTCCCTCGAGACATTTCCCATGACAATTTGTCGCTCTCTGAGACGGCTAACACGTGCTTCAAGTAGGCTATCTGATCTTTGACATAGCCTCGTTCTTGAAGAAGACGGGACACTTCGTAATCCTTTACTGCTATGGATATCAGGTAGAGCAGGTTCATTGCATACTCCGGGGAGAAACTGAAGCGTTTAGAGAGTCTCGACAGCACTGGGGGAAGTGGAAGAAGATAGTAGCTCAGGCTGCCGTGGAGAACTGAGTGTCCCACCTCATGTCTGATTCCTCCAGTTTGAACAAGTCTGGGCAGTTTTCTCATTTTTCCGAGACACAGGACTATTCGAGATGTCCCCCGCCAAGCGTCATGCATCGCGAAAAACAGTTCGTCAAAGGGAGCCGATACAACCCCGACCTGTCTGAATTCCTTTGCCAAGAAAGCCTGGGTTGAGGAAGATCGCTCAAAAAAATATAGATCAACCAAAGTGACTTCGTGGGGTGCCAATCGATCATAGCACTCCTTCACGACCGCGAGGGCACGGGTTATCTCATCGACATCAACCTCACCGAATTTTGATACGACGATTTTTGGCTGAAACCGAAGTTCCCTTTGTCGCTTTTCCCTGTGAACAATGTTTCGCTCGCTCATCGTGTTCCGCTCTTTTAGAAATCTCTTGCGCACGCAAGATTGACTTATGGGTTCAGAATTCTGGTTTCGATTTACCCAGTTTTTTGTCCAAGCACGCCTTGACAAAGCCGTAGTATTCTGGATCAGGTTTGCCGGGGCGGCTCTTGAATTCGCCGTGGAATTGAGAAGCGAAGAAAAAGAACTTTTCGGGCAACTCCAGAATTTCCATTCTTCGACCATCAGGACTATGGCCAGAGAAGATCAATCCGTGGTTCCAAAAAGTGTTCCAATAGTCTGGGTTGACCTCCCATCGGTGACGGTGGCGCTCCAAAATCTCCTCAGCACCATACAGTTTGTGTGCCAACGTTCCTTTCTTAACCATGATTTTGTGTGCGCCAAGACGCATTGTCGCTCCTTTATACTCGATTTCTCGCTGTTCAGGCATCAGGTCGATTACGGGATGGGGTGTGTCTGGGTTGACTTCGGTGCTGTTTGCACCTTCCAATTCGCAAACGTTGCGGGCGAACTCTACGACCGCCATTTGAAAGCCGTAGCAGATTCCTAGAAACGGCACGTTGTTTTCACGGGCAAAACGGATGGCTTTGATTTTTCCTTCGATGCCTCTGGGGCCGAAGCCGTAAGGAACAAATATTCCGTCGTGATTTTTGAGAAGGTTTAGTCTGGGCGGATCTTTTTCAAAAGTTTCTGCCTCGATGTAGTCAATCAAAACTTGGGATTGGCAGGCTGCCCCGCTGTGTCTTAAAGCCTCGTTCATGCTTACGTAGCTATCAACCAAGCCCGCGTACTTGCCGATCAACGCTATTTTAACCTCAAAATGGGGGTTTACGAAGGCGTCTACAAATGTTTTCCAGCTGTTCCACTCTGGTTTTCTTTGTGGCAAGCTTAGCCTTTTGCAAACGTAATCGCCCATGCCCTGCTCATCCAAGATCAGTGGAAGCTGGTAGGTCGAGGAAACGTCGTAGGAGCAGAACACGGCGGTTTCTGGGATTGTGCTGAAGAGCGCGATCTTTTGAAGAGCTTCAGAGTCAATCATTTTCCTGCATCGGGCGACGATTGTGTCTGGTTGGATGCCGATGCGGCGTAACTCGTTGACGCTGTGCTGGAGGGGTTTTGTTTTCATTTCCCCGGTGACGCCTAAGATTGGAACTAGGGCAACGTGAACGTACAGTGTGTTCTCAAATCCTTTCTCTAAACGCATCTGACGGATCGCTTCAAGGAAGGGCAGTCCCTCTATGTCTCCAACGGTTCCTCCACACTCGGTTAAGACAACGTCGACCTTTGATCGCTTAGCAACCAAGCGGATTCGACGCTTGATTTCGTCGGTTACATGGGGGACTATTTGAACGCATTTCCCCAAGAAATCGCCCCTCCGCTCTTCATCGATGACGGCATGGTATATTTGGCCAGTTGTTATGTTGTTGTCTTTGGGGAGGTTGAGGTTTAGAAATCTTTCATATCCGCCGAGGTCGAGATCGGTTTCGCCTCCGTCATCTGTCACATAGACTTCCCCATGAATGTAAGGATTCATTGTTCCCGCGTCCACATTCACGTACGGATCAATCTTTATCACTGTAACCTTGAAGTCTCGCACCTGAAGCATCTTTCCAATTGAAGATGTGACTATGCCCTTGCCAACAGAGGACAATACGCCGCCAGTTACGAAAACAAACTTGACAGATCGATTATTAGATATAACTAGACCTCCTTGATGAACTTGCAGACAATGCGACTGTCTGACATTGCGTCAATGAAATCTCGTTCGCGACACAAAAAAGCTTTTCGCGTGTGCTTTTCGAAAAGAATTTTTCATAGTTTTTGATATTATCAAATGGTTTTTATGCACTGTAGACCATAACCGTAGCCCATTGTATATGTCGACGTAGCCGCAAGGAAAATATCGCGCGCTGATGGCTTCAAAGGAGAGGATAGTCAAATTATCAGAAAAATAGGGTTCGACACAAAAAAATACTTGAATGCACAGGTGAAGAAGATACTCGACCGAGTTTCGTTGTTCGAAAAACTGTATCTGGAATTCGGCGGCAAGTTGTGTTATGATTCTCATGCTTCACGTGTGCTTCCAGGCTTTGATGTTGACACGAAGGTTCAGATGCTTCGGCGCCTCGGAAACAAAATTGAAATAATACATTGTATCAGTGCGAAGGATATTGAAGGAAGAAAGATTCGACGAGATTTTGGATTAACATATGATGATCAAATACTTAAAGACATAAACGATCTTCGCGAGTTTGGTTTAGATGTCTCTGCTGTGGTGATAAACAGGTTTAACAGCGCATCGACAGCGAAAAAATTCAAACAGAAACTTCAGAATAGGGGATTGCCCGTTTTCATACATTATGAAATACCGAACTATCTTGAAGACTTGGATTTTCTGGTGAGTGATAAAGGATACGGAAAACAAGAATATGTGAATATTGAGAAAAAGATTGTAGTTGTCACTGCACCTGGACCAGGTAGCGGCAAATTCTCGTTTTGTATGGCACAAATTTACAATGACAGAAGACGGGGTGTCCAATCAGGTTTTGCAAAATTTGAGACTTTCCCAGTATGGAATCTATGCCTCAACCATCCCGTGAATATTGCGTATGAAGCAGCAACCGCTGACATTGGAGACTACAATGTTATGGACCCATTCCACAAAAAAGCATACGGAATAACGGCAATCAATTACAGCCGAGACGTAGAAAATTTCGCGATAATGAAGAAAATAATTGACAAAATAGTCGACAAAGACGACCCAATGGCGAAATATGAATCACCAACTGACATGGGTGTCAACATGGTTAGAGAAGGATTAATCGATGATGATGCGGTGAGTCAAGCAAGCAAAGAAGAAATCGTAAGACGCTATTTCAGGTATCACGCAGAATTCATAGAAGGCGATACTTTCTACGATACATTTGAGAGAATAGAGAAAATAATGGAAAAGGCGGGCGTTAAACCTGAGGATCGTTCTGTTGTCCTCCCAGCAAGAAAAGCGGCAGAAAACGCTAGAAAGAGAAAGAAAGAGGGAAAGGGATATAGGGGTGTATTCTGTGGTGCAGCAATCGAAATCATTTTGGATTCAGGCAAGCCTGCAATCATAACAGGCAATAATTCGCCGCTACTATACGCTGAATCGGCAGCGCTTCTTAATGCAACAAAAATTATGGCCAAAATACCGGATAAAGTCGACGTGATATCTCCAAACGTAATCCGAAGCATGATACGACTAAAGAATACAATTGGGCTAAGCAGCACATCATTAGACGTAAAAGAAATACTCAATGCAATGGCTGCAAGCGCGGTAACAGACGAGAACGCACGCAAATGCCTAGATGTGCTGGACAAATTGAAAGGATGTGAGATGCACAGTACGCATCTCATAAACGAAGGTAACGAAAAGACACTGAATCAGATAGGCTTCCATTTAACGACGGATGCAAACTTGCCGTTTCCCAATGAGACTTATATCCCTAACTATTCTGCTTGAAAATAGCAAAACCAAAGATTTGTCGCTATGCATGCATGCATGGATCAACTCTTGGAAGAGCGCATCCCTGCTTCGTTGGTGACGGCAAAAGAGAATGTTAAGATCGCTGTGAACAACGCGGTGGTAGCCGTATGGAACGGGAAGAAAATGACGGGCTGCTGCGGATTAACCTTCTACTGGGCCAAGGCAAACTATTGGAAGGGCGATTGGCGCGCGCGCTATGTCAGCGGAGTTGCTTGGGGACAAGCAACCGGCTGGGCAGATTTCCTAGATGCCTATCACGGTGTGGCTTAGCAAAGCAGACAGCATCATAACTCCCCTTTTTTTTCCTTGGCTACGTCAGGTCCAGTTTCAAATGCCAGAGTTGGAATTCGAACTCTACCTACCACGGCGATACCGCTTGCCAACTTTTTCAACGTTTTTAGAAGTTTTTCAGCCGCAACGGTTTTCGGGTGTAATCCTTTCTCTGTCTGTCATCTAGAGTAACTCTACTTCGTTAATCTCTTCGAGATCCTCCAGATTGTTCATCTGTATTTTCTTGTCTGAAATGGTATAGAGCATGTTATCTATGTAGAGAGACCTTTTCACAGAGTAAGGAGAGGAGAAGTAATAGCCACTTTTCGCTAGATCATTACTATCTTCTAAGTGTGTTATTCCGCCCTTCAGGAAAAGCCCTTCGTCCAGTGATATGTCAAACACGTAGGCACCTTGCCAGACGAAGTCTCCATGAATATATGGAGGGACCTCACCAACATATTTTTCCTCGTCTATCTCCGCAACCAAAACCGGTATCACCAGAAGATCTTTCGATTTATCGAACAGAAGTGCCTTGTGATCCATCAAGACAGGGGAGTCTGTTCCTCTGTCGCCTATTTCGTACGTGTCTATCTCTTTGGGGTTTTCAACGTCGGTGACATCGAAGAGCGATATTTTCACTCCTTGGTACCATGCGAAGTTTCCTTCCTCCGCTGCAACGGTTTCTTTGCCTATGCCGATAATGTGGTTTTCGTCGTATGGATGCAGATAGTCTGAGTAGCCCGTTATCTTCAGCTGGCCGAGAACTCTCGGGCTTCTGGGATCTTCTAAATCTATCACAAAGAGAGGGTCAATCTTTCTGAAGGTTACGAGATAGCATCTCTCGCCCATGAACCTAGCGGAGTAAATCGTTTCTCCAGGAGCAAGATCTTCTAGCCTTCCAACAATATCTAGATTCATATCGAGAACGTACACGTGATTCTTGGAGGACACGTCGTCCCAACTTGTCGAAACGTGGCGAATTGTAGTTGCTATCCTAAAGTAGCTTTCATGTTCATCCATGGAGAACTGGTTCAGCACGTAGCCGGGAACTTCGCCGTTCGCCTCAATTTCTATCTCGTTT
>CP070636.1:96314-100408 GCA_020356305.1 Candidatus Bathyarchaeota archaeon | reverse complement strand
CATCGAAACAACATATTACATAGAAGCGGTTGTGCCAACGCAGCCACAACAGTTGCAATAGGGAGACCTGACGGATATCTTGGTAAACGTGACTGGGGCGGAGGAAGACACCAGATATCGGACAAACATCACTGTGACCGACCCTTCAGGTGCAGTTTACCACAATGATACGCTCCTCCTTACTAACACCACGAATACTGGCTATGGGGAAGGAAGCTTAACTTATCCTACAGACTTTAGCGTTGGCGCCCACACAAACTATGCAGGCACATATAACCTAGCCTTGAACGGAACCCTTCAGACCGGAAACTTCACGATTGGCTTAACAAACTCCACAGAATATCACAGATTTCAAGTTGTCAACATTCGAGCCGCAAACTATACTCAACCCAATGAGTATGCTTGGGTGAGCATAACATTCGACGGCAAAAGCGTTTTCTCTCAGAACGTGTCAGCGATCAGCTCGCTGATCGAGGCCACTTGGGTGATTCCAGATAACGCTTCGATGGGACGTTACACTGCCACTGTGGCCAACTCCACTGCACCAGGCACCGTTAAGTCGGTTCCTGATACTCATAATTTCACGATTGCTGAGATACCGTTTCAAGTTCGGACAATAAAGAAATTTGATGGAGAGGTTTTAGCAGACGTAAGAGTTGATGTATACAATGCAACAGAAGACTTGATCAGTTCTGAGGAAACTGATGAGAACGGTTTGGTGAGCTTTTCGGCCGAGGGCGGTAGCTATAGTTTTAAGGCTTTTTGGGCAATAGACCCTCAGACGAGCGTGGTAGTTGGTACCCTGCATAACCAGAGCATTAAAGGAAACGTTACGTTGGACCTATTGTGCTGGATGACCAATCTGAGGATGATGATAAGTCCTCCCATTCCGTTCATCAACGTAACCCTGACCTACTACAACGTCACGAGTTCGTTTGAGACTGACAGAACAGCAATCATAGAGACGTACAACGTGCCCACCAACATTAGCTACACTATAGAAGCTCGACGCTACGGATTCCCCTTCTATAACGAAACTATCGATAAACTGCCCGCCGAAATGGGCGTCGGCTGGGTCAACATAACCATAGTTTGTCCAACTTACAACATCACCGTTCAGGTGCTTGATTCGAAGAGTGAAGCTCTATCGAACGTTGAGGCGATGCTAATCGAATGGAGCAGTGGGGTTCTGATGGGTTCGAGAATTACAGACCCTCAGGGTAAGGTCAACTTTTCCGCCAAATTTGGACGATACGGAGTTGAAGTATACAATTACAGCACTGTGCTGGAACCCGAGGTTATTCTGAATAAAACTACAATCGATCTAATTGAAGATAACATGTCCATTGAGATTCACTGCAAGATTTTTAACGTAGATCTCTACGTGGAGACAATTGACTACTTCGGACAACCTATCCGGAATGCTTTGGTGGAGATCGAGCGAAAATCTGGGGAAGATTGGGTAAAAATAGACAGTTCCTCGACAAGACCGGACGGGTTCGCCCGATTTGCGCCGTTAGGTGGTCTGGTTGGGGGTGACTGTAGGGTTTCCGTGTTCGTGGCGGGAAAGCTCAGCGGAATCAAGGAGATTTATTTGGTCGGATCAATGCAGATTCGGTTCAAGATAGGCAGATTTACATCGATTGCTGGGCATCCAATAGAAACCAGCCAACTAATTGTGTACATTTCGATAGGATTGCTAGCTATTACATTTGGTTTAGCCTTGTCATATAGAAGGCTTTTACTGAGACTTGGGAAAAAGAAAAAAGAATCCTGAAAGAAGAAAAATTTATAACCGACCGAGTTCAAGCGATAAGTTAGTGAGATACAGCGTTCTTTTATGGAGACCTTTGTTTCTGAGCAGGTTGTGTTGACATTGGCTGAAAAGAAAAAATGTCTCTCAAACTGTAAATTATTTCGATGTGGAAAAAACGCCATGGCATATCGCGGAAATGCGGTGTGGTGCAAATGGACCGAAGAGGATTGTGAGATATCTAACTGCACCTACGCGATGTGTGCGAGACGAAGGCTGCTGCCTGGAGGAATCTGTGGAGAAACCGTGAAACGAAAAACCACAGAAACAGATCCGGAAGAAGCAATTATTCCCGTGGTGAAGCTGAGGGGCAAGGTTTTACGAAAGATAGGTGAGAAAGAAATTTTCTAAACGGGCTTTAATCAATATTTTATCTTCATCCTTCCTCCACACTTGCGGCCGCAATACTTTATCGAAAGAAAGTCTTTCAGAAGAAATCTGGTCTATTTGCTAGAGGGCGCATTTTCCAAGTAATGAAAGCTATTTGGCGGTGACTCGCTTCACAATGGGAGGCCTTATCTTCCTGAGAACCCGATAGCCACAGAAGGTGCACTTGACCCCTCCTCCCCTCAATTCCAGTTCGTCAGAAGACACTTTGGCGCCACACTTCACGCACTCGTAGACGAGTCCAGTTGCAGGTTTCTCAGACACAGCTTACGCCTCTAGGTTTTGGTAAGCATGATTGGCGGATATTTAAACCTTTCCAGCCTAATGATTTGCCGACGCGCGTTAGCTGCACCACAATACCAACCACATGGCAAGCGAGCAGTTCAACCGCGGTCTTTGATCACGGGTCGCATATACCATTCACTAAGCTTTCTAGTAATTATCTCGGCAATTTGGCACTCGGGTTTCCGATATTTTTTTATCTTAACCTTTCTTGCGTTCTCGACTGTTTCTTTGAGCCGTTTCACATCTCTGCACCAAATCAAATAGCTCTGTTGCGAGAGTGCTTTCAGAATCTCTTTCTGGTGCTGATTGGGTTTTTCGGGATTCGAAATTCCAATTATTTTTCTGTTTTTCTCTAAGAGCTCAAAGAGTGTTCCCGCCCCCCCATGTGTCACTATCAAATTGGCCTTCTCAAAATAGCGATCCATATGTGAAGAAAACCTAAAGTATCTACAATTCTTTGGTTCGTACTCTCCTTTGCCGATTTGGATCGTCACTTCTTCACCTAGTTCCAACGCTATTTCGTCCATCGTCTTTACCAGATCATCAAACCTCTCAGTTCCAACCGTTACGAGTATCATCCTAACCTTCCAGCATAAACTGCGTTTGGATACACTTTTTCCATCTCTTTCCACTGTACAAAGAAAAGATCTGCGATTGGGTAAACTAATTTTCCAGAATCAGACTTCGAATAGACTCTTGCCCAACTCTCGACGAAAATCACTTTTTTCCTCAGCAACTTGCCTATGTATGAAAATATAGCGCCCACACCAGGACCCGCCGTAATTACAACATTGGGATCGTCCTTTATCAGGACTATTATTGCTTGAAAAATGGTTCTCAGAGTTCTAGCAATCTTCATAGAATTAGAGTCTCTTTCTCTTGATGGTATATTTACCTTGTATAATTTTCCATCTACTTTTCTTTCAGATATTGGATCCTCGTAGCAGATAACATAAGAATATCTGTAGTCTTTCGGCATTTTCTCCAGTAGCCTAATCATCTGAGTGGTGTGTCCACCTTTCCCAAGAATCGCCAAGATTTTTGTCACAGTTCCCATTCTTGATTAAATTCCTTGAGTGGTCTCCTGAGAGATTGAATTGACCGTCAATTTCATTCTGTCAAGACCTTTTTAATTTGCTTTCCGTCCACTTTTCGAATATTCGGCGGTAAGCCTTGCTTTGTCATTGGTGAAGTATATACTTCTGTATTCCGTGCACCTGCCCAAAAGTCAAGATTGACGCTGCAAAACGCCTCTAATTGTCTTTAGGTAGGTGTCTGGTACACCTATATCGATGCGACGTTCGTTAGGCCTTAGCTTCAAGGCAAAGATTTCACGCTGCCAGTTCAATAGCAATTGAATTGCATCAGTCAGTTGAATTTCTCCACTCTCATCCAGCTTGACTTTTTGTATCGCTTCATATATTATGGGTGTAAAGATATACAATGCAATTATCGCGAAGTTAGAAGGGGGCTTCTTTGGTTTTTCAATTACCTTCGTGACTCTAAAAACGTCGGGTTCAATCTCTTTTCCTACCATGACTCCGTATCCTCGAGGATCTTCAACTCGCTCCGCGAGGAAAACGGCGTCAGCGCCACGATCTTCAAATAT
>CP070636.1:92545-96214 GCA_020356305.1 Candidatus Bathyarchaeota archaeon | reverse complement strand
ACTGCTAAATAGTTGAAACTACAAAAAAAGTTTGGTTGCCCACGCGCGCGCATGCATGCATGCGCGCATTTCAAGCAAAGAGGCAATCTAGGAACATCATGACAACGATTCCAGCTATTAGCCCAAAGGTTGCCTCTCTAGCAATTCGCTTTCTGTGGCTTTCAGGAATCATCTCATCGCTTACCACGAAAAGCATGGCACCTGCAGCGAAAGCAAGTCCCCAAGGGAGAATCGGCTGAAAAACGGAGACGAGTGCGATACCTAGCAAACCCCCAATGGGTTCAACCAAGCCGGTTAGTGTTCCGTACCATAGAGACTTACCTCTGCTGTATCCTTCCCTTAAGAGGGGCAAAGCAACTGCGAGCCCTTCGGGCATATTTTGCAGCCCAATAGCCATGGCTACTACAAGACCCGTTGCCACATCTCCACTGCCGAAGCTTACTCCTACTGCTAATCCTTCGGGGAAGTTGTGGATGGTTATGGCCAGGACAAACAGCCATACTCGCGGCAACTTTGAAGATGGGCCTTCAGCCCCTAGGAACGGGTGAAAATGAGGAACAAGACGGTCAACAATATGTAGTACAAGGGCACCTAAGATGAGCCCAAACACTGCAACCAACGGACCACTCAGATCAATAGCTGGAACTATCAAACTAAAAGAGGTGGCGGCTAACATCACACCAGCTGAAAATCCAAGCATAACATCTAGCAACCTGTCTGAAATTCGTTTTGTAAACAAAACAGGTATAGTCCCTGCACCAGTGGCCAAACCTGCAACTAAGCTAGCGATGGAACCAACCCAAAGGATTTCCTCGTTCATATGCAACACATAGGTCTATGTACAATGTAAGATTTTTCAAGAAAACAAATATCGTAATGAACACTAAATTCTCAAGGTTTAGATGGCGTACAAGACATGGCATCACCGTGTAGCGTCCCGACCACGGGAAACTTCTCGAGAACATCTCCACCGTGTGGAGCCTGCTCCATGGCGTCCGTTAAGTCCACACCCGCAGTGTGAAGGACTTGGTGAGTCCCGTCTTGCCAAAGGAAACTAGCTGTCACGTCATATATCTTTCCTTTGTAGATGACATACGCTGGATTCCCATTTTTCCCATTGTATTGGGCAATCTCTTCCTTTGTGAAGACTTTCATGTCCCTGATTCTTCCAAGTTTGGAAAAAAGGGGGAGGGTGAGAAAAGGCTTACCTGAGGAACTTAGAGACGAATGGTGAACTCTCGCCTCTACGCATGAAGTGTCCGGATGGTCCCTCACCTAGGAATTCGGAGAACCAGGACTCATGTTCAACTTCCTCATTAAGGATTGCCTGAGATAGGTCGTAGGTTCGATGGTCTTTTCCAGCGGTCAGGTTACAGATGTAGGTGTATCCTCTTACCGCACATCTCTCCGCTTCCACCAAGACCGTCAACATTGCCTTTATGTCGGTCGGGTCTTTAGGCAGTTTGGCGGGTGGACAAGCCGAGATGTCATGAAAAGCTTTCATGTTCTCAGGGAGTTTGCCCCCTAACTCGTATATGCGCGGAACTAAAGCCTCAAAGTGGTTACGATCTTCAATGCGGGCGACTTCTGCGATCTCCTTGATCCCTTCGCCTTCCAGCCCGATTAGATTACATCGCAAGATGGTATAGTAGTAGTAGGTTGTAAGTTCTGCTGCAGCGTTCTTTACCAACAACTCCACGAGCTGGTCAACATTGATTCCAGCTTTCTCCACCATTTCTCGTGCTACTCTAGCCATACTATCACCGCTTTTTGCTCTGGTTAAAAGGTCTATTTAACAGTATGCAATGTGTGCATGTATTCACGTCTCTCAGATATGCTTTAGGCACAGGAGTATCTAGTTATGCGTGCGCGCAAAACATCATGGAAAAGAATTCTAGGTGACAGAGGAAAAGATTGAAAGACGTAGGGAATACAAGGAATGGTTACACAACGAAAACAAAGGCGTTGAGGAAGCTATCTCAAAATTGAAAACGAACCGAAAAGACCACGTTTGGATTAAGCGAAACTATGAGAATTGTAGCGGATGCAGAAGATGCGAGATTGCCTGTTCGCTTCATCATGAAGGAAAAATTTGGCCTGAAGCCTCAAGAATAAGGGTTTTCATGCTTGTCCCAGGAGTTGAGATCCCCAGTTTATGCTTTCAATGCGAAGGCTACCCCTGTGTTGAAGCATGCCCGACGGAAGCCCTATCCGCAAACAGTCAGACCGGAGCGGTAAACGTTGACGCTTCGAAGTGCACGGCATGCGGGCTCTGCATACAGGCTTGTCCGGGAAGCGTTCCACACCTTCATCCAGAGGAAAACCACATCATTATCTGCGACCTATGCAATGGAAAGCCAAAATGCGTCAAAGCATGCCAAGAAGGCCAATGGAACGCTCTGATGCTCATTACAAGAAAAAAAGACACGCCCCTCAAGACTTTAGCCAAAACGCCGCAAGAGCTTACCCATGAAATTGCCAAGCAACTTCTTGGAGAAACAACCGCAAAAGAGGTGATAGGGTGATGAGAGGCTATGCCGGAAAATTCTTAGAAATAGACCTTTCCAACGGAAACATCAAAGAAACAAAGTTTCCAACCAAAGTCTTAAGAAATTATATCGGTGGACGAGGACTAGCCGCAAAGGTATTGTGGGATAGACTCGGCAGAAAATGGGAAACAGTGGACCCACTTGGCCCAGAAAACATTCTACTAGTACTTACAGGCCCATTGACAGGATATTTTCCGGGAACGAAAGTTTGTGTTTCAGGAAAATCGCCGCAAAGCAACGGAGTAATAGGCTCAACGGTTGCAGGCGAGTTTGGCGTGGACTTAAAATGTGCAGGCTACGACGGTATAATAATAGCTGGAGAGGCACAAGAGCCCTGCTACATATTCGTATGCGACAACCAAGTCGAAATTAAAGACGCCTTACCTATCTGGGGCAAAAAAGCGAGAGAAACCCTACGTTTTCTGGTTAAAAAGTCAATTGAAGAAATCAAAAGTGTTCGACCAAACTACGGAGAACCAAAGGAACCGTCAATTCTCTATGTTGGACCAGCGGGAGAAAACAGAACCAGGGTTGCAGCTGTCGTCGCTAAATATGCACATGGAGCGGGTTACGGTGGATACGGCGGAGTAATGGGAGCCAAAAACCTAAAGGCAATAGTCGTAAAGGGGTTTGGTCCACTGCCCGGCGTATATGATCAAGAGAGAATGCTGAGTCTAGCCCAAGAATTTTCAGAAAAGATTTTTGAGAATGAAGAGTTTAGACGCTGGGGAACTGGAGGAGGAGGCTATTACTTCGGAGCCGAAACAAGTTCTGAGCCTATCAGAAACTGGCAAAAAGAATGGCATGACAAAGAAAGCTACAAGCGAGAAGAATTCGACAAATACTGGGTCAAAAAATACTGGGGAGACTTCGGCTGCCCGATGACCTGCCTGAAGCTTGCAGTGCTGAAAACGGGAAGGCATAAAGGGGCAATATGCGACAATCCAGACTACGAGCTTGAAGCCTATTTGGGAACAAACCTTGGAATATTCACTCCCGACGATAACATTTACCTATCCTATGTCAGCAACGAGCTTGGCCTATGCGGAATTCAAGGCGGAGCAGCCCTAGGATTCGCAGCTGAACTCTACGAGAAAGGAATACTGACAAAAGAGGATTT
>CP070636.1:89826-92445 GCA_020356305.1 Candidatus Bathyarchaeota archaeon | reverse complement strand
GTGGGAGCTACGACAGGCATTGAGAAACGCAAATATTTACGGCAGACATCCGGTAAACAATAGGGTTGCAGGATGATTATAAGATTCTGGTACTTTCATCGTCGCGCCTGGGCACTTTCTTCCAGTGCCGATCTCTCTTCCACAATCACCTCTGTCGTTCACTATGCGCGATCCATAACTCTTCTTTACGCTTCGGGATACACAGGGCATTCAGCGTAAATAAGGTTAAGTATCCCGCATTAACGTTCACTCGGAGGTGATTGACATGCGAGAAATCGCAATTCAGGAAGAAAGCAGTGCTCGATACGCTGAGTTAGATATCACGGATGAGCAATGCATATGTTGCCCGAAATGCTGTGGCGAGGACATTGAGTCCTTAGAAGGCTTGACTTCCTGGGATGAAGGCAGGTTCTGGAAATGCAAGGTCTGCGATATCCTTTTCGAAGTCAGACGAATAGTGAAGGAGGTTGGACCAGCATGACCATAGCCGAGAGGTTACTGGCAGAGGCTTCCTCTGAGACTGTGAGGATTTGCATTAAGCAAAAGCTCTTCAAGATAACGGGGAGCTGTGAGGTATGAAATTGCTTACAAAGAGAATCCGCAAGAAACTGCCACCGCTGTATGCTCAGGACGGCAGAGCTGTAGCATATATTAAGTTCTTTATGCCTGATGCAAACTGGACCTGGTGGGCTGTCGAGGGAGAGCCTATTAAAGATGACGGAGGTAGAGAAATCGATTTCCATTTCTTCGGGCTTGTGGATGGCCTTGTTAAAGAACTGGGTTATTTCAGCCTATCAGAACTTGAAGAAGTCAGAGGTCCCCTGGGACTGCCAATCGAACGTGACCTGTTCTGGCAACCAAAGACACTGGAGGAGATAGCACCGGAGATGTTCAGGAAATCCGAGGATGAAAGTCAAAAGGAGGAGGACGAATGAGCTTCTCTACAAAAGAAGTTAGGCAGATGGCCGCGCTGATTGTCCTTTGCGGGCCTTCCCATGCTGGAAAGACTACGTTTGCCAACAGGCTCAGAAAATTGGGTGGGAACATGGGAGTCATCAACACAGATGAAATACGCAAACGTCTGTCTGTCCGCTTCGGAAATCCCAAATATGAAGCAAAAATATGGAAAATTTATGAATCATTAAAGTGGAAGGCGTTGAAGGCCGGGCGCAATGTGGTTCTTGATGCCTGTCATATCAGCGGGCGGGCGAGATGGCACGCGCTGCAAGGCCCAAATCAGCACTACCGAAAAATATGCGTTGTGTTTGATTTGCCTTTCCGAACCATTCACGAAAGGTGTCTTAGAGAGAAAAGAGTTTCATTGAAGGAAGTAAGGCGGATGTGGCAGGCATTCCAACACAGTAAGCCCAGCTTGGAAGAGCTAAAACAGCAAGGCTTTGACGCAGTTTGTTTTATGACAGTCGAAGGAGATTGCCATGATACTTCCATGCAAAGGTGCTTTATATTCCATTATCTTCGCGCCGGGCCTTCGGCTTGGCCCGAGGGTCAATGGTTCAACAATAAGGAGGTGAACTATGGCTAACGGAGTTCTTGGCCTGCTGAAGGACATCCACAGTGACAAGCAATCAGAGATTGAAAGGAATTACTATAGCAAGTGCGAAGAGATTGAAAAACGGCTTGCAAAGGAAAATCAAAAGTTCCAAGAGCTGACTGGAAAGATAAAAGCAAGAAACGAGCAGATAAAAAAACTCAGAGATGAAATTGACAAGCTCGAAGAAACTAAGAAGAAGCTCTTCCCCAAAAACTGGGATGCCAAAGACAAGGCGGTTGAGATGCTGAAGGAAGACTACCTGAAGCTTCGGGTAAAGACGACATTGAATGGAATTCCAAAAGAGCAGGTCAAAAAAATGGTAGAGGATTTCCATAACAAGGATTACCTTGCCATTGCTATGGGAGCTTGATTGTTTTCTCCCGCTTTCTTTTTTTTATCGTACAGAGCACTTTCTTGCACGCGCATGATTTCTCTATCAGCAATCACCTTTAAGCCTGCATCTGCCTGAGCTCACTCATTCTGCCTTCCGGCCTTCGGCCGCATACAAGCCTGCGATAAGGCAGATGGCTTGCTCAGGCTGATTGCTGTACGAGGTGATTGACCTATGAAAGAAATCATCAATGCAAAGCAAGAAAGCAGTGCTCAGACTGCGGGTATAAAAAAAAGAGGTGGTGGTTGTGAAAAACCAACAAACTAAAGCTTGGGATAAAAAACCAGTTGTTGACACTGACAGTTACCGTATCTGGGCTGGCAAGCATATCAGCGCCAAAAAACGCAAGAAGATAGAAGGGATGACTCTCTGTGTTAATGACGGTGAAAGGGTGCACAACATCGTGGTAATGGAACTTGTGGAAGGGCACACCTTGAAGGTTCTGTCGAAGGTACGTGACAAAGACCAAAAAATTAATGTGTTCGTCAAGTTTGAAAAACCAACGGACAGATGCAGCATTATCAAATTGGATAAGTGGATTACAGAAAACAGCTATAACCAGCTGCTCGACGCTCTTAAGAAAGGGCTGGGAGCAATCAACATAATGACTACCAGCGGTGAAGAAGTACACGCTGGCATCGCATACTCGTTCAGCACCAAGGAAAGAGCGGAACAG
>CP070636.1:86975-89726 GCA_020356305.1 Candidatus Bathyarchaeota archaeon | reverse complement strand
TTTGGAATTGCGCAAACAACAACGCTTAGGGAATAGCCTAGTCCTTGCCTCATTTTTTTGAACTGTTCAGACGATCGTTCTTTGGTGGATAGTATCTGAGCAAAGATCTTTTCATGCAGCTTTAGGGCTCCTCTTGCAGTCTGTTGTTTGCCTAATAGGGCTGGTTCCGCCACGCCAGCCGCTACTGCCCGCATAGCAAGCCATCTATTTTTCTCAATCCAGCCCTCCAATGCTTTCAAGGTGTCTTGACTACGCTTCGCTAGCAATTTCTGAATTCCCATAGCAACAGCTTCTCTTATTCTCCATCTTGGGTCATTTGCTAGTTCTTGTAAAGAAAATAATGCCTCCTCAAAAAATGCCGGGCAAACAGCGCCGATGGCTCCAACAGCATAAGCGCCGCAGAAAGGGAGAAACTCTTTTGGATCGTTTACTGGTGCTTCTTCTGAAGAAATCTGAATTAATCTCAGACACAAGTCCCATAGTGTGTCAGCGTCTCTTGCAGAGTAAACTTCAACCACTTCAGCGAATGCTTTGGCTAATTCCACGTTGGCTCTAGGGCTAGGCAGATTGCTATTTGAAATCAAATATTCTGTAATCTCCTCTTTTTTATTCGTTATGAAAAAACCACAAAGAAGATTAGTTAAGTCTTGTTTATGCCCTTCTTTCTTATTCACTCTGATTTCGCCTTTTCTTTTGGGTTGCGATGAAGAGCGTTGCAATGTTAAAATGCATGCATTTTCAAGGTGATTTGCCTGAACTCCCAAATATTCGCATCTTATCTTTGACCACTTCTTTCACTGCTTCTCTTGCAGGACCTAGGATCTTTCGTGGGTCATACTCTTTTGGAGAAGTGGACAAAACCTCACGCAGCGTACTTGTAAACGCCAATCGCAAGTCTGTGTCAATGTTTATCTTCGAGATCCCCAACGATATGGCCTTTTTTATGTGGTTTTCCGGTATTCCCTTGGCTCCTGTTAATTGTGCTCCGTATTTTTTGGCTTTTTCAACTATCCGTTGAGAAACACTCGAAGCGCCGTGCAGAACTAGCAAAACATCCACTTTCTTTCTGATGGCTTTTAGTCTTTCAAAATCCAGTCGTGGTTTCCCTCGATATTTGTAGGCTCCATGAGCCGTTCCTATTGCAATTGCCAAAGCATCGATTCCTGTACGGTTCACAAACTCTTTCGCGGCATCTGGATTAGTCATAAAAGCGTCTCTCTCTTCCACTGTAGCTTCTTCAATACCTGCCAGTCTGCCGAGTTCTGCTTCCACAGAAACCTCTTTCAGATGAGCCAAGTCAACCACCTGCTTTGTCACGGCAACATTTTGCTCAAAATCGAGGTGAGATACATCAATCATAACCGATGTAAAGCCGACGTTGATGCATCTTGCCACGGTTTCAACATCTTTGCCATGGTCAAGATGCAAGGACATAGGTTGTGGAATAGATTTCGCTGCTACTTTCACAATCTGAGCTAGGTATTCCAGTCCGCCATATTTGATTGCACTAGGAGTCACTCCAATTATTGCAGGGGATTTCTCTTCAACTGCTGCTTCGGTGACAGCCAATACGGTTTCAAGGTTGCTGATATTAAAAGCACCAACACCGTATCTGCCTGCCTCAGCTGCTAACATCACATCTTTGTTAGTAGTAAGCATGCTACCTCCTCAAGCTCGTACCGTGTTTCGCTGCGTCTGTGCGCGCGCAACTCCGATAAGTACGTGTAAACTTTTAAGCCTATGTGACTGTTGCACAACAGCAACGCACGCTTAGATATTCGCCACGTATTCAATCTTTTTTGGGGGCGGTGCTAGCGATAAAATTGAGTGCACACGCGCTTGTACAAAAAACGGAGATGGGAGCTGATGTTCTCAGCGTGAATCTGTGTTATCTTAATGAAGCATCATTCTCTCTTCGTATTTTTTGAGGTGTTCAGCGGCTTCCCCAATGTCCATGAAGAGCTTATCAACCCTTTCCACGTCTTTGACGGTGACTGTTTCGCGCTTCGCCGCTCTCGCGTTCTGTGCAGCAAGGCTTAGCAGCTGAACCGCGTAACGCAGGGAACTCTTGGATCCAACTTGAGTTAGCTTTTCCAGCGCCTCATCGTTCATTTTCACCTTCTCTTCGTTGGATCGCATTCGAAGTATCTCTCTGATGCTATCTGCATCGTACTCGTGAGTTCCGATGATCACGGAGCGGTCGACGAGATCTAAAGGGAAGCCCATTGGACTCTTAACATCTGTTCCTCGGATGGTTGTGACGCCTCGGTTGGTTGCCAAAATAATGATGGGCACCAGCTCGCTTTCCATAGCTCTTCCCAAGAAACTAAAGGCCTCAAGGTCCAGGAGGTGCGAGTCGTCGATGAACAACACTCCTGGGTGTATGAAGGCTTTTGCGTCATCCACAAGCTTCTTCACGGACTCATCTACCGCCGTGCGGATCTCCGTGTCGATCTCTTTTGTCTCTGCGCCGCCCATGAACATGGAAAAGAGACCGCCTCCCATCCTTCGTCGCGCGTTTATCTCGTCCATGTCTGAAAGCGTTAGAGTGTACACGAATTCTTTGTCTTTCAAGACTTCGCCGTCAGGTCGCGGTACTTTCCTTCTGGTGTCCACATCATACGTTTTGCCCTTAGCACTCTCTAGACTCAGGCCGAGGTTGGCCACTCTCCCGGATTCCGCGTCAATGTGCACGACACTTCCTTAGGAGATGCTCTCCTGCATGATCTGCTGAGCTATGGACGCTCCTGC
>CP070636.1:83886-86875 GCA_020356305.1 Candidatus Bathyarchaeota archaeon | reverse complement strand
TTCTGCCGCATACTTTTCCAAGTCTTCTGTTGGGCGAAGACCCGAACACATAAGGCGTTCGAGCCTTTTGTCAGATTTCTTCGTAGACATGGTCGTTCACATCTTCCTCCGGACACTCAAGAAACATGAAGCGTCCACTGACACAAGCGAGAAAACAAATTTAAATATTTTGATATCAGACAACGCTTCGACATTTCTTAGCTATTTGCGCGCGCATGGTCCAGTTTAGGCTCGAATTCACTGCGTCTTTGATCTTACCATTACTATGGTTGTAATGAGGACGCCGCAGCTATTACTGCTATAGTAATATTGTCTGGTGCTCTGGTGTGAGAGCATACATTTTAACCCCAACCAACCAATGGTCAAAATTTACGCGCGCGCCTTTCAAAATTCAATCTCGTTCTGATTTTTCAACGTTACAAACCATCCACCTAAAACTCGGTTGTGATGTCCAACGATCTGTTCCGCTGTTAGACTGGAAGAATCCCAGGTGCTATGGGCATCTTTCACCAAGACCACGTCATATTCCAAGCTGTACGCCCGACGGCAAGTGGTATCGATGCAATACTCCGTTTGTAGCCCTGCAATGACCAGCTTCTCTATTCCTTTGGATCTGAGTTTTTGGCTCAAGGTTGTTTTGTGAAAGGCGTCAGGAGTCGCTTTCTCAATCACTACGTCTCCTTCCTTCGGAGCAATGGTAGGATGAATTTCCCATCCTAGAGTCCCAATTTCGTCTGGGTCACCTTTACTCCCTTTATTCTGCACGTAAAACACTGGAACGCCTTCATCACGTGCTTTGCCTATCAGACGCTGAACCGTAGACAACAGTTTTTCTCCATCGTAAACAGGATCTGAACCTTGAAAATTCCCCAACTGCATGTCGATAATCACTAAAGCAGATTTAACCATCTTCATCACGCGTGATTCGTATCTGCAGGCAACCGACTGAAAAAGGTTATTGCATATTCACACACATTGCACGCAATGGCGGGAATATGCGCGCCTGTAGCATAGCGCCAACGTTTTTATGCTTCGCCCACGAACAGGATAGCCGAGGTTTATGAGTCAAGATCAGTTGAAACCCGGTTTTTCCAAGCAAAAGGAAGTGGCAACGCTTGGTGGTGGGTGCTTCTGGTGTACCGAGGCGGTTTTTGGCGAATTACAAGGTGTGGAAAAAGTCCAATCAGGCTACTCAGGCGGCACCGTGCCAAATCCGACGTATGAACAGGTGTCCACGGGGACAACGGGACATGCCGAAGTCGTGCAAATCACCTTTGACCCCAGCGTAATCGCGTTCGAAGAAATCCTGAAGATATTCTTCACGATGCACGACCCGACCACGCTGAATCGTCAAGGTGCTGATGTAGGCACGCAGTATCGATCGGTCATATTCTACCACACTACCGAACAAAAAACAGTTACCGAGAGGGTTATCGCGGAGATCAACCGTGCAAAAATCTGGAATGCACCAATAGTGACACAAATCGAACCGTTTAAAGTCTTCTATGAAGCGGAAGACTACCACACTGAATACTTCAAGCGTAACCCGGAGAAGCCCTACTGTCAATTAGTTATTGCACCGAAGATTGCCAAGTTTCGGCAACATTATCGTGAGAAGCTGAAAAAACAGTAGGACCAAACATCTTAACGCACCGAGAAATCAGCACGCAAACCTTCGCCGCCTTGTCTGGACGCCGCACAAGCCCCCTCAAAGAAATCTTTCAATTGCCCCTGATCACGCGTGCGCTGTTCTAAACAGTAGTACACGGTGTTCTAAACTGTAGGATTAAATGTTGCGTGCGACTCTTTTAAATCAATCAAATAGATGGTAGTGAATAGAATGAGGCGGATATTCGTCGTCGGGTTTATACTTGCCTGTTTGACTTTAGGCGCTAGTGCGATCGGAGCTTGGTCGCTAATTCACGGGCCGCAAGATGATGGAGCTTTGGGACGAAAGGGAGATCTGGAACTCTCTATGACTGTGGATAAGACTGTAATCGTTGCTGGCGAACATATCGATTTTGTCTTGGTACTAAAAAATATGGATAACAAAAACGTAACCTTCTGGATGGGGCCTCCCTTCTTTGACGTATATCTCTACGACCTTGACGGTGTTTTGGTAGCTCAGTGGACTGAGGGAAGAGCCTTCATTGCATACATCGAGAAGATTACATTAGAACCAGGAGCAAACTTCTCCAAAACCATTCAGTGGAACCTTTACGCCTACAACCAAGAAACTGGAGGCTTCATTCCCGTTAAGCCTGACCAGTACAGAATCGCAGGTGTTTGGCTGGGAGAACCGCGCATCGAAACCAGCAAGATAGGCATAACAGTGGAGGAAACACCTTCAGAAGTGACGAGGTTCGAAACTGTGGTCAACGGGAACAGCAGCGTAGATGTCTTTGTGTGCGTCAACATAAGCGACGGCGTGACTGAGGAAGAAGCTGAACTGATAGTGGGAACAACGTTCATCCAAATTATGGGAGACGATGTTACGCATCGACTGGACACCCTAACCTTTGATGACACCCAAATAGAGGCACATTACAGCTGGGGCCACGATGAAAACGACGTGGGACACGTATTCGACGTGACTGCAAACCTCACAACGCTGCAGATAACGGTCTCGCACTGCTTCTGACACGGCGCGCGCACATTATCTTCTCTTCAATTTCCAATAAACGTGGCGGCCACGTCGCTCCCGAGTCAACCCAATTTCATGCATGCATGCATGCCAGAAAGCAGAAAAGAAAGTAGGTGACAGCATGGGAACTACAGCCGAAATGCACGCGTGTTATGTTTCTATCACTTTCACTGTTTGAGAAGAAAGCGGTTGCTTAAAACTGAAAAAAGGGGTGTGGGAGGCTTATTTTGAACAACATTTTACGCATATTGCTGTCTGCGTTAGGGAAACTCCGTCTACACTATCTATGCCCCTCGCAACCATCTCGCCAACATCATTAACGTCTTTCACCTCAAAGGTTGCCAC
>CP070636.1:80432-83786 GCA_020356305.1 Candidatus Bathyarchaeota archaeon | reverse complement strand
AGAATTGGGCATCGGTGGTCAGCAAGTTCCAATTAGTGATTATGCCGTATGGAGCCGCTACTTTAAGACGGGGGGTTACATCGACAAACTGCGGTATTATTACTTAGACAAGGGACAATACCATTATCTTGATAGGGAGCAATACAATTTGTTAGGAGGGTTGGGTTATGCATTGGGACGTCCTTATTATTTGAGGCAATATGATTGGGGCGATTACCAGTTCGTAGGTATTAGTACTACTCCCGAATCCTCCACAATCCTATATCTGGGACTTGGAATCTTTGGAATCTTAGCCCTAAAGAGATAAGAGAAGAACCACCTCTTTCTCATCACCACACACAAATTGAACATTGCTTTTTTAGCCCAAACCCGTAGAATTAGGCCTATGGAAAAGGCCGAAATAAAGCAAATAGCGGAATATATCAAAGACCTTGAAGAAGGTCTATATGAATGGGATTATCGAGGGATAACCACACAAGGCCACTTGACCAAACTTTACGGCATTATCGAGCGATTGATGCAGGCAACTTTCGAGACCAAAGACCAGCAACTCAAGCCACTGCTGGCAACGTTGGAATACAAAGCCCGCAAGTGTAAGGAATGTATCGAGGCAAGGACAGGGGTAAGTAATTAAGGAAGAATGGCGAAGAGCAAGAAAAACGGCTGGGTTTTATGGTCAGAAGATGAGGTTAAGTTGCTCAAAAGACTTTTTCCGCGTGGAAGAGCAAGGGAAATAGCTGAGCGAATTGGGCGGCCTTTGACAGCGGTTAGACAGAAAGCATACAGCATGGGGATAAAAACAAAGGATTGTCGTCACTGGTCAGCCAATGAAGTCAAACTGCTCAAGAAACTTTACCCAACTGAGAATACACAAGACATAGCTGATAAACTTGGGCGGTCTTCGGAGTATGTTAGACATAAAGCAAATCTCATCGGCCTCAAAAAAGTGGGAACAGGTTCTGTTTGGTCAAAGCAACAGGAAGCCCTGCTTAGTAAAATGTATCCAGATAATAGCGTACGGGATATAGCGAGCCAACTCGGACGCACTGTCTTGGCAGTAGCAGACAAAGCACAGAATTTGGGACTTAGAAAGCGAAGGCCCTACCGTGTTTGGTCAAAGAAAGAGGTGAACCTGCTGAAGAAACTATATCCAAGTAGAACGGCACAGCAAATAGCCGACAAAATTGGGCGATCTCTCCCGGCGACAAGATTGAAAATAGCCAGATTGGGCCTTAAGAAAAGAAGGCAAAAAGGAAATACGTAAAAGTGCTACTGGCCTATTTGGCTGTCTGGAATTAGTAGTAAAACGTGGACCGAGAGGCAGAAATGAAGCGGTGTACCAAATGTAAGGAGTTAAAAAGTAAGAGTGAGTTCGGTAAGAATCGTAACAACAAAGATGGATTGCGGCGTTGGTGCAAAAAGTGCTACCGTGAGTATAGCCGCAGACGTTACAGGAGAATCAGGGGGCCTGTGAAAAAATACTTCAGATATGAGGAGAGCCATCGGACTATTGATGGCGTGAAGCAGAAATGCTGTATCAAATGCAGAAAGTGGAAAGACGAAATTCAGTTTGGCAAGGAGATTAAGAACAAAGATGGATTGAGATATTGGTGCAAAGACTGCGTGCGGGCACATATGCGAGAGCATTACAAGAAAGAGGGGAAGGGCCTGAAAACATACTATCGATATGAGGAGAGCCATCGAGTTGTTGACGGGGTGAAACAAAAGCGATGTAGAAGGTGCAAGAGGTGGAAGACCGAGAGTGACTTTTACAAAAGGCGCAGCAACAAAGACGGGTTGGCGCCGTGGTGCAAGGAATGTTCAGATAAAGCTACCAACAAAGCACATAAGAAACGATTAGCTATCCGTAAATAAGAGAGAGCAATATGAAAGAAGAATCCGAAACAAAGGCAATAGAGAAATGGCTGCAGGTGGTGGATAAGCCACTGGAGACAAAAGAGGGAGACAAAAAGGACGCGGAGCCAAGAGATTAATGAGGCCATGCCGAGTTTTTTCCTAAACACCGCCTCGGATAGCGTGCATTTGCGCCAGATTTGAAGCTACCAGGCAAGCCGGGAAATGTAACGCTTTATGCACCTACCGATAACACTCTTTAATTCATTGATTGCTATGATGGCGATATTAAAAAGGCTGCAAAAAGAGCAAATATTTCCTACGCTTATGCCCGAAAACTGGCTACAAAAAGGACCATTTTAACAGCTACTGATAAGCTCGCCAACTACTGGTCACAAAAAGTCACATTTTGAAAGCAATTAGAAATCGGATAGATAACGAAATCAGACCAACGAAGGGCCGAAAGAGCCGGATATAGCGAAATGACTGCAAGTGAGCAACATCCAAGTCTGTTATAAAATGTTAGCATCCAGGAAAGTGGGCAAAAGTGGGTATTCAGAAAACTTAAAATTCAGCAAAAGGCGTGATTTTGAGCTAAAAACCAGTTTTCGGGCGCTTTTACGCGTGCGTGCGCGCGCGAGGATAATGGAGGATGCCAGCTAAGTACTACATAGAATCGATTTATGCATGGTGGTGATATGGAATCTTAATAAGCGTTCGCTTCTGAGCCACCTGTTCGCGATGTACATGACAGTAAGACTCATGGTTATAGATGCTCAAGAGATGCTTGCAGTGCGGAAACGTGCATTTCCTGCCATCAGCCGATGTCTTTAGCTTTTTTTCCATCGTTACACCTATTAGATAAATCACCATGCAGAAAAGCTGTAAAGGTTAGTTGTCTTCGTCTGGGGCCTAAAGATTTCTAATCTTTATGTAGTTTATCAATTATACCATATTTGGCTTTGTAAAGCAATTTTTTCTTATTTCTTTATTATTTCGGGGCAGAACTCTTGAACAATTCTGTTGTAGTCCTTGAGCCGTTAGTACTCAGCGGTTATTATGATTCGCTCCGGCTGTGTTTGTGGAGTAGTTGGTCAGATGGTGAGACTTCATTTTGCAGGGGCACAAATACAACTACAATTCAGGATGCTCTAATTACCGAATTACAGAGCTTCCTTAATTCTTTGATTCTTACCTGGGCCTCTTCGTCAGTCAAGTCATCAGCTATGGCAAGATAGTATTCGTCGGGAATGTCAGCCATATCCTTTAGCCACTCCGATTTCTCAGGTGGGTGGTCCATGTAAATATCACCATCTTCATAATCACTATCCCACAGTATGCCGTTATTTACTCCCCAAAACTTGGCGTGATACTTGGTTTTTTGGACCTTTTTTTGCCTTTGACTTCCCCAAAAATTCCGACCATAATATTGCCAACCTTAGCGGAATTTCGCACCTTGAGTCTACCTCGACCACATATTATATTGGAAATTTGTAGTTT
>CP070636.1:75548-80332 GCA_020356305.1 Candidatus Bathyarchaeota archaeon | reverse complement strand
TGCATGAATCTGGCCCCTAACTTTTCTGCTAGCTCCATTATTTTTTGTGTCTCGTCTAAGTTTTCTCTATGGGCAGTTGTTGCAATACAAGTGTCAAGTTTCTCTTCTAGACAGTTTTGTATTCCTTCCCTCGTTTTTTGAAAGCAACCGGGGACCCCTCTAAAACTTTCATGGACTTGATCGCTTGCCCCATCTAAGCTTATTTCAATGTAGTCCACGCCTACATCTTTGAGTTTTTTCACATGTTCTTTTGTCAGTAGAGTCCCATTTGTAGCGACACTTAGGTAGGGGATTTTCTTTTTCGCATATGCTGCAACTTCAAAGAAGTCCTTTCTCATAAGAGGCTCTCCTCCGGAGAAAGAGAGAGACGGAAGGCCAACATTTGTGATCCTTGACAATTTGTCTATTGCAGCATAGGCTTGATCTGTTGTTAGTTCTGGGCGATGGGATCCGGCGTCTTCATAACAATGTTTGCATCTAAGGTTGCATGAGTAGGTGAAATTCCAAACGATGTGGAATGGGCCTGCCGGAGTGAACGGAATGCGTATGCCGTATTTTCGGATTCCTCTCATCATAAGAGCAAATCCTTTTGACCAAGCTCCACTGGAGTTTTGTTCGAAAAACATGTTTCTCATAAAATCTTTATTGACACGCACAATTCGGGTACCTACTCGGTAAAAGGGGCTTGCCACCCTATGGTTTAGATCGGCACAATTCTTACAGAGACTCACTTCTTGGCCTAGAAAGATTTTAAGCGAGTTTAATAGCAGGCTTCCGTCTCGTTCACATTCTACATCAAATCTTCTTAAGACTCTTTTGAGAATCGGGTTTATGGTTGAAAGTAAAATGTTTTCGAGGGATTCTACCTGCATGAGCGTCCCTCTTACACACCAATTAGGTGAGTGTTTTGTCCTTAAGATTTGTGGTTTTGTGCGCGAGCGCCAAAGTATGTCTTCCATGTACCTTGTGAAAGTTAGGTTTTCTTAATCCTTATATAGAGAGAAACCTTTTGGGAGATAGCTAGGAAAATAGGAGGGCGATGTCTTTGGTTGAAAGATGGATCCAAGCTTCTGAGAAGATTCTGGATCATATAAAGCATTTAGAAGAGGCCAAGGAGAGGGACCGTTTAGAGTTAGTAAGATCAATACGTTTCATGCTGAACACTTTACAAAGAAGCCTGATGGGTTGGATGCAATGGGCGAACAACCCCGACATCATGATCAGGTTCACACAAAAGGATCTGGAAAGCATTAACAAAAAACTGGCCGAGTTCACACGTTCCTTCATAGAGTACGACATGGAAGCAACCAAATTAGGAGCCGAAAGGGGATTAAAAGCCAAGAAAAAGGTTAAGAAGAAAAAAGAAGAAAGAGTTGAGACATTCTACGTTTAACCACAAGTGAAGACCTTGTGGCGGTCAAGCAAAGATAAAGCAGTTTAAGCGAAATGGTTTATAACACTGGCGTGCCAATGCTGATGAGGCTGGGTCTAGCCATAACTCCAACTCGGAAAAACAGAAAATGCCCATAAGACAACCCATCGTCTGCGTGCTTGGTCACATCGATACCGGAAAAACCCTTCTACTAGACAATATTAGGAAAAGCAGTGTTCAAGCAAGAGAAGCCGGTGGAATAACTCAGCACATTGGAGCCAGCTTCTTCCCAGTTGAAACCATCAAGGAAGTGTGCGGTCCTCTCCTCAAGAAATTTAGGCGCCGACTACGCATTCCCGGACTGCTTGTTATTGATACTCCTGGACACGAGGCTTTTGCCAATCTCAGAAAACGAGGTGGCGCAGTCGCAGACATAGCGATTCTTGTTATCGATATCCTAAAAGGCTTCGAAGCGCAAACCTACGAGTCAGTTGACATCCTGAAAGCGAAGAAAACTCCCTTTCTAATCGCCGCGAATAAGATCGACCGTGTGCCAGGCTGGAAGTCGAAGTCAGATCAGCCCTTCCTAACGTCATATCAGAGTCAAGACCCCTACGTTCGTCAAGACATGGATGAACGGTTATACAGTATAATGGGAACGTTTTCCAAACACGGTTTTCAAGCCGAACGTTTTGACAAAATAGCTGATTTCACTCGAACCGCAGCTATTGTCCCGGTTAGTGCAAAAACAGGTGAGGGCATACCTGAGCTTTTGGTGGTTCTAGTTGGTCTGACTCAACAATACCTGAAAAACCGTTTGAAAGTAACCAAAGGACCAGCCAAGGGCACGGTATTGGAAGTCCAGGAAGAGCCTGGACTTGGAACTACCGTTAACTCCATTATTTATGATGGGGTCCTTCAAAAAGGCGATATGATTGTTGTGGGTGGAAAAGAGCACCCAATTAGGACGAACATTCGTGCAGTTCTCCTACCCAAGCCTCTTGACGAAATCAGGGACCCAAGAGACAGGTTCTCTTCCGTCGACGCCGTTTCAGCAGCTGCTGGAATTAAAATTGCGGCGCCACATCTCGACGATGCTTTGGCTGGTGCACCTCTATACGTAGTTCCAGTTGGCGGTCAACCTGAAACGTTTGAAAAGCTAGTTTCTGAAGAGTTAGGCAAAATTAGAGTTGCCACCGATATTCACGGAGTTGTGCTAAAAACCGATACGTTAGGCTCTCTCGAGGCGATAGCTGGGATTTTGAAGCGAAACAAAGTCCCGATAAGACTAGCAGATGTAGGAGACGTTTCTAAGCGAGACGTTACTGAGGCGGCGGTAGTCAAAGATCACGAAATGCTCTACGGGGTTGTTCTGGCCTTCAATGTCAAAACTCTGCCAGACGCAGAGAAGGAAGCAATAGATCGAAGCGTTCTCATCTTCGAACACAATATTATCTATCATCTTATCGACGACTAATTGGATTGGATGAAGAGCACAGAAGAAGAACGGATACAAAGAGAACTCGAAAGGCTGGTCATGCCAGGCAAAATAAAGATCCTTCCTGGATATGTATTCAGGAAAGCCAAGCCTGCCATCGTAGGAATCGAAGTTCTAACAGGGCAAATCAAACCGAAGTACACACTTCTTGCAACGGACGGAAAGGAAATTGGTGAAATCAAGCAAATCCAAGATCGAGGACAGCCCCTACCTGAAGCAAAGACTGGAGCACAAGTTGCCATCTCCGTAGACAAACCTGTTGTGGGAAGACACATTAATGAAGGCGACATACTCCTCGTAAAGGTGCCCGAAGCACACGCAAAAGCCCTCTTAACAAAGTTTCAAGACCAACTGTCACCTGAGGAGTTAGATGTTTTGAACGAGCTCGTCGACACTAAAAGACGTCAGCTCCCATTCTGGGCAACCTAAATGATAGCGACAAAAGGTGTTTGGGGAAGAATATAGATGGGCTGGAAGATTTCGTGGAATACAACAACCGCTCCATGAGATCGGATAGAGCTCATATTCTCTTGCACTCTAGTTCAGATCTTGGAGTTGCCACCGTTCCGACCCGCAGCAGTGTTATTGTCTAATTTTGTGCACGCGCATGAGTGATGAGGTATAGGAGAAAACAAAGCTGCCCACACGCTACTGAACTTTGAAATTGGCATCTTTTGCTAACTTTGCAAACTACACAACCCTCTCAACCATGGCGACCTACGATGCGCGCGACCAAGTGATTTCACCTTCATAGAGTTTATTAAGTCTCGCTACACAATATTCCATGTCGTTGCGACTGCAAAAGTTTGGGTAGAGGCTATGATCGTTCGAAACTGAGTGAAAAGCGATGAAAACGGAGTCGAAAGCGGTAAACAAGAAAAAACTGTCCATGTTCCGAGAAGTCTACTTGATAGCCGAACCTTACACCTATGCCGCAGTTGTAAGAGACCCAGCCACACAAAAGACGCGTTATGAGGTGATTGAACCATCCCTAAGCAAAAAAGAGAAGAATCAACTCCGAGAAATCAAAGACATTCTAGTTCAAGAAGTAGACATCAGCCTTAAAGACCTTGAAACAAAGGAGAAGGCAAAAGATTACTTGAAGAATAAGGCTCAAGAGGTCATCCGAAATTATCATATGGAAGTTGCTGACGAGGCCGTGGACAAGCTCCTCTATTACATATTAAGAGATTTCATTGGTTATGGAAAAATTGATCCTCTTATGAAAGATCACATGATAGAAGACGTCTCCGCGGATGGAGTCAACATTCCCATCTATGTTTGGCACCGGGAATACGAGTCGCTACCCACTAACATAGTTTTCGAGAAGACTGGAGAGCTAAATTCCTTCGTTGTAAGGTTAGCTTATATGGCTCAAAAACATATCTCGCTTGCTAGGCCTATTCTTGACGCTGCTCTCCCCGACGGGAGTCGTGTTCAACTTACGTATGGAAGTGAAATTACCCGAAGGGGTTCAACCTTCACAATTCGTCGTTTTCGTGTCGATCCACTCACAATCTCAGATTTAATCTCTTTTAACACTCTCTCTTCGGAGATGGCTGCTTACTTCTGGTATGCTATTGAGAACCGAGCATCCATTCTTGTAGCTGGAGGAGTAGCAACGGGAAAAACAACAACGCTCAACTGTCTATCGATGTTCATAAAGCCTGAATTGAAGATTGTCAGCGTAGAGGATACGGCCGAGCTTAACCTGCCCCACGAGAATTGGATTCCCTCAGTCGTGCGGCCGGGATATGGATCCGGTGGGGAGAAAGCAAGTGCAATCACCCTATTTGACCTCCTAAAGACAGCGGTGAGACAAAGACCCGACTACATTATTGTGGGCGAAGTGCGTGGTGAAGAGGCGTACACCTTGTTTCAAGCAATGGCAACAGGGCACTTGGGGATGAGCAC
>CP070636.1:60670-75448 GCA_020356305.1 Candidatus Bathyarchaeota archaeon | reverse complement strand
ACTGCAAAGTTGTTCCAACAACAAATGAAATCAGAGCTATCATGCATGGACTTAGGCCAGAAATAACGCCGAAGATGAAGAAGGAGAAATAGGATACGATTTGTAGGTCAGGGACCCACTGGCTTTGACATTTAGGGCCAGGGCATGGGAGACCTGTCCTCGCCTCTTTTAGGACTCTTTCTACGTTGAGAAAGCTTCCAGCAAGGATAAAAGCTAAGACTGAACCGAAAAGGACTGCTTTCATCCACTGTTTGACCATTGCTAAGCAACTTAACTGAGTTCTCTGAATTGCTTCTTAAGGGTTTTACCTTTTTTTGCAAAAAAAAGAGGGAGTCACCCATGTGGAATCGAGAGGAACTAGGTTGAGCCGTTGAATCGTCGGTTACGTTCAGCCTCGGTATTCGGTCCAGAGTTCTACCCAGTCTTGTTCATTCGGCGTGTATTCCCAGACTATTGACTCCTGTATGATATCTGTAGATTGAAATCCAAATGATTCCATCATTTCTACGTTTTCAACTAGGGCTGGGGCTAGGCTGTTAGGCGATCCATAGGCGTAGTTGTCAATAAGCCATGCACCTGCTGCAGGATCGAGCCATGCATTCATGAATGCGTGAACCGCTTCCCAAAGCTCAGGCTTCCTATCTCTAAAGCCTTCAACTATGCTGAAGCCGCATGTCCACATAACTCGTCCCTCTGGAGGATTGCCATAAGTCACGTTGATTCCCTCGTCTGTCAGTGTTACGAAGCTTTCTCCCCAAATGTTTGCTGCCACTATTTGGTCTGTCATCATCGCTTGAGCAACTTCTTGCTCGGTCGTCCAGTAATCGGAAACGAGGGGTTTCCCCGCATCAAGCGTATCTTTCACCAAATCCAATTGCGCATCGGTCATATCCCAGATATCGTCTACCGGTATTCCAGCCGTTAATGCGGCCATTGGAATGACTTCCACGGCGGCGTCCATCAACATGATCTTGCCCTCCAATTCCGTCCTAGGCTCGAACAGAAGGCTGTATGTGTTCCAGTCTTCCTTCGGTACCCCCAGATCTTCCAGCAAATCAGGTCTGAAGAGAACCGTTGAAAATCCCCAGTCAGTTGGACAGAAGTAGTGTTCTCCGTCAAACACCGTACCTTCCTCCATGTTTGTCTTCACGTCCTCAAATATGTCTTCATAGTTTGGTATCAGTTCAATGTCAAGTGGTTCGATGACTCCAGCGTCATACCATCGAGGAATACTAGCGAAGCAAGGATGCGCGATATCTGGTCTGTCACCGGCTTGAAGTTTGGTGAGAGCTTCAGCTTCGTCTACAAAGAAGGAGAATTGTATATCAACGTTTGGATACCATCTCTTAAATGTGCCCCAAAGTTCTTCGACTTCATACCCAGACCACTCAAAGACCTCTATGGTTCCTGTAAGTTCAGTACGCAAGGGTGCTTCTGTTACTTCTTCAGGTCTTTGGCTATACCCAAAGTAATATCCTCCTACGGCAGCGCCAGCGCCAACAATGATGATAGCGACTACAAAGGCAATTGCTTGTCTAGAAGTTGGGCTCATGTCTTTCCCTCATCGGTTCGCTCCTTTTGTTAGAGGTCACATATATGTCTTTTTGCGCGTGCAAGTATATTCTTCGGTTGTTTGCACTAACGCGTCTCAATTTTTTCGATTATCCACGATAGGAGAGCGAGAACAAGCGCAATGCTTAGCGTTGCGACTGACATAGCTGTGAGCATGGGTAACTGTTTAGGGTATCTCAGTTGACCGTAGATGAATATGGGAATGTTCTGTTCAGTGCCTAGTAGGAAGAATGCTATGCTAGCATCCTCAAATGAGGTAGTGAACGCCAAAAATGCTGCGGCAACAATTCCGGGCATGATCAAGGGAAGAGTGATTTTTCTGAACGTTGTTAGTTCGTCTGCTCCTAGGTCCATGGCAGCCTCTTCCAATGAGCGGTCAAAACCTATTAGTCTGGCAACCATGATCAGAGTTGTGAAGGGGAGCGCCACGAGCGTATGTCCAATCATAACCGTGCCTAGAGAAAGTTTGATGTTGACGCGGGAAAAGAACATAAGTAATGCTATTCCGATGATTAGATAGGGAAGAACCATCGGAAGCAACATGAACCATTGAAATATGGTTCTCCCGATGAATCTGTGGCGTACCAACGCAAAGGCTGCCGTTAAGCCGCCTAGAGTAGCCAGGATCGCTGTTCCTGAAGCGAGTATGAAGCTGTTTTTGATCGCATTGAGCGCTGATGAAGAGGCAAAGAATTGCTGATACCATCTTAATGTGAAACCTTTAAACGGTAGACCCAGGGTGGTCGAGTTGTTGAAGGAGAATACCATTAGAGCAATGAGAGGCGTATATGTGAAGATCATAAACAGAACAAAGTAGGTCGAGAAGATCTTGTCTCTGACTCCTTTCAGCGCCATATCTATAGACTCTCCATGATTTGCTCCAAACTCACCTTGGTGAGTAATATGAGAATTATCGTCAGTGTGACTATCATCATCATAATCGTTATCGCTGAGCCTCGAGGCCAGTGTAATCCTCTCTCGAATAGCTTTTGAATAATGTTGCCAACCATAAATCCACTCGTCCCTCCCATCAGGTCAGCGGTTAGGAACTCTCCTACGCTGGGAATGAACACGAAGAGAACAGCTACAAGAATACCTGGCATGCTCAGTGGCAGGGTGACCTTCCGAAAGGCCAGCATCGGAGATGCTCCTAGGTCCGCAGCGGCCTCCAGCAGCGCTTTGTCAATTTTTTCAAGAGATGCAAACATCGGGAGAATTATCCATGGGGTCCAGGCTTGAACCAAGGTGAAGATTACCGCGTACTGATTGTTCACGAACCAAGCTATTGGCTCTGCAATTAATCCTAAATCCATAAGTATCGTGTTTACTAAGCCACCGTAACCGAGAATTATAAACTTCAAAGAAAATATTATTATGAGGTAGCTTGCTAAGTAGGGTCCCATAAGAACGATTAACAGCGTATATTTTGGGATTTTTGTTTTGAATGATAAGTAATAGGCGGCTGGATAGCCTAGAGCTATGGCCCCCGCTGTGACAGCGGTGGCAATTCCTAGCGATCTGAGTAGGACCCGGATGTACACTGGTCGTGTGAAGAATGTATAATAGTGTTCCAGAGTGAACGTCGGAATTAGAATGACATCCTCCATCTGCCAGAAGCTGAGCATCACTACCACAACTAATGGTGCTGCGAGAAAGATCCCATACCACAGCAACGAAGGAGACAAATTGAGCAAGACGCTTTTCTTTTCTCCTCTGAAAAAGTTCAGCACCTGCTCCATGAATGTGGGATCGTCTTTCAATTCTATTTTTCCTCACTGGTTCATGTTATTATGTTAACATCCTCTTTGTTCCAACCGACTTCTACTTTGTCTCCGCGCTTGAAGACATCCTTGACACCAATGCTCAGTGCTACGATTCCAATCACAAAGCCATTTCTCAATGAAACTCTGTAAGTGGTAACTTGACCTTGATAATAGGTTTCTCTGATTTCCCCGTCAAATATGTTGTCTAAGCCTTTCAACTTTCTTCCGATGGAGATTTTCTCCGGCTTGGCACAGATTAAAACTGAGCGTTTGCCAGATACTTGCGATTTAGGTTCCACAATAATTCTTCCCAGATTTTCAACCTCAACCACGCCGTCATTGTACCTTCCCTCGAAAAGGTTGCTTCCTCCAATGAACCCGGCTACAAAATCGCATTGCGGTCTTTCATAAATCTCCATTGGTGTTCCAATCTGCAAGGTTTTCCCGCTTCTCATGACCGCTATTCTGTCAGACATCGTAAGGGCTTCTCCTTGATCATGAGTCACATAGATGAATGTGGTGCCGACCTCACGCTGAATTCGCTTCAGCTCAACAACCATTTCCTCCCTGAGTTTTAAGTCTAAAGGACCCAGGGGCTCGTCCAAAAGCAGTACTGTAGGCTCATTTACTAAGGCTCTTACAATAGCTATTCTCTGCTGCTCACCGCCACTCAATTGTTTGATCTTCCTTTTTTCATATCCAGGAAGTCTTACGAGATTCAGCATTTGCTCAACCTTTTTTTGAATCTCATTTTTAGATGTCTTCTTTATTTTCAAGCCAAATGCTATGTTATCATAAACATTCAAGTGAGGGAATAAGGCTAAGTGTTGAAATACGAGATTGGTGGGCCTCCTGAAAGCAGGCACCTCCGTCATCAGTTCTCCTCCAATATACACTTCGCCTTCAGTTGGTTTCTCGAAGCCCCCGATCATTCTCAGCGTAGTAGTTTTTCCGCATCCTGAAGGTCCCAAGAGTGAAAAGAATTCACCCTTTCCTACCCAGAAGGAAACGTCGTCAACAGCAATAACGTCTCCAAATTTCTTGGTTACGTTTTTCAGCTCCACATCTATTTTCATGGTGAGGCAACTCACTAATTTTGAGTATCACAATTTAGGATAAATAAACGTAGCGATTTCATGGTATAGATAAGAAATACTATTCTAATTCGGCAAGAGTAGTTACTTTCAGGGTTTTAGCACAGTGGTATTACATTTCTTATTTAATGATAGGATCATCATCTAGATTCGGTAAGAACTCCATAAATTTGTCTTTTGATATGTTATGCGCCTCTGACTTGAACTGGCGGGAAAGCGTTAGTTGGACATTTCAGTGTGCAGCGACCACAACCCGACCACTGCTCTGCGTCTGCCATCACCCTAGAATCCACCACACGTACAAGCGCGCTATAGTTATGATCAAAATACTTAAATTCGCACCTACGTGGAAAGGCTTAAAAATTGCGCAAGCAAAAATTGAGTTAACGAATGGTGAGTATCTATGGTCGACAAGTTGAAAATGTATATTGATGGAGAATGGGTTGAAGCTGAAAGCGGCGAAACCTTCTCCGTTGTAAGTCCTGTGACCGGTGAAACGCTGGCTCAGGTGCCAAAGGGCGGAAGGGAAGATGTGAAAAAGGCTGTGGATGTGGCGGTGGAAGCCCAAGAGAAAATTCGAAGGATGCCCATAAAAGAGCGAATCGAACTGGCCTACAAGGTGACCGAAATTGTGAAGCCAAACGTGGATCGCTATGCGGTAGACCTTACTATGGAACATGGCAAACCACTGAAAGAATCGCTCATAGAGGTCGGGGACGTTGCCCCAAATCTTCTGTGGAATGCTGAAGATCTGAAGAGAATTGAAACTCCAGTGTTAAATGCGTACAGCAAACCCGATATGATGTACATTATTGTCCGCGACCCCTTAGGAACGGTGGGCGTAATCACGCCATGGAACTTTCCTATGATTATGCCAGCGGAATTCGTGGTACAGGCTTTCCTCGCTGGAAACTCGGTTGTGTGGAAACCCGCTAGCTACACGCCACTTAGTGCTGTGCATTTTATGGAGTGCGTCGTCAAGGCTGGAATGCCACGCGGCTTTATCAACATGGTAACGGGACCTGGAGACGTTGTGGGAAGAGCTCTGGTGGAAAACCCGATGGTTGACGGCATCTGCTTTACAGGTGAAACAACAACTGGTGAGGACATAACCAAGAGAGCTGGACTCAAAAAGATAGTATTGGAACTCGGAAGCTTGGGACCCTTAATTCTCATGAATGACGCTAATGTTGAAAAAGCCATAGAAGACATTATCTACGGATGCTACACAACGGGTGGACAATGCTGCTGCGCCAACGAACGAATTCTTGTTCAGGAAGGCATCCATGATAAACTCGTCAAAGCTTTGGTGCCAAAAGTCAAGCAGATGAAGCTGGGTGATCCTTTGAAAGACACTACCGACATGGGACCTTTAAACAACGAGCCAGTTATTCAAAAAGTGGAGAGACACGTTGAAGATGCGATCACTAAAGGAGCCTCAGTTCTGGCAGGAGGAGCCAGAGCCCAAGGATTCCCGACAAAACTCTACTACCCCCCAACGGTCGTTGACGATGTTTCCAAAGATGCCTTGTTCAACAAAGTGGAAACGTTTGGTCCTGTAGCGCCGATAATTACTTTCAAAACGTTAGACGAAGCTATTGAACTAGCTAACGCCCCAAGGTATGGTCTCAGCATGGCAATTCACACCAAAAACTTCAGAACCGCGTTGGAAGCCTGCCGAAGACTCCACGCTGGCCAAGTATGCGTAAACGAGTCAGCCTACTATTGGGATTACAACAACCCTTGGGGAGGATTTAGAAAAACAGGTTTCGGCCGCGTTGCTGGCAAATGGAACTTTGAGTCCTTTACCGACGTGAAAACACTAGTCTTCAACATTGGAAGGAGCGAGTTTTAGCACTCTCCTCCTCTCCTAGACAGTAGCGCACGCACACTCTTCCAAGATGGCCCAATGATAACCTTAGTTCTGTTGTAGCATGGCGAGAAAGGCGGCACTCGCAAAATTCGAGGATGCCTCAACAGTTCAATTGTTCATTCTGAGTGAATGTAAATTCGGTAATCCAGATGGGCGAGGAAGAGCTGGTAATTCTCAGATGGATCGTTAAGCGTTCCCCGTAACTACGTTTGCAGTTTGTAAGGCAGAAAAGATAAGTCAAGTTTGCGCTCTTTTCATCAGCTTGTAGGAATTATTACGGTGTCTTCTTTATTCCAACCTATTTGAACAGTATCATTCACTTTAAAAGTAGTACTTGGACCTACGTAGGGGACAAAAACCTTAATGATTAAATCTTTTCCTATCTCGGCCTCATACTCGTGATACATTCCTTTGAAAAGAGCTGAGCTTATCTTAGCGTCAAGTATATTGTCTAGATTTTTTAGATTTTTGGCCATTCTAATTCTTTCTGGTCTGATGGAAAGAACTGCAGGGATGTTCAACAGCTCTTTTCTCGCCTCGACTTTTACTGGTTTTTCCAACTTCTTTCCAACGAACACTCCAAGCTTACACTTTCCTCTTATTATGTTCACGGCCTCGCCTATGAAGGAAGCTATAAAGGGATCCTTGGGATGCGAGTAAATCTCTCTGGATTCTCCTATCTGTTTGATTTTTCCCGTACGCATAACGGCTATCCTATCTGACATGACAATGGCTTCTGTTTGATCGTGAGTTACATAAATGAATGTTTTTTTCACTTCCTTCTGTATTCTTCTAAGTTCCACCGTCATTCGTCTTCTGATTTTCAAATCAAGGGCTCCCAACGGTTCATCTAGGAGCAATACGTCAGGTTCCGGTATTAATGATCTACACAATGCGACCCTTTGCCTTTGACCTCCGCTCAATTGATGAATTCTTCTCTTTTCAAGTCCTTTCAATCCAACTAGCTCTAGGCTCTCTTTTACTCTCTCCTCAATTTCCTTCTCATCGACGTTTTTCATTTTCAGTCCAAATGCTATGTTATCAAATACATTCATGTGTGGGAACAAAGCTAGGTCTTGAAATACCAATCCAACATTTCTCTTGTGAGTTGGAACATCGGTCACTACTTCCCCCGATAGTTTGATGATTCCGCTATCAGGCTCTTCCAGTCCCGCTATGCACCTCAGTGTTGTTGTTTTCCCACATCCACTAGGCCCAAGGAGCGAGAAGAACTCATTCTTTCCCACTGTAAACGAGATGTCATCATTTGCTACTACTTCTCCGAAACGCTTAGTCACATGGATTAACTCTACTGCAGCAGGCACTATTCATACCTCCCACGTCTAAGCGTAAACAAGCGCACGGCAGAGAATAGAAGAGATACTCCAAAAGAAAATGTAGATAATGCGTTTATATCTGGTGCGACTCCTCCTCTTCTAGCCGATGAATATATAATTAATGGGAGGGTTGTGAAGCCTGGACCTGTTGAAAAACGTGTTTTGATGAAGTCATCAAAGCTGAGGGTAAATGCTAACAGAGCCGCGGCTATTACACCAGGCATCAAGATGGGTAATGTGATTCTGAAAAAGGTCTGGATCTCATTTGCCCCAAGCGTCCTCGCTGCCTCCTCAACCGACTTTCTAAATCCTGCTATTCTAGCTCTTAGTACAACAATGGCAAAAGTGGCGCCGAACGTCGCGTGGCCTAGGACAACAGTCCAAAAACCTCGGGTAATGCCAGCTACCCCGAACAAAATCAGAAGTGATAGAGACTCGGTAATCTCAGGAATGACTATCGGAATATAAATGAACGCGTCAATCAGGGACCCTCCCCTGTACTCGTATCTGACTACAGCGTTAGCTATCAGCAGGGCGAGCACGACTGAAATTATTGTAACAACAGCTGCTGCGGTGAGGGAATTGTAGAAAGCTGTCCATATAACTCTGTTCTCAAACAGTTGGTAATACCATCTTAAGGAAAAACCAGTGAATCTTCCTAGAGACTTCGATGAATTGAAGGAGAATCCGATCATGGTAACTATCGGCAAGTACATGAAAATGAGGATAAGAATTGTGAATGCCTTTAGAATCTTATCAAAGATTTTCATATTAGAAAACTACCTCCTTAATTCTTGCGTATTTTAGGTATAGCAAAATTATGGCCAGAATGAATGCTATGAATAGTAGGGAAATAGCAGAGCCAAGCGACCAATTTCTTGCTTCCAAAAAGACGGAGTATATGACATTTCCTATCATGGAACTTTGTGTACCACCCATTAAATCAGGGATTATAAACTCACCTGTCGCTGGAATGAATACAAGTAGAGATCCCGCTACTATCCCAGGAAGGGATAGAGGCAGGATCACTCTTAAAAAGGTAGAGATCTTTCCTGCTCCTAAAGTCGATGCAGCCTCCAGTAGGGATACATCAAGCTTCTCCAAGCATGCATAAAGAGGTAGGACCATGAACAAGAGGTAATTGTAGACCATACCTATGAAGACGGCCGTATTCGTGCGTAATATTTCCAGAGGTTCTTTAATGATCCCTAGCCCTAAGAGAATCTCATTTAATAGACCAGACGATGATAGGATGCCCATTAATGCATAGGTTCGTAGTAAGAAGCTAATCCATAGGGGAACCATGAAAAGCAGGAGTACAAAATCCTTATACCTGCATTTAACGGCAATGTAATACGCAACAGGGTAGCCCAGCATCACACATAGGAGAGTAGTTGCCAGTCCGTACCCTATCGACCTCAAAAAGATAGTAAGTAACCCCTCCATTCCAAAGGCGTACAGATACCATTCAAGAGAAGGGGTGAAGACAATTTGCTTAAGTCTGTTGACCATATTGACACTATACAGAGCGGTTAGGAGAAATGGAACCATAAAGAATATTGCCAAGTAGACCATGCCTGGTAGCAAAAGTAAAAAGTATTGCATTCTCCTACTTCGCCTTACTGCAGCAATGTACTTCTTGGCGAATCCTTTCATCTCTACGTGCACGCCTTTTGGAGATAAAGATTTTCCTTTTTTGTATAGTTTTTGCACGCACATTTAAAACTTGTGAATTGCAAAACTATGATTTGTGGTTAATCTCTTAGAATAGCTACTTCAAGGGCTGCTTCAGCTCCATGTCGCTGGAAAGGCCATAGTCTCCGGTCCGTCCATCTCCACTAGGACTAGACCGAAGTTTGTCTTGGTTCCACGTTCGTCGTCACGCTTTTGCGTCCCCATACTGGACTTTCACCACGCGCAAAGCTAGAACAGCATCTCACTGACAATAGCCTGGCATGCCGAAACTCTCAGGTATGGGCGTCTGCATGGAAGTAAGGTTAAGCTGCCCGCACCGCTGTCCATATCGCCTGGCGACGAGTCCTTTCTTCTGGTGTAAACGTCCTAGTACGGGTTAGCTTCGCAAGAAGCTCCGGAGGCGTAAAGATTAGGGGGTCCTCTCTGAGCGCCTTAGGCACGTAGTCTCTACCTGTTGGAAATGGATACTTGACCGACATGGTGTTTATTGCCGCAATTTCAGGCCTAAGCATAAAGTCGATGAATGCGTGAGCTGCCTCAGGGTGTGGGGCTCCCTTTGGAATAGCGAAGTTGTCATACCACGCAATGCCCCCCTCCTCAGCAACCGTGTACTTTATTCGTGGCAGAATTTTCTCAAGGAGAACATCCGTTTCGCTGGACTCGTAGACGATTCCCCCTATATCTCCGTTCCATCCATGAGAGATTAAGAAATCCCCGGTCTCTAGTCCCATCATGAACTCCTCAGTGCCTGCATAATCGGCTAGGTAGGGCTTTTGTGCAATTAAAGCATTTTTTGCGGCTTCCAGATCGTCTTCCTCGCAGCTGTTAGGGTCACGTCCCAGGTAAAATAGTGCAGCAGCTAGTATCTCAGTAACCTCGGGCATCATGGTTACTTTCCCCTTATATTTATCGAGAATCCCTCCTGGAGTAGTGTCGAAGATGTCAGCCCACTTTGTGATGCCTTCAGTGACCTCGTCGCTGTTCCATCCTATCCCTGTAGTGCCGTATGAATAGATGATGGTGTACTGATTTTCAGGATCGTAGTCAGGATCTTTGAAATCGTTGGGAACGAGTTCAAAGTTCGGAATCTTGTCAAGGTCGAGAGGCTCAAAATACCCCTGTTCTATGGCATAAGGTACATCTCCATCGGTCATTACGCAAATATCGTATCCGGTAGCTGCGGGATAGGAACCCTCTAGTTCGCCCATAAGGGTTTCACCGCTTTCATAAGTGTCGTAGGCCAGCCCTATTCCAAGATCTGCAGCCCATTTGTCAACTCTATTTCTGTTGAGGTAGTACGTCCAGTTGAATATGTTTAAGCTATCCTCTAAGGCTAGTGGGACATGGGCGCGCTTTAACTGGTTCTCCAGTGACGTTATTCTAGATTGCGACCAAAGGTAACTAGCAGCTCCTCCTACAGCCAAGCCCGCTGCTCCTGTGCCTGCTATCTTAAGGAAATCCCTTCTTTTCATGTTCCCTCTGTATGAGGGAAGTTTATATTTAAATCTTGTGAGCACACAACTAGAGTAACCTATCTCAAAATTAACGTAAAGAACTCTTATTGATTCACTGACGGGCAAACTCATTAGTGAAAGAATTCCAGACATGCTTTCAATGTTTTTCTATGTGGTCATCCATCAGTGCCTTGATTTCTTTGACTCCTTTCTCTATTAATGTAATGCGCGCGCATATTTCCTTGACATTGCTCACAATTTCCCCACAGGTTCCTCATCAGGACAGATGAAAACCAAAGGCAAGTCCCGCTCAACTATGATGAGCCACTTCCTCTAACAATCGGGATTAGTTGTAAATGGAATGCAGGGTGTATCCAACAGTCTCAGCCTACCTTGAGGGCAGTGGCTACGCCTATTCCCTGCTCTGAAAAGAGAAGCGCCCGCGCCAGATGATGGACGCGAGGTACCCAGCCACCATGCCATTGACCGTGCCCATAGCAAGTATGATGAGTTCCAACATGGGGATCTTAGGAAGCAATTCCGCTAAATGAACAGTTGTATAATAGCTGATTACGCCCAGCAACGCTGTGCTTAAAGTCATCGAGGCAACTAGCCTGCTGGTTTTCACGTTACCCTCGGCAGTTTTGATCTTAAGAATGAAGAAGAGGCTATCTACAAGCAAACCATATAATACGGCAAAGATGAGAGTAAAAGGAGCCATGCTGATCCTCCACAAAGCAGTTAGAATCCCTCCGACTGTGGCAACGTAGGTTGCACCCATTCTTCCCAATACCAAGGCGCCCAAGGCGAGTAGAAGAGCCGGGACCAGAATGAACATCTTATCTATTGGAGAGGGTAAAAAAGTCTTGGATAAGAAGATTACAGCTCCAAAAATGGCTGCCAAGGCTACTCTTCTTGTTTTGGGCTCCAAAAACTTGTCCGCCTCTTAGAAATATTTCTCGTGAAAACTGTCAAGTGCTCGGCTTTTCGACTTTTGACCCAAGAACTTCGTCATATGTTTCGCACACCCAAAAGATGTGTTCGCATGGAGATTCAGGCTGAGTTTCATGGAAACGCGCGCCACGGGTCTTATTGGTCGCTGTTTTGTTCGTTTTGTTCACGTTGTTTCTCGAAGCGGCGCGCTATCAAGATGCTTGCTTCCATCAAGATAATAATGGGTATAATACAAGTTATCTCCGTTATGAGACTTGGTTCCGGATCTATTAGAGCTATCAAAACAACGGCGCCAACATACAAATATTTTCTGCTCTTCTTAATCTGTTCTGTAGTTATGACTCCGGCTTGAACGAGCAAGACGACGTAGATTGGAAACGTAAATATGAAGCCGGATAAAAGCAAGGTCATCATGACTACAGAGAAGAAATCTGAGAACCCGTATACGGGGGTAAGACCAAGCATCTCTGTAAACATAACCATAGCTCTTACAGTGGCAGGTATGATCACCAAATATCCCAAGGAGAACCCAAAGGCAAACAAGCCAGTGAAGGCTATGAGGAAGGGGTAGACTAGTTTTCTTTCACGTTGATGCAGCGCCGGATTAACAAATTTGTAGATTTGATACATTATGACTGGTGAACTCACTGTAACTCCAAGCATTATGGAAACGTATATGTAGACTTCTAAGGGAGCAAACCAACTGATAGGTAGAAGCTCGATGTCAGCTGGAAGAAAATCCGTCTGTAGTTTTCTGATGACGAACGACGAAATTGTTTGGTACCAAGGATTAGAAGCTGAAATACTGGAAAAATCTAGGGAAATAGGAATAACCATCATGGCTACTGTAGAAATGACTAGCGCATAAGCAATAGTACGGAAGCGAGAAAGTAGCTCCATCAAGTGCCCAAAGAAGGTTAATCCTTCTTTCTGCTCATCTGACATTTCAGCCACTGACTGTAACATATAACTAGGAAGTTAAGCACCGAGATGATGTTTTCTCAGTTTCTACCTTACCATTTTCTCTTTTCCGGCAGCCTTCTTGTTCATTTCGCTCAGTATTTGGCCCATACTTTTGCCTTCGGTTTCTACTCCCATCTTTTTTGCAGCTTCAATGACAGCATCTTCTTCCTCTTCCTTCTTCGTCTTCGTAGGTTCAGATGTTGCTTTTTTGAATTCCTGCACGCTTTCGCCTACAGCCTTTGCCAAGCCTTTCAGTCGAGTTGCTCCGAAAAGCAGGAGTACGATCGCGAGGATGAGAATCAATTCAGGCCAGCCTATGCCTAATAAAGCCATATGTTTCACCTCTCTACAGCCTTGGTAATGGAGGCTTTTCCTTTATTGTTTTCTATTTTCTCAATGATCTCTTGGCTTATCTGCTCCTCGGTCTTTCCTTCAGTGCTAATATCCAGTCTTTCAGCTATGTTTGAAAGCGCTTTGTCCCTGTTCCTTCTAGCTGTGGCTCTTAGGGAGGACTTCGCAAACTTAGTTGGAGAAATGTCAGCAGTTTCCGGGAGATCCGAGCTCATCTTGTTGAATTCCTCCTGAAGACCGGAAGTCGCTTTATTAAACTCTCGTACAACTTTTCCCAATTCTCTTGCGATTGTCGGCAATTTTGTGGGGCCAAAGACAAGCAGAAGTAATGCCAAAATCAGGACCACCTCTTGCATTCCGAGTCCAAGCACCATGGAGAATGCCTCCGAAACTACTGTGTTGGGCCTAGCTTTAAAACTTAATGGTGAAATGTATGAAACTCCAGATGTATACCGGGAAAACACCCGAAAAAAGAGCGTGCGCATTTCAAGAAATCCTGGGAAATAGGAAAAGAAGACATGGATGTTCGCACGACTGCTTGATTTTATCCTGTTTCATGTTATCAACAAGGCTAATAGCGCTTTCTCCACGTGGAGTCTGTTTTCAGCTTGATCCCAAACTATCGATTTGGGACTGTCGATGACTTCATTTGTTACCTCAAAACCACGATCAGCTGGAAGGCAATGCATGAAAACCACGTTCTTGGCTGCTTTGTCAATTAGGCGCATATTGACCTGATAAGGTGTGAAGGCTTTCTTCCTTTCTTCAGCCTCTTTTTCTTGACCAACCCACCACCAAAGGTCCGTGTAAACTACGTTTACATCACGGACTGCATCGTCAATGTTTTCGGTTAAGGTAGGAGCGACACCTGTTTCCTCCACATTTTTTTCCACCATTTCCATAATGGACACTTTTGGCCAATATTTCTTAGGACTGCAGAAGGTGAAGTTGATTCCAAGCTTTGAAGTTAAGATCAACAGCGAATTCGCAACATTGGTCGCATCCCCGAAGAACACAGTTCTAATGTTCTTCAAATCTCCGAAGTGCTCCCACATTGTGTAAACGTCAGTCAACGCTTGGACTGGATGAAACCAGTCAGTCAACCCATTTATGACGGGAACAGTAGAGTTTTGGGCAATTTCCATCAACGTTTCATGTTTAAAGAGCCTCGCCATTACAGCGTCAACGTATCTGCTTAAGACTCTGGCAGTGTCTGCTACCGTCTCTCGTCCACTTAAATGGATCTCTCCCGGGCGCAGATATAGAGCATGTCCACCCAGATGGCTCATGGCAACTTCAAAAGAAACCCTCGTTCTAGTAGAGGGTTCTTCAAAAATCATTCCCAAATTTTTTCCGTCTAGAAGCTTCCGTTTCTCGCCTCGGTAGTGGGCATGTTTCATCTCCTTCGCTGTCTCAAAGATTAACGATACGTCTTTTGGCGTCAAATCCTGACATGTAAGAATGTCCTTTTGCGACAACTTTCCCAATGCTTTTTCCTCCTACGAGTCGCTCTGCCTCCACAGAGGCATCGTCATGCATCTGGGTCCTCCGGCGCCGCCGATAAGCTCGGGCATTTTGAAGCTGATCACGTCTATGCCACGTTTCTCCAGCGCTCTTCGGGTATGAACGTTCGTTTCTTCACCATCGATGAAAAGGATTTTTCCAGGGCCCAAGCACAACCAGTTAGTACCCAAAGTCCGGCGTTCTTCCTTAGGAACTTGT
>CP070636.1:56025-60570 GCA_020356305.1 Candidatus Bathyarchaeota archaeon | reverse complement strand
ATGTTCTTTTGCACACGGGAATGCTTTCGAAGTAGACCAAGACTGAGGGAACAACCCAAAATCGACATTTTCCTGTATTTTCAAACAGATGCAACTACACTTTTTGTCATCTTCTAGGTTGGAAGAATCTTCTGAACGAATTCCTCAGAAACCATTTATACCTCAAAAGCCAATAACTCAGAGACCTGCGAAGGAGCCCTAGGTCTTGCCCGCACTCGACGACATTCTGGAGCTTCTAGAAGACGGAAAATGGCACAACCTAAAGGAGACCGCAGAGAAGCATAGATTACCCAAATCCAAATTAGAAATGATCATAGGTTTCCTAGCACAATACAAATTCATTATTCTAAACACGGAACATCAGAAAGCGAAACTCAACCCTACGATGCTGAAGTTCATCAAAGAAACTCGCACGCTTGAGAAGAAAAATACTCTAGCTAGTTAGAAGGCCTCGGATATTTTGATAGACTTGAAGGAAACTTTGCCCTCTAGCTGTGGTTCGGAAAAAACCCGGGTTGCCAACTCTTCCCCTCGCTGAAATAGTTTTTAGAAGACCCTTGTCGACTAGAAGATCCAAGTAGGTTTGGAGCTGGCCGAAACTGAGGTTACATCCATACATGATGTGTGTTTTCTTTGCGCCCTCAACTGCGGCCTGTAAAATGTCTGCAATTATTTCTACTTGGCTTCGATGCGAAGAGTTCCACTTGTTTCCTTGAGCCAAAGAATACACCAAAAGGGCTGTATATTGTTCTCTTTCGATATTTGTTTTATATATCTCTACGTATTTAAGAATTTAAGACACGTGGAATCTCGATATAATCTGGGACAAGAAATAATCGATAAATAACTAGGTGATAAAATATAGGATAGTGTATGAATTCGCTGGTTTCCTTCATCCTTCGGCTTTTGCATTTGGGGATGAGGTTGAGGAGAAAAGAGAAAGGAGAAGATGGGGTGGTCTAAAACTAATCTTCCTCAAGCCCTCATTTTCCCCCGCGTGAGGATGGTTGTCGGCGTGTTTTCATTTGAGACGTAGGTCTTTGTAGATTGCGTTGTGATCAACGTTTTTGTTCATAAAGACACTAATGCGATAGTTGCCAATGGTCAGCGATAGAACTTTTACCTTCTCGCCCTCTACGACTATGTTTTTGATCCTGCCGAGTTCAAACGTTGTTGTCATGTGCTCTGCAGAATCGAACGCTGCGGACGACAGAATCGCGTAGTCGATTATCTGGCTTGAGTCTTTAATATCTACACAGGCAGACTTTCGGCCTCTCAGGATGTATCCGATAATTCCGTCTCTGGCTTTAATGTTTTCCAAGCTGATGCGCAGGTTTTCGAGTCCTTCTTCAAGATTGGTTTGGGCTGACACTTTGGAATTCTTCCTTACGATGTTACTGGTTTGACTTTTACAAGCTCGCCTTTTTTGGCGTCAAGAGCTCGGCAGGCTTTTTCTGGTATTAGTATCAGTTTTTTTCCTTGCCGTTTTGAATCGCTTATCGTCTTCACTCCGCAACGGGATGTCTTTCCGTCACTAGTTTCGATTTCAACCTCGTTGACATCTTTTCCATGGAAATGTTTGGACCATTCCTTTAGATAGGCGTCATCGATTTGCGCATCGTTACCAGCGAAGAAGCCGGTGAGGGTGTCGACCACGAGTTGTTGTGTGGGCGTGAATTTGAGAGGGGTAGGGGCAATGTTCTCCAGCACTTTTAGAACTGTTGGAACTATCACGTTCGTGACGGCGCGCAGATAGGTCGTATCCATGTGAGGGGAGGCTGCTACAACGAGATACATTTCGTCTAGGCGGTAGATGTGTGTCTTGCCTTTCTCCCCGTCGACGGACAATGCGTCGAGTCTGCCGATCACTACTGACTTTTTCGCTAAATCTTGAAAAGAATGCACTGTTTTCTCCATTAGTGCGTCGGCTTCCCCATCTCCCGCAATCATGGTGCCGTCCTTTCCAAAGATAAAGGAGGAGGTGATGTCTGGGCACATCTTTTTGACCTCGGTTAGAGTGGTCTTTAGCGCTGTTGAGTAGACTTCTCTGCTCATCTGTTCCACTTCCAAGAATTGCTCTAAGCGATCTTCAGCAAGATTTTCTCTGGAACGCCGTTGTTCTCCAGCACGAGGTACTTGACCCCTTCTGTGTCTCCGATCTGATCCACCCACTTCAATGCTTCTCTGGCCTTCTGTAGAACCAGAAGCCTATCCTGTTGGCTTCGAACAACCTCTTCGATGCAAGTTAACTCGTGGAACGGGTTAGCATCTAACACGACATCGAGATCTCCAACGGCGATCTCTCCAAGGCTGCTCGGAGTTGCCTTTTTGCCAGCCAGCTTGTAGACTACTTCCCGAACTTTCTTAGATCTCTCGGCCAATGAACGAATCTCGTCAAGCCGGCGCAGATATTCGCCTAGTTGGCTCTTGGTCCTAGATATATCTTCATCTAGATTTCTCGAAATCTCAGTTGCCGAATCATATTCTCTAAGTTCAACCACCATACGTACACCTCCAAAGGATGTTAACGAGTGTCGGGTTCCCCTACTCCACTCTCACCCAGTGTCTTCTCTACGTCTAAGCCACTGCTTCATAGGCGCCTACTGGTGTGCCATCGGTTGATAGCAGCGTCACTTTGTATTTGTTTCCAGACGTCCAACCTACGCTTTGAACTGTCAGAACGTGTTGCGTACCCGCTTCGAAGTCAGGCGATTCAGGGAATGTCTTTGATACATCGTTAACTTTTATGGTACCCACAGTAACTTTTCCTGTTCCCGGATTCGTCACTGTGATTGATATTGTGTTGTTGGCTGCGCCTGAAGAACCTGAGAACGTCATCGAGGTGATCTTCAGTTCTTTTGTACTCATGAAGGTGAATGTTAGCGCTCCCATCCATGCTGCTACGGCTATTGAAACGGCGACGGTCACTGCGATCAAGATTATCGCTGCAACCACTGGACTCAACGCTTTCTTTCCTTTCCAAATCTTTTTCATTCTTTTCTTATCCCTCCTTATGAAGGTTGACAAGCAAATAATAGAGTATAGAGATTTAAATCTTACGACTCACGACTCTCTATTCTGATGTTGCTCTAAGGAAGTTACTACAAAACTGTCTAGACAATCTCTTCAAAAAGTTCCAAAAGAAGCTTCGCCATCTTCTCACCGAACTCAGTCTTCACATAATACTTCTTTAACGGATCAATAGGAATGCTCTTAGCCAATCCAAGATCCTCAATCTCCATCATTCTTGACCTGAAAGTCCCGTCACTTAGGGTTAGGTCCAGTCCTTGCATGAACTCTTTAGCTGCTTTCCACCGGCCTCTTTCCAGGTGTAAGAGAAAGAGGCAGTCGATTGCGTGGTCTTTCTCCAACATTGACTTGATTGCAGATAGTTTTTCGTCGGTGAGGATGTGCTTCACTTTTTCTTCCTCTGTCAACTCGCCCCAACTCTCCATCTGTTGTTTAAACGATATTTCATAATAAATGCATTTAACCTATATTACGATTTCTGAAATAACTCTCGTCTCACAAGAGTTGTTCAACAGAAGCACATCTACACTTCATTTAATATAATGATTGAAAATCTTTTGTCATCTTGCTGACTTTTTTTGGCATCGCACCAACGATAGAGCTACTGCCAACGCTTGTCAAAGTCAAGAAACGTCCAGTTCCCCGCATCCAGGCTCGTTAGAGACAAGAACTCAACGTTTTTGCGAGATGCCTCCTATGTGAACCACTAATAGAAGGGACCTCATGTTTCTGGCCATAACCTATACTACGGACACAACTTCAAACGCATTCTTCCAGACTAGATGAATGAGTATATTTTAGAGAAAATGATGAGTGCTCTCAGTTTATGTTTGGAGCAAGGGTGGAGGAATCATTTAGAAAATTCTTCAATGCTTTGGACAGCTGGTAAAATCAAATACAAAACAGAAATCGTATTTTTGTGAATAGTATAGTTTCTTCCTTGGCATGAGAGTCATATAAGATGGTAGAATTCTAAGTTCTTATTTCAAGTTCATAACGTTTAAGACAAGTATCTACGGAGCATACGGTAGCCAAAATCAGAGATGTGTGAGTATAATGAAAAGAATGTGGAAACTTTTTCCGTTCCTTGTGACTATAGTTGTTAGTTCACTTGTGGTTGTAAGTAGCTCATTCTTCTTTTCAGTAGCTGCAACTTACGTTGAGGGTGATATCAATCAGGATACTGTTTGGACGCTGACGGACAGTCCATTTATAGTGTCTAAAGATGTAACCATTTACTCAGGTGCTACATTAACCATAGAGTCTGGCGTTGAGGTAAGGTTTGGAGGAAACTTTCGGCTGATTGTGAATGGAAGACTAGTTGCAAATGGTACCCAAGACCGTATGATAACTTTTTCTTCAAACAAGGATCAACCCGGAGCAGGAGATTGGGGGACAATAGAATTCAGAGGACTTGAACTATCCAAATTAGCATATTGTTCTATCGAACACGCAAAAAACGGAACAACAGTAAATGGCAATTTGGAAATAAAAAACTGTGAAATAAGCGACTGT
>CP070636.1:50985-55925 GCA_020356305.1 Candidatus Bathyarchaeota archaeon | reverse complement strand
TCTGGTTTCTCTATCTGGGTCTTCTTGTAACATGTTCTTCAGGGCAGCTTCTGGAGAGACGCCTTTCTTCAACAGCTTTAATCCGTTTATTCCATAAAGGGTGCGAGTGTTGGCTTGGGTAGCTATGGCCCCGACATTCACCTCAACGTGAGGAACGCGGCTTCCAACAGCTGACGCCGCACTTGAGGTACACACGCCTAATGAGAAGGTTTTTGGGCATCTAGCCACTATAGAAAATGTTGCAAAAGAACTCAAGGCATCTTCCTTCAATTTTGTTTCTTGAATGACTGCTCTTTCTGTGTGCGTACATGCCATGCCGAAAGACTTGCTACCTTTCGCGGACCAGTGCTGCACAATAGGGTAGCCAAGAGAAAACTTCGGGTTCCTTAAACGATTGATTTGAGGAAACGACACACAAAAAAAGGGGTTTGTTGTCGTAGCTACCCCCTTTCTTCGGCTTATTCGATCTTTAAAGGCTCGCCTTTGGGCTCCTTTTTCTCTTCGATCTTTGGCATCGTGATTTCTAGAACCCCATTTCTATACGCTGTCTTTGCCGCTTTTTGGTTTACCGTCGTTGGCATCTGAACCTCTTTGAAGTATTTTCGTTCCGGAGTGTCAACTGAAATGGTTAACGTATTTTCGGTTCCATGGAGCTGGATGTCGTTCTTTTCAACTCCAGGCAGCTCAGCCACGACTTTAACTTCATTGTCAGTGCTTATTACGTCTACTAATGGTTCGCGTTCCTCTTTCACATCTAAGCTGGGTCTCGTCAACCCGAAGGGCTCACGTTTAAGCGAAGGCTTTACGTTGCCGAATTCTCGGATCTGCGGTTTTCCATCTGGCCCAATCGTCATGGAATACCCATAGACGAAAGGTCCCAACTCGCGTATTTTGGAGCCGTCGGGAAGCTTGCGTTCACGCACGAAATCCTTTGGAACACGTTCGGTTAGTTCCTTGAACTCTCGCTCCATCATCTCCTCAATGTCTCGGAACATTTCGTCGATGTCACCGAAAAACCAGCTTCTGAAATATGGGGACCGTTTCATTCTCCTTCTAAACCATTCTGGAAAATACTCCCAACTCACAGTTTGACCACCATTATCAATGAGACAAAACTGTTTTTTAAAAGAATTTTGGTGAGCACAATATCTCTAGCTAAAGGCTCTTAAGTGACTGATTTTTCCCAGGAATGTTCCGTCGAGGAGGTATGTTTCTCCATTGTCGATGTCGATACTTCCCGAACGCAGAACCGGTCCGATGAACGCTCGGGATCGGGCGTTTCTGCCCAAGCTTTTCCAGTTGATCGGTTGGCCTCCGAGAAACTCGTTGAAGGACGGCATTATGATAAGATGTGAACACCTGAGCTTTACATCATGAAGTTTCCGTAGTAGACTAGCAGGGTCCTTTTCAACCTGGACGCCTCCATGTTTTAGAAGCGACTTTGCCAACTGCGTTCCGTTACATGTGGTCTTGACCCAAACCGGTCTGGTTATTCGAAAACCTGCTGGATCGCGGAAGACCACCATTGGGTGAACATGGCCGGTGATGAGGTGGCGGCATCCCAAGAGCTCTGGAGCCGGCCAAGCGTGTCCATGAAAAAGCCCGGCGTCCCAGAGGGCAACGCCGGTGGAAGGGAGAATTTCTACGAATTCGGGTAGAAGCGGCTCAAGGTTTCCATCATGGTTTCCCGGTATGACTTGGATGTCAGACACTTTTTTTCCAAGGGTTTCAAAGAAGTCTGGGATGTCACGCCACTCTCCAAATTCAACTCCTGTGAATGTGTGTTTCACGTCACCTAGAAGAATTAGGCGTGTGGGCTTGCACAATTCGATCAGCCGATTAATCTTGTCTAGGATCTTCGGCATTTGAGAAGGAACGTGGACTCCCCGCTCCGCAAGCGTGACCTCCCACCCAATGTGGAGGTCTGAGATTATCAAGACCCTGTTAGATTGCTTTCGCAAGAGCAATGCGGGAAACGGTCTTACTGGCAGCAAGCTGCAGCAAACACTCCCAATCATAGACATAAAGCACGTAAGGAGTTAAAAATCAGCGTGGTTCTTGTTCATGGAATTGTGACCCGGTTGATGTTGGGTCATGTCCAAGCAGGCGTTGATGTTTGCATATAGTCGCGCATTTGCGGTGGCTATGAAGGACACCTTTTGAGCAGCGTCGAGTGGAACGTTTAATTCTGTTCCTGTGGGGGTGACGATTATTCCTCCAGCTTCACGTAGAACGAGGTAGGCGGCCGCGATGTCGGTGACTCGTAGTTTGCCCCGCAGGTCGATGAAGGCGTCTGTCGTGCCATCGGCGACGTAGCAGAGTTCAAGGGCGTTGGCGCCAAGGTGGCGGAGGTGTTTTGTTTGTTGAAGTAGTGGGGTTAGACGGGTGATGAGTTCTTTTGTTTTGAAGGTGTTGAAGTCTATCCCGATGATTGCGTCTTTGAGGGTTTTTGTTGAGGAGGGCTCGATTTGTTCTTCGTTTCTAAGTGTTCCTTTGTGGCGTTCTGCCGTGTAGGTGACGTTGTAAAGAATATCGTGTACGAGGGCTATTTGCACGTCTTTGAGGTTTCGGGTTTTTGATACTGCGATGGACGTGGCTATGAAGGGGAGCCCACGGAGTGCGTTGGTTGTCCCGTCTAGGGGATCTGTGGTAACGTAGAAACTGTCTGGTTTGGAGCCTATTTTCAGGGTGCCCGTTTCTTCGCTAATGAGGGTGCATGAAACTTTGTGCGCTTCAAGGGTCTGGATTAGAGCATCTTCCGCTGCTAGGTCTATTTTTGTTATGGTGTCTCCTCCGGCTCCTTTTCCGAGTCCTATTTTGGCTTCGTTTGTTCCGAAGAGAAGGAGAACTTCTCTTCTTGTTTTTTGGGAGGCCTCCTTAAGGATGTCTAACCAATTCATTGCTTGTGTCCTCTTGTACTGTTTTGGAGTCCATAAGAGGTTAGAGGTGTTATGGTAAATAATATGCGTGTGCCATATTTTTGTTCCTTACAAAACGTTCTCGGTTATTAAGCGTAATGAAGGGGTTGAAATTTGATCAAAGCCGATACTTGCTGTCGCGCGCATAGAGAGACCTACTGAGTTTCGCCACAGATATAGTTGTTTTTCTGCAGTTCTAGCGGGCATCCTCCCCCACAGATTTGAAGTTGCGGGCAGTTGGTGCATTTTGGCTCTACATATTCTCTCTTTCTGATTTGCACGGCAAGCGGATGATTCCAGATCTTTTGCCAATCGTCTTTGAGGATGTTGCCAAGACTCTCAAAGTAGCTTTGACATGGGTAAACGTCGCCATTCGGGCCAACACACATGTTTATCATCGCTGCTGTACACGATTTTACGCCCAAACCAAGTTGGACAGGATCAAAACGGCAATACTGAGTCGGAGTATACCATAGAAACTTTAGTCCCAGTTGATTTGCCTTGTCATGAACCTTTGGTAAGAGGTCTCTCAGCGTCTCGAGTGGCAACGCAAATTCTTCGCTTATCGCGTTGGCCTTGCCTGAGTAGATCAAGCTGTTGCATCCAAAAGCGGCAACTCCCAGCTTTTTGAGGAAATCTATGGTTTCTAGAAAGTCTGAGGCGTTGTATTTGCCAAGAGTAGTGTTAGTGGTCGCGTAAATCTGTGTGGGAATTATGTTTTTGATCCCAGCGACGGTTTCGTTCCAGCTTCCCTCAGCTGATGTCATTGAATCATGGATTTTGGGCTCGTGTGATTCAAGGGTCACCTGAACAAAGTCTAATCCGGTTTTCTCAAGGGTTTCAACATAGCTTTTGTTGTTGAGCTTCCTGCCGTTGGTGATAAGTCCTGTGACGATCCCTTTTTCCTGCCCATAACGCAACAGTTCCGGCAGGTCTTCCCGGAGAGTCGGCTCTCCCCCCGTAAAGGTGAATATGAACACGCCAATCTCATGAAGGCGGTCAACAATTTTTTTCCATTGTTCGGTGTTGAGCTCTGCAGTCTCATGGGGTCCGCCAGCGTAGCAGTGAACACAATTGTTCTGACACCTAAAAGTAAGCGCCAAATCCACACGCAACGGCGCTGAAAGCTTTTGGGTGAAAGGTTCCACGCTCTTTATGTCGAGAAAAGATATTGGACAGACTTCTTCAGTCTGCGCTAACGTGCTCACGGTGTAAATTAGCTGCTCATAATCACCTCTTGCTGTTTTCTCGTCCACTCGGTACATGCGTCTGATTCCTCCAACGGCTTCTTCCGTCGTCATTCCTTGCATAAAGAAGAACGCCTGTGCAGTAGCTGTCTTGTTTAGATACAGCACCGTGTTGGCGTTTATGACTAATAATCCCTGGCCATCGGGCTCCACACGAAGCTGAAGAGCCAGACCCGTGAACTTGCCTCTTCCCCGATACGTGTAGCGTCCCGAAGGAATCTTAGACCGGTGAAACACTCTGCGTACAAAGCTCATAATCATCAATTGCCTCCTTCATCCCACTCCTCCACTTGCACAGGCGCAAGCGCACGATACGCACGCGCATACGCAGGCACAGGCTGCACAAGCGCATACGCAACTGGACCGGTGGTGAGCTGGTCGTGTCGAAGATTTTGCAGCAGCCCTCGGCACAATTGCATTGGCAAACTTTTCGAGGTTGGTGACAATGTTGTTGGAGGTTGTTTCTACAGCCGTTGCGATGTTGTTTGCAAAATCTGCGCCAGGAATTGTAGGTGGCTTTGCCGATTCTGACGGTGTCTTGATGTTCGGCTGATATGTAGGTTTCGGATGATAGTGCCGATAGCTGTACCAGTACCAGAACCAGAATGGACTGGGTTCGAAAGCTTTGTCGCTGAAGGCGGTTTGTGTGCGCGATCGATAGTTTGGGTCGAGGAACAGCCACAAGAGCTGTTCGTCGTAGGCTTTCGAGGCTAATTCTGGCGTGCCTGCTTGTTCCACTTGTTCCCAAGCCTTGGCTACAATTTTTCTGTAGTAG
>CP070636.1:48230-50885 GCA_020356305.1 Candidatus Bathyarchaeota archaeon | reverse complement strand
TTGACGCCGGCTAAGGCCATAATGACTGTGAAGAAAAGGGTGGACAATCCGATTATAACGGCTAGGGTTCCAATCATGGAAAATCGAAGTTTCCAAAGACTCATAAAGTTATCCTCAATAAAGGAGGAGCGAAAGGAGCGACTTATATTCTTTGCTATTGACTGCATACGCTACATTTTAATTCAGAGTAACATTCCGAGAACAATTTTTAGGGGTATAAGGAATGGAGTGTCGTCGAAATCGTGGAAAGAAGAAGATAAAAGCTTTATATCCACCCATGAGCACTCTGGGATGTTAAGCGGGTGTCATGGGATGAGAGGTGGCCGCGAAATTCAAGTCTGATTCTAGACGTTGGTTAACACTAGACTACCGCCCGCTCGAACTTGAAAAAGAAGTTCGGGAATTTTGGGAGAAAAACAATATCCCACAAAAACTCACGGAATATAAAGAAAAAAATAACAGGGGTCTTTTAGGTTATGTTGAAGGACCTCCAACCCTAAATGGCGTTCAACATGTTGGCCACGCTCGAGGCCGAGTGATAAAGGATTTTCGATACCGCATTAAAACAATGCAAGGGTTCTATGTTACTTTCTGGGGTGGTTGGGACACTCAGGGCCTACCAATTGAATTGGAAGTAGAGCATGCCCTCGGTGTGAAAAACAAGAAAGAATTGTTAGAGGGGATAAGCGAGGAACGGTTTGTTGAAGAGTGCAAGAAAACTGTGATGAAATATCATCGTCAATGGTTTGAAGCTGACAAGAAATTAGGCTTGTTTATTGATTATGACAAAGCCTACTGGACTCACCGTGACAAGTATATTGAACGGGAGTGGCATTACCTCAAAAGGGCTTGGGAACAGAACCTTCTCGGTGAAGGCTACTACGTTGTCGCCTACTGCCCCCACTGTCAAACATCCCTAAGCAACGCCGAAGTCGGCCTCGGCTACGAAGAGGTTGAAGACCAATCTATCCAATTCAAGTTCAGACTGAGCAAAACCGAAAACGAATACTTCCTCATTTGGACCACCATGCCCTTCACCATAATCACAGACATGATGATCGGAGTTCACCCGGAGGAAGAATACGCCAAGGTCAAGGTGGACACCGAAGTGTGGATTCTCGCAAGACAACGTGTCGAACCGATCATGGAAGAGCTTGGAGTAAGAGAATACGGAATTCTTGAAGTTGTGACGGGCAAAGATCTCAAGGGCGTGAAATACGAGTACCCATTCAAAGACATGGTTCCAAAACAAAGAGAACTAGACAAGTTGCCAGTGATTCACACGGTGGTGTGCGAAGATTTTGTGGACGTTGCCACAGCCACGGGCATAGTGCACTTGTCCCCAGGAAACGGTGAAGACGATTTTGTGGCAGCCCAAAAACGCCGGTTGCCCATGTACGCGCCCTTTGACGATGAATGTCGATTCACAGAGGAGGCTGGCGAGTTCGCCGGCTTGTTTGCCCGAGACGCAGACGCAAGGGTTGTAGACGAACTTCGCAAAAGGGGACTGCTGCTGTCCGTGAAAACAATTAGCCACGAATATCCAACCTGCTGGAGGTCCCACCACAAACTCGTGTGGCTGGCTCGTAGAGAATACTTCCTCTGGACAGACAAGATAAACGACAAGGTTGTAGAAGCTGCGGAGAAAGTTAACTACTTCTACGAAGGCCCCAAAAACAGATTTCTCGCCTTCTTAAGAGAAGGAAAACCTTGGTGCATTTCTAGAGAAAGGGTCTGGGGAGCACCCTTACCCATCTGGGTCTGCGAAAAATGTGGATCCAAGGCTCTGGTAGCCAACAAAGGAGAGTTGTTTGCAAGGGCGGTAGAGTTGCCTGGCAAAGACTTCGAACTCCACAAACCTTGGATAGACCGCGTGATACTGAAATGTGAAGAATGCGGCGGCAAAATGATGAGAGAATCCTTTGTGCTCGACTGCTGGCACGACAGCGGCGCCTCACCCTACGCCAGCTTTACAGACGACGAGTTCAAAAAGTTTGTTCCAGTGAACTTTTTGACCGAAGCCATAGATCAAACTCGAGGTTGGGCAAACTCACTTCTCCTTGAACACGTGATATTAATGGGCAAGCCTCAAGCTCCCTACGAAGCATTCCTCTTCTATGGCTTTGTGTTAGACGCGAAAGGGCGAAAGATGAGCAAGAGCCTCGGAAACGTCATAGAAGTCAACCCGCTGCTTCAAGACCGCTCAGCCGACGTTTCCAGATTCTATCTGCTATGGAAATGCTCTCCCATTGAGTCAATGAACTTCGACACTGAAGAATTGAAGGGACGCCCCTACCAGGTTCTCAGCACTCTTTACCACCTCCACAGATTCTTCATGCAAAACGCCGAATACGACCGCTTTAACCCGCGAAAACACACGCTTCAACGGGCCGAGCAGAACAAGGCTCTGAAAACACCTGATCGTTGGCTCCTATCTAAGCTACAAGGTATGGTGAAAGAGTTTACTGAAAAAGCCGAGGCTAGTGAATTTAACTTCGCCCTCTCTGAACTGGAGGAGTTTGTTGTCAACGTTCTGAGCCGACAGTATGTTCCCATGATTCGAAGAGATCTATGGAGTGACGATCCCGAAACCCTGAACCGTCGACTAGCCGTCTATGCAACCCTCTGGCACGTCTTGAAAACGCTCGTTCTTCT
>CP070636.1:39341-48130 GCA_020356305.1 Candidatus Bathyarchaeota archaeon | reverse complement strand
TGTGTCAGGCATGTCGACAAACGATGTTGATGAGGTTGATTCGTCAGTTGTGTTGAAGGTGGACGCGTAAGGAATTGCACTCGCTGCAAGCTTGTTGCTAGTGACTGCGTAATCCGCTATTTTGGCAGTTGAAACTGCGCCATCAGCAATCTTGATGTTTGTTACTGAGTTGTCAGCCAAGTCAACTGCCGTAACTGCGCCATCTATGATTTTTGCCGAATTCACTGAACCGTCAGCCAATTTCACCGTCACAATAGCTCCATCCGCAATCTTGGATGTAGCAACAGAGGCATCTGCAATCTTTGTTGTTGTGATTGCTCCATCCGCGACTTTGATGGCGGTCACTGAACCAGTCGCCAAGTCTTGTGCAGTTATTGTTCCATCAAATATTTTTGCAGAGGTTATTGTTCCATCGGCCAACTTGGCGGTTATTATGGCTTCATCCGCTATGTTACCGCTTTGAAGTGGCGGAAAGATGCTGGGCGCAAAGTAAACTAGTGTAAGGGTGGTTATCAAAGAAAGTATCCATGTTACAACAATTATTGGAAGGGCTTTTTTCGACAGGTTTGCTCCTTCGGTCATTGATACACCCCCATTTTTAGTCTGATCCGTTTGTCTCATGCATTGTATAACTTTTATGAATTGTAGATCTGAATGGTAAGACCACTTTCGCGCGCCTACATTCTGTGTGCTCAAAAAAGACCTTTGGATGCATTCACAAAGTAGAAAAAAGGAGAGATGGTCGGTGGCTTCGCTATGACCAGGTTAGGTAGATGCTCATATAGAAATTGCAGCTCGTTCCTGCTTGGGGTACTGCAGCGAAATGGAAATCTTCGCTGGGGACAGGAACGGTTACGATGTCATCGATTGTTGTGCCGCCACTCAAGGTCACTGAATAACCCACGAAAGCAGTATAACCCGTACGAGCATGATTCCAAAGGCGTGAGTAAAGGGTGACAACTACCTCCTCACCAACACTCAGACCTGAAGCGCGAATAAGCATGTGAAGATGACCAAAACCAGACGCATTATATGCGGTACTCACCAGGAAATTCGGATAAGCTAATGGTTCGTTGCATGCATGCATGCGCGCGCAGGAGCTAAGCCGAGAGTGCACGCATGAGGGCAATTCTTAAATAGTTGGTTGGATAATCCAACCATCAAATGAACATCCGCAAAGTTTCCACTATCACAACCCTAACTGCTCTATGCATAGCCACAAACTACGTGCTAGCAGGAATACACCAAGTAAAAATTATGGATTTCATAGTCTTTATTGGAGGATTCTGTCTCGGACCCTTGATGGGAGCTTCTATAGGAATCCTTTCATGGTTGGTTTATGGAACAATGAATCCGTACGGTTTTGTCCCTCAAGTCTGGCTTGCAACAATGTTTTCCGAAACGATTTATGGAGTGGTCGGTGGGCTTCTTAGAGCAAGATTCGTTCCAACCGATTTCAAAGGTGCACATCTTAGGCTAAGTATTTTCTTTGGAACGATAGGGTTCATTTCAACCTTTTTCTACGATCTAGCTACAAATGTTGTTTACGCATCAGTTTTTAATGTCTCAGTTATCGTTGCTCTCTTTTTTGGTGCACCATTCACGATTCTCCATCAAGTTAGCAATGCAGCAATCTTTGGTATGAGTTCAATTCCAGTGATTACAGTTTTGGACAAGTTGTTAGGACGTGAACGAGTTGTCATTTCTTAGAAATAAATGGGCCTTAGCCGCACTGACCATTCTGTGCTGGGCGATTATTGCTTCGTCCGCGCTTGGATACTACTATTATCAATACACGGATTTGGTGGCTAGGATTGGCGGAGTACCTGCCACCATTAATCTCTGCATCGACTACGCAAATGGAACTCGACAGTGGTTTAATGAAACAGCAGGAGTCACGCTCTATGATGCTATGATGCAAGCTGGATGGAATGTTGAAGTTAAATCCTTTGGCGTAACGGGCTACTATGTAGATTCAATCAATGGTTTGAACGAGTCAGTGGACGAATACAAATACTGGGGTTGGTGGACATGGACAGAATACGGGTGGGCACATGGAGGTTCCGCATGTGACAAATACATCGTAAGTGCCGGTGAAATCATTGTTTGGTACTATTCGTACTGCGACCCAAGTACATGGGAAATGACAACTCCACCTTAGATGAATCGCATGCGTACAATACCGACGTATTCCATGGTATTGTAGCTCATCTTTACTGTTCTTAGGCGTGGCTTGCCCAGCCCCTCGAGAGCGCCCTTGTAAACATTTTCATCGCAATAGCGGGCTCAGGAGGTCAGGGGTACTGCATCGCCTTCTTAAGGCTTCTGGGAATACCGCTTGAAGAGGCGATAGCGTTCCTGTGATAGGAACAACGATTAATAGAAAATGAAGCTATTCTTGGGAAGAGTTTTGGTGTCTGAGTCACTATTGAACTTTTCATATTCCTTTTTTCGAAATAACGCTTATCTCGAATGTAAAGATTTTTTGATGTAAGAACACTCTGGAGTATGACGAAAGTGAGTCAGAAAACCTTTTTCAAAGTTAAGACTGCTCTGAAGAAGACTATTCACACACTAATTGATATTGATTTTGAAGACGGAAAACTCGATGGGGCCATCAAAGGATTCTTGGATGCTGAAAAGCTGCAAATAAACTTGACATTCCATCTTCATCCGAACGATGTTATCTTCGTTAGAAACTTGACAAAGGACAAGGTTCCAGATACCATATTGGAAAGAGTGAAGAAACTAAGGCGCAATAAAAGCTAGAATTTTCGTTGTCGTTATTTCTTGATCCTAAGGACGTCGATTGTACGTTGAAGTAGCTTCTTTTTGGACTATTATTGCTAGCCTTTGGAGCTATTCGTGTTCTTTGAGTGATCCTTTGTGAGGGAAGGTAGCCACTGGGAAGGCTTCGACTACGCCTGGAATTTGACCTATTTTTTCGTTTATGAAGTCTATGGCTTCTGCAGACTTGTCAGACTTAAACCAAACAGCCAAGTGCCAGGTTCCGAAAATGTTCATTGTGTAGTCTAGGTTCACTCCCGAACTTGGGTTTCTGGGTAGATTTCTCAGGGTGTCCACTGTCTCTAACAGTTTCGCTTTATCTAGTTTAAGAAGAACTAGGTATTCAGGCATGAGATCAATCACCTCCATCTGTTTTGGAAATACTTACAGAGGTCAGAGTTTGTTGGATAGCTTTCATTCGTTTGCAGGGGTTTCTTTCTTTCCACTTGACTCCTCTTTTGGAGCTTCTTGTGGCCATCGAGGTTTTTTGTTAGGGAAAGTTGGCACTGTATACGCATCGACCACGCCAGGAAGCTGGCCGATCTTTCTGTGGATGAAGTCTACAGCTTTGTCGGGGTTTTCAGTGTTGAACCACATAGCTACGTCCCATGTTCCGAAAACGTTCATTATGTATTGCAGATCTACTCCTGGACTGGGTTTCTCAGGGAGGTCCCTCAAAGCACCTATCGTATTCACTAATTTCGCCGGATTGACTTTCAGTAGGACCAGATATTCTGTCACTCAAATTCCACCTCCGCTTCAAATTCTAAACGTATTGAATGCTATACGTTGAATTGATTTAACTCTTGTGAATTACAAATATTGATCAATAATACACATTTTCAGTCTAATTTCTACCTAGAAAACATTGGCAAATCAAGGCTTCTAATTCACGCTCATGAACCAATCAACATGAGACAGACTTTTAATGTATACATGCCCTTTCAAGGATTGCTGCAGTAATCAAAAGGCTTAAACAAAGAAGACAGGCTTCTTCCGTTCTTGCTGACCTAATCCTCAAAGATTGAGTCGATCTCTATCTCGCTCTTTTCACTCTCGGTTCGGTGTTCTGTTAGGGAAAGCAAGTACTGTGTACAAATCAACGACGCCGGGAACATGATCTAGCTTTTTATGGATGAAGTCTAAAGCTTGATTGGATTTCTCCGCCTCAAGCCAAATGGCCAAGTCCCATGTTCCGAAAACGTTCATGACATATCGCAGATCTATTCCTGGGCTAGGCTTTTGAGGAAGAGTCCTCAGATCATTTATCACATCAATAACTTTCGTTGAGCTTAGTTTGAGTAGAACCAAATAATCTGTCACCACAACCTGTTCTCCACTTTACGGTTTCGATTCCTATTTGTGCAGAGGCTTCTGATAATGAAGATCATTTAACCCTTCTGAAGTGCAAATAATGATTACTAAATCGTGCGCGCAAGATCAAATTGGCGCATCAACTAGAACAGGCCATCATACATAGAGTGTTTGATGAGCAAAGAGAACGCCGCACAAAACTTCTCTGTAAAGACTCCTTTCGATATCCTTCAGGGAACCAGTAGGACCCTGGAAATGAAGTCTGTTCTTAGTTTCTCAACTTTCTGAAAGAAGTTTTTTGATTTCCTCTCGCTTGAAACGATCTTTTTCCGAGGGCATTTCGGCATAAGTTTCAAACGCCCTCTGAAGATTGTCCAGTTCTTGGTATATTCTTTTAAAAAAGTTCACTCTAACGTTGATTTTTTCGCCATATAACTCAACTAGTTTTCCCAGTTTGGGGATTGCGTATTGAAGCACCGTCAAAATAATACTGGGTGGATAGTTCTCTAGGAGTTTTGACTCTACATCGCCGTTTTCATATACCATGATTAAGAGTCCTTCTTCGTTGAGGACGATTTGCCTAGTTTTTCTCAGCTGCGGGAGTGCCTCTGAAGGTATTGTGAAAGAAAATTTCAAGCGTTTTAGAATTTGTCTCAGAATTCTACAGATCTCATAAGACAACTTGGTTTCTTCTATTAAAGATTCATTTAGTCGGATAGTTACCTCGTTTATGACTTTGAGAAAATCGAAGAGTTTCTGTTCAAGCTCTGCTCTTTTCTTCTCTATGTCTATGTCACTGTACGTAAAATGCAGGTTATCAGCCATCTTCTGTATTCTTTTAGCCGCTTGGATGAAGCCCAGTTTTTCTGCAGACTCTACTGGACTGGTTTTTTCCTCTTCAGCTTTTTTGAGGCAAACGTCAATTAGGTCCTCGTTTAAGCCTAATTGTTTGAGCTCTTCCATTTCAAGTTGTCTTTCTTTTGAAGGCGTCTTTTTGACCTTTTTTTTCTTTCTCTTTTTCTTTCCTTTATTCTTTCTTTTTCTCTCTCGTTTCATGGAGGCTTTTTCCCGCTGAGATGAAACAAATGGTATACCATACTGTTTTGCGTATTCATCAATGAATTTTAATTCAACATTAAGTTCGTCTGCCGTCTGCTCCATGGTAAGACCTTTTTCAGACGATTGCCTCAAAAAACGAATAAAATCGTCTTCGGGAATTCCCAACAGCAGCTGCCTCCTTTAAGAAAGTTGAGAGGCATATATTTTATTTTTCTGAATTTAGAATAAAGATTAGCCATTTCTGAAAAAAACCATTGACCTTTTTCTGAAAACCCTACCTCCGAGGTACATGATGCTTGAATTAGGCGGTGAGGAACGATTCGAGTACCACCTGAAATTTAATTGTAGTGTCTCGTGAAACTCCCATTTCATCTGATAATGCTTGACTTCCATCATCGTAGTATAATGTTGTTATGTTGAAATATTGATTAGGAATACGAATTGTCGAGTCACAACATATTCATACATATTACTAAGTTAGATTCTGATTCGAATCGAAATCCATGGTGGTGGGGATTGACGGGACACTGAGGGGGTAAAAAGCTTCTTTGGTCCGCATCTTAGAGAAGGATAAGAGATGAGACAGACAATTAAACACTTTGAGTTAAGGTTTATTTTGGGAGTCAAAACTTCTGTTAGTCGTTTGACAGACCCCAGCATAGATCGGTTTAACCAGGTTGAACAAACCAGTACTCTGTACCTGCTGAGCGAATATTCTCCTTTTGTTCGTGCGTGGGGGACAATTTCAATCAAATCCTTTTCCGCTTGCAATCGAAGATGTGAATTGCCTGCTTATTGGTTAACCGCTACGAGTCGGTGGGAGTAACTATCCAACACGATAACCTATCCAACACGATTTTGACAACAAAGATCGCCAACCGAGAGACCATTGTCTTAAGGTCTCGCCTTGACACTATCAAGGTAAAGCATTTGGAAGAGAAACTGAAAAGCAAATTGTTTACCAAGGTAGGCTTTCTGAAGCCCAAGTCTGAAGAAGTGCAACTTATTTCGGTTGACAAATACTATGAACCATACATCGTTGTTGGCGGAAAATACGCCATCGACTACCACAAGAAGCGCGCTTTCACTGGTAATGTAGCGCATCTTCACTATGAGGACAAAGCACATTGCGTTCTTGACATGATAGGTCACGAAATTGATCCTGAACAACTACCATTTGCTTCTTCCAAAGGGCGAACTCTGGAAGAATTAGCGAGGACCGGAATGAAACTAGTACCATTTTCGTCTTCCAAGGGACGCACCGTGGAGAGATTTGCAAAGGCCAGAATGAAACTGATACCGTTTGCTTCTTCTGAAGGACGCACTGTCGAAGAATTGGTGAAAGCTAGAATGAAACTAGTAGAAGTTAAAATCTCTTCCGGAGAGGAGATAGAATTTCTCCGATCTAGAATCGTTAATAGACCTTCAGATGTAGGAGAGGTTATCAAAGAGATATTTGAAGTCACTGAGCGTGCTTTGATTTACTCTCCCACATATCAGCTTACATTTCGAAACGTAAAGACCGGAAAAGACATGATTGCTAAAATAGACGGTGTCACCGGCAAGACGATCCTAAGCAGATTTGACAAGACGATCTCAGGCAAATTCATGAGGAATTTCATCAAAGCCCAGAGTAAGCATTTACCTCGTACAACGGAAAGAACAGCTGAAGATGAACCTGAACTCCCAGGCTCACCTCGTATGGCGGAGCTCGATGGAATAGGAAATATTACTAGGCATCTAAAAAAAAAGACAATCGACTCACACCAAGTTTCAAAAATGTTAGAGATTGAAGAGAGGATGGAGTTTCCAGCGAAAGTCGCTGCAGAAGTTTTTCGTGTTGGAGACAACGTTGCTGGAGTAGCAGGAGACGTAGAAATTCCCTCTGGAACGACCGTGTACAAAACTCTCAAGGTAAAAGGTCATCTAAGAATTGGCACAGACTGTCGAATTCTGGGAAAAGTAAGAGCCTTAAGAGATATCAAAATAGGAGCAAACACAACGATTGACGGAGACGTTATTTCTGGTGGCAAAGTTGTGATAGGGCCAGGTTCCGTCGTACGCGGGTCAGTAGAATCCGCCGAACACGTTGAAATCGGTGAAAACGCTGTCGTTGAAGGAGGTTTGCATTCAAAATCATCAGTTGTACTTAATCGATTTGCAAGGGTTTACGGCGCGAATAATTAGGGTGGAGACCGTTATTCATTCCTTGTAGAACTCTTCTCGTCTTTTCCTCGAGCTTCTAATTGTTTCACTTGCGTTCACAAGGAATATGAAAAGATATACCGCAGCTCCCATAATTGTGGCTCCTAAGCCTATGTTATCGATGAAGGTTAAACCGTATTGTAGGATGATATCTGAACTGTCCGTCCCGTTGATCTCAATTTTCATAACACCATCAGAGTCTTTTGTCAACCCTACTTCCCCCTGTGAAGAATGGATAGTCCATCCCGGATAATAGTTCATCTTCAAAACCAAGGCTACATCTTCAGAGCAGTTCCACACACTGAGGTGTAGTTCATCTGGGTTGGGATAGCTGTAGCTGATCGACGCGTTTCCATCGGCAACCTCTACGAAATTCAATGTGTAGTTGTCTCTCAACTTAAAGATGGTGAATCTGTACATGTCATTTCGTTCGAAAAATGTCTGATTTCGATAAGCTGAGAGTATTGCTGATCCTTGGGGAAAGATTATGTATCGGCTGTTAGTCTCATTTAATGTCTTTAAGACAGAATCTGCATCATCAACTGTTGTCAAGTTTAGCCAATACTTGTAGTAGAAATCCAGATTAATGTGGCCTCGAAAGTATCCTCCATCTAACTGCCAGTCGTTGGAGAATACGTTGAACACGTAAGAAAACGTTCCAAATGATGCTATTCTTTCACCAGGCTTCAGATTTTGACTTTCAACCCATTTGGAAACTTGCATCGCACCTGAATAAGGTGCAAACGCGAACTGTTCCATGTTGAGAGTATGAACCAAGACAGAAAGTATCATAGCGGCTAAGAGGCAATATGAAGCCAGCCGCTTAAGATTTCCGCTGGTTCCAAAGGAAGAGAAAACGTAATCTTTGATCCAATTCACAGCTAGACCAGCTAACATAGCCATAGGCATCGAGACAAAGTAGGCTAATCTATTTGGGTCTCCAAAAACAAGCCCTATGCGCGGGGAGACAATTGCAAACAGAAAGAAAGCTATCCACAATGTAAAGATGATCCCCCAGAACGTTCTTTTCGCATCGAGTTTTCTTTTTGCAATAAGACCTATGGCAAAAAGAGACAAGAGGATCAAGGGAAAACCAAGAAAAAGCGCTTTGTGCCACGGATTTTGTGCTTCAATGAAAAGACTCTCGATAGGAGGGTTGATTCGGAGTGCAATCTCGCCAGTCAAACGGCGCATCTCTGCGCCCTCCAATAGGCATGGCCATAGCCAGAAACCAGCCAGTAACGCAGCTAATGCTCCTCCTAAGAGTAGTCCCAGCGAATTAACCCATTCCATCCTTACCCATTCAAGTTCTCCTTTCCACGATCTAGCGATTAAAGAGAAGAAAATGTAGATTCCCAGCATGAATCCGAAACTCAAAGTGGTCTGCAAATGAGAGAGGAAGAGGAGTGAAAAAAGTGGCGCTG
>CP070636.1:36661-39241 GCA_020356305.1 Candidatus Bathyarchaeota archaeon | reverse complement strand
TTACGGTTAAACTCATCTGCCTCAGCCAAGCTCCTCGGGCCAACAAACAACCGCGCACGCTCGATTTCCGCGCTGAGGCTTTCCAGTCGGCTCGCCATTTCTTTCGCCTTCGCTTTTTCATTCTCAATCGCCTGATTGTCCCTGGCCAATTCCGCGCTGATATGGCTCGGAACTCGGTAAGCCGTTTTGGATTCCGCATTGGAGGCGCTTGAACCTGACAGTGGCGCATGAGAATCACCTCTCGGCCCGGTCTGTCTTGGATTTGAATACTGGTTAATGACGACAACGACAATGATGGTTGTTATGGTGGCCGCAATGAAGACCAACCACCCAACCACGCTGGATTTTTTGGAAGCTTCCTGGTTGCCCCGTAACTCGGGGACCATTTCTTCGGTGGGTTCGTGCTCTTCCTCCATAATTCCGCTGAGAGTGGGCAAACGTGACTCATGCGCGATTATTTGCTCAAGGGCCTGAAAATCCTCTCCCAGGTCTTTGGCGAGTTTGATGCTCCGAAACCTGAACCGCTTACAAAGGCTCAGAATGCCATTCGCCAAGTCGGCGTCGTGATGTTCTTTAAAGCATGAATAAGCCAGAGACCGAATCGCCTCAACAACACCTCTCTGTGCATGTGCGAAATTAGTTGGAAGTAGGTTGAAAAGTTCTGGGAAAGAATGTTGCTGAAGGAAATCCTCGATCTCTTGAAGACTGACCTTGCGTGTGCATCCTTCGGCTGCTCTGGATCGCATCAGCTCTACCAACTCACCGATGCGTTTGAAAGCCCCCTCAAAGCAGATGTCTTCATCCTCCGGATCAATCCAACGGCGACCATCAAATAGCACCTCGACGACCGGCAACAGCCTTCGCTCAATAGCACGGGTCAGAACAAGATTGTATTGTCGCGAGAACGGTTTGCTCAGGAAGGTACGGAACTCCGGCTCCTCGTCCAACAGTTCCAGTGTGTCCAGAGGGAAATAATCATCTGAGTAGAGAAAGTGCCGAATGTCGCCGCGGGTCAAAAAGCCCAGCAGGCGCTTGTTTTGGAAGACGGCCCAATGGTAGCGCCGCTTCTTCTCATCAAAGAGTTCGTCCTCCATCATAAGGGTTCGGTTCTTGTCGAGCGAACAGTTGTCCAGCCAACTCACTTTTCCGTCATTTAATTCAATCTCCTGCAGCAGCCGCTTCTTAGCACGCTGGATGACCTTCACGTCCAATTCCTCGACCAACCCAATTTGAAGAGCCTCGAATGGACTGATATAGAAACGGAACAAATCGTCCGATTGAATCAGGCCTGTCGTTGCCACGAGTGCGTGCTCGGCAAGTGGGACGAGTTTTCCCCTGGTATCGTCAAGCCTCTCCTTGGCAGGCCCGTAGTCTGGCCGGAGTGTCAGTGCACGACGGTAGGCATCAGCCGCGTCAGCGTCTTGCGAAACCTCCGGGTTGTTGAACACCAATCCCATGTTGAACAACGGGTAAACACTCGGCTCGGTCTCAGTCGAAAGCCGGTAATACTCCAGCGCCTTCGCAAAGTTCTTGTGATTGTAGTATGCAATCCCGAGTTCATTCAGGTCTGTCCAGTTTGCCTCACCAAGTGCGTGGAGATTCTGAAGCGCCTCAATTTCCTTTTCGAGATTCTTTTGCTTCCGGTGCAGTTCGTCAAGATAGCGCCAGAGCCAATCGGAGTCGGGATTTTAGCGGTGAGCGTTGTACAGTGCCCTTTCGGCCTCGTCCAGAAGATCGGTCTTCAGCAGTTCATAGCCCAACTGCCGCCACAGCCAGTCCGAACGGGGGAGTAGACGAATAGCCTGCTTGGTGAACTCGATGGCTTGCTCTTGCTGCCCACTATCCCGAGCCGCAAGAACGAGGTCCATCCATAGACATTCATCCTTTGGGAAAGCCTCTACCGCCGATTTCAGCAAAGGAATCGCATCTGTATATTGACCAGCTCTGAAGAGCCTTTTTCCGGTTTCTTTCAATTCTTCGGGTCTCATGTGCTCTCTTCGCAGAAGGAATCACGCAACCAGCATAAGTCCGGCCAAAGTCCATCGAACGGACCACCTATACTCTGGGATTCCTGCGCAACAGGTTACTTGTTATCGGTGTTGTATGTATCCCTTCACCGTGCTGAAGAGTATCTCTACGTAAAGCAAGTCTCGCGGAATCTCAAAACTACCACTCCGTGTAGTGAAAGTCAAGCAGATTTTGTATGAAAAAATACGCAAAAGAAAGCCAAAAAATGACCGCCAATGTCAGCAATTCTGGCACCTCCTGCCAGGATCGGGTCAACAATGCCCTCCAAAGCCGTCTAAAATAGCCAATTTACTGTACATAATATTACATAAATATTTACAAAAACGGGTTGACAGACACCAACTTGGCGATATAATATGTACAGTGGTTTATATAACATGTACAAAATACGGAAGGGCTGAGAAATGGTCATTGACAGAAACAAGTATATGGACATGAAGGAAGTAAAACAGTTGCGGACCGTAACAGAGGCCAGGGCAATCACGGATCTGAAGGCTGGCCGTATCAATGGCGTTCACGCCTGGATGTTAGTTGACTTGGCGTTGTCAACCG
>CP070636.1:32106-36561 GCA_020356305.1 Candidatus Bathyarchaeota archaeon | reverse complement strand
TGGAGGAACAAAACCCGTTTCAATTTCGATTATGACGTCTCCCATTCCCTTTGTTGCGTAAATGTCGCAAATCACACCTTTACTCAGAAAATGCTCCACATCCACTTCGTAATTGTCCATGATTAGGTACTTGGCGCACACGAGTTCCATTATGGAATGGTTGATTTTTGCAACGTTCTAAACGTTATCGCGCGCGCTAAAAAGTTTCGACTTGGACGCAATCTGCAGCTCAAAACAAGAAATAATCAAGGCAGCCATAGAAAGAACCAGCACATAGATTTCACACCTTTTGTCGTTTGCTTTTTTGCGTTCTGCATCAAAACAATGTAGGTATAAGCCCTCATACCTACGTTGTTTACAGGACCGCCCTTGAGTTCAGTTGTCTTCACCATCAGTTTTGGTTGGTTGGTTGGATTAAAATTTAACCCCCAAACCCAAACACACACAACAGGTAGAGGTTAAAGAAACAGTGGGTGCGCGACTAGAAAAAGTTGAGAAAAAAGTAGAAACCAGCTCAACTCTTAACCTGACGAAAAGGAGACGAGAAAAAGAGATAAGTCCGCGTGCAGTAGGTTATTACCGAAAAAGTGGCAACGTTGAAACGCCGCAAACAGGATGAAGAAAAGGAAAGACATGACACGTTTGTTAAGACAATCAGTGAAATTGCAGAACGGAAAAGGAAAGAGAAAAACAAATGGATTCCGAAGATGGAGCCCGGAATGTCTCTTTCCGAGTATTTGAAAAAGATTTTTACTTCTAGAGATCTTTGGAAAGGACTTGGCAAGGAGGCAGCAGTTAATGGTACTACCTTCGTTTGGAGCACTGCTCTATTTTATGGAATTTTTTCCTTTGCGGCAACTCGAGGCGGCACCATAGAAGATCCGATGTTCACTCAACCAATTACGATTCCACAGTTCTCTCTAACTTTTCCAAATGCGATTCTATTTCTTTCCGTTATGCTTGGGGCCATGCTAAGTCTCACTCTTCCAGTGGACAGAATACCAGACTTGTTCAAGATGATAGGGGAAAAAATAGATTTAGAATATGCACTGAAAAAAGATGAAGAAAGAAAGTCCACATCTTGGTGAAACCCACAATTAAAAGCGCCCGCAGAATGAAGCTGAGTTTGAAATGGTGATTCCAAAAGCTATCATACGATTTGTTAAGGGCTGCCGCCGAACGGGGATTTTTGCCATAACATCGAGATGTAATTGCAGATGCGAGACATGCGACATCTACAAAAGTGCGCCTTTTGATATACCGCTTTCGAGCGCAAAGCGTGTATTAGATTTCATGGAAAGACATGATTTCTTGATAGCGTATTTGACTGGAGGCGAACCTAGTCTTCATCCAAACATTGTCGAGATCATCAACTACGCAAGTCAACTTGGACTAATAGTATCTCTGACAACAAATGGGACAATACCCGTCTCTACAATGCAAAAAATAAAATATGCCGGTTTAGATGTACTTTCAGTATCAATCGATTCTTGGAACCCAGATGTCAGCGAATCCATTCGTAGACACAAGGGAATATTGGACAAGCAAATTACAACGATTCAGCTTGCCAACAAACTGAAGATCAATGCCTATGGATGCACATTATTGGGCAAACATCTGAATCCTGAAAGCATTGAAAAAATGGTAAAATATGTTGATACTGTACTTGACATTCCGTTCGGATTCTGTTATCCTGCAACGACTAAAGTCAACACATATCGCTTAGGGGAATCGACAAGTTTTCATTCGAAGCAAATGATTAGTGAGATCGCGAGACGTTTATTAACACTAAAAACGAAAGGTTACAGAATTGCAAATCTGGCGACATACATCAAAGAAGTCATTAGAGTGCATGATCATCAGGATTCGGTATTCCCTTGTAAAGGCGGAGAATACGTATTCTATATCGACTGGTTTGGAAATTTATATCCGTGTTTTCTGAAACAAAAACTGTTCAATATTTTGGAAGATCCCGTACCTATCTTTCTTAACAACGTATATTGCAATGACTGCTTGATTGATTGTTTCAGAGAACCTTCTCTGTTAGCCTACCTGCCTAGCCAAAAGCTGCTACTGAACGAAACTAAATATAATTTTCCTTTTCGAGACATATTTTTCTAAAGGGTATTTAACTCTGCACCACGGCAACACTCATATGACCGCGCATATGGATTGTTTGAGCCAATCGAAATTTCTTGCACAATTAATAAAAACTGAAGTACGTGACTATTGCTAGTGCGAATAAGACATGTATCTAACCAAGCATGAGGAACAGATGCTTGCTGGAGAGCGCGGAGAGGCTATTCAGCTGGCAATGGAAATACTAACTCGGGTTGGAGACGTATATGGCGCCGAAAAGATGATAGCAATTGCAAGTGCTCACACTGTTATGACCTATTATCGAATCATCATGGACGCAGGGGTTGAAATATGTGAAAAATTCGCTGAGCTAGGAGCAAGATACTGTGTCCCAACAACTTTAGATCCAGCTGGAATGGATCTCAAGCAATGGCAAGAACTCAAGATCCCAGAAGATTATGCAGAAAGACAGATGAGAATTGTAAGGGCCCAAGAACAAGTAGGCGGGATTCCAGTATGGACATGCACCCCATATCTGCACGGCAACATTCCGATGCCAGGCCAAGACTTAGCATGGTCTGAATCCTCAGCCGTGGTCTTCGCCAACTCAGTAATGGGGGCTAGGACAAATCGACTGACCGCGGTAGTTGACATGGCTGCGGGAATAGCTGGCAGAGCGCCAAAATTCGGGCTACATTTAGACGAAAACAGGCAAGGGGAAATACTGGTCAAAATCAACGTCAAACCTAAAACATTAGCGGACAACGATTACCCCGCAATAGGCTACTTTGTCGGCAAACAGGTTGCTGACAAAATTCCCGTGCTCACAGGAGTTCCTCGCAACGTGTCCACAGATCAACTGAAAAACATGGGTGCTGCGATGGCAGCTTCTGGATCCGTGGCGCTCTATCACATACCCGGCGTTACTCCTGAAGCAAAAAACATTGACAAGAATTTTCAGAAAAGGAAATGGGACGACGTTCTAGACTTGGATTTGAAAGAGCTGAAGCAAACCAAAGAGGAAATGTGCACGGTCAACTCTGGAGAAGTTGACTTCGTTACAGTGGGGTGTCCACACTACTCTATCGAGGAAATTCGGAAGCTAGCTACGCTACTAGAGGGAAAGAAAATCCACAGAAGAACCAAGTTTTGGATTTACACGACCAGGCATGTTGAAATGCTAGCGAAACGAGCCGGATATTCAAGCATTATCGAAACCAGCGGCGCCCAAATTCTAACTGAAACATGCATGTTAGTCTCTCCAACCGACATCTACGGATTCAAAACCTTGATGACCGATTCAGGGAAATGCGCGTATTACGGACCCGGATTGTGCAAAACTGAGGTATTGTATGGAAGCATCGAAGAGTGTGTCGAAACAGCAATCAAAGGCTCCTACAATAAATCAAAATCGTAGTGGTGATGAAAATGCACGAGACGAAGTTCACTCTTAAGGGATCTGGCGTGGTGAAAGGTGTAGCTGAGGGACCAGCACTAGTAAGTGAGCAGAGACTCAGTCTTGGAGGCCTATTGAATCCTCAAACTGGCGTAATCATTGACAAACGACATGAACTGTACGGGCAGCAAGTGAAAGGCAAAGTTCTAGTTTTCCCGCATGGAAAAGGTTCTACAACAGGAGCAATTGCCTTGCTCGAAGCAGTTAGATGCGGAAGCGCCCCAGCAGCAATTATCAATGTGAGAACAGAACCCATCCTAGTCAGCGGAGCCATAATGGCGCAGATATTCTACAAAAAGAAGATACCGATAGTTGACAGACTTGAAGAAAACCCCGTAAAAGCCATACATACAAACGACTACGTGAAAGTAAATGGAAATAGAGGACTGGTCAAAATCAAGCGCACACAACCCCAAAAATAAGGAGGAAGTTTAGACAAAACCTGTCTATCCTATGCCCGCGTATGACCACTTGTCTCCGCGCATCTCAATTGAAAGGGAACTGCGGGCGACTCGTGCATTGGTTAGGGTCCGGCGAGAAAGTCTGATGTGACGCGAATCATTTTATTCATCTCTTCATATATAAGGCCGTGAGCACTTTTCTCGAAGCAAACGAGCTTAGCGTTTGGTATCGCTTCAGCTAAGATTGAACAGTTCTCAAAAGGAACGAGGATATCCCATTTGCCGTGCAGAATCAATGTGGGCACCCCAATCTGGGGCAGCCTATCATACGTGTCGAATTTCCTTATTGCATTAAGCCGACGCATGAAGGATTCGTTTGAAATTGGTGCCATGAGGACTCGTTGAATAAAAAACTTGACAAAATCAGGGTTCTTTTCGATGAAATCTTCGGAGAAAATAAGTGGAATCCCCCTTCTACAAATTTCCTCCGGGGACAAACCGCTTCTACTGGCCCCAAAC
>CP070636.1:29470-32006 GCA_020356305.1 Candidatus Bathyarchaeota archaeon | reverse complement strand
GTCCTTCCTTGTTTTGTCGCAGCGGTTCCTTTCGGAAAATACCATTCTTGTTTTACATCAGCTTCACCCAGCAAGACATAGAGCTTCACGGAGAAAAGCTTCTTCAAGTCTTCTCGTGTCACTTCCAACCGGGTTAGAGACCAGGGGAAAGGGTCCTCCCCGAACACCGGCATGGCATACTCCCCGGCATTTGCAGCGAAAGCTTTCTCGACAAGATCAGATGCTCCTACGATGAGCTGCCGATGTACGAATTGCGAACCCGCCGAATGCCCTAGCATGGAATACTTCTCCTCCGCCGAGTTGGTCAGCTTTTTCACAAAGCGGAAAATCCTGTCATTCACGTAGTAAGTCCAGAGTTCCTTAGGCTCCTTCCTGGCATTACCATAGTTGTATTCCTCGAAGGTAGGAAATAACGCAAATGAATATTCGGGGACTATGAGAAGGAAACCATGTTTTTCGGAAGACTCGGCGACATGCTCGTAAATTGTCTCTGCCCATCTACCATATCCGTGAAGAAAAAAGAAAATTGGACTTTCCACTGTGTAGCTCTCGGGCTTATAGTAAAAGACACGCATTGCGGATTCTTTGGGAATCGTTTTGTCACGAAACAGGAAATACCCGGGTCCATAGTTTATTACCTGGCTTTTCAATACTTCCTGTTGGGTGTATTCTGGGGCACAGGCCTGCCCGCACTGCTCGAAGTACCAAAAGGGGGTGAAGGGAGTAAGCCGCACCGCCTTCCTAACGAGCGGAAGGGCTTCTCGTGTTCGACCCACTTTGTTTAGGATCGACGCCAAAGTCACCTTGACATCAGGATCGTTGGGATTAAGCGCCATAGCTCGTTCCCCAGCGCTGATAGCTTTATCATACTGACCATGGCGCAGGTAAACCAGGGCCAAAAAGGCATGTGCCAAGGACAGGGAATCATCCAGGATCAAGGCCTTTTGACCATATTTTGCCGCCTCCTCCAAGGACTTCCTACGAGATTTACTGTAGCCCATTAACGCATCCATTAAGTGGGTTGAGGCCAGCAAGCTATATGCCCTGGCATAGTCCGGATCCATTCTAACGGCCTCCTCAAAAAGCTTGCGAGCCATCACATTACCGTCTCTATCAAAGCGACGCGAATGATGAGTGCCGAGTAAGACTTTGTCATAGGCTTTCATGTCCTGCGTCTCGTATTCTCCTGCAAAAAGACGCGCCTGCTCTTCGCTGGTCAGCTCTATTTTAAGGGTCGCAAGACTTTTCGTTACAATCTCATTTTGTATAGCAAGGATTTCTCTGAACTCACGGTCATAGTTTTCTGACCAGAGGTCATGCTCTGTCTTGGCATCGATTAGCTGCACGCTCACCCTCAATCTCTCCCCAGACCGCGTCGCACTGCCCTTCAGTACATAGCGGACCCCAAAGTACTCAATGATCTTAGGGATATCAAAGGGAAGACCTTTGCAGGCAAATGTTGAATAGCTAGCTATCACAAACAACTGCGGGATTTCGGAAAGGTGGGTGATAATTTCCTCGGACATCCCGTCGCTCAAATATTCCTGGTTGGCATCTCCACTCGTGTTTTTGAAAGGCCAAACCATAATAGAAGGTTTGTTTGGTATTTCAAGGACTTGAGTCCTCTCCAGGAGGACCTGCGCTTCTGCAGGGCTAAGTTTAATGCAAAAGCCCCAACACGCCACAAGGCACAATGCAAAAAGGAGCCATACACTTTTCTTAATGCGTTTGACCCTCATTGTTTCACCCCCACTAACTTAGGGTCACAAGGACAATAATGGAAGAATAGATGTTTTCACATTAGAAATGTGCGTTTAGCTAGTCCGCCGCTGATCACGTTATGGTCACTAGCTCAATAGCTTTTCTCAGAAAGGAGAAACAATGCTGATTACACTTCAAGATAGGTAACGTTTGAAGAACTAAAAAGGTGTCGATACTCACGCACCGTACCCATCCAGACTATCCTCTCATCAATCAGTCGTTCATAGGGTCCGCGGGGAGCAGCGGAAAATTCCGTGGGCATTCCAATTCTTACTCTGTGCTCGCGCTTCAGGGTCCATGGAATGAGGCACCCCTTGTTGCCTACTTTTTCCGTCCCCTGATATGCCGAGGATATAAGATAGAGTACAGTGTGCCCTAGCCCGTAGTGCGGGAATCAAGCGATGGCCGGTTCATAGTGTTTTCAGGGATATGCAGCCAATCGAAATACGATGATCCCTTCTCCAAATGATTATCCTGAATGATGGATCCACATACTCCCATCTTTTCTTTTTACATTCTTGAGTCTAACAATATACTTGTACAAATCGCCTCGGTAGGAGGATTGAACGAATTCAACAGGTTTCTGCTTCTTGGTATACATGATCCTCTCAACGTATAGGATTGGAGAACCGGATACGATTCGCAAATGCTCGGCCACTTCAGGATTTGCGAACGAAGCTTCTATCGTTTGAAAAGCCTCGATGAATTGGACACCCAAATCCTGTTCCATGATCTGCAACAAGAACTTTTCACGTAGATCTCGTTTATGAATTCT
>CP070636.1:20494-29370 GCA_020356305.1 Candidatus Bathyarchaeota archaeon | reverse complement strand
CTCATGAAAACCATGGTACCGCTTGTGGCAACAAAGGGAAAGCCCTTCACGGGGAGGTTGAGGTCACAATTTGGATTTCTTCCGCACAAAACCATCTCCTTCGGCGCTTTACTAATTGCTTCTTCCACCAGCGCATCTGGAATCCTTACAGTTGAACGAGAATCGTCTACATCTGCGCCGTTTTCAGCAAGCAAACTCTGCACTTTCTTGCTGACGACCTTCAGTCCTATCTCTTGAAGTACTCTTAAACTTGTTTCGTGAATACTTGCAATCTCATCATCGAACAAAAACGTCAATCGCCCAAATGCCAAATGGGTTCCCCCACTAATACTCTAGGATTCTGCCTATTTGGTTTATGCATGTAGTCTTGAGGGCGAAATTCAGTCCAGCAATTCTGCTTCCGATTACCAAGAAGCTAGTTTTGCATGCATGCATAACTTCTTCATCATAACGTGTGGAGTTTACTCTTTATTTCGTCTAGAGTTTCCTTAGCCTTCGAATATTCACTGAAGAGTTTGGAGAGTCTTCCGCATGGATATTCAGCGCAGTAAGCACAGTTCTTGACTTCCTTTTCTCTTCCGCACTTTCTTATTTCGCAAATACTGCAATAGCTGAAAATGCGTGAGCTATCGCCGATACAGCCGTCACAGTCAATGTCTTTGGGTTTGTATTCATTTCCATAATGCTTGGTAAACATTTCAGCCACCTGTTTTCTCTCTGTATCATTATCCTTCTTCGTTGCTATCAAGACAGGACAATCCGAACATACTATTCCACAATAACCAATCATCTTGTCCAATTCAAGCCACCCACATAAGATTATGCAAAGACCAAATTAATTTTCACTGACTGTGTATGCATGCAAATCAAATGCTAATCTTTTTGGTTGGTTGGTTGGCTTAAAATTTAAGCCCAAAATGCGCGCTCGATTGGTTATTAGACAAAGAAGAGTTGAAAAAGTAGTCTAAAAATATTGGTTTTTACATAGGATTTAAAGGAAAATAAACGAGGAAACTTAAACTTTATGTGGATGCACTCTTGAGTGTTCAACTCGAACTTGCGCCATTGCTGAAAATTTTCTTCTCAGAAAAAGTGAGACCCCCTTCTCCCCTACCTTTTCTAACATGTTTTATCTATGCGGTCCCTTAGTTATTGCGCGTGCAATACATGCGCATTCGAGGCCCAACTTACTTGTTGTCTAACTCAAGAATTTTTCCAGTTCGTTTTCAGCATTGTCTGCTCGTATGAAAATAGGCACGTTTTCTATTCCGGTGGCTATATAACTGGAAAGTAGCCATTCCCCAGGTGCAAACTCCAAGGTCTTTTCTAAGATCCCTTGATCGATCATGAAGGTGTTGCTCACCACCGATCGGTCGTAGGGTCTAGGCAAAGTTCCCACGAAGTATGTATGCAACTGCTGCAGGGCATTGGTGTTCAAGTAAGCTATTCGTTGGGTAGCAACACAAGCTCCAAGCCCATATTTTCTTCCTTGCCTAAGAAGAGTCTCTACATGCTTGGAACAGTTTCTGTCTACGCCGCTGGCGCCGGACATGTCCGGAATGAACTCTTGAGCTTCATCAAAGACGAGAAGAATGTACGGTTTAACCTGAAACTTTCTCTTTCTCCGATTTAATAGGTCTCGTGAAAGCGTGATAACCAGGTCCTTGATGGTGAAGGGGTCAGCAATAGACATGCAAACAAGCCTCTCCTCACCTTCAAGCAGACCGCGAATCTTCTCAGCCGTGAGTCCACCAGTTTCTTCCTCTTCTTCTTCCCGCTTTCTCTTTAACACGTCAAGAAGCGTTGATCTCGTTGTTGCCCAAGCGAAAAGTCCACTGGCTTCGTGAACCTTAAATTTCTGAACAGATTGACTAGCCCTTGAATCGATGAATTTCACGAAATCCTCGTCAAGCACATGATGCTCAATAAATCCATGTTGATCCATGTATGCAAGGCTTGCTTCTCGAATTTCGTCTACAGCGTTTACGTAATGAGGCTTGCCCACGCTGTTTTTCCTTTGCTCGCCCAATTCTTCCAGAAACTGACCATAAGTGGGAACTCTCAGCTTAGGCTTAGTATAGTACGAAACCTTTCCCTGGCTCATCACGTCAAGAAGCCCTTTCACAATTCTCTCATCAGCTTCATATTCCCTCGGCTTCACCACCGAGTTAAAGAACTGTTCAACCGATTCAATTCTACTCTCAGTAATTACTCTAGCTGGGACCTCAGGATCCGCGAGTACATCTACCAAAAGAAACGGATACTCACAACTTATGTCAAAAATAATGACTTTTGTGTCCTTCGTATGGTACAGGATCCGTCTGAGAATGTTAGACATAAGGTTACTTTTGCCACCGCCAGTGAAAGCGAAAATCCCAAAGTGATATCTAACCAGCCTCTCGAAATCTACATAGATCGGAATAGTCGTCTTGCTGGCTTCAAACATTTTGATGAGCCCAAGCCTAGGGTCCTTCCGTGCATCTGAAGTCGGTTTGGAGGTGTCAACGCCCAGCTTTTGAACGATCCTGTGATTGTACATGCGGTTAATCATTTCACTGTTGAGAATGTGGGCTTCGCTGGCGACAATAGGGTAAGAGAAGCCTTTCACAAACTCTGGGTCCTTCTCTTCGGTTAGGATGAGGTCGTAATTGATGGGAATGGAGCTGATCTGAACCATCATCGTAGCTTGATCATCGGTTTTCCAATCCGCTTCAGACTGCTCGATAATCTCAAACTGCATAGGATAATAACCGTGATCTGAAAGTCCTCTCAAACCAAAATGTTCAGGCCAAACCCTTGAAATCTCCATGAGCGTATATCTTTCCTCGCTCTCCTTGCCCTGCTTGAAATTCTTCACAGCCAGAAGCATCCCCTCTTCTAAGAGTCCCATAAGATCCTTCTGATACTCCACTTTCACTCTCCCGTCATAGCGAGCAGATATGCCCGCAAGCTTGGACTCTACAGGACCCTGAGCTCTTCTGGGAATAACCGCACTCAGCCTACCATGAAACCTTCCCTCAAAATCTGTGAAATACCTGCTAGAGAAACTCTCTTCTTGCGGCCTCAATTCGCGCCCTCCTCTCCCTAAACGTACTCATATAAAAAACAAATTTCCTCAATTTATGATTATTCAGAATCCACTCACCAGTGCTGTTAGCTATCCTTTGGAAAGCACCGTAATGCCACTTCGCTACCTTATCCGCAATGAACAAAGGCCGGTTATGACCAAAAGCCTCCGGAATATTGGGACTAGTCATACATTGCAAAGTAACCATAATGAGATTCTGAAGCCTATTCTCCACGGTTTTATCTTTAAACAGCAACGCCTCCACAGGCTCCGTCGCAGCCCCAAACTCATTCCAAAACCGAACTATACTTTCTTCGGACAAATCAAACTCCGGATGCACAAGACGATCAATGAGCAAAACATTGCTGCGAAGCTTAGGATCCGTAATAGCCTGAGAAAGCTGAACATAAGTCTTCAAGAATGTCTTCTCGACACTAATCCTGTTTCTCCTAGCGCCAAACACATATCCTTTCCTGGCTTTCTGATCTGCCACCATAGTCTTGAAAGATGAATCATACTCCACGAGGCTCCAAGGAACTTTCAACTTTTCGGTGTTAAAGAGGGACACAGACTGCAGAATCATGCGGTCGGTGTTAGGCATCTTCTCAAACTCTTCAGCGGTCAACGTACCCCGTAGCATCCTCTCATTCTGGAGAATAGGAATCAATTGCCGTTTGAAGTCTCTAGCAGCCGTATCCTTAGTTAATCCAATAAGCAGAATCTTTCGTTTCCAACACTCTTCAATAATCATGTAGAAACAAAACAGAGTCAGAAAGGCAATGTCGAGAGTTGTAAGCCAATGCTCCTTCTTACCCCTGACAATCTTCATTCTATGTGCACTAATTTGTTCACTTTTTTCTTCAAAGAAGAACCTGTCGCCAAGCGTCGTGACAAGCTTCCTCAGCTTTTGCCAAGTGTTCACATACCTCGAGTTTATGAAATACTTTGAGCCCTTCTTCTTGAAGTAGCCCTCCTTCAACGAAGCTTTAACATACTTTTCCACTCTTTTAACACGTTTCTCATCTTTAATACCTAGCATCTCACAAATCTGGCTCAAGGAAAATGGACCCTTCTCCTCTATCAAATAGATGATTGCATAGCGCAGGTAGTCCGCTCTTGCTGGAGGAAGACCTATAGCAGGGTGTCGAATGCAGTATCTGCCATAAGCCAAATCGCTCAATTCAATAGGAATACCATCTACTTCATAACCGATTAGAGAACCCTTAGCCTTCCACAACTCCCGCTTCGAAGTGTCATACAACAAGCCGGCGCGTTCGGCGGACAAAGCACGATCCATGAAGAGAATCCGAATTTTCTTGTCAGCATCAGTAACTAACTTGTAAGCCAAATAGTACTCAGCGAGAGTCATGATCCAATTAGCAATAGTAGCATTATTAACAATAGTCTCATCAACCAAAGGCTTGGAAACCGAAAGCTGACCAGGCTCTTCCAAGTCAAAAAAAGCCTGATCAACATCAGGCACCTCATTAATGAAAATAGGAACCACACTCGAAACGCTCGCACCCTCCTCCAAAAACTTCGAATCATACTCCACGACAGGCTTCGCATCGGTTCTAAACTCAATGGTTCCAGTTGCCGCATACGCTCCGCCAAAAAAGATCATCAAATCAAAAAGGGGCTTCGAATACATAGTTCCATCCACACCAGCAAACTGAACCTTATTGGACCCGAAAAACTCCTCCGCCGTTTTGTAAGCCCCTTGATAGCTGAACTCAGAAACAACAAAATCCGAAAGCAAACGGTCATACAACCCCCTTAAAGACTCAAAACGCTCTTCATATTCCGAAACTTGACCTGAGGCACCCACCTTAAGCAGGTCACTAGTTCTCCTAATCCGGCGACTCAAAAAAGACGAAGACATCAAACCACCTTTTACTGCGTATAAGTAACAGATCGATGAAATTTAAAATCGTAGGTGTGAATGCACGCGCAACTCTAGTTTAGACATTTGTCCACTGGGTACATAATGTACACGTATAAGACACCTATTTTTCAACAATTCTGATGCGCGCGCATACAAAGGTTATTAAGGAAGACTAGGGTAACATGGGCTAAGCAGTTAGAGGCCTTCCGAAAAGGGTAAAACGTTTACGGACGGTTTTGCTTTCTCTCAAAAGCAATTCTAACTGTCAACTCAGACCAAAGTGATAGAATGTCTTATTCATATAGTGGACGAAGAAGATTCGGAAACAGAGGATCTGGATTTAACCTTAAGAAACCAGTTGAAGTTGATAAAGAATACGAAGCTGAAATCGAGGACATAAGCAGAAGAGGAGACGGTATTGCAAAAATTGAAGGTTTCATCGTGTTTGTGCCAGGCACTAAACAGGGAGAACGCGTCAAGTTCAAAATCAAAAGAGTTGGAAGCAGGTTCGCGATTGGAGAGTTAGTCCAAAGCCCAACATGAATGCTTCCAACAGGGTAGCCATCAAGAAAATCCATGACAAGAAGGAGGTGTATCGTATGTCCAAAGAACAAAATACTGTGTATATCGGAAGAAAACCTGCTATGAACTACGTGTTGGCAGTGATCACAAGTTTCCACTCATCTGACACCAAAGAAGTTACCTTGAAGGCAAGGGGACAGGCAATAACAACGGCTGTGGATGTTGCTGAAATAACCAACCGTCGTTTCATGAAAGACCTGAAAGTAAGCGGTATAACACTAGGAACCGAAGAAATGCCACCGAGAGAAGGAGAAAACAGATCGAGAATGGTTTCAACGATCGAAATCAAGCTAACGCGAGGATAGGAACGAGTTAAATGCGAATAAAAGTGTCAAGGGGGCGAGGCCGACCCCGTGGAAGGTATCACTCGCTGACGGATTCTAGGGTTCTTGAGTATCTTGCTCTGATCTCAGTCAGGTATGGAATTGATTCGGAAAGGTTTTTTGACAGCTTCGTTAGAGCTTGGAAAGATCAAAAGTGTACGTGCAAAAGCCTCTTGATTGAATGCCGTAAGAAAACACCTACAAAAGCAGCCTTTCTCATAACCGACAATTTCAGAGTTGTCGCCCAATTTCCTATACCCACACACATCCTCGAAGAAACCAACCCACTCAAAGAGTTTGCTTACGCCACTGCATCAAGGAGAACAATACTCGAGAGGGCCAAAGAGAAACAGCCCCACATCGAAGATTTGAAGTCCGGAATGAACCGAATCAACCTAAAAGCAAAGGTTGTTAAGATTCCAAAGCCCAGATCTGTCATCACTAGGTTTGGAGAATCTGCCACCGTAGCAAATGCAAGTATCGCAGATGAGACGGGGATAATCCAGCTACCTTTGTGGAATAAACAGATAGATGCAATCTCTGTAGGAGACATTATACGCGTTGAAAACGCACGTGTCGTAACATTTAGAGGCGAACAACAATTGAGGATCAGCAGAGGTGGACAATTAAATGTTATCGAGAAAAAGTGACTTATCTTCTGGGAATGGCTTTCGAAAAGAACGAAAAGCTCTGGAGCAATTAATGATAATAAGCAGGCAGCCTAATTAATGACATTCATCACTGAGTAGGGTAAGGGACAAACCAATGCCTAGGGATCCTGTGTGCGGCGTGATTTTGGACGAAAAGACAGCCAAATTCAAGATCAAACATGAAGGAGAAACATATTATTTCTGTAGCGTAAAATGCAAGAAGAGATTCAAAAGAAATCGAAGGAAATTTGTAAGATAGACTGGGATGCTTCACGCCCGCATGCTTACGAGAAAAACCTCTCAACTAATCTCAGCAATTGATATCCAAACAAGGCCGCAACGAAATACGTTGGCCACAAGATTATTGGCCAATTTCCAGGGACATAATGCCATAAGTTCACAGATGAAGCAAAGATTTCCATAAGTAACAAAACAAACAAACCAATCAAAGCCAAACAAAACTGTTCCTTGATCTCTCTTTTGCTGTCGTAACTCTTTCTGCCAGTCAACAGAACCAGCCACGATAACAAGAAAGCAAAAAACAAAACATACCAGTTTTCGCTGAACAGCAAGACCATATCCATACAAGTAAACACGTTCTTATGACTTAAATGCTTATGTAGACACGCCCTGTTTCAAGAATTACTGTCATTTCAAAACGCGCTCAGATTTTAATCAAATGACGTAGTCACGTATTGGATACTGTACGTATGTGAACTCTGCAAAAAACTGCTATGCGCGCGTTATCGCGGGAACCGGTCTTTGTGGCCTTTCGCCTCAAGTTGAAATCGAAAATTGATGGAAAAGACGCTCGCGCATGATAGTGCGTGTATACAGATGCGTCGCTTTTCTAGCGTCAAGAGTTCAGAAAAGAAAGGTTCAAATTGCCCAACTCTTTTTTGACATTGGATGTGCAAAAAATGAGTCAAGTGGCCATTACAAGGGGGACAGACCCTGTTGAAACAACTGTCAACGCCCTTGAAAACATCGAATCTGACGTGAATCATGCCCTCGCTGAGAAAAAGCCAATTCTGATAAAGCCTAACTTCATAGATTCAAGCCACCCTTCAACTGGAATCACAACAGACAGTAGAGTCATAGAAGGAATCGTCAAGTTTCTAAGGGAACGGGAAAAACAAGAAATCATCATAGGCGAGGGAAGCGGATACGCAGACACCTTTGAAGCTTTCAAAGTTGCAGGGGTAGACAAAGTTGCTGAACGATGGGGCGTCAAGCTAATCGACCTCAACAAAGATGAATTCATAGAAGTCAGCCCACCAAGTCCTTTGTCTCTTAGGAAGATCAAAGTTGCCAAAACCGCTCTGGAAAGCACCATAATCAGCGTTCCAAAGCTTAAACCTCATAGAATAGCCACAGTCACACTGAGCCTAAAGAACATGATGGGCGCCCTCGCTTCTAAAGGCTCGATGCACAAAGGAAGGCTGAGCCCAAAAATCGTTGACCTAGCAGCGGTCCTAAGACCAAGCATAGCAGTTATCGATGGAATAATTGCAGGTGAAGGACACGAAACCAGCGGAGACGCCGTACAAATGAACTTGGTCATCGCAGGAACAGATCCAGTGGCGGTTGACGCCATCGGTGCCACAGTTATGGGCATACCACCAACCAAAGTTAAGCATCTGCTACTAGCAGAGAAGAATGGACTCGGAACATGCTCCTTGGAAGAGATAACTGTGCTGGGAGAACCTATAGAAAAAGTGAAACGAAGATTTCATAGATCATTCACGTCAAAGCTTCTCGTTTACCTCGGATGAATTGCCCCTTTAAGAGGGATTCTGAGTATAAACGGACTAATTCTCGACTTGAAGCATGCACATGTCTGGATGAACTGGCCAAAGTCGCTTGTGACCGCACAACAAAAACCTTAAAACAAAGGTTACCTTTCACTCATTTAAGCCCTTAACCAGGAAGGCGGTATAAACAATGGGTCATCGAAAGAAACACGCTCCTAGGCATGGTTCACTAGCATATTTGCCTAAGGGACGTGCTGCCCGTCAAGTTGGCAGGATACGTTTTTGGCCCAGCGTAGAAGAAGGTCTCACCATGCTAGGGTTCATGGGATATAAAGCGGGTATGACCCAGGTTTTCATGGTGGAAGACAAACCGGGTTCCCCAAACCTCGGCAAAGAAATCGTTCATCCAGTTACAGTTTTAGACGCTCCACCCATCTTGGTGTGCGCCATTCGAGCATACATACAAAATCAGTACGGCTTACAGAGCTTCACCGAAGCATGGATGAAGAAACCGCCTAAAGATCTTAATCGGAATCTGACACCGCCTAAAAACTCAGACTCAAATCAAGGTCTCAATAAAATTGAGGGAAACCTTGACAAAATTGCAGAACTTCG
>CP070636.1:17808-20394 GCA_020356305.1 Candidatus Bathyarchaeota archaeon | reverse complement strand
ATTGTAGGGAAGTCTGATGGCTTCGGGGCTTGTGAAGTATCTTCTAGCATTTGGCAGCTGATAAATGAGGGCGGTTATGACGGCGAACCACCTTGAGGCTAATGGAACCCTCTGGCTGCCTGCATCGGCGCCAGCGACCTTGTCATAGACAATTCTACGATCTACATGGTAGAAGTTTAGCTGTCTTTTGACCTCGGAAACAATCTCTGGAAGCCTCGTGAAATCCTTGTGGGCGTCCTTAGAGACCTCATCTAGGATGAGATTTCTTAGAGCTAGACAGAGACGTGGATAGGTTGTTGCACGTTTGTTCAGCAAACCACTTATTAGGCAATTTGGCTCATTTTTAAGTTGGGTGCGGTGGGCTAACATCCGCTAAACACCCCCTAAGAGCGGTTTGTCGCTGAAGCCGGGAATCCCGACCTAGCGACCCGCCGCACCGCCAATGGTGCATGGAAATATCTTAGCAGTTCTCTTCTCGTAAGTTGGGAAGGATTTCATCCTCAAAGTGCTTGATTCCTAACGTAGATATCCTATACTCGCCTCTCTCTAGCCGTTCTGCCCAGCGGTCATTGACGAGAGTGGTTATCCTGCGACTTATACTGCCTTTGTTTTTACCTGTCAGGGTTACCAGTTCATCTAGTGACAGCGAGGGATCGTCAAACAAGTTGAGTTTGTAGCCAACAAAGGCTCCCAGCAGGTTTAGTCCAACCAGTTCCTTAACGGTTAGTTTTTTCTCAGATAGCACAATCGGACCACTTTGGGCGATGGCAACTATGCCCTCCATCTTCTCTATGAGTCCCCGCAAGTCCACAGTCAACCGCACTCGGGATAACACTTCCAGGCCGGGGCAAATCTTGTCTAGAGATGATATTAGGGCTCGCAACACCTGATCGACTGGACCCTTGAAGTCTTCTTCAAATCCGCCGTACTTTACGTAGATCTCAATATCGTCTCGTTTATCCTCTCCTTTCACGTCCAGCAACTTTTCCTCCCTCATTCGGCTTCCTCCAACCTAGGCAGAATCTCCTCCATAAACTCCTTGACCCCATAGGCTGTTACCCGGTACTTCCCACGACCCACCCGCTCCACATATAATTCACTCACCAGCTCACTCAGCCGACCAGCAACGGTGCCGGCGGGCTTTCTTGTCTTGTCCAACAGATCCGCCATGGAGAGATTGTCATCCTCAGCCATACCGATCTGGTTTCCAGCGTAAGTGGCAACCAGATATGCGAGAATGAGTTCACTGTCGGTTAATTCATCGGTGTCCTTTAGGATTACGGGTCGACCCTTAGGAAGAAATGATATAACACCTTTAAGTCCTCTTAGAAGACGCTCCAAATCCACCGTAAGTGTTAGTCCGCTGACAATTTCGTAATTGGGGTATACGTCTTTTATGAAGTTGAAGACAAACCTCAAAACCTCATCTGCTGACCCTTCGCATGTCGACTCGAGGGACCCATACTTGAGACTGACCTTTAACTTGGGGTTTTCTCTCCTTCTAGAAAGGCTCTTTTTAACCTCGTAGTCTTGATATGATCTCCTCAACCCAGTTTCTCCCCCTGACTGAAAGTCTGTAAAGGTCCCCCTCTTTGATAGAGATGCCCTCACGCTTCATCTCACTCATTCTGGCGGCGTATCCCGCCATGCTCATACCGCTCAGAGAAAGAAGCCTGCTGACCTCTTTCGGCTCCAAACCATCTGGTCCAGAGGCGTACAACAATAGTCCGATGGCCTCCTTGGAAGTCAACTTTTCGGGTGGCACTATAATGGCTGGGCCATCAACTGTGGACTCCACTACGCCCATCAGCTCCTCTTTCTGTTCTGGAGCCAGTGCCCGTTCCAGGATTGACTGGTCAATCACACTCATCCACTCGGGAAAGGAGCGCAACTCATTCAGGATCTCCTCTAATTTTTCAGCTTCCATTTCTATTCGACCGAACGGCCTTTCAATAACAATTCTGTATTTCATCGTAAAATCTCTACGTAGCTTTGACGTTTGAACACTACGTAGATAGCACTTTCCTGTATTTAAGATTTTTTCACAGAATTGTGATTAACAGGAGTCTTTCGCTGACGATCAAAAGCTTCCAGTTCTCGTCAATGTTTCTTGAAGAATGAGCGAAAGGCTTTTTTCAAATCGTATGTTTCCACAGCTTCCAACGGAACCCACTCAGCGTCCAACACGTCACCGCCTGGTTTCAATTTTCCTCCTCTAGGTCCAGCCAGAAACTGCAGTAAAACATAGTGAAATCGAAATCCTACCTCATCATCTCGGTAGATGCTGTCAACCACATCCATCGGCCTATCAACGGCTATCTCTATGTTCAAGCCACATTCCTCTTCCGCCTCTCGGACAGCAGCCTTTCTAACCTTCTCCCCAAGATTCACTGCTCCTCCAGGTATACTCCATCTACCCCTTCCAGGATCAAAGCCTCTCCTCACCAAAACAAGTCTGCAATCATGAACAATGAGCGCCCCAACACCTACAATCGGCGGTGTCGGATACTCCCGCCTCAAACTCTAACCTCTCCCAACAGTATTCGAACCTCTCATCTACCTCTGATGCTTTAAAAGTGACCTTCT
>CP070636.1:11459-17708 GCA_020356305.1 Candidatus Bathyarchaeota archaeon | reverse complement strand
CGAAAAGTGCATGATGGAAGACTACGATGACGTTATGGAAAGAGGCTTTTCGACCCTCCTCTTCAACAAAAAAATTGGCAAGGAGGTGTTTGGGAGAAGCGTTGACGATTTTCTCTATTGGGCCTTTGCGTATCCGAAGATCTATGCAGCAGCGTGGCGAAAATACGTTGAAGAATATCAGGTACCTCTGCTCATGGGAGGAAGAGGAACTATCCCCTTTGAACTAGTTCTTTATTATCGAAGTTTTGTTCAATTAGCGAGAGATTTATTTGAGCAACCAGAAATGGTGAAAGAGATGTGTGAGTGGCTACTTGAATATGAGATCGTCAGCGCGTTACGACAGGCGACGATTATGGGTGCAGGGAAGGTCCTCGGAGCTGAACACATCTTTTTTCAAGCAGGTGTCGTAGGACCTCCATACGTTTCTCCAGAGATGTTTGAAGAATTTGTGTGGCCAACCCTGAAGAAAGGAGTGGATATGATAGTAGATAGAGGATATAAAGCCCACGTCCATATGGATGGAGATTTGACGTCAGTATTGTGCATTATGAAGGATTTTACGAAAGGATTACCGAAAGGAAAAGTCTTGCTTGATCTGGAAAAGACGAATATGGCCAAAGCAAAAGAAGTTCTAGGAGACAAAGTTTGTCTCTACGGTAATGTTCCAGCTTCCTTGCTTGTCTATGGAAGCGTCAAAGATGTCGAAGAACACTGCAGGAAGCTTATAGCAGATTGTGCTGAAGGTGGAGGCTTCATACTTTCAACGGAGTGTGAGACTCCTTGGAATGCCAAACCAGAGAATGTGAGGGCTATAATAGACGCTGCGATCAAATACGGCCAGTACCGCCACTAACTGAAAACAAGTCCTTCCAAATTGAAGAGCTGTGATGAGAGATGTATGCAACGGGTTTGAGATGTGTAGAGTGCAACGCTGTCTTTCCTTTAGAGCCCAAATATTATGTTTGCCCTACGTGTGGCCTAGAAAAAGTGAAGGGGATTTCAGTATTTCGAGGCATTACTGAGGTACAGTACGATTATGAGGCGCTTAGAACATCTGTCAGCAAAGAACTGTTCGCAAGTAGGCCATTCAACCTGCTAAGGTATAGAGAACTGTTAGGGTTTGACGGAGAAAACGTAATAACCTTGGGGGAAGGCGGGACATCTCTGATAAAGTGTGGGAAGCTTGCCGAGAAATTTGGTCTTAACAATTTATGGTTGAAGAATGAGACTCAAAACCCAACACACTCGTTCAAGGACCGTGAAAGCGTTTTGGCTATTAACAAAGCGTTGGAGTTCAGGAAAAAGTATGTTTCATGCGTGTCTTCTGGAAATGCCGCAGCGTCTCTAGCTGCATATGCAGCACGAGCCGGCTTGGGATGTTTTGTCTTTATGCCGGCCACGACGTCCAAAGGAAAAATTTCTCAATGTACGTTATATGGTGCTGTAACGTTGTTAATGGATGGGATCTATGAAGAAATCTTTGAATTGTACATTGAATCACTTGAGGGGTTAGACATTTTTGAGTCGAGTCCAGGATACAACAGATTCAGGATGGAGGGCGACAAAACCCTTGCCTATGAAATATGTGAACAATTAGGATGGAAAGCGCCAGAATGGGTTATAGACAACGTTGGCAACGGCACCCATCTATACGCAATTTGGAAAGGCTTCAATGAGTTAAGAAATCTGGGTCTAATAGCGAATGTGCCTAGAATGGTGGCGACCGCCCCGCAAGCTGGCGCTCCGATAGTCGCAGGATTCAAGCAGGGAACGGCTCTGCCGCTAGCCAGTAGCAGCAAGTCAATCGCTGAGGGTCTGGTTGGCAGATGGGGCTATGACACACCGATAGCTCTTAAAGCCCTAAAAGAATCAAGCGGACACGCAGAACCCGTTTCTGAATTAGAGATTTTACAAGCGATGGAATGGCTAGCGCGACTTGAAGGAGTTTTTGCTGAACCCTCAGCCGTCACATGCATTGCAGGTCTTTCGAAGATGATTAAGGCGGGAATGATTGACAAAGAAGAAGAAGTAGTATGCATAATAACGGGAAGTGGATTGAAAGATCCCGAGTCAGGAAAAAGAATATCTGAGAAGCCCACTCTTGTTCCAGCCAGTGTTCACGAAATAAGAACGACGTTGCAGAAGCATTTATCGCATTAAAAAGGAGATAATAAGCGCACAAACTGGAGTTTTGCTTTGAAATAGGAAAAAGAATGAAAAAGGGAGAAACGAGACGGCAGATGAGCGTTTCAAAGAAACAGAGGCATCGACCTCATGTCAACTCCTTCCTGAATCTGCTAGGAATATGTGAGATTTCGAGCTTGGTTTCATGCGCGCGCAGAAAAGTGCGGAACAATAGGAGTGGAAGAAAACGTTGAGAGTGATAGCGGACCTTCATATTCATAGTAGGTATAGTCGAGCCACAAGCAAGAAAATGAACATAGACGAGATCACACGTTTCGCTCGGGTTAAGGGTTTGAATCTCGTGGGCACTGGGGACTTTACGCATCCCCGATGGCTTGAGGAGTTGAACGAGAACTTGGTTAAGGTACCCAATACAGGTCTCTACAAGCCAGTTAAGGACGTCGAGTCGCCAGTTCACTGCATGATAACGGGTGAAATTTGCACAATATTCCCCTTTGAAGGACAAGTCAAGAAAATTCATCATGTGCTTCTTACCCCGAGTCTAGAGATAGCAGTTCAGATTAACGAGCGGCTAGCGCAATACGGAAGTCTCACAGTGGATGGTAGACCAATTTTGGATGTAACGGCGTCCCAACTCGTGGAAGAGGTGTTGGAAATTTCAGATGACAACGTCGTGATACCTGCTCACGTTTGGACTCCCTGGTTCAGCATCTTTGGGGCCTTCAGCGGCTTCAACCGTGTGGAAGACTGCTATCAAGACACGACGAGACACATCTTTGCTTTAGAAACAGGTCTCTCCTCAGATCCCCCAATGAACTGGCGATTGAGCACACTTGACCGGTTTGCTTTAATCTCGAATAGCGATAGTCACAGCGCTTGGCCGTGGAGAATTGGGAGGGAAGCCAACGTGTTCGAACTTGAGACGCTGACATACTTCGAAGTGGTTGACGCTATACGGAAAAAGGATGGGCGCTTCAAATTTACAATCGAAACGAACCCCGCCTATGGAAAGTACCACTGGACTGGCCATCGAAACTGCAACGTTTCCCTTTCGCCGCAAGAGGCCACAAAGCTGAGAGGTATTTGTCCGGTATGTCGCAAAGTGCTCACAAAAGGAGTAGAGCAGCGAGTAGAAGAGCTGGCAGACAGGCCCCCGGGTTTCAGACCTGAAAGTGCTGTAGGCTATATGCATCTTCTTCCTCTTTCTGAAATTATCTCAACGCTTCTGGATGTCACATACCCCGGCGTCCAAAAGGTTTGGAAGGTGTATAATGCTCTCGTGGAGAGGTTTGGCGACGAATACGCCGTCTTGGTAGATGCGCCCGTAGAAGAGATGTCTGAAATCGTTGAACCGAAGATCGCTGAGGCCATCGTTCGTGTTAGAGACGGAAACGTTGGGGTCATACCTGGTTACGACGGTGTTTATGGTCAACTCGCTTTTTTTGAGTGTGAGAAAGAAAAGATATTGGAGAAGAGAACGGTTAACCAGCGAAGCCTTTCAGAGTTTGTTTGACTCAAGAATGTTTTTGGAACTAAACTACTCCTGAAGCCTTGATAGCTTTCACTGTCTGGGCGACTAAATCCGCTCTCTCAGGAACCATCACGTGAATCCCAGCTACTTTCATGGGAGCAATTTTTGAAACCACTTCCACCATCATCTCTATTCCTTCTTTCACTTTGTCTTCTGCTTCTTTCAGTCGTTTGATCATCTCGTCAGGGATAATTACTCCAGGACAGTTCTTAACCATCCACTTTGCCATGCCTGCGGACAACAAAGGGGTGATTCCCACCAAAATCTTCACGTCCAGATGGGAAATCTGATCCATAAACTTCTCTAGAACGCTAGGATCATAGAGGCACTGGCTCTGCGCGAACTTGGCACCCATGTCAACTTTCTTCTCCAGTCTGATGATCTCTGGTTCTATAGGGTCGAGGCCTGGGTTTACAGCAGCCCCCACAAACAATTTCGGCGAAGTCTTCAGTTTTTTTCCAGCCAAGTCTGTGCCTTCGTCTTGCATTTTCTTTATGGCCCATAGAAGTTGAACGGAGTCAAGGTCAAACACCGGCTTGGCTTCATGATGATCGCCCATAGTTATGTAGTCACCTGTCAGGACCAGAATGTTTTTGATTCCAAGGGCGTTTGCTGCCAGAACATCTGACTGCAAGGCGAGTCTGTTTCTGTCTCGACAAGTTATCTGATAAATGGTTTCGAGGCCGGTTTGTTTCTCAATGAGGTGGCAAGTTGCAAGAGTACTCATAACCACGCGGCTGGTGGGGTTGTCAGTTACATTTGTGGCCACTACGTCATCTTTGATCAGCTTGGCGCCGTCTAAGACGTCTTCGATGCTTGCACTCTTGGGCGGAGTTAACTCGCCGGTTATTGTAAACTTTGATGTTGCCAGACTTTTTTCCAGTGAACTAGTATAGCTCATTTTGCGCTACTTCCAAACGATTTGTTGGGGTGGAGTTGAAATCTGGTAGTTTCTCGGCTTTCTGAAAGCCTTAAACTTTTCCAGCTGTCCAATGTCTTTCATCCGGTTATAAATAAGTACCCAAGCACAATCCTTTTCACGGTCTACTTCACACTTTCCGTCCATGTGGCCCGCACAGGGTCCATTGAGGAGTCCCTTTGGACATCTCGTGATTGGGCATATGCCCCCAGTTTCGTCAAGGATGCAGTCGCTGCAAGCAAGGCAGCGCTGATAGAACTCTCCTATTCGTTCGACCATACCTATGAATCTGGTGTTGAGGCCGGGTAAAGCAATTTTTCCAGTCAATTCGGCAACCGTTTGAACACCTGCTCCGCAAGACAAGACGAGAATAGCATCGGCTGCATTTAGAGAGGCCGCTACGGGTCTGAGATCGCGTTTTAGAACTCTCTTATCACAGGGAGTCTCAGGAACCACTGTTCCAACTATGTCTTTTTCGCCTAGCAGCTTCGTCATCTCTTTGACTTGTTCTTCTCCGCCGGTTTGATTGAGTGTTGCGCAAGTTCCACACCCAAGGATCAAGATCTTTTTGCTTTTTTTGAGGCTCGCTTTTATGTCATCTATCGGCTTCTTTTCGGTCAATATCATTGTCAAACCTTCTTTAAACAAGAATTCTATTACAAGTCGTTTATCTCTATTTAAGGAGTGTTTTTATGGTGTAGGTATCTTTTGCTTCACGTAACTTACATCGAGAAAACCGATACTCTGGGTAAACTTGTCAATATACGATTTCTTTATCTTAGGAAAGAGGCAAAAACAGCTAGTCAAAATTGCTTCACCCATTCTATGGGAGACAGAATTACATCTAAACCTGTTTAGAAGTCGTTATCCTTATGAATAATGCATATGATGGAGTCTAACAAGAAAAAGAGGCCTATCTACGCGTTTGCCATAATCCTTGTTATACTTGGTTTTCTGTCCTTGCAAGACGCCTCTTCCCCAAGGTGCTCGTGCATCTTCAAGAGGGTTAGAAGACAAAAACCAACATATAAGTTAAGAGGACAGAAATTGAATAGACTTCTACCCTCTTTCGGCGTTTCAGAGTCTAACCGAAGCATAGAAGAATTGGAAAAGATAAAGCTTAAAACATTCAGGTCTTTAAGGATAAAAAGCAAGTGCTAAAGAAGGTTGAAAATGAGGGGAAACGCTTGGATAAACTGAAACTCAACTTAGCCCTAGCAACACTGCTGCTTGTAGCAGCTGTCGGCGCTTCGTTCCTTCCAGGGATACCCGCGGGCCCAACAACGATAACCACTATCACACCAAACAGCGGACCTGTTGGAACACCCATAACACTTGTTGGAGAAATCGATACTGCAAGTGGATCGTACGCAATTTTCTTTGACGAGGAAGAGGTGAAAAGCGGAACAGCGGTGGACGCAACTGTTGATGATACGTTCATCGCGCCTAGCCGCCCGAAAGGCAATTACACTGTGAAGTTGCACGATGCAACAGAAGATACCAATGATACCGTCACCTTCACCATCGAAACAACATATTACATAGAAGCGGTTGTGCCAACGCAGCCAGAACAGTTGCAAAGCTCATTGGGCAGAAAGCCCCAATCCAAATTGACAAAGAATGGGAAAATCTGGGATGGACAAGCACGACTGAT
>CP070636.1:6073-11359 GCA_020356305.1 Candidatus Bathyarchaeota archaeon | reverse complement strand
GTGACACTGACTATGCTTACATCATGGTGCACACGAGCTTCTGTCCATGTATGTAATAAAGTAGAGTCTATTTGCCAACTGTTCTGTGACGTATCTCCTGTTTCTGTCCCTCCTTTAAATCTGATTGTGAAAGTAGGGCCATCTAGATAGTTGGTGACTGAAATATTGTTCCAGCCACTCGAGAGACTGGAGAAGAGATTTTGCCAGGCCGACCCATTCCACACGTCCACCTTGAAGTCTTCTGAGGCCATTGTTCCACCAAATATGCAAAGTTCCTGCATGCATGCATGCACAACCTATCCCGTGAATCTTCTTTCCAAGCGTACACCCTTAGGATTACTGAATTTATGGTTCCTAATGATTTGGAGCTATTTTGAAAAGCGAAATCCCCTATGCTTTCTGTCCGGTCTAGCACCAGCCAGACGTAGTCAGTAGGATAGTCTTGTGAATGCAGATATGGGGCTGTTCCATGCGTTGCCCACCCAGTTCGTGTGTTGTCGAAAATGTCTACATACAAATCTAGAGTCACGTTGCCTCCAGAATCGGCTTCTGTTAAGGTATCATACATTCCATCTGGACCATATTGTTGCCCAGTAAAGTTTGAATGTGTCCCTTTGTCGTCGCTAGCGTCGACATCGCTCGTATTGTTGTCACCATAATCATACTCTTCTGTTACTGGTAAAGCGTGCACATACGAGAGCAACAGTTGAATACTGAAAAGGATTAGCAGCATTCCTAGCAGTATAGTGGTTCTGGTTTGTCTATTCATAGTCCACTCTCTTCCTGTTGCATCTTTGGAAGGCTATCATAGGTGATGCACTCCTGCAGCCCACGCGCCTTGGAACATCCGGACTCTTGGTTTGAGAACACTAAAGAATTATGAACTCCTAGTATAGATATAGGATAATTTCTATTTCGTAGTGCGGATAGGGATGGTTGTTGCAGGCACGAAAATGTTCTCTTTTGAAAATACCTTGAGACCGTTGTTGTCTATAGTATAGGGTCGAAGTTGAGAGTCATGACTGACCCCACGCATCTTTTCAATTTGAATTGCCTTGAATATCCGCAACCTTTCTTCGAGTGAGCGAAAAATGATTACACCATGCGCCAAAAATTCCTCAACCTGTAATTCTCTCCCTGGATAGTACGTTGTTGGTAATTCATTTAGCATCAATCCAGTAGCGCCTACATCCATTACAGTTTGGAACAAATTTATCACAGTGCTCCGCCTTTCGACAACATTTGGGAACTGAACAACGAGGGTGGCAAGTGAGTCAATCACAATACGCCTTGGTTGAATTTCTTGAACTTTCTTCTTTATCGTTTCTAGAAGATTCATTTTAACAAAACTCTCTTCAATTTCCTTGGGAAAAGCTCGAATTGGAGACAAATCAAGGAAAGAGAATTTTGCTTCGGTTTCTAACCTCTTGAGATTCCAACCGAAGCATTCCATGTTTTTTCTAAGAGAAACCGGGCTTTCGTCAAAAGACACGTACAAACCTACTTCGTTGTATTCTACAGCACCCATGTACAGAAACTGAATTCCAAAAATTGTTTTCCCTGCGCCGGGTCCTCCCAGAACGAGGATGCAAGTGCCAGAGGGAAGCCCTCCTTCCAACATTTTGTCTAGACCTTTAACGCCAGTAGGAACTCTTTCCACAGATGAGAACTCCCGTTTCACTCCGTGTCTGGGCGTACGCTTCAATACTTGCACCTTAAACAGTGTTTTCGGTTGCTACCTTACTTCCAATCTTGCGACAACCATAAGCTTTCTGTATACAAAATACATATTATAGCATCTTTCAAGCTATAAAGACCGATCGGAACGACTCAGGCGAAACTATCAATTGACAACTGCAAGTAGTTCATAGAGAACTAAAATTTTCCTGATACCTCTTTTGAGGTTCTCGAACAGAGAGGATTGAGGACTTAGATAGATGTCCCGATTGCGGGAATTGCAAGTGCGCGCGCGGGTGTTACTTAGGTTGTTGCTGGGTGACGCAGTGAACCCCACCGCCTGCTTGGGCCATTGGTCCAATTTCCATGGCGGTGATTGTTTTGCTTGGGTAAAGCTCTTCCATCGTGTCTTTTTCTAGGGGAGTCATAGGAGTGTCCACGTAGCCGGCAATTACTTTCCGGTTGAAAATTAGACAGTTTACAAATGACCATCTGAATCCTGAAGGAAGTCTGTAGACGTCCCATCCTGCGTGTTCAAGTTTTACAGTTGCCTCATTACCTGGTCCTTCCGCTTCGGACCCAAGAACACAAACCTTGCTTTTGGCATATAATTTCATATATCCATAGGTATGGTTGTCTGCCTTTTCTGGAGTAGTCTCAGGCCAAACCGAATCTATCCAAATGATCGTATGTGCACCAGTGAGTTTTGCGAAGATACGCGTCGCCTGTTCTTTAGTCAAATGAGGATTTCTATGTTGACATATCGCCCACGAACCTACAATCGTTCCTTCGCCGCTAGACTCAAACGCCCCGCCTTCATAGATCAAGTTTTTAGTTTTGTTGCCGTCCTTGTAATCAACATATTGCACTTGGGTATAGCCTATGCCAAGCAGCTTCGCTATCCGCTCAGGAACTTTGTCATCCTTGTCATAAGGACCCCAAGGAGGATAGCCCCACGCGTTGAAACCGAAGCCCAAGATGTGCTCTCGGCCATTCTTCCTGATGAAAATTGGTCCGTTGTCACGCATCCAGCATGAATCATAGGGCATTGTGTGAAAGAAAACATTGTCGAGAGGCACTCCTCCATCGATAAGTTTTTGCTTCGCCAATCTTTCAGCGTTGTTGTTCAGAACAATATTGTGAACTTCACCCTCTGTGCGACACTCTCGCTCAATTTCCACAAAAGCGGGTATAAAATCGCGTTCATCAACTCCTTCATCTCCTATCCCTGGGGTCGGCCATTGTAGCCACACGGCTTTTTGAGGAGCGAACTCTGAAACCATCGTAATCTTGCTCTTCATTTCAGAACCAACACTTTAGTATTCTTGGCATCCAACATCAGTTTACTTAAATTTTGCGTCTCCAAGTGAGTCATCAACGGCATGGGGTAAACGACAACGTCTAAAAGCTTAAGCTATTTACTTAAAGGAGAGGAAGTGTAAAAAGATGTTTAAACATCTACGCTCTCTTCATTTTCTATCCAGAGATGACATAAAAACGATTTTGGAAACAGCTAGGGATATTAAGCAAAAACCTGTGGAATACGCTCATGCTCTTGAAGGCAAAAATCTTGCAATGTTTTTTGAATTGCCATCGCTTAGAACTAGAAATTCATTTGAAGCAGCAATGACTCAGCTTGGTGGTCACGCAATCTTCATAAAATGTCCACCTAAAGAAGCGTTTCCCGAGAAGTTCAGGGAACTTGCAGGGTTCATCTCCGAGACATGGCTTGGAGCGATAGAAAGTATCAAGGATAAAGCTAAGGTGCTGAGCAGATACGTCGATGTCAAAACATGTAGAGCATACAAGGACGAAACACTGGAAGCTCTAATTGAGTATTCCGATGTTCCCGTTATAGATGCCATGACGCCTAGTTTTCACCCATGCCAAGGGCTGACAGACCTATTCACTATAATGGAGAAGAAAGGAAAATTCAAAGGCCTAAAACTGGCTATCGTGGGAGATTTGGGAGCACAACAAGACGGGGCGAATGTAGCAAACTCCTTGATGATAGGCTGCGCCAAGGTGGGAATAGACGTGACAGCAAGCTGCCCTGAAATGAACAAGTTCATGCCAAGTGGAAAGCCTTGGAAATGGGCTTTAGAAGATGCGAAAGAAGCGGGGACAAAAATTGAGATAGAACACGATCCCCAAAAGGCCGTAGAGGATGCAGACGTTATTTATGCTTACTACCAATACAGTTTCCAAGCTGGCCCTGAGGCGACGAGAGAACGAATGGTGATGTTTCCACCGTATCAGGTGAACACGAAACTTGTTGAACGAGCAAAGTCAGACGTAATAATCATGCATTGTCAACCAGCCTACCGAGGATTAGAAATCACTGACGCGGTCATAGATGGCCCCCACTCAGTCGTATACGATCAAGCCGAGAATAGGTTACACACGCAAAAAGCAATCTTAGTTTTGCTCACCAAAAAGCAATGATTCGCACGCGGTTGATCAAGAATTAAGCTGTTTTTAATCCAGATGGTCCTTCTGTGTGTGGATTAAATTTTAGTCCCAAACCCAAACTACCTCTCTAGCGCGCGCATCGCTCCTACTCTCCTACTAACCCGCTCTCTACAAACAACACACACAAACAATACACACAAACGAAAAACAATAAACTATAACTCTCACACACGCATGCATGCGATGAATTCAGAGCAACAGACTTATCTTTTTGAATCAATAATGAAGTAGGTGAGGACGCTGAGCATGTTTGATAGGATGCAGTATGTTATAGAGATGACGTTGGGGGGTCGTCTCGTTCCATTTTCTAGGGACACCTATAGCGTCATGGACACGCATGGAAACCTACTTGGCTACGCTAAGAAGCAGAGGTTGAAACTTTGGTCAAGATTCTGGTTTGAAGGGATGGATGGAACTCGCACAGGTGAAATCCGCTCTTCTAAAAAGGGATACGAGGTTTACGATGCACAAAACCATCTTCAAGCCACCATAAAGCAAAAAACGCTGTCTCCCAGCAAGAAGAAAAAAGGCTTGCTTGGGATTATCCTATTTATTGGAGGTCTGCTGATCGCAATATTCGGGTTCATCGCCTACGTCGCGACAACACCACCCACTATTAGTTTGCTGGTAATCGCCTTCATTGGAGGAGCTCTCACCGTTCTCGGCGTGTTCTACCTGTTCTCCACGTATGAGCGACCGGTATGGCATGTGGAAGACCCGGGAGGCGAGCAGCTGGCTGAGATAAAACAGGGTGGCAAGTTTTTTGCGGAATACCAAGTCCTGACTCCGGATGGGAGCGTCATCGCTCATGTACATAAGAAACGGGGTCTTGCTGCTGTATTCCGATATTCCTACAACATTGACATTACACGCCAAGACCTCAACCCTCTCCTCGTCTTGAGCTTCGCCATCCAGATGGCAGATAGAGACAAACAGATGGCCTCAACACCTGGACCGGGTGTTTGAGAGAGGAGCTTAATCTCAGATTTACCTATTTTCTGCGCGCGCATGCTAAGTTATTAAAGATTAAGAATCCTAATAGTTAAGAGTTGCAGAGTGGTAATTATGGCAAGACCTAATTGGGACAGATATTTTTTGGATTTATGTGAAGCTGTTTCTAAGCGTGGCACTTGTGAT
>CP070636.1:0-5973 GCA_020356305.1 Candidatus Bathyarchaeota archaeon | reverse complement strand
CCCCATATCGCCTGGTCTGGCCTTCCCCATAATTGCGTTCAGGTTTGCTCCATCATAGTATAGCAGACCGCCTGCGCCATGGACTATTTGAACAATTTCCTCAATGTTTCTCTCGAAAATACCGAGCGTGTTTGGATTTGTAAGCATTAGACCAGCGGTTTCTTCTGTGGCAATCTTCTCTAGTTCTTCAATGTCTACGCATCCTGTCTCATCACTTTTGACGACGTCCACTTGAAAGCCCGCCATCTCCGCACTGGCAGGGTTCGTTCCATGAGCGGAGTCAGGAACAATCATTTTTCTCCTGTGCTCTCCTCGTTCTTCATGATATGCTTTCATTATGAGACATCCGAGGAATTCGCCTTGGGCACCAGCGGCTGGAATGAAGGAAAACTTGTGCATGCCCGTTATTTCGCAGAGACTTTTTTCGAGCATATACAGCAGTTCGAGGCTTCCCTGTACAGTTCTTTGATCTTGAAGAGGATGAACATTTTGTACCTTTTCCAAAGACGCAAGTCTTTCGTTGGCAACCGGATTATATTTCATCGTGCAGCTTCCCAGCGGATAGGTACCGAGACTTATACCATAATTCATCTGACTGAGCCGGGTAAAATGTCGAACAACTTCCAGTTCACTTGCCTCCGGCAGATTTAACTTCGCTCGGAGCAGTTGTTTCGGTATTTCGTTTGTCGCCTCCTTTAATTGGGCGGATATTTCCTTTTCCAGCTTAGGAAGTACGTGACCCACTGCACCTTCACGACTGATTTCAAAGATTAATGGTTCATTCCATTTACTTTGTCGGTACATTCTTTTCACCCCAGAATTTTGTCAAGCGTCTCAACGTAGTTGTCAATCTGTTGTTTGCTATGCAGCTCGGTGACGCAGACTAGTACTGATTCTCCCAGCTCTGGAAATTCTGGTGCAAGTGATTTCCCCCCGCAAATCTCATGCTTCAACAGTTCTCTCAAAACGTCATCGGCATGTCTATGTTTGAGACCGAGTGTGAATTCTTTGAAATGGGGTGCGTTGAATAACGGCGCTTCAACGGCACTTATTGCACTGAAACGTCCAATGGCATATTTTGTCTTAGCCAAGATGTGTTTGCTCAGCTCTTGGACCCCGTGTTTTCCGAGAAGCGAAAGATACACAGCCGAAGCAAGGGCGCATAAGGCATTGTTAGTGCAAATGTTCGAAGTTGCTTCTCCTCGGCGAATGTGTTGTTCCCGAGTTTGCAGGCTCATGACAAACGCTCTCTGCGTCTCATCAAGAGTGGTCGTCATACCTATGATTCGCCCAGGCATCGCTCTGATCATCTTCAAGTCGTTTCTGCATGCCAAAATTCCAAGTAGGGGACCGCCGAAATTCACGGGATTTCCAAACGGTTGTCCCTCACCGACTACGATGTCAGCTCCATAGTCGCCTGGAGGCTTTATTATTCCCAAAGATATCGGATCAACTCCCACAACGAATAGGGCACCAGCATCATGGGAGATCTCAGCTACTGCCTCTACTTGGGTTTCCAGAAAACCCAGATAAGAAGGATTTTCCAAATACACAGCAGCTGTATCTGAAGAGACTTGCTCCTTGAGACTTTCCAACACAATCTGCCCACTCTCTTTTGATTGAGCCACTTCAACCATTCTCCCTCCGATTGGATCCAGGTATGTTTGCAGTGTCCCCCTTCTTTCAGGCGACGCGAATCGTGGAACAACTATTTCACGTCTTCTAGTTAGTCTCGCAGACATTCTTCCAGCTTCCCCAAGTGCAGTTGCCCAATCATACATGGACGCGTTGACGACATCCATCTCCAGCAGCTCGGCCATGAGGCTCTGATACTCAAACAAGGCCATAAGCATCCCTTGACTGGCTTCAGGTTGATATTGCGTGTACGATGTCACGAATTCGCTTCTGGAAATCACTTCTGAAACAGCTGCCGGTATGTAATGAAGCCAGGCGCCGGCGCCTACAAAAACCGACATTTCCCGATAGGATCTGTTGTTGGCTAAGATTCTTGACACGAGATTGAAAGTCTCCAATTCTGAGAGAGGATCTCCCAAGTGCAGCTTCCCTTTAAGTCGGAATTTGGCAGGTACGTCCGAGTATAGATCTTGGATACTTTTGATTTTTAATTCATACAGCATGCTTTCCCAGTCAGCAGTCGCGGAATTGGCAATGAAGGGATGTGGAAAAACTGCGTGTTTCAAAGTCTAGCCCTCCGTAGATACACCTAAACGTTGTATTAGATAAAAAGCATTACATACTCACGACTATGGTAGTAGGTGCGCTCATGACCCGTGTTGCAAGAATTGGCCTTGCTGGTCAATGTCTCTAGGCGCGGGCGGTGAAGGATTTGATCAAAAGGCTAGCAAATACGCGCGCGCATGGGGAAAACTATTTTCATGTGCAGCAACATTCTCTCGGTTGTGCAACAATTGTATGACCATATAGGTATAGTCAATCAGGGCCGGCTCATCACGTTAGGGACAGTTGATGACATTGTAGCTCAAACTGGAACGAAGACTTTGGAGGAGGCTTTTATCGCGATGAGTGACGGTGTTGAGGAGAAGAGGCTTTTGGCGTGGAGAGGGCAGAGAAGTGCCTGTGCCTAAGTGGCTTGTAATTGCCAAAAACGAGTATCGTATCCACACCAGCAGAATTCGAAAGATACGGCGATACTTTCCCTACTTGGTCACTGGAATATTAGCTGTTTATGTGGCTTTTATTGCGCCAAGCTTCGCCAGCCTATTCATTGACGATTTCCTCGCTTTGATTCTTTCCTATGCAGCCGTGGCCACGGTTCAGATCATACTGTTCCTCATTTTCATTTATTTCATGATAATCCCAATCACCCAAACGTTGAGAGAAGTGCAGGCTGAACAACTCGAGATATTTCTCGCAGCCCCCATAAAACCGAGCGACGTTCTCCTGGGGGAATTCGTGGGCCAGATGCCGTTTTACGCCATTTTCGTAACGGTGATCGCGGGTTTCTTCACCGCTGCTCTAAATCCTTTAGGGCTCGATTTGGCGCAGATGGCAATAATAATCGCGATATTTGTCATCACGTTTCTATCTGCCTTCTGGATTGGCACTGTGATTGCGGCCCTACTGAGAACAAAATTTGGAAAAACGGCTCGAGGCCGCGATATTGGAAAGGCCCTTGCATTAATAATTGCTTTGCCACTCGTTGCGTTAGTATACGGGTTTCAGTTCGGAGGCATCTTTGAGACCCTCCTTGACCCCGGGGCGGGTGGGACGGTGAGAGTCCTTCTAGGCCTGCTGCCGAGCTCTTGGGGCGCTGAAGTTATTGTCGACTTCGCTACGAACCCTGGAAACATCGGAGCCATCGGGTTCGAGACGTTAACCCGATTTGGAGGTCTTGCAGCCTTTTTCATTGCGGTGTTGTGGCTTGGCGCGAGGGCAGCCAACCGCGCTTACAGCCTAGAACCCACCACCTTCACAACTTCTAAGGCGAAACCTGACGGTGCCTTCTATAAGACCGTGAAATATCTTGGAGGCGGCGAATCGTTCGGCACTCTTCTAGTATCGATATTCAAGGATTATGGGCGGAGGCTTGAAAACCTGTCGAAGATCGCCTACATTGTGGGTCTCATCGTTATGATGAACGTATTCATCGTTGTTCCGCAGCTCTCGGAAGAATCTGAATTAGGAGTGATCATGCCTCTGATGATGACTCAATTTATGTTTCCGATCCTTGCGGTGTTTGTGGCGGGCGAAGTGACACTTCGGGGGAAGGAAACCCTCTTTATTTACCGGAAAACACCGTTCGGTGTTGGAAGGTTTGTCCGGGCGAGGTTGCTCCAAGGCTGGCTCATTGTAGTACCAGTCGCGGCGGTGGTCACCGCCTTGTCGGTGATCCTGAGCTCGAAAGCCACTTTCATTTCTTTGTTGGCCAATACGGGATTGGGAGTGCTGATCGCTGCAGCGGACTCGGCGTTTGTTCTTGGTCTTTTTCTCTTAATGCCAGCTTTCTCGGAAAAGTCGATAAGGTTCATGTTGAACGTTTTGATAGTCATCTCAGTTTCAATTGGACTGTTCGTGGGCTCCTTGTTCGTTTTGATGAGGATATTCCCAGATTTGGAGCCGAATGTGGGCCTTTTGTACGTGCTGCTGGTGCAAACCACGCTAAGTTGGCTGGTGGGAATTGTGTTCCTATCCCTTGGATCGAAAAATCTTGGCAGAATCGAATAGCAAACGGACAAAGAAATTTGGAAGGACTTTGAAGAAGGCTTTGATGTTTTTCATGCGCGTCCAACAGTCTCTATGCCCTTTCTTTTTCTGTCAGAAAGATGCACATGGCCATTTTGCTGTTAGGTGCTCGGAGATGCCAGAGTGTTGATTGCTCTTTTCAATATTTGTTCGATTTTTTTGATCACGTCTTTATCCAGTGACTGGGGGTGGTGTTCCGCCAATATTGTCTTTGCTTGCTCTCGTGCAACTTCCGCTATGTTTTTGGCTCCTATTTCTTTCCATCGCGAACGAGCAGCTCTGTCTGAAAGTTTGGGATGATAGTGTTCCAGCCGGAAATGCTTCAGGGTGTGCCTCTGTTGCAGGAAATTGGATGCTTCACGAGCTACTTTCGCAATCACGTCTGTTGCCAGTTTTTCTTCGTCCACTTCGATGCCTTTAACCGCTCTGAAAATCATTCCAAAAATCTCATCGTCAATAACGAGTTGTTCATAACTCACTGTAATGCCGCCTTCAATAGACCCGGCTCCTGACAGAATGTTCGCTCCAGCTAAAGCTGGTATGATCCCGTTTATCCCCTTCTCAAATGCCGCCTGTTCATCCAGTGTTTTGGAGCTTGTATCAAGTCCATATACGTCGGATGGAAAACCATAATACTTGGCGAGTTGAACGCACCCTGCTGATAACAAGCCAACTTCGACGCCGGAGCTGGTCATTCCAGAGAGCATGTCGATGGGAAAGACGCGGGGACAATACATGAACGGCGTTCCCGCATTCACCAGCTGAATCATTACCAACCCCGCTATTGTCTCCGCATTCTGCTGAACTAAGCTTCCTGCTAATGTTACTGGACTGGTCGCACCTGCCATAGGGCAAGGTAACACAGCTATTGGTAAACCCAACTTGGCCCCTTGAACCACAATTCTTACGACATCGCCAGAAAATTTCAGGGGGCTCGTCGGGGAGAAGCTACACGTAATGACGGGGCGCTTTCTCAACTCCTCTTCCCCGCCGACTACTGCCTCAGCCAGCTCCATCATATAAGGGAAACCTTTGTCCGTAATCGGGGTTGCATCCAAATTTTTGCTTGTATTCTTGAGTTGCTCCGCCATGCAGTACACGTCACGAGCCTGTTCTGGAACATCACAGGGCAAAGCGATCATGGTACAGGTATGAATGTTAGGCAGCGCATCTATCATCCTAGTTAGATCAACAACATCCCTTCTATTGGAGGGCCGTACCTCTCCAGAGTCCAGGTCAACTACAGAAGCGGCTCCGCCAACTGCATGACCATAGATCTTTCCGTCATCAAGCTCTACATCATATTTGGGATCACGAGCATACAACGTCAGCCGTTTGGGTGTCTTCTTGACGCATTCCATCACCAAACTCTGGGAAAATCTTACGATATTTTTGTCGAAATCAACATCTGCTCCAGAGTTAGCCAAAAACTTCAAGAAACTATCTTCATAAACCAGAACGCCAACATCCTCTAGAATCTTCAAAGTTGCAGAGTGAATCTTCTCGATCTGGTCGCGGGTCAGAAATTCTAACATTATTTTCACCTCATACTTGAGCGGGATTCGCTGCCAACTTCACTTCCAGTCGCTGTGCGCGTACACCCATTAGCTCTCCTTTTTTCCAAGCAACAGAGATCCAACCATTCTCGATGAATCTACTATCAAATGTCTTAACCTCTTTTCTTGAACTGAATACTTTTTCGTAAGCTTTGAAAAACTCTATTTGGTGTCTTGGCTCCATGGTGTTGAT